>JBFMEW010000189.1:0-1010 GCA_040753175.1 Acidobacteriota bacterium | reverse complement strand
TTGGATCAAAGCCCATTCCCGGCTCCCCAAAGCTTATCGCAGGGTATCACGTCCTTCATCGCCTCTTGCTGCCAAGGCATCCACCAAACGCCCTTCTCGCGCTTGATCCGATCCAGAGACGGACAGGCCTCGCAAGCCGGCCTTTTGCTGCCCAGCTCGCACCCATCCTCCACGCCATCACGGCGCAGCCCGGTCGGAAGTCATACATTTCCCGCCCCATGGCCGGGTAAGGCCATGGAACTTTCGGTTAGTGTACTTGACTTGGAACAAAACCGCCTTCGGACAGCGCAATCCTGCGCCCCCCAGGTCACCCCCACACTCGGAGGAACCAGCGGTTCTGATGTTTCTCTTTCTTCACGATTGTCAAAACGTCGTCCAGTTGGACGGCTCAGCACCCAAAGGCGCTCAGCAGTCAAACCGAAGATCGCAGCCGAAGATCCTGGTGGAGCCTGTCGGGATCGAACCGACGACCCCCTGCTTGCAAAGCAGGTGCTCTCCCAGCTGAGCTAAGGCCCCAAGCCCAGCAAAACGGGCAAAACACGCCCGATCACCCCAAAGGAATGGTGGGTCGAGGAGGACTCGAACCTCCGACCTCACGCTTATCAGGCGTGCGCTCTAACCACCTGAGCTACCGACCCGAACTCAATACGGGCGGCAACCCGTGGCTTTCACATGAAGGGATATGAGGACGGCCCAAAGCCTGCCCATAAGCCCGTTGCCGGGCTGCTAAGTCGCCTCACGATCCGCGATCCCGAAAGACCAACGGATAACCAGAAGCTTCCTTAGAAAGGAGGTGATCCAGCCGCAGGTTCCCCTACGGCTACCTTGTTACGACTTCACCCCAGTCGCTGAACCGACCGTGGTCGCTTGCCCCCTCTCGCGAGGTTGGCGCAGCGCCTTCGGGTCGACCCAACTCCCATGGTGTGACGGGCGGTGTGTACAAGGCCCGGGAACGTATTCACCGCGCCGAGCTGATGCGCGATTACTAGCGATTCCGACTTCATGCCGTC
>JBFMEW010000188.1:0-1046 GCA_040753175.1 Acidobacteriota bacterium | reverse complement strand
ATTGCAGTCGGACGCGCGCCAAGTTCAAGAGGGTGGTTTGATGCCATCGACGACTGGCTCAAGCGCGATCGCTTCGTATTCGTCGGCTGGTCCGGCCTACTGCTATTCCCCTGCGCCTATCTAGCGCTAGGCGGCTGGCTCACCGGCACCACCTTCGTCACCTCCTGGTACACCCACGGACTCGCATCCTCGTACCTAGAAGGCTGCAACTTCCTCACCGTCGCTGTCTCAACCCCCCCCAACAGCGTCGGACACTCGCTGCTGTTCCTGTGGGGACCGGAAGCCCAAGGCGACTTCACCCGGTGGTGCCAACTCGGCGGGTTGTGGACGTTTGTTGCCCTACACGGAGCCTTTGCCTTAATCGGCTTTTGCCTCCGGCAGTTGGAAATCGCCCGTCTAGTCGGGATTCGTCCTTACAACGCCCTCGCCTTCACCGGCCCCATCGCCGTCTTCGTCTCGGTCTTCTTAATGTATCCCCTGGGGCAATCCGGCTGGTTCTTTGCACCCAGCTTCGGAGTCGCCGCCATCTTCCGGTTTATCCTGTTCTTGCAAGGCTTCCACAACTGGACGCTCAACCCCTTCCACATGATGGGAGTCGCGGGAATCCTGGGTGGAGCCTTACTGTGCGCCATTCACGGAGCCACCGTCGAGAACACCTTATTTGAAGACGGTGACAAAGCCAACACCTTTGGAGCTTTCAACCCCACCCAAGCGGAAGAAACCTACAGTATGGTGACGGCCAACCGCTTCTGGTCGCAAATCTTCGGAATTGCCTTCTCCAACAAGCGTTGGTTGCACTTCTTCATGCTGTTTGTTCCCGTCACCGGATTGTGGATGAGTTCGATAGGGATTGTCGGTTTAGCCTTAAATCTGCGGGCTTACGACTTTGTGTCCCAGGAACTGCGGGCGGCAGAAGATCCTGAGTTTGAAACGTTCTACACCAAGAATATTCTGCTCAATGAGGGCATCCGGGCTTGGATGGCTCCTCAGGATCAACCCCACGAGAACTTTATCTTCCCTGAAGAGGTTCTGCCTCGCGGTAACGC
>JBFMEW010000187.1:0-1129 GCA_040753175.1 Acidobacteriota bacterium | reverse complement strand
GTCATCCGCGCGATGACCACCGAGCCACCGCGCCGGATCCAGTTGGATTGGTGGGTGAGGACGGGATTGGCTGGTTTTGGGTAGGTAGTGTGTGTGTGTGTGTGTTGAGCGCGGTTTGGTGCTGCGTGCGGTGCGGCCATTGCGGGCCGCGTTGCGCTGTTGGTGGATTTGAGTTCTGTCGGGCTATTAGGACCGCTCGGCTGCGTCGGTTACCCGACTTCCACCTGCGGCCTATCGACGTGATGGTCTATCACGGCCCTCGAGGGAGACCTCGTTTAGAGGGGGGTTTCCTGCTTAGATGCCTTCAGCAGTTATCCCGTCCGCACTTAGCTACCCAGCGATGCTCCTGGCGGAACAACTGGTACACCAGAGGTACGTCCATCCCGGTCCTCTCGTACTAGGGACAGATCCTCGCAAGTCTCCTACACCCACGGCAGATAGGGACCGAACTGTCTCACGACGTTCTAAACCCAGCTCACGTACCGCTTTAATCGGCGAACAGCCGAACCCTTGGGACCTGCTCCAGCCCCGGGATGCGATGAGCCGACATCGAGGTGCCAAACCTCCCCGTCGATGTGGACTCTTGGGGGAGATCAGCCTGTTATCCCTAGAGTACCTTTTATCCGTTGAGCGATGGCCCTTCCACGCGGGACCACCGGATCACTAAGGCCGACTTTCGTCTCTGTTCGCGCTGTCGCGCTCACAGTCAGGCGGGCTTGTGCCTTTGCACTCAACAGCCGATGTCCGACCGGCTTGAGCCCACCATCGCGCGCCTCCGTTACCATTTGGGAGGCGACCGCCCCAGTCAAACTGCCCACCACGCAGGGTCCTGGCTCCGGATGACGGAGCTCAGTTAGACGCCAGAAAGGCACAGGGTGGTATTTCAAGGTTGGCTCCACCAAGGCTAGCGCCCCGGCTTCAAAGCCTCCCACCTATCCTACACAGTCCCTTCCTGGCGCCACTGCGAAGTTGCAGTAAAGGTTCATAGGGTCTTTCCGTCTGACCGCGGGTACCCCGCATCTTCACGGGGAGTTCAATTTCGCTGAGTCTATGCTGGAGACAGTGGGGAGGTCGTTACGCCATTCGTGCAGGTCGGAACTTACCCGACAAGGAATTTCGCTACCTTAGG
>JBFMEW010000186.1:0-1133 GCA_040753175.1 Acidobacteriota bacterium | reverse complement strand
ACGCGGCTACGTTAATGCTGTCATCCCTGCGAAGGCAGGGACAATAGTCAATAGTCAATAGTCAATTCAGAGCCACAGATTACTCAGATGGACACTGCTTGGGAGAGACTTACGCGATGCAAACGAACCGGTGCTGTGGGCGGTCTACACATCCAAGTGCAAGTTAATAAGAACCTATCCGAATAACCCTCGGATAGCCGATATACTCAGAGGCAATAGTGCCTCTGAAAGGATGCAAGAACGAAGAAACAGAGAACAAAAAGCCGATACAGGATTTCGGACGAACTGTGGAAGAAGATCGAGCCGCTGCTACCGAAGCATCCCAACACGCATCGTTTCGGCGGGGGCCGACCGAGAGTCCCGGACCGCCAAGCCCTGGATGGCGTCCTCTTTGTGTTGCGGACCGGCTGCCAGTGGAACGCTTTGAACGAAACGGGTATCTGTTCCAGCAGCACCGCTCATTCGCGATTTCAGGAATGGACGCAGGCCGGAGTGTTTCTGAAGCTCTGGGCCCTGGCTCTGGGAGAGTACGACGAGCTGAAAGGGATTGATTGGTCGTGGCAGTCGATGGACGGGGCCATGACCAAGGCCCCGCTGGGTGGGGGAAAAAACCGGCCCCAACCCTACGGATCGAGCCAAGAGAGGCGTTAAACGCAGTCTGCTGACGGAAGCGGACGGTATCCCGATTGGCGTGGCGATTGCCGGGGCCAACTGCCACGACAGTAAGATGGTCGAGGCGACGCTTGAGAGTATCCCGGTCGCCCGCCCGCGGCCGACACGGGCGCGTCCCCAAGGAATGTGTTTGGATAAGGCGTATGATTCGGGTGAGGTCAGAGATCTGGTGAAGGAATTTGTCTATACCGCTCATATTTGCTCGCGGGGCCAAGAGGCTCAAGCGATCAAGCATCAGGTGGGTTTCAAAGCACGCCGATGGGTGGTGGAACGGACGCACAGTTGGATGAATCGCTTCCGGCGTATCTTGATCCGTTGGGAGAAGAAACCTGAAAACTATTTTGCTCTGGTTCATTTTGTCTGTGCCATCATTACGTTCCGCTGTTCCGGGTTATTCGGATAGGTTCTAAGCCCGCAACAAGGACGACAAGCACGGCGGCGATGCCGCCTACTAATATGCG
>JBFMEW010000185.1:0-1137 GCA_040753175.1 Acidobacteriota bacterium | reverse complement strand
GCTAGTGTTTAATTGCATAAGTAATAGATATCTGATAGTGTCTTGGGCAAAGGAGGTTGACGATGCCCAAGACAGCTCCGATTCCACGCTGTTCTGAAGAAGATCGAAAGACCTTGGGAAACTGGGCGGCAAGCCGAACACTGGAAGCCCGGCTGGTGGAACGCGCCCGCATCATTTTGCAGTGTCTGGAGGGTCGGGCGGTGGCTGCCATCGCGCGCGACCTCAAGATTAGGCCCAACACGGTCATTGCCTGGCGGCAGCGGTTCGACAAAGCGGGACCTGCGGGTCTGGTGGATCGGCCCCGGTCGGGCAAGCCGCGACACTATACCGATGAGTTCCGCAACCAAGTGTTGGCCACTCTGGAATTGCCGCCGCCTCGAGGTCAGGCCGTTTGGGACGGTCCGGCAGTCGCCAAACATCTGAAGGCCTCGGTCCATGCAGTCTGGCGGGTGTTGCGTAAGGAAGGCATCAGCCTGATCCGGCAACGCAGCTGGTGCGTGAGCACCGATCCGGAGTTTGCCACCAAGGCCGCTGCCGTCGTCGGGCTTTATCTGAACCCTCCAGAAAATGCCTTGGTGTTGTCGGTGGATGAAAAGCCCAGCATTCAGGCGCTGGAGCGATCGACCGGTTACGTGGAAACTGACAATGGAAGAGTGGTGCGGGGGTTCAAGAGCACCTACAAGCGTCATGGCACGTTGAATTTGTTTGCGGCCTTGGAAGTCTCGACCGGAGCGATTCGGACTCAGATCACCCACAAGAAGCGTCGCCTGGAGTTTCTGGAATTTATGGATCACGTCGTCTGCGACCTTCCCGAAGGCCAGGAAATCCATGTCATTTTGGACAACTACTGCATACACAAGAAAAACCAAGCCTGGCTGGCGGCTCATCCCAATGTCTCATTCCATTTCACTCCCACGTCGGCCAGCTGGCTCAACCAAGTGGAAATCTGGTTTGGAATCCTTTCGCGCAAAGCCCTGCGTGGCGCTTCCTTCCGCAATCAGGAGCAACTGCGGCATGCCATTGAGGACTTCGTCGCCGCCTATGGTCCAACGGCCAAACCCTTTGTCTGGCGCAAGCGTGAAGTGCGAGGTTCTCAGTTGAGAAACACTATCGTTAACTTACGCAATTAAACACTAG
>JBFMEW010000184.1:0-1172 GCA_040753175.1 Acidobacteriota bacterium | reverse complement strand
TGTAGTAGTTAGGATTTCATCTGACAGACTTGTATCATTCATCATCAAAGAGAGGAGCGTGTCAGATGACCACGGAACAGAAAGTAATCAAGAACAAGCTTGGGCTCTTGAAGCTTGCCCAGACTCTGGGAAGCGTCTCGGATGCCTGCAAAGTCATGGGCTACAGTCGGGATAGCTTCTACCGGTTCAAAGAGCTGTACGAGAACGGTGGCGAGCTTGCACTGCAGGAGATCTCGCGCAAGAAGCCCAATCTCAAGAACCGCATCGATCCTGAAGTCGAACGGATCGTGGTCGAGTACGCCATCGAGCAGCCTGCCCATGGCCAGCTTCGTGTCTCCAATGAGCTGAAGAAGAAGGGCCAGAGCGTCTCCCCTGCCACCGTCCGAAACGTCTGGCTGCGGCATGACCTGGAGACGATGAAGAAGCGCCTGAAGGCCCTGGAAGCCAAGATGGCGCAGGAGCATCTGATCCTCACCGAGGCTCAGCTCCATGCCCTGGAAAAGGCCAAGCAGCAGGAGGAGGCCCACGGGGAGATCGAGACCGAGCACCCGGGCTATCTGGGCGCTCAGGACACCTACTACGTCGGTTCGCTCAAAGGGGTCGGCCGCATCTACCAGCAGACCTTCATCGACACCTACTCGAAGGTTGCCATGGCCAAGCTCTACGACCGCAAGAACGCCCTAGTGGCTGCCGATATGCTCAACGACCGGGTCATCCCCTTCTTCGAGGAGCAGGATGTCCCCTTGATGCGCATCCTCACGGACCGGGGCACGGAGTACTGCGGCTCACGGGAGCATCATGAGTACCAGCTCTACCTGGCCGTCGAGAACATCGATCACTCCAAGACCAAGGCCTACAGCCCGCAGACCAACGGCATCTGCGAGCGCTTTCACAAGACGATCAAGGACGAGTTCTATGCGATCGCCTTTCGCAAGAAGATCTACCACTCGCTCCAGGAGCTACAAGCGGATCTTGATCACTGGATCAACGAGTATAACACTGAACGCACGCACAGCGGTAAGTACTGTTACGGTAAGACACCCATGGAAACTTTTCTGGACTCCAGGCGGTTAGTGCATGAGAAGCTTCTCGATCGTCTTGTCGAGAGTTCAGCACCAACCGAGAGTGCAGCGTAAATCACTGAACGTCAGATGAAGTCTTAGCGACTACAC
>JBFMEW010000183.1:0-1173 GCA_040753175.1 Acidobacteriota bacterium | reverse complement strand
CTGCTCCCTTGGGGAGCGGCTGAACGGTAGCAACCAACCCATGAGACTGCTCGAAATCCGAACCTTGCTGGCTTTTCTCTTGGCCTCCCTCGTCGGTCTGGTCCTCTATTTCTGGTTCCCTTTTCCAGAGATGAACCTCTTTCTGAACCTGATCCACCGGCGGGACCTTCCCACCTTCTATTTCTTGAAGTACGCCTACGTCTCGTTCCTGTTTACCACACCCTTCTTCGCCTTTTCCCTGCTGACTTCCTTCTTGTATCTGTTCGTCTTCAACTCCCAGCCAAGACACTCCAGGCCCTACGCCCTGCCGCCTTATCCCGATCCTCTGCAGAGGGAAGAACTGTTTCTGGTTCTGGGGGAAGTCCACCATCCTCGCAAACCCGTCCCGGCAGAACGTCCCCGTTGGCTCGTCATCCCCGAACGGGGTCTGTTTACCGGTATTGCGATCTTCGGGGCCATCGGGACGGGTAAGACCAGCGGCTGCGTGGTTCCCTTCACCCGACAACTGCTCAGTTATCGAGCCCAGGAGCGGGATCGACGGATCGGAGGTCTGGTCCTCGAGGTCAAAGGCGACTTCTGCCATCAGGTCCACTCGATCCTCGAAGAGCTGGACCGGGAGTCCGACTATGTCGAAATCAGTCTGGACGCCGAGACTTGCTATAACCCGCTGCACAACGATCTGGATGCCTACGCTCTGGCCTACGCCGTGGCCTCGCTGCTGACCAACCTCTTCGGCCGGGGCAAGGAGCCCTTCTGGCAGCAGGCCTACACCAACATGGTCCAGTTCATCATCCTGCTTCACAAGGTGGTCTATGACTACGTCACCTTGTTCGATGTCTACCAGTGTGCCATCAGCCGGGAGCTTCTAGAGGCCAAGATCCGGCAGGGAGAACAGCTCTTCGAAGTCCGTACCTCTTATCTGGTCGAGCCCTCCGTCTTCGACCGGCACGCTGGTCTGGCCCGGTTTGCTCCCGCCTTCGATTCCGGGTTGCAGCGGTATCGTCTCCCGGCCAGTGAGGAACTGAATCGCTATCTGGCTCAAGAGAAGATTCCGATCGGTGGGCCTCTGTCGGAAAGCTCGCTGGCCGGGTCCGACCCAGTCCGGCGGGAGCAGTTCGAAGCCGTCAAGCGCTGGTTCTATCAGGACTGGTGCGCCATCGATGCCAAGCTCCG
>JBFMEW010000182.1:0-1176 GCA_040753175.1 Acidobacteriota bacterium | reverse complement strand
CATGGTCATTTCAAGCGCCGCTTGTGCCAAGCTCTCTACCGTCGCGGCAGCTTTGACTTTGCCTCCGTTGCGGCTTATCAAACTTTCATCGAGCAGGTCATCGCCACGCTCAATGCCAAGCAGGCTCAGAAGTTCGCTGAAGAACAACCTTTTCTCCAACCCTTGCCTCGCTACCGTTACCCAGACTACGAAGTCCTCAGCGCTCGGGTCAGTTGCCACAGCACCCTCAGCGTTCGCTGCATCCTCTACACGGTGCCTTCGCGCTTGGTCGGGCAGCGCCTCACCTTGCATCTCTACCATGACCGTCTCCTCGGCTTCATCGGCACGACTCCAGTGCTGGAGTTACCCCGAGTCCATGTAGCGGGTCACGAGAAGATTCGCCGAGCGCGCTGCGTCAACTATCGTCATGTGATTGATAGTCTCCGTCGTAAGCCCAGAGCGTTCTTGTACTGTCAGTGGCAGCAGGAGTTGTTGCCCAATGACGAGTGGCGAACCCTGTGGCAGCAGATGAAAGAAACCTTTGAACCGGATCAGGCGGCTCGTCTAATCGTGGAAGCCCTGTATCTGGCTGCCACTCATGACAAAGAAGCGGCAGTCGCCGCCTTTGTCCAAGCTCAACTCCAGGAAGGACAGCTGAGTTTGGCGAACTTACAGCAACAGTTTCAAACCTTACTAGACTCCCCTAGGCTCTCCTCGGTTCAGTCCGTCCAACACTGCCTATCCTCCTATGACCAACTCCTCTCCTCTGTCCCAGCCGAACGCTTACCAGAGCCTGAACCTAATACTCAAACGCCTCAAGCTGAGCCACTTCCTCGCCGAGTGGCCAGCCATAGAACAGAGAGCAACTCAAGAGCACTGGTCCTATGCTCAGTTCCTCCTGGCCTTGGCCGAGGGCGAAGCCAACCGCCGCGACCAAGCTCGGATCACTCGCGCGCTGAGCGAGGCGCACTTGCCTTACGGAAAGTTCTTGACCAACTTTGAGTTTGCTCATCTACCCAGTCTCAAGCCTACTGTGTTGATGCCCTTCATCGAGGACAGCACTTGGCTGAATCGGGCTGAGAATTTGCTGTTGTTTGGACCTTCGGGTGTCGGAAAGACCCATCTCAGTGCATCGGTCGGCCAAGCTATGGTCTCCTTCGGCAAACGGGTCAAGTTTCTCCCAGCTTCCACCCTCGT
>JBFMEW010000181.1:0-1211 GCA_040753175.1 Acidobacteriota bacterium | reverse complement strand
GTACTGTCACTGGAGCTTATAGCACACCAAATGGAGCAAAGCAGTGGCATCCGCCCCGCTTTGCTCTTTCTTTTTGGCCACTAACACCTCAAAATCGTTGCTCAACTACTTTTGGGACAGGCTCTAGTTTAGGACAGGACCGGCCAGCGGCGGTGCCTACCTGCCCTGATCAGTACCTCAGAGCTTGGAAGGCCTTTTCCAGGGGAGACCCTGTAGAGCTTGGAAATCGTGCAGTGCGATACCTGGCGTGGGAGCCTGACGTTGTCCTTGACCCTCGGTTTCATCGATACCTTCGAGACGCTAAAGTGGACCTCGGGGCCCGCAGCCTTCAAGGGCTGGTTCGGGCCTGTCACCTGCGATGGCCCGAGTTCGTTAAGAGTGAGGCTATGCAGGAATTTGCGGCGCGGCGGCTCAGGAAATACCGCGGAACCAACAGAATTCTCACTCGATGGAAGGAGTCCATTAAGGTCATACTTCATGTAGATGGACCTGAGGCGCTCGCTGCGCGGATGCTCGAGGGACTGCGCACACCGCAGATGACGGCGAGCGAATGGAACGTCGATGCGAACTCAGATTATTTCGGGAGTGCCATGCGTGCGCTTCTTAAGAAAGCACGCACGCAGTGGCGCGGTCAAGCGAAAGTGGCGGAGTTCGTTTGTCAGCACGTTCTCGCCTGGGAAGGATGGACGATGGACCAGCTGAAGAAAGAGGTTTCTGACTCGATCCTCCATCCTGATGCAACGGACAAGATCGTCAACGATCTTCTGAAAGCTTTCGTTTTGAGGCACCCTAAGTTGGGAGACCCGACATATCCCGCTAACCGAACGAACTGGCTTGGGGTGCATCCGGAGGCCCTCAGGCGGTTAGTCGAATGGCTCTCAAAAGCCAACATAACATTCTTCTTCGAGCATGTCTTTGCGAAGGGGGAGGATCGGCACCTTCGGAAGCGTTTCTGGTTAAGGTATGTTTCGCATGTTGTCAGATCCAGAGCTCTTCTGTGCCCCTCTGACCTTGCACGCTTGCGGAACCACATTCGACAGATCGGACGCGAGATGGGCAACTTCGGTATGATCCGAGGTTACAATAGAGCCTGTCCCAAAAGTAGTTGAGCAACGATTTTGAGGTGTTAGTGGCCAAAAAGAAAGAGCAAAGCGGGGCGGATGCCACTGCTTTGCTCCATTTGGTGTGCTATAAGCTCCAGTGACAGTACC
>JBFMEW010000180.1:0-1255 GCA_040753175.1 Acidobacteriota bacterium | reverse complement strand
CAGTACGGGTTGTCCTTTGACCGTGACACGCGTCGTGCACAGCGACTTCAACTCGCCCAACCCCTCTTCCACAGTCAGTTCCAGGTCATGCCAGCAGCTGGCGAGCTCCTGGACGAGCAGGTAGGCCAACATCACCACCAACAAATGGCCACGGGTGCGCTTCTCCAGGCGAACGAAAAACGGCCGTGCTTCCAGCAGCCCGGTCTTGCTGGTACGGAAGGCCCACTCGACTTGCGCCAGATCCTTGTAACGGTCGTGAATGGTCTCTTTCGAAGCCTGGTGCGCAAGCACGTCTGTCTTTAGACAGTAGCAGCCATCCAGCTTCGCTGCTTCTGCCCAGGCCTCGGCCTGCGGAGACACCGAGAACGTCCGTTCGATGAGCGTCAACACGACGTCAGGTAACCGCAGCGTCTTCTCCCTGGTTTCGATTTCGCGCTGGGCTGCGGCCACACTCGCCCGCGGATGCTCTGCCAAATAGGTGTTCTTGGCCTCGACCAGTTTCTGCAAGCTAGCCAGCTTCGATTGCCGCCCGGCAGCGATGGCGTCCGCCCGTTCGGGATTGCGGCGCAAGACATAACGGACGTCGCCATCGAGGACCTCGGCCACGGTCTCATCGAAGAGAGTCATCTGGATCAGACCGCGCTTGAGAAGCGCTTCCACCTGACTCTTGGTTATGGCGGTGATGTAGTGGAATTCGTGCTCCTGCTCTGCCTGCAGCTGTTGGATTTGCGGGCCTTTGATCATCCCTCGGTCGCCCACGAAGGTCACCGCCCCGCCGCCAAACCGTTGCGTCACCTTGTGCACTTGCGCACCAAACGTCTTGGTGTCGCTGGTGTTCCCCGGAAAAGCCTGGATCGAAACTGGGACGCCTTCAAAGTCACAGAGCAAGCCATAGACGATCTGCATTTTCCCCGCCTTGCCGTCACGGGAATAGCCGAAGGCGGCCAAGGCATTGCAGACGCCCTGCAGGTAGCTGCTGGTCACATCGTACAGATACAGGTCCGGCTTCTGGGTGCCGTAGCGCCGGTGGAACACTCGATCCTCAATCTGCTCCTGGTGTTCGGCGAGCCAGTCCAGATTGTGGTACAGGTCATCTTCGTCAAACTCCTCCAGTTCCAGGATGTCGCAGGCCCCCGGCGTCAGGGTAGTTGTCGCCTGGGACGAAGGGCCGCGGGGCCCCTGCCCGGCCATAGGCCGGGTAGGGCGCGGTCCTTCCTCCTGCCCGTAGGGCAGGACGCCCCCCATGGGGGGCGCG
>JBFMEW010000179.1:0-1270 GCA_040753175.1 Acidobacteriota bacterium | reverse complement strand
CCGCTTTGGCCATCCCGCGGCCCTGCGGGTTTCGCTCAGCTCCTCCTCGCTCCAGGGGTCGCCACCGCCCGTTCCCCCGTCCCCCGGAACTCCTCAATCCCACTATGCCCGGAACGATATCGAGAACTAGATCCGCAATGACACACCAGGCAGGGGAGATGCCACGATGACCAAACGGACCAATCAACCTGTTATCCGACCACAGCTCAAAGTTCAATTCGAGCAGATCAACTTCAAGATCGACGCGCCTACTCTGGAAAAACTGCGGGCCTACTCCGAGTTCATCGACTCCGAGCAAAGCTACGTGATCCGAGAAGCGCTGAATCACCTGTTCGACAGCGACCCGGCTTTCCGAGTATTCCTCGAGTCCCGGAACACCTCATCGAGCATACAGCGCGCCCCCCTGGAAACAGCAGATCGATCCAACACCGATCACCGCGGTTCTTGAGCGGTGGAGGTTGATGGAGCGACGTGGCGATCCAGTCACGATCCAACCACCATCCGGACGGGTCAACGGATCCGCTCCGCAGGTTTAATGAATCAAGGAGCCCTGCCGATGCCTGACGAATCCAAGACAAATGAAAGTCTGATGGCCAGGGACCCATCCCATCCAGACCAAGGCGCACTCGACCGTCCCTGGGATCCAACAGACACCAAGGCGCCAGTGGAAGGGGAGTTGGTTCCGGATGAGGCGCTGGAGGAGTTCCGGGCACCGAGTCTGGACAGATCCAGCGAAGAGGTGATCGATGGAGAACTCGCTCGACAGAGACCTCAGTTTCCAGCCCCCTCTGAATCAAATCCGGCGGTGCCCTTCGCCGAACGCAATGAGCACTGGGAAGGGGTCATCCACTATCAGGATGCCCGCCAGCCTGACCCGGATCATCCGACCCCGGCTGAGGATCCCTTCAACCGCACCTCTTCTGAGTGGCAAGGCGTCGAGCGGACCTATACCGACTCGGTCGATCTGGAGGCAGAACGACTGTCCAGCCAATATCAGGCGGGCGACTGGAGCCGCAGCCAGGAGCTGTCCATGTCACATGAGCAGAGTCTGGAAAGGTAGATCGGAGTCAGGAGCCACACTGCAAGGGATCGCGCTATTTCTGGAAATGCCGGCCGCTCCTGTCGTCACCTCGGCTGGTAGTACTGCTCCCTTGGGGAGCGGCTGAACGGTAGCAACCAACCCATGAGACTGCTCGAAATCCGAACCTTGCTGGCTTTTCTCTTGGCCTCCCTCGTCGGTCTGGTCCTCTATTTCTGGTTCCCTTTTCCA
>JBFMEW010000178.1:0-1277 GCA_040753175.1 Acidobacteriota bacterium | reverse complement strand
CAACAGGAGGTTTTGCGGCGGCCTGCGGCGCCGCAAAACCTCTAAGTCGTTATGCCACTTGCGTGGCAAGAAGGTTCTGTGCAGAAGAGATGTGGCTTTCGGGAGAAGGAGGCTTTCGGAGAAGGGGGTGCCTGGCACGAGCCGCGCGACTTCGACAGCAGCCGGGTTCCATAGCGGGTCTGAGTTTCAGTCACCGCGACTTCGGAGGCATTGAGAAGAAGAGAGAATGGGGGTCGGATCATCCGAGTCTTCGGCTCTTTGAGCAAAACGCCGACGTTGACGTTGGCCACCCATCCGAGGAGTTTCGATCGTGGAAGGGAAAGGCACGACCTTCCACTCCGCCCGGTGGTGTTTCGTTCACCACGGCTCCGGGATGGCTGCCCAGTAGCCGTGCCATAACTACCGCCTGCAACGGGCCGGCAAGTTCCTGGACCCAGGATCTCCACGGAACGAAGCTGAGAGTGCCGGCCGTTGAGGCGGCTCGTTAGCCGCATTGCGGGACCGTGATGTTGTGAGGTCTAGGATAATGGCTGATCCATTTTCATTGGTTGCAGCTGGCGCCGCGCTAGGTGGTATCGCTTCCAAGGTCACAGAAAAGGTGTGGGAAAGCAGCGAACGCTGGCTACGCGAAAGATTTGGCTCACATGCGGCCGAGGCTCAAGAGAAAGCACGCGAGAATGCCGCAAAGTTCGTTCATCAACTTGCTATCCGTATCTCAGGCTTGGAACGTATGCACTCGCTCGACCAGGAGAAGGTTTCTAACGAGCAACGCAATCCTCAGTTCTCGTTCGTTTTACAGCAAACGATCATAAATGCTGCCAGGACTTGCGAACCCGAAAAACACGACCTTCTTGCTCGTCTCGTAGCAGATCGCCTCACTACCAGTTCTGAGACAACCTTCGCGCTGGCCTCCGACATGGCATCTGACGCGATCGTTCGCTCCACCCGTCGGCAATTGCACTTGATGGCATTGTGCTGTTTCCTGGACGAGATCCGACCCAGAGATCCGATTACATCCGCCGACGAATACCGCGAATGGCTCAGCGTCCAACTGGAGCCCTTCGCAGATTTCGCATTCTTCGAAGTGGATGCCCGTCATCTCGTTGCGATTGCCTGTGCCAGCTATGATCCAACCTCGACCAGGACACTGGCTAGCCTGGATTCCCATAGGAGGGAGTCGACCTAACGCCGGAGGGCAATGGGGGTCAGAGCCCATCGGCGTTAGGTGATCATTTAACCCCATGCGGGGCTATCCGAACAAGAGGCGCAATCGCTTG
>JBFMEW010000177.1:0-1280 GCA_040753175.1 Acidobacteriota bacterium | reverse complement strand
AGCCTATTTAGTCCTACAGCAAGAACCAGCCCCCGCTAGCCGTGCGCTGCGTCACTTCCTGGGGGAAAAACTGCCTGAATATATGGTGCCCTCGGTATTTGTGACGCTGGCAGCGCTGCCGGTGACACCGAACGGTAAGCAGGATCGCAAAGCCCTACCGGCACCCGAATGGACACGCCTCCCTCGCGAAACCGACTATGTGGCACCTCGCAGCCTCCTTGAAGAGGAACTCGCCGGCATCTGGGGAGAAACCATCGGAGTTGAACAAGTTGGCATCCACGACAACTTCTTTGACTTGGGGGGGCATTCTCTGCACGCAACCCAAGTCCTCTCCCGTGTGCGCGAAACCTTCGAGGTGAATCTGTCGATGCGCTCACTATTTGAGTGCCCGACAGTCGCGGAATTAGGGGAGCAAATTAACGTATGGCTGCGAGGCGGGCAAATTCAGAAAACAGCCCCCATCGTGCCGGTTTCACGGGACATTCACCTGCCCCTGTCCTTTTCCCAGCAGCGTTTGTGGTTCCTGGAACAATTGGAGGCGGGTAACTCTGCCTATAATATCCCCGCCGCCGTGCAACTCAAAGGAATGCTTAACACCGGCATCCTGAAGCGCAGTATCAACGAAATTGTGCGCCGGCACGAATCGCTGCGAACCACCTTTGGCAAGCAGGAAGACGGGGAGCCGTTTCAGGTCATTGCCCCAGCCTTAATCGTAGAGCTGCCGGTGGTAGACTTGCGCGGGATTCCTGAACCTCAGCGATCTGAGGAAGCGCAGCGGCTGGCATTGGCAGAAGCCGACAAATCCTATGACTTCTTTACCAACGAGCCGTTAATTCGCGCTCAACTCGTGCGCCTCGCTGAAGATGAGCATTTATTCCTGCTGACGATCCACCACATCATCTCCGATGGTTGGTCATTTGGGTTGTTGATGCGAGAACTGGCAACGATTTACGAAGCCTTCAGCGCCGGCAACCCTTCACCTCTGCCGGAATTGTCAGTACAATATGCAGACTTTGCCCATTGGCAGCGGCAGTGGCTCCAAGATGAGGTTTTAGAGTCCCAGCTTTCTTACTGGAAACAACAACTCGGTGGCAAGCTGCCGGTGTTGGAATTGCCCACTGATCGCCCGCGCCCGCCGTTGCAGACTTATAACGGTGCCAAGGAATCTTTGGTGCTTTCTCAGGAACTGAGCGAGGAAATCAAGGCGCTGTCACGTCGGGAAGGTGCCACCCTATTTATGACCTTGCTGGCAGCCTTCAATACCTTGCTCTGTCGCCATT
>JBFMEW010000175.1:0-1359 GCA_040753175.1 Acidobacteriota bacterium | reverse complement strand
GGGCTCTGCGAGGAGGTGGGGCGTCATCAACTGGCGCATACGAATGCATCTGCCGCCGGCATCGAAGCTTCGCGACGGCAATCGGTTTGAGGCCGATGCCGGTTACTGTCGGCGGACAGCCCTGACCGCTTCCCGTGTCGCTGCGGACACTATCCGCTGCAGCGACCGCGAGAGGAGTGACATGCGATCCTCTCAATTTGAATTCAGTTCCTCAAGCAAGCCGTCGCGGCTCTGCCAACCGATCTGTTGGTCTTGGCTCGGTTCGCCAAATCCAACGCACACGGTCCGGTGACCACTCGGCAGAACCAGAACCGAGAAGTCACCGGTTCATCACCTTTTGTCTAGTGCGGTATTTTCGCGTACCATGCGGAAAAGGTATTGATGAGGGCCCCGATCCGAAGCTCCAAAGCCTTCTTCGGCTCCTGATCTCCGGGGAAGTCTTTTAGATTTTCGATGACCTGGGTGGGGATTTCTTCGGCCGCCGCACGCTCAAAGAGCTTGTCCTCTCCAGTGCTCTGCACAGCCGCAAGGTTCCGCAGTCGAAAGTCCTCGAACCGAGAGGTTAGCTCGACACTATCAGTGCCTTCCAAGAGGGCTTGCTTCAACATCGCTATGGCAACGGGCAAGTCGTTCCGCACTCTCTCCCGATTGCTGGCGATTCGACTGAGCCACATCGGGTCTCCTTCGCCTGTCCCGTCTTCGTAAACCGCGGCCAGAAGTGAGATGTCGACTGTGGTACCTTCAGAATGAGCCCGAGGGCCTAGGGTGAATTGTCGGAACTCATTGGTTCGGATCGGCGTATCTTTGACGTTGTAGTAAGCGTCTTCTAAACGGTAGAGGTTGCTGTGATTCCCAGCGGGCCTCCGAATGTGACACCTGACGATGAAGGCTGTGACCGGAACGCTGCTCTTGTTTGCGACCTGGATGTCATATCCGGACGGAGCCTTCGATGAGACAACTACCACGCCATTGCTCTGGCCGGTCGCAGCGATGGAGAGGAATGGAAGAAGGACAAAGAAAGAAATAAACCTTGTCTTGACCATGGTCTTGCTTCCTTTCACCTTCGTTTGTTAATTACGAAACTAGCAGCAACAGTACGTAGAATAAAATGCTCGATTCTCGTAGACACACCCCCAAGACTAAATTTGCTAACAGCCGAGCTTTTTTAGCACGCCGCAAAAGAAGGTTGTCGTGTGCGAGCTGGAGCAGTACCAGCGTCTAGATGTTCAAGTCAGGAACTCAACGCCTTGGGCGCCCAGGGCTGGGAGCTGACGTCAGCCAGACGGGCTCTGCGAGGAGGTGGGGCGTCATCAACTGGCGCATACGAATGCATCTGCCGCCGGCATCGAAGCTTCGCGA
>JBFMEW010000174.1:0-1360 GCA_040753175.1 Acidobacteriota bacterium | reverse complement strand
AACTCCTCCTGCCGCAGTAACGTTCCTCATGTCTATTGCTGCAGGAGTATATATAAGGGTTCTCTCCAACTGAATACATATAGACAGACTTTTTGCAGAGATCAGAACTTTTTCAACGGGCTGCTAACCCGCGCCTGGACCTGACCGCGCACCGGACGGACGTAGGTGGGTAGGATCCGGTTTGATCGCCAGCGCGGCAGGTCAGCCGGCCCGTTAAACCGCATACGATACGGCACTCGAAATGAAGATCTCCCAGGTTACTCGTAGAGACATCGTGGACGCGATTACGGTCGAAAGGATCGGCTGGAGTGGGAGGATGGAGGAGCCGGAATTTCTGTCGAGACTCTTCAATCTGGCCAGCCTGCCCTCTTACGATCACCGCTTCGAGGACGCAGCCGGGGACATTTGGAAACACCGGGTGATGAATTCCGACTGGGATGATCATTGGGTCTTCTATGACGCCCGGTTCAATTTGATGAACGGAGATGACGAGGCATTCTTGTCCTTTCTATGCGAGACAATCCATCCAGTCGTACGTCCCGACCCAACAGAGGCCGAGCGTATATGTCAATTGTACAACCAATACCTGCGAAACGACGGTTTCCAGATTGTCGAGAAGACGAGACTCTCCGGCAAACCCGTCTTTATCGGGCGATACGTCGGGGTAGGCCTGACCCCTGCCGTTAACGCTGCCAAGCAAACACTGAGCGGGACGGACCCCGGGTACATTGCGCAACAGATTACCCGAATGGAAGCCGCAGTCGCCAACGATCCTGCTCTCGCCATCGGAACTGCAAAGGAACTCGTCGAGACTTGCTGCAAAACCATCCTCGAAGCGCGAGGTGTGCAATTCTCAAAATCAGCCGAGCTAGCTGAACTCATGAAGCTCACGACCAAACAACTGGAGCTTACGCCAGCCGATATCCCCGACAAAACTAAGGCGGCAGACACCATGAAGCGTCTCCTGAGCAATTTGGCCACGATCACCCAAGGAATCGCAGAACTTCGAAATCAGTATGGTACGGGTCACGGCAAAGCAGCCGGCGCCAAGGGCCTCACATCACGGCACGCAAAGCTGGCCGTCGGTGCGGCTTCAACGCTGGCTGTGTTCCTGGCAGAGACTCATAATGAGAAGCCACGAGGATGAAGCGGTTTAACAATTGCCTGCAGGCAGGCGGCGCAATCCGCGTCGTGGAAAGGGTGGACGCCTCGGTGCGCCGCTGCTGAGGCATGCGTTGGGCCACTTACGTGGCAAGAGGATTTGGTGCAGAAGAGAGGTGGCTTTCGGGAGAGGGAGGCTTTCGAAGAAGAGGTGCCTGGCACGAGCCGCGCGACTTCGACAGCACCTTGGTTGCATGGC
>JBFMEW010000173.1:0-1378 GCA_040753175.1 Acidobacteriota bacterium | reverse complement strand
CGGCATGAAGTCGGAATCGCTAGTAATCGCGCATCAGCTCGGCGCGGTGAATACGTTCCCGGGCCTTGTACACACCGCCCGTCACACCATGGGAGTTGGGTCGACCCGAAGGCGCTGCGCCAACCCGGCAACGGGGGGCAAGCGACCACGGTCGGTTCAGCGACTGGGGTGAAGTCGTAACAAGGTAGCCGTAGGGGAACCTGCGGCTGGATCACCTCCTTTCTAGGGAAGCTTCTAGCACGCCGATCCTTTGGGATGGGTGTCGTGGGGCGACTTAGCAGCCTGCCTGGCAGGCATTGGCGTGTCATGGACCGTCCTCATATCCCTTCATCTTTGGTTTTAATGACGGGTTGCCGCCCGTTCTGGGTCGGTAGCTCAGGTGGTTAGAGCGCACGCCTGATAAGCGTGAGGTCGGAGGTTCGAGTCCTCCTCGACCCACCATTGGTCTTTGCCGGCTTGGGGCCTTAGCTCAGCTGGGAGAGCACCTGCTTTGCAAGCAGGGGGTCGTCGGTTCGATCCCGACAGGCTCCACTTCGACCTGACCGTCGAGCCCCTTTGGGGGGTTCGGCCGTCCGGTTGGACGAGATTTGACAATCGTGAAGAAAGAGAAAGCATCAGACCGCTGGTCTCCTCGAGTGGGAGGGGATCCGGGCGCCGGGAGGCGTGACCGACGGCGGTTCTGTATCCAAGTCAAGTACACTAACCAAATGTCTCAGGCCTTACCCGGCCTGGGGCGGGAAAATGTATGACTTCCCGATCAGAGCAGGGCGAGCCGCGAGGCCGCCTTGAGGATGAGGCGAGGCGTTTTGCAAAAGGGCGCCTTTCTCGATCTGCGCCTGGCGCGGATTGAGGCTCCCTGTCCGTCTCTGGATCGGATCAAGCGCGAGAAGGGCGTTTGGTGGATGCCTTGGCAGCAAGAGGCGATGAAGGACGTGATACCCTGCGATAAGCACTGGGGAGCCGGGAATAGGCTTTGATCCAGTGATCTCCGAATGGGGCAACCCACCTGAAGCTCTGCCGTTGTCTTCCGCGAGGAAGCCAACGGTTGGGCTAACCAGGTATCTTGAGACTGAATCCATAGGTCACAAGAAGCAAACCCGGGGAACTGAAACATCTCAGTACCTGGAGGAAAGGACATCAACAGAGACTCCGCAAGTAGTGGCGAGCGAACGCGGACCAGCCGAGCCGTGAGACTGACCAGAACCGTTTGGGAAGACGGGCCAGAGCGGGTGACAGCCCCGTATGGGAAGGTTGATCGGACGTATTAAGTAGGGCGGGACACGTGAAATCCTGTCTGAAGATCGGGGGACCACCCTCGAAGGCTAAGTACTCCTTGCTGACCGATAGCGAACCAGTACCGTGAGGGAAAGGTGAAAAG
>JBFMEW010000172.1:0-1382 GCA_040753175.1 Acidobacteriota bacterium | reverse complement strand
AAGGGTGTTGAACGGGGATCGCAAAACTGGTCTGAATGCGGTATAATGCGGCATCTTGTTCAGGAGGCTATCTCCATGCCACAACGCTTCAGGCAGACCTTCAAGGAGAGCTTTTTCGGCGACTTCATCTACTCAATGGCTATCCCAGAGGACCATTTCCTGGTCCAATTGGATAAAGTGATCAACTGGGAGCAGTTCACTCCCCTTCTCATTGAAGCCTACAAGGGCAAGGCTGAGCGCGGGGAAGTGCCCTACCAGCCCGTCATGATCCTCAAGATGCTTCTGCTCTCCTATCTGTACGACATCTCCGAACGCCGCACGGAGGATTTCTGCAACTACTACCTGCCAGCCAAAGCCTTCATCGGCCTCGGCATTACCGACCGGGCGCCCGATCACAGCACATTAACCGCATTCAAGGTGCGCCTGCTTGAGCACAAGGGACTGCAGGATTACGAGAGGCTTTTCGACAGCATCATTCAGCAGGCCCAGGCGGCCGGCATCCAGTTCGGCGGCGTTCAAGTGGTCGACGCCGTGCATACCGTTGCCAATGTCAATAGCGAGAAAGACCGCAAGCGCCTTGAGCAAGGGAGGCCATCAGCGGACCCCGATGCCACGGTCGTGACCAAGGGGAGGCGCACGGTGACGGAACCCGATGGGACGACGCGCAAGGAAGAGGTCAGGTATCTGGGCTACAAGACCCACGTCAGCCTGGATGCAGAGACCGGGATCGTCACCAGCATCAAACCGGCGATCGGTGAGTCGGCTGACAACAAGCAGATGCCCGACCTGATCAAACATGATGCCAAGATGGGTGTTCCAGCCGACACCTATGCCGGCGACAAGGGCTACGATGACGGCGAGTTACATACCCTGCTGTGGGACCTGGGCAAGCACTCGGCTTTGCGGCTGAACGACAAGCGGACAACCAAGAAAGATGACAACAAGGAGATCTGGCTCAGGCTCTTGGCTGACCCCTTCTACCAAGCAGGGTTGAAGGTGCGGTTTCGCATTGAGCGCAAATTCGGCGAGGGCAAGGCGTGGCATGGGTTTGGCCGCTGCCGGTATCGTGGTCTGGTGCGGTACAAGATCCAGTCGTTTCTCACGTTCTTGGTCTTGAATCTGAAGCGGGTGGTCAACATCTTAACCGGCGTCCGCTTCCGGCCCATTGCCAAGGTCCTGGTAGAGGGCTAAGGCCGTAGTGCGCCCTTCGGAGTCTCGTGGGCCTTTCGAAGAGGTGTAGGCAGGCCGATCCAGGCCCCCAGAGGCTTAAGAACGCCGTTTTGAGCGTCCCAAACGACACGTTACGCCTCAGATGACCTCCACAATCACCTTTCTGACCGCGAAAACGTCTTACCACCTCCTAAAACACCCTTCGTTCCACA
>JBFMEW010000171.1:0-1396 GCA_040753175.1 Acidobacteriota bacterium | reverse complement strand
CGCGTCAGAAGAATCGTATGCGGAGGTAGCATCCCAAAGAAGACGGCAAATGTCCAGTTCAATTGCCAACGCCGGGTTGGCCTCCAATCCGGCAGGCGGAGCCACTCACTAATTGGGGATAAGCCCTAAGCCCATGATGACGCCATTAATCGAAGAGGATGGGCTTCAGTTCGTGCTGCCGTGCGAGTCGTCCACTCCCATGGGCGTCCCAAACCATTTTGGGCAGATCGAGACTGAAGACGCGGAGATGGCGTCCAATGTAACCCAGGAGCTAATTGGCCAAGTCCTACGGGAGATGCGCCCAAAATATCGCAAGGAGATCGCGTACCTTATGGAACGAGAACACATCGATGTTTACTACGAGCAGGAGCGCCTCAATCTAGCAACGCGCTAACCCAAGCTCGAACGGGACGCTTGACAGCGCCGGTTGAGCTTCCCGTTGGCCCGAAGAAGATGCGGCATGGGTAGGAGCCGAGATGATGGGGCGATGGCGAAGATTCAGTAAAATCTGTGTTTCACAACAGCGCCATGCTAGGGGCATGGCTATGGAATGATATAGATGTCCTGGATAAGGTGTTCATGTGGCGGCATGAATGAAAACTGTCTGTGGTGCGGCGGGGCTGGCAGAATTTTGAAGGAAGAACAACCGGCCCCACCAGCGAAGACGAAGAATGGGCCGCAGGCCCACGTGTTTGATTGGGAATACAGGAAGTGCCCGGAATGCGGAGCCCGCGTACTGGCCTATGAGTTAATTGAACACAGAATATCGAGGCATGACTATTCACTGAAGCCAAACGCACCTAGGGTTAAGAAGAAATCGAGGCGCCACAACCGCAAAAAAGGGAAGGACTAGACTGTCAGTTTTGAGAACCAAAAGCGGGGCCAACCAGAGCGTCAACGCGGATGCTCCGCAAGCTGCGGCCAACAACGCCCTGCAAGCGGATAGCCTCCAGCGCTGGCGCGCTTCCGGCAACCGTTGAGGGCGTGCGTTGCCCAATAGAATGCAGAAAGGCAGAGCCACATGGCCGTGCTCTTCGAATGGGATCCGAGGAAAGCTGAACGAAACCTGAGAGCACACGGCGTCTCCTTCGACGAGGCGAGCACAGCGTTCCACGACCCCCTGTCGAGCACCATCGACGACCCATTACACTCCGAAGACGAAGAGCGCTATGTTCTCCTGGTCGCTCCCATAGAGGTCGTCTGCTCGTCGTGGTCCACACTGAACGAGGCTTCCGGATCAGACTCATCAGTGCGCGGCTCGCGACCAGTCCAGAGAGGAAGAAATATGAAGAAGAGCCGAACCGACCCTGACATGCTCGAAGAATACGACTTCTCCGGTGGAGTCCGGGGGAAGTATGCGAAGCGGTACGCCGAGGGCACCAATGTGGTGGTGATC
>JBFMEW010000170.1:0-1418 GCA_040753175.1 Acidobacteriota bacterium | reverse complement strand
GCATGCATGACTTTTCCCTCTTTTAGCGCCTCCGCAAGCCATTGATAGCGGAGGCGTTAGTCATGCCTCCAAGAAAAAAAGAAGGAGGGAAAAGAAAATGAAGTACATAGGCTTGGACGTGCACAAGGAGTACATCCACGGCACGGTACTGGACGACTCGGGTAGAGTGGTGAAGAGCGGGAAGTTCAAGTACTCCAAAGAAGGGTTTGAAGAGTTCTTTCACGGAATCGGCAAGGCGAAGGTTGCGATCGAGGCCGGGTACTGCTGGCAACCAGCCTACGAGCTGCTCGAAGACATGGGACACGACATGAGCCTCGCGCACCCGCTGAAGACACGTTTGATTGCGGACGTGAAGATCAAGACGGACGCAAAGGCTTCAGAGGCACTCTCCCAATTGTTATTGATGGGCTGGCTACCAACATCCTATGTGCCACCCGAGGATATCCGAAGGCTCAGGGAGCTCGTGAGGCTGAGGGAGTACCTGGTGAACATCCAGACGAGGTTCAAGAACAAGACGCACTCCGCACTGATGAAGGAGGGGATACGCGGACGGAGGGGAATCTTCGCCAAGAAGAGGCGGGCCCAGCTTCGGAGCTTCGAGATAGACGAAGTGAACAGGTGTGTTTCGATACTCGACGTGCTTGACAGGCACATACGGGAACTCTCAGCCACGATCAAAAGCATTGCTGGAGAAAGCCAGGAAGCGAAGTGGCTCATGAGCATTCCGGGGATCGGTTACTACTCGGCCGTGGCCATCCTGGCGGAAATCGGGGACGTCTCAAGATTCAGCGACCCTGAGAAGCTATGCGCCTATGCTGGGCTTGTCCCATCGACCCAGGAGTCAGGCGGGAAGTCAACGCACGGGAAGATAACCCACCAAGGCAGTCCGATCCTGAGGTGGATCCTCGTCGAGTGCGTTTGGAACCACACGAACAACGCCGATGACACGAGCCTGACCAGGTTCTTCCACCGCGTGGCCCGGAACAGGGGAAAGCAGAAAGCGGCCGTGGCCACGGCGAGAAAGCTCCTGAAGGTGGTGTACATCCTGCTCAAGGAAAAACGCGATTTCCGGGACTTCCGGTAACGGGCCGCGACGCCTCGGCGTGAGCTTGCGGCGCTGGCCGCGTTGTTTAGATCGAGGGGGCCCGTTAAGGCGAAAAGCCATACTGCGGTTTGAGCCGCGAATAGAAGGATGCCGCCTTTCCTTGAGGCAAAGGCAGAGAGAGGTGGGTTAAAAAGGAGAGAGAACAAGAAGTAGGCTGGAAGGCGAAGAAGGAAAAGTCATCATAGAAGCTGATCAGACCCTCAGGAAACACATCTATTTGGCAAAATTCTTGCATCCTATGGGGGTTTCAGAGAACAGTCCATGTTGTGTTTTTCAATTCCGCCGCGTATGAACTCGAATGGATTTTGCCCTC
>JBFMEW010000169.1:0-1427 GCA_040753175.1 Acidobacteriota bacterium | reverse complement strand
CAGCCAATACACGCGAAGCTAGATATCTCGAAAAATCAGCAAAAAAACCCAACACGCCTAGCAGCTCCTGAAGCAGCGGCGCGGGTCAAACAATCCATCAAATTCAAAAAATGCTGAGGGGCTGAGTGAAGCTCAGCCCCTCAATTCAAGCTACGGCTGAAGTTTTTTGATCAGCGCCAGTGCTTCTTTGGACTCACTTGGCTTGCCTTGCTGAGCGTAGAGTTCAGAGGCTTTCTGAAGGTCTTCAATGGCTTTCTCGTCTTCCTCTAGCTGAGCATAAGCGATTCCTCGCTGATAGTAAGCTTCTGCTTGATCGGGCTTGAGTTTGATAACTTCGCTGTAATCAGCGATCGCTCCGGCGTCGTCTTCTAACTCGGTACGAGCCAGTCCTCGATTCAAGTAAGCTTCATCATCCTTGGGATCGAGTTGCAGCACTTTGCTGTAATCAGCGATCGCTTTCTCGTAATCCTCTAGTTCAACAAGAGCTACAGCTCGGTTGTAGTAAGCTTCCGTATCATTGGGATTCACCTCCAGCACCTTCGACAACAGAGCGACGGCTGCCTTGTAGTCTCCGGCGTCAAGTTTGTCCAATCCCTGCTGGAGCAGCGCCTCAGGATTCCCTTGGAGGCGGGGACTGGTAGGAGCGGACGGTTTGATTTGGGGACTAGCAGGAGCGGACGGTTTGATTTGGGGACTAGCAGGAGCAGGGGGTTTGATTTGGGGACTGGTAGGAGCAGGCGGTTTGATTTGGGGACTGGTAGGAGCGGGGGACGGTTCTGACTGGGCACGAACTCCAGGGGTCACTCCACCCACTCCGATAACAACTCCTAAAATTGCGATCGCTGTCTTGATGTTCTGCATAGATTTACTTGGTGACGAGTGATTGGGTATTCAACAATCAGTTCAAGAGTCTATACCCACTCTGGTTGAGAGGCAATTATTCATTGCTCGTAGTAGGTGAACCCGATGATTCTGCTGAGGAAGGTGCGGCTCTCCGCCGCCGTGCCCGTGGAGCTTGTTGTGACTGACTGGCTGAACCGGCTTCCAGACGACGCTGCCGCCGCGCCCGTGGGGCTTGCCGCGCCGGACTAGAGGCCCGACTAGAGGCAGATTCCACGCGCCGCCGCCGTGCCCGTGGGGCTTGCTGGGACGGACTGGCAGCCGCAGATTCCACGCGCCGCCGCCGAGAACGACGTGGTGTTTGCGAGGCGCTACTGGAAGAAGATGCCGATTCCAAACGCCGCCGAGAACGACGCGGTGTTTGCGAGGCGCTACTGGAAGAAGATGCCGATTCCAAACGCCGCCGCCGAGAACGACGTGGCGTTTGCGAGGCGCTACGGTCAGAAGATGCCGATTCCAAACGCCGCCGCCGAGAACGACGCGGCGTTTCCGAGGCGCTACTGGAAGAAGATGCCGATTCCAAGCGC
>JBFMEW010000168.1:0-1431 GCA_040753175.1 Acidobacteriota bacterium | reverse complement strand
GCGAATCACGGGAAGTCCTATATACCAGTTCTCACAATTCTTGGTCTCTTGCACCACCCCCACTCTAATACCGATGCGCTTTCAAAAAGGTAAGACAGGGGTGCAGCGCGTTTCCGTTAGTGCATGATATCACGCTGCTTTCCGGTTCTGTTCTCGTTTCTGGCCAGGCGTACGGATGTTGTCGTATTTGGTGTATAGTCTCTTGCGTTCCCTCTTTGTCCTGAATGCCCAGAATTCATCCCAGAGGTCATCCAAGAAGACCCCGCGGAGTTTGAGTATCGCCTCGGCCCCGTCGGTCGACCAAAACATCCCGGCCCCCTCCATGCGGATATTGATGAGGGAATTGCAGGCGCTCTCGATTACCCCTGAGGCGATGGGAAACCCCTTGGCGAGGTGCTCATCATAAGCCATGCGATCCCGGTTGTTCCGGAAGTAGCCCAGCGCCTTGCTCTTGAGCTCTTTTGCCTTGGATCCGGAAAGCGTCCCGTCCTCCAGGGCCGTCTCCAAGTCCTCAATCACTTCGCCCACGCGGCCCTCCAGGAGAAGGAGCGTTGCCTCTCGCCCGTATTCCTCTGCGGCAGGTCCGTCTCCGTAGTGGAGTCGCCCCGCGATCCGCAGCTTCTCCACCGCATGGGTGAGGTCAAGGGCTTCGGACCAACCCGGCAAGAATTGACCGGACAGGTTCCATAGAGCCTTTTCCCCATCCATGAGCGCCAATTTCTCTGGGGCGCCCGCATCAATTCGAGCTTTGGCCAGTCGGGACGACCCGCGAAAGACTTCAGACTTCTTCTCTTTCAGCGAGACAAACGTCCGCCGGTTCAGAGGTTTGGGACGACGAGGGTCCTTTTCCCGGACCCTCTTGGGACCACTGGGGCCAAAAAAACTGTCTGCAATCCCTTCGTTCGACCGGTAGTGAGCATGGATACTGTACGTTTGGGCAGCGCAGGCCATCCGCTTCTCCCCAGGCTTGTCTTCGGTCTTCTCCACATCAGGATCCCGCTCCTCAGGTCGCATGCGGATCCCTTTGCAGTCCACGCTATGCACCAGAATCGGCCCCTCAGTCTCTGCCCGCGGAGCCGGCAGAGAGTCCATAAACTCTTCAACCGCCTCCGTGCAATCACGAGTCACTCGCTGAATCGGTCGGTGGGCCAATTCCAAATCAAGACGCTTGTTCACCCAGCCCGCCGCACGCTCATAGGAGGTCTCCACCGCCTTGGATGCCATCCAGTCCTGAAGCACATAGGAATACTTCCGCTCGGGAAGATTCAGCCGAGCGTCCAACGGGAACAACCCCGCGTGTCCCTCTCTCGTATAGTGAGCCCGCACTATCGCGATCTCCCCGAAGATCGACAAATACTTGCGCTCTGAATCCCGCAGATACCGGAACACCGCGCCCTCCTCGGTCATCAACGTCTCGCCGGTCTTCCCTGT
>JBFMEW010000167.1:0-1469 GCA_040753175.1 Acidobacteriota bacterium | reverse complement strand
GCAGAGCGAGCCCCCCTCGCATCCGAAATTGCTCGATTGGCTTGCGGTGGAGTTCATGGAACAGGGCTGGAGTCTGAAAAACCTGCATCGTCTCATCGTCACGTCCGCCACCTATCGGCAGTCGTCGCAGGTGACGCCGGAGTTGTATACGAAGGACCCCTACAACCGCTTGTTGGCCCGAGGGCCTCGCTTTCGGGTGGAGGGAGAAATTGTTCGCGACATTGCGTTGGCGGCCAGCGGGCTGCTCAACGAAAAAGTCGGCGGACCTAGCGTCTATCCTCCGGCGCCGGATTTCCTATTCACTCCTCCGGCCAGTTTCGGACCCAAGAACTGGCATGAGGAACAGGGCGCAGATCGCTACCGCCGCGCGATCTACACATTCCGTTACCGATCGGTGCCCTATCCGGTCTTGCAGAACTTCGATGCTCCCAATGGGGATTTCGCCTGTGTTCGGCGGCCCCGGTCAAACACCCCTCTTCAGGCGCTGACCACGCTGAACGAGCCGCTGTTCTTCGAGGCCGCCCAGGCGCTGGCTTTCAGGACGCTTCGGGAGGGTGGAGCCACCGATGCCGCCAGAATCGAATATGCCTTCCGTCGTTGCCTTTCGAGGAAGCCGACGGCAGGGGAATCCGCGGAACTTCTGGGTTTGCTTGGACGTCAACGCCAGCGTTTGCGGGAAGGCTGGGTGAGCGTCCCGGACCTTGCGGGATTGAGCGGCGAGAAAGCCGGCGCCTTGCCAACAGGCGCCACGCCCGTTCAGCTCGCCGCCTGGACGACGATTTCCCGAGTCCTATTGAATCTGGACGAGACGATTGCCAAGGAATAGCTTTACGGGAGAGCATTCGAGGGCCGTGAGGAGAATTCTTCATTGTTCATAGGAGGGAGAGAATGAGCTGTCAGGACCACCTCTATTGCCATCTGCCACCGAAGGAGGTCAGTCGCCGTTGGTTCCTGGGCCAGTGCGGAATCGGCTTGGGGGCCGCGGCTCTGGGCCAGCTCATGATCGATTCGGGATACGGAGCCTCAGCTCCAGCTAACCCGCTGGCTCCTAAACCGCCCCATTTCGCTGCGAAGGCCAAGAATGTGATCTTTCTGTTCATGGCGGGAGCGCCGAGCCATTTGGAATTGTTTGACTACAAGCCTCAGCTGGCCAAGTTCGATGGTACTTTGCCGCCTCCCGAGCTGCTGAAGGGATATCGAGCGGCCTTTATTAATCCCAGCTCCAAGCTGCTGGGGCCGAAGTTTAAGTTCTCCAAGCACGGGCAGTGCGGTGCCGAACTGTCTGAGCTCCTGCCGCACCTGGCGACGGTGGTGGACGACATCGCGATCGTGAGATCCATGGTGACGGATGCTTTCAACCACGCCCCGGGTCAGATCCTGATGAACACCGGATCCCAGCAGTTCGGGCGACCCAGCATGGGATCCTGGGTGACCTATGGGTTGGGCAGTGAATCTCAAGACCTGCCGGC
>JBFMEW010000166.1:0-1552 GCA_040753175.1 Acidobacteriota bacterium | reverse complement strand
CTCCGACTACCCATGCCGGCCTTCACCGGAACGAGTGCTCGCCATCGCCGAAACAGCTGCTCGCCATCCTCCGGAACAGCTGCTCGGCTTCGACCGAACTGGGTGTTCGACATCGCCGAAATACGCAGCCGAGGCTGCCTGAGGCGCCAACACCAGGCCGCAACTACCTTGACACCCACCGTGGGTATCCCTGGAACAGTGCGCGCTGATACATCAATAGGCCTCGATCTCCGTGAAGATCGCACTGAGAGTACGAGTGTCACCCGACGAGTCAAGCTCGTCCGGGATAAAACTCTTGTTCATCTTGAGGTGTACAGTGAGCTTCTTGCAAGCAGAGACCGGGACTTCGACCGTGAAGGTACCCGAACCACCGATCTTGTGCACAGTCTCCCGCCCGTTGGTGACCTTGACCTGTAAGGTCGCCTCCCCGTTATAGCAGCGATTGAACACCAGCTCAGGCACGTAACCTCGAAGCGAAAGACGCCCTTGACTGCCACTAATGAGCTGGGTCTCACTGACGGGCCCCATCCAATGACCAAGATTGCCGGCAGCTGGCTCCCAACCAGGTCCGAGAACCGAAGGGCTGATTCGCTTGCTCTTGAGCAGGCAGAAGGCTCGCTCGTCGTGTTCGACGCTTATGGGGTCAGACCGTTCCGTGTCGCCGTAGGTTCGCAAACCACATATGACCCATCCCGTGCGGGAGAGGATACGGCGCAGCCCTGTCTCTGTAAATATCCAGTAGTTCGTGCAGTCCTGATTAAGCTCGTCCACATCGACGAGATAAGCCACGGGTTCGTTCTTAATGACCAGCTTCGGATCGCTCGCACAGCGGGTGACGCGCGTCGATAGGAAACAAAAGTACGTATGCCAGCTCAGCTTATCCAGGACATAGAAAGGATTCTGCATGTGGTAGAGCGTGCCCAGCATGAATATCAGGTCATAGCGGGAGCGAGGAAGCTCAAAGGGCTGGTTGAGGTCTATCTCATAGATGTTCACCTTCGAGTTGATAGTCTTCTTGATGAGACGCGCCGCTTTCATGCCGTTGATGTTCGTCTCAGAGTTGTCGATCAAGTCCACATCCAAACCATATCTCTCCAGAAAGAAGGAGAGGTCACCGTCGGCGCCGCCTATATCCGCTACCTGGGGACCAGTAACGATGTTGGAGAGATCCTGGAAATCTCCTTGGAGCAACTGGCAAATTTGCTCTACGGAGCCGAGGATGGAGTAGCGATACCATTCGAAATCATCTGTCTTGAGCCGACTCTTTAGCTCGTTGGCCTCACTCTCGGCGAACACTGCTCCTTCGAGCAGCTGGTCAATCGTGAACGGCGTGCTGGCCCTGCTACCCATACCTCGAGGCTCCAGAGAACATAGATGTTTCCGGCGGCGGTACCCAGCGATTCGACACGGGCTTATACCTCGAGCGGCGCCATGGGACCAGAGCGGAGGCTAGGCGACATAAGTCGTATTTATCAGACCTTTGAGGCCAAGTCCAGGGGGGATGGGCGGGTCGGCGGCGCCGGCTGGTGGTCAGCGGGGCGGGTTTGGGGGC
>JBFMEW010000165.1:0-1556 GCA_040753175.1 Acidobacteriota bacterium | reverse complement strand
GTTATGGGCTGGGATGACTCTTTCAGTTCTTTACCTACAAAATGACATTCACCCCAACCACCGGGATTCTCCCAGGGCAAACGCAAAGTCGAAAGGAGGTGTTCGTAAGAGGCTGAATTGGCCGATGGTTATAGTGTGCGATAGGTGCACAGAACCAGGAGGCCAAGGATGGTTGAGTCAATTCGCAAGTATTTCAGTGGGTTGCCCGATCCCCGTCATCCGCGAGGGCGACGGCATCGGCTGGACGAGTTAGTTATCCTAGCCATTTTGGCGGTGATCTGCGGCGCCGACAATTGGCAAGAAGTAGCCCAGTGGGCACGAGCCAAACGCAAGTGGCTCAAAACGTTCATGGACCTTCCGCATGGGCCTCCATCGCATGATACGTTTGGTCGAGTATTCGCTGCGATCCAGCCGGAGGCCTTTGAGCGATGCTTCTTGGTGTGGATTCAGGCGTTGGCCAAGCTGGAACCGGGCGCATTGACCGCCATCGACGGCAAGACGCTGCGGCACTCCTTTGACCGCGCCATCAATAAGGCGGCGATCCACATGATCAGTGCCTGGTCGAGCGTCAACGGGCTGGTGTTCGGCCAAGTGGCTACCGAGGCCAAGAGCAATGAGATTACCGCGATTCCGAAGTTGTTGGACTTGCTGGACCTGCGAGGGGCCGTCATCAGCATTGACGCGATGGGTTGTCAAAGGGATATTGCCTGCAAGATCATCGAGAACGGCGGCGATTACATCTTCTCGCTCAAGGGCAATCAGAGCACGATGCGTCAGGAGGTAGGCTGGTGGCTGGATCAGGCGATTGCTGGGCAGTTGCGGGAAGTGCGGTTGGAGAGCGATCGGCAGGTCAATAAGAACCACGGTCGGCTGGAGACCCGGCAGCTCTGGTGTACCGAGCAGGTCGCGTGGTTTGCCGACCGGGATCAATGGGCCGGTCTGAGCAGTTTGATTGCCGTGGACGGCCAGCGTCAGATGACGGATGGCCGAATCGAGAAAGAGCGACGGTACTTTATCAGCAGCCTCAAGGGGGTCGATGCCAAGCGTTTCGCTGGGCTGATTCGCAGCCATTGGCAGATCGAGAATTCTCTGCATTGGTCTTTGGATGTGAGTTTCAATGAGGACGCCAGTCGGATACGCAACGGTTACGCCGCCGAAAATTTCTCCCGGCTGCGACGGATCGCGCTGAACTTGCTCAAGCGGGAAACCACAGAAAAGGTCGGCATCAAGGCCAAGCGGCTGCGGGCGGGCTGGGATGAAGATTACCTGCTCAAGGTGCTTACCGGCTGACTTTGCGTTTGCCCTGGGGATTCTCCAAACAAAGATTGTACCTACGTGCTTCATTCGGTATAATGCGAGGCTAACGTCGCACGAGGAAGTACAGGACCTGAACGGATGAAATGAAGCACTCAACTTAACGAAACAATTCGAAAAAGGAGAAACTATGGCACACTCGAATGAAACAGGAGGGGTCGCGTCGCGCAGGGAATTTCTCAAAAATACTGGTCGTATCGTCGCCGCCGGCGCCCTAACAGGGGCGATTGCTCCCAGCCTGT
>JBFMEW010000164.1:0-1563 GCA_040753175.1 Acidobacteriota bacterium | reverse complement strand
GACGGGCGCGAAGCGCACGGACGGCCATGTCCGCTGCATCCGCTGGATGGCCGGCGCGGAGCGCCGGACAGCCAGAGGATGGCAATCCGCCGCCCGATGGCGCGGCGCGAAGCGTCCGCGCCATCGGTTGGGTTCAGCCGCGCCGCCCCGCCGTCGCTGGTAAGGCACGTCTGAAAAACAGACGCCTTCGCCAGCAAAACTACATTGTTAAAGCCGCAAGGGGCGGCGTCGGCTGCAACCCGTTGTTAGCTGCTGCCGCCTCTATCAATGATCATCGACAGATTCCGACACAACAATCGGTAATCCTCGTTAATCTGGAGGCTCTTAATCTTCGTTGCTGTCTCCCTAGGTAGCAGATCAAGGGGAACACGACGGATGAAGAAGCTGGTCTCCTCTTCTGAGAATTCGGCCCGATCCTCGAACCACTCTATCACAGTGTTGTTCTCCGGGCAGACAGTGTGGCATCGCAGGCAACCGATCAAGCAGTGATGCCAGGATGGGTCGATCCAGTCTGGGAAGTCCCCCGCCGCCTCATTGTGGTACGTAAGACAGTGTTCCGCATGGAGCAAGAAACGATCGTTGGTGATTGCCCCGGTTGGGCAAAGTCGGAGGCATGCAATGCATGATTCACATCGGTCAAGTGCTTTTGGCCCCCGCCACGGATCTCCGTCGCATGGTAAGTCCGAGAACGCACCAACCAGTTGCAGAAAGCTCCCCATTCCCTGCACATAGCAGATGTTGTTCCGTCCATAGTCCGCCAATCCGCTGCACACAGCAAGTGTCTTGAGCGGCAGTCGTGGCTTCGCTAAATGGTAGCCGTCTTGTTGTAGCCATGCTGCAAGGACTGCTTGGACGCTCTCCGTGCGTGGCGTGTAACTTACGTACGTTGGAGGAATGACGATAGGCACACGTACTCCTCGCCAGTGGAAGAAAATCCGCATCTGAGGTGTCGGTACAGCCACGATAATAATGGACTGGGGGTTCGCAAAGTCTGGTGGAGGATCAAAAGAGAACGAAGTTAGCTGTTCACGGTAGAACTCCTCATCTAGGAGCCCATGCTCGTAGCGACTGCGGATCGCTTCCCGAAGGTCAGCAAGGTGTCCGATCGGAACAATTCGACCGGCCCAACCATGCTCCTCGATCATGTTGATCAGTTTCCTTGCTTGTGGAATCATATGAGTGTTTCTCCATTCAAGCTCACCACCGACTGTGAACCAAGCTTTCGCTGCTGGCTGATGCGGTGGCAGCTAACGACTGAGTTCAGCGGCGGGCGTTAGCCCGTCCGCTGCAACGATTTGTTAGCAGCGCGCCCCGACCCTTGTTACCCATACGGTGCCCTATCCTTCGCTGCCTTGTAGTAAATGCATGCAGAGCGGGCACAGGCATCTTCTTTCTTTCCACCGAGCTTATTCCGCACCAGTTCAATGCCATGATGATTACACAATGTCCCTTCGACCTCCCAACAGCACTTTGTTCCCTTCTTACCGTACATTACGCAGTCTTCATTGTGGCATCCGAGGTACTCCCAGCATGCTTCCATAGCTTTCTCCTTTTGCTGCTAAC
>JBFMEW010000163.1:0-1625 GCA_040753175.1 Acidobacteriota bacterium | reverse complement strand
CGGGCCGTGGTGCAAAGTAAGACGGTGACGGAACTGGACCGCGATGGCGAAAGCGCTCGCAAGGTAATTGAAATATGGGAGGAAGTGCACAACCGGCTCGCCTCGCTGCCGTCCCGCTAGCACTCCGTTGAAAAGCCTGAGTTATTACAGGCCGTTGAAAAACGATGAGATACAAGGCGCGCAAATCCCGAGGAAGGCGTACATAGAGTACGTCGCAGTGACGAGGGATGAAGCGTCACGCCGTTGGCGTGACCGCAGATCGCGTTTTTCAGCAGCCTGCTAGTAATAGTAGGTTACGTTCATGACGAATTATTTATGGATGGGAAGGTGGTGTGACACCATGGGCAACGCCCACCCATTCTAATCAACGCGGCCTGAAGGGACCTCCTCGTCTGGGGCAAGGTTACACCAGAAGTTTTTTTTAATGCGTGCTCGTTCCGTCTGCAGGAACGCATAAGCAAGGGTTACGAGAGTCACATGATGATGCCAACCCAGCCATTGTCTGCCTTCAAAATGATCGAGCCCGAGTTCTTCCTTCATTTCCCGATAATCGAGCTCGATCCGCCATCGGGCCCTGGCGGTCCGAACGACTTGGCAGATGCCCGGCGTTTGGCCGTCGAACCAGGCAAGCCAATATTTAGTGGGAGCCTTCTCCTCTTCAGGCCATTCCATCAAAAGCAACTCGGGTACCCGCTCGGGATGCGCTTGCTTGCCCCAGCCATGCGCGGCCCAGACTTGGACCAGAGCGAATCGGGAATTTTGAGGTCCTCGAGTACCTTCCCGCCACGTAACGGCGTGCCACGCCTGGTCTTCGAGACTTTGGGCCAGCTCCGACAAGTTCCGGACTTGAGGCAGCAACGCCAATGGAGGATATTTTCTGGGACGCCCCTTCTCGTTGGGAGGAGGGAACTCGATGTTCGGGTCTTGATCCCAGACCACCGTCGAGGGCTCCACCTGCACGGCATAAGAAAGCCCCCGACTTCTCAGCTTCTCTCGAAAACCGAACTCGTTCCCGTAAAGGGAATCGGCCACCACGGGTCGGGCGGGCACACCCCAGGAGATCGCCTGATCCAAAAGCTCCACAGCCAATTCGGACTTGCCCCTGTACTCCACCTCGGACGGAATCTTGGCCTTGGCGGACCTGTCGGGGTCTGCAAACCAGTCCCTCGGAATGTACAGTTTCCAGCCCAACGGACAGCTTGCTTCAGAACTGCTCCAATGGAGCGTCACCGAAACTTGGCAGTTTGCAACTTTGCCCAAAGCCCCACAATACTGCCTGCCCACACCCACGGAATGACGGCCGGCTTTGGGGAAAGAGGTCTCATCAATAATCCAAACCTCGGCCTCGGAAAGAAGATCGATCATTCTGAGGGCGAGGCGCTTCTGAATCTCCTCGACAGCCCATGGGCTTTGACCGACAAACTGCCGCAACGCTTGAACGTCGGCGCCGGGGATCCTGTTGGCCATGGGTTCAATCGACTTACGCTCCCCGTCGAGCAGAAGTCCATCCAGATAAACCCTGGCCCAGTGACGCCGCTCACTCCGACCCAAAGGCTGCAAAAGGTCCCGGAGGAACCGGCTCAACCTACGATCCAATGCGTTCAGTTGTTTTGTTCTCATCAACG
>JBFMEW010000162.1:0-1641 GCA_040753175.1 Acidobacteriota bacterium | reverse complement strand
AAGTCAGAAACTAGCAGAGTCACCGCTCAGGATCGTCGTTGATCGTTCGAAAAGTCTCTTTCTATTTTTCTTTTCCAGCCTCAGGGCGAAATTTGTTCTCTTGACTTCGGGAGGCCTTATAAGTGTTCGGCTTTTTTGATTTCTCGCTCGATGCGCCGATCAGGAACAAGCCACATCAATGCTACCAGAAGGTAAATGGAGCCCGAGATCGCCGGATGCAGAAATGATGCGATAATGGCCACGATGTAGAGGATTGGCGACACCTTTCCTTTCCAATCCTTCCCGATGGCTCTCGCCAATGTCGAATCGCGACCATGCTCGCAGATGATCGCCTGCTGCAGTATCCAATAGGCTAACGCTGCGAGCAGCAGCACCCCGCCGTATAGCCCGGTCGGAACCCGGGCGAAGTGGTTCTCGCCCATCCAGCCAGTCACGAATGGGATGAGTGAAAGCCAGAACAGCAGATGGAGATTCGCCCACAAGATGGAACCGTTGATTCGCTCGGTGGCGTGGAGCATGTGATGATGATTGTTCCAATAGATGGCAAGGTAGAGGAAGCTGAGAACGTAACTCAGAAACCGCGGCCATAGCGGAAGCAAGGCCTGCAGCTCCTCTCCGTGTGGAACTTTCAGCTCCAGCACCATGATCGTGATGATGATCGCAAGGACCCCATCACTGAATGCTTCGAGACGGTTCTTCGTCATCGTGAATCAGCGTGTCGTATAACCGCCATTGGCGAAGATGGTCTGGCCGGTGATCCACCAGCCCTCAGTAGCGAGGAATCTAACGATAGGGGCGATATCCTCGATTTGGGTCAACTGACCGTTCATGGCCTGCGACTTGTGGTAGACCACCCGTTCTGGAGTCTCCTGTCCGTAAAAGAAAGGGGTATCCATCGGGCCGGGGCCAACGGCGGTCACTGAAATGCCACGCGAAGCGAACTCCTTCGCCGCCGCCCGGGTGAAATCCTCGACTGGAGCCTTGCCGCCTGCGTAAGTCGAGTAGCCGTCTGTGAAGGCAGCCAGAAGCGAAGTGACGATCGTAATGATCTTCCCTCCATCATTCAGGTGAATGCCCGCCTCCTTGATAAAGAAATAGGCGGACTTGGCATTGATATCGAACATGGAGTCGTATTCGGCCTCCGTCGTCTCGATGATCGGCTTGCGCAGGACTTTGCCAACCGTGTTGACCGCAATGTCGATTCCGCCGAATCGCTCTTTTGCCTGACTGAAGACCGAAGCCACGACATCCGGCTTGCTGAGATCGCCCTGCAGGGCGAATGCATCGCGGCCGATCTCCTTGACCGCCGCAACCGTCTCCTCCGCTGCCTGCCTAGTTCCGTCCCCGTGGTAGTGCACTGCGATGTTGGCCCCATGCTTTGCGAGGTCGCGGCTGATGAGGCCGCCGAGATTTTTTGCTCCTGCGCCGATAAGTGCGACTTTTCCTTCGAGTAGTTGTGTGCTCATATAGATGTTCCTCCTGTTGGTCATTGTATTGGAAATGTTTTATTGCCGAACGACTCCAGCGTAACCCGCCGCCCGCTTTGTGGGCGGTCGGGTTCACGCTGCGGTTAGACGGCGCTTGTGTTTCCCTCCCAGTACGAATGAACTTTGTGCACTTCTCGAATCCAGCATGCAAGCA
>JBFMEW010000161.1:0-1650 GCA_040753175.1 Acidobacteriota bacterium | reverse complement strand
ATACACCGGTTCGTTCAACCCTGGATGGAGCGGACAAGACTTCTAGAATTATTCAGCTAAGCCCAGAGCAGACGTGCCCCCTCTACTCAAAATTGACTTGCTAGACCCGTCTTGCCGCTCATCCTAATCGTTCAAGGAGAAAAGGAATGTCGAAACTTTATCCAGTTCCACAGCGGGATACAGTCCCGGCGATAAGCCGGGCGAACCTGCCGGTTGGCAGACTTGAGGTTGGCTCTCCAATCCCAAGTGAAGAGCAACTGATCTGGGAAGGTCACCCATCCTTCGCGTATTCTCTTCCCCATCTGTTCTGGTCCGCGGTCTTCTTCCTGCTGTGGCTCTTTCTCTACTCTTCCCGCAACGCTCTTCTCGACGTTCCTGATGCAGCCCGGGCGGTGACTGAGATCGCAGATGAGTTGAACATCGCACCTCGTGAACTGCTTCAATACGTGGCGTACGTACTCGTCTTCTTCATGTTTCTCAACGTACTGAAGGTCATTCGGACTATTCTTCGACATATCAACACGACCTACACCATCACCACCCAGAGAATTGTCATTCAGACCGGGATTTTGAACATCAGCAGTCACCAGATTGAACTCTTCAGGCTGAAGGACTATTCCAGGCAGCAGACTTTGTGGGCTCGCATTTGTGGGTACGTCAATGTCAACGTCGTGTCAAGCGACCGTATTCTTCCGCATGCCCTTCTCTGGGGCTTGCCACATGCGCGCCATATTACTGAGTCCATGCGACGCGCAGCGCAGATTGCAAGATCTGAATCGGGAAGTGTTGCGATTACTGAATAGTGGCTGAGTGAGATCACGAATAGCGAGTCCGAACAAGCCGGATGCACGCGACGGCTTACAGCCGCGCGTGATCCGCGACGTTCGGCGGCACGGTCCCCGTGCCAGCCGCGATCGATCGCCACAAGGATTCGCCATGTCCAGCAAGACCGAGCTTGCATCCAGGTTGCAGGAGACCCAGCGCATCATCGAATGGGCCATCTCGAGGGTGCCCTCGCACCGCCTGCTCGAGCCCCCGCCTCATGGTAAGCATCCGCAGTCTGATAGGGGCTTCAAGACTTACTTCGGTGAGTGGTCGGCTCTACGCCAGCTTTTCCACTTGGCCTTCTACGAGGGAATGTATGCCGTTCCCGCGATGCAGCACTGCATTGGCGGCCCACGGCCCTCGGCTGACCTAGTGTTCCCTGAGCCGGAGCTTGAGGAGACGGCATGGGCCGATGCGCTGGCGGGCGGTGTTGACGTCGCCTCGTTGCTGCGACGATTACGGGAACTGAGGGAGCTCCAGGTAGATATGCTCCGAGACATCCCTCAGGAGGCCTGGCAGGAGGAGAGGGTAGAGACTGGGCTAGGCCGCGTTTCTGCAGAGTTCGTAGTTGCGAAGACCGTCCAGCACAGCCTCGAACACAGCAACGACCTAATGAAGAACGCGCTGTACTGGGAAAGGGCCCTCCAATGGCTGGACAGGCAGCCTCCCAGAGGAGCGTAGCGTGCCGCCGAACAACTCGCCAGACTGTGTGAAAACTCCATGAGTATGCGATAATAAGGGCATGCACGCATACTCTCTCAAGGAGAAGGCATGAGTCATATCGAAGGTGTCGATCGCAACCAATTGGTCTTGTTTCCAGAAGCG
>JBFMEW010000160.1:0-1701 GCA_040753175.1 Acidobacteriota bacterium | reverse complement strand
ATCATGGCCCTGGTGCGGGAGATGCCTGTCGCTGCTGTTGCCGAATTGATTGGCGAGCATGACACCCGGCTCTGGCGGATCGTGCACCACTATGTGGATGAGGCCAGAAGCAATCTGGATTTCTCCCAGGTATCCCGTATAGGTGTCGATGAAACCTCCAGCCGTAAGGGTCACAATTACATTAGCCTCTTCTTCGACATGGACCAGAAGCGCCTTCTATTCGGCACCGAGGGCAAAGACCAGGAGACCGTAAAAGCCTTCTCGGAAGACCTGATAGCACATCGAGGCGATCCCAAGTCCATTACCCAGGTCTGTTGTGACATGTCTCCCGCCTTCATCGCCGGAGTGGAAGAACACCTCCTTGAAGCCAGTATCACCTTTGACCGCTTTCATATCATGAAGCTGATGGGTGATGCGGTTGACCAGGTGCGACGATGGGAGTCTCGGAGCACTGATCTGCTTAAGAAAACGCGCTATCTTTGGCTCAAGAACCCTTGCAACATGACCATCCGCCAAAGCCAGATGATGGAAGCATTAAGCCACCATAACTTGAAGACAGCCAAGGCATATCAGATTCGTCTCACGCTACAGGAGCTATTCACCCAGCCTACCAGGCAGGCTGGAGAAGCGTTCCTGAAACGTTGGTACTTCTGGGCCACCCACTGCCGCTTGCAGCCTGTTATTGAGGCTGCGAAGGCTATCAAACGACACTGGCAAGGAATACTCAACTGGTTCGACAGCCAGCTCACCATCGGCTTCCTGGAAGGCATCAACAGCCTCATCCAAGCCGCCAAGGCGAGAGCCAGAGGATACCGAACCAACAGAAATATCATCACCATGGCTTACCTTATTGCAGGTAAGCTGGATTTCGGGTTACCCACTTGAAACAGCGAAGAACCAGTAATAGTAGCCGTATGCGGACGCTTCGGACGCCCGATTCAACACGACTCCCAGGATTTTCGCATCCACCTGGGCGAGCGCTTCCTTGGCTTTGCGCAGCACATCGGTGCGGGTAGTCCCGGCGTCAATCACCCACAGGACGCTGCCAGCCTTCGCCGCGAGCAAGGTGGCGTCGGTAACGGGCAGAATTGGGGGGCTGTCCAAAAGCACGATGTCGGCCCGCTGCTTGAGCGCCTCGACCAAACCTCCCATCAAGCGAGAGGCCAAGAGTTCCGCCGGGTTGGGGGGATGAGTTCCGCTAACGAGAACGTGCAGGCCGGGAACCTCCGTTTCCCGGAGAACGGAGTCGAGGTTGTGAATTTCACCCAGGAGGACATTGGTAATGCCTGGCTCTTCGGGCAGCCCAAAGAATTTGTGCAGACTGGGATGCCGCAGATCGGTGTCAGCGAGGATCACCCTCTTCCCCGATTGGGCTATTGCCACCCCAATGTTCGCCAGCGTGGTCGATTTGCCCTCCCGCGGCCCCGCGCTCGTCACGACCAGCGCGGCGGCGGGGTTGGCTAAACTCGAGAATTGGAGGTTGGTACGCAGGCTGCGGTACGCCTCGGCGTAAGGCGAGCGCGCTTTTTCAATTGTGACCAGTCCATCCCGAAGTTTCCTGACCTTTGGGAACCGGACAACCGTGCCCAAAGTGTTCAAGCCCAAGATTTGGCTCACGTCCTCGGAGGATTTGGCCGTGTCGTCCAGGTATTCGATCAAGAAGGCGGTGGACACGCCGAGGACCAGCCCGCTGATCAAACC
>JBFMEW010000159.1:0-1705 GCA_040753175.1 Acidobacteriota bacterium | reverse complement strand
TTCGACGTGAACGTCCGTCGGCTTGATCTCAACACGGGAGCGTGGGGTGAGACCGAATACCTCGTCCATCCCGACTACCCTTCAGGAGCAGGCTTTGCCCGCTCGGATGCAAAACCGGTCGCCGTGGCATATCTGGAAAACCAGCAGAACGTTCACGTAGCCGTGGTCTATGAGGGGAACTATTACGGAAGCACCCCCCTTCTGTGCAGCTCCAAGGGGTATCAGTACTACTACGGGATGGATGTCTGGAACACAAGTGCCGTTCCAAACACCGGGAGCGGTCACACGAGACCCGCAATGGCGTTCGCCAAGGATAGCCAACAGCATTACTTCCTGTCATTGACATTTGACAACGGCTCAAATGTGTTCCTTTCCCGCTCCTCAAACTTTACCCCGAGTGAGACGGCCCCTACTGTCTCGTTCTACTCTCCCGAGACTGTGCCCACAATCGGGGGCTTAAGCCAGGTCAAAAATGCCTCCGTGGATGTCGATTACACCGGAAGGCAGATCGTCGCCTGGAGCGCCTATGATGCTACCTACGGCTGGGAGGTGGCCCTGGTGCGCTCCAAGAGCGAATCGGGGGTCTGGTCATCACTCCGGGAGCTCATCAGCGATTTTATAGAGTATCCCGTCATCACCGCCTCCGTGAGTGCGAATGGCTACGGCTCTGGCGCCAAGAGCTCGCTCCACTTCTGTGACAGCCAGGTCTTGCACGAGTACCTTTCCTCCGATGGCGTCTCCTGGACAATGAATTCCCTGACCTATTACGGTACAAGCCAGATGCACCCGAATCTCATGGCGAAGTCCAACGACTGGGACCCGCAATTGCACGCCAGCTCTATCGTTACTCTGACTGCGTCACCGCTTTACCGGGTGAAATTCGAGTCACGATCTGCCGGAGGGCTGGCGAAGCAGGTTGCAAGGAAAGAGGGGACGACACTGCCCTTTGAGGTTGAAGACCTCAGGAAAGTTGTCCTTGCAGATAGTGGCGGTGCGTCAGCTCTCGCACTGGAGGTCGGTAGTGTTACGACTCTTGCCGATGGGAAGAGCGTTCAGCTCTCGTTTACGCCGACCGCCGAGGAGTCACAATCAGCGTTTATCCGTACGGACAATTTCTCGCCTGCTTCCAGCACAACGGTAGCGTGTGACGTGACACTCCGGGCACACAACTGGCCCGGAGAGATTTCGCCCCGGATCGCCATTATCGAGAGCGAGAGTGGGCGGACAGTTGCGACACTACTGAATCAAACTGTGTCGGCACGAGGTGATAGCACGCTCCGCTTTCATCTGTCGGGACAGGTGCCCCAGGCAGCCGGCGTCGGACCTCTGTATCTGGCTGCGTCGCTTGAGGGAATCAACGGGAAGGGCTTTTTGGGAGGCTACGCGGATGTAAGTGTGGCTCACCCGGCCGGGACGGTTCGAAAGGTGCCGGTAGTCGCACTCTCGCAATTACCCACCGCCTACTCCCTGCATCCGAACTATCCCAACCCCTTCAACCCGACGACCACACTCAGGTTCGATCTGCCGGCACCGGGTGATGTGTCGCTCATTATCTACAACACGCTGGGGCAGGAAGTGGCAGAACTTGCACGGGGATTTACCCCTGCCGGGATGCACTCCATCACCTGGAACGCATCAGCCCTTGCCAGCGGAGTCTACTACGTCCGGCTCAATGTGGCCGATGAGAACGGGAAAGCGGTCTTCA
>JBFMEW010000158.1:0-1739 GCA_040753175.1 Acidobacteriota bacterium | reverse complement strand
AAAACGAGGGGAAGTTCAGGGGAAAGAAGGTAAAATTCGTCCCCCTGTGGGAATGGCTGCTGGGGCAGGGTTCGTTGCGCGGATGATCTTCTCCGTGGCGAACTCGAGGAGGCTCGGGTAGTCCTCTTGGAGTGGCTTGCCCATCACGAGAAAGGGCTTATCACGGCACCCGAGCTGAACGACGAAGCTGAAGAGAACCCTGTATCAGCTTATTACCACGCCGAGCCCCTTCAGATACCGCCTGAGGGGTACCTTTTCGTCGCCCATCTGCTTTCTGCCGTAATACGTGGAAGATATTCCTCGGAATAGTTGGTCTTTTTAAGTAGGAACTCCAAAGGGTTGACTGGAGCCGACCTGAGCGATGGGGTTACAAAACGAAAAGGAGGTAAAACGTGAAGTGTCCCCATTGCGGGTCCAGCCACACCAAGAAAGCTGGCAAACTCAAGAACAAGTACCTCACCAAGCAGGGCTACAAGTGCCATGACTGCAAGCGTTTCTTCGTCGAGCGCGATGGTTTTGAGGACATGACATACCCCAAGGAGATCATCGTTGCCGTGCTGCATCTGTTTGTCGAAGGGCTGTCGCTCAGCAAGATCCGCGATTACATGTACCAGCACCACGGCTACAAGCCAGCCGACTCGACGATCCTTGACTGGGTCAAGAAGTACTCCAAAATCGTCAGGGAGTTCGAGCGCAAGCGGATGCCCAAGCCAAAGGTCAAGGGGCGAATCCACCTCGATGAGGTCTACTTGAAGGTGGGGAAAAAACGGTCTACGGCATAAACGCCGTCGACTCACGGACGAAGTACAACCTGGGTTGCAGGCTTGTCTGGAGCAGGACCACCGAGGAAATCGACGCGCTGTTCAAGGAGCTGAAAAGACGCGTTGGAGACCAAATACGTGCGATTTTCGAGCGCGAGCGCGACAAGCCCCCGAAGAAGCGAAAACTGGTGCCATTTGTCACGGACAAGCTCTGGCAGTACCGGAGAGCTTTCAACCGCCGCTTTCGCTGGATAGCGAGGCTCGTGTTCGGCGTGCCGATCGCGTGCAGGCGCTACGGACTGAAGCACAACAACAACCCGATCGAGCGACACAACGAGGACATCAAGCAGCGGTACAAGACCATGCGCCACTTCAAAAGCTTCAAGTCGGCCAGGGCGTTCCTGGAGCTGAGGCGGGCGATTTTCAACTTCGTCCGAACGCACCAAGGACTGAAGCGGACGCCCGCCGAGGCAGCGGAGATCGACCTAGGCCTCGGTCGAAACCGTCTTCTGGACCTCATTCGAGTTTGCTCGGCCCGCTGAAGCACACCGAGGGGAGGCCGTTGGACTCAGGCGCGACTAGCGTGGGTCCTGTTCCATAGAAAAACCAACGGATGACGAGCGAGTTCTTGCTCTCTGAAACAACCCGGTTGAGAAAAAAGCGCGAGATGATACGGATCCTAGAAACAGTTCAACTCAGGAATTCCGAGGAACATCGAGATAAGGCGAATCCTTTATCAAGTTGAATATTTTCGTCTTCTTTCCCAGTAATCTCGATCTCAAGATCTTCGCATTTTCCATATCCAAAACAGTACGCCATACCGTCGCGTGGGGGACTCCAGTGATTTTTTCCAGTTCGGAGACGTTCCACTCTTTCTCTGGGTAGTTTAAAACGGCCCTAACAATTTCTCGCCTTTTCTCCGAGCCCAGAACCCTAGAAAGAACGTCTGTTATTTTAGTTCGCATCATGAACTAATTA
>JBFMEW010000157.1:0-1757 GCA_040753175.1 Acidobacteriota bacterium | reverse complement strand
GCCGAACAAGAGCTGCGGAAGAGCGAACAACGCTTCCGCAGCTACTTTGAACTTCCTTTAGTCGGGATCGCCATCAGTTCGCCAGACAAAGGTTGGCTGGAAGTCAACGATAAATTGTGCGACATCTTTGGCTATTCCCGGCAAGAACTGAGGCAAATGACTTGGGATCAATTAACTCATCCCGATGATTTGCCAGCCGATGTAGAGCAATTCCAGCGGGTTTTAGCAGGCGAGATTGAAGGCTACTCATTGGACAAGCGGTTTATCCGCAAAGAGGGGCAAACGATCCACGCCAGCATCTCGACTCGCTGCGTGCGCCGTACTGACGGTTCAATTGATTACTTCGTGGCGCTAGTTCAGGACATCACCGCACGCCACCAAGCACTTCAAGAACTCAAATGGGAAAGATCCATTCTTCGCAGTTTCTTCGATAGCGCTTCTTTGATGATGGGGATTGTCGAGTTGGTGGAAGATGACATCCTGCATATTTCCGATAACTCCACCTCAGCAAAGTTCTTTGGGCTAACTCCCGAAGCCATGCAAAATCGACTGGGTAGCAGTTTGGGAGTCCCGCCGCAATACCTGCGATTGTGGATTCATCAATATCGGTTGGCTCAACGCACCCAGACAACCATCCGCTTTGAATATCCTCACGAGACTGACTTGGGTAAGAAGTGGCTATCTGCTAGCGTTTGCCCCATTGAGGGAGCTTCCAGCTTGCATCCAAAATTTGCGTATGTGATTGAGGACATCACCAACCGCAAGAAATCAGAGAAAGAACGGCTCCAGCTCGTCCGCGAACAGGAAGCGCGTGCCCAAGCTGAAGAGGCGCAACAGCGTTATCTCTCCCTAGCAGAAGCGATTCCGCAGATGGTGTGGACGGCACAGCCAGATGGGGCAGTGGATTACTACAACCAACGCTGGTTTGACTACACGGGAACCACGCTGGAGCAAGCCCAAGGCTGGGGATGGCAGCCAGCGCTCCATCCAGACGATTTGCAGGCATCGGTAGACGGCTGGAACAATGCCGTTGATACGGGTGAGACTTACGAAGCCGAATGCCGCTTTAAGAGAGCGTCGGACGGAGTTTACCGCTGGCATCTGGTTCGGGCGTTGCCGCTACGCGATCGCAATGGATGGGTCGTCAAGTGGTTCGGGACTTGCACGGACATTGACGATCGCAAACGCGCGGAAGAAGCACGGCAATTCCTCTCAGAAGCTGGCGTCGTGCTGTCTGACTCGCTGGATTATCAAGCCACGCTGGAACGCCTGGTGCATCTGGCGGTGCCGCACCTTGCCGACTGGTGCGCCGTCCATACAGTTGAGCCAGATGGCTCGATTCGCCAACGAGCGGTTGCCCACCTAGACTCCTCAAAGGTTGATCTGGCATGGCAGGTAGAGCGTCGCTACCCGTTCGATCCCAAGGTGCCACGTGGTTTGGCGAACGTGTTGCATACGGGTGAGGCAGAACTCGTTCCGGAGATTCCCGACGAATTGCTCGTCGCGATCGCCTGCGATCCGGAACACTTGAAAATCCTCCGCAAGGCAGATTTCAAATCTTATATGTGTTTACCATTAATTGCCCGTGGACGAATCTTGGGCGCGATCGCCTTTATTACTGCCGAATCGGGTCGCCACTACAATCAGGCGGATCTCTCCTTGGCTTCTGAACTCGCCCACCGCGCTGCCCTGGCAGTGGACAATGCACGACTTTACCACGAAGCTCAAGAAGCCAATCGCATGAAAGACCAGTTCCT
>JBFMEW010000156.1:0-1783 GCA_040753175.1 Acidobacteriota bacterium | reverse complement strand
CAAAATCTCTGAGGACTCAGCAACTTCTGCGATATCGTCGGAGGTTTGTCGGAAGCCTACCAACCAAAGCTCCGACACGTCGCAACTCCGCACCGTTTCGAAGCAACGCTTAGACGTATTGCGTCTCAGCTCCACTTCGTACCGACTGTCGCAATCTGCATCTCCCCGGAATTCAGGGCTCGAATCACTCGGGTGTCGGACACGCCTGCCGGGGCGAGCGGTCGTGGATCAAATCGCTGCTGCGCCGCGCACCGGGAGGCCGGTCCCACGGCTCTCTCATCTAACCAAGCCGGCGTCCCGAGCACGGTGCCTCCGCTGCTTTCATTTCGGAAAGAAGAAAGATGTGCCCCCTTTTGACCTCCACCACTCCACCGGCCCGACGGAGATCAGCCGCCGCGACCCACGACTCCGCCCCAACCCATGCCAAGGCAGCTAAATGAAAAAGGCCATATCGTTCCGAAGAGTTGGTCTTATCGCTTGCGGCCATTACTTGGCGTGGGGTGAAAGGAATACGAGAAAGGCATCCATCTCATTCTGAAGATCCTGCTCATCCATGCTCTCAATGGCTCCTTCAATTATCTTGACCAAGCGTGTTCGCTGATCGCTGTTGTTCGCCCAATACGACGTCGGTACGGAACGCAAAGCCACAAGCAATTCGCCGTCATACAGCTCACCGCTCATAGGTTCTTTAGCCAACTTGCTCAAACAAAGCGGCACGATATGTTCAAGATGAATGTTTTCCCGACAGGACCTGCATAGATCTTCGATCGTAAAGTCGCGAAGCGGCTTGCTCCTAACTGAGCGGTACCAAGCGGGCAATGGATACTCGTCATCCGAGGTTCTGGGGAGAGGACTGGCAAATCCCTTTCCCCTTTCTATTTCTTCAAATGTGATGGAATGGAGCGAGTCCTCATTCATATGCCAGCTCCTTTGAATGCAGATTCAATCTGGCGGATCGCCTCTATGCCCCGCTGTCGGAGCGCTTGAACACCAGGATCCGACACATTCTTTAGCATTTCTACGTGCTTGCGGAGACCCCTAAGCATATTGTTCAAATCTTGTGTGTGATTATAGAAGCCACCACCAAGCTGTGAAGGCTTTGGAACAGGGCTTCCGGTCAAGTCGGCCAAGGCACCGCTTATGTCACCTTTTGCTCCGGGCTTGAGTCCTTGATTCAGAATATTGGTTAGCTTTTTGACGGAGCTCTGTTCGCCCTGTGACAGCGAGCTACCAGCACCTCCAATCCGAAAGACGCCAGCCTCGGATCCCGCCATTCGCGCATAGCTTCTTGAGAGACTCGTGGCAGCGCTGTCTACTAAAGCAACTGCCCCACTAAAAGCGGCTCTCGCTAAGCCTGCAAAAAGCAACAAGCCACCCGTCGCGTCCTCATAGTCGCCAAACTCCGTGTAAGTTCCAACCCTCGTCAGACTGCCGTCTTCGTTGACAGCGTTGATTACACCGTTGCCGAAGCGAAGGTTGGGGTTCGTTCGCTCGAAGTAATGCGGGTCGAACTCCGAGTTCGCGCAGTTCTCATTGTTGTTGTCACAGATCCGGATGGCTTTCCCGGTGGGATCGGTATACAGGAGTGGGTTGTTTCGTGCGTAAGAGTAACCGTTCCATCTCTGAGGATCATCTTCGTTGGCTCCCGCATTCTCAGGATCCACGGAAGTGAACCGCCCTTGTGCCCCGGAGAAGTACCTGGCCCCGAAGTAATCGAGGTTGGACTCGGAGTCGCGTTCTTTCGCGGTTAAGAACGCGCAGCGGCTCGCGCCAACCGGAAGCC
>JBFMEW010000155.1:0-1804 GCA_040753175.1 Acidobacteriota bacterium | reverse complement strand
TGGAAAAGGGAACCAGAAATAGAGGACCAGACCGACGAGGGAGGCCAAGAGAAAAGCCAGCAAGGTTCGGATTTCGAGCAGTCTCATGGGTTGGTTGCTACCGTTCAGCCGCTCCCCAAGGGAGCAGCACTACCAGCCAAAGTGACGACAGGAGCGGTCGGCATTTCCAGAACGAGCGCGGTCCCTTGCAGCGTGGCTCCTGACTCCGATCTACCTTTCCAGACTCTGCTCATGTGACATGGACAGCTCCTGGCTGCGGCTCCAGTCGCCCGCCTGATACTGGCTGGACAGTCGTTCTGCCTCCAGATCGACCGAGTCGGTATGGGTCCGCTCGACGCCTTGCCACTCAGAAGAGGTGCGGTTGAAGGGATCCTCAGCCGGGGCCGGATGATCCGGGTCAGGCTGGCGGGCATCCTGATAGTGGATGACCCCTTCCCAGTGCTCATTGCGTTCGGCGAAGGGCGCCGCCGGATTTGATTCAGATGGGGTTGGAAACTGAGGTCTCTGTCGAGCGAGTTCTCCATCGATCGCCTCTTCGCTTGATCTGTCCAGATTCGGTGCCCGGAACTCCTCCAGCGCCTCATCCGGGACCAACTCCCCTTCCACTGGCGCCTTGGTGTCTGTTGGATCCCAGGGACGGTCGAGTGCGCCTTGGTCTGGATGGGATTGGTCTCTGGCCATCAGACCTTCATTGGATTCGTCAGGCATCGGCAGGGCTCCTTGTTTCATTAAACCTGCGGAGGGGATCCGTTGGCCCCTCCGGATGGTGGTTGGATCGTGACTGGATCGCCACGCCGCTCCATCAACCTCCGCCGCTCAAGAACCGCGGTGATCGGTGTTGGATCGATCTGCTGTTTCAAGCGGGGCGCGCTGTATGCTCGATGAGGTGTTCCGGGACTCGAGGAATACTCGGAAAGCCGAGTCGCTGTCGAACAGGTGATTCAGCGCTTCTCGGATCACGTAGCTTTGCTCGGAGTCGATGAACTCGGAGTAGGCCCGCAGTTTTTCCAGAGTAGGTACGTCGATTTTGAAGTTGATCTGCTCGAATTGAACTTTGAGCTGTGGTCGGATAACAGGTTGATTGGTCCGTTTGGTCATCGTGGCATCTCCCCTGCCTGGTGTGTCGTTGCGGATCTAGTTCTCGATATCGTTCCGGGCATAGTGGGATTGAGGAGTTCTGGGGGACGGGGGAACGGACGGTGGCGACCCCTGGAGCGAGGCGGAGCCGAACGAAACCCGCAGGGCCGCGGGATGGCCAAAGCGGTCGAAAAGGGGGGTCGCCACCGCCCGTTTCCCGTCCCCATCTCCATCGGCCAACGCCACGCTGCCGCAGGCGATTGATCTGGTGTGTGGGGACTTACCCGTCTCTTGGGGGTGCCACCCGCGGTGAAACTCGGGGTGAAAGGTTGATCTCGGCCTGTTTTCACCTTTTCGATTAGTCCAGGTCGCCAAAAGCCGCATAACGTTCTCCAATCTTGTAGGTCGTAAACGACGACGTCAGGACGCGTTTTTCTCCGTTGGTGACAGCCAAGGGAAGGCTTCGATCGCCGTTCTTCCATTGCCAATAGAGGGCCTCAAAGCGGGCTCCTGAGTACTTCTTGCGGGCCTCGCTTAGAAACAACAGCTCGGTCGATCCCACCTTTTCGTACTGTTGAGCCTCCCAGGCTTCTCGTACCTGGAAGTACTTGACCAGGTCCAGATCCTGGCTGCCCAGGTGACAGCCCGACCGCACAAAGGCATGAAACAGATCCTGAGCCTGCTTCCATTTGTCCGAGACCTGGTAGATGTAGAGCAGGCGAATGAC
>JBFMEW010000154.1:0-1808 GCA_040753175.1 Acidobacteriota bacterium | reverse complement strand
CCACGGCATCCACCAGCCTGCGCAGAAGGGTATTGGTCTGGCTAAGGGTATTGCTTAAATCCCTCTGCTCGACGAACCTCCTGCTCTCGTAGATGAAAGGGTTGAGGTTCCAGTGGGTCTTGTAGGCCACACCGGTGAGGTCCCTATAGTTAATAGTCACCGTGATGCCCTTATCGAGTCCCTTTTTCCTCAAGAACGGCAATAGCGCATCGAGATGGCCCCAGTAGGCTGTTATCTCACCGTGGGGTGCTAGAAACTGCAGCCCATTGTTGAAGTAGGGCAGCTCCGAGATGACGGTCCCGTCCGGAGCCTCCACAGGCGCTGAGAATTCAAAGCTGATGTCCATGGCAGGAGCGGTGCTTATGTTACGCACCACCACGTCCACTTCGGGCAACCGTCCGTAGTTGTCGCTGACTATGACCTGTGGGCGGCCTCCGGAGAAACGTTCCTCGCGCATCTCGTCGAGCGTCGCCCGGCTCACCTTCCACAGGTAATAATATCCCACCCCCAACACTACTATGAAGATAAGGCTAACGATGGGGGAAGCGATCTGGGCGATGACCGTAAGTGTGTCCATGGGACCGTTATACCCGGTGGCTCAGATCTTCAAAGAGTAGAGAACACGTAAGGGAAATGGTCGGTTATGCCCTTAGACGGCTGATGCGCAATGAGCTAGATCAACAGGTCCGCCAAGTGGCGCAGCGGTCTGCCGAGCCGGTCGTTGAGCCGTTGCCCACAGGTGTACGCCGCGACTTTGGCGGCCAGGCGCGTCAGCAGCCCTTCAAGGGTCTTGGCCCGGTGGCGTTCGAGTCCGAAGAAATCCTTGAGCTGGCCGATCACCCCCTCGATGACCTGGCGTTTGCCCGACGCCCAACGGCGGTCCGCCTCCGGCCACGCTCTGCGTTCGTTGTTCTTCGGGGTAGCCGCTACCAGAGCTCCGTAGCGCTCCAACCAGTGTCTCTCCCAATCGACTGCAGAGAAACCCTTGTCGGCCAGATAGGCCTCGTGCCGATCGATGGCCACAAGCATCTCTCCTATTGGCCGCTCGTCGGAGGACGCCGGGGCCAGCCCGAAAGCGCTCACCACGCCCTTCGGATCTACCACCAGCGCCACCTTGAACCCGTAGATCCACTCGGTCTTGGACGCGCTACGTCCGAAGGTCGCCTGCCCAGCAAAGAGCCCCTTGCGAGACGCTCTCACCCTTACGATCGCCGGCACCAGGGTAGTGTCCAATACCCGGTAGACCGCCGAAGGCTCGGCGATCTCTAGGGCGAAGGCACGCTGGAGCGAGCACATCTCGGACTCCAGAGCCCGTACCCGCCGGTTGAACTGGCTCTGGGAACAGAGGTTCGGGAAGTATTGGCACAGATGCGCCCGGGCGAATCTCCAGAAGTCCCGCTCGCTGCGGAAGCGAGGCCACTGGGCGAGTATCGCCAGGGTAAGGACCTCCGAGTCGGAGAGCAGGGCCGGACGACCGGTTCTCGGTGGGTCCAAGGCGTGGTTGAGCTTCCACCAGTCGTCTACGAGAACATACAATGAGACCAAGAAGGAGTCCAGATCCATTGCGGCACCATCCTTTGGAGAGAGTTTGGTGCAGCATACGACTTGGACTCCTTCTCTATTGGCCTGAGTTATACATCAGCCGTCTAAGGCCACCCAGGACATCGGTGCGGCCCCGAGTACTCCCGTCGCAACCCCAGCCGGGTGATCAAATCGCCAGTGGCAACACCTGCGATCCCGGTGACCCCCACCGCAGTCCAAAGGAGAGGCCCCGCTGAGGTGGGGAACCCACCGGCGCGGGAGACTAG
>JBFMEW010000153.1:0-1853 GCA_040753175.1 Acidobacteriota bacterium | reverse complement strand
GTTCGGTGCGCCAGCAAAAACTGGCAAGGTGTAGTAGGTGAAAGTCCTATACGATCAAGGTTTAGCAGACCAGATCGGCCCCAAGTCATGCGTCGGGAGGAGCAATTGTCCAGGCGAAGCGTTGACCGGGGAGCGTGCAGGTCGGGTATTGAGCCGTGAAGTGGAAAACACAACTTCAGAGCGCCGACGATGTCGAACTGGTCGGAAGGCAATATGGTGTCAGGCGTTAAGCGAGTCTGGCACTGGCTCTGCGCGGTCAGAGACCCCGTACATGCACGGAAGCACCTTGCACAGGAGCTGGGAGAGCCCATGTCTGCCCACGGAGTGGGCCGTGTTGGGAAGCCTGAGGGCATAAGCCAATGATGAACGGGCATGGGCAGTCGGACGGGAGCATAGTATCGAAGAAGTCTCTGAACAAACCGAAAGGGGCGGAGGAGATGGAGAGAAGGCGACCGGCCGAGGGGAATGGGCGACAGAGTTCCATCCTCCGGACGCAGAGCCGGGAAAAGAGGATGAAAGAGACTCTGGAGCGCATACGTGAGGCAGTAAGGCGAGATAGGAAGGCCAAACTCACTGCGCTTTATCACCATGTTTACAACATCGATTATCTGCGAGAGGCGTATTACGGGTTGAAGCGTAATGCGGCGGCAGGGATAGATGGAGAGACATGGCACCACTACGGGCAGAACCTGGAGGAGAATCTTCGGGATTTGTCGGAGCGGTTGGGGAGAAGAGCGTACCGGGCGACTCCCGTTCGTCGAGTCTATATTCCAAAAGGGGATGGACGGCAGAGACCCTTGGGGATACCGGCGCTGGAAGACAAGATTGTACAGAGTGTAACGGCGCAAATTCTCTCGGTGATCTGGGAAGAGGAGTTCCTGGGGTTTTCGTATGGATTTCGACCGGGACGGAGTCCACATCAGGGGCTGGATGCCCTGACGGTTGGAATTGAACGGAAACGGGTGAGATGGGTGCTCGATGCAGACATTCAGGGGTTCTATGACAGTCTGTCCCATGAATGGCTGCTGAGATTTGTGGAGCATCGGATTGGGGATCGACGCATACTGGCCCTTATTCAGAAGTGGTTGAGGGCTGGCGTGCACGAAGACGGGATGTGGACACAGAGTGAGGAGGGGACGCCGCAGGGCGGATTGATTAGTCCTGTTTTGGCGAATATCTATCTTCACTATGTGTTCGATCTGTGGGCACACCGATGGAGGAGGAGCAACGCACGGGGAGATGTGATCATCGTGCGTTATGCGGACGACTTTGTGGTGGGCTTTGAGCACCGAACGGAGGCCGAGCGGTTTCAGGAAGCTCTGAAAGAACGGATGAGCAAGTTTGATCTGAGACTGCGAGGGGACAAGACCCGATTGATCGAGTTTGGGCGCTTTGCTCGGACAAATCGAGAGAAGAGGGGAGAAGGGAAGCCGGAGACATTTAACTTTTTGGGGTTTACCCATAGTTGTGGAAAGACCCGGAAGGGAAAGTTCTGTGTTCTTCGGCAGACGGTGCAAAAGCGCATGCGGGCGAAGCTGAGGGAAGTCAAAACGGAACTGAAGCGACGGATGCATGAGCCTGTCCCGGAACAAGGCAAGTGGTTGAGGGTGATTCTTCTTGGGCATTACCGGTATTATGGGGTGCCCAGAAATAGCCCGGCCCTTGGTGCATTTCGGCAAGAGGTGGTTATGCACTGGCGGCGGACCTTGAGAAACCGAGGCCAAAAGAGCAAGATCACCTGGGAACGGATGAACCGATGGGTAAAACGCTGGTTGCCTTATCCTCATATCTGTCATCCCTATCCAGCCATACGGCTGTGCGTTAGGACCTAAGGCAAGAGCCGAGTGCGGTAA
>JBFMEW010000152.1:0-1887 GCA_040753175.1 Acidobacteriota bacterium | reverse complement strand
CCCACAGTCAAAATCTCTGCAGGCTCAGCAACTTCTGCGATATCGTCGGAACTCTGTCGGAATTTCTGTCGGAACCCCACACTGCTTCGCAGCACCGCTTAGAGGTATTGCGTCTTAGCGCCACTTCTCACCGAATACCCCAAGCTGCATCTCCCCGGAGTTCCGTGACCAGAACCCAACCCTGACGAGGCTCACAGCAGCAGCGCAAACGCAGACATCACACTGTGATGTCTGCGCCGCCAGCTAGCGTTTTCCCAGGCTAGTAGATAGCTGAGTAGTCGATGACGTGCCAGCGATCATCCCGCCTTTGGACATTCACCCAAACTTTCCCAGCGTAATCGGCATAATTCTTTCGGGCTACGCGGAAAAAGAGCTGGGCACCTGTTGAGGACTGCTCCTTCCTGTCGGCAAGACGCCATGACTTCAATGGGTCTTCTTTCTCCATTTGACAGTGATATCGCCGCGAGTCTGGTTTCATGGCCAGCGGGGCCAGCGCCTGTTCACACCTGCCACTGCTGATTAGTTGGAGAAAGGACTCAGCACTACGTTCGGGAGCACGATCGCGAAACGGATTGAAAATGGAAAACAACGGATCACGTTCTAGTGAAGCCTTAGTGCTATCAGCACTCGTAAACAAAACAGGTTTCGACCGAGTGACATACAGGAGGAGTGTGACGGCTGATGCTGCTGCAATAGCCAGAATCGCAAGCATTTTGACGAGTCTGATCCTTCGCATCATGATCACCTCCGAGGCTTGTCCTTAGGAGCTGGATCATGACGAACCATCGGGTAAACGCGGCCGAAGCCAAGATTGTACCGGACTACGCCACCGATGCCGCTAGCGGCTCCATAGTCGGCGCCAATAAGGTAAACAGGCCCCCTAGCTGTAAGGGGTCCCATGCCACCGGGACTGGAGGAGAAGTAGGCATATCGGTCGATACCGTAGGTTGTGACTCCTTGAGCATTGGCGAACTTTTGCGCGAAGTTCGGTGACGTGTTGCAGCCATAAACCGAGCACGATGCCGAGCCTGACCAATTGACTCTAAGACCGGCAAGATCGCGGTTTGTGAACTGTTCTGCGCCACGTGGATTCGCCGTGCTGACGAGGGCGGAATTATGGAAGACGGGCCCATCCTTTCCAGAATGTGCGAAGAGGGAAACTTGCTCGACTTTCCCGAAGATTTTTTCCAGTGCGTTGCCTTCTTTGATAACGTTTGCAAAGTCGGACTTTGAGAATACTGCTCTGACAAGAACGGTGTCCTTCTTGGCATCAAAGCCCTTCGAGTTTCTTATTTCCAGTGCTCTGGTCTGCGCTGCACGTCTTAACTCCTCATCCGCCTCGCTGTTTCCAGTCGTGTAGGTAACGACGTAAACCCTCTCACCATTGGGATCGATGAACCTGAGGGGGTTGTTCCAGACGTACACATACCTGTTCCAATTTTGAGGTTGAGACAGGTAATCACTGAATTCATCCGCCTCGTCAATGTCGACAACCGGATTGTAAGGATCGGGACTTTGAAAGCGACCTTGAGCCCCGGAATGGTACCGCGCAATAAAGTAATCGAGGCTGGATTCGGAGTCACGTTCTTTCGCGGTGAACTCGTGGCGGAGACCTCGGGCCACCGTTTGGGCGTTGCCTTTCAACCAAAGCTCATTCTTGAGGCAGAAATGGGCTGTTTAAGTCCAGAAAACCGCCCTTGAATGCGCTGTGCCCGGCATCCAGCAAGGATCTTACCTGGTCCGACCCGGTGTGGACAAACGCAGCACAAAATCGCCGAGTTCGTCGAGGCCTTCGTCCTGCAGCAAACCCATGCTCAAAATCTCTGAGGACTCAGCAACTTCTGCGATATCGTCGGAGGTTTGTCGGAAGCCTACCAACCAAAGCTC
>JBFMEW010000151.1:0-1891 GCA_040753175.1 Acidobacteriota bacterium | reverse complement strand
GGTAGAGTAGAGGACAGGTTCGCTGTACTTCCAACACGGCGGGTACTTTCGGCCAGCCTGTTTCTCGCCCTTTCGGAGACGAGTGCCTCAGTAGCCGTACCCTGTGCCCAAAGCCGCTCCCCAGTCCCCCCTCATCGAACCGTGCATGCGGTTCTCCCGCACACGGCTCTCCGATGTTCTTCATCCGTGGGCTTTCGCTGATGTGTACCACTGGACGGTTCCGGCGAGCCGATACAGCCCCAAGTCCTGATAGAGATAGGTGAGGGACCAACGTTTCCGCTGGCGTCCCCGGCGCTGATGCTTTGCGCTTAGAAAGAGACGCAGTCGCCCGACCACATGGTTATCTATCTGACTGAACTTCTGGGCCGAGTTTCCTTTGCGGAAATAGGCGGCCCACCCCTGAAGGGTGGAGTTCAGGGCCTGTACCACGTCTTGTACCGGCCACGAGAGCAGATAGCGCGGCTGGGTGAGGGCTTTGACTTTCTGGCGAATGGCCTTCATCGCCTTGGGACTGGGCCAGCGTTGGAGAAAGTGATATCCCTTCCTGCGCTGGGACGCTTGCTTGTGAAAGTGAAAGCCCAAGAAGTCAAACCCTTCTTGCCCTCTCCGCAAACAGCGAATGTGCGTCTTCTCCGGGTGGACTTGCAGCCCAAGTGCGGCAAGAATCTGGGTCAGAACTAGCAACGCCTTTGCTGCCGCTTGGGCCGTCGGGCACAGAATGACCAGGTCATCGGCGTAGCGAACCAGTTCTCCCAACTGCCGGTGGTGCTGTTGCCACAGTTGGTCGAGACGGTGCAGATAAATGTTAGCCAATAGAGGGGAGATTACGCCCCCCTGAGGTGTGCCGGCAATCGCCATGCGGAGATTCCCTTCTTCCATCACCCCAGCTCTGAGCCACCCGCGCACAAGTTTGAGCATGCGGCGGTCACTTATCCGTCGGGCCACCATCGTCAAGAGTTTCGCCTGATCAATGGTGTCGAAGTACGCACGGATATCCGCGTCGACCACCCAGTTGTTTCCCTGGTTGGCCGCTCGGCGGATGTGTTCGGCGGCGTCATGGGCTGACCGCTTCGGGCGGAAGCCATACGAACTGTCCGTGAAGTCTGCCTCGAAAATCGGTTCCATCACGATTTTCGCTGCCGCCTGCACAATGCGATCTCGTACCGAGGGGATGCCTAACCCACGCTTTGCCGCCTTACCAGGCTTCGGGATGTACACCCGTCGCACCGGTTGAGGCCGATAGCGTCCGGCTTGGAGTTGGGTCTGCAACTCGCGCAGAGCCTTGTCTACGCCTTGTTGCTCAATGGCTGCTAGAGTTTCTCCATCAACGCCTGCCGTCCCTCCATTAGCCTTCACATTTTGCCAGGCCCGCTTGAGAACGTCCCACCGATGCACCTTGTCATACAGTGCGTGGAACCGCCGTGTGGCACTCTGCTTGGCCGCACGGTATAGCGCCCTCTGAAGTTGTCGAGTTGGGTCTATGACGGAGTTAGCCATCGCTGGCATTCGTTCCTCTTACCCTCTTCAGGCGCACGAACAAAGTAACGCCCCTTCGCTCCGGTCAGGTTATCCTGTCCTGACCATCCCCGCTAATATGGGCGTCTCCGACTCCTCCCCCAGGCTTCCCTTCCCTCTTCACCTCCCACGGCTCATAGGGTCGGTTACGCTGGGTGTCACCTAGCGACCAAGGGGAGGTCTCCCCAGTTCCCAAGTCCTCTCTCCTAACATTCCGCCCCCTCTACGCCGGAGGGTTCTTCGGCACTGCATTCCAGGCTCTCCGTGCCTTCCGTGGTCTTCGCCTCGCTCCGCAAGACTCGACTCCCTCTTGTTCCCACTTCCGTGGGGCCGACTGACGACGCGGCAGGGTTCACTTCATGTTGCGGGCTGCTAG
>JBFMEW010000150.1:0-1943 GCA_040753175.1 Acidobacteriota bacterium | reverse complement strand
GAGCCAGGTGGTGCGGTTCGCGTCCGGCCGCAATGAAAGGAGTAAGGTTGGCCTGGTGACAGGCTTCCACGTTGGCTTGGCTGAAATAGCCGTGGTCGCTTAACAGTGCTTCGGCAGGGCCCAGTGGTTCGGCCAATTGCTCCAGCGCTTCCAGGGTGGGCCGGACTTCTTGCTTGTCGTTGGCGTTTTGGGTGACAGGCTCGGTGACAATCAACAGGCTTTCGGTCTCCACTCCCGCTTGCACGTTGTAGGCTTGCTGGAAACTCTTCCCGGAGGCCGGCATGATGCGGGATTCTTCGTCGGTGAGGTTGATCTGGTCGCTATCCCGCAGGCCCGGTTCCGGCGCTTTCGGCTCGGGGCCTTTTGGGGGGCCTCCACGAGCTTGGGCTTTGGCCTCTCGCTCAGCCCGCTTGGCTTCGTACTCGGCCTGTTCGGCCGCGTGCCGCTCGGCGGCTCGGGCCTCCAGTTTGGCTTTCACCTCGGCAATGGCCTGCAGCCGCTCTTCGCGCCGGGCTAGCTCTGAGGGGATGTCCATTCCGTCGGGGAGTTCTTCCGTGTCAGCCGTTTCCGCCATCGTCAGCAGTCGGGTGATCTCCTGTTTTAACTGCTGCTCCAATTCGGTGGCGTGGCCCCAACTCAGTGCGCTGTGTTTCGAGGCATTGGCTTGGATCTTACTCCCGTCCAGGCTGATCTTGCCCAGCTTGAGAAACCCCAGCGTCTTGGCCAACAGCAGAATCTGGAGAAACAGCGGCTTGAGTTGTTTAAGGAATCGTTGGCGAAAGTTGGCGATGGTGTCATGCTCCGGATGCGTATTGGCGGCAATGTAGCGAAAAGCGATGGAGTCGTAGGTGGCTTGTTCCAGCTTCCGGCTGGAAAAAACTCCGGTGGCATAGCCGTAAAACAACAAGGCCAGTAACATCTCCGGATGTAAGGCTTCCGAACCGACGCCGGTGTAAGGCATCTTCAGCTCGTGCAGGTCCAGCTTCGAGACGACATCGACGACAAAGCGCGCCAAATGCTTCTCTGGCAGCCAGTCTTGCACCGATGGCGGAAATAGGTAGATAGTCTCTCGATCCACGGCTTTGAAGTGTGCGCTCATGCTCGTAATACGTACCGGCGCTCATTCACGTTACATAAGCTCACCAAGTCCGACAGGCTGCTAGGGGGGTGGTGGACGGCTAGCACAGGACGCGGAAGTGCCTTTGGACCTAGCCGCAGAGTTCGCCTTTCCGACAGTTCGGTTCCTGGCCCGAAGACTCATCTAGTCACAGATCTTCGGATCAGGCTTTCGCGCGACGATTCGGCGTATTCCCGGCGATACCGCGCCGTCTTCGCGCTTTCCGGCAGTCGCTCCGCTCATTTCGAATCCGTTCTGACATCCCTGCCATCTCTGCTGGAAAGAAGTAAGTTGGAGAGCCGGTAACATTTCGCCCATTTCATGTCTCGTAAGATAGTGTGGGTCGAATCGGTCCCTCTCACTGGAAAAATAGCTCGATGTGCTCCGGAGACCCTTTCTTCTGGCTCAATCCGCTATTTAAGGATGGGAGCCAGCCATCCAGGTATTCGACGTAGACCGCATGGACAGCGGCGGTGGCTCGCGAACTCGACACCTCTACATCTCTGGCGATCGCCGGCCGCTTTCGCACAACAACCATCTGCCCTGGCTTTGGAGGACTGCCTATCACAGAGTTCTCCCGAAACACGAACTGAACGAACCATCAAATCAAACAGAGTCAAAACCTGTGGGCACTTTACTGCTCAGCGATTGTAGCGAAGAAAGGTCGCTGCTGCATCAATTTTTCGGGCGCGGCACCTCCCAATTTCAAAAGCAGCAGGAGAGCATCACTCAAAGAGACCCTCATTGGTGCGGACAACTTCGGTTTGAGTTACGGAGCCACTCGAAAGGCATACTGATAGGCCGAAGTCCAGCCTGCAGGCTTGAC
>JBFMEW010000149.1:0-2037 GCA_040753175.1 Acidobacteriota bacterium | reverse complement strand
AGCCCAACGCCTAACTGGGACCTCACTCGGGTTCAGCCTGTTTTCTGGGTGCACTCTTTCACTGGGGGCTCAGACCCCGTCGGTGCCCTTAGGTGCTTGACCCCAATCCCCTGCGCTTGATTGGACGTCGGCCTGGGCTCCGACCACACCCGATGCTGAAACGGTGTTGTGCCTGGTTCTGCCCCTCTCCCGAGCCTGGAGATAACGGGACAACTGCCATCGAGTTGAGCCCCCTTTTTGAGTAGGACGGCCGGAGGGAACCGACGAGTTTCTAGGCCGCTGGGAGGCTGCGTCCTCCCGGCTGGTCTCAGGCTGAAACGGATGAACTCCTTCAGCCCGAACCACGGAGCCTCGATAAGACTGGTATGCTGAATGTCAGATCGATGGGAGTCCACACTTACAATGATGCTGATTGCTTGCATAGCCCTTGCATCGAAGGAGACTTCCATGAGTTCAGCACAGTCGCTTCAACAAGTGTTGGTACCAGGAGAGTTCGAGATCTTCGCTGGCTTGGATGTGGACAAAACTCGGATTGCGATCACGTTCACGGATCATGACCGTCTGTTAAAGTCCTTGCAAATGCCCTATAGTTCTCAGCAGTTGCTCAATTACACGCGGAAACATTTTGCCGATCGTCGAGTTGTTTTTGTCTATGAGGCTGGCCCGACCGGCTTCCAGTTACATGATGATCTCACCAGGGCAGGGCACTGCTGCCTGGTGGTGGCGCCATCGATGGTACCCAGAGCACCGGGACAACGCGTGAAAACCAATCGGATCGACAGCCGCAAACTCTCTGAAGGGCTGCGCGGTGGGCAATTGAAGAGTATCCACGTTCCCTCGCTTACCTACCGACAATTGAGACACTTGGTTCAATTGCGGGACAGCCACGTCCGGCAGATGAGTGCCGCCAAATGTCGGATTAAGGCTCTGTTGCTCTACGAGAGCATCGCGTTACCAGAGGCTCCAGCTTCGAGCCAATGGTCGGCTCGAGTGCTTCGAGAGCTGGGCACCTTGCCCTGTAGCGCAGCGGTTCGCTTCAAGTTGGACAGCCTAATTGCCAGTCTGTACTTCCACCAACTGCAGGCGGCCGCTACCCAAAAACAAATGCGCCGCTTTTGTCAGCAAGATCCCGAGCTGTCGCGGTCGATTCGGTATCTGACAACCATTCCGGGAATCGGCTGGATTGTGGCCAGCCATCTGGTAGCTCGGTTAGGCGATTGGCGACAGATCCGCAATGTTCGCCAGATCGCGGGCCTTCTCGGGTTAGTGTCAAGCGAGCATTCCACCGGAGAGCGTGTCCACCGTGGATCGATCACACGGGCCGGAGACGTGCGTTTGCGCAACAAGTTGGTCGAAACAGCCTGGACGACCATTCGCCTAGACCCTGAGTTACGGGAGTTTTACCAGCGCATCTACCAAAGGCACCCTCGGCCCATTGCCGCTCGTAAGGCGATTGTCGCCGTAGCCCGAAAGCTGACCACCAGAATCTATTCGGTTTTGAAACAACAGCGGCCTTTCCGACCTCAGCCGGAGGCTGCTCCAGCTCCTTTGACCCAGAGGAGACAGCCTGCCCCAGGGGACGCCTCGACCTAACACAGAACCAAGGAGCCACTGGCTCTGGACGATTCGCTTTTAAGACAGAGAACCCGGGGCATTCTGTTTTCGCCCTAGACAGGGCCGCATCTCAACTGAGTGTGACGGACTTTCCGTGCCGTGCCACGAATAGCAGTCAGTCTCTCGAACGGTCAACCCACAGAGGAGCCTTGAGCTATGGAAACTGCCGCGGGTCCTACTACTACTGGGATCCTATTTTCCGATCTTCTATTAATAGGATCCTCTTCCCTTCGACCGGTACAGGAGGAAGGCAAACTAATTTAGAATTCAGTCAAGCAACTTGACATTCACATAGCAGTGTTTGGTGCAGGCCACGGTCTGCGCCCGCTTTGAAACCAAGTCAGAAACTAGCAGAGTCACCGCTCAGGATCGTCGTTGATCGTTCGAAAAGTCTCTTTCTATTTTTCTTTTCCAGCCTCAGGG
>JBFMEW010000148.1:0-2046 GCA_040753175.1 Acidobacteriota bacterium | reverse complement strand
GAAGTTTCCTGGGCCGTCAGCTCGACTGCTTGCATCACTTGGGCCACCGCTCGTGAAGTTTCTGTTTGCTCCACGGTATCGGCTGTAATCGAGCGCACCAGCACGTCGATGCGATTCGAGATTTGGATGATATCTTCCAGCGCCCGTTTGGCTTGTTCTGCCAGTCGGGTGCCTTCAATCACCTGCTGAGTGCCTTCTTCCATTGCAGTCATCACCGAGCCGGTTTCGCTCTGGATCTGCATCACGATTTGCTCGATTTCCTTGAGCGCTTTTGCGGAACGATCTGCCAACTGCCGCACTTCATCGGCAACGATGGCAAACCCTCTGCCGGCCTCACCGGCTCGCGCTGCTTCAATACTGGCGTTGAGTGCTAGCAAGTTTGTGCGGGAGGCAATGGTGGAAATCAGGGCCACAATCTTGGAAATTTCTTGAGATGATTCGGCCAATCGCTTGACTTTTCGTGTTGTTTCTGCTACTGTCTCTCGAATTTCCAGAATCCCGGCCACCGTTTGTTCTACGGCTTCCCCGCCTTTAAGGGCGGTTGTCGAAGCGGTTCGGGCCACTTCCTCAGCTTCTCGTGCACTTTCGGCCACCCGTTGAATGGCGTCGGTCATGACTTGCACAGAGTTGAGGGTTGCTGCCAATTCTTCCGCTTGCCGCAAGGCGTCTGAGGACAAACTGCGAGCGAACGACTCACTATCTGCAGATCCTTTTGTTACTTGTCGCGCCGCCAGTTTCACCTGGAGCACAATTTCCCGCAGGTTTTGAATGGTCAGGTTAAACGAGTCGGCAACGGCTCCCAGCACGTCTGCGGTGACTTCTGCCTGTACGGTTAAGTCGCCCCGCGCTGCCCCTTCTACGTCGTCCAGCAAGCGAATGACCTGGCGCTGCAAGTCTTCCTTGGCTTGTTCCTGTTCTTCAGCTTTGCGCTGCGCTTCAGAGGTGGTGGTGAAGATCACGCGGGCCATGTGGTTGAATTTGGTCGCCATCTGGCCAAATTCATCTTCTGCGTAGACGTTGGCACGGGCGCTGAGATTGCCTTGAGATACGGCCTCAAATTGAGCTTGCAGCTCGTCGGTGGCTCGTTTGATTTGGCGGGTGGTGAGCTGGCCGAATCCGAGTGCAGTCAAACCGCCGGCAAGTCCGGCCCCGGCTGCCATTGCGGCATTTTTCAGCTGGGGGATGGGATAGATGGCTGTTGTGTAGCTGACGGCTGCAGCGGCAATGGCTGCCACAGCGCCGGTAATTAAAGCCGTCCACATCTGTTTGGTGGCCAGCGGGGCATTTTCAAACGGTGCCAGCCAACCTTGTTCTTGGGTGACGGTTGGCTCGACAGCGCCGGCATCGGCATGGGCAAAGGTGGGTACGGGTTCGCTGGTGCCGGCAATGCTGAAAATTTCATCGTCGCGGATCAGCGAGCCATCGGTCAAATCGCTGCCAAAGCCTGAGTTTCTGCCCAGCCGGCTAGAACTGCTGTTTGATGGCCCAAAATAACCGCCTGAAGGGCTGGTAGCCCCGGTAGAATCTTCCGACAGGTCAAAGTCTGGGATTTCGCTGCCGATATCATCAAACTCATCAAATTCATCTAAGTAGTCAATGCCGGCGTGCTGATTCAGCCCCCCTGATGCGGATGCCGGCGGGCTGTTGAAATCTTGAACACCGAATGCGGCATCTTGAGCAAACACATCATCGTCAAAGGCGTCAAACTCATAACTGCCTTGGGAGTTATAGCCGTTCTTTTCGGATCTGTCGGATCGGGTAAAGTTCTGCTGGCTCCTTGGGTAACTATGATTACCTGCGTAGGTGCCGGTGTCTGGCTCATCGAAGCTTGAGTCGTCAAATCGGTAGTCGTCGGCTGCTGCCTCTAATGCTTCGCCTCTCATTAGTAGGGTGGCATCTTCTGCGTCTGGATCGTTGCCGGTGAACCGATTTCCTGAGACGTTTTTGTTCTGATTACTGAACGCTTCTGTAACGTCTTCGCCATATTCGTTCTCGTCCACGAACCTGTTGGTTTGAGGATCGCTGTTGTTTGGGATCTGCCAATCG
>JBFMEW010000147.1:0-2052 GCA_040753175.1 Acidobacteriota bacterium | reverse complement strand
GTGGAAGACCTGGGGCCACTTGGAGAAGTCCAGGTTGGTGGTCATGATGATCGATTGCCGTTCATAGCTGTCGGCAACCACCTGGAAAAACAACTCCGCTCCCCTTTCCGAGAAGGGGACGTACCCGATCTCGTCGATAATCAACAGGTCGAGCTTGGCCAGCGCCTTCTGGACATGGGATAATCGGAGCGCTGCCTGCGCTTCAGTCAGTTGATTGATGAGTCCCGCCGCTGTGAAGAACCGTACATTCTTCCCTTGCTGGCAGGCGGTGAGACCCAGGGCGGTGGCAAGATGGGTCTTGCCGGTCCCGCTATTGCCCATGAGCAGCAGGTGTAAGCGTTCACCGGGGGTGCTGATGGGCTCCCCCCTGAGATGCTGTTCGCTGGTTGAGTTACCGGTTTCTTGGTTTTGGTAATCGCGCCATATTGCGATAGATTTTCGATTCGTCTTGCCATTGTCGTCGATTGTGGTAGCAGACTCCCCCATGACTCGGGAAGAGGCTGCATATCTTGTGTATCACGAACCTGAACGGGCCATCGATCTGCTGGTAGCGTTGAGCGAAGCCGTTGAGCGATTGGAGGCCAGGGTTGCGGAATTGGAGCGCAAGATAGCTCAGCTTACCAAGGACTCTTCCAATTCCTCGAAGCCCCCTTCCTCGGACGGGCCTACGGCCAAAGCCAGACCGAGGCCGCGGATCAAATCCAAGAAGCGAAGGCCGGGAGGACAACCGGGACACAAGGGAAAGACCAGAACGATGGTTCCGGTGGAGGAGGTTGATCACGTGATCGAGGTCTTCCCGTCGGTGTGTGAGGGCTGTGGGGAGCCTATCGGTACGGAGACCGGGGACTGCGCTGTAGTAGGGGAGCCGGAACGTCGGCAGGTGACGGAGATCCCTCCCGTCCAACCCCTTGTCACGGAATACCGTTTGCACAGCCTTCAATGCGCCTGCGGGACGATCACCAGGGCTGGGGCTCCTCCGGATGCCCAATCGGCCTTCGGTCCACGTATTCAGGGGATTGCTGCATATCTCACGGCATGCCACCGGGTCTCCCGCCGAGGTCTCCAAGAGATCTTCTCGACGATCTTCGGCGTGTCCATTTGCCTGGGCTCGGTGTGCAACCATCTGGAAGAAGTGAGCCGGACCGTGGCAGCAAGTTGTGAGCAGATCAAGGACGCCTTGGCCGAGCAGCCGGTGCTCAATGTCGATGAATCGGGTTGGAAAACCAAGGGGCTCAGTCGGTGGCTGTGGGTTTTTGTCACCCCCATACTGGCCTATTTCCACGTAGCCAAGTCGCGAGGGTCGAAGGTCCTCAAGGAGGTACTGGGAGAAAGCTTCTCCGGGGTGCTCTGCTCTGACATGTTCAGTGCGTACAAGACGTATCACAAAGGCCTACGGCAATACTGCTGGGCTCATATCATTCGTACCCTCAAGGGGCTCAAGCACATGTGCCGCAGCCCGGATGCGGTGAGATTCGCAAAATGGATGCTCGCAGAGGCGGGCCGTATGTTTGGGGTCTGGCATGCCTTCAGACAGGACCGGATCGACAGGGAAACGCTTGTGCGCAAGACGGTGCCCATCCGTGCCCGCATGGCTCACTGCCTGCAGCAGTATAGCCTCAGTCAGGATTGTGAGGTAGCCAAGACCGCAAAGGGCTTGCTGAAACACTGGGACGGCCTGTTTACCTTTCTCGATATCCATGGTGTCGAGCCCACCAACAACTCCGCTGAACGTGGAATCCGACCGGCAGTCCAGTGGCGAAAAAACTGCTACGGCAATCAGTCCGCTGAAGGGGAACTGCTCACCTCACGACTCTTGACTGTAACAAGGACGTGCATCCTTCAGGGAAAGAATCCTTTGAACTACATCGTTGATTCGATTCTGGCTTACCGGGCAGGAATGACTCCGCCGTCCCTGTTAGCGGATACCCTCTGAACGGTTACAATTGCTCAAACCATCGCGTAAGTAATGTCGTTTTCATAAGCAAGATGGGATGCCCGGTCTCAGGATTGAATGACCCCGGCTGACCTCGATAATTGCTGTCGCTGACTCTC
>JBFMEW010000146.1:0-2093 GCA_040753175.1 Acidobacteriota bacterium | reverse complement strand
GGAAGGAATGATCGCAAGCGCTGGGCAAAATGCCTCAGGAAAGACGTTTTTTCCAGTAGCCGGGCTTTCGGTGCAGGTGCATCACGGCAACGATGTGGATGAGATCTGACTTGGGGTGGTAGATGATGGCATAGGGGAAGCGGTGGAGCAGGAAGCGGCGGGTCTGGTGGGTGAAGGGCGGCCAGGTCTGCGGGGACCGGAGGATAGCCTCCAGAGCGCGGTCAACCTCGTCGAGGAACTCGCTTCCCAGTCCTGGAGACTGTTGTTCATACCAGTCCCGAGCTTGATCGAGTTCCGGGTAGACCGCCGGATCAACCTTAATCGCGGGCATCCGAGCCGCCCCGGAGTTTTCGGCGCACCTCTTCCCAGGAAAGCAGCGTCACTTCTCCGCTCTCGACGGCCCTGAGGCGCTGCTGGACTTCCTGCTGCCAGGCGCTTTCCACCTCGGTGTCGGTGTCGGTGTCCAGGCTGGCAATCAACCGCTCGGCAATCCTGGCCCGATCCTCCGGGGGCGTTTTCAAAGCCTCGGCCAAGATTCTTTCGGCCACAGGGTTCATGTCTTTCCTCCTGTCTCTGTCCTTTAGATCCTTCGCGCCCTCTCCAAAGCCGTATCCAGCAGTTGCAGAATAAACTCCTGTTCCTTGCGAGGCAACTCCCGGATCTGCTCCAGACGCCGCTGCCACTGGGGTGCCGGGCCCGGCTTGCCTCGGGAGGCTTTCGGCTCGCTGCCCAGCAGTTCCGCCACGGAAACCTTCAGGGCCTGGGCCGCCTGCTGAATGAACTCCAGGCTCGGATTGGCGGCCCGCCGCTCGTAATAGTTGATCATCTCCCGGGAGGTTTCCAGCTTCTGGGCCAATTCCCGTTGAGACATCCCTTGGCTTTTGCGCGGTGCGGACAAGCGTTGGCCAAAGAGGGGGGCTTGTTTGAGGGGAGGACGTCCAGCCATAGCGTCCCCATTATAAGAATTATCCATCGAAATTAGCAATGAGGCCCCGTCCCACTTCGGCTTGACAGCGTTTTTGAAGAAGGAGCCTTTCATGCGAATCGACCAGGCGGAGATCGAGCGGGTGAAGGGGGCCAACGGCCTGGCGAGCCTGATTCGGTCGAAAGGGATTGTTCTTGTCCGCAAGGGCAAGCAGCTGTTCGGGCTGTGTCCCTTCCATGCCGATCACGAGCCGAGTCTGATCGTGGATCCCAAGAAACAGTTGTGGAACTGCCTGGGGCTTGCCGGGAGGGCGGAGATGTTTACAAGTTCGTGATGAAGTCGGAGGGGTTGGACTTCCGGCAGGCGCATCTGCGGCTGGGACGACAAGAACTGCCCTGGCCGGAAACCAGTGCCCCAGTCCCAACAAAAAGTGTCTCCGCCAAAGCAAGAACCACAGGGGGGGAAGAGAGAAAAATGTCTACGCCCGAACCAGCGCAGCCACCTCAGAGCGGACTGCTTCAATCGGCAATAGAGGAGACCGGGCTGGAACGGGCGGCAGAGCACTACGCCAAGCGGCTGAAAGAGACACCCGAAGCGCAGCAGTATCTGGCCTCGCGTGGGCTCGCTTCTTCCGAACTGATGGCGGTGTTTCATTTGGGTTACTCCGAGGGGAGCCTGCCAGAGAAGCTGCCGCGGGAAGGACGACAGGCTTTGCAGCGCGCCGGCGTGCTCGCCGAGCGCGGCCAGGAACTGATCAAAGGCTGCGTCGTCTTTCCGCTGGACGATCCCTCTTCCCTGCGCGTGGTTTCGCTCTATGGCCGCCACATCAGCCAGCGGGCCGGCGGACTCACCCACCTCTACTTGCCGGGCGAACGGCGCGGGATCTTCAATCCGCAGGGGGCGAAGAACACCGAGGAAGTTCTTCTCACTGAGGGCGTCATCGACGCGGGTCCGCGGTAGTGAAGGGTAACAAGATCCGAGGATGATGGCGAATCGAGTCCAGGCCATTACAGTCGATGGCATCCAGCATCATCACCCGCCAGAGCGATCTGTGGCCGGGGCCGCGACGCAAACGTTGCACCGCCACATCCATAGCCGCAGACCTGCAAACAGCGCAGGTTTGCGCTACATCGCTTTCAATGCGGCCGACAACCGGCTGAGCGGCACG
>JBFMEW010000145.1:0-2105 GCA_040753175.1 Acidobacteriota bacterium | reverse complement strand
GCTAGCCTGGATTCCCATAGGAGGGAGTCGACCTAACGCCGGAGGGCAATGGGGGTCAGAGCCCATCGGCGTTAGGTGATCATTTAACCCCATGCGGGGCTATCCGAACAAGAGGCGCAATCGCTTGTTTCCGATCCAGGGAATCGGGACGTTGGTTTGATGGAGGCTTGCGGAGATGAGCAGCGGGTTGTGTGCGCGTTTCTGGAACTGAACCCGCAACTCATTCGACTCGATCTGGATCGTGGCTGTTGCATCGATGAAGTCGCGGAAGATGTGCCTGGATTTGGCCGTCTCATAGCCGTGACCGATTTTGGAACCGAGGAGACGGTAGAGACTGCTGGCCATCAGGGTTAACTGGAGGTCGCAGTTTACTTTCATGGCGACGGCTGATGACAAGGCGTCCATGTGGAAGAAGTCGATGCCATCGGCGATGTTGTTTTCAATGAGCATTCGTTGTGCGTAACGGTCGATGAGCTTGGTCGCAGAGATTTTCAACTGATTGGTGAGCACCAGGGTCGGCTCCTCGTGACCCAGGTCGGTTACCGAGATTTGTCGGATGGGGCTTTCGTAGTCATCCAGCCGGATCGTCTGATCGAGGATTCGAGGGGTTCTGTAGATCCTGGCCAGGCCCGACAGTTCAATACGCCTCCAGGCGGACAGGGGTTGCTGGTGGATGTCTTGGAGCAATTTCTTGGTGCGCCTGCGCAGGGTGATGAAGGGGATGCTCATGGCATTGAGGCGGCTGAGATTCGCGTAAGTGGTCAGCTTGGAATCGAAGACGAGTTCACCCGGGAGCCGGCCGGTCCGTGCTTTCCAGAAGTCGACGAACCGGAGGATTTCATCGTTTTGGTTCTCCTTTCGAATCTGGCCATTGGCATAGCAGAACACACGCTTGTCCGCGTCTTGGGCCACGAAGGCCAGAATGCCCTTTTGGCGCCGACTGCGCTTGGAGACATAGTGCTTCTGGATCAGCGCATCCTCTCCGTGGAAGGGGATGGTATGGAAGTCCAAGTCGAACGACAGTCCGCGTTCAAGGCCCAGCTTGGCGATCTCATCGAACCACAAGCGCATCAGCTTCGGGTAGCTGGCCGGGTCGATCCGACAACTGTATTCGGTCAGAAAGGATCGTTTCGGGATGACATTGAGTCCGGCAAACAGGCCCAAACCCTCGTCGAAGACATGGCTCATGAAGTGGGTACGACGGGCATTGCCGAACAGCTTCAGGGCGAGAAGGGAGCGCATGGCGTGGCCGGCAGGGATCATCTGAGACCCGGGAAGACCGGCTTGCCGCAGCAGCGCATCAAAGGGCAGTTGTGCCAGGTACGGGAGAAACAGGTACAGGCCGCCGAACTTGGTCCGAAATCTCCGAGGGCTCAGGTCCAGTTCTCTGACATCGGCAACCGCAGCGATCGAAGGCTTTGCCAGAGGGGGTCTCTCCTCGTCCCGTCGCCTGGGTAACTTGTCGAAGCCTTCCTCCTTGAGGACAAGGCTGATCAAGGCAGGGCTGATGGAGAGCCCTTCGCTGCGGAGGGCTTCGGCGATATCGTAGATGGATAGATTTCGCTTTCGCAGATCGATGATCTTTTGGCGGGTGCGGTCCTTCTTGGGGGCTTGTTTGGGTCCCTTGGCGGATGGCAAAAAGAATGGGCGGTGAGGGTTCTGGCGAAACTGATGACAAAGGACGCGGAAGCTGCCGGAGGAGTAACCGAAGCGGGCCGCCACTTCGCGGGAAGGGAGTTGCTCAACGAAGTAGGCCCTGAGCGCTTCGTACTGCCGGTGGGTAGAGCTGCTGGGTTGCAGGAAGAAGCGTTTGAGGTCCGTTATCTTTTCTGATGAACCGTTAGACATATGCCCAATATGTCATATTGGTCTGTCCATGTCAACAGAAAAGAACATTCCCACGTGCGATTGTATCGAAATTCGTGAAAATAGGAACCTCGAAGGTTCAGGGGGAGGATCGGCGAGGGGCTGAAGTCGGAAATTGGCTCAATTTAACCATGTGGCTGAATGTTGATAAATCCAACATGTCCAGAACGATCGCGCCCTACGCCATCCGGATCCGAAAAGGACTGAGCATCCACGGGCGTTAGGAGCGCTTCTATCTA
>JBFMEW010000144.1:0-2155 GCA_040753175.1 Acidobacteriota bacterium | reverse complement strand
CTCAGGAGTTTTTTCATTCGCGTGGATTCGCGTCTGTTCGCGGTCTTGCTCGGCCGGTAAGGAGAGATGCAGTCCCGAGGGGCTGGACTCCTCAACCACGTTGGCGGCGCTGGGCAGGACAACTGTATGACACGTATTCGTTGTTGTTGCGGCGGGGAACCTGATTCAGGACTTGACCAACCGGCTGTTTGCCTACGATGCCGAGAATCGGCAGGTGAGCTTTACCGACACGCTGGGGACGGTCACTTACGGCTACGACGGCGAGGGTCGCCGGGTGGAGAAGATCCAGTCAGGGGAGAAGACCGTTTATGTCTATAATGTGCTGGGACAGTTGATCGCCGAGTATCGGGAGCAGGGGCCACAGGGATCGGGCGGAACGTTCTATCCCACGGGGGATCATCTGGGCAGCACGCGGGTGGTGACGGATCAGAGCCGGGTGGTGAAGTCGCGACACGACTACCTGGCCTTTGGCGAGGAACTCACGGCCAGCTACGGTCGGGCAGGGATTCCCGGCTATGGGAATCACCCCCTGCGCCAGAAGTTCACCGCGAAAGAACGGGACTCGGAATCCAACCTCGATTACTTCTTAGCGAGATACTACTCGGGAGCGCAAGGAAGATTCACCAGCCCAGATGAGTTCACAGGCGGGTCGGTTGACCCGGTAACAGGACGACAGGTCCAGCGGCCAGGACCACTCCCATACGCGGATATCACTGACCCACAGACTCTCAATAAGTACTCTTATGTGCTGAATAATCCCTTGCGCTTCACGGATCCCGATGGGCACGAATGCTTTGCTGACGGGTCTTGTAACTTCCTGAGAAATCCCCTGCCAGACACGACCTCATGGGCTGGTGTTCTTGTCAATGCAACATCTAATACGTTCTCCGATCTGCTCTCGCTCGATACGGTGGCTCATGGTGCGTTCGCAGCTGGCGATCCCAGCAAATCAACATCGGACCGGCTCATTGGGGCGGGTGAAGTGCTCGGGGTCACAGTCATTGATACTGTTGGTGGAGAACTTCTTGGTAGGGGCATCGCTAAGGTAGTCGGCACCCTTGGTAGCAAAATAGCTCCTGAAACAACGCAGGCGCTAACGAAACTCCTGACACCTAAGGAGGCCAACATTGCAAAGGCGGAATCCATCGTCAGTGGCTACTCCGACAACGCTCTTGCACGTTCAGCTCGCAAGGCAGAGCAAAGTGTCGCGAGACATCAGGAGCTGCTAAAGAAGGCGACGCCCGAACAGCAACGCGGGATCGGGAATGACATTAGAAAAGCGAAGGAACGCTTGGAGGCTATCAAGCGAGAACAGATCAAAAGAAAGCGGCCGGACGAACCATTATGAACAGCTTGAGTGAAGCGGACAAATTGTTGGTTCAAAGGATATTGGAACTCTCGAATCAGCTTTCGCAAAAGTTAATCTCGCTTTCTGTGCTAACTCCAGAGTCCAGTGGGAATATTGCTCATCACCTAGCCGAGGTGTGCCTCTCTGGCAGGACTATCGATAGAGACATCGTCCCGCAACTTCTATCGACGTCACCGACTGACAGTGAGAAGCTAGCCGAGTTGAGCCACGATCTCCTGACAGAGCTGGAAGAGATCCGAGACTCTATCGAGGCGATGAGTTCCGATATCACTGCCCTAATGAACGCGCTGAACAAATGATCTTTTCGCCGTCCACGACACTTCAATGATTCGAGCACTGAACTCTGGGGGATGCGGATTGGGACATTGGGCCCGAAGTGGCGCTAAGACGCAATACCTCTAAGCGGTGCTGCGAAGCAGTGTGGGGTTCCGACAGAAATTCCGACAGAGTTCCGACGATATCGCAGAAGTTGCTGAGCCTGCAGAGATTTTGACTGTGGGTTTCCTGCAGGACGAAGGCTTCGACGAACTCGGCGATTTGGTGCTGCTGGCGCCGGGGGAGTTTGGAGGCCGCTTCAAAGCCTGCTTGAGCTTGCCTGCCGGATCCTACCATGGGTATCTCCCACCAACTCTTCCACTGAAATGTTCAGCGCCTGGGCCAAGGTCAACAGCTGGTCGGGGCGTAAGGCTACCGGATTGCGCTCTCAGCAGGTAGCCAGGACGAATTGCTTACCGATTCGTCTTGGGCTTTTGTTGAGCCAGCTTTTGATTCGCGTGGATTCGCGTC
>JBFMEW010000143.1:0-2202 GCA_040753175.1 Acidobacteriota bacterium | reverse complement strand
GAGGTCCTGTTCCTCGCCGGGCCTTACTTCTTTGAGGGCCCCTACACTACCAGGCCGCCAGCCCCACGCCACCCCCCTCCCTCAGCCCCCCCGGGGACCACCTGGACGGGGACCACCGGCACTGAAGGCGGCTCCTGGGCCACAACCGGCTCACCACCACCGAGATCTACCTGAACCTCTCACCCGAGGAGGTCATCCGAGAGTTCCAGGCGAAGTGGTGAATGCCCAGAAGAACCGCTCGCGTGTTCCGACAACAGACCTTGCACTGCCAGTCAGGACACCGAGGCGTCCTCACTGGACTACCACACGGAAATTCTGAATCCACGTGCCCCAAATCTCCTGGCCCGTGTCGTTCAGCTTCCAGTACTCACCGATAATCCAAAAGCTCCCGTCCACTGGATCCACAGCGATCTCGAAGAAGTCGCCCCATATGGGAGACGGAGGATCTGTCGCGCACAGCCCTGTCTTCACATTGACCAGTGGGGTCCATGATATCGTCGGCTCTGCTAGCCCACCGAACACTCCTATACCCGGAGGGGTCCCGACTTCGGCGGTCGCTACGACCATGCCGAGGTGGCCAGCAGGGTTTCGGTTTCGAGCGATTGCCGGCATGAACGTCAAATAATCACTGGTCAGATATCCGTCGGTCATTCCAGGATTGGGAGTCCCCACCGCCGGCCAACCGTTAACCTGCACCTCAATCCAGCGCGCTTGTTCCCTTCCCTGCATCAGTGGAGCGTGAGCAGAGTAAAGCTTACCTACCTGGTAGACACAGTTACGTAGCTCTGCTGCATGTTGGTAGCGCTCATCTCTTACTCTGCCCTCACATTGCTCCAGGTCAAGATCCGGGAATGGATCGACCCATGCAGAAAAAGGGAACACAAAAGGGTTCTTGGTCGGGTCATCATAGTACCCATTACCTATATTATCCCACACGTGAAGCCTTATGCTGGTATCTCCAGTAACAGCATCCCTAAAAGCTTCCATGAAGTAGCCGAAGTTCGGATGTGCAGGATCGCTCGGGTCTGGGTACCAGGCCATCGCGGGCATTATGGACTCGCCGTCCGATACGACCTGGGTGTACGGATTTGCTCCCGGGAACTCGCTCTTCTTGAAGGCACATATGAGTGCTCCAAGATTCGCTGAAAGATTCACTGTTACATACCAATTCACATCGTCATACCCGACACCCGGGTAGTCGACGCCATCTGCCACCGTGTTCTGATACTGCTTCACTGTCCACCCGAGGGTTGGGTCACTGCTGGTCGACACCGCGATCCAGATATACGGGCTTCCTGGGGCTATCGCGACCACAATGAATCGATTCAGGTAGTGATCCCAGACGCAGTGCGGATCAAAGAGATCGCTCGGCGGTTGGCCGTCACAAAGACCAGCACCGAAGAAATCGTCCAGGCTCTGCTGAGAAACAGGAGTAATCACTTGTATAGGGCGTATTCTATACACAAATATGCGTGAATTCACCGTTACGATGGCGTGATTGAGACCCACGGCGATACCCGGATCAGGTGGATTGTAGCGGCGCGATAGGCAGCCTTGCACCTCAGAGGGTCCATCGAACCCTTGCCGGAGCACGACGCTAGGTGTCCCACCAAGTACGCTAGCAACGAGTCCGACCACGAGAACCACGATACCAGCTATGAGCCGAGTCGCCGGTGACATGACCATTCTCCTTCTCGGGACCCACTCGTCACTGAAACGACACCGTCACGTCGTTACTCCGAACCTGAAGCCCTGCGCGTCCGAGTGCGTAACCACGAAACGTGATGCTCACGCCCGAGAGACCAGGCGGAACCAGACCAGAGACCACGAAGGCTCCCGTGTCCCCGAAGCTGCCGCTCGCGACAAGGAACAACGTCCGCGAGCCGTTCACAGCCACGACCCAGAGCGAGGCGTTGTTGCCAGGCACGCCACTGTACTCCGTGAGGGTCAGGGGTTGGTCAGACCCAACCACAGGTGGATCGGCCTCGAGCGTGAGCTCGGGACCGCGCACGAACACGTCGTAGGTATCGTTCGTGTCGCCTGCCACGAGCCCACTCCCCAACCCCATGAACGCAACGAACCTCCCGTCAGCAGAGATGGACGGGTAACGGTTCAAGCCACGCGTCATCACCACGACATCCCTCACGTTTTCACTCACGCATCGGGTCTCTCGTGTCAGTCGGTCATGGACGAAGATATTCG
>JBFMEW010000142.1:0-2233 GCA_040753175.1 Acidobacteriota bacterium | reverse complement strand
CATCGCTCGCTCGCGCACGCCCGGCTCGGTCAGCTGCTCCAGCCATCGACCCCGGTTCCGCTGATAGTAAACATCCCGGCCCCCGCAGCGAATCGCCCGGCCTCGATAGATCGCCTTCACCCGATTCATCACCCGCGTGGTGTCGCTCACCAGCGAATCGTAGCTGTGCACCAATTCCTTTAGGAGCCGAACTCCCGGCGTTCCGTGATACACCGGCTTCAGCTGCCCGCATCGCAGTAACTCGGCCAGCTTTTGCGCATCCACCCGGTCGCCCTTGTTCCCCACCGCCAGTAACTTGTTCCTGCGCGGATTACACACGATCACTTTGGCAACGAGGGGTTTGACCATCTCATATAACCAGGCGGCTTGCGTCCCTTCTTCGAAGGTCACGTGGACCGTTCCCCCCAGCCCTTTCAGAAAATCCCCAATCGCTTCGGCTTCGGTGGCCATAATGGACTCCATCACGCTCTTGCCCTGCTCGTCCTGCACCGCGGCTACCGTACTTGACTGATGCACGTCCAGACCAACATACTTCTGTCCCATAGGGCGTTTCCTCCTTTGTGGGTTCAGAGTCTTCAAGCAACTCCAAACTACCACAGAGAAGGGGCGCCCTTTCACATTGCGTTAGGCTAAGGAACCTGAGCACTCAAATCTTGGACTGTTCCATGAAATCAATACTTCGAGGCAGGACGTACCGCTCGTGGCAGGACTCGCAGATCCAGGTATCATCCTTCGACCAGTATCCGTGCGTCGCAGCGTAACGAGCAATCGTCGCCCAGCAGATGGCACAATGTTCGTGCTGCCAACCGCCCGGTATGATCCGTCCTTGAGGCTTCTCGTGCTGGCTTGCCTTGCCCCAACGCCTAGCTCCTCCTGGTTGGCTCGGTTCCACTTCAAAAGCATCCTCAGGCTCAAATTCACGCCTTTGCCATTGCCGAGTTGGGTCAAGCACCAACGTTGCCCTTTCGCCTGAGATCCCATCCAAGCAAGGATACGAGGATCCCACCTCCAAAACAGATGGCAGAGTCTTATCCCAGGTTTCAAACCGAACAGCTCCGACATCTGCCAACCGAAAAAAACATCCGATCACAAAACGAGTTTCCTCTACGCAGACATAACCCGTCCACGAACTATCCGACCTAGGAAGTGAATCGAAAGTGCCGAGATAAATGGGACAGCCGTCATCAGTAGTTATGTGCGTGACAGTAAACTTGGGAAGTTGTCCGAGAGTAAACGCCATCGTCCCTTGTCAAAGCAGCCTAACGGGCGCGAGATGAGCCGCACCCCCGCCGGTTGCGGGCAGAGCGTCGAGCGGTCTGGCCGCAACCAAGTAAGGCGCAGCCGGCTTGCCCCTCAGCCGCCGCGCTTTTCAGCGGTCGGCTGCAGCGGCGTGATACTCATCAAGGCCTCCCCTGGGATCATCCCGATTGGGTATGCTTCCGGAAGTGTCCAATTTCCACAAGGAGGAGACCTGATGAGATTCTACACCCAAGCCCACCGCCATTACTGCGGCATCGATCGGCACGCCCGCTGGATGTATCTCTGTGTACTCGATCAACAGGGAGAGATTTTGCTGCATCGCAACCTGCGCGCCTGTCCCGAATCCTTCCTGAAAGCCATCGAACCCTTTCGCCAGGATCTGGTCGTCGCCGTCGAATGCATCTTCAGCTGGTGGTGGGGGGCTGGGTCGGACCAAGGTAAGTCATTGCGGCACGAGGAGATCGATTCCAAAAGAACGTGTCCAATTGGACCGAATCAGGAATCCCATCACGTCATTGCCGGTCATAGACCATCAGGTGGATGTGATTGCAGGTGACCATGTAGTCCAATACACACAGGCCGAAACGTTTCCTGGCTTCGAACAGCCAGGCCATCCAAGCCTGACGATCTCGGGCGAATTTCAGCAGAAACTGGCGCTGGTGACAGCGATGGGTCAAATGCCAAATCTGCCCCGGAACATAGTGACGATGCGCTCTGGCCATGACCGATTGGCTTTCAAAGCTCTTTTTAATAGAAAAACGGGTCTTCTAAGGCGCCGATCCCGGTTTCCATTAGAGTCATCTGCAGGCACACCAACTGCTTGTCTTGGTCCGACCCCTTTTCGCCACAAGCTGCTGAGCTTTCTGGAAGAGCGGGGACTGAGCTACATCGTGGTGGCGCGGATGACGCGCTGGCTGAAGCGGCAAGCAGCTCAGGTGCGGCAGTGGGCTGAGTTGGATGAGAACTACGCGGT
>JBFMEW010000141.1:0-2245 GCA_040753175.1 Acidobacteriota bacterium | reverse complement strand
GAACGCCCGATGCCAGCCCGCACCGGAGTCCGGATCGCCTACGGCGAAACCGAACTGCGCCGCCGCGTCAAGGCAGCCGGCGGCATCTGGGACGCCGCACACAAGGTCTGGCGACTGCCGAAAACCGTGATCCGCAAGCTGAAACTCGAACAGCGCGTCGTCGCCGAAAAAGCCTAGATATGGACAGACCGACATCTCCATATATAGCCACAAGCATCCACATCTGGAAAGAATTTGCCGGATATGGCAATTTCTTGAAGGTGTCCACTTTACGTTAGAGGTGTTCCCTTTGGACACGCGCTGCCCTCATTGCTTGAAGGAACTTCAGTTTCGCTATATCGGCTCTCCGAAGCGAAACAACGCAATTGCCGTAGGTGCCGCTACGCTGTCATGCCCGCATTGCAGCGAAGGACTAACGCTAAACATTCATCCAAGCGAGGGCGCCTTTCCCGGTAGTGTGCTGACTTGTGTGCAAAAGCGTCTGCGGTAGTAAGCAGGCGGGAGGTCATGGTAAGAGGTTGATTGTCTAGATCGACCTTGAACCCCTTGGGAGGGCAAACCATGACCACGAGGAAGCGTAATACGAAGCTGAAGGTAGTGGAAGCGGTTGCGGGCGACCGCGACCTGATGAAAGCGCTGATGAAGGAAGCGCTGCAGGAAGTGCTGGAAGGCGAGATGACCGAATTTTTGGGCGCGGCACCGGGAGAGCGAACCGAAGGCAGGAATGGCTACCGAGCCGGCTACTACGGGCGCAACCTGGTGACGCGGATCGGCAAGCTCGAGCTGCGCGTGCCGCGGGACCGGAGCGGCGAATTCTCCACGGCCCTGTTCGAGCGTTATGCGCGGAGCGAGAAAGCCTTGGTGGCGGCGCTCGCCGAGATGTACGTCCAGGGCGTTTCCACGCGGAAGGTCAAAGCCATCACCGAAGAGCTGTGCGGCCACAGCTTCTCGGCCAGCGCCATCAGCAGCATCAACAAGGGATTGGACGAGAGCCTGGCGCGCTTCGCCCACCGGCAACTCGACGAAGCCTACCCCTACCTGATCCTCGATGCCCGCTACGAACGCGTGCGTGACGGCGGTGTCATCACCCATCAGGCGGTCCTGGTCGCCATCGGCATCAGTTGGGAAGGCAAGCGCCAGGTGCTGGCGGTCGACATGGCCAACCGGGAAAGCCAGAGCAGCTGGAAGGACTTCCTGCTGCGCCTGAAGGAACGCGGCCTGTCCGGCGTCGAGTTTGTCGTCTCCGACGACCATGCGGGACTGAAGAAGGCGATCTTCGAGGTCCTGACCGAGGCCGCGTGGCAGCGCTGCTACGTGCATTTCCTCAGGAATGCCCTGGACTACCTGCCAAGGAAAGCCGACGATGATTGCCTGCAGGAACTGCGCTGGATCTACGACCGGCGGGACATCCAGGAAGCCCAGCGCGACTTGGTAGCCTGGGTCGCGAAATGGCAGGGCAAATACCCGAAGCTGGTCGACTGGGTTGAATCGAACATCGTCGAAACGCTGACCTTCTATCGTCTGCCGCGGACGCACCACAAGCACCTGAAGTCGACCAACATGCTCGAGCGACTGAATGAGGAGATCAAGCGCCGGACGCTGGTGGTGCGCATCTTCCCGAATACCGAATCCTGCCTGCGTCTGATCCGTGCGCTGTGTGTCGAGACGCACGAGACCTGGCTGGAGGACAACCGTTACCTGAACATGATGCTCCTGGCGGAGCAGAAGAAGGAGTTGCTGAGACTGGCAGCGTAGTGAGTGACCGCGCTGTTGGTGCCGCTCCGGGCTACGCCCTGCGCGCCACCAACAGCGCAATCCGGATCAACTACTTACCTGATCACCATTTTGCACAACTTGACGCACACAACTCGGGAACCCTCCCCCGGCAGGGTGGGGGATGGGGGCATGGTTGCCCCGCTGCAGCTATGGTTCCGCTATGCGACCAGCGGTGCTTTGCCACCATCGGCTCGATTTAGGCCGGCTGCTAAGGTTGTCTGAAATGGGAGGTGCTGCGTGGCGAGCGAGGCGATATTCCTCGCCAGCGCCTACCATTTGCCTGCTGAGGCTAGAAAAGAGAAAGGGGTTACAGGCTTTACGCTTGTAACCCCTTGAATTCGTTGGGGTGGCTGATGGGACTCGAACCCACGACAACCGGAATCACAATCCGGGACTCTACCAACTGAGCTACAGCCACCACCCTGAAAACTGGTCCGCCCGGCGAGACTCGAACTCACAACCCCCGGCT
>JBFMEW010000140.1:0-2284 GCA_040753175.1 Acidobacteriota bacterium | reverse complement strand
TGACGGAGCGAGTTACGGTGGCGCGGCGGACTCTGCTCAAGGCATCAAGGAGACCCTCCATGCTGGCGTACGGGGCTCCCGCGCTCTGCGCGCGCAGGAACACGGCGCGTGCGAGCAGGTATCCCAAAATGCAAATGAACACGTGGACGTGCAGCTTCTGATCCGTCCAACACCGATTTTCGCGCCCCCTATCACCGTCACAGCGGCATAACATCCGCCAGGTGATTCAGGCGAAATGGAGGTTGAGGGTGACACCGTCAAGCCAGGGAAGTTGCCGAGGCAAGTGCTGCCAGGGAACGGCGCGGAGGATGGGGTTGTGAGCCCTTCGGGGAAAGGTGACCGTCACCTGGCCGTCCCGGATGGCGATTTGCCCCTTGCCTTTCACGAAGTCTCTGTTGAGCTTGGGTGCATCGCAGGCTTCAAAACCGCGAAGGTTCTGGGCCAGCCGACTGTAGAGGGTGTCGGCGATCATGGTCATGATCACGTCGAAGTGGATCTTCACCAGGATCGGCGAGGACAGGGCGTTGAGATGGAAGAACTTCACAGCCTCGGCAATACCGTTTTCAACACGCCAGCGGCGAGCATAATTGCCGACCACCAGTGCTACATTGGCCTCGGTATCGTTGGTGATGATGAAGGCCGGCTTCTCATGGCCATTGCCGCGGACGACAATTTGGCGAACCGCACCTTCATATCCCCGCAGCTGAACGAAGGACTCGTGGACTTGGGGATGAGGAAACTTGCGCTTGTCGTGGGGAATGGTGATACGCCTCCAGGGGGCGAGGTGGTCAACTTCCTCGATGAGCTTGTGGCCACGGCGGCGGAGAGTAATGAATTTCATTCCCTGGCTGTTGATCTCTGAGAGATTTTCGTACGTCGTGAACTTAGAGTCGAAGACGAGGGTGGGCTTGACGTCTCGTCGTACCTTCTTCCAGAAGGTGAGGAAGGTCAACACCTGGTCATCAGCCTCTTCACGCTGAATGTCGGCTGCGGTGTAGAGGATAAGCTTGCTCTGGGCGTCCTGGGCGAAGAGGGTAAGCGCACCTTTCATTCGTCTGCCTTTGGCGCCCGCCCAGTGCTCCTCCAGTACCGACTCATCACCATGGTGCGGAACGGTGTGGAAGTCGAGGTTGATGAAGGAGCCATCATAGAGCCCCAATCGGGACGCGCGTTGCACGAAGGCCTGCTGGAACCGTGTCAAGTGCGCCCCGTCCAGGGAGTAGGAATAGGTAGAAAGGGCCGTGCATTTCGGAAGGACATTCAGGCCGGCAAACAAGCCCAGGCCGGAGTCGAAGGCGTGTTCGCCCACATGGGCGAAGCGTTCGGTCCCCAGGAGCTTCAGGGCTAGAAAAGACAGGACGTAATTCAGGGCTGGAACAACCTTCGATCCCGGCAGGCCGGCTGCGCGAACGACCTCATCCAAGCCCAGCTGGGCGATGAACGGGGTGAACAGGAACACGCCTGCCGCCGCGGATTCCATATGGTGGCTTTCGAGCGCGGCGATCGAGATCAGCTCCGAACGGTCGGGTACAGCAGCGCCTTTGACTGTGAGCTGGAGCTGCAGACGGGTCCTGCGGGGAAGCTTGGCCAGACCCTCCTCGGAGAGAACCCGTTCCACGGTGCTTACGGAGACCTCCACGCCGCCTTCATGGAGGAGCTCGACAATATCTCCTGCGGAGAGCCGCTGTTGGCGCCATCCGCGGATCTTCTCGCGGGTCTCGGCGGTGACTTTGCGACGGACCGGCTGACCCTCTACCGCAGAAGGCTCGGTGAAATCGATCTTGCCATGTCGGAACTGGTGCCGCAGCACGCGGACGTAGCCAGGGGCGAAGCCGAAACGTTCGGCCACGATGCCAGCTGGTATGCGGTCGACGAAAGACGCCCGCAGGGCTTCGTACTTACGCTGCCATGCCATGGTGGGCTGGGTGAAGAAGGTGGCGTCGCGCATGGGTGCTATATAGATCATGACGCCTATGATTTTCAAGAAAAAAAGTTAAAAAAGCGATTCACCCCGGCAACCCGCAAAGATCCGCGACCGCTCCGTTGTAGAAAGTGCTCATGTTTTTAATTAGTTATGGCGAAAAGCCCCTTCTGGCTACGCAGTGAGGTTGCGGCCATAGGCCAACGAAAACGTGGGAATATCTGCACTCATGACCATCATACTCAATAACGATATAAGAGCGGCGAAATTCGCTTCAATGGCTCCACGACAGCATCTACAAGGGTTCCCCAAGGCGAGAATGTTATCCCTGAGTGACGATTTCAGGGTCCGCGAAAATCGGTG
>JBFMEW010000139.1:0-2297 GCA_040753175.1 Acidobacteriota bacterium | reverse complement strand
GGTGCAGGCGAACGGAACCGCAAGGTCACGCACCTTCACGCCCGTGCTGACGACTTCTCTCGCAGCGCCGGGCCGTTCCCACACATGCCTGACACTCTTGAGGAGGTCGATGAGGTGAACGAAGCCGATCAGATTGAAGTTGTCATCGAAGACCAACGGCGTGGAATGCCCATGTTCCAGCTTTTGGTCTTCCGACACGATTCGGAGGATCTTGATGGCGGTGACCACGTCCATACCCGCCCTGAGTTGCGGCCATTCGTTCCTCGGGATCATAAGCTTTGAAACAGGCACTGAATGAGGCATATCAGCACATCCTTTTTCGACGTTTCTGACGGGAAGGACTGAACGGTGTCGCTGCACGTCCGTCCCGGTTGCTGTGTATTATGATTAGCGCGTCGTTAGACCAGAAACATTGCTTTGGTAGCGGCCCACCCCGGATCAAGGCCTGTCCTGGAGCGTGATCCGGGGTTCGGGGCAGACTGGCGTGTGCACCCACTGAAGGGCAGACACGCGGAAACTGTCCCAGAATTGATGGCGACAGGGAATGAAATGCGCGGGAGATCGCCGACTGGCGGCATGGTCCTCCTGCCTTTCATGGTCATGAGCCCTGTGATGCAAGGGCGTCCTTCAGAAATCAGGGCGGCACTGCTTCTCCTGTTCCATCCCTAGCCCTGCGGTGCCAGTTTCAAGCCTCCTGATAGCCACTGTCGATAGAGTTTGTTCAGGTTCATCGCAGTACAGACCAGGGCCCATTGGGCCTTCACCCGCTCCAATCCGAACACCGTCCACCGGTCGAAGCCAAGGTGGCGTTTAATCCAGGCAAAGACGGGCTCGATGATTGTCTTGCGCCGTGCCAGCAGCCGCTTGTTCCTCGGATCTTCCCTCTTGGAGCGCTGCCGTTCAATCGCTCGGTGATGCACACTGATCTCGATCTCACGGCCCTTCTTGTTCTTGCTACACCGGCTGACATATGGGCATGTCCGATACCCACGGCATCGGTAAATACGCACCGCGTTGTGATTGCTTCCTCGTTCCCTCGTCTTCCAGTACGGCAACTCCTCGCCATGCGGACAGATACACACGTCCCGATCCTCGTCATAGACGAACCACCTGGTATGATACGGATTGGCTTTCGCGGATCGTGCAGCAGTGGTCTCGATCGAAGGTGCATTGACCAACACCTCGTACTCACGCTCTGTCGCCAACCCGATCTGGGAACCGGAAAAATAGCCCGAATCCGCCAAATTCTCGTGCGCCACCCCTGCCAAATTCTCGTGCACCCGATTAAGCATGGGAACAAGTTGCCCGTTATCCGTCTCCTCGTTCACCACCTCCTCGGCCACGATGATGCCGCTTGCGCTGTCCGCAACTGCCTGCGCATTATATGCCAGATCAATGGTGCGCCGGTTTTTCATGAAGCGAGCCTCAGGCTCGCAATGATGCACTCGCTCTCGCTCCGATTCCTCCACTTCCCTCAACGCCTGCCGGATCTGATCCCTCTGCTTCAACGTATTGTGCATCCACTTCGGCAGTCGATACTCCCCCATCTCTTCCTGCTCTCTGCGCTCCACCTCTGTCATGAAGTCGGACAAGGATCGGTCCAATTTCTCCTGCATCCGCTCCAGCGTTCGGGCGCTCACCATCTTTTCTCGCGACGAAGCGGCCCTGATCTTTGTTCCGTCCAGGGCATGGAGCGCCATTTCGACCATCCCGCACTTGAGCGCCACCTGAACCGACTGCTTGAATACCTGACCAATCGCCTTGCGGTTGGCATCCAAAAAACGCCACAGACTGTTATGGTCAGGCTCTTGCCTGCCGGTGAGCCAAATCAAGCCCATGTGCTCCCTGCAAGCCCTTTCCAGCTTGCGCGTCGAATGGATCCTATTCAAATACCCATACAGCCAGGCCTTCAGAAGAAGGTCCGCAGCATACCCGGGGCGGCCTACTTCCGTGCTTGGGGCCGAGAACCCCATCGCCCTCATGTCCAAAGAGTCCACCACCTCGCGAATGAAACGCGCCGGATGGTCCGGTCCAAGCCAGTCCTCCACACAGGGAGGAAACAACAACACCTGATCATAATCAGCTCGAATCTCGTGACCCATCATTCCCTCGCAAAGAGCTTTGAATGATATCTAGAACATCTCCGATCCCTTCGCGAGCAAAAAAAATAATTTTGAGACAGTTTCCGAAAGCCTGCCCCACAAATGCAGTCCCAATGTTCCCCGAAGTAACTGAATGGTTGCGTTTGCCGCCCCTTTGTTTTGACTCCAGCCTTTTCCAATGATATGCCATCTCAG
>JBFMEW010000138.1:0-2394 GCA_040753175.1 Acidobacteriota bacterium | reverse complement strand
GGCGTAGTTTTGCATATGACGCCGAGAATCGTCAGGTCAGTTACAATGGCGGCAGCGTGACCGTCAATGCCAGTTACGATTACGACGGAGAGGGCAGAAGGGTCCGGCGAATCCAGAATGGAGTGACGACGGTCTTTGTGTCCAACGGCCAAGGGCAGCTGGCGGCGGAGTACTCGTCGCAGGCGGCGGCAGGACCGGGCGGGACGAGCTATGTGATGGCGGATCATCTGGGCAGCACGCGGCTGGTGACCAAGGCGGACGGGACGGTGCGAGGCCGGCACGATTATTTGCCGTTTGGCGAGGAGATTGGGACCAGCTACGGCGGCCGCTCGTCGATTCCCGGCTACGGTGTCACCGACCTCCGCCACAAGTTCACCGCGAAAGAACGAGATACCGAATCTAATCTGGATTACTTCGAGGCACGGTACTTTAGTGGGGCGCAGGGAAGGTTCACGGGGACCGACCTGCTCAATTGGCTCAAATGGCAGCAAGGCAACCGCAACGAGAAAGCTCGCTTCATCAGGTTTATCGCAAACCCGCAGCACTTCAACGCTTACTCCTACGTCCTCAACAACCCATTGAACTCCATCGATCCGACCGGCATGATCGGGTGCACGGTTAATGGCCAGGACATTCAGGAATGTCGCATCCTGATCGTTTACGACAAGGAGAAATCAAAGGGAACCCTGTATGTCCTCGGTAGGTTGGACAGGAAAAGCAAGAGAGAGTCAGTTCTTTTCAGAGGGGCGGTGGTGGTTGGTGGCAAGGACACGCCGACGCCGACCGGAAGTTTCCATGCATCCTTCTGGGAAAAAGACCACACCTCGAAGAGGTACGGATCGGCTGCCGATACGCCTTGGAGCAAGTCGCCGTTAGGCCTGAATGCGTTCGGCCCGTATCAGCTTCACATCAAAGAGTTGGAGTCCAGGGGAATATACATTCATGGAACGATGGGACCGGGGTGGTTTGGAAACTCCGAATTCAATCGGCTCCTGAGCCCCACTTCTCATGGCTGTGTGCGTTGCAGCAACCCCGACATATTCAAGTTGAATTCTTTGATGCCTGATCCGGCGGGCAACAAGATAACCATATCCAAAGACCCGGAAGATGTGCCTAACGAGGATGAGGAATGAACCGAACAGCGTGGTTTGCTTTTGGGGCTTTTCAACTATTAGGCGCCATCTGTCTCTGGTTGAGCAGATATTTTCACTACTCCTCGGCTGGGCCCTGGTTATGGCTTGCAGCAATCATTTTTCCCTTTCCGGGGAACTATATTGCGGCTCTCGTAGTGTCCAGGAGCTCGTTATCCATCTCTGGCGAACTAGTTGCGGTTCCATTCCTGGCAGCTCTCATTAATGTTGCTATTTGGGTTCTTTTTCTGCGGGGTTGTAGGACTTTGCGGGGAAGGTTCGATTGAATTTGTCAACGCTCATTTAGAATTGACCCATTTTTGATCATCAGAATTGACCCACCGTTGAGAAAAATAGAGGAGTCAAAGGTTTACGAGTTCAGCTCCAGTTCAGAAGGGGTGAGGAAAGAGCTTTTGCTGATGGCTCCCTCGCTGAGAAGCGCTCCGGTCGCCCGTGAAGCCTTCTCAAGGCTTCACTTACAGCACGGTGCGAGCCTTTCAAAGAAACACGAAAGGAGGCCGGTAATGCGCAGGTTACTCTTGTTTTTGGTGATCGCTTGCGGTGTGGTCATTGGAAAAGACAAGACCCCGACACCTTTCGTCTTGGATGAAAGCAAACCCTATGCCTACATCGTGTTTGATCACGCTGGGAAGAGACAGCCCATATAGGCGAACGCGGTGTCTGGCTAAGATTCGTCAATAACTGTCGACTTCCTGTAACCATTGGCACGTTTGGGACGGGGACTAATGATCCTGGTGTGGGGGTGGTTCACGATGTGGTGGCAATCCCAACTAGCGGAAGCGCGGGAATCCCAGAACTCACCAGAACTCGATCAACACCGCCCGGGAATCCTCCTGAGGGCTACTCCGCGAACACAGCGCTGTACAATCGGTACGAAGTGGAGCTAAGACGCAATACGTCCAAGCGGCGCTTGGACGCATTGCTTAGTTCCGACAGAGTTCCGACGTGTCGGAGGTTTGTCGGAAGGTGTCGGAGCTTTTGTTCGTGAGCTTCCGACCAACTTCCGACGAGGCTCGGGAAAGTGCTGAGTCTTCAGAGATTTTGACTGTTGGTTTGCTGCAGGACAAAGGCTTCGACGAACTCGGCGATTGTGTGCTCCTGGCGCCGAGGGAGTTTGGAAGGAATGATCGCAAGCGCTGGGCAAAATGCCTCAGGAAAGACGTTTTTTCCAGTAGCCGGGCTTTCGGTGCAGGTGCATCACGGCAACGATGTGGATGAGATCTGACTTGGGGTGGTAGATGAT
>JBFMEW010000137.1:0-2405 GCA_040753175.1 Acidobacteriota bacterium | reverse complement strand
CCGTGTTCTTTCAACTTCGTGTCAAAACTGTTCATATGCACTCCTTTAGCGTCATGCCGGACTTGATCCGGCATCCATAAGGTCATAACAAGCCTGGATTCCGGCTAAAAGACTGCCGGAATGACGGGAGTGGACTTTCGTACAAGTCATTCACAACAGACCTTAAGTCGTTCACAACAGACCTTGCGAGATACACGGTATCGATGAATCATCATTCATTCATTCACGGGTATTGGGCTTAACCCATCGTTTTCTTCAGCAGCTCCTCGATCTCATCGAGACACGGTTGATTTGTTCTCCCTCAAGGACGAGCGGCGGCGCACGAGTTTTTCGTCATCCGCAGGTAGTCAAAAACCAAGCGGACATTGCGTGTGAGTTGGCGCATTTTTTGTGCGACGCTGGATACCCCCTTGGATTTGATGAGGCCAACGGCGAATCGTCTGAGTCTGGTCATGTTTTCCGGGCCGTATCCGGTGCGTATCCTGCTCCGATCTTCATCGTAGTTCCAGTCGATGACATAGTGGCAGCTATTCTCGATGCTCCAATGCCCCCGATTGGTGGTGAGAACGGATTTCGCGTCGGCCTCCAGCGGCGACTGACTGGTGATTCCATAGGCGATCTCACAGGTGCGCTTACCGGTCTTTTTATCGATACAGTGGCGTTCTATGGCAAAGGCTTGGCCGACGTGGGGAAAGTTGAGGTAGTTGTTGAGCTCGGTGGTGGTCCAGATTTTTCGGGTTTCGATCCGTCCGTGATCGAGGGGGGCAAGATCAATGTAGTCCGGCTCCAGCCGATTGCGGAATTGGAGCTCGATGTCTGAAAGGAGCGTGGGCTGGTTTCCCTTGACGGTGAAGTGGTAGTGAGCCTTGCGTTTTTCGACCAGATAAACGGCTAACGGGCGCTGGGTCAGCAAGGCGTCGCCCGTAATGACTTTTCCCTCTATATCGATGGCGTCGAGGAGCGGGATGGCCATCTTGATCTCATTGGTGCGCTTGAGCTCCTCATCGCCTTCCCTGGGGAGGACGCCTACTTTTTTTGGGTGTAGCAGGTCTTGGTCTCATGACCGATGGCGCTCATGATATGGGTTTGACGGCCTTCCTCGTCGATGGCGTTGCACATCGTCTTACCGTCTATCGCAAGACTCTTGTCCTCTTTCCCATGGGTTTCGTTCCACCGTTTCAGCGCGGAGTCGAGATGCGAGGGACTGACGCGGACAAGGACATCGCGGATGACGTAGAAGCTCGGAACGACATAGAGGTCCTTCTCGCGACGACAATTGAAACGCTCTCGCGCCTTTTGACCGAGGCTGTCGGCCCAGTCCGAGATGGCCCGGTATCCGCGCATCCCGCAAAGGATCGCCCCCGCCGCGATGGCGAGCACCGTGGGGAGTCGATGGCGCCGCCCGTGGGTGCGGCGGGGGTCGGGGATATCGGAAAAGAATTGGGGCAGGGATCGCATCTGCTCGGCTTTTAGCATCATCTTGGCTCCTCCCGTACGGTAAGGCGGTTCGAGAAAGGGGCGGGAAAGCAACGCTTGCGCATCGGGGTGTAGCGGCTTTAGGAAAACCATCTTGGGGGAGTGAGCTCTGGGGCCATAGCCTTTCCCGGTGCGGCGAAAGCCCCTGGTGTCGCCCACGTACAGCCAGTTTGCCGATTTGTAGATCGTCCCCCGAAAGCGCTGGGAGTCCACAAAAGTCTCCAGCAACACCAATGGATGGCCGAAGACCTCCCGCCAGTCACCGGCAAGCCTCTTTTGACAAAGCGACAAGACCCTGGAGCCCAGATTCGGAATGTGCCAGTCGGGAAGGATCAGGAAGCGGCTGTTGTTGCTCACTAATTTCAAACGGTTGTACTGATGGCGCGAATTCCAGCCGATCCAGCGGTCTCGCGCCGCGCACTTCCAGGCGGCGCAGGAAAAGCTCAGAAGGGCCGCCCATTGGTCTCGCCAAAGGGCGACATACCAGAGTGTTTCACTGATCTTGGGCAAGCGGCCGAGATAATGATGCTCTTGCATCAAATCCTGGTAGCGCTGCTCTTCCGAGCGCCCAATCGGCCGTACGATGACTTCCCTCAGGTCCAAAGTGAATTTCCCCTCCCCGTGATGTGTGCTCGGATGCCCTTTATACACAGGAGAGAGGCTTTTGACCAGAAAATTCGCTAACTGTTGGATTTTAAAGATGTTCTTCCCCAGGACAGATCCACCGTGGCCTTCTCCCTTGTAACGATGGCCTTCCTGAGGTATCGAGAGGATGGCCGCACGTGGTTCATGCTCCGATACCCCACCATGATGGGTGGATTTCTTCTCGGCATGAACGGGAAATCAGGCATGGTCCATATGTGTCAACGATACTGGTAACAGTCTGAGTCTGATAGCCGGCTCGTCATTCCGGCAATCTTTTAGCCGGC
>JBFMEW010000136.1:0-2409 GCA_040753175.1 Acidobacteriota bacterium | reverse complement strand
GGGGGGGGGCCTGAGGCCTCTACTTGATACAATAGAACTAAAGTGTGGAAGGCTCCGAACAGAAACCTATAAAAGCAAGGGCTTACATGAAAGACCAAAAAAAAGCCCCCGAATCGGCCAGCCGGCAAGCTGAGGCCTTTTCAGGGGATGAAATCGAGGGTCAGTCTGCCAGAATCACCCGATACAGTAAAGCCAAAAATCAAGCCGACTCTCACCGCCAATACATCGAAGAACATCTGCACGAATACGAAGGGCGGGAAGCGGCAGAACTGGTAAGCGTGAATCACAAGCTGTGTTCATGCGGGAACTACCTTCTTTTTCATCACTACTACACCGTGGGCAAGGTCCGTCTTGCCAAGGCGCACTTCTGCAAGAAACATTTGGTCTGCCCCCTCTGTGCGATCCGTAGGGGCGCCCGATCCGTGCGCGTGTACCTTGAACGCTTCATGCACCTTCAAACCGTCCACAAGGGCCTCACTGCCTCCCTGGTGACCGTTACCGTGAAGAATGGCCCGGACCTCATGGAACGGCTTCAGCATCTCCAGGCAGGCATCAAGAACGCGAATCAGCGCATCCGTGATTTCAAGCGCGGGAAGGGCAAGACTTCCGTCTTCCGGCACTTCCTCGGCTACGTGGGAAGCTACGAAGTCAAGCGCGGCAAACGCTCCAAGCTCTGGCACCCGCACTGCCACATGATCGTTCTGCATGACCAGGCTATCGACCCGGGCGAACTCTCCCGGGAATGGCACGCCATCACCGGGGATTCGTTCATTGTCGATGTCCGACCGCTTCAGAATCCGGACGAACCTGCCTCCGACTTCTGCGAGGTCTTCAAGTACGCCGTGAAGTTCACCAGCATGGAAACCGCCGACCTGCTCCACGCTTATTTCAAGCTCTCCGGCAAGAACCTGGTCTTTTCCGGTGGGATGCTCCGAGGCTTGAAAGTGCCCGAGGATCTGACCGACGACCTACTTGAAGACCTCCCTTACCTGGAACTCATGTACCGCTACACCGAAGCGGGCTACTCATTAACCGAAACCAAGAGGATTGAACCATGAAAGATCGGATTGAAGAAATCAAAGACGTAACTGCCTGCTGTGTTCTGGATCTGATGACACTGGCCGATGTTCTGAACAAACTGGACATGGAAGAGGATTCAAAACAGGTCGCGGAACTTGCTGTGCAAGTCTGTGGGCATGGTCGCGGCGCGTACCATCTTCTCAAGGAAAAATGCCAGAACTAGACTTTGACCCCCGAAAATAGGGGATGACCCCACACTGTAGGGGTCATCTCCAAGGGGGGCTGGGGGGCACCCCCAGAACTGCCCGCCGGCGATCACCGCCGAAGCCGACACCACACCGCCGCCAGATTGCCCCAAGCTGGGCCTGGACAGGCCCCAGCGACCCCCCAGACATCGCCCAACCTTCCTTTTCATAGCCGTCTTCATCCGCAGGCCTCCCGAACTGCTACAGCCAGGCCCCGGCCGGATCTCTCCGGAGCGCCACAAGCGCGAAGGGAGAGCCGGACGGACGGCCCGCAACGAAGCCGAGAAAGAACCGCTTGACCCTGCTTGATTTCTGTTGATATGCACCGCCTAACAACAAACAACATCCCATAGGAGGGAAACACCGTGACCAAACAAGCGACCATTCGAATGACCGACGAACTGTATGACGAACTTGCAGCATATGCGAACATGCAGGGGACAAACCTGACCTCTTTTTGCCGCGCTGCCATTCGCCAGACCTTTTTCAACTCCATGCTGTCCGACAAGCAAGAACTCGAACGCCTGACCCGCATGCTGTCCGAATCCGAACGCTACCAGCTGTCCAACCGTGAGAAAGCCGATCTGGAAGCCAAGATCGCCATTCTCACGGCCATCACGAAACGCTTTGAGGAAACTTGGGCCGATATGGCCTCTGAACTCTACGGGGAAGGGGGAGAAAATGCTTAAGCTCGAAGGCCAGGTCGTGAACGTCTACAAGGCCCCAGACTTCACGCCCAAGGAAGGGGAAAAGAAAGAGGGTGGCCACAAGGTCCAGCTCATGACCGAAATGCACCTCAAGAACGGGGAAACCAAGATGGAACTGGTGACGCTCAGCGTCAAAGACCCTGACCGCTACGAAGTCGGCCAAACCGCCGAAGTCCCTGTCGGCATCTTTGTCCGGAATGGCCAGGTCCAGTTCTACGGATCTGAGGCATGAAATCTTCAAACCGCACCCCTCCCCCGACTGCGCGGAGGGTCCCCGAATACATGCAGGGGACCGCGAGCGCTGCCTTTCGGGGGGGGGCCTGAGGCCTCTACTTGATACAATAGAACTAAAGTGTGGAAGGCTCCGAACAGAAACCTATAAAAGCAAGGGCTTACATGAAAGACCAAAAAAAAGCCCCCGAATCGGCCAGCCGGCA
>JBFMEW010000135.1:0-2431 GCA_040753175.1 Acidobacteriota bacterium | reverse complement strand
TGGGCGTTGCCTTTCAACCAAAGCTCATTCTCGAAGCAGAAATGGGCTCTTTAAGTCCAGAAAACGCCCCTTGAATGCGCTGTGCCCGGCATCCAGCAAGGATCTTGCCTGGTCCGACCCGGTGTGCCCGGCGGCTTTTAGGAATTGGATGGCCGGCAGCAGTTCTCGCATTATTGATGTCTGCCTTGGTTGCTCGCCTTGTGGGTCCGGGCTTCTGGAAGGTTTGTCCGGTCTTAAGATTTGTATTCGTTACCAGATCCTTTGCATGAGGAGTTGGTATGGATTGCTGTGTGGACTTCTCAAAGTGTGCTTTACCCGAAAGGTCAACAGCGGTGTTCCCATCGTTTATTGTCACTCGCTTTGGTCCGTTACCAATTTGATTCACTAGGTCTGCTGCTTGGACTCCGGCAGGAACTGTATTTGTGACCACGGCTTTCGCTCCTGGAAGAGCCATCAGAATCAAGCCTCCAACCCTGCCGCCATCCTCGACGGCAGCCGCAACCTTCTCACCTGTGGTGCCGCTATCCCATACACTCCCGAGACTCTCCCCTGCTCGAAAAGCGTCAGCAACGCCATTGATGACATCCCCGACGACTCCCGTCGTGAAGCTGGTCACCGCCGCTGCCGCCGGGCTGCCCGAATTAATAGCCGCGTTGGTATAAAAGTCCACAGCGTAGGTTACCTTTGCTTGAATCCACTTTGCTGCCTCAGCGGTGAATTCTCCGTTAGGGTCTACATTCTTTAGCGGGTTGTTGAGGACGTAGACGTAACGATTCCAACTGGTGGGATTCGTGGGGTCTATGTCGTTGTAGGAATCATCGGGAGTTGTCCACCTCCCCTGCGCTCCGGAGAAGTACCTTGCCCCGAAATAATCGAGGTTGGATTCGGAGTCCCGTTCTTTCGCGGTGAACTGCGATGCTACTGCGAGCACGATAGCCGTTTCTTGTTGCGCTCCCACCATTTATCGAACTTCGATCTGGAGGACGCAGCAGATCCATCCCTCCCTGGGGCAACACCTGTAATTGAACTCAGCGCCGCAAGCGCCGTGTCGCTGATCGACAGCGATTTGGTGCGGTACGGATCGGTTGACACCTCCTGTGCGAACTCGGCGTGATCCGATAGCTTCTCGATGAGTCGGGGAACAGCGCACTCCACTTTCTTCCGCCCCAGTTGCTGAACAATGTGGCCCCTGACGAAAGCACGGGAATCCGACAACAGATCGTAGAGGATCGCATACGCCTTCGGCGCCTCAAACGAAAACAGCACGTCGACTAAGAATGCCAAGCGCACATGAGTGGCCCGGGTTTCAGACTGGAACGCTTCGCCGACGACTGCGATCGCCGGCTCCCCAGCGGCCAGCAACTCACGGCGCGCAGTTTCGGCCTCAGCCGGAAACGGCCGGGTGAGGGCCAGCTTTGCTTGGTCTGTGGAACTCTGCCCGAGACAAGCGCCCTGGATAAGCAGAAAGGCCCAGACCCCCACAATGCCAAGGCTCAACCGCCGAATCAGCGATTTCACTGGTTGCGCTCCTTCAGGATCTCCTCAATCTTCTTTAGGATCTCCGGCGTGGGCTTTCTGGGCAGCTTGCCGACGTTCTCCGCCTTCTTTGAATCGGCTTCGTCCTTTGCGCGATCGAGCTCCGTAATCGACGGGTTGTTCGGGTCTCGCTCAGCCAAGTCCATGACGTTACTCGTGTGTCCTCCGAGTTCGTGCGCGAGAACCTTCGCGGGATCCATCCCCATGTCGCTCGTGTTTGACTTGTCCACCACGACCTGCATCGCTGGAAACGCATCGGGGGCCCCGGGTTGACCCGCTGCATTGAGCGATTTCTGCCCCGTCGCGGGATCGATTGATGTTTGATACCTCGTGATGCCGCCCGTCACATGCTCGGACGAGGGAGAGAGCCTTGTGCGGTCTAGTCTGCCGACGCTCAAGTTGACTACGTAGGGGCTCCGCTCGACGCGATCGATGTATGATCGGCCCTTCTCGGTCATATAGAGCCGAGCCAAATTCTGCACTAGGTACTGACGGTCCTTTGCGCTGACGCCGCTCGCTAGACGCAAATCCCGCCCATCCGGATCGACGTACTTCAGCGGATTGTTTCGGGTGTACGCGTACAGATTCCACTGTTGCGGATCACTGATCCGCTGCCTCGTCATAAACGTAGGGTCCGGGCTGGTAAACCTCCCCTGCGCCCCCGAGAAGTACCTTGCTCCGAAGTAATCGAGGCCCGTCTCCGCATCCCGTTCCTTGCCGGTGAACTTCTGGCGCAGGGGGTGATTCCCATAGCCAGGAATCCCTATTCGACCGAAGCTGGCTGTAAGTTCCTCGCCAAAGGGCAGGTAGTCGTGTCGCGACTTCACCACCCGGCTCTGATCCGTCACCACCCGCGCGCTGCCCAGATGATCCCCTGTGGGATAGAACGTTCCGC
>JBFMEW010000134.1:0-2448 GCA_040753175.1 Acidobacteriota bacterium | reverse complement strand
AATATGCCCAAGGACCTTTAAGACCAAGAGTCGTTTTCTTTCGAACGCTTGTGCAGGCTGCCGCTCACCGGCTCCGTCCAACAGGAGGTTTTACGGCGGCCTGCGGCGCCGCAAAACCTCTAAGTCGTTGGGTGTCGGCATGTAGTACGGCTATGCTGCTCCTAGAACTGTCGCCTTCGCCGAGGAGCCAAACATGATCACGTCGGTTCTCGTTGATGCGATCAAGCTCGTCATCCCGGCTATCGTGACGTTCGTCTTCCTTCGTTACGTCATCAGCAGAGCCACGTCTCCGGGCGGTAGTCGCCGTTCCCAGCATGTGCTTGAAGTAATCCTCGCGCTCCAAGCTGCCATCATTCCCATCGCCGTCGACTCGGCCATCACAGGCGTAGTTAGGCCGTCTCTCGAGGTCTCCTCGCAACGCTCCGAGAACGCCGTTGAAATCTCGATACAGAACACCGGTCGTGTGGCTGCAAAGATCGACGACATTGTGTTGAGCTACCCCATTCCGGGCAGGATCAAAGACTTCTCCGCCTTCGATCCCACTGCGGGGACGCAAGTCGAAGCTACTGCCCTTGGGGGCGACTCCGCTGATTGGTTCCAGAATCAGCTTCAACTCAGGATCACTGTTACAGCTCAACGGTTTGCCACCACCTGCAGGGTCACCTTTGTGCCTTCTCCTCAACAGGCTACTCTTCGGTCAAAAGATGACGACCTCACCACGAATTTAGACCGGTACCATCTGACATATGGTTGGCACGGATTCGGGGCCGAGGGGCGTGTCGAAGAATGGCGTCTTACTGCCAACGATGCCTCTACTGAAGCTCCCAATGTCCTCGTGTCAGGGCTTCAACGAATTCACGGTCCCTCTGGGCCTCGGCCCGTGCCCAGACGACCTCTCTGAAACTTATCGTTCTCGGGATACAAGGGCCGGCACCCAACAACCGGCAGGAGGCGGACGCGGCCTACGGCCGCGCCGCTCAGCCGGAGCGTTAGGTTCCGATGTCAAATGGGAAGCAAGAAGTATCATAACAAATGCTGTGTGTACTGCGCTGGTGGGATTTCGGCGGGCGCTGACCATGTCATCTGCCGAGAATTCTTTCCACCAGACTGCCGGCGAGGTCTTCCAAAGGCCCCGGCCTGCAAGCCATGCAATGGGCGCAAATCTGAACTCGAACATTACCTGACAGCGGTCCTTCCGTTCGGGTCCAACCATGAAACAGCGCTGCAATCTCAGGTTGAGAAGGTCAAACGCCGCCTGGGGAGAAACCCTGAGCTCAAGGAAGAGCTCAGGACCGGTCAACGTCCTGTGTGGCTGCGGGCAAAGAATGGCAAGACTACAATCACGACTTCTTTGCCCTTCCAGCCTGATCTGTTAGCCGAGTACTGCGGATTTATCGTCAGGGGATTGGTTTGGCACGAGTGGTCTACAACCATACCGAAAGACTATCTGGTGGAAGCCATGCCAGTGACCCAACACGGCCTCATCTTCTTCAGCAGTCTTTTGAAAATGAGTCCGGAACTCCGCCAGGAGAGGTCATTCGCCAACGGTGGCCTTCGGTACACCTGCACGCGCAGCAGGGAAGATGCGGCGTTCAGCGTGTGGCATATCAGGCTTTACGATGACCTTCTCCTTGCTGGTCCGGTCCAGGAAGGTACCCTGGAGCGCGTTCATATCTGTGCATTGACCGGTCCCCCGAGCATTCGGTCCGTGACAGAGCGCTTCAAGGGGCAAGCGTGCGGAACCTAACAAGCGGCAGGAGCAGCCGCCCGATCTTCTGCTTTGCCGGGATCGTTCATCACGGCGGGCGCTGCTCAGCCGCAGCCGTTATTGCACTTGCGTGGCACGAAGAGGCTTTGGGCATCTCCCTTCGGGAGAAGGGGGGCTTCGGAAAGGAGGGCGGCCCACGAGAGGGTCGACTTCGACAGCAGCTGGGCTCCATGGCGCGGGGGTGTGTGCGAGTTTGCGCGCCGCGACTTCGGAGGCGTTGAGAAGGGAGAAGACGGTGGTCGGAGAATCCGGCGTTTCGGCTCTTCGAGCAAAACGCCGACGTTGATGTTGGCCACCCATCCGAGGATTTTCGATCATGAAAGGGAAAGGCACGACGTTCCGCCACTCCCGGTGGTGTTCCGTTCACCACGGCTCCGGGATGGCTGGGCAGTAGCCGTGCCATAACAACCGCCTGCAACGGGCCGGCAAGTTCCTGGACCCAGGATCTCCACGGCAACGAAGCTGAGAGTGCCGGCCGTTGAGGCGGACCGTTGGACGAAGCCGCTTCGCGGCAGGGGTAGGGAGGCGCCATTTTGGGCGCCTTTGTTGTTTCAGAGCAGGCCGTCGCGGGAGGTATCCTTTCCGAGGAGGGCAATGGGTGCCCTCAGGGACAACCTTCTTGGAAAGGAGATCGCGATGACGGAGCTCAGGCGTCGGATGATCGAGGACATGGGGCTGAA
>JBFMEW010000133.1:0-2497 GCA_040753175.1 Acidobacteriota bacterium | reverse complement strand
AGACACCCAATTCGACCAGAGTGGTATTTCAACAACGACTCCACAACCACTGGCGTGGCCGCTTCACAGTCTCCCACCTATCCTACACAAGCCGAACCGAGCACCAATACCAAGCTGTAGTAAAGGTCCCGGGGTCTTTCCGTCCTGCCGCGCGTAACGAGCATCTTTACTCGTAGTGCAATTTCGCCGAGTCTGTGGTCGAGACAGCGCCCAAGTCGTTACGCCATTCGTGCAGGTCGGAACTTACCCGACAAGGAATTTCGCTACCTTAGGATGGTTATAGTTACCACCGCCGTTTACTGGCGCTTAAATTCTCCGCTTCGCCGGCAAGCCGGCTAACAGGTCCTCTTAACGTTCCAGCACCGGGCAGGCGTCAGTCCGTATACATCGTCTTGCGACTTCGCACGGACCTGTGTTTTTAGTAAACAGTCGCTTGGGCCTGGTCTCTGCGGCCACCCAGCCCTAGCCCGCGAAGGGCTTCAAGCCAGACGGCCCCCCTTCTCCCGAAGTTACGGGGGTATTTTGCCGAGTTCCTTGACCACAGTTCACTCGATCGCCTCGGTATTCTCTACCTGACCACCTGTGTCGGTTTGGGGTACGGGCCGCAACGGCACTCGCTAGAGGCTTTTCTCGGCAGCATGGGATCATCCTACTTCGCCTCAATCGGCTACGCGTCACCTCTCACCCCCGCCATCAAAGGCAGACACCCGGATTTACCTGGATGTCGGGCTACCGGCTTACACCAGGACAACCACCGCCTGGCGGGACTACCCTCCTGCGTCACCCCATCGCTTGCCTACTACCGGATCGGGTCCCACGCTCCCCCCACACCACCCCCCGAAGGGGACGGAAGAGGTTCGGATGGTCAGCATCACCGGCCTCAGCACGGACGCACCGTCACGAGCACGGGAATATCAACCCGTTGTCCATCGACTACGCCTGTCGGCCTCGCCTTAGGTCCCGGCTCACCCTGGGCGGATCAACCTGGCCCAGGAACCCTTGGTCATTCGGCGGCAGAGATTCTCACTCTGCATTCGCTACTCATGCCTGCATTCTCACTCGCACACCCTCCACCACTCGATCACTCGGCGGCTTCCCCGGATGCACGACGCTCCCCTACCCAGCACCACGACTACACCCACCCCCGAAAGGGCCGGCGGATCACATGCGATGCTGCCACGGCTTCGGCGGTGCGCTTGAGCCCCGCTACATTGTCGGCGCAGGACCACTTGACCAGTGAGCTATTACGCACTCTTTCAAGGGTGGCTGCTTCTAAGCCAACCTCCTGGTTGTCTCGGCGATCCCACATCCTTTCCCACTTAGCGCACGCTTAGGGGCCTTAGCCGGTGATCTGGGCTGTTTCCCTCTCGACTACGAAGCTTATCCCCCGCAGTCTCACTGCCGCGCTAGAAATACCGGCATTCGGAGTTTGGTTGAGTTCAGTAAGCTTGTCGGCCCCCTAGCCCATCCAGTGCTCTACCTCCGGCATCCACCACACGACGCTGCACCTAAATGCATTTCGGGGAGAACCAGCTATCACGGAGTTTGATTGGCCTTTCACCCCTACCCACAGCTCATCCCCCAGGTTTTCAACCCTGGTGGGTTCGGGCCTCCACGACGTCTTACCGACGCTTCACCCTGGCCATGGGTAGATCACTCCGCTTCGGGTCTACACCCCGCGACTCACACGCCCTATTCGGACTCGCTTTCGCTACGGCTACCCCACACGGGTTAACCTCGCCACGAAGCATAACTCGCAGGCTCATTCTTCAAAAGGCACGCCATCACCCCGAAGAGCTCTGACGGCTTGTAGGCACACGGTTTCAGGTACTCTTTCACTCCCCTCCCGGGGTACTTTTCACCTTTCCCTCACGGTACTCGTCCGCTATCGGTCACCAGGAAGTATTTAGGCTTACCGGGTGGTCCCGGCAGATTCACAGCGAATTCCACGAGCTCGCTGCTACTCGGGAACGACGTCCACACCACGACACACGTTTTCGCGTACGGGGCTCTCACCCACTACGGCGACCCTTTCCAGAGGTCTTCCACTAACATGCGCCCATGACGTCCGAGGTCCGGCAGAACCCCGACGACACCGCCCCACAACACCCCAGCCGCAACGCCCGCCGGCTTGACACGACCAAGGTTTAGCCTCCTCCGCTTTCGCTCGCCACTACTCACGGAATCACGGTTGTTTTCTCTTCCTGTGGGTACTGAGATGTTTCACTTCCCCACGTTCCCCCCAACACCCTATGAATTCAGATGCTGGTGACACCCCATGACGGGTGCCGGGTTTCCCCATTCGGACACCCTCGGATCACAGCTCGGTTGACAGCTCCCCGAGGACTATCGCGGCCTCCCACGTCCTTCATCGGCTCCTGATGCCCAGGCATCCACCATGTGCCCTTACACACTTGACCACAACAAGATGCTCGCATCCACTATGCAACACTCAACACACAACCACACCCCGGCCCCACACCACCGCCACCACCCC
>JBFMEW010000132.1:0-2509 GCA_040753175.1 Acidobacteriota bacterium | reverse complement strand
GATTCACTTCAACGGCAGCGGCAATCCTTACCCTAGGGTGAATGCGGACTATCTCCGGTGCGTTTATCCTGAGCCGTGCGCTCACCTGATTCCTGAGAGTGAGGCCGAGGCACTGGCTGAGAAACGGTGCGCGAAAGCGGTGCAGCGCAGGTCCGAGCAGAACGACGAGATGGGCGCGGCTCGCGAAAAGGCACGCCTGGTGAGTCCTGAACCCATGCTGGGCGAGGCGGAATGGACGCGTTCCCTTGTGACGAAATGAGGCCGCTTTTGAAGTCGCAAGCCTATCACTCTTTTGCCCAAATTCGGTACCGTGTGTCCGTAAGAACTGGTGGGACAGTCCCGCGAAGCGCGGGATTGCCAGTCATTCTCAAATAGACAGGCGAGACGCCTGCCCCACCAAGGCCATCAATGCACGACCATATCCATCCAATCCTGTACTTGTAGATAGGTTCTTTAGGCAAGGAGGAGCTTTGAACAAGTCTACTGTGATCTGGTCCTGTCCTTTGTGCGGTCATGGCACATGGGGCAGGCTTCACGAAGCACCGGATTTCTGTGCGGGATGCGGCGAAGGCATGTCTGCGGCTCTTCCGAACAGACAAGCTGCGGTGGAAACCTATTTTTGCGATCGCTATCACCGGAAGCACGAGGATCCGGCCTGGTTTTCTCGATTCAAGGCAAGATTCCTATGAAGGTTCGGCATGAAGTCTCCGTGGTCGAGTGTACGTATGGGGTGGTTTGGAGCGACTGTGTTTTGTGTCAAGCGAAAACTTCCCGGTACAGTTCTCTCTTCCTGACCATGGCATTGAGAATGATCAGGAGTTTTCGCATACATGCCGTGATGGCAACCTTTGCCGGTTTTCCCGCATCCAGAAGACGGCGGTAGAATGACTTGATTGTGCCATTGTACCGGATAGCAGAGATGGTAGCCATGTACAGGCTGTTGCGCACTCTCATACGACCCCCGGAGATCATTCTCCGTCCTTTCATCTTGCCGCTGTCATGGTTCAGCGGGACAATGCCGACGAGGGCGGTGATTTTGGACTGGCGGATTGCGCCGATTTCGGGCAGATCGGCCAGGAGCGTGTGAGATGTGGCGGCGCCAACGCCGGTAGCGCTTTGGATGATGTGATCCTTCTCCCGCCACACGGGGTTGTTCTTGATATGGGTGTTCAACTGGCGTTCAATCTCTTTGATTTCTCGAGTGAGCGCATCGATGATGCGTTCGATGCTCCGGCGAATACCCGCACTGGATGCTTGGGAGAGGCGTGTCTTCTCCTTGGCACGAAAATCGACGAGTTGTCGGCGTCGGGCAACCAGGTCCTTGATGGTCTGCTCCTCTTGGGTAACGGGACGTTTGATGGGAGGCTCGACGGTCTGGGCGAAGCGGGCGAGGACGTACGCGTCAATCGCATCGGTCTTGGCGCGTTTTCCGATACCCTCTGCGTAGCGACGTACGCGTCGGGGATTAACCACGGCTACGGGCAGCCCTGCGGCCATCAGTTCCGCTGCAAGCGTTGTCTCGTACCCACCCGTAGCTTCGACCACAATGAGCTTGGCTCTCATTCCCTTGAGGTAATGGATCAGAGAAGCCACCCCTTCAGGAGTTGATTCATATACCGTAGTTTCTCCTGTAGGGTGGACGTGTACATCAAGATGGTCCTTGGCAACATCAATGCCGACGAAGAGTTCTTCAGCATGCATAAGCTTCCTCCCTTGCGGATTCGGGCTCCCAAACGGGGCGCTGGCGACTGTTCGGAATGTTTATGCCCAGGCGACCGGCGATCTCGCTCCAAAGCGGGCTCTCACGCACGAGGGGAGATACGATCTACCGGACGCCCCCGACCGGCCCTCGCGAAGAGCCAGTCAGGTGGAACTCTCACGCACAGTCGCTCTACCAGGAAGTCGCTTCTTGTCCAAGAAGTACTTCTATCTGGAATATACAAGGGGAGATGAGTCTCCCCCCCAAATTATTGCGCAACGATGCGCTCTTGCACCCATTCTCCGTGGCGAAGCCCGGAGTGCCCGCAGAAGCCGAGGACTTTCATGATTAGTTGTAGCTCCCTAGCCATGCTAGTTGGTATATGAGGTCAGTCATGCAAAAAGGGACTTTCGCACAACGACTCATCGCTCCCGCGGCCTTGGGCTTGGCGATCATGCTGAGCACGCTGTGGATCTACAATGTGTCCTGGCGGATTGATAACGATGCAATACACCAGTGGTTAGCGTTTGTGACCGGCGTGGGACACATGGCGATCCTCTTGGGCGGGTCTTTGCTGATCTATCCGATTGCTTTTTTCCGAGGTGCGAGCCTTTCAGAGCGAATTATCGCCTGTCTGGTGGTCCCAGTGGTTTGGTCGGTTACCGAAATCATCAGAGTCACAGAATTCTTCACATTCGGCGAGTCCCTGTATTACGGCGTAAATAGCCAGTTTGTGACGTACCTCGCGTGCGCCGCATTGCAGATGGGGGTGTGCGAAATAATCTGTCGCTGGTGGATCCGTGGCAAAGC
>JBFMEW010000131.1:0-2536 GCA_040753175.1 Acidobacteriota bacterium | reverse complement strand
GTGGCAACTGGGCGGGACGCTGACCATGCTCGAAAACGGATTTCTGCTGAGGCGTTGTAAACTGCAAAAAATCGCGCAGAATCCCAGTTGTCCACTGCACGCTGTGTGTGCGACCCGTTCGCTCGAAACCTATACGGAAGTATAGGGGGATGAGCGGCAAAGAGCAAGATGTTCTTTGACAACTGAATGTCCATGTTGGTGAAACCCCAACCCCTGAGGTGGTCAGGAGACAGCATCTCCCAACGGCGAGCGACTGGTTATCAAACGTCGGAGTGCATGGGAGAGAAGGCGATAAGCTGAGAGCCGAACTCGGCAACACGCCTAGCAGGTGACTATGGGTAACACAGGTAAAGATGCATCGAGGCGTCGTCATGCAGAACCTGCCTAACGGCTGAACGGCAGGCCCAAAACGGGAATGGTTTCAAGGTGCAATCGCACACGGGTATTGCACACCACTCGAAAAGAAACCCGGCGTAAAGCATCACCCTACCGTCACAACAAATGGACATTCGGAACGGGATAACCCGTCGGTGGCTCTTTAGCAGAAAGGAGCAGGCAACCAACCGCAAGCCACTGACGAGTGGGATGACTCAAGAAGCCAATGCCCGGCGTAACGTCCGGGATACGCTGACGTGAGTCCGATACTTGGGAAAGTAGAGGCGATGGCGGAGTTTAGGTCTTATGACAGGCGTTGAAAAACGCACTGAAGGCTGGCGGGCATTACCCTGGAAGAAGTTTCAGCGGAATGTCTTCCGACTCCAAAAGCGCATCTACCGAGCCACGCGTCGGGGTGACTTCAAGCGTGTCCACAACTTACAACGGTTGCTCATGCGATCTTGGTCAGCCCGCTGTTTAGCAGTGCGACAAGTAACTCAGGACAATCGGGGAAAACACACGGCAGGGGTGGATGGGGTAGCTTCACTCACCCCCAAGCAACGGACGCAGTATGTCCAGCAGTTGCGCTGTTTGACGGAGAAGGCCGAAGCCGTGCGACGAGTCTACATCCCCAAGCCCAATGGCGAACGGAGACCGCTCGGCATTCCGACCATGTTCGAGAGGGCGCGCCAAGCCCTGGTCAAGCTGGCTCTTGAACCAGAATGGGAAGCACAGTTCGAGCCGAACAGTTACGGCTTTCGACCGGGACGGTCAACCCACGATGCCAGAGAAGCCATCTTCAACTATATCCGCCTCAAGCCGAAATACGTGCTGGATGCGGATATCGAAAAATGCTTCGACGGCATTGATCACCAAGCCTTGCTCAAAAAGTTGCAGGCCTGTCAACCCATCGCCCGACTCATCGGCGGATGGTTGAAAGCCGGGATACAGGAAGATGGACGACTCCTTTTCCCGGAAGCAGGAACGCCGCAAGGCGGGGTCATCTCGCCATTGTTGGCAAACATCGCTCTGCATGGGTTAGAGCAGGAACTGGTCAAGGCCTGTCCCAAAAGACAACCCCCTGGGGTTATTCGGTATGCAGATGATTTTGTCATCCTTCATGCCGACTTAGCCACCGTCCAACGGTTGAAGGAAAGAACTGAAGAATGGCTGGCAGAAATCGGACTGCGCTTGAAACCGAGCAAGACTCGAATTGCTCACACGCTGAACGAACATGAAGGACAAGCGGGCTTCGACTTTCTCGGCTTCTCCATCCGGCAGTATCCGGTAGGACAGTATCACACTCGCACCTATCGAGGGAGGAAGGGTTACAAGACCCTCATCCAACCGAGCAAGAAAGCGCAGGAGCGTCACGGACAGAAACTTGGCGAAGTGATTCGCCAACACCGAGGCAACCTCCAAGCGGCGCTGATTGCGGAACTCAACCCTATCGTGCGGGGTTGGTCGGCTTACTATCGGACGTGTGTTGCCAAGCGGGCCTTCAACCGCTTGGACAGTCAACTCCATTACCAACTCTATCGTTGGGCGACCTATCGCCATCCGCACAAAACGGAAGGTTGGCGGTATCGGCGCTACTGGCGCAACCAAGAAAGCCGAATGGCGTTCAGTGATGGAGTCAGCACGCTGGCCTTGCACACGGAGACAAGCATCCGCCGTCACACCAAAGTGAGAGGGGAGAAAACTCCCTATGACGGGGAATGGGCCTATTGGGGTCAGAGATTACGCAACAGCCCGGCTACCACTGGCCGGGTGTCGCACTTACTAAAACAGCAGGCTAATCGTTGTGATTATTGTGGATTGCGTTTCATGGCCGGGGACGTTCTCGAAGTTCATCACCGAGACCGAAACCGTTCAAACAACGCCTACATCAACTTAGCGTTGCTTCATGGTCATTGCCATGACTTGATTCACGCTGATGCAAAGTGTCTATGACAAAGACCCAGGTGTTGACGAGCCGGATGAGGCGAAAGTCTCACGTCCGGTTCTGAAGTGGCGGCGGGGAAAGTGATTTCCCCGCCGACCATAACTGGCACGCTTTTGACTTTAGCGACTCGCTTTACTACTCAAGGCATATTAGTGCGGACACGCTGATACAAATTGTAGAAACCAGCATAAACTGCCATCGCTAAAACACCTGTTG
>JBFMEW010000130.1:0-2581 GCA_040753175.1 Acidobacteriota bacterium | reverse complement strand
AAAGTTCATTCAGCTAACCTCATGGAGTTAAAGATTTGATCGAAGTTGGCAGGCTTTTTCAGACGTTTCACCGTGCGGAAGAATTGGTGAGCCCGTTGCCGTGTACGGAGATCCGATCGGACTTCTGTGTCACCATACTGGATAAAATTGCTCTTATGGAACCCGAACTTTTACGAGGTCCCCGAGTCGAATTGGCCAATTTTCGGCCATGGATTTGCCGACCTATGGGAAAAGTCCTCCAGGAGGGATACCCATGGGAAAGCTTGGAAAGGAGGAGCGCGTGACGCTTCGGGTTCTGCATGAAAAGGGCATGAGTCATTCTGAAATTGCCCGTCATCTTGAGGTAACGGAAGGAGCCATTCGTTACCATATTCAAAAAAAGGAGAGGCCTGATGGCCGGCAAAAGGATTCCCTTATCCAGCTTCTTGGACTCGAGGAGTTCATCAGGTGGTGGTGGGAGCAACACGTTTCCGGACCTGAGGTAACCCGGCCCACCAGTTTGAAAACGCTTTTCAATCACCTGGTTTGCGAGTTCAACTATCCCGGGTCGTATAAATCGGTTCGCACCTATGCCCGCAAAACATTTCCTCGTCCGAAGATTCGGGCTCGTCGTCGGGTGGAAACTCCCCCCGGTGCTCAGTCGCAGAGCGATTGGGGTGAGTTTATGATCGATATCGGAGATCCGGGGGGCCCGACCAAACTGTATGCGTTTGTCATGGTGTTGAGCCACTGCCGCCGCCGGGTGGTTATCTGGAGTCGGCGATGCGATCAACTGAGTTGGCATCAGGTTCACAATGAGGCTTTTCGGCGACTGGGAGGAGTCGCGGCGGTGAACCGAATCGATAACCTCAAGACTGGAATGGCGATAGGAGCTGGTCCCTGGGGAAAGGTAAATTCGCAGTATCGTCGCTACGCTCAACAAATGAGGTTCCACGTAGATGCCACCGAACCCCGATGTCCCGAGCAGAAAGGAAAGGTGGAAAGAAGCGTCGAGGTGATGCGAGGGTTGGGGCCGGACAAACACTTCCACGAGGGCCTTGATGCTCTTCAGAATTGGACGGACCTCGAATTGGAACGCCAGGACCGGCGTCGAATTTGCCCGCCGACCGGGAAAACCGTCTGGGATACCTGGCAGGAGGAACAAGCCTTTCTGGGGCCTCTTCCAGAAAATCTTCCCGAGCCATTTGATCTGGTGCGAACCTGTGTGGTGAATCATGACGCCACCATCAGGTTTGATGGGCGAACCCTCAGTGTCCCCTTTCCGTTGATTGGGAAAGAAGTCGAAGCCCGCCGCTGCGCAGCATGCATCCAGATCGTCGATCTTCAGAACGGTTACATTGTCCAAACCTGGGCCCGAGATGGAAAGGGTCGATTGCTGATTGATCAGGCATGCTATGAAGGGGAAAGCACTGCCGAGGTTCTTGCTCCCAAGCCTCTGGGGCGGATGGGAAAACGATTGATGGAGCTTGCCGCAATGCCGGTGGAACAACGCCCGGTCGATTTGTATGCGGCCTTGACGGAGGTGGCGCGATGAAACCAGTGCCCGCCAAGTCCGCCATGCCTCCTGCGTTGCCAGCCCCGCCCGAACCTCGGAATCTGGCCGATCTTCAAAAGAGCCTGACCGGCCTGGGACTGGAACACGCTGCCATCCGATTATCCTCATTGGTAAGCGACTCCATTCGGGAAAACAAAGGCCCCATTGGATTCCTCCAGGCTCTTCTGGAGGAAGAGGTCAGCCGGAGGGAAGAGCGCCGGATCAGAACCTCGCTTCGACTCTCGAGCTTGCCAACAGGGCTGACCATAGGCTCCTTTGATTTCGCCTACCAGCCCTCGGTCGAACGATCCAAGATTGAACTGCTCTCTACCGGAGAATGGATCAGGCAAAAGCAATCTTTGCTGATCATGGGACCTCCCGGCGTGGGAAAAACTCACCTGGCGGTTGCCCTGGGAGTAAAGGCCGTGGAAACAGGATTTTCCGTGGCATTTTACCGCCTGGAGGAACTGTTGTTCGATATGCGCAAGGACGCCGATGTCGCTCCGACCAAACTCCGTCGAAAGGGGTATATGAAGACCGGCCTGCTGATCATCGATGAGGTTGGGTTCCAACCCCTGAGCCGCCAGGATGCCAATCTCCTGTTCCGACTGGTCAGCTACCGATACCAACGGGGCTCGATCTGCATCACCTCGAACAAATCCGTCAAAGAGTGGCCGGAGATGTTTGCCGGGGACGAAATCCTCACCACGGCACTCTTGGATCGACTCCTGCATAACAGCCAGGTCCTGAACATCAAGGGCAGAAGTTATCGGCTCAAGGACCTGGAAAAGAGCCTCAGGGACAGCCATTAATTGAAAGGAGGAAATCACATTATGCATCTTTCAGAAAAGGAGGTTTTCGGGTTCCGTATCGTAAAGGTTCGGGTTCCGTAACTTCGTAAATGTTCGGGTTCCTTGACAGCCGTCGCAACTGGTTGTTCGCCGGATCTCCACGCGGAGCGGAGGGAAGCGCGACCTTGTATTCCATCATCGAAACAGCAAAAGCGAACGGCTTGGAACCATATGCATATCTCCGCCTCCTATTCAC
>JBFMEW010000129.1:0-2600 GCA_040753175.1 Acidobacteriota bacterium | reverse complement strand
AGTTCTCGACGGTCTCGGTGGTCTTTGCCTTCAAGCAAAAGGTCGAAAACGACCTGATCACCCTCAATCCGCTGGGACTGACGATCCGCTATTTCCGGGAGGACCGGGCCTTTCAGTAGGGAGCTTTAGCGCCCAGACATTGTCGGGGGGGGTTGTGGACCAGGTTCGGGATTGGCTCAGGGAACGTCGGTAGGTTGGTACAGTGCCAGGCTGGGGACCCGTTGGAGGTCTGAGTCCAGGGTGGCCAGATGCGTCAATCCGTGGCGAGTCATGAGAGAAGCCGTGATGGAATCGTTGGTCATGAGACCGTACGCCTGCCGGACCTCTTTGCTTTCGCGAATGACCTCCTCCGTGATAGGCCAGACTGCCACGCTGAGGGCCGTAATCTCACTGACTCAGCGGCTGTAGTCCTCCAGCTGCTGGATGACCTGCCAGTTTTGCTTCAGTTTCTTGGCCGGCCCCGAGGGAGAAATGAGTCCTTTCGTGACTGCTTCGATCATCATCAAGCGATGGAGAACTTCAAGCAAGACATGCGCTCCGGTGGCAGCACGAATCAAAGACCGTTCGACACGTTCCAGAAATCCTTGGCACTCCGGCGAAACACCAGTGAAGTGGTACACAAAGATGTTGGCATCGATGAATACCGTCGCCGCATCCGGCACCTCAGCCAAGGTCATAGAAGTCCTCAGCCAGTACTTGGCGGACCAAGGCGGGCTCAGCCTGAATCAGGCCGAAGGTGTCTCGAGAGCGACTTGTGCCCTTCAGAGGCTCAGAATCCGGTGGCGTCTTCGACTGGCCGGCCAGACGTTGCAGGAAGTCCAAGAGCTCGGGCAACCGATCATCCGGAAGCTCATTGAGGAGTTGCTCCAATCGCCGGCTTCGAGTCATGGCCATCTCCTTTCGACCTTAAGTATACGCCAGGGCCGGAGAGATCAAAAGCAGGGAGCAGGCCAGTCACCACCAAGAGAGATTCTCTTGTTGCGAAGTCCCTAACCGGTTCAGCCTATTTTCGACACACATGATTGCCAACGTCACCATCGTTACCCTGGTTCTCTTCCTCGTGATTGGGTTCACCTTGCTCGAACGGCTGCGTTTCCTGGCCCCCTTTCGGGATGCCATCCTGGCTTCCCACCAGGATGTCGTGTTCGGCTTTCTGGCGCTCTTGTTCTGCAACCTCTTTGGGGTCCTGTTCATGATCTACCGCAAGTTCTTCTTCAAAGACACCGGCAAGAAGCTCACGCATCTGGAGAAACAGCTGGACAGCGAGCAGCAGAATCTGATCACCGAACTTGACCGAAACCTGTAAGGAAGCCATCCCGATGCCTCGTTTCCGTCAGGACTCAACTGGCCGCCCCCGGTCCAATGCAAATCCGCCCTGCGATTCTCGGAGCCAGTATCCATCCCAGGAAAGGGGACGAGGAGTGTTCCGTCCCGCGGTCCGCTATCCTGAGCTGGACCGTTACTCGCAGGAACGAAGCTTGCACCGAGTGGGGGGTCGCGAGCGTTACCACCTCCGCCAGTCCGAGCTTTACACCCTGGCCGAGGCCGGCAAGTTCCGAGCGATTACTCTCGAAGACTTGGAAAAGTATGTCTACTCCGGCAACCACCATCTCCTGACCCGGGACCTGGCCAATCTCCAAAGACAAGGTCTTATCCAACGCCGCTCAACCCGTTATCCGCGTCCCATTCGGGTCGTGACGCTCACCCATCGAGGCAAGAGATTGATGAGGGAACTGCTGCCAGAGAGCCAACAGGAACTCTATTCCGGTCTCAAGAAGATCCGCGAGCTTCGCCATGACACGGCTCTCTATGAGGTCTATCAGGCCAAGGCCCAGGAGATTGAGGAAGCCGGAGGGAGGATCAAGCGGGTCGTTTTGGATGAGGAACTCAAAAGAAAGGTCAACCGTGAGTTCCAGCAAGCTCAGCGCTCGGCTCCCTTAGAGGGGGCCTTCCTTAAGGAAGAGATCGGTCAAAGGCACGGCATCCCGGTCGTTCAGGGTCAGTTTGTGGTTCCCGATGTCCGCATCGAGTACGAGGATCGGGAAGGGAACCCGTACCGAGTGGACCTGGAATACCTGACCGAGACCTATCGTCATGGGGACCTGTTCGCCAAAGCCCGGGCCGGCTTCTCGCTCTACGCTCCCCATGACCAAACCCCTCGATTGCACCGGGTTTTCGACCAGCATCAGATCATGACCGAAATCTTGAGTCTCTGACTTCCCGGTCCAACCAGGATGATGCACATCAAAAACATGCAAGAATCGAGCCACCCCCATCCGTGGGAACGGGACCGAAGCTTCGACAGTTCCTATCTCCAGGACCTTAAGGTCTACGGTTACTCGGAAACCGAGGCCGCCTTTCTGCGCCTGGTGGCTCTGCACTCGGGGGTGTTCTTGGCCCGGCAGTTCAATGACTTCGCCCAAGCCAAAGCTGGGAAACGGGTGGATTCCTTTCTCAAGAAGCTCGAGGCTAACCTAACTTTCGCAGTTGGTGAGATTATTGATCCCCAAGTGGTTTATTTTCAATCACGGTGTTCCAAAAGTCTTCACTACAGTTTCAATCGTTTGAGGCCCTCCCAGCTTTGCTTGACTTCAGCGGTC
>JBFMEW010000128.1:0-2615 GCA_040753175.1 Acidobacteriota bacterium | reverse complement strand
CTAGGAGCCTGTCGGACTTGAAGGATTCAAAAATGATTGCGAATGAGAAGTGTTATTATGCATCACAGCCATCTGCCGGCCTTTTTGCCTCACCCTCGGAAAGTGCACTTGCGTGGCTGCGTTAGCCGGCTGTTCGATCGATGCCCACCCCGGCTGGGAACCCTCCCGCGAGGGGTACTTTTCTTTTTTTCCTTCAGTTTTCATTGGGTTATGGTGTGAAGCCTCTTGATGTTCCAGGCCATACAAACGAGACTCCACTCCCCTTGAACGGCTTTCAGGCCACGAAGCAGGAACTGTCGGAATCCAAGTACATGCTTGATGATGCCGAACACCGGCTCTATCGTGCATTTTCGTCTCCCATAGAGCCTGCGTCCCTCCCGTGTCCGTAGGTAGTGTTTCACCCGCCCAACGGGATCGACCCCATCCTCCAACGGCGGTGGCTCCGCAAAACGTTCGCAGGGGGACCGATTGTGCTTGTCACGCTTGGACGCGATAACTGGCTGAATTTCAGCGTTATTACAAAGGGTTACATTGGCAGCGCTGTGGTAGCCGGTGTCTGCAAGGATTGCCTCAACCTGCGCCACCTCTTCGGGAAGATTGGACAGCTCCGCCAGCGCGGGCTCTATTTCCTGTTTATCATTGGGGTGTTGCGAGATATGGGAGGTAACAATCAACATGGAATCAATATCAACCGCGGCCTGGGCATTGTATGCCTGCTCAAATCCCTTGCTCGAAGTGGGCATGATCCGGGATTCCGGGTCGGTCAGGTTCATCTGATCTTTTGCCAGGGGGCCTGGCTGCGGAGGCGCGGGCTCCTTGCCGCGGATGTTGCCCCGCTCTCGCCTCTGCATCTTCTCGTCATGTTCTTGTTTTTGCTTGAGATATCGTTCGTCGGCCCGCAGCTTGATCTCTGCCTTCGCCTTGGCGATGCCGGCAAGTCGGTCCTGACGGCGAGCGATTTCTTCCGGGACATCCATGCCGTCCGGAACCGCTGTGGCATCTTCCTGCTCGGCCAGTTGGAGAAGCTCCTCGATTTCCTTGGTAAGCTGCTCCTCCAATTTGTTGGCGTGGCCCCAGCTCAGGGCGTGGTGCTTTGAGGCGTTTGCCTTGACCTTTGTCCCGTCGAGGCTGATCTTGCCTATCTTCTGCACCCCCATCGTATGGGCGATGGTCAATATTTGCAGGAACAAGGGCTTAAGCTCGTCGAGGAATCGCTTCCGGAAGTTGGCGATGGTATCGTGGTCAGGGTGGGTATTGGCAGCAATGAACCGGAATGCAACGGAATCATAGGTGGCACGTTCGATCTTGCGGCTGGAAAAAATCCCGGTGGAGTATCCATAGAAAAGAAGCCCCAAGAGGATACTGGGATGATGCGCTGCGGTCCCCCGTCCGTCATAGGCGTTCTTGATTGTCCTCAAATCAAGCTGCGAGACAATTTCCACAATGAACCGCGCAAGGTGGTTCTCTGGCAGCCAGTCTTCCAGAGAAGGCGGCATGAGAAACATTGTATGGCGGTCGATCTTCTTAAAACGCGGCTCCATGACTCCCTCGCAGTTGAGGTTGCAGCCCAATTATTCGAAATAATTAACAAGAATTCACCGGAAATACCAGCAAAAAGATCAATTCTTGTCCTTGCAAGATCAGAAAGATGGCAAACGGAACCCGGGGCGACAGATGCATCTGCGCTGGTCCCGGCCGCCGCCAAACTTCGGGTGCGGTGCCAGGCGAGTCGGTGGGGTCGGCCTCTTCTGCTGCCAGACAGCTCCGACACCGCGCCGGAGCCGCCTTGGCCGGCTGCCCGGAAAATTGAAACAGACTTGTCGAGCACCCCGTTCATTCGGACCTCAAGTCCGACAGGCTCCTAGGTCCGGCCAGAGGAAGCGCGGCCGGCTGCGAAGGATACGATCATCTTATACATCTTATACGTGGAGACACTGGCATGGGAAAGATCATCGGAATCGACTTGGGCACCACCAACTCCTGTGTAGCCATCATGGAAGGTGGTGACCCCAAGGTCATCGCCAACGTGGAGGGCAACCGCACCACCCCCTCGGTGGTGGGCTTCTCCGAAAGCGGCGAGCGACTGGTGGGCCAGGTGGCGAAAAGGCAGGCGGTCACCAACCCTCACCGCACCCTGTACGCCATCAAGCGGCTCATCGGCCGCCGGTACACGGACGCCGAGGTGCAGAAGACCAAGAAGGTGAGCCCGTTTGCCATCGTCGAAGGCCCCGGCGGTGACACCGCCATGGAGGTGGACGGCAAGCGCTACTCGCCGCCGGAGATCTCTGCCATGGTCCTCACCAAGATGAAGCAGACCGCCGAGGAGTATCTCGGGGAGACGGTGACCGACGCCGTGGTCACCGTGCCCGCCTACTTCAACGACAGCCAGCGCCAGGCCACCAAGGACGCCGGCCGCATCGCCGGCCTCAACGTGCTGCGGATCATCAACGAGCCCACGGCCGCGGCCCTGGCCTATGGCCTGGACAAGAAGCGGGACGAGAAGATCGCGGTCTTCGATCTCGGCGGCGGCACCTTCGACATCTCGATTCTGGAGATCGGCGACGGCGTCTTCGAGGTCAAGTCCACCAACGGCGACACCTTCCTGGGCGGCGAGG
>JBFMEW010000127.1:0-2625 GCA_040753175.1 Acidobacteriota bacterium | reverse complement strand
GAAGTGGTCGTACGAGGCAAAGCCGTTAAGAAGGGCACTCGAAGCCGAACCGTGGCCTGTTCAATATACGCGAACGGCGAAGAATGCGTCCGAGGCGAAGCAGTTATCGTGAACGCCCGGAAATGACGGATCGCTGATTAAGCGTGCTGCCGGAGGATGAATTCGGATGACGCGCTTTCCGGGCACAATACTTCATCAACGGATGTTTGCGTTGTGTCACAGAAAGAGGGCTCATAACCAAGACTCTTTAGTCGTTCGTCATTCCCGCGGACGCGGGAATCCAGGACGGTAGCGAACTGCCCAATCCCAACGTCGTGAGCGGCTCTCCCTAGCAAGACCCTAGCTATTGTCTGTGAACGCCTAGATTCCCGCTTTCGCGGGAATGGTGCGCCCGTGAGCGCATATAGTCAGAGAGGTGTAAGTCCTCTCCAGGAGTACGCTACACCCTGTAGCCGACTGTAACTGCGTCGCCGTGAGGCGGGGTGGAGAGCAACAGGAGGCGAACGACCAGTCCGTAGGATAACGAACCCGATTCGGCCGGGCGTATCGGCGAGCCTGCCATTCAGTGGTGAAGCCTGGACCCGTGGGGGAAGTAAGCCCGATATGGAAAGCTGAAAAACCACCGGGAGATTCGGCGCGCTGAGCGGAAGCATGTAGCGTGTCAAAGCGACGTCGGAGGTACGCATGGTGTTTGGGGATGGAATGGTCAGGAAGGCTGTATGCGGTAAGCGGGGATATCTGTACGAGGCGGAGACTTGTGCAGAAGTCAGAGCCTTCATAGTAGCGCAGAAGCGCTGTAACTGGCGTGGAGCGAAGGGAGGCAGGGAGGTGGATGAGTGACGAACAGACGGACGGAAGAAGAACCGGCCACAGTGTCTCGCGCACAACGCGGGACTAGACCGGACGGAGAGATCCGGGACCGTTGGTCCTGGGTCGAACCGAATGTCTGGACGGATCGCATGCTGACGGCTCTCGAAAGAGGAGTGAAAGGAGGCAAGTGGCACAGCCTGATAGACAAGGTCTATTCCGCGGCAAACCTTCGGGCGGCCTTTGCTAAAGTCAAGGCCAATCGCGGGAGCGCCGGGGTCGACCGTCAGACCATCGCAGGATTCGAGGCGGACCTTGAAGAAAACCTGGCCTATTTGACCGAGGTTGTTCGGAGAGGAACATATCGACCCAAACCGATCCATCGGGTGTGGATTCCCAAGCCGGGCAAGCAAGAGAAAAGGCCTCTCGGAATTCCGACGATACGAGACAGGGTAGTGCAAACAGCCTTGCGCAACGTACTTGAGCCCATTTTTGAACGGGACTTTGCCGAGCATAGCTACGGTTTTCGCCCGGGACGAGGCTGCAAGGATGCGTTGCGTCGGGTTGCCGCGCTGTTGAAAGAAGGCTACATTTTTGTTGTCGACGCAGACCTTAAATCCTACTTCGACACCATCGATCATGAGCGCCTGCTCGATCTGGTTCGAGGCAAGGTCTCTGACACGAGTCTTCTCTCCCTGTTGAACTCGTATCTCACCCAAGAGGTTATGGACACTGCGGGCGGTTGGACGCCTGAACGGGGTACGCCCCAAGGGGCGGTGATCAGTCCGTTGCTTTCCAACCTCTATCTTGATCCGCTTGATCATCTGGCGGTCTGGGAAGGGCTTGAGATGGTTCGATACGCCGATGACTTTGTCATACTGTGTAGGACCCAGGCGGACGCCTCGAGCGCTTTGCAGATGGTAGCTACCTGGACAAATTCGGTCGGCTTGACCCTTCATCCGGAAAAGACCCGAGTCGTGAATGCGACCGAGCCGGGCGGCTTTGATTTCCTGGGTTACCACTTTGAGCAAGGTCGACGTTGGCCTTCCTCCAAGAGTCTCAAGAAATTCAAAGACACGATTCGGTCCAAGACGTCCCGATCCTGTGGGACCAGGCTTCGATCTATCATCCACGATCTTAACCGCACGCTTGTCGGCTGGTTTGCATACTTTCAACACAGCTACAAGCCCACCTTTGGCTTCCTCGACGGTTGGATTCGCATGCGGCTGCGTAGCATCTTGCGTCGCCGTAGTCGTCGTCGAGGTCGAGGACGTGGTTGGGATCATATTCGCTGGCCCAACGTCTTCTTTGCCGAGCGCGGGTTGTTCTCTTTACGCACAGCCCACGCCCTGGCCAGTCAGCCCCGTAAAGGGTAACCACCAACTGGAGAGCCGTATGCGGGAAAACCGCACGTACGGTTCGGAGGGGGGAGCGACCGGGAGACCGGTCGTTCCTACCCCTATACGGAATAGAGAACTGGGCTGTTCAAATCCCCTCAGCTTCTTCTGCAAATCCTCCCAACCCCCCTTTACAAAAGGGGGAGTTAGGGAACCTGCCCCATGTTCGAGCACTCTACAACTGAACCCACCTGGGGTGTCAATAGTGAAAAGTTGCCATTTTTATGGCAGAAAGTTGCCATGCTTTATGGCAAAAGCGGCCGTTTAGGTGTTTCATAGCAGGACAATTCACACCGGCACGGAGGCCGGCGCTACCAATCGTTCAGGACCGCCTTTCGCCGCTTGCCGCAATAGGCCGACGGTGAGCCTTCGTGGGTCTTCATGGACCGGTGTCGACGAGGCCAAGGCCTATGGAAAGCTG
>JBFMEW010000126.1:0-2780 GCA_040753175.1 Acidobacteriota bacterium | reverse complement strand
TCAGGCAGTTGCATCGATCCATTTGACAACCTCCTTTGCATACGCAACACTCGATACGGGTGGCTGGTTAGGCCTTACCCTACGGGGACTCTCACCCCGCCAGAGATGCCAAGCTTCCCTGGCGCACATCGAGGTAGGACCGCCGGTTACCCGACGGCCCCCTCACAGATCCCGGCGTGCGGTTTTCCCGCACCGGGCTCTTCGAGACCGCTCGCTTCCGCACTGACAGGTGCTACAGGAGGGCGAGCTGGAGAGGTCGGGCACGCTCGGTGATTCGCGGCCTCTCTACCCCAAGGGAGGCTACCAGGGCGTTGAACGCGGCCCAGGTATAACTCCGGCGCTGACTGCGACGATTCAGCCATCGAAAGACAAGCCGCTGGGTAATCCAGAAGAAGCGCTGCAGGCTGGCCGAGTTCCCTATCACCCCGTAATAGGTCCAGTACCCACGGTACTTGGAGTTGAGGGTGGCAAAGAGAGATCGAACCGCCTGATGGCGCGCCGTCTTGATCCAGTCCGTAAAGTTGGCTATTGAGGCCCGGAGCTTCTTACGCGAAGTCCGACGCTTCACAAAACGGCCTCCTTTGCGGCCTTCTTCCCAGCGAAACTCGAACCCCAGAAAATCGAACCGACCGCTCCCCTTGATATCAAACCGACAAAAGCGCAAAAGCCGCGTTTTGTCAGGAGCGGTTTCCAGGCCGAATTTTCCCAGGCGAGCCCCGAGCTGTTCCATGAACCGCTCGGCGTCTGTCTGATACTGAAACGCACAGACAAAGTCATCCGCAAAGCGGATGAGCAACGCGCTGCCCTGACAGGCTGGTTTGATCTTTTTCTCAAACCAGAGGTCCAGGGCGTAGTGCAGGTAGATGTTGGCCAAGATCGGCGACACGATCCCACCCTGAGGTGTGCCCGTGGCCGGATGAATCACCTGTCCGTCCGTGTCCAGGATACCAGCTTTGAGCCATTTCCTGATCAGACGCAGAAACGGCTTATCAGCCAGGCGCTCTTGAAGCATCCGCATCATCCACTCATGATCGATGTTGTCAAAGAAGCCCTTGATATCCGCTTCCACTATCCAGCTATACTTCCCATACTGCAGATCGTCCGTGAGCGCCTTGACCGCTTGGCGCGGACTGCGACCCGGACGATACCCATAGCTGCAAGCCAGGAAGTCCTGCTCGTAAATGGCCTCCAGGATCTTGGCCACCGCAAGCTGCAGCAGCTTATCCTCCGTCGTGGGTATCCCTAATGGACGAAGCTTCCCATTGGGCTTGGGAATGTAATGCCGACGAACCAGTCTTGCTCGATACCGCTTCCTCTTGAGACGGTCAACCAGGTCATGGATATGGGTTGCCAGGTCGGCCTGATACTCCGCATAACCCACCTTATCTATGCCCGGCGCAGCCTTTTTCCGAAGAAACTGCCAGCACCAGTATAGATTCTCCTCATTGAGCATCTCGTAGAGGTTGCCGAATCGATGCCCCCGCCGCTTCGCTGCCTTGTTTGCTATTCCCCGCAGTGAGGTTTGCACGGCCTAGTCCGATCCTCCTAGTTCGGTTCGTGTTTCCTTTGCGGGCTACGCGGCCCCGTCGCTCCCTTCCCCGTGTGGTCGGCCCTGCCGCCTCAGAGTACTATGGAACGATCTGACTCCCCGCAGTCCATCGGAGGCCCTCCTTTTGGTCGGTCCCTCCTACCTGCAGCCGCAGGAGACAGCGGGGTCTCCCAGGTTCCTGACATCTCTCTTCCTGCGTGCCACGCTCTCTGACCCCGGCAGTCCCTCGGGGATCTCACCGATAACGATCCCTCTGTGTTGGCTTCCGATTTGGTAACATCGTGGCCGACTACTCAAGCGTTAACGAGGCTGAATTGCTTTAGGGAGGTGCGGTCTCCCTTGCGGCCCACAGGATGCTCTGTGTACGCTTCGTATGCATTGTTCGGCCATTCAAGGTGTCGCGCCCCGCCCTTTTCTCAGGCAGTTGCATCGATCCATTTGACAACCTCCTTTGCATACGCAACACTCGATACGGGTGGCTGGTTAGGCCTTACCCTACGGGGACTCTCACCCCGCCAGAGATGCCAAGCTTCCCTGGCGCACTACCAATGCGCTTTCAAGCGAGTAAGACGGGGAGAACCTTTTTGTAACCCCGCGTTTCGCGGGGCTCCCCGAACCCCTCTCCAAAAACAGTCATGTCTTGACGGCGCAACGAAACATGAAAATCGTGGCGAGAAAGGTAGGGGTGTGGCAATCTCCAAGTAAAAACCAAAAGAATCGAAAGGAGACAGCCATGCCCCCGAAAAAAGAGCATACCAGTACGGTCGCAGTTCTTCATCCCATTTGTTGCGGCCTGGATGTTCACAAGGACACCGTGGCAGCGTGCGTCATGTGGACCGGTGCGGACGGTCGAGAGCAGACCGAACAGAAGGAATTTGGAACCCTTACCGACCAGCTCTTTGCCTTGCGCGAGTGGCTGTTGGCCCACCAGTGTCCTGTGGTTGCCATCGAGAGCACGGGAATTTACTGGCAGCCCGTCCTCAACGTCTTGGAGGAACACGTTAAGGTGGTGCTTGTCAATCCCACACATATCAAGAACGTCCCGGGTCGGAAGACCGACATGTCCGATAGCAGGTGGCTGGCCGGCCTGCTGCGGCATGGCTTGGTCAAGAGCAGTTTCATACCTCCCAAGGAGCAGAGGCAGTGGAGGGACCTGACCAGGACCCGAAAGAGTTATGTGGAGACTCTGGGAGACTTCAAGAGAATGGTCCACGCCTTGTTTCACTCGGCA
>JBFMEW010000125.1:0-2810 GCA_040753175.1 Acidobacteriota bacterium | reverse complement strand
TATGTCTTTGCCACGCGCGTGTCGTTGAAGCAGCCGGTCATCCTGCTTCGCCAACCCTTCGACAGGCTGTACACCTCGACCTGGGAAACCGGCGGGGTGGGAACGGTCGGCCTCAACAACCTGTCTGCGGTGCTGGAAAAGGTTCGGAGTCACCTGGACAAGTTCTGTCAGGATTACCTGGCCGAAAACCACGAACCCAGCCAGGATCGGTGGCCGGATGGCGGTCGCGCGCGGACCTCGCGGCAGGGCCGATATGGGGGATGGAAGGGCTATTTGGTTCACCAGCTGGCCACGACCCATTGCAAGACCGACTGGCGCAAGGAGTGGCGTGTCTCCAGGCTGTGGAGCCATTAAGGACAACGAAGGAATAGGAGCGGCAATCATGAATCAAGCTTCGCGTTCCCCCAGCGGATCGACCCTGGTTGGGGAATCCCTGGTCCGCTTCAAGGTTCTGGTGGTGGATGCCCCGGGCCCGCACCGGGATCGCTTGATCGACGTACTGGGAGAGATTGGATACAACGTCGACCACGCTGCGGATTCGGAAAGCACGTACCGGAAGTTGAAGACTTCGGTACGGCCGGTGGACCTGTTGATCGTCGACCTGCAAAGCCTGCACGAGGTGGACGGCTTGAGGTTCCTGCAGCTGTTGAAGCGCGAAGAGTACTGTCAAAGCACCCAACTGATCATCACCACCGAGGGGCTGCTGGACGACCGGCTGGCGGAAGTCCGAGGAGGGCTGGCCATCCGGGGATGTTTCCATAAATTGCGGCCGCTGGAGGAACTGGTATCGCTGATCACGGCGGTCTTGCCCCCGCTGGGTCAGAACCTGAGAGCCTCACTGAGGTTTCCGGTGCAGTTCGTGGTGGAGTATGGGGTGGGAGCCCATCGTGAACTGTATCGGGCCTCCAACTTAAGTTTGGGTGGAATCTTTCTGGAAACGCCTCAACCCGACCCGGTGGGGACGCTGGCCGAGCTGAGGTTTGTGCTGCCGGGAGGCAAGGAACGGATCCAAGCTACGGCCAAGGTGGTTCGCACGGTTCGGTATGAATCCGAAGTGGCGACCTTGCGACATCAGACCTTCCCCCCCGGGGTGGGGCTGGCTTTTGTGACGCTGTCGCCGGAGGATCGCCGGCTGTTGACGGAATTTTGTCAGTGCGAAGAAGCCCGGATCTTTGGCTGGCCGGCGCGGCCGGCAGCATTGCAGGAGGACCCGTGAGGCGAAGTGCCAAGGATCTGGAAACTCTTGGGCGGGCCTTTGATGTCTTGCAGCCGATGCGCTCTCGACTGCTGACCTCGCTGGAAAACGAGCGGGTGGTGATCGAGTGTATCGAGGCGGTTCGAAGTCGCCTGGCGTTGGAGGATTTGGCCTTGTATCTGGTCCATCCCGAAACGCAGCAACTTGAAATCGCGTCCCGCAGCGGGGTGTACCGATTTCAACAGCGCCATCGGGCAAGTCTGGAGCTCACCGCCTCGGTGGCCGGCAAAGCCGTTCTGGCGGCTCGAACCGTGCTCGAGCCCTATGCGGCCGGCCGGGTGGACGGGGTCGCGGGATCTCCTCGCCTGGAAGTCGCCGTTCCCGTGCGGATCGCAGAAGACGTGGTGGGAGTGCTCGACTCGCTGGTCTCGGACCAAACCCGGCTGGCGGAGTATCACCTGACCGCCCTGGAGCTGTTTGCCGCTGATCTGGGCCTGGCCTTGAGTAACCTGAGGACCGTCAAGCGACTCAGAGAACGGCTCAGCACCGACGACTTGACCGGGTTGCACAACGAGCGGCACTTTCTGGAGCGTCTGGAGATCGAGCTGAAACGGGCCAACCGAAACGGTGCTCCCTTGGGGATCTTGCTTTTTTCCATCGATCGCATGGCCGAAATTCGGCAACAGGGCTATGCCCCATGGGAGCGGGCCGTTCAGCAGGTGGCTCAGATCCTGAAGCGGAACTCGCGAGCCACCGACGTGCTGGCGCGCTTGGGAGACACCGAATTCACCCTGACCTTGGGAGGCTGCGACATGGAGCGGTCCCTGATGGTGGCCGACAAGTTTTGCAGACTGGTCGGCGAGCCTCCCCACGACTCGGGGGAAGCCGTGACGGTCAGTGTGGGCACGGCCGTTTACCCGGTGCATGCCACCGAGAAAGAAGAACTCCTGTTCCTGGCCCGCCAGGCCGCCTGCCTGGCCCGCTTTGGGGGAGGGAACCAGGTTTGTACGATCGGCAGCGATGCCATGAAGACCATGGCGCTGAAGGCCTTCAGTGCCATGCTCAATCCCGAACGCCTGCAGACCGGTCCCCAGACCGCCACCCAAGTGACGGCCCACTTGAAACAGCTGGCCGACGACCCGATCTTTTCGCCGGTCGTGCAGCAGATCGTCGAGAGCCTGGCCAGTGCCATTGACGCCAAGGATCGCTACACCAAAGACCACTCCGAGGTCGCCACTCGCTATGCGGAAGGCTTGGGACGAGCCTGCCGCCTGAGTGCCAAGCAGCTGGAACTGGTCAAGATGGCGGCCAAGCTCCATGATCTGGGGAAGATCGGTATCCCGGAGCAGATCCTGCGAAAGCCGGGTCCTCTGACCGAAGAAGAATGGCAGATCATGCGCGAGCATCCCACCCTGGGGGCCAACATCCTCAAGCCGATTGAGTCCTTGGCCGAACTGGTTCCCATTGTGCAGTGCCACCATGAGCGGTGGAATGGCTCGGGCTACCCGACAGGCCTGCAGGGAACACAGATCCCGCTGGAAGCCCGCTTGATTGCGGTCATCGATTCCTTCCACGCCATTGTCAGCGAGCGGCCCTACAAGAAAGCCATGCCGGT
>JBFMEW010000124.1:0-2843 GCA_040753175.1 Acidobacteriota bacterium | reverse complement strand
GTGAATAGGAGGCGGAGATATGCATATGGTTCCAAGCCGTTCGCTTTTGCTGTTTCGATGATGGAATACAAGGTCGCGCTTCCCTCCGCTCCGCGTGGAGATCCGGCGAACAACCAGTTGCGACGGCCGACCGCGAAGGGTCGGATAGCATTCTCGGCTACATTGTTATCCGGCCGGAGATCGCCGTTCTCGAGATAGACGATCAAGCGTGGCCACTGGTTCAAGGCATAGGAAATCGCCCTTCCGAGGAGACTCCGTGGCGGGGTTGTTCTGCTCCGTTTGTCCAGGATCTCCTTGATCCCGTCCAGGACAGGTTTCGATTCCTCTGCCCGGCAGGCGACGATTTCATCCGGCGACAGATCCCGGGCCTTGGCGTCCTTCTCGACGGAATACAGCTTCTCGATCTCGTCGAGGATCTCCTGGGCAACTCCCGCTTTGCCCGAACCCTTTGGGGTCCCTTTCACGACTTCCACGAATTTTCGCCGCGCATGAGCCCAGCATCCAAGATGGCGGATCCCTTCGCGGTCGCCTATCGCCTCGTAGCCTATGTAGCCATCCGTTTGGAGATACCCTCGATAATCGCGCAGGAGTTCCTTCGGAACCCGCCCAGCCCGACTGGGATCATACCGGAAAATGATGATCGGTCTGTCGACCGGACCTCCGTGCATCACCCACATGTACGATTCGGACGTGTTGGACCGCCCGGGTTCTCGCATCACCTGAACCCGGGTTTCATCCATGTTCATGACCGGCCCTGAGTAAACCATCTCGATCATGAGCTCCAGGAGCCGGCGGCACGCCGCGGCGGCAAGGAGAACCCAACTGGCCAGGGTTCCACGGCCGATGTCCAGACCAAGTCGCATGAGCTGTTGCTCCTGGCGATACAACGGGATCGCATCGACATACTTGGCGACTACGACATGCGCCACCAGGCCCGCCGTCACGTTTCCCTGGGGAATAAGCTGGGGCGGCATCGGAGCGGTCTTGACTTCACCGGGGGCGTTCACGCCTGTCGGGCAAAGGCAGGAAACCCCGTATTTCTTGCGGATGATTCGCCTGACAAAGATTTTCGCGGGAACGATTTCGAGTTTCTCGCTGATTTCCTCACCGATGCATTTAAGCTGACAGCCGCATTCAGCCACCTTTTCCGCATCGGAGAGGTCTATCTCTTCGTCTACCCGGGGAAGGTGGGCGGGAAGAGGTCTTCTTCCGGGCTTGTTCCTGGTGTGGGCCGCGACGGGGGTTTTCTCCTTCTCCGCCAGGGGAGCCATCGGAGCAGTTTCTTCGGCTTCGTTGAAAGGAAGGAGCGGCTGCTCAGGGCTTGGCCCATCAGCGCGGCCCTTTTTCTCCGAGGATTTTCCATACAATATGGCCCGGAGCAGTTTGATCTGCTCCTCGAGGAACTCGATCTGGTTTTCCGAGGCAACGAGCTTTTCCCGCAAGCCGGCATTCTCCTCGCGGAGCAAGGCGATCTCGGGAACGTGGCCTTTCAAGCTGGAGTTCCGGCTTCCAATCGTGGTTTTCATGATGGGGACAGTATAGCACAATTTCTGATATAGTACAAGTAGAAAATTCAAAAGACAGTGGAATATTCCAGCTTTCTATGCCCTTTCATCTTGAGAGGATCCAGCCCGTCCAGCAACCAATGTAGCTCCCGGACACTCAATTCCATGACCTCGGCCTCGGTTCTCGGCCATCGGAATCTCTGTCGCTCCAGTCGCTTGTGGAGAACCCAGAATCCGTTCAGGTCCCAAACGAGAATCTTGACCGAGGTGCGACCCCTGTTGCAGAAGGCAAAGACGTGCCCGGAGAAGGGATCTAGCCCGAAATTCCGGGCAACCAGCACGGAAAGCCCATCCATTCCCTTCCTCATGTCGGTTGCCCCTACCGCAATGAACACCTTCGAGCCCGGAGAAAGCGAGATCATCGGATTCCCTCCAAGGTTCTGATGACTTTCGCAAGGAGAGCTTGGGAGGAGTCCTGGCCAACGACCACCCTGAATCGTTCGCCAAGGCAGACCGTCAGGGGGCCTTGTCCTTCTCTGGCTGGTGCCGCCGCCGAAAGGAGTTCTCGAGGAATCGCGACAAATTCCGCACCGGGACCCTTCGGCCGGGTGATCATCGAACCGGAAGGGGTTTGCCTGCCCGGCCTCAATGCTCCGAAACTCCTTTTCCATTTGTGAAAAGATCTTCGGGAAAGGCCGTTCTTCCGGCAAAACTCGGCGATTGAAAGGCACCCTTGCTTCCAGGATTCAAGGTGCTTTCGCCAGGAATCCGGATCAAGCCTTCTCCTCTGGGGGCTTTCGATAGCCCCGGGGAGTTCGGGCGAGGAGGCAGGGGAAAGGCTGAAAGCAGACCCCTGGGTAGCGAAAACCCGGCATGTGGCGATCGCGGAACCCAATGAGCTTGACGAATCGACCGGCATTTTTTGGGAAACTGAGGAGGAGCTGGAAGCGGGCCCCTCAACTTTGAGGCTTCCACCTGCTTTCTTGCACCACCAGTAAGAAAGGGATTGGCGTGGAATCTTGTTCCGTCGGGAATACTCCGCCTGGGAAAGACCGCTTCCTTGCCAGGCCGCGATGCGCCCTTTCCAATATGACTTCCTGGCTTCGACAGCTTCAGACGAAAATCGCATTGATCATCTCCTTGAAAAGTGGATGATCCAATTCTGGTGGAAAAATCGCTCGACGAAAAGATGGGGACGTTTAGACGCTTACCGTTCTCTCCACCGGAAGGGGTGGAGGTGATCGTTCTCTTCGACAGCTTCTTTGCGTCCCGGGATGTTCTGAATGTGTGCCAGGACAAGGGATTCACGTTCGTCACCAACCTCAAGGCCAACCGCCT
>JBFMEW010000123.1:0-2872 GCA_040753175.1 Acidobacteriota bacterium | reverse complement strand
GTCTATGTGGTGCGTGGGTCGGACGCGGAAGAGCACGTGACTTCCCACTTCCCTCACAAAACCGCGAAACGGGTATCCAACGGAATCCGACCGCGATCTGTTCAGGCTTTTCTCAGAGGCATGCCGATCACGTTTCAGCGGGGACGATCCGAAGGCCTTAATGCGAGCTTTCATTTCACATTTACCGGCGAGGAGCCGTGCAAAGCCACGGTCGTCATTCGGGATCAAGCCATTGAAGTCCATGACGATCATGTTGGAACAGCTGACGTGCATCTCACCGCGGATAGTCGCACGTGGCTCGGGTTCCTGGCGAAGGAGAAGAACCTGCTTTGGGCCATCATTACAGGCAAAATCCGCGTGAAAGGACCTCTCAGGCTGATGCCTGCATTTGCGAAATGCTTCCCATCATAGATGGAAGGGTCGCATTGGAGCCAAAACAAGGTCATTACGTTTACCCTTCCAGGCCCCAGCGGGGCCATAGAAAATAGCCCGGCGATTCAGAGACTGTCTCAGAAGTCTGTGAGAAATGACCAGGCAATGGGACGCCCGCCGCCTGAGGCAAGAGGATCACCCTCGTAGGGCCTGCAGGACCCTGTGAAGGGATCTGAGTCTTGTATCAGTGGGTCATTTTCTGGTTCCTTTTCTCAGCTCTTTGTGAACGCCACCCTCCCGGTTATCCAATGTGGATACAGCTTCATCAGGTTTATGACCGTACATACCATCGACCATTGGGCTTTCGCGCCTTCCAGACCCCATACGGTCCACCGGCGAAACCCCAGAATTCTCTTGATCCAAGCGAAAAGCGGCTCTATAATTGACTTTCGAGCCTTGAGCAATTTCTTTTTCTCCGGGTCTTCTCTCTTTTCACGGAGCCGCTGGAGAGCTCCTTCATGTTCACTTATGTCGATGTTGCGGCCATGTTTGCTCTTACTGCACTCCCATCGGACCGGGCATTGCTCGTAGTCACGACACCGATAGCGGCGAATACCGCTCTGATTACGTCCCTTCTTTTTCCGCTGGAGCAGCGGTAAATCCTTGCCTTGAGGACAAATGCAGCAGTCTCGGTCATCATCGTAAATGAACCGCGAGGCGTGATACGGGTCTGTTGCACACCCTCGCTCTGCCGCCTCTTCACCCGGAGAGCGATTCACCAACACCTCGTACTTTCTCTCTTGCGCTAACCCGATTTGAGACGATGCAAAATATCCTCCATCGGCAACCGTCTCCTGCGCCACCGCTCCCAAATTCTCTACTACCAGATCCAACATCGGGACGAGTTGCCCGTTATCCGTCTCCTCGTTCACCACATCATGAGCCACTATCATCCCGCTGTCCCTGTCCGCCACCGCCTGGGCATTATATGACAGCTCAAGACTGCGCCGATGCTTCATGAATCGAGCTTCCGGCTCGCAATGATGAACCACCTTTCTCCCCGATTCCTCTAACTCCATCAATGCCTTCTGAATTTTGTCCTTACGCCTCAACCCATTTTGAAGCCCAGCAGGAAGCCTATATTCACCCGTCCCCTCTTGCTCGGATCGTTCAATCTCCGTCATGTAGTCGGCAACCGACCGGTCCAGCCTCTCGAGCATCTTCTCCAGCTTCTGTGCATTCTTGACTCGATCACGAGAACTCCTCGCTTGCACCTTTGTCCCGTCCAATGCATGAACCACCAGCCCGATCAGCTCGCATCTCCTGGCCACTTGAACCGATCGCTTGAAAACTTGGGAAAGCGCCTGCCTATTTGAATGACAAAACCGCCACAGCGCGTTGTGATCAGGTGCAATCATCCCCGTCAACCAAATCAACCCCATATGCTCTTGACAAGCCTTCTCCAGCTTCCGACTGCTCCGTATTCTGTTCAAATATCCATAGAGCCAAGCCTTCAGAAGCAGATCAGCAGCATACGGAGGACGTCCCGTCTCGGAACACTCAACCCGGAATCCCATAACTCCCAAATCCAAGGAGTCCACAAAGTCACGAATAAAACGCGCCGGATGATCCGGACCAATCCAATCCTCAACCGAAGGAGGAAACATCAACAGCTGGTCGTAATCCGCCCTGATCTCTCGACTCATCTCTGCCTCACTTGATTTTTCCCGCCTTTATAGTACATCCATCCACACATCGCGAGACAAAAATGGAGTTTTGAGACAGTTTCTTCATTGCCGGGCGAGGTGAACCCCCAAAGAATGACATCTCTTAGTCCCGGAGGGACGGCACAGTCAGTGCGGAACGCGAACCCCATCCGCCGACTCAATTCCGGCCCCGGTTCAAGCCCGGGGCAAGCTTTCTGTCGTCCCTCTGGGACTATAAGTTTCGGAGATTTCGGAGGCTTTTCCCGGCGATAAATCGCCGGGCTACTTTCGGTTGCCCCTCTGGGGCCACCCAAGGTCAAATAAGGTGATCCTATTTCAGCGCCTATGCGTCTTTGCCGTCACTTTTTGTCAGATGAGTTTCATGCCTTGGAGCACCGACAACATCACTGCCGCGGCCACCACGGAACCGATCTGACCTCCGGTATTGGCTCCCATTGCGTGCATGAGCAGGAAGTTTTGCTTATCGTACTTGTGGCCCAGAACTTGAGCCACTCTTGCTGCCATGGGATACGCTGAAATGCCGGCTGCGCCGATGAGTGGGTTGATCTTTCCGCCGGAGAGCGCGCACATGAGCTTGCCCAGAAGCACACCAGCCGCGGTATCCACACAGATCGCCACAAACCCCAGGCCGAAAATACCCAGCGTCTCAACCGTCAGGAACTTCTGTCCGACCATGGTCCCGCCGATGGCAAGACCGAGGAACAGGGTCACTACGTTAGCGATCTCGTTTTCGGATGCGCCGGTAAGCCTGGAGACCACCCCGCTCTATTTCA
>JBFMEW010000122.1:0-2925 GCA_040753175.1 Acidobacteriota bacterium | reverse complement strand
CTCAAACCCCTCCAGGGTTGACAGATCGATCATCGTTGAGTAGAAGTTCGTGTATATTACCAATATATATATTCTTATGAGACTGTCAAGCGGTGTCGGCTGCCTAACAAGCGGCTGGAGCCGACGGAACTATCGGGCAAGAAGGCCTGACGGGTCGCCGGCCGAGTTCAAAATGCTAACAACGGTCCGGCGTAGAGTACGTCGTTCGGGAAGTACAACCTAAAACACTCGTTGCCGCGGCTCAGCCGCCGGCCGTTAGGCCGCAACTACCCACGAGGACACATTGCGACTGACGTTCATCCTCTCATCCGCCTTGGCGCTTACACTCTCAAACCCCGCGGATGCTCAACTCATCCGATCTGCGGGCCTTAAGCTCGGAGCCTCAGCTGCTTCTCAAGATTGGCGTTATTCTATGAGAGGTGTCACACTGGACGCCAAGACCATTTGGGGGATTGATGTGGGAGGATTTGTTGAGTGGTTCAACCTGCCCGTATTCAGTGTCTCAATGGAAGCTCACTACATCCAGAAGGGCTTCGAGGTGACTTTGCCCGTTAGCACGACTCAGTCGCCAGACGGCAACGGGACGTTCAAAACCACAAGCGCACGGGTCAACTATTTCTCAATTCCAGCCCTTGTCAAGTGCCGCCTCGACCTTGGATCTTCTACCCTCTACGCTTTGGGAGGGCCACGGGTAGACTTTCTACTCAGTTATACAGATGAAGGCTTTGCGGTCGTCTTCAAGGACTTCAGATCGAGTGAACTTGGCCTGACGATCGGAATCGGCCTCGAGGCGATTCCCATTGATCGTTTCAGGCTGGGCGCCGAATTCCGCTACAGTCCGACGGTCCAGGATAGCTACTCAACAAATTTTCTCACCGTCCGGAACCGCTCTCTCGAATTGTTGCTCGTGCTCCAGATCGAGTAGTTGCGGCCTAACAAGCGGCTGGAGCCGACGGGATTATCTTTCATCAAGGCCTGACGGGTCGCTGGCGAGGATCAAGATGACAACAACGCTTCAGCGTAGAGTACGTCGTTCGGACAGTTCAACCTAAACCACAGTCCGCCGCGGCTCAGCCGCCGGCAGTTAGGCAGCATCACCATGAAGGGATTACCCTTCACAGTTGTCTGTCTCGCTACACTGACCGTGCTGTCAACAGGATGCTCGGACCTTGGGTCAGATGTTGTACCCAATGAGCCCCCTGAGCCACCTATGCCACCTATCGATCTGGTGGCCAAGCCAGACACCGGAAGGATCGGAGCCACCGTCTCAATCCAGGACTCCCATTTCACCGAATCCTGGTGTTACTGGGTGAGATTCCGTGGCGCTGATGATGCACTCCTCGTGCAGTGTGACACCGCCGCAAGGATCAAGTTCTTTGTTCCCTTTGGTGCTGTCTCGGGCCCGATCACGGTGCAGATGGACACTCAGACGGGGGTCACACCAACGTTCACCGTGACGGAATCTTCGGACACAGTTGCATTGACCGTAAGACAATATGACATTGCACCGCCGATTACTGCGGCTGACTCAGTTGTTGTGGACCGGATGGGTTTTCGCAGGACATGGTTGACACTTATTCGAGGGGACACAATCCATCTTAGTCGAACGTATTCGTGGGGTTAAGCGAGGGATGAGTATCATTTCTTGCTCATCGACCTTGGCGCAAACAATCTTCCACGCCTTGCAATGGCTTGGACCGTAAATATCCCAGACTACCCGGGAACGAGGATTGATACAATCCGTTCAGGTGTGCTAAAGATTCAGGACTGGGACACGAGTGCCGTCATCAGCGGAAGGTTCTTCGGAAGGCCGTCGCTCCGTCATATGCTGAACGGAACCGTCGCGTTTTGGGCAAGGAGAAAGCAGTAGGAAATGAGTGATGCTGCCTAACAAGCGGCTGGAGCCGACGGAACTATCGGGCAGGAAGGACTGACGGGTCACTGGCAGTGTTAGAGATGGAAACAACGCTTAAGCGTAGAGTACGTCGTTCGGCCAGTACAACCTAAATCATACAGTGCCGCGGCTCAGCCGCCGGCAGTTAGGCAGCTTTCCTCCATCGTCTGGAGCATGTATGCCAGATCGAGACGTTCAATCAATTCGTGACCTGATCTACTACCAGTACGCCAAGCTCATCGCACGGAGCGCGTTCTCGGAGTCGAATGGGAAGTCGGCCAAAGCAAAACACTACGGGTTCATCAAAAATACATTCCGGGATCTCAAGGCTGGCCGCAAACTTTGGTCCGACATTATGCGGGAGGACTGGCAACTTGTGGAGTCGGACGAGAGGTGCTCCTATTGCGGCAGAGTCGGGGAACTTCACCGTGAGCACATCGTTCCAAAATCTCTCGCCATCAAGCCGGAATGTACTACTTGTCATCGGATTCAAGACATACACAACCAGGTGTGGGGCTGCAAGGACTGCAATTCCAAAAAGGGGACCCGAGGGCTCTACGAATATTTCAGACTACTCTATCCGGATGAGAAGAAGTTCTTCGATTTCATTCCGCCCTTAGTGGAGAAGAAATACCTTAAGACCATCTACTGCTGCCACGAATGTGCGGGGACTTTGGAAGCGGGGGATTTAGATGGCGACGGGGAAATCACGGTGCTAGACGTTGATCAGATCCTACATTGATGGAAAGCTGCCTAACAAGCGGCTGGAGCCGACGGGATCATCTCTCATCAAGGCCTGACGGGTCATTGGCAGAGTTGAAGATGGAAACAACGCTTCAGCGTAGAGTGCGTTGTTCGGTCAGTACAACCTAAACCATACAGTGCCGCGGCTCAGCCGCCGGCAGTTAGGCGGCACCTGAAAAATCCCTCTCTTTGGGGATGACCATGAAGACTGAGTATTTGACTTGTCTCATCGCATTCACCCTGCTAGGCACACCAGCTGACGCGCAGACGAGTAACTTTGCCTTTTC
>JBFMEW010000121.1:0-3024 GCA_040753175.1 Acidobacteriota bacterium | reverse complement strand
GACCACGTTCGGCCGTGGCGAGCGACGTCCTCAACTCTCGGCAGTTGCGGCACGGGATTTGACCGGCAGTTGTCTGGTTGCGGGGGCAGGATTTGAACCTGCGACCTTCAGGTTATGAGCCTGACGAGCTACCGGGCTGCTCCACCCCGCGGCAGGGTTTTTTCGTTGAGAGAGCGTGGGTGTCGGGCTTGTCAGGTTTGGCGGTGACCTACTCTCCCACGTCTTGGGACGCAGTACCATCGGCGCGGCGGCGCTTAACGGCCGAGTTCGGGATGGGATCGGGTGTTTCGCACGCCGCTGTTGCCACCAAACCGGAGAAGCCCGACGGGCGGCGGCGGGGGCCGCGCCCTTGGGGGCACACGAGACGGCGGCGGCGGGGGCCGCGGCCTGGTCTTTCCTGGTTTTGAAGCACTGGGGTCTTGCTCGGCCTCTCGGGAAGAGCGGGCGCCTGCCGCTTCGGGCAGTGTGCCTCGTCTTCTTCCGGATCGGATCGAAGCCTGTCGGGCGATTAGTACCGGTCGACTGAACGCGTTGCCGCGCTTGCATCTCCGGCCTATCGACGTGGTGGTCTGCCACGGCCCTCAAGGGAGACCTGGTTTCGAGGGGGGCTTCCCGCTTAGATGCCTTCAGCGGTTATCCTGTCCGCACATAGCTACGCTGCACTGCGGCTGGCGCCACAACAGCTCCACCAGTGGTGCGTTCACCCCGGTCCTCTCGTACTAGGGGCAACTCCTCTCAAGTCTCCGACACCCACGGCAGATAGGGACCGAACTGTCTCACGACGTTCTAAACCCAGCTCACGTACCACTTTAAACGGCGAACAGCCGTACCCTTGGGACCTTCTCCAGCCCCAGGATGTGATGAGCCGACATCGAGGTGCCAAACACTGCCGTCGATATGGACTCTTGGGCAGTATCAGCCTGTTATCCCCGGCGTACCTTTTATCCGTTGAGCGATGGCCCTTCCACGCGGGACCACCGGATCACTATGGCCGACTTTCGTCTCTGCTCGACTTGTCAGTCTCGCAGTCAGGCGGGCTTATGCCATTGCACTCGACGGTTGATTTCCGACCAACCTGAGCCCACCATCGCGCGCCTCCGTTACGTTTTGGGAGGCGACCGCCCCAGTCAAACTACCCGCCACACAAGGTCCCGGACCCGGATAACGGGCCGCGGTTAGACATCAGCTGCGCCAAGGGTGGTATCTCAAGGCTGGCTCCACGGGAACTGGCGTCCCCGCTTCAAAGCCTACCACCTATCCTGCACATGCCACAGCTGATGCCAGTGTGAAGCTGTAGTAAAGGTGCACGGGGTCTTTCCGTCTGACCGCGGGTACCCCGCATCTTCACGGGGAGTTCAATTTCGCTGAGTCTGCGTTGGAGACAGCGGGGAAGTCGTTACGCCATTCGTGCAGGTCGGAACTTACCCGACAAGGAATTTCGCTACCTTAGGACCGTTATAGTTACGGCCGCCGTTTACCGGGGCTTCAATTCAAGGCTCGCACCTCTCCTTTTAACCTTCCGGCACCGGGCAGGCGTCAGACCCTATACGGCGCCTTGCGGCTTCGCAGAGTCCTGTGTTTTTAGTAAACAGTCGCCACCCCCTGGTCTGTGCCCCCCGCCCATGGTTGCCCAAGGACGGGGCCTCCTTCTCCCGAAGTTACGGAGGCATTTTGCCGAGTTCCTTCAACGCAGTTCTCTCAAGCGCCTTGGTATGCTCTACCAGTCCACCTGTGTCGGTTTCGGGTACGATCTTGTGGAGGGCTGTTTCCTGGAACCTCTAAGCTGCCCGTTCAATCCGATAAGAACGAACAACCCTCGAGATCCGTCACTTCCTCCTGGCCCAGGACTATTAACCTGGTTCCCATCGACTACGCCTTTCGGCCTCGCCTTAGGGGTCGGCTCACCCTGCTCAGATTAGCTTTAAGCAGGAACCCTTGGACTTTCGGCGAGGGAGTCTCTCACTCCCTTTGTCGCTACTCATGTCAACATTCTCGCTTCCGATCTCTCCAGCAGTTGCCTCACGGCCTGCCTTCACAGAAAGCGTCCATGCTTGCGCATCGACCAACCATCGGCGATCGGAAGCTGGTGTTCGTTGGCCTGCCGCTTCGCTACTTGAGGCCGGTCGATCTCTCCACCGGACCGCGCGCAGCTCGCGCCAGGTCGAACGCTTCCAATCACCTCGCAGTCGATAAACAAGCAGGACGCTCGATCACGGAACGCTCCGCTACCGCACACCCCGAAGGGTGCACCCCGAGCTTCGGCTCATGGCTTGAGCCCCGTTACATCTTCGCCGCAGGACAGCTTGATCTAGACCAGTGAGCTGTTACGCTTTCTTTAAATGATGGCTGCTTCTAAGCCAACATCCTGGTTGTTTTGGCCGTCCCACATGCTTTCCCACTTAGCCATGAATTAGGGGCCTTAGCTGCGGGTCAGGGCTGTTTCCCTTTCGACGACGGACCTTAGCACCCGCCGTCTGTCTGCCGTCCAGTCCTCTCGGGTATTCGGAGTTTGGTTAGGATCAGTAAGCCTGTGGGGCCCCATTACCCATCCAGTGCTCTACCCCCCGAGGGATAAAAACGACGCACTACCTAAATAGTTTTCGCGGAGAACCAGCTATCTCCGGGTTTGATTGGCCTTTCACCCCTAGCCACACCTCATCCCGACCTTTTTCAACAGGTGTGGGTTCGGCCCTCCAGTGCGTGTTACCGCACCTTCAGCCTGGACATGGCTAGATCACCCGGTTTCGGGTCTGATCCCACGAACTGAATGCGCCCCTTTCAGACTCGCTTTCGCTGCGCCTCCACCTGCCGGCTTAAGCTCGCTCGTGAGACCAAGTCGTTGACCCATTATACAAAAGGTACGCCGTCAGCCCGCCCGATCCGAAGATCATGGGAGCCTCCGACTGCTTGTAGGCGTCCGGTTTCAGGAACTGTTTCACTCCCCTCGTCGGGGTGCTTTTCACCTTTCCCTCACGGTACTGGTTCGCTATCGGTCAGCAAGGAGTACTTAGCCTTCGAGGGTGG
>JBFMEW010000120.1:0-3078 GCA_040753175.1 Acidobacteriota bacterium | reverse complement strand
AACTCTAAGGGTTTGGTGCAGCCTAACACGCTGCGGGATAGGCTGCAGCTTGCGTCATATCCCCGGGACTCGCAGAAGAGTTTAAGAGGCAAATGATTGCGATACAGTGAGATGCAGCGATTTGAGTGGGGTGGTAGGCAGCGGGATAGGCTGCAGGCAATCGTGCCTACAGCGATACGATGTTCGGAGGAGCTGTGCGAATAGAGCGACGGAACATACCGCGGCGAGAGGTGATCGAGTTCTACATAGAATACGATCGCAGGAAGAAGGGCGGCGCACCCCTACCCGACCTCGACCGATGGCCATGGGACGACCCCGACGGGCTCGACCGACTGCTTAGGGACAATAAGCTGAAGGGCGGCGTCTTACCGGCTTATCGGACGTGGTGTCTCGTTGAGATAACGGCGACGGATCTTCTCGAGTGTGCGGTCGAGAACCGTATCTTCCCAGGCGAGTCTCAGGCTCTCAGCCTCTTGGTACTCCGTGGAAGGCTTGCCGAATGGACACCAAGAGGTTCACCGAGCTGGTGGCACCCGATCTTGAGCGGAACTGGCCCGAGCCAACGCGAAGCACTCATCCTTCGGCCTTCGGTTCGGAGTGAGGAGCCAGCCCACTGGTACGCTGAAGACGGCAGCGGTCGGTCCATCGCCCTTCTACTGCGCATCCTGCGCAACGGGGAACTTGAGCGCAAGGCATGGGCATACGTCGGCCACATCCCAGACGAACGGGCCAAGTTCATCAGGGATCGGCCAGAACTCAGACGGCCGTCTCCGAGACTTGGAGAGCCAGCCGCATAACCCTGGCCCAAACTAACCCCGCCGTTGCGTTCTTTTGGAAACTCCGGTTGAGCCCTCGGCATCCGTCTTCGCAATCCGGGCAGTGAGAGGCGGGGCATCTTAGCCGGGAGCCGTTCGGCAGGAGAGAGAGATAAAAGGAACACGTATGTCGATTGGTTACGTCTACATCTTGTCGAATTCAGCTATGCCAGGGCTTCTGAAGATCGGATTCACCACGAGAGAGGACGTGAGGGAGCGCGTGGTCGAGTTGTCATCAGGAACAGGCGTTCCGTCTCCTTTTGATGTTGAATACTACTGTTTAACAAGACGCGTGGAGGAGGTCGAGAAGGAGACCCATAAGAGATTCGCCTCGGCGCGTACCAAAGGTAAAGAATTCTTTCGAGTCGATCTCATTGAAGCAGTGAGGGTAGTCGACAGTCTCGTTGAGCAGAACATCACACCTGATCGGTTCTGCAGGGTTATAAGGGCAGAACCAGAACCCACAACTAGCCCGCCTGCAATCGATTGGAGGCGGGCTCGGTAGCACCGCATTCGCACATTACCAAGATTGAATGACCATGTGAAAATGAATGAGAAAGGACTTCCGAACCCGTGCTTTCAGCCGACGTGCGAGTACGCACGCGGCTGAAGCTGAAGTTAGACGGAACCGAGCCAAGGAGGCGGCGCTGTGATTACTTTCGACGTGTCACTGAACGGTGAGCCGCTTTGTCTCGCCGGCATCCCCAGGCACGGCGTCTTGAGTGTGATCGCAAATTGGGTTCACCGTAGAAGCAGTGCCTCAAGCGACGAGAAGGACGAACGCTGGATAGACGAACTCAGCTTCTCGGTTGGAGGTCTCGAGCGGAACCCCTCCGATGTAGAAGCGGAATACCTCCACTGGGTCAAGCGTGACCTCAAGCCAGGAGATATTCTCACGATTCGCGTGGTGGAGTCTGACACTGCCGACGAACCGGCGTCTCGAGAACGAGAAGACCCGGCCCAGGTTAGCGAGCAGCAGAGAAAGTACTATTTGAAACTTAAGAAGGAATTTGAACCTTCCGGAATTCAGCAGGCCGATTGATCAGATGCCGAAGCGCGGGTTCCGTCTAACTTCGCGATCGAGCGGCCGTGGCCTTTCCCTTCGTGTAGCATAGAAGCGAGATGAAACGACGATTGCTCGCGGTGACGTGGTGCTGGAGCCACAGGGCTGGCCACGCCGCTCATCGCGAGTGTTAGACGGCTCAATTGAAGTCAATATGATGCGCACTCTGATCATTATAGGACTGCTGGCGGCGAGCCAGAGTGTCTTAGCGAACTCGTTCGAGTTCGCTGGATTAAGTCGCGCTACCACGGTTCAATACGTCGCGAAGCGGTATCCGAACTCGACGATCTCAGGTACCTACGTACGTGTTTCACCCAAGGATATGCACGATCATATCGTTGGAATCGAACTGTTCGCTCCGAACCTCAGTAAAAGACTCCGCATCAACTTCGGGAGTCCCGATCACAAGTACCCGCCGTGCGAGGTTGTCGAGAGTTCGATTGTCTCGAAGCACGGTCCTCCGTCGGAGGTTCGAGAGTTCCGTGAGGAGGCCTCGCAGAATCGGTACTTGGCCTGGCAGCTGGAGCTCGAAACCGTTCACCTACAATGTTTCCGTTCTAGCGGCAACGGTAAGTACTCTGCTGAAGCCATAGCCGTGTATCCGAAAGAACCAAGACCGGCGCCATCTAACCCCGGCGTACAGCGGCCGCCCGCAAACGGGCGCCGCTGACGCCGAACGTTAGCGCTCAGCAGCAATTTAGCAGGAACTTGGCATACCTATGACTCATGAAACCAAACACTCCGAACGCTTGGCAGAATATCGAAAGTGGTTGGTCGCAGCCGAACAGAAATCGCAGGAGGATTTTGACAAGACGATATTGTCCCTATCTGGTGGAGCGCTAGGAATCTCGTTCGTTTTTCTGAAAGACGTTATTGGGCCGAACCCAATTCTGCAATCTGCTTTCCTGCTGATCGCTTGGCTAGCATGGGCGTTCAGCACATTTTCCGTACTTGCTTCCTACTACTTGAGCCACTTGGCATTGCGTCGTGCTATTTCCCAAGTCGATGACGGAACCATTTATGACCAAGCGCCCGGTGGAGTATTCTCCCGCTGGACCGCGATATTAAATGCGACTGGAGCAGTTCTCTTTCTTGTAGGCGTTTGCTGTATCACGATATTTGCGGGAGCCAACATTTCAACAAAGGGAGGGAAAAATGATCGCAAAGAAACCGCCATCTGCGCCACCCCGTCCGACACAA
>JBFMEW010000119.1:0-3090 GCA_040753175.1 Acidobacteriota bacterium | reverse complement strand
TACGGCACGCATTCTTTGTTGTTGCGGCGGGGAACCTCGTTCAGGACTTGACCAGCCGGCTGTTTGCCTACGATGCCGAGAATCGGCAGGTGAGCTTTACCGACGCGCTGGGGACGGTCACTTACGGTTACGACGGCGAGGGTCGCCGGGTGGAGAAGATCCAGTCGGGGGAGAAAACGGTTTATGTCTATAATGTGCTGGGACAGTTGATCGCCGAGTATCGGGAGCAGGGACCACAGGGATCGGGCGGAACGTTCTATCCCACGGGGGATCATCTGGGCAGCACGCGGGTGGTGACGGATCAGAGCCGGGTGGTGAAGTCGCGACACGACTACCTGCCCTTTGGCGAGGAACTCACTGCCAGCTTCGGTCGGGCAGGGATTCCCGGCTATGGGAATCACCCCCTGCGCCAGAAGCTCACCGCGAAAGAACGCGACTCCGAGTCCAACCTCGATTACTTCGGGGCGCGGTACTTCTCCGGTGCCCAGGGGAGGTTTACGAGCCCGGACAAGCCCTTTGCAGACCAGCATGAGTACGATCCGGAGAGCTGGAACCTTTACAGCTACGCTCGAAACAACCCCCTACGTTTCATAGACCTCCAGGGCGAGGCCGTCATTGAGAGTCGGAAAATCCAAACATACAAAGTACAAGGCAGCACTGCCTCAGAAGCGTTTGCCAATGCGCGCAAAGTCTCTGGATTCAAGTCCGATTCGGCTGAGGCGATGTCAGGGCTGACGTCTGCCCGCATGGGCATCGCCAACATGAGGGTTCAGGATTCAGTTCAACCGGGTAATGTACTCGTCGATTCATTTGCCGCATCGGAGCTTGTTAGCGCTGACGTGAAACTGGATCAGACGATTACTTTGCCGGAATGGAGCGACCGAGCTGCGGCGTCCCCCGAGGAGCAGGCAGCCTGGGATGTCGGTTTAGGCGGGCTCAAGGAGCACGAAGAGCAGCACGCCACGATCAACCGTCAGCAGGCTGAGAAGCTTGATCGGGCGCTTCCGGGCACCCGTGGATTTGGCCAAGCCCCCGCTCCGGTAGATGCACAGCGAAAGGCGAGATCGGAGCTATCGTCCAAGGTTCGCCAGAAGCAACAGCGGAACATCGAGGAAACTCGCAAGCGTCAGCGAAAACTCGATGACGACACGGATCACGGAAGGAGGCAGTGATGCGCGTTCTCCTGCTGTTATTGGTCCTGATGAGCATGTCAACGCTCGGTGCCGAGAGGCAGCAAGTAGTGCTACGACTGTTCGTGCCTGAGAGTACGGTCTGCAAAGGTGCAAAGGAGGTGCGGGTACGACTGGAAGTACAAAATGTCGGATCGGCACCGGTAGAGATCGATTTGGCAGCACTCGGAAGCGGATTCGACGCCATCGCGTTGTACAGCACCGAATCGAACGCGGCCCGATTCGAAAGCTTTCAGGTCACCGGCGACAAAATCACAAGACCCAAAAGACGATCGCAAGTACTCCAGCCGGGGGCAACGCATGCGCTCGGTGGCGCTATTGTCCTAGATGAGTCGTTTTTCGCCGAGCCAGGGTTCTATAAGATTCGGACTGATTACTTTGATCGACGAGAGGAGCGGCGATCCACCGATCGACAGCGTAACACCATTCACGTTAGCTCGAATTGGGTGATTCTGCAGGTCGAGCCGTGTTCTGCGAGGAGCAAGCCGCAGCCTTGAAGTTCACCTCGAAAGAACGGGACGCCGAATCCAACCTCGATTACTTCGGGGCCCGGTACATCTCCGGGGCTCAGGGGAGGTTCACCAGTACAGACCCCGTGGCGGGGTCCATCTTCAATCCACAGTCGCTAAACCTGTACGCGTCGCCTGGAACAGTCCGGTGCGCTATACCGATCCGACCGGGATGGTCGTGAGCTGGGAGGACTCCAAAGTCAAGTGCAAGGAAGGCGAAACTGTTTGCCGAACCGAACTTCAGCGTAAGTATGAGGATCGTATCAAACAACTACAGAGCAGCAAGGACAAAAAGCAGAGGGCCAAGGGCGACGCTTTGGCCGCGACCTACAACCAGCTTCAGCAAGCCAAAGAGGTCTTCCATGTGGTCCGAGAAGCAGGCAGCGGTACAGGCGAGCTCGCATACCGCGGAACACCGGGGCATCTGTACGTCGAGATGAAGGGCAGCGGCTTGATGTACGGCGAAATGCCGGACGTCCAGAAGGTTGCGCACGAATTCAAACACGGCGAGCAGTTCCTTGAAGGCTTCCTCGGATTCACGAACATCACAGGCAAGTGGCACGGCTATCGGGACGACCTTGTCGATGAAGCAAACGCTTTCATCGCTGGGTTTATGGCCGAGCCGGTCGGCGGCGACCAGAGTAAGTTCTTGCAAAGCCTCGGTGCACGCTGCTCAATGGGGGGTGCAGGAAGTCGTAAATAAGCTGGATGCCCCTGGAAGTCCCTATCGCGGGCGGGCCACGCAGCAGATCCCTATAACTACGATCCCGCCTTCGGTCTACGCGGTCCCGAGGTCTAAGTGATGGTACGACTAGTCTGCACTGCCACCGCCCTGCTCTTCACGCTGTGCTGTACCTTGGGCCAAGTCGACACCAGTGACCTTACCTTTGGTCAAGTTTACGGGACTGCTGGATTTTTGAGCCTGCAACCATCTGGCACTGTGACGGAGGCGCCAAACGTGGTTTTGGCATTCACGGCTGCGGATGGACACCGAAACCTCGTCCTCACTCAGCAAATGGGTGACTACATAGCATTGCTCGAGCAAGGGCGCTATTGTATCAGGGCATACACCCGCGCGGGCAAAGCTCTCCAGCTTGCACAGAACCAACTGAAGTGTGTGGATGTTGTGATCGGCAAGGATGTGCGGCTAGATATCATGCTCATACGTGACGCGAAATGACCTTCGCTGCGCTTCAACAGTTCACCTCGAAAGTGGGTAGCCACGACGAATTGCTCTCTGATTCGTCGTGGGCTTTTGCCGGGCGCACACCGGGTCGGACCAGGCAAGATCCTTGCTGGATGCCGGGCACAGCGCATTCAAGGGGCGTTTTCTGGACTTAAAGAGCCCATTTCTGCTTCGAGAATGAGCTTTGGTTGAAAGGCAACGCCCA
>JBFMEW010000118.1:0-3145 GCA_040753175.1 Acidobacteriota bacterium | reverse complement strand
CTCGCTACGCTCGCGGCGGCCGAACAAGCGGCTGGAGCCGATGCTCGTGTCGGCGAGCAAGCTCGCCTCCGCTCGCACGGCTCAGCCGCCGCGCCGTTAGGCGGTGTCCCTATGGCGCTCAGTCACCTGCTGTCATCAGCACCCGCTCCGCCACTTCCGGTAGAGCAATAGGTGCAAACATTGAGGCCGGGTAGAGATAGCCGTCCGGCTCTGACTTGTCCTCATCAATGACACGGAGCATGTTGTGCGACTCTGCCTCTGCGTCTGGTAGCGTGCGGTAGACTTTGCCCAGGATCAGGCTAGCTGGATTGCTGTCATTGTTAATGCAAATCACAAATTCATTCATCGAATCACCTTTTTGACTTTGAAATCCTTACGACCTATGCCGTGTGCTTCAAACCAGTGTATCTCGGTTTCGCAGATTGTACCGTCTGCTAGTTGCACAGTTGCTACACCCCTCATCTTCCGCCAACGACCCTTCCCGTAGATGCGCTCCAGATAGTGCCGGATGTATACACCGCGGCCTGCTGCGATTGTCTCAATGTCTCTGATTTCGCCGAGGATCTCAAATTCCATCATCATCCATCACCACTCACGCGCCCGCAGACCCATGCTTCTCTGACATTGTGCACCCTTCGGTTCTAACGCGCTGTTCAGGCGACCACGAAGAGCGGTCGGCTGAACCCACCGGCTCAGCAGCGGCAAACGAACGCAGCGAGTAAGCCGTCCGCTGCAGCCGGCTCGTTAGCCGGCCTGTGTTGTCTTTTGTCAATCATAGTGGCCGAGGAAGCGCTCACCGTTGAAATGGATGATGTGACTCGGCGCTTCTGCAACCCAAGCCTCCGTCTCCCATGCGATTTGGGAAAGATACTTCGTCATTGCTTGACGCGTGAGGAAAGCTGTCACGAAGACGAAGCCAGCCTTGACTTCCTTGAATAGGTCCTTTAGTTCGTTCTGCCGCTTAAGATCAATCGGCCCGTGGCTTGTGACGGCTTCGATGAGGACAAGCCAATGTTTGTCTGGCAAATGCACGATGACGTCTGGCATTTTGCCGTGTTCGTCGAAAGTCACGCCCAGTTTCGTCATGTACGCTGTCTCCATGTGTCGTTGCTTGTTGCCGGTATCAGCGACATACACGAGGACACCAGCGGGTGTGAACCGAGGGCAGAACTGCTCGACGATCTTCTTGATCAACTCATTCTGCCCGCCTGCAGTGAGCCTGAGCTCTCGGCCGTCTGGCAGCGTCACTGGAATCAACGTCATCTAGCGCTCTCTCGGTTGCAGCCTACTGAGCGCCTCAGTGCTGCTCACGAAGTTCTTCAGTGACTCATCCCAAGAGGATGACCCATACTCCCGAACGAGCTTCAGTAGGGCCGGTATTACCTGATAATGATTGTCAGGACTGTTCACCGGGCGGATAGGGTCATCAGGGTTCGGAAGGACCAAGCCCATCTGGACGAATTGGTGGACTGTGAACCGCCGAACTGTCTCGCGCGTATTCGGTGCGTATTTCTTGCCAAAGTGTTTCTCAAAGTACGTCATCATCTCAGTGATGTCGAGCATTGGGTCTTGGGCTTGGCTCCACTGCTTTTTCGGCGTCATTCCAAGGAGCGCAAGGAAAGTAAGGGCGGAACGCTCGTTCTGCTGCGCTCGTGGAACACCCAATGCTCTCAATAAGTTGAGCGCTTCGGATACACGTTTCGTGGCTGCCGTCTGTTTTGTGTCGGAGCGCTTAGCCATTGAAGATGACCTCCTCGACGAGACAATCTAGCTCTCCCTGGTCGTGAAATCTCTTCCCGATCCGTTGACCAAGTGCGACGAGGTGTTCCAGCGCCGGATATCTCAGGGAACGAAGGTCTGTGGCATTCACCGCTGAGTGTGACCACTGAACTGACGGAAGTAAGTGTCCACGAGCGTAGAGTTAAGGAAGGCGGCCAGCCCCTTCGCCAACGTCTCGGACAGGCTGGCTCCTGGAATATGGTAATAGTTGAGATGGTTCTCGAACGCGACTCGCTCGGTTACCACGCGGGTAGGATCATATACTGCCGCTACGATCCTACGCCGCTCCTCTTTGGCCGTGAATCTCTTGACAAGGACGTAATACCCAGCCGGGATCAGTAGCTTTTCCGCACGGGGGCCGAGCGCAAGCGCCTCCGGCTTGCGGGTGCTTCCATTCGGCCATTCTACGAATCCGGCCCTGAGGTGGCATGGATAAATGAGAGAAACCGTGCTGCGGCTAGGCTTAGCGCGTAGCAAATCCTTCGCCCGGAAGTCCACGACCCGTCCGGTTGAGACGGCCAAGGCAAGATCCGCCAAGGTGGCGTCCAAGTGTGCAATCTTCTGACGGATCGGATCTCCATCACCATCTGGGACAATGTGAATGAAGATATGGGGATCCCGTGGTCGAACGACATCGTCATGCTTCACCGTTCGGATACGCAGGCCAGACCCGTCAGGATCAAGGCTTGATGAAACAACGACTTCACTTGGGATGTCCGTCGTTCTCACTACACGGAATACGATGTTCTCTTGTAGAACGTCATCGTCCGCGAAGGCACGATCTCGTTTGTCGAAGACATGGACCCGGAAAAGGCGCATCTCCCGCAGGAAAAACCGCCGGAATGGCTCGAAGTAGAGGCCGTTACAGAAGCTTCTTGGGATGATCGCTACCATTTCACCACCAGAAGCCAGGAGCTTCGCTGTCACTGCCAGAAAGCCAGTGTAGAGGTTGGTTGTCTCAAGTCCAATCGAGCGGAGCAACGTTCGCTCGCGGGATTCCTTCCGGATCTTCCTGTAAGGCGGATTAAGGATGGCGCAGTCAAATCTTGGCATCGTTTCAAATCGCTACTTGAGAAGGGAGAGATCGGTTTACACTTTTTGTTCTCCAACCGGAACACAAAAAAGTCCCAAACTGGCTTTCAGAGCGGGAAAAGGCTGTTTATGTTTGCTGCACACATTGCCTAAAATTGCTAAAAGTGTAAAGCTGCTATTTCAGCATTTTGAAACGATGCCTTTTTAGGCATCGTTTCAAATCGCTACTTAAGAAGGGAGAGATCGGTTTACACTTTTTGTTCTCCAACCGGAACACAAAAAAGTCCCAAACTGGCTTTCAGAGCGGGAAAAGGCTGTTTATGTTTGCTGCACA
>JBFMEW010000117.1:0-3192 GCA_040753175.1 Acidobacteriota bacterium | reverse complement strand
ACCGGGGCTTCGATTCAGAGCTTGCACCCCTCCTCTTAACCTTCCGGCACTGGGCAGGCGTCAGCCCCTATACGTCAGCTTTCGCTTTCGCAGAGACCTGTGTTTTTGCTAAACAGTCGCCTGGGCCTTTTCACTGCGGCTTCGATCGACCACTGCAAGCAGTAGTCGCGAAGCGCCCCTTCTCCCGAAGTTACGGGGCCATGTTGCCGAGTTCCTTAACGAGGGTTCTCCCGATCACCTTGGTATTCTCTACCCGCCTACCTGTGTCGGATTGCGGTACGGTCGCCTCGGATCTCGCTAGACGCTTTTCTCGCCAGCTTGGCTCACTCGAATCGAGGCAAAGCCCCTTTCACTCGCTGCTCGGGGTTGATTGAGCGGACGGATTTGCCTGTCCACTCCCCCTACCGGCTTGGACGCGTATAGCCAAAACGCGCTCGAGCTACCATGCTGTGTCACGCCCTTGCTCCCACCTGGGATCAGCTCCCGGGTTCGACCGGCTTGCGCCGGGCAACCCCCGTTCGCGTTCTCCAGGCGACACCTTGCGGTGCAAACGATCCTTGGTCGGTTCCGGAATATCAACCGGATGTCCATCGCCTACGACGTTCGTCCTCGGCTTAGGCCCGACTAACCCTGAGCGGACGAGCCTTGCTCAGGAAACCTTAGGCTTACGGTGTGTGAGATTCTCACTCACATTGCGCTACTCATGCCGACATTCGCACTTCCGTCCACTCCAGCCGTCCTCACGGTCGACCTTCACAGCAGAACGGAACGCTCCCCTACCAATGGCCGCCGGCGAACCTGCGACCATTCCGTAGCTTCGGTACCAAGCTTGAGCCCCGTTGAATTTTCGGCGCGGATCCACTTGACCAGTGAGCTGTTACGCACTCTTTCAATGATGGCTGCTTCTGAGCCAACATCCTGGTTGTCTGTGCGAATCCACATCCTTTACCACTTAGCTTGGATTTAGGGACCTTAGCTGACGGTCCGGACTGTTTTCCTTTAGACCACGAAGCTTAGCCCTCGCAGTCTCACTCCCGGGCTGTAGGAATCGCGAGATTCGGAGTTTGGTTGGGGTTGGTAAGCGGGAAGCCCCCTAGCCCATCCAGTGCTCTACCCTCGCGATTGATCGCCCGAGGCTGCCCCTAAAGGCATTTCGGGGAGAACCAGCTATCTCCGAGTTCGATTGGCATTTCACCTCTATCCACAGCTCATCCCCCAGCTTTTCAACGCTGGTGAGTTCGGTCCTCCACGGGACATTACTCCCGCTTCAACCTGGCCATGGATAGGTCACTCGGTTTCGGGTCTACCGCATGCGACTGGACGCCCTATTCAGACTCGCTTTCGCTCCGGCTCCGTCCTTCTCGGACTTAACCTCGCCACATGCGCGTAACTCGTCGGCTCATTCTTCAAAAGGCACGCCATCAGGCTACCGGCAAGCCGGCAACACCCTTTGACTGCTTGTGGGCACGCGGTTTCAGGTACTATTTCACTCCCCTCAACGGGGTGCTTTTCACCTTTCCCTCACGGTACTTGTTCACTATCGGTCGCCAAGAGTATTTAGCCTTGGACGGTGGTCCGCCCAGCTTCCCACATGAGAGACCTTCCACGTGGTACTCAGGTGGCCGATCACGGAGGCCGATCGCTTTCACCTACGGGGCTGTCACCCTCTCCGGCCCGCCATTCCAGGCAGCTTCGACTAGCGATCGGCTTTTTGACTCCGCAGGAGCCTTGCCGGGCCCCAACGATCGACTCCTACAACTCCCACTCAGAAACGGCGGCAACCTATCTCGCTGAGTGAGTTTGGGCTCTTCCCGTTTCGCTCGCCACTACTCAGGGAATGCTCTCTTTTCCTCCAGCTACTGAGATGTTTCAGTTCGCTGGCTTACCTCCACCTGGCCTATTTGGTTCAGCCAGGAGTGACTGGACTTCTCCAGCCGGGTTTCCCCATTCGGACATCTCCGGATATAACGTCTGCTCGCGACTCCCCGGAGCTTTTCGCAGCCTGCCGCGTCCTTCATCGGCTCTTGGCGCCAAGGCATCCACCTCGTGCCCTGTGTAGCTTGACCCCTTCCAGCCGCTGACCCAGCGGTCATCGACGTCGGGGATCGGGATAGTTCATACGACAACACGGCGAAATCGAAGATCTACGACTTCTCTTTCTACCGATTCACATATCCAGTTGGTAAGTTGCGACCCCAAGGGGTCTCGGGCCCGGAGATCATCCGGATCCCCAGCGGTCCGCTGGTCGGCGACCTCGAGCGATCGAGGGCGCGGATCAGGGGACCGACGCGAGGGTGGCGGGCGCAGCCGGAGGTGGTGGAGACGAGGAGACTCGAACTCCTGACCCTCTCCTTGCAAAGGAGATGCTCTGCCAACTGAGCTACGTCCCCCGCGACCCGGTCAGGGGGAGTGGTGGGCGTTTCTGGACTCGAACCAGAGACCTCTGCCTTATCAGGGCAGTGCTCTAACCAGCTGAGCTAAACGCCCTCCGGCTGCGCATCAGACGGTCCCGCCGGCGTTGGCGAAACCGCCATCTGCGTCGCCGGGGCTGCTTCGCCGGGCCGTCGGGTGGACGACCCGGGCGCGCGGCACCCTTGACCCTTGAAGAGTGGCAGGAACGTGCGGATGGTTTTGGATGCGCGACCGGTTTCGGTGATTCTCGCCAGGTCACATCGGCCTCCGACGCCCTCACGGGCGCCGGCGCTTTCCCACCTGGCTGGGAAGGCGACCGACCGTGCGATCAACCTAGGAGCCATCTACGCCCCGATCCCACCGAGGGTCGGGGCTCGGATCTCCCTAGAAAGGAGGTGATCCAGCCGCACCTTCCGGTACGGCTACCTTGTTACGACTTCGTCCCAATCACCGACCCCACCTTCGACGGCTGCCTCCTTGCGGTTGGCGCACCGGCTTCGGGTGTTGCCAGCTTTCATGACGTGACGGGCGGTGTGTACAAGCCCCGGGAACATATTCACCGCCGTATGCTGACCGGCGGTTACTAGCAACTCCAGCTTCATGCAGGCGAGTTGCAGCCTACAATCCGAACTGAGACCGGCTTTAAGGGATTCGCTCCACCTCGCGGTTTCGCAGCCCGTTGTACCGGCCATTGTAGCGTGGGTGTAGCCCAGGACGTAAGGGCCATGCTGACTTGACGTCATCCCCGCCTTCCTCCGAGTTTCTCTCGGCAGTCTCGTG
>JBFMEW010000116.1:0-3247 GCA_040753175.1 Acidobacteriota bacterium | reverse complement strand
AATATGCCCAAGGACCTTTAAGACCAAGAGTCGTTTTCTTTCGAACGCTTGTGCAGGCTGCCGCTCACCGGCTCCGTCCAACAGGAGGTTTTACGGCGGCCTGCGGCGCCGCAAAACCTCTAAGTCGATGTACAATTCGCAAACAACGACCCTTCGATTGTGAGGGAAGAGGTACACCTTCGCGCTGCCAAGCTAGTGGAGTCAGCCAGTGCTGATTGAACAAGCGTTCTATGCGTTACCGGAAACGCTCGTAGGATCTGGTTACGCCAAGCAGGAGTACGAGGCATCAATCGTCTCGGCCTTTTCTATGGCATTATTAGGTGAACTGAACGGCAGGAACGTCGCGAATCCTATGTCGTGCATCCGTGCTGAGCGCAAGTTCATGTCCAACTACGGCAATCTTCGTGCCGATCTCAACGTGAAACTCTCGGGGGTCCTTACCGGTAGCAAGGCCCTGTCTCAGATGGGCTTTCGTTTTGACAACTGGATTGAAGCCAAGTTTTTCCGCGGCAAGGTCGCGTCGACACAAAACCTCGGACAAGTCGCAGCGGACCTTGTGCGTTTGGCAGGCTTGGTGCCGCTGGAACCCGGGTCGGACCAAAAGCTCCCCCATGGCCGCTATCTGCTCCATGCTCATTTAGGAGACCCGCTGGTGTTCCTCGCGCCGCGGCGAAAAGGCCGCGATGCGCCTGATCGTCAGTGGGTACAGCCCTTGCTTGCGCCAGGCCGACAGAGCATTGCTTCGCTTGAACTTGATAACGAATCCCAGACGTTCAACAAGTTCCTCGGGCCGGGGCTAAAGACGTGTCTGGTCAAGCTCGATCTGACCAACTTTGTGGCCGCGCCACCTCCGACAACCAACCAGCCGTTTTATACGCTGGTCCTAACACGATTGGACGCAGGAAGCATCGAGTTCGGCGGCCGCAAGTTCGAGTTTCGGGATGACCGCTCATTCCTAGTGCATCCGGAAGGTGAGTACGAACAGTTGCGCAGATCAGTTGCCGATGCCCTGAAGCCGGACAAGAGCGATGTGCCGACAGCGGCGGAGGAATTGGAGGTTCCAGAGGTCTGACCTGATATTTCCTGCTGACATCGAACAAGCGGCAGGAGCAGACGCGGCCTTCGGCCGCGCTGCTCAGCCGCAGTGTTAGCTTTCTGGGGGTTGCTGATGCGGTTCTCTCTGAGATGTATCTTAGCTCTGTCACTTGTATGCTGCGTACTCGGATGCCCGATGGGAATAGGTCATGTGAAAACTCATGTTCCTCCATTGTCCCTGGATGGAGATGTGATCGGCTATGGTACAGGTGCCCAGGACCCCGAATTCGTTACTGTTATGGCTCCTGAGTATTACATGTCATCCGATGCACTTCTGATCTTAGCCGACAGCAGGCTCGGCCCCCGCCCGTCATGCACGAGACTTGATCTGCCTATTGACGCGAAAGGACACTTTCGTGCCACGATTGATGAGGAAGACAGATACATTGGCTTTCCGGTATTATTCCCTCCCATAATCGGCCCGAGCAAGAAGAAAAACGAAATGAGGGAATTTTTCATGGCATTAGAAGGTGGGGATTGTATTTACCGGGTTTCGGTGGAGGGAAATTCAGCGACAGTTCAGAGGACTTCACTTCTGGACGTCCAGAGACGCCTCAGAGACCTCATTCAAGAGTGTGAGATAGCTGCTAAGAACCGAGATCGGGATTTTAGTTGGGCCGAGGAGGAGATCAAATTCTACGAAAACACGAAATGGTGCCGAGCCGAGGAAGTAGTGGCCGTAGTTGTGAACCGATCCTCGAATATCGACTCTATTATCTTGAAAGTGGCAAGACATTGCCAAAGCTAACTTCCGCCTGCAGCAGGCGGCGCGATATTCTCCGCGAAGGTGCACCACCGTGGCGCGCCGCTGCTGAGGCGGGCTGTTCGGTGGCAAGAGCTATGAGAATTTGCGGTACCATCACATTCGCGGTCTTAGCGTTCTGCTGTATTTCGGGCGGGGTTTTCGTGCCTTCCTTACCGGCAGGCCAAACGCGTGCGGTAACTGAGGCGTTTGTGCTTCGTGCAGGCGCTGCCAATTCCGAAGACATGGCCAAACTGATCACTGAGACGTGCCTATCAATCATCGGCGAGAGTGGAGAGTTGGCACTTGAGGATTTGCGAAAATTGTCGGAGCTCCTTTCGAACCGGGGACGCGCTGGCTCCGGCGATTCCAACTTGCCCGAGAACTTAACGATACGGGATGTTGCTCTTACAGTTCTCGAGGAACTTGCTGAAGGAATTTCACCGATATCGGCCTCGAAGGACGAGCGCTGGTGGCCAACAAAGTGCATTATCTCATATTGGGATGAAGCGGCAGGGCATCCTGTGCGCTACACCATTCCTGATCTCTCAGAGGTGGAATTCCAGCGCATACAGGAGATAATGCCCTACTGGCTTGGCGGGTGCGAAACATTCCTCAGCTTCAGGTCGCGGCGGGCAAAGGGCGTTTCACATAGCCTTACAGCACCGAACCTGCCGCTGCACCTGGCGGCGGAGCCAAATTGAGGCTGAGAAAGCAGGACTTGCCTTTGCCGCAGGTGAGCGGCTCGTTCGATGATAGTAGGGAGATCCTTCTCACTTCCATGAAGCTGAGAGCCATTTCCGAGTGCGATGAGGACGCACTTCATCCGTTGTTAGAGGATTTCGTTTCCTCCCACGGCACTCTTCCATTCAGACCGGATTACTGGACGTCGTTCAAGATCTGGATGAAAGACATCCTGAGTACCGACGAAGTTCTTACCCTCCTGGCCGAGAGTAATGGAAAGGCTGTCGGGTTCGCTGTTGCGTCCGTTCAGCAGAACGGGCCACTACTCACCCCAGACCGAATCGGATACGTCAGTCTCGTGGTTGTCGGTAGTAGGTCTCGCCGCAACGGCGTCGGCCGAGGCCTGTGGAACGGAATCAGAGAATGGTTCGTGTCCAAAGGCATCACTGAGGTCCAGTTGTACACTGAGTTTGGGAACGAAGATTCCAGCGCCTTCTGGGGGCATCTTGGCTTCGTCCCGTACCTGGACAGGCGCAGGATCAGCCTCCGTAAGTAAGAGAGCATCATCGAATCGGGTAGCCAGGGGACTTTAACCCCCAGCCCCCACACCACCCGGCATGCGGGTCCGCACCGGGCGGTTCACGACGGTGGAGCACACGAAACCTTTAGGCGTAGCCATGGGCCTTAAGCCAAAGGTCACGGACCGATAGCAGCCCTTGGCTGGCA
>JBFMEW010000115.1:0-3490 GCA_040753175.1 Acidobacteriota bacterium | reverse complement strand
GCAACTACTTTATTGGGAACGACCCCTCCAAGTGGCGAACCAACGTTCCCCACTACGCCAAGGTGCGCTATCGGGACGTCTATCCCGGCATCGACCTGGTGTACTACGCCAAAGACCAAAACCTGGAATACGACCTAGTGGTCGCGCCAGGCTCCGATCCCAATCTTATCCATTTGACCTTTGAGGGTGCGGCGCAAATGCAATTGGATGCCAACCACGACCTCATTGTCGAAGCGCCCGAAATCGGACTTATCCAACGCAAGCCACAAATTTATCAGGAATTCGGTGGGAGAAGAAGTCAGGTATCCGGCCGGTGGGTGCTCGGGCTCGAGAATCAGGCTCATTTTAGGGTAGATGAATACCGGCGATCTCAAGCACTGGTCATTGATCCAGTCATCGACTATGCAGTTCGTTTGGGAGGGAGCGGCGGCTATTTCAGCCGAGGTGTTGCAGTCGATGCAACGGGTGCTGCGTATGTTACTGGAAACACCATCTCCCTCGACTTTCCCATCCTTTCCGGTGCCCTTCAGCCTAGTTACAGAGGCGGAGACTGTGGACCTCAGGGACGAGGACCCAGTTGCGGCGACGCTTTCGTCATGAAACTGGACCCCGAAGGCAAGCGCATCTTGTACTCGACGTATCTTGGTGGAGTTGGACCTGACGGTGGATGGAAGATAGCCGTCGATTCGCAGGGAAATGCAGTGGTCGCTGGAAACGCGCGTTCGGAGGACTTTCCCACCACTCCTGGGGCATTTCAAACGACCGGACGAGGGGGCACATGTGGTGTCTACTCATCCAATCTAGCACCCTATCCTTGCAGCGATGTGTTTGTCGCAAAACTCAATGCACAAGGCAGCTCGCTGCTGTTTTCGACTCTCCTGGGGAGTAGCGACGATGATTTACTCGGGGGCCTGGCGATCCACTCTAGTGGCGCCATCTACATCAGCGGAACGACTTCCGGAGCAGATCTTCCGACCAGTCCGGGGACCATCCAGACATCATTTGGTGGTCAATCCGATGCCTTTGTCGCCAAGCTAAGTTCCTCGGGCGATAGTTTGATCTATTCCAGCTATCTGGGTGGAACCGGAAGCGACGAATCCTCTTCGATTGCGGTAGATTCCTCAGGTAACGCCTTCGTCGTAGGAGGAACACGGTCCACCAACTTCCCGACTTCGTCGTCTGCTTTTCAGCGGTCCCTGGCAGGAAACCAGGACGCGTTTGTGTCCAAAATAAACGCTTCTGGTACGACGATCCTCTTTTCGACCTATCTTGGCGGGGAAAGCTCGTCTGACACAGCATCAGATGTTGCAGTCGACGTTTCCGGCAATTCCTACGCTACTGGACAGACCTCATCTACCGACTTTCCGGTCACAGCGGGAGCGATCCAACCCAGCTTTGGGGGCGAAGCGGTTCCGACGGCCATCGGAGATGCTTTCGTCGTCAAGCTGAACCCAGAGGGGACTGCCCTGAACTACTCAACGTTCCTCGGGGGCTCGGGTGGAGACTCAGGCTCCAACCTCGCGCTTGATTCAGGGAACCAGATCATCATCGCGGGAGCCACAACGTCCCTTGACTTCCCAGTGGTCAAGCCAATCCAACCGGAAAAGGGAAGCTATGACGACATCTTTGATACAGATATCTTTGTCACCAAACTGAATGCTCTTGGTAGCGACATCCTTTATTCCTCCTATCTCGGAGGCGAAGGCCGCGACTCGAACGCCAGTCTGGCGATCGACGGCATCGGCTGCGTTTATGTCGTCGGTCAGATATCTTCCACTGCATTTCCCGCTCAAACCATGGCGGGGCGACCGTCTTGGAAGGCGTTCGGACTGGCCGATCTATTTGCCGCAAAGCTGATTGATAACGAAACACAAACTATTCCACCAGCTTATTTTGTCCCTGTAGTCTTGTCGTCCCAAGGTTTGAATGGGTCCTTCTACACAACGGAATTGACGGTCACCAACCGCAGCCGGCAAGACGCAACGCTGCAGTTGACCTACACCGCGTCGATTGGGGAGGGGAGTGGCCTGGTCAACATGATCTTGCCTGCCGGGCGCCAGAGAATCATTCCAGATGTGATTGTGTTTCTGCGGGACTACGGACTGCCAATTCCCACGTCTGGTAACCAAGGGGGCACATTAAGAGTCGGGTTCACATTTCCAGGCGTGTTTTCCTATCGGGACGTTGCGGTCACCGCGAGGACCACCAACGTAGTGCTCAATGGGCGGGTTGGGCTGGCTTACTCGGGAATACCGGTGTGGAAAGGCTTGAACGATCCTTCCCTTCTGATAGGGTTGCGCCAGGATGAGCTGGATCGCTCAAATGTCGCTCTGCAGAATATGGGTAGCGAGGCGGAGGGGGACGTTGAACTGCAATTAACCATCTACTCGGGCAATCCTGACGCACCGACTGAGCATGCATTGCCCTTGGTAAGGCTGCAACCGGGCGGATTTCGTCAGATCAACGAAATCCTAAACTTCGACGGAATTGCACTCAAGAGCGGCTATGTTCGTGTGGAACGGCTTAGCGGCTCGGCACCTTATTACGCCTACGGCGTCATCAACGATCAAAAGAACTCCGACGGTTCCTTCGTTCCTCCGGTTAAAGAAGGAACCATACACCCGATCGTCCCAGTAATCGTGGAAACTGGCTCGTATCAGACCGAGGTTACACTCGTAAATGGTTCAACAGTGCACAGGGAGTTCTTGCTTCGTTATGAGGCACCAGCAGTTAGGACGCCGGACCACACTGTAGAAACCTCGGTGGCCCTTGCGCCGGGACAACAGACGGTCATTCCCGGTTTTGTGTCGTACTTGAGAGATCACGGCTTGGCAGATGCCCTCCCGCCGCATGGCACTTATGCAGGCCCCCTTCTCGTGTCTTTTCAGTCTCCTGGGGAAAGCGATGGGGTGTACGTCTTGGCTCGCACTCTGACCTCGGGGCCGAAGGGGCGCTTCGGTGTAGCTTACCCAGGCATCAGGTTGGACGACCTTCCCCGCATCGGTAGCTGGGTTTACGGTCTACAGCAAAACGAGGAGAGCAGATCTAATTTGGCAATTGCAGCACCCTTCAGCTTGGCCGTGAATCCGAGCCTTTTCATGATAGATCTCTATGACGGGGATACCGGCCTGAAAGCCGCGTCAATTGAAGGAATAGCGTTTGCTAGTGAGAGATGGATGCAATTAGGGAGCATCTTGCGCAGTTACGCGCCCGGAACCAGACAAGCGTATGCACATGTCCGCTGGGTGGGTGGCGCCAGCTCAATTTACTTTGTCTATGCGACACTTAACGACGGGGCTGCGCCCGGTGAGAGAACCGGCGACGGGGCATTCCTATCCGGCTTGCCATGACCTTGGTTGCCGTGAATTCCTGAAAATTTGTTGCCTGACAACCGCAAAGAGCTGACACAAAATTCTGTCATCGACTGCATACTCTTTCGAAGGTAGAGTGTGCATGATCCAGCTGCTGGTACTGTGCGGCCTCAATGCCC
>JBFMEW010000114.1:0-3519 GCA_040753175.1 Acidobacteriota bacterium | reverse complement strand
CTTCCCAGACCGCCCGCTCTACCCAAGGAAGTCTGGATCAACAAGCCACCAACGGAGGACGATTCGACCGAGCAGTTCTACACTAAATCTTGAATGAGAGTGTCTCATTCATGTTGACATCCTCCGTTGCTCGAGCAGGCGGTGCGCCGGTACCAGAACCGCGCAATCGAGACGGCACAGGTGATCGAGGAACTGATCGCCCTGGCCCGGCAGATGCGGGATGCGAACGCACGGGGCGAGAAGCTCAAGCTCTCGGAGGACGAACTGGCATTCTACGATGCCCTGGAGACCAACGACAGCGCCGTCCAGGTGCTCGGCGATGAGACGCTCCGGTCGATTGCTCGTGAACTGGTTGCGACCGTCCGTAAGAACGTGACCATCGACTGGACGGTGCGGGAGAACGTTCGTGCTCACCTGAGGGTTCTGGTGAAGCGGATCCTCCGCAAGTACGGCTACCCGCCGGACAAGCAGGAGAAGGCGACGCAGACCGTGCTCGAGCAGGCCGAGGTCTTGTCAGAGGCTTGGGCAGTTTGTTGAGTGAACCGGGGTGACTGGGTCATCAGGCCACGCAGACTACTCCGCTTAAATGGGAGGCTTTGCATGTCCCTCATTGAGGTGGCTTTCAAGAGCACATGGAAATTCCACGTCTTCGAAGCACCTCGCTTTATCTGGGTCGCTAGCCTTCTTCTCGTTGCGTTCACTTTCGGGACCCTCGTCTGGTTCTGCTGGGAGGTGTGGCGGGAAAAAAGACTCCACGCGGCAGCCGCGGCCAAGTTCCGTTCCCTCGCTAGAGAACATCCCCCGCAGCCCACCGAGGGACTGCCGCTAGACGCATTCGATAGCGCAAGCGTGATATTTGAGGAGACGCCCTCCCTTCGGGCGGCGAAGCAGCAGTTCCTCGCCCAACAAGTGCTGCGTCGCAACATCCGCGGAGAGGACCAGGTGTGGGTAGCGCAAGGCGCAGAGGCCGTGGTCACCGACGCTCTTGTCATCGACATGCGGATCAACAGAGCCTTTTTTAGAGCGATTCCTGGCATTGTGACCGGGCTCGGGCTGCTATTCACGTTTATGGCTATTCTCATTGCCTTACTTGACGTTAGGCTCACTGGTTCCAAGCAGGTTGAAGGGTTGGATCTTCTGATCAAGGGACTATCAGGAAAGTTCATCTCCTCTATCGTTGCGCTAGCCGTGGCATCCGTGTACCTCCTTCTTGAAAATCCCCTCCTGCACCGCCTCTCGCTTAGCCGACAGAAACTTGTGGAGAGCCTTAACGCCTTTTTGCCAGTCCTCACGCCGACACAGCTCCTATCGGATCTAGTCAGAGACATTGCAGAGCAATCAACTGCTTTCCGTTCCTTCAATACGGACCTTTCACAGAAGCTGAGACAAAGCTTAAGTGAGAGCATGGGGCCCACTCTAGCCAGAATGGTTAACGCAGTCGAAGATCTCAATCAGCTTCTCCGAGCGTCAGAGGCGCAGAAGCAGGAGTCGATCACAGGCTCTCTTGAGGCTCTCATGGAAAAGCTCGAAACCTCCGTGACTACTGCTCTCGGGCAGATGACCAGTAATTTCACAGAGTCAATCGCCGGGGGGGCACGGACTGAGTTCGCCGGGGTTATAGATTCAATTCGCGGAACAGCCGGACTGCTTGAGAAGATGAATGCCCAATTTACTCTAACGCAACATGCGCTTGGGGAACTCACGCAACTTTCAAAGAGTGCAACCACCGAGCAAATCCAACTCGGGAAGAAGCAGATTGAGGAACTGACTGAAGTCCTCAGGGGACTCATGACTCAGCTTAACGAGACTGCTGGCACTTCCGTTTCTCGGATGGCTGCCACACTCACTTCCGTCGTCCACGACTTGTCTACCAAGGTCGGAGAGCTGGGAGACAGAATGTCAAGCAGCATCCTTGACAGTGCAGGTCTCGCTACCGACGCGGCCAACGAGGTCATTCAGAAAGCTGATCAATGGTCTGCCAAAAGTGCGCAACAACTCGCTGATCTCCTGGACGTGCACCATGGTCAGCTCGACACAGTAAAGGGACTACGTGACAACCTCGAGAATTCCCTAGCCGGGTTTAAGGTCGCTCTCCAGGAAATGGCCGCAGTCACCCGAGCACTGAACGAGATTGTAGCTAATGCTAATGCGGCGGTGGCATCGATCGGCGGCATGGTTAAGAATATGCGGGATAGCCATGGGTCCGTTGAAAAGGTCGCTATCCTTGCTGCGAGCCAGGTTGAGCAACTCGCCCTCGCGAACCGTACCCACACTGAGACATGGAAACAGATCCAGAATTCAATGGGCCAGTATCAGCAACTGTTTGCGCGCGTTGAGAAGGAAGCAAGCTCCCTTCTTGGAGAGATCGGCAAACATCTAGAAAATTTTGTCGTGGCGAGCAAGAATGGATTTGAGCAACTGGTGAAGATATCTGACGAGCACTTTACTAACGCAACTAAGCGGCTCGGTAGTTCGGTGAACGACCTCGATGAGGTCCTTGAGGTGCTCACGGAGAACCTGGACAAACAAAGGAGGGTCGGTGCAGGGAGTGGACGATGAGTTCCAGCGGGGAGTCAGCAAACTTTGCAAGCTCAATGACGGACCTGATGACGTCCCTTGCAGTAATTTTCGTGCTGCTCCTGGTAGCTAGCTTAAACAACATTCGGCAAGAGCAGGAAAATGCTGTAACATCCATCCATGTAATTCTTGATGAGGTTCTAGCAGAATTCCGTAGAATTGGCGTGGAGGTACAGCGCGACGAGAAAGATCCCCTCGTGCTTCTCGTGATCGTGCCGGAGGACCTTTTTCGCTTCGCATTCGACAGGGCCGATATTCCCGCGCAGGGCATTGTTTTTCTTCAGGAGTTCGCTCCCAAACTTGTGGGACAAGTCTGTAAGGAGGACCTTAGAGAAAGGATTTCATCGATCATCGTAGAAGGGCATGCAGATTACCGGGGAACAGACAAGGCGAACTTTGACAGAAGTCAGCAGAGGGCATCGGCGGTCGTCATTGAGACTTTACAAACTCTTGGGCACTCGAATCTCTCAGATGAGGCCCGCCTGGCGGAGTGCTTCAAAGACCTCGTCTCTGCATCGGGACGCGGAAATGCCGAGCCTATCCTGGACTCGGAAGGTAAGCCGGACCCTGACCGTAGCCGTCGAGTCATATTTAAGATCAGGGTTCGTTCGTTGGAACAGGAATTAACTACAATTTTCGGTTATACACCATCTCTGCCTACAAGGGCCCAATAAGGGTAATCTGATAGATGGCAACATCTGAGCTTCTCGAAGCTATCCGCGATCTCGCTACCACCATGCGTGATCTGCGCGAGGCTGCCGAGGTTACGTTCGCGAGGCCCGAACTAAGTAATCTGCGGGTTGTGATCGATAGTTTAGAGCCTGTCCCAAAAGGTCCAAATTCGGTGTAAGGCTATGGTCCTGACGATGACCGGTCACGCGGGCTCTGAGCTGACACCAGCGTGTTCAGGGCGATCTCACGGTTGCCAAGCCGGAGATCCCG
>JBFMEW010000113.1:0-3607 GCA_040753175.1 Acidobacteriota bacterium | reverse complement strand
CTTGCTCGGCTTCTTTGAGAATGCGAATGATCTGCTCTTCACTGAACCGGTTCTTCTTCATGCTCGAATTCCTTTCTGAAGTGAAGGAATTCTAACATCCTTCCTGGATCAGTTTTTGGGGAGCAGGCCAGGATTGATCACGAGTATTCCGAGCTTTCAAGGGCTCCGACTTGGCGCCTGAGGTCTTTCAGGGGAACAGTTCGTATGCCAGCATGCAGGGCGAAGCAGGCGGCTCATCCATCATGGTCGAGTCATTACCAATCGCAGCTAGGCCGTCGCAGCAAATCGCCGAGATATACCGTCTAATGGTCAGGAAGCTATCGATTCATCTTTTCCTGATCGTCTCGACGGTCTATGTACTAACGACATCAGGAGCCGTGCCTTACGTAACTTTGGATGGGATGGTTCGATTAGAGGTCGTTCAGAAGATTGTTTCGGAGTTTCGGCTTGACGTTCCAAGTCGGTTCGGAGCTGGCTTTGCGGTCAGGGGAGCGGACGGAAGGTACTATGATCCGCACGAACCGGGATATGCCGTGTGCTCGGTCCCGTTCTTTGTGATAGGTCGCTGGCTAGGTGATCCGAAATTCTTCCTTTCTCTGATTGGCCCCATCGCCCTCTCTCTGGCTTGCGTTGTCTACCTTCGCCTTTGCCTGTTGACTGGCTACTGTGTCAAAACGGCGGCAATCCTCTCGCTGCTCTTAGCTTTTTGCACGCAGTTCTGGCCTGAATCGAAAAGCCCATTCGATCATGGTTTGGAGACGCTCTTCTCACTTTCTTCGGTGTACTGGGCCTACCGTTACTGCTGCGGCCGCCGTCCAAGAGACTTGATGTTCTCGGGCGCGTTTCTGGGGTTGGCCACCACCATTAAAGTTGTCGCGCTACTTATGAGTGCGCCGATTGGCCTGATGCTTATCATCTCTTCGAGTCCGAAAGGGTCGGAAAGGAGCTTGAAATCGACTGCCTGCGATCTACCATGGTTTGCCCTCGGAGCCGCCCCCTTTCTCCTGATTGACCTGTGGACCAATTTCGCACGCTTTGGATCACCTTTTTCAACGGGGTACTCCAAATGGGCCGAGTACCATCAGGTCAGTCTTTTTAGCTTTCCGTTGTGGAAGGGGCTCTTGGGGTTACTCGTCAGCCCGGGAAAAGGCTTACTAGTCTATTGCCCTCTCGTTCTAGCGGGATTGCTCTGTTTTCGAGATTTCTTTCGCTGGCGGAAAGAACTGGCCATTGCGGTGGCTTGTGCCATAGTCTTGTACCTTTCCTTGTTCGGAACCTACATTGCATGGCATGGTGACTTTGCTTGGGGACCCCGCTACCTGACGTTCTTGCTCCCTTACCTGATCCTACCCTTGGGCGTCTGGATGGACGCTTTGGTCGCTAACTCACGGCGAAATCAGAGAGTCCTATTCTGGGGACTCGCAGCGTCCAGTTTCGCCATCCAGTGGTCTGCTGTTTCCATCGACATGAACGTTCATTTTCTGCGTCTGCAGACCGCTGGGATTCTGAGCCGCGACGTCACCTGGCGGACCTACGCCTTGCCCGACTCGCTGAATTTCGATCCGGCGAATTCTCCTTTGATATGGCGCTTCTTCGAACTCAGAGACGCCTTTGTGCAGCCAAAGATCTTTTCCGGTCCCAAGGATGAGCAGCGCTGGAAACAGGTGTTCACGACCCCTCAGAGAGAGCCGGAGTTGGATTTCTGGTGGTACGAAGGCATGACGGATACCCCACACTCCCAATGGTTACTGGTTCTGGCCTTTATGGGTGCGATTACCCTGTCGTCTGTTGAACTGAGTGTGCTTCTTCGCACTGAAAGTCCCGTTTCTGGAAGGAACGAGCACGAGGATAACGCTGGTTGAGACGATTCACTTGAAATCCTATCGCTGGCTTCTTGTCAATGGATACCTAGCCGCTGTGGCTTTGATGTTCCTCCAGCAGGGTGTTTCTGTCTTGACTGCCAAAGACGCACCGCTCGAAGCGCTGGATTTCGTCGTTTACTATACCGGAGCGCATCTCCTGGGCTCCGAGGAGCCGCAGAAGCTTTACGACGTTGAAGTCCAGAAGAAATTTCAGAAGCAACTCCTGGGTCATGGAACCAACCGTTTCAAGGCTGGAGTTCTTCCCTACAATCATCCCCCCTTTGAGACCCTATTGTTCTATCCGTTTCGATGGATGCCCTATCGCACAGCCTTTTTTCTCTGGCTTGCGGTCAACCTGCTGCTCATTGTTCTCTATGTTGCCTGGCTGACCAGGACATTCAGGGAGTTCGAAACCGCCTCCGTAAGAGCCACTCTCTATTTGGGAGCCTTGGCCTTCTTCCCCTTTGCGGTCTGCCTCTTGCAAGGGCAGGACACGATTCTGTTTCTTTGGTTGATTTCGATCGGTTTTGTATGTTTCGAACGAGGCAATAACGCGACTGGAGGTGTGGTGATCGGGTTGTGTTTTTTTCGTTTTCATCTGGCCTACCTTTGGCTCATTCCACTGTTCTTGAAAGCGCCCCGCCGGGTGTCTGCTGCCCTGGTCATAAGCCTATCGATTTTGGCCGGGCTGTCGCTCTATCTCACAGGAATTCCGGGATTAATGCGGTACTTGGAACTGTTACAGCTTGTCAATCGCCCTGGCTCGCTTGGATACGAACTCGCCTATATGCACAATTGGGCGCTTCAGCTCCAGCTTCTCGGTTTGGATTCCGTCAGGAGCCCAGCTGGTTCTGCCACGCTCGCAGCGGTGGGAGCCGGACTCGTTTGGGCGATTTGGAAGGACGGCTGGCACCCAGAGTCAGCAAACTTCGGTCTGAGGTTTGCGGCGACGAGCATCGTGGGGCTATTGACCAGCCCTTACTTGCCTATCCACGACGTTTCGGTGGCATTTCTGGGCGTGGTCCTGGCCTTTCGACACTGGCTGAGGGATGCTACTCGACGATCAAGCCACGTGTTGGGTATTGTGCTCTTGTCGTCGCCGCTGGCTTGGCTATTGACCCAACCTGCCTTAGTGTTCCGCATTCAGCTGACGGCTTGCTGGTTGACGATTCTCGGGGGATTGTTGTGGTTTGCTGCTGTCAGGTCTGATTCGAAGGCAATCGCTCAGACGGCAAGAGAGTACGAGCGAACATGAGCAGATCGTTCTAGGCCAAAGCCCAAGCCCGTGGAGGCTCCCCAAAAGGACCCGAGCCGAAAGCGCCGGAACCGGGCCCCCGGGATAGCGACCAGATCAACCTGACCGACGAAGAATCCCGCATCATGCCGGCCTCCGGGAAGAGTTTCCAGCAAGCCTACAACGTGCAAGCGGGAGTGGAGACCGAAAGCCTGTTGATTGTCACCCAGCATGTCACCCAAAACGCCAACGACAAGCAAGAAGTCCGGCCCACCTTGGAAGCGCTGGAGCAATTGGCCAAGCCCCTGGGCCCCGCCGAAGCGCTGTTAAGCGATAACGGCTACTTCAGCGCAGCCAACGTGGAAGCCTGTCACCACGCCCAAATTACTCCTTTCATTGCGGCCGGACGCGAACCGCACCACCTGGCTCTGGAACAGCGTTGGACTGAACCGCCCGCCCTGAGGCCCGATGCCAACCCGGTCGAGGCCATGAAGCATCGGCTGCAGACCCC
>JBFMEW010000112.1:0-3674 GCA_040753175.1 Acidobacteriota bacterium | reverse complement strand
GACTCCACCCAGGTGGACGTCGAGATCCCCGTGGATGGCTTCGATCCCGTCGCCTGGCAGCAGCTTGAGCAGCAACTGCGCCAGATCCGGGAACGGGAGGGCATCCGGGAGATCGACCTGCCCGCTGGGGTCAGTGACTACGTGCTCTACCGGGAGAACGGCGAAACCCTGGCCGATCAAATGAAGAATCGCCGCAAGGAGGAAGGTGGGATCGACCTGCTCGACCTGTCCGACGTGATTGCCACCAGCGGCTACATCATCCTGCGGGAGCGCCCGGAGCCGGTCTTCTACGAAGATTACCGCCAGATGGTCACCCAGAAGGTGCTCGACCTGATCGACAGCCACCCGACCATCGCCGCCATCGACCGGGGCGAGCTGGTGACCGACCTGCAACTGATCGAGCTGGAGCGCACCCTGCGGGAAGAGCTTGGTGGTGGCGAGATGGAGTTGACCGAAGAAAACATCCGCAAGGCTTACCGCATGCGGGTGACCAGCATGCTGGAATTCCTGCGAAACCTGCTGGAACTGGAGGGTATCCCGAACTACGAAGAGATCGTCAAGCGGCAGTTCTCCGAGTTTCTGGCCCGCCATTCCTTCAACGGCGACCAGGTGCGCTTCTTGATCGGCGTGCAGGGCGTTTTCTTACAGAAGCGCCGCCTGCAACTGGCCGATCTGTACGACCCGCCGCTGGACCGGGTTTGGGCAGGATGCCGTGGAAAGGTGGTTTTCCCGCGAAGAGATCGTCGAAGTGTTACAATTCACCGAGACCCTGACAATTTAAGACCCTTAGGGTTTCTTCGGAGATGACCCATGCCCAGCCCCTCCGCCATCCTGCACAGTTGTTACTACCACATCTACAATCGCGGCAACAACCGCCAGAACATCTTCATCGAGGAGCGCAATTACCGCTACTTCCTTCAAAAGTACGCCCAACTGGTGACCCCATATGCAGATACTTTCGCCTACTGCCTGCTGCGCAATCACTTCCACCTGCTGGTCAGGGTCAAGAATCTGGACGAGATCGACCCAGCCTGGCAAGACAAGAAACCTGGGCAGGTCTTCGGGAACTTCTTCAACGCCTACGCCAAGGCCTTCAACCGAATGTATAACCGCACCGGCAGTCTGTTCGAGAATCCATTCCGGCGCATCGTGGTGACCAGCGAGGCGCATTTCACGCAGTTGATCGTTTACATCCACCAGAATCCACAGAAACACGGCTTTGTGGACGACTTCCGCAACTGGCCCTATTCTTCTTACCACGCCCTGCTTGGGGCAGGGCCTACCCGTTTGCAGCGCCAGGTCGTGATCGACTGGTTTGGAGGTGCGCGGCCTCTTGAAGATGCGCATGGCGTTGTGATGCGGGAGGCCCAGGTGGCTGCGCTGGTGCCGGAAGATTTCGACTGACCTACGAAGACCCTAAGGGTTTTTAAAACCCTTAGCGTAACGGTTGCGCAATTGGGAAGCAGATGTTTCATGGCGACTTGAATTTGAACAAAGGTAATGTCAACTGAACAGCCACCTGCCCGGATAAACATAAGATGGTATCTGCGAAGGGCCCCTCGGGATCAAAGATGAGCGTATTTCCCAAGGCGTTGCGCACCCAACGCGCAGGTGTATGCGAGGCGATCCGCACCAGGGTTTTGACCTGATCGAGAGCGGTTTCGAAGCGGCGATTGGCTTGACGGAGTGCACCTTTGACCCAGGCGGCGGTCCAGCGGACGAAATTGGCGGCGAAGAGGGCGAATTGTTCCTGAAGCTGCATGCCAATCGGAGAGCGAACCAAATGGCGTTTCAGGGTAAAGACGGCTTTCTCTTCCTTGATCCCGGCTTCGATGGTTTGTCTGGCGTTGTAGCGTCTGAACCATTGAGGTAAGGGTGGAGGCGGGGTATCGGCATAGTAGAGCAAGGTGGTGTGGCGGAGTTCATCAGGCAGATGGTAGCGCACCAGCAGCGCCTGCAAAGGGTAAGGGCAATCATGTTGGTAATAATCGTCCATCTTGACCGCTTCGGCATTGCGTCCGACGCGCGTCCAGGTGACGGAATCCCCCAGACGTTGGCACAAGCTGTGGGAGATGCTGGCATGGTGCGCCTTGGTCAAGACGATGTAGCCCATCTCGATCAACCAGGCCAGGTTTTCCCCGGTGCTGAAGCCGGCGTCGATGCGCAGCACAAAGGGGATCGGATTGGGGTTGGCTTGATTGTCGGCTTCCAACTCGGCCAGCCAGGTGTCCAAATGGGTTTGTTGTTCTTGCAGGGTGCGCATTTTGCCTTCCTGGTTCGCCCGGATGGTTTGCAGCTTTTCTACATTGCGCCAGGCACGCTGTTCTCGTTTCTGGGCTGCCGCCAGTTTGTGGCGCGCCTTGGCCAATCGGGAATGGGGCTTCTCGATCCAACCTTGGGCCAGAGGCTCCTTTTCCAGGCGCACGACTTCGGTTTGAAGCGTCGAGGCTTCCAACCGGCTTTGAACGATGATCGTTCGGAGGGCTTTTTCCTTGCGCTGATTGCGTTCCCAGTGCTCCTGCGCCTGCTGGATACGGGCCTGCAAGACCTGACGCTGCGCCTGCACCAGGGCAACCCGCCGGCGCGGGCGCATCCCCAAGACCTGTTCCAATTCTCGTACCATCGCTTGAAGGCATTCCGCCGAATGCGTGCGCCCGGTATAGCGCTGGAGAGCCAACAACAGACGCTGCCAGCGTTCGCACACCAGCGACAGGATGGCGGCCTGGTAGCCCTTGCGAATGTCATCCGCCATCCAGCCAAAAGTTGCCTCCTCGTAATCCGTGCTGGTCGGGCTGACTTCCCGCCCGGTCAGATCCACATCCGCCGTCAAACAGCCTTGCTTGCGGATGGTTTCCAGCACCGCTTCCTGGATGAAAGGCTGCGACACTTGCCGCAAGGCTGCAATGACCGCCGCCAGGGTGTTTTCGTCAGCCGCTTCCAGAGTACGGCTGACCCCCGAGTAGTGCGCAAAGATGGCTTGACCCCAAGCCTGGGCAATCGTAGCATCCTTGGCGATGGGATTTGCTTCCAGGTTGAGGTCTTGCAGGTACTCGATGCCTCCCAGAATACCGACCAGCAACTCGATCAGCTTGGTCTGCGGCGGGCATTTGGGGCCTTGCTTCTGATCAATGGGCACGGCTTCCAACTCCTTGACCAATCCAAGCGCCTGGGCCAATTGTCCCATCACCACCAGCCAGGCATGCTCGGTGGTGGTATCCAACTCAACTTCCCCGCTGCGCTCGTCCACCCAACTGGCGAGTTGTTCGGCCCGACTGCTGAAAGATATTCGAACTTCAGAAACGTCCCCAACGGTCATCGGGGGAAAACACCAGCGCTGGGACGTCTCGGCCAAAAGCTGTCCCACTGGTGGAAACTCAACCAGTTTTCGCAATTCGGTTTGAGCAGGTATAATCATGGTCAACTCTCCTGTTTGGATTTGGTTTGTAGAAAATTCGATTATGCCAGACAGGAGAGCTTTTGTTCAGTTGGTAAAGTTCAGTTTTTATGTACCAGTAAACATCTTGCTCCTGGTTGCACAACCGTTACGTTAGATGATTTAGCTAGATATCCAGCCTGGGAATACGCCCTCGATGAAGAATCTGTTCATAGACAAAATGAAAGAACGGTTCGTCCTTTTCAACAATTGGCACCACTCGATCCTCAAGAGACTTGCT
>JBFMEW010000111.1:0-3734 GCA_040753175.1 Acidobacteriota bacterium | reverse complement strand
TTACGCTTGCGCTGTTTGCTCTCTTGTGTGATACTCATAGAGGGTGCCTCCTGTCAGACTTCGTCGCCGAAAACGGTTGACAGGGACACCCTATTTGTAATGTGCAATTATGTCAAGAGGTATGTTAACTCTCATTAAGTCATGCCGCGATTGTGTCATTAAGTCGTACCTTACAAACCTCATAAAGTCGTACCGCGCCAGGACTTGACAAAGCGTGCTAGATCGGGCACCTTCCACCCAAGACATAGAACGGGAGGTGTCGGATGAATACGAACCAATTGCAACAACGGGTTCTGATCCAGGTTCTGTCCGAGCAGGGCATGACGGATCGACAAATTGCCAGACGGCTGGAGATCAGTCGCTACACGGTTCGGAAGTGGCGTCGCCAAGCCGAGCGAGGGGAAAGCGTGCTGAGCAGCCGGATGGGGCGTCCTCGTCAGGGGGAGCTGAGCACCTATCCGCAGGCTATCGTGGATCAGTTGCGGAGGTGGCGCAAGGCACATCCGGGTTGGGGAGCGAAGACGTTGGTGGCAGAGTTGAAAACCAGCAGTGCCTTTGCCGGGCAACGTCTTCCCGCTGAAAGTGGGATTGCTCGCTGGCTGAAACAGGAAAACCTGTCCCGGCCTTACGAGAAACACCAAGTGTCACTCCTCGGACTACAATGTACCAGTGGTCCTCGGCCATGATGTACCAGGAGTTCGCGCCAACCATGTACCAGAGGTCCTCACCAACGATGTACCAGGAGTTCGCGCCAACCATGTACCAGAGGTCCTCACCAACGATGTACCAGGAGTTCGCGCCAACCATGTACCAGCATTCCTCAGCAACGATGTACCACTTTCGGATGCCCTCATTCGACTCTGCAGGGTAGAGAGCGATCAGGCCAGGCACATGGCTGTCGGTTGAGAGCCACGCCGGGCCGAACCGCTTCTTGCGGGCAATTATCTTCCCTCCGGCCACCCTGTCAAGGGTGCTGCGCTACGCTGCGCATCCCTGCGGGACGGCGCAGCCCAAGAACGGCTGCGCCGCCCTTGACAGGGGCCCGGCCTACGGGAAGAGCTTCCGCAATATAAAGCGGTTCGGCGCAAAGCGTTCGCACGAGCTGGCTTGCACTCCCCTGCCCCGCGGAGAGGTAGGCTCTGGTATCCTCTTGTCATCTTATCGATAGATCAGGAGGAACCATGAGCGAGAGGATTTTGAACCTGATGGACATTCGAGAACTGCTGTTACACATGCGAGCCGGTTCCAGCTATCGGCAGATCCAGCGGGATACTGGCTTTGACCGGCGAACGGTGAAACGCTATCGGCAATGGGCGCAAGCACAAGGGCTGCTGGAAGGGGAGCTGCCCTCCCTGGAGGAGTTGCAGGCGCGGCTGGAGCGCTCTTTTCAGGAGAAAACCCCACCCCAGAACGAGTCCTCGGTGGAGAGCTACCGCAGCCAGGTCGAAGCGTGGGTCAAACAAGGGGTGGAAGTGGCCGCCATGCGCCAGCGGCTTCTGGAACGGGGCTATACCGGCAGCTATGCTGCGGTGTGGCGCTTCGTGAATACGATCAAACCGGGCAAACAGAAGGACACCACCACCCGGCTGGAAACCAAGCCGGGTGAAGAAGCCCAGGTGGATTTCGGCTACGCCGGACGGATGATCGACCCGGCGAGCGGCAAGCTGCGCAAAGCCTGGGCCTTCGTGATGACCCTATCCTGGAGCCGCCACCAGTACGTCGAGTTCGTCTGGGATCAGAAGATCGAGACCTGGCTGCGCTGCCACCGCAACGCCTTCGAGTTCTTCGGCTGTGTACCCGCCCGGGTGCGGATCGATAACCTGCGCACGGCGATCCTGAGAGCGGTCTTTGACGACCCCCAGGTGCAGTACACCTACCGGGAATGCGCCGAACACTATGGCTTCTTGATCGCCCCCTGCCGAGTAGCCACCCCCGAACATAAAGGCAAGGTGGAACAGGGCGGCGTGCACTACGTGTGCCGCAACTTCCTGGGCGGGCGGGAAGCGACCAGCCTCACCCAAGCCAACCGAGACGCGCTGGTCTGGTGCAACACCACCGCCGGGTTGCGCATCCACGGCACAACCAAGGAGAAACCTCTGGAACGTTTCGAGCAGGTCGAGAAAGCCTGCTTGAAGCCCTTACCGGAAAGCCCCTATGACCTGGCCGTATGGAAGCACGTCAAGGTCTACCGCGACTGCTATGTAGTCTTCGACAACGCCTTCTACTCGGTGCCCGAACGGCTGTACCCGGGCCAGGTGTGGATCTGCGGTGGGAGCAAGCAGGTACGCATCTTCGACGAGAAGCAGAAACTGGTGGCAACCCACGAACGGGCGACCAAGCCCGGCCAGCGACTTACCAACCTGGCCCATCTGCCGCCTGAAAAAGTGCCCGGATTGACCCAGGATCGGGATAGTCTGCTCGCGGAAGCCGAGCAGATCGGACCGGCGCTGCTTGCGATCGTCCAGAGCTTGCTCGATGATCCCGTGCTCTACCGCATTCCCACCGCAGGGCGGCTGGTGCGTCTCAAGAACCGCTTCGGCGAGGCCCGGCTGGAAGCCGCCTGTCGGCGAGCACTGAGCTATGACGATCCCAGCTACAAGACGGTCAAAAACGTCCTTAAAAAAGGGATGGAAGAGGAAGAAGTCTTGCTGCCGGTGAGGTTGCCGCCTGCCAGCGCCTTCGCCCGCAGCGCAGACGAATTAGTCGGGGAACTGGCGGAGACGCTGCCATGGAACTGAAACACCAGCTCGCCGGACAACTGCGCCAACTGCGCCTCTCGGGGGTGCTGGAAACCCTGGAAGCCCGCAACCGCCAGGCGATTGACGACAAATGGAGCTACCAGGAGTTTCTATCCCGCATCCTGGAAGATGAAGTCGAGCGCCGCGCCCAGAAACAACTGCAACTGCGCCTGCGGCGGGGTGCGCTCAACTCCACCAAGACCCTGGAGACCTTCGACTTCACCTTCAACCCCTACCTCAACCGCCAGCAGATCCTGGAACTGGCCTCCTGCGAGTACGTGCGTCAGAAGCGCAACCTGTTGATATGCGGCCCCACCGGGGTAGGGAAAACTCACCTGAGTCAGGCGCTTGCTCAAGCTGCGGCCCGCCAGGGCTTCGACGTGCTCTTCACCAGTGTCCAGAAGATGCTCCAATACCTCAATGGCGGGCGCGCCGATGCTTCCCTGGAAAAACGCCTGGGCAACTATCTGCGCCCGGATCTCTTGATCCTGGACGACTTCGGCTTGAAATCCATCCCGCCGCCCGGACCGGAAGATTTGTATGACGTGATCAATGAGCGCTACGAAAAAGGAAGCATCCTGTTGACCAGTAACCGCGCCCCGGCCGAATGGCCGGATCTCTTCCAGAACCCGTTGCTGGCTTCCGCCGGGCTGGATCGCCTCCTGGACCGGGCGGAAGTGGTCATCATCCGCGGCCCCAGTTTCCGCTCCAAAGGACGGAAAAACCTGCTCGAGGAGGTGCAAATGAGTTGATCGAATCCTTTAACATTCGCTTTCGCAACCGTACTTTTCCAACTCGCATCCACTGAAAAAGTGGTACATCGTTGCCGCGAATCGCTGGCGCGTTGTTGCCGCGAATCACTGGTACATTTTGCGACATGAAGCTTTTTGAACCATTGTCTTGCAGGAGAGAACTGACAAGACCTGCTGTCCCATCAGCAGTACCCTACATAGTCATGGGAGAAGGGCAACCTTCTTTTGTGAAGCACTATGGACA
>JBFMEW010000110.1:0-4291 GCA_040753175.1 Acidobacteriota bacterium | reverse complement strand
CGGCATGCCATTGAGGACTTCGTCGCCGCCTATGGTCCAACGGCCAAACCCTTTGTCTGGCGCAAGCGTGAAGTGCGAGGTTCTCAGTTGAGAAACACTATCGTTAACTTACGCAATTAAACACTAGCGGGCACGGATTCTTCCCCCTGAAGATTCCCTTTCAACTTCACCCCGACTCGTTATCACACGCAGCTTTGTCCATGGGGGACAGGTTTCTTCGGCGCTGCACCGCCAGTCGCCTCTTGGTGCCCTCCCAGGCCCTCGCGGCCACCAAAATCCCCACACGAACCTGCCCTACCCGCACTCCTCAACTCAAAACTATGTGCTTCAGTCAATTCCCTGCATTCGCTGCGGCGAATGCGGAATCGCTGGCACCGAACAGGTTCTATTGCGTGTTGCCAAGTTCTGAAGTAGTCTATTCCGATGAGACCTTGCGTGACTCCTCCACGTATCATTCGAGCGGTTGAACTAGGAGGGCCGAAGCCTCTCTTTTGCGTGCCGTTAGTGGCGGCAGATTCAGATCAGCTCATCGATCAGGCTTCGGTCGCCCGCGGACTTGGATCCGATCTAGTGGAGTGGCGTGCGGACGCTTATGAACGTGTCGACGCCGAAGCGTTCGTGGAGGCGGCATACCATCTCCGCTCGGTTTTGGGAGATACACCAATCATCTATACCCTTCGGAGGGCGTCGGAAGGAGGGGCACGGCTGATAGATCAGGATCTTCGAGTGAGGTGCATGAGCGCAGTATTGCGCACGGGTGTCGTGGATGTCATCGATGTGGAATTAAGTAACGGGCCCGAATTTGTAAGTCCTCTTGTCGATTTGGCACACACCAATTCGACCGCAGTCATCCTCTCGCTCCACGACTTTGAAAAGACCCTTACCGAAGCCGAGTTGATGCAATCGATCGCGCTGATGGTCGAGAACGGAGCGGACATCGCGAAACTGGCATGTATGCCGCGGCGACGGGAGGATGTGTTGACGCTCTTTCAGGTCACTCTGGCCGCTCGGCAAGCCTTTCCTCGTGTGCCACTCTGCACAATTTCGATGGGAAACCTTGGGGCAATTAGCAGAGTCGCAGGATTTCTGTACGGTTCTGATATGACGTTTGCAGTAGGCCAACAAGTCTCCGCACCGGGCCAAATTCCACTCGCTGAAGCCAGAACGATTGCCGATGCATTGTTAAAATATTCCTGATCGGTTCTTGCCTGATTGAACAGTGGTTTAGGCAAAATTGAACGAATGAATCAGCTTCGAAAACCCCCAGCCTATTTTAAGGGCTTGTACGAAGACAGTAGTTTCTGGTCTTGTTGCGGTTTGGATGGTCTCTCCATCGTTTTTGACCTTCCCCTCGATTCGATTCGATCTCTGACTGAAGAGCAGAAGCGCGCAATCCTTCATTTGTTGGGGTATCTGGCTTCTGGAGAGGACTGCGATTTGCTCGCTCGCGTCGTGGCTCTCCAAGAGGTTCCGGCGGAGGAGCGGTTTCATGCGTTGGTTGACCTGAGCTTTGGATTATTGCCGGAGTTGGGTAAAGACTCTTCGACATAGTCCCAAAGAGCGTGCTCATGCCAGGTGTCATTAAACTCGGAAGTCAGATGAAGCACACTTCAAGCACAAAAAGCCCGCGAGGAATCTATCTCGTGGGGTTTAGCGGATCGGGCAAATCAACCATCTCCAAGCTGATTGCTAAAAAGCTTCAATGGCGTGCCTGTGATCTCGACGAGCTAATAGTCGAACGCGCCGGCTTGGATATACCAACGCTCTTTAGCCGAGAAGGCGAACCGGGTTTCCGTCTGCGTGAAAGCGAAGCATTACATGCGGCTTCGAGTCATGGCCCGTTTGTGATTGCAACCGGCGGCGGTACGGTCGTTCGATCTGAGAACCGAAATCTGATGGCCAGGAAGGGGTGGATTATCTTCTTGGAGGCTCAAGCTGAAGTCCTTCATGCTAGGATTCAGCGGCAACTTGAGAACTGCGACACTAAAGCCATTCGCCCTTTGCTCGATGCTGTCTATCCGCTCGATCAGATCCGCTCTCTGAAACACACTCGGCAGCCAGTATACAGTCTCGCAGATTGGACTATCCACACCGACCGTTTGACAGCGGACCAGGTGGCTGACGAAGTAATTCGAGCTGTTCATCTACTGGAACACTCCAGAGAACCCGCGGTTCTTCAAGACATGGTGGGCGTGCCAAGGCGCCATTCTCTCAACACTGACTTGCCTCCTCCCATAGTCGTTGCGGCCGGTGCGTGGCCGTATCAGGTGATTGTGGGCTGGAACAACCTTTCCTCACTGGGTCAGCAAGTGAAACGAGTCTTGCCGCACACTCATCGCGCGGCGATCCTAACCGACGCGAGCACCTGGCAGCAAGTTGGTTCCACCGTGGAGCAATCGTTAGGGACAGAAGGCGTTGAGGTCCATGTCCGAAAAATTGCCGCTCAGGAATCAATCAAGACGCTCGCGGAAGTGAACGCGATTTACGAATGGCTTCTTGAAATCCATTTCCATCGTGACGATGCCCTGGTCGTCATCGGCGGTGGCGCGATCGACGATGTCGGAGGATTCGCTGCGTCAACCTATATGCGTGGAGTGCCCCTGGTGAAGATCCCGACTTCACTAGAGGGCATGGTGGACACTTCTATCGGCGGAAAGACAGCCCTCAACCACCCGCGCGCGCGCAACTTGATTGGCACCTTTTATCACCCCAGGCTTGTCTGGACTGATGCCTCATTGTTGTTCGACGAGCCGAAGGAACAGCAAAGGGCTGCCTGGGCGGAAGTGGTAAAGTATGCGATGCTTGAGAATTCATTGTTGCGGGAGGAGCCGGTTGGCAGTTCACTTTTCAGCTTAGTCACTGAAAACCTGGGGAAGCTCGCAGCGCTTGAAAAGGGGACCTTACTGAACATCATAGCAAGATGTGTGGCATTGAAAGCACAGGTGGTCGCCAGTGACGAACGTGATTTTGGGAATATCCGTATTCTTCTCAACTACGGACATACAATCGGTCATGCCCTCGAAACAGTCATGAAATACACGCTACCGCATGGGAGTGCGGTGTCAATCGGCATGGCTATCGAGGCTCGGATTTCTGTTCGCTTAGGCTTGGCCGGTTCGGATGTCGCAACCCGGCAAAACGAGCTGCTAACGCGCCTTGGCCTGCCCACCAGATTGCCTGAGGTTCCAGTCGATCTGCTTCTTGCGCACATAAACAACGATAAGAAAGTATTGGCCGATGCCCCCCGCTGGATCCTCCCTACCACCATCGGTCGAGCAACCGTTTCAAGCTCCGTGACGCAGACCGACCTTCTTTCCGTAATCAGGCAGAGTTTGCACCACGATTAAACCGACTTTTCACTTAACGACTCGACTTACGGTTCTGGTAGTTTCTCGCAAAGATAGCGATATTGAGATCCCATCCACCTTAGCGAGAACGCCCCAAGCTTGGTTGGCGACTCCCCAGACCGCTCATCATCCAGCGACGTTCTATGGAGCGGAAGCCCTTCCCCTCAAACTCGGACCAGGACGTTCACCTTTCGGAATCCCTTCCCGGCCTCGAAAAGAACGGCGGCGGCCCAGCGCTGAACCTGATCCCCGGGATTCCATCTCTTGCCTCGGCGACGCAGGCTAGCGACTCGGGACAGCGAGGATTCGCCGATGTTGTTGGAGTTCAGGCTGGTGCAATGGAGATCCGGAAGGCCCAGGCAGTGCACGTCAGGATCTTTTCCAGGCTGAGAGCGGCGCTGGGGTTGAGCCTCTCCAAATAGCGAACGACTCTGTCGAGTTCCGCTTTCGCGTCTCCCTGGCCTTTGATCCGATAGGCCGTGCGAATTCGTCGGTCCAGGCCAGCCTGGTGGGACAGCCAGAGGTGATCTTTCACGTTCCTTCTGTCGCAGAGTACGACGCTGGGTCTCGGCGCCCAAAATAATGGGAACCGCGACCGGAGAAAGCTTTTGCACCATCGATGACGACCAGACAACACGTTCCCAGCTTCAGTCCCCGTCGAATCTGATCTTCGAGTGACGCTTTGACCACCGTCCTGATCTCGGCTGCTTGGTGCCTCACCCCCCAACGTGTTTCTGGTCCTGACCATCCAGGCCGAGGGCGACGATCAAGGATTGACCGCCCTGCTCCACGTCATCTGACCAGAGAACGCACAGGTCTAGCCTAACTTTCGCAGTTGGTGAGATTATTGATCCCCAAGTGGTTTATTTTCAATCACGGTGTTCCAAAAGTCTTCACTACAGTTTCAATCGTTTGAGGCCCTCCCAGCTTTGCTTGACTTCAGC
>JBFMEW010000109.1:0-4365 GCA_040753175.1 Acidobacteriota bacterium | reverse complement strand
AATACTTGTTCCAACTGCCGGGTCGGCCCAGATCCGGGCCACCACCGAATGGGTCGGGACTGATGAAGCGTCCCAGCGTGCTGCCGTAATACCGGTTCATGGCGTAGTCGAGGCCCGTAGAGTTGTCGCGGTAGTAGGTGGCGAACTTCTCTCCCGAAGCGGCCCCCGACTGAGCTTCGCCGTAAGGATAGAGCCGTGCACTCTGCAGAATGATATCCGGACCGGCGGTTGCGAAGTTCGTGCGCATGCGGACTGAGCCCATCTCGCTCGGTTACCGGCGCGTGTCAAGTTCTGCCAGCGGCTATTTTTCGAACGGAGCCACGACTTTCCCAGTCCTGTCGATATAGACTCGCTTGCCACCGGTTCCCACAATCGCAAGTCCGTCGCGAAAGCCCCACCAGTCCAGTGGAATATCCGTGAGGGGGACAGTCTTACCAGCCCTGTCAATAAAGATTCGTTTGCCTTCCCGTCTAGCGTTTGCGAGTCCTTCCGAGAAATCTCGTAGATTATTGAACCTTGGGGGGATCACGTATCGTCCCGACTTGTCAATCGCCCCCATCTTCGGGGGAGCCTCGTCGTCGGTTTGCGGTTCAGAGACAACGGCCAACCCCTCAGAAAAGTTCCCACAGTAATCGAAGGTGGCCGAAATGGAGTAGTTCCCAAATTTGTCAATATAGCCACAGCTTCCCCCTACCGTGACCGAAGCCAACCCTTCCGAAAAAGACTGCGCCAGATCAAAGGACTGAGCGAACGCAAATTCACCTCGCCGGTCGATGTACCGGCACTTCAAGTCTCTGCCTCGCACCCAGGCCAGACCCTCGGAGAAATCATCGGCCATCTCCCAGGGCTGAGGCTTGATCACCATCTTGCCGGTCCGGTCAATGAACCCGAAGCGAACGTTTCGGCCAACAAACCTTGGCTCTAATTCCAACTTGCGCTGAAAGTCGTCCCCGAGCAGTGGAAAGCCGAAACGAGGCATCGTCTGAGCGGGACAATACACTACACGTGCCAAGCCCTCATGAAACTCTCCTGCTGCCTGAAAAGTGGGCGGGACCACAAACCGACCCTGGCCGTCAATGAATCCCCATTCCTTCCCCACCCGAACCGGGGCTAGACCCTCCCGAAAATCGCCACCCTCATCAAATGTCGGCTCAATAACAAACTGTCCCGTCGAATCGATGTAACCAACCTTCATTTCTGTCTCTTTCCGGACATAGACACGACCCCGTTGTTCGAAGAAGGCACCGGCCCAGTCGAACTGGGGTGGAATGACCACCTGGCCGTCTCGAAGCATGAATCCCCACTTGTCCCCGTAGTGAACGCGAAACAGAGAGTCGGCACCTTTTGGTTTCGAAGGGTCTAACTCCCTCTCGGCCATAGCCAGGGCCAAGGGCGAAAGCAGACATAGACAGGTCAATACAAATCTCTGCAGCATAACACCACCTCCGACGCCCCTACTTCTTACCTGGAAAACAATTCTCCATGATGGCGTCGGTAATCAACGTTGATTTCTCGCCCCATTCCCTTGACTTTCCAAAGGGCGCCCCCAACTGGTCGTCTTCCTGGAACACCATTGGTCCTCCGGAAGGGCCAACGTTCAGGTTGTGCGCCGACTCATGAATCCACACGGCTGCATTTCTGTAGTTAGAGTTTTGATATACCGATTCAACGTTGCGGAAGAACACCAAGTTCTTGCCATTCATTGAGGCCTGGAAGTTCATGCTTCCACCTTCGAACACCCGCTTTGCGGGAACCTGAGTGACCCAGACAGGCTCGTTACTCTTTTCTCCATATAACGCGCGGGCGTCGAAGATCAGTTTCTTGAATTCCTCAATCGTCTTGCCCCAGGGCGTGAGCCATTTGTTCAAGAAGTCTTTACACTTCTTGGAGTTCAGAACCGCGTCAGTGATCAACTCCCGATCGTCATAAAACCTCTTTTGCGCGCTACCCACTGTTCTTCCCGTACCACTGTCGTCATCGCCCTGCAGTTCCCTCGCCCCTCGCTCCGGATCGCGAAAGCCGGCCCCGACGAGTGAATCCCACCCGCAGCCGGCCCATGCCGGGCAAGGCCATCCGGGTTCTTCGATCCTTAGTCCATCCGGGTCATGCTTGTTGACAGGGTCGTTCGCCACATAAGCATACCGATTCCACGTCTGAGGATCCTGGATCTGCACCGAGGGCAGATAAGGATCAGTTGAGGTGAACCTTCCCAGCGTGCTGCCGTAGTAGCGGTTCATGGCGTAATCGAGGCCCGTGGAGTTGTCGCGGTGGTAGGTGGCGAACTTGTCCCGGTCGTTGGCCGTGGCCGGGCTGAGCTCTTCACCAAAGGGATAGAGCCGTGCGCTCTGCAGAATGATATCCGAACTGGCGGTTCCGAAGTTCGTGCGCATGCGGACTGAGCCCATTCGATCCGTCACCACCGCCGCATCCTCCACGCCTCCGTAAGCATTGATCTGCTTCTGCCGGATCAGCTTGCCGGCAAAGTAAAGGTTGGTGCTCAGGTTGGTCAGCTGGCCACTCAACAGCTTCCAGGTCCCCAGCCGCTCCCCGGCCATCCCGTAAAAGGTGATTTCGAACGCCCCGGCGGGAAGGGGTCGCCACATTCTCCGATTGCCAGGGTCGTACCCATACTGCTCGTTGACCGAAGTGCCCGTCACGCTCACCACCCGGTTCAACACATCATAGCCCAGCGTCAGGCCCGGCATCGAGGTCAGGTTGCCGTTTGAGTCGTACCCGTAACCGGAAGTGGTGATCCGGTTGGTCGAGGCGCTGTAGGCGAAAGAGGAAGCGGTTCCCGAACCCTTGGTCACCGCCTGGCTGGTGCGGTTCCCAAATCCGTCGTAGCTGAAACTCAGTCCCCAGCTTCCGGTGGCGGTGGCCGAAATCAGCCGGCTCAGACTATCGTAGGCGTAGGTGACCGTTTCACCCGAAACGGCGTCGGCAATGGAGCTGATCTGACCGTTGTAGCAGCGGCAGTATGAGTCAACATTCCGCGATCGTTGTTCAACCGCCTACTTGCTGGAATCTCTTGCAGCGAACCTACGAAGCCCTTCTGCCCAGAGCACCAGCGGATGCTGTTGCTTGAGGGCCTGAGATCCGGGTCCACTGAGCAAAATACTGGTGCGACTACCCCATTTGGTCTCAATCCAGAACTCATAGCCAGTTGCGTCCATGAACAGGTCAAGTGGAGGGACGGGCGACATTCGAACCTCTTCAAACTGATCAGCTAGTAGCCCCACCTCAGGATGGTCTGAGGCTGCCATCCTCTTGTGTTCCAAGGACACGTGGCCTAAGATTCTATCGAGTGATGCGTCGGGGAATTCCTTCCTCAATGCGCGCAATTGCATTATGATCGAGTCCCGTCGAGGTCGAATAATAGTCAACTGAGCTTGGCCCTGGTAGTCTCGCTGAAGGAAGAACCCCAGCTCGTTTTCCTCGTGGGGCGGGAGTACACGTCCAGAGAGAACCCACTTGAGATCCTTTGCAAAACGCGATTCGACCGCAGCGCGGTTCGGCAACAAGATTTCCAACGCATTGGTGTAGTTATGTTCGGCCCACCTCTCGTCGCCTTGACCACGATCAACTGCCGTGTCATCAATCGTGAGCAGCGCTGAGAAAAAAAGGGACAACAGCGTCAGAGTTAGTCTGGGCATTTAAGCTTCGCCTCCTGAAAGGGTTTCCACCACTCGCCCTCTACTACTTGAAGCGGCTCTTTCCCGCCGGGAACGGCTTTCCAAATTGCGTTCCTTGTGACGACATATACCGGCAGGTTGATGGCGTCCGCGGTACCCTGATCTCCTCTGCGAGTGACTCCTCCAGTGGTTGATGGTTTTGGGCTCCTGTTATCTGGGTGGGTATGAACGATAGCCACAGATCCGATGGGGGGAGGTCCCTTCCAAGATTCCTTGCCTGCCTCTGCCGACCAAGGCCACGGGACCGTCCCATAGTCACCTTGTTGCTTCGTAATCCAGGTGGCTCTTTCTGTGGGCTGAAATCCGTATCCTCCTTTCACCCAGAGGCAATAAAGGCTTTCCATCACCTTCTGGTCCCCAACTAGTGCATCGGGATTGATCGTTGGCCGGTTGCCTCCACCGCCCTCGCGCGGTTCCGCCGGCTCCCGAGGCTCTGGACGCCAACCACCTCCCATCAGGAATCCAAACATAGTGGAGTCGAATCCCCAACCGGTGCCTCCCCCGCCACCGCCGTGGGTATCATCGCCTGGTTTGGCTAGCAGAAGGCCGGCTGGATCGTAATAGTTGACTGGATCTCCTTCCACATAAGAATACTTGTTCCAACTGCCGGGTCGGCCCAGATCCGGGCCACCACCGAATGGGTCGGGACTGATGAAGCGTCCCAGCGTGCTGC
>JBFMEW010000108.1:0-4513 GCA_040753175.1 Acidobacteriota bacterium | reverse complement strand
TCCTCTTCCTTAGCCATTTACACCTCCGCACCCAGGCCAACGGCCCGGGGCAAGCTTGGAAAACCGTTCTGTCATAAACACAAACACCAACTCTACTCGCTCTCCGTCATCTGGCGTCGCCTCAGGCGGCGGATCGCCTTCTTCTTGTTGATACGACGCAGCTCGCTCTTCGAGACGAACCAGCGCTTGCGACGCACCGTGCTCAGGATGCCGCTCTTTGCCACCTTCTTGCGAAAGCGCTTCAGCAGTTGGTCCTGAGACTCGTTAGGACGCAATGTAACCGTAGCCACTCTCCTCTTCACCTCCTTTCACGATCCGTAAATGAGTGCTCTCGCCAAAAGCCTTCATCCAACTCAAACCTTCCGAAAAAGAATCGCATAGTTGTCCAGACGATTATAAAGCCAATGGGCTAAAAAATGCTCGGCTGGCAATCGCGGCGCAGCCGAGCAACATCATGGCTCTATGCACTACAAACGCACAAAAGAAGATATGCCCTCTCCTTGTCGCAAAGTTACCACTAGCAACGGATATAAGAGCAGTCCGCGATTAGAATAATTATAGCGGATTAAGCTGCGATTGTCAATTACTTAAGAACAAGTTAAAATAAAAGTCTCTTGGCGATGACCTACTCTCCCGGGGGGTTGCCCTCCGAGTACCATCGGCGCTGACGGGCTTAACGACCGGGTTCGGGATGAGACCGGGTGTACCTCCGTCGCTCCAATCACCAAGAGACCTTTTCAAGATGTTAAGTACCAACCGAACAGGGGGCAGGCATCAGGCGCTCAGGCCATCGGGGGATGGTCTCTGCTCATCCCATTGCCGGATCGCCTGCTGAGGGGGAGAAATTCCGAGTTCTCCGCATCACGGGTCAAGCCCTCGGCCATTAGTACGGCTTAGCTCAACACATTGCTGTGCTTACACTTGCCGCCTATCCAGCAGGTAGTCTTCCTGCGGCCTTACTCCCTTGACAGGATGAGGGACCTGATCTTGAGGCGAGTTTCCCACTTAGATGCTTTCAGCGGTTATCTCTGCCGGACATAGCTACCCAGCGCTGCCGTTGGCACGACAACTGGCACACCAGCGGTCCGTCCACCCCGGTCCTCTCGTACTAGGGGCAGCTCCTCTCAAGTCCCTTGCGCCCACAGCGGATAGAGACCGACCTGTCTCACGACGGTCTGAACCCAGCTCGCGTACCGCTTTAACGGGCGAACAGCCCGACCCTTGGGACCTTATCCAGCCCCAGGATGCGATGAGCCGACATCGAGGTGCCGAGCGAAGTCGTCGATGTGAACTCTTGGACTTCACCAGCCTGTTATCCCCGGGGTAGCTTTTATCCGTAGAGCCACGGCCCTTCCACGCGGTGCCGTGGGATCACTAAGCCCGACTTTCGTCTCTGCTCGACGCGTTGGTCTTGCAGTCAAGCTCCCTTATGCCTTTACACTCTCCGGTTGGTTTCCATTCAACCTGAGGGAACCTTTGGGCGCCTCCGTTACCTTTTAGGAGGCGACCGCCCCAGTCAAACTGCCCACCTGGCACGGTCCCCCACCCGGTTCACGGTGTGGGGTTAGGGTCTAGACAGGATCAGGGTGGTATTTCACCGTTGGCTCCACCGAGGCTGACGCCCCAGCTTCACAGCCTCCCACCTATCCTACACAGATCATCCCCAAACTCAATGCCAAGCTGCAGTAAAGCTCCACGGGGTCTTTTTGTCCTGCTGCGGGTAAGACGCATCTTCACGCCTATTTCAATTTCACCGGGTCCTTCGTCGAGACAGTGCTCTAGTTGTTACACCGTTCGTGCGGGTCGGAACTTACCCGACAAGGAATTTCGCTACCTTAGGACCGTTATAGTTACGGCCGCCGTTCACCGGGGCTTCGGTTCAGAGCTTCGAGCGAGCTCGCTCGCCCTAACCCCTCCCCTTAACCTTCCGGCACTGGGCAGGTGTCAGCCCCTATACATCGCCTTTCGGCTTTGCAGAGACCTGTGGTTTTGTTAACCAGTCACTAGAGCCATTTCACTGCGACCCCCTAACGCTTCACCTGTCTGAAGTGTCACGTCAGGAGGCACCCCTTATCCCGAAGTTACGGGGCCAATTTGCCTAGTTCCTTAACGAAGGTTCCCCCGTTCGCCTGGGTATTCTCTACCCGTCTACCTGTGTCGGTTTGCGGTACGGACGCTCTGGCTTCTTCGCTTAGAGGCTTTTCTCGGCAGCCAGGCTCAACCACTTCTGCCTCAGGGGCTCGCATTCGTGCCTCGGCTCGGCCTGCGGTTTTGCCTACAGGCTTCTACGCCTACACACTTGCACCCACTCGACCAATCATGGGCTGGCCTACCTCGCTGCGTCCCCCCTTCGCTCCGCCTGAGCGGTTCCGGAATGTTGACCGGATGTCCATCACCTACGCCTTTCGGCCTCGGCTAAGGCCCGACTAACCCGACGCGGATTGACCTGCCGTCGGAAACCTTAGACTTACGGCGAACACGGTTCTCACGCATTTCTCGCTACTCATGCCTGCATTCTCACTTCTGCCCGCTCCAGCCGTCCTTGCGATCGGCCTTCCCCGCCGACAGAACGCTCCCCTACTGCTGGCACTTGCCTTAGCAAGCGCCAACCCATGGCTTCGGTGCCAGGCTTAGCCCCGTTATGTTTTCCGCGCAGGATCACTTGACCAGTGAGCTATTACGCACTCTTTGAAGGATGGCTGCTTCTAAGCCAACCTCCTGGTTGTCCCAGTAATCCCACATCGTTTCCCACTTAGCCTGGACTTGAGGACCTTAGCCGATGATCTGGGCTGTTTCCCTCTCGACCACGAAACTCATCTCCCGTAGTCCGACTGCCATGCTCTGGAGTACCGGCATTCGGAGTTTGGTTGAGTTCGGTAAGCGGTAAGCCCCCTAGCTCATCCAGTGCTCTACCTCCGGTACTGAACGCATGACGCTAGCCCTAAAGCTATTTCGGGGAGAACAAGCTATCTCCGAGTTCGTTTGGCATATCACCTCTACCCACAGCTCATCCCCTGACTTTGCAACGTCAGTGGGTTCGGGCTTCCACGGACGGTTAGACCCGCTTCACCCTGGCCATGGGTAGCTCACCCGGTTTCGTGTCTAATCCCTGCGACTGTACGCCCTCTTCAGACTCGCTTTCGCTACGGCTTCAGGTGTCTCTCCCTTAACCTCGCCACAGAGATTAACTCGCAGGCTCATTCTCCAAGAGGCACGCCGTCAGGCCTGGCGCCGCGCACACGGCTTTCGCCGCAGCACAGCCACGCCATTAGCCCTCCGACTGCTTGTAAGCTTACGGTTTCAGGTTCTATTTCACTCCCCTCACCGGGGTACTTTTCACCTTTCCCTCACGGTACTTGTTCGCTATCGGTCGCCAAGTGTATTTAGCCTTGGAGAGTGGACTCCCCAGCTTCCTACCGGATTAGCGTGCCCGGTAGTACTCAGGTGCCCGGCGGGAGTGGCTCGGTTTTCGCATACGGGACTGTTACCCTCTCGGGTAGGCTTTCCCACACCTTTCTGCTAACCTCGCCCTTTCTGAACTCCCTGTTGCCAGGCCCTACAACCCCCAAGAAGCCTCGCTCCTTGGGTTTGGGCTGCTCCCCTTTCGCTCGCCACTACTCAGGGAATGATCTCTTTTCCTCTGGGTACTGAGATGTTTCAGTTCCCCAGGTGCCCCTCCCCTGGCCTATGCGTTCGGCCAGAGGATGCCGTCGGTTCGCAACGGCGGGTTTCCCCATTCGGACATCCCCGGATCTACGCCTGTACACGGCTACCCGAGGCTTTTCGCAGTGTCCCACGTCCTTCTTCGGCACTTGGCGCCTAGGCATCCACCGTAAGCCCTTAGTAGCTTTCCTCGTGATGCGGAGAAATCGAAACTTCTCCTTCTCTTCTCGCGCCTTCTCGTTGCTCGCGCAACTTCCCTATTCGGTTGGTAAGGTGCTCCAGGCGGTTGACCGCCTAGCTGTGCCTCTCATGTTTCCATCAGGCGCACACCTCGACCGTCAACCTCCCCTCAGACGACACGACCCGGCAAATCGCCGGGCCGCTACCCCCTCTCCGCGATTTACCTCGCTTCTCACTTCATCTCTTCAGCTTCGTGACCAATCTCTGCGTTTACCTCGTGATTCACCTTGTGCAAACAGACAACCTTGACAACTGAGGAGTAATAGGAAGGAGGGAGGGCCATCCGGCCCTGCCTTGTGGGATCCTCGTCTCGACACCGTGCGAGACACTTCGAGAAACGATCCGCGGCTGTGCTGCTCGCACCCCGCCAGATCGTCCCTCACTTCACCTAGAAAGGAGGTGATCCAGGCGCACCTTCCGGTACACCTACCTTGTTACGACTTCGTCCCAGTCACCAGCCCCACCTTCGACGGCTCCCTCCTCGCGGTTAGGATACCGGCTTCAGGTGTTGCCAGCTCCCATGACGTGACGGGCGGTGTGTACAAGGCCCGGGAACGTATTCACCGCACTGTGGCTGACGCGCGGTTACTAGCAACTCCGGCTTCATGCA
>JBFMEW010000107.1:0-4572 GCA_040753175.1 Acidobacteriota bacterium | reverse complement strand
CTGCGCCTGCCCCCGAAAAAAGAACGGGACATTGTTTGCGTTTTTTGGTAGACCATGGCGCATGGACACTACAAGCACGATTCAGGAACGGCTGTTGAGTGAGGAAGGGACGGCCCTGGTCAAGGAGTGGCTCAGGGACCACAAGGGCAAAGGGAGGGCAGCACTGGCGCGCCATGTGTGTGAGCGTCTGGGTCTGAGAGATGCTCGGGGTCGATTGCGGCAAGGGGGCGCACAGAAGGCCTTGCGAGTGCTGGAGGCGCGAGGCTGCTGGCGATTGCCGAAACGTCAGAACCAAGGGCCGGGGCGCTGGAAGCCGCGGAGGCTGGGTCAAAGGGTCGCTCGACCGCGGAAGGTGCCGGAGCGTGTCGAGCAGGTGCAGGGATTGTCTCTGGTGGAAGTCAGCCGTGCGCAGGACGAACTGTTCCGAACATGGAACGAGTTGATCGAAACGGAACATCCGCTGCACGACAGCCGGATGGTGGGACGGCAGGTGCGCTACTTGATCGGGAGCGAGCATGGTTGGTTGGGTGCACTGGGATTCGGTTCCTGTGCTTTGCGACTGGCGCCGCGCGACGAATGGATCGGATGGGATGAGCCGAGACGGAGGCTTTTTCAGGATCGAGTTCTGGACATGCGGCGATTTTTGATTCGTCCCAGCGTGCACTGCGAGAACCTGGCGAGTCGGATTTTGAGCATGGCCGTGGAACGCGTGGGGCCGGATTTTGCGCGACGCTATGGCTTCGAGCCATGGCTGCTGGAGAGCTTCGTGAATACCGAGGCTTATGAAGGGACCTGTTATCAGGCGGCCAACTGGTTGTGTGTGGGGGAGAGCCGGGGCCGTGGACGCAACGGGCCCAACAAGCCCCAGGTGGCCCGCAAAGAGGTCTATGTGTACGAACTGAATCGGCGCTGGCGCCGGCAGATGGGGATCGTGCCGAAGAGCGAACGAATCACCCCCCTGAGTCTGGAGGAGTCGTTGTGCGCTGAGCGGTGGGTGGAGGCGGAGTTTGGGGAAGCGGACTTGGGGCATCAGGACACGACGCAGCGACTGCTGAGTATTGCGAAAGCAAAAGCGCGCAACCCGTCGGCTTCCTATACCGAGTGCTTTGCCGGAGATCGTCACGAATTGAAGGCATACTACCGCTTCATTGGAAAGCAGCGGGCGCAGATGAGTCCGGAAGGCATTCTCAGTGGGCATCGATGGCAGACCATACGGCGGATCAAAGGGTATGGCCGCGTACTGGCGATCCAAGACACGACCGATCTGGACTTCTCGGATCGATTGCACTGCAACGATCTGGGCGACATTGGTAAGAACCAGACCGGGGCGGTCAGCCGAGGGCTGAAGATGCACTCGGCGCTGGCCCTGAGTGAGGGCGGCTTGCCATTGGGCGTACTGGGCACCCAGATCTATGCCTCGCATTTTGGCGGTGAAGACAAGTCGCAGAACCGCCCCATCGAAGAAAAGGAATCCTACCGGTGGTTGCACACCATCGAAGAGCTGCGGGAGATAGCGGAATGGGTTCCTGAAACCGAACTGATCGCGGTGGGCGACCGCGAAAGCGATCTGTTCGAGCTCTTCGACTATCGTCGGCGTAAGGCCCGCAACATTCATCTGCTCGTGCGTGCGCGTTATAACCGCTGCCTGGAAGAGGAACCCCAAAAGTTGTTCGCCCATCTTGAGGGGTTGCCTGTGATGGGGGAAGCGCACATTGCGGTACCGCGTCAACGCGAGAAGAAAGGCAAACCCAGCAAACCCGGAAGGATCAGTCTTCCGGCACGCCTGGCAAAGGTGCAACTGCGCTGGGGCAAGGTGACGGTTAGTGCGCCGCAAACGACACAAACCCGGCACATGACAGCCGTGGAACTGCACGCGTTGCTGCTGAGGGAAGTCGATCCCCCCAAGGGCGCCAAACCGCTGCGCTGGGTGCTGTTGACCACCGTGCCGATCGAATCGCGCAAGCAATCGCTCCGTTGCGTGCGGTGGTACAGCCGTCGATGGCGCATCGAAGAATGGCATCGCGTTCTGAAAAGTGGTTGCCGTATCGAAGCCCATCAGCATCAAAGCGCAGCCAAACTGGCCCGCGCCATTGCTATCGATACGGTCATGGCTTGGCGAGTAATGCTCCTGACCTTGCTCGGTCGCGAGGCCCCCGACCTGCGATGCGAACTCATCTTCGACCGCTGGGAATGCCGCCTGCTCGAAGAACTCCAACCGTTCGTAGCTCCCGAGACGCTGCGGGGGCAAAAAAAGGGGATCTACGCATTGCCACCGCCAATGTCATCCTCTCTCGACTCGGCGGAGCGCTCAACAGAAACCACCGCGAAATGCACGGAGCACAAACGATCATGCGCGGTCTCTGCCGCTTCCATGACATCGGGATCGGCTACCGCTTGGGGAAAGGGGTCTCGCTAGATGCAATTGCTATCGGCAAATTTAAGGGATACGCGCAGGGCTAGGGGTGTGTCGTTTTTGTGTCGTTTCGGTTCATCGCCATTACACTCATTGAAGGCATTTCAATTATTGGATGAGACGCTCGGCGTCAAGCAATAGGCTGAGAGAAGAGGAAAAGCCCGTCTATCAGGCTTCTTGATGTTTATGTTATTTCAATGGCTTAGCAGGCTCATAACCCGAAGGTCAAAGGTTCGAATCCTCTCCCCGCTACCAAGGACGTAAGAAGGGGTCATCCCGGTACCGTGGAATGACCCCTTTTGAGTTCAATGCGCCTGGTTTCCGGGCACGCTTCTCCACCCGATTGAAAGGGCCAGGAAAAGGTAACGCTATCGCGGTTCTAATCGATTGATAGTGCAACAGTGTTCTGATATGCTTACGATTGGTCCTTTGAATGAAGGAGATACCATGCTTGACCGAATCGTGATCGACCCGGAGATTCAGCACGGGAAGCCCGTGATCCGGGGAACTCGTGTTCCTATTACGCGGATCATCGGCGGTTTGGCCGGAGGTATGTCACCGGAAGATATCATGAGCGAATATGGTGTCGACGAGCAGGACATTCGAGCAGCCCTCCTGTATGCCACTGAATTGATAGAATCTGAGAGTTTTCTGCCCTTGCCACATCCCCCCGGCGAGAGTCATGCAATTCTTGATCGATGAAGATCTGCCGCGCTCAACTGCGGATCTCCTCAGGCGGTACTGGCACACTGGGGTACTGCTGCGCGAAATCGGCCGAAGGGGAGCCAAAGACGCCGAGATCGCAGCCTACGCCTTGGATCATAACCTGTGCATTCTGACGGGTGACTTTGACTTCGCGGATATTCGCAAGTATCCGCCTTCGAAGTACAAGGGTTTGGTGGTTCTGAAAATCCCCGCAACGTCTACTGGGCCCTACATCCTGCTCCTCCTTATACCAAATGGTAGAAGAGGACGTTCTCAGGAGGAGTGAGGCGATGCCGAGCGGTCGTGTCCACGCCACGATGAGTACCCTGGCTGCGCTGGGGCTCTACTGGCTCGGGAATCATATGGGCCGGCCCGATGCAGTAGCCCAAGCCCTGGCCGGGGGCTGTGCCGCAGGAATTGTGATCTACAGCTCCACCCCCAGTCTCTTCCACACGGACTCCCCTTCCCGGATCTCCTCGGCCTTCAGGTGCGGGTAGGTCCTGAACAGGAAATAGGCCAGGGGCAGTACGCCCACCAGGATGATGGTGAGGTCCGGGATGACGCGAACCGTGCCCAGGAACATCACAAAGGGACGTTCAAAGAAGGCCGCGTCACGGGCCACCCAGAGCCCGTCCCGAAAGCTCGTCCAGGTCTGGTAGACCCCCACGGGGAACAGGGTGAAGAGGGTGAGACCCAGGAGCCCCAGGTTGAAACCCCAGAAGGAGACCTTGAGGATCCTGTCGTTCCAGTATCCCTTCTGCACCAGGCCTCGCCAGGAGAAGAGCAGCAGACCGATGGACATGAGCCCGTATACGCCGAAGAGGGCACCGTGGCCGTGGTTCATAGTCAGGTAGGTCCCGTGCTCGAAGTAGTTGACCAGGGGCAGGTTGATCAGGAACCCGAACGTGGCTGCCCCCAGGAAGTTCCAGAAGGAGGAGGCCACGAAGAAGAAGAGAGGCCACTTGTACGGGAAGTCCTGACCCCGCTGGACGATGGACCGATACTCCAGGATGCCTCGCACTACCAGCCCGAACATGGGCACAGGCTCCATGGAGGAGAACACAGAACCCAGGGCCAGCCAGAACGACGGCCCTCCGAACCAGAAATAGTGGTGTGCCGTTCCGATGATGCCGCTCAGGAACACGATGGCCGCGGTGAAGTAGGCCACCATGAGCGCGGCCCGGGCCGTGGCCAGCCCCATGGCCACGAGGATCACCGAAATCACCCCGATGCCGAAGAACTCGAAGATGGACTCCACCCAGATGTGGACCACGAACCAGCGCCAGTAATCGGCCAGGGAGAAATGAGAACCCCTTGCGTAGAAGAGGCCGAACCCGAAGAAGGCTACCACCAGCACGGCGCTGAACATATAGAACAACAGGAGGGAGCTGAACTCGTCCTTGTGCGCAAGTTTCTGGTGATGGTAGATGGCCCGGTATACGATCACGAGCCAG
>JBFMEW010000106.1:0-4603 GCA_040753175.1 Acidobacteriota bacterium | reverse complement strand
TTCTGGGGCAGGGGGTCGGCGACCGCATCGGGTGCCGAGGTGATGGACAGGCGAAAGCGTCCCAGGTTGTGAGTCTGATTGTCATCGCTGTTCCAGCCGCCGTGCTTCTGGTCCAGATAGAAGCTCAGGGTGGTTCCCTGTGGGTTGGAGATCGGGGCTTCCGCGACAAAGACGGCCTTGCGCGGCAAATTGCGCCGCGCCGGTCCACCGTCGATTCCCCATGCCGTCTCTTCCTTGCCATCGATAGCAAAAGCGACAGGACCAGTCACCCGATAACGATCCGTCTTGTCATAAAAAATTGCGTCCAGGGGAGTCTCGGGCGGATTGATGTCAGCGGTGGCGTCCACGATCTTCACCGCGACGGCTTTTTCGGGTGCGTCGGCTGGTGCGGCTTCTACCTCAAACTCCGTTAATGCCGCGGTCCCCTTGATCGAACGACCGGGGCCACCCAAAGGCAGGTTGGGGTCGTTCAAGAGTTCCAGCCGAAAGGCCCGGATGTTCTGGACATCCGTGGTAACTGTGAATTTAGGGCGCTGCTTGGTGGGGGCGTACCCCTGGGCCAGAAAGGAACCGTCCGGCATGAGCTGGTACTTCTGACCGCCTGCCGTGGTGTCATCGATGACAGGTTTCACGACAACCCATTCAGGCCGGGTAGTTCTGCTCACTTCGTTTTCCCAGGCTGCCATACGCTCCCGCCAGTCCGGATGGCGATGTTGGAGGTCGGCTTCGATCTCGCCAATCTTCCGAAAAAGCTCCGCCCGCTTCATTTGCTCTTCCGGAGTGTAAACGGCGATGTTGGCTTCATGGGAGTTGTTCAAGAAAGCGAACAGCCGGTAATACTCTTCCTGGGTGAGGGGATCGTACTTGTGGTTGTGGCACTGAGCGCATTGGATGGTAACGCCGAGGACACTCTTGCCGATCGCATCCATGCGGTCGAACATCGCTTCCATGCGGAACTGCTCGGGATCGACGCCACCTTCCTCGTTGATCATGGAGTTCCGCAAAAATCCCGTCGCCACGATCTGATCTTGCGTGGGATTGAGGAGCAAGTCACCGGCTAGTTGCTCGATAATGAACCGGTCGTAGGGCAGATCGTGATTGAGGGCTTGGATGACCCAGTCGCGGTAGAACCATACCTGCCGCTGCTTGTCTTTTTCGTAGCCATCGGAATCGGCATATCGCGCCGCATCCAGCCAGTGACGCCCCCAGCGCTCGCCGTAGTGCGGCGAAGCCAGGAGACGTTGCACTTGTTTCTCATAAGCCTTGTCGCTGGTGTCTTTCAGGAAGTCATCCACCTCCTGGATCGTGGGGGGCAAACCGGTCAGATCCAGGCTGAGCCGACGCAGGAGCGTGACACGGTCGGCTTCCGGAGAGGACGTCAGGCCCTCCTCCTGGAGCCGCGCCAGGACGAAATGATCAATGGCGTTGCGGGGCCAGGCAGAAGGCCGTGTCGACGGTAAATCAGGGCGAAGGGGTGCGACGTAGGCCCAATGCTTTTTGATTTCCGCGGCCTCGGCGCCCACGCCTTCGGGCCAAACGGCTCCCTGATCAAGCCAGGCCTGGACAAGTTTGATTTGCGCGGCATCCAGGGGGTCGCCACCCATTGGCATTCTGGCCTGGTCTCCCGCTCCAATAATGCGTTGATAGAGAATGCTGTCTGTGGCGTTTCCCGGACGAATAACCTGGCCCGATTGGCCGCCTCGAAGGGCCAGTTCTTTGGAGTCCAGCCGCAAGCCTCCCAGCTGGACCGTGGCACCGTGGCAACTGAAACAGGACTTTTCGAAAATCGGCTGGATGTCCCTGACAAAATCAATCTTGCCTGAATCTGCTCGTGTCCCGGAAACCGCTCCAAGCCCCGGTATCATGGCGAATAAGGCCAGAACGGCAATCCCCTTCAGGGATACCGCAGGCCACCTGTTCTTCATCACGGGATCGACAACTCCTTTTGTTGTAGTCGGTCGTTGCTGTCCGAGCAAACCGCGGAATCGTTCTCTACAGCCGCTCTCGCCACAGCTGTGAGCCCAGGGCAAACCCTGGCACACCCCATCCTCCGAGAGCCGGCTGCTACCATTTTCAAAAACGTGCGCTTCAAATTAACTCAAAGCGGATGTGAAAGACAAGAGGACAGTACGGACATGAGTCCGTATAGCGGAACCTGCCGCACGCCGCCTCGTGTGGCTCCCTCCTCAAGATAGAGACGACCACACGAACCGCCAAGAGTGCATGGGCGGGGCTTGAGACCCCGCCCATGCCCGGTTTGCGAACCACGATTACGGCAGGTTGGCCCGGGCGGCCGCGCTCTTCAGCTCGCCGCTCTGGTCCTCAGAGATCAGCCCAGCCTGGCGCAATGTGTTGACCAGGCCCGCCACACTGCTCTCGAAGTCTCCATGATTCCGGGAGTTTGCGGCAATGAGTTGGACGAAATCCGAGAGCGTGCACCCGGTCGAGAACAAAATGTTGGGGACCCGCGTGTCGTAGCCATCGATGATCACCGAAGGTGTGGCAATCGAGATCGGACAGAGATCGGGAGTCGGATTGGCAGTCCATCCCACGTCGCGCAGTAATGCCAAGGTCAAATCTTGGGGTGCTTTCACGCTATGGGTCAAATCGCTGTTGATGGCAGGCTCCATCAGTTGGTTAGGCGATGCGATCGGATCCCAGTGCGACAGCGAGGAGCCCGGCTGCACGGGATTGGGCGTGAATAGGAGAGCATGGGCTGTCGGGTCCGCTCCTGCGAACTGGGTTAAGTCCACACCCAACGTGACATTGACCGGGGTTCCTCCCGACAGTTGGTTCTTGAGGAGCGCTCCATCAGCCAGAGAGACCCTCACCGCCGGAATCGTGATACCTGCCGCCGCACCTCCCAGGCCTGGTGGCGGGCTGCCTGGAACGTTGTCGACGACGATGACGGCTACGGCCCCAGCACTCTGAGCATTCAGCACCTTCTGCGTGAAGGTGCAGGTTCCCCGGTCGATCAGAGCGATTTTTCCGGCGACAGCGGCAGCGTTGGAAAGAGGTGAGCAGCCATCCGTCATGACCGGCCCTCCATCCAGAGCCAGAGCCAGGTCCGCCGTGATCCCCGGGGAACTCAAGGGAGGACCGAAGACCGCCGTGCCCACCGGATAGCGTCCGGTAATGGATGCGGGTGCGTTGACCTGCAGGAAGGGAGTACCTGGGCTGAGCACGGTGGGCAGCGCGGTGGTGACCTGCGTTCCATTCCAAACCACTTTGCGCACGTTGATGGCGGACGCCATGCGCTCAGCGTCGGACATAACATCCCAGGTTTTGCCGCTGCTCAAGTCTTGTGTGAACCTGGAATAGATATCGGTGAATCCAGCCAGGTTGCGCCCGCTGGACTCGTCCACAAAGTTGGCAAAGCCCAAACCATGGCCCAGCTCGTGGAGCGCCACGGCAATCAGATCGATCCGGTTGGAGGGAGCCAGGTTGTCAAGTCCGTAGTACCACCCGCTTGATTCCAGACAGCCCGGTGAGCCAAGGCTTGCGTTGAAGAAGGCCACAATGTCAGGGGCACCGGGCACCAGGTCGCTGCCAACGATCTTGTCGGCCAGGGCAGAGTGGTACCAGGTGGCGGGAAACGCCGAAGCCGAGAAATCGCGAATCACAAAGAAAGTCCCGGCAGCTCCCAGAACGCCGCTGGAGGCGGAACATGGCAGGGGATCGAAAGTGGCCTGGACCTTTACGGTCACGTTGGTATCCAGCGTCGCTCCCCAGATGTTGGCGGCATGTTGAAAAGCGATCAAGCGCTGCTCTCCGACGGTCAATCCGGTGTTTCCACCAGTCGCTGGGGCCGGCGTCCGATCATTAAAGCCTTCGTTGGCACGATCACCGTTGATCACCACCACGGTTGCTCCCGCTTGCACCTCGGGGACCCAAAGCACCACCAGCAGCAGCGGGATGGCCAGAGCAAAAAAGCCAAGCAGGAGGCCTTTACTGAACATCGAGCACCTCCTTCCCCGAAGTCGCCGAAGACGCGGGACGGCTGTGGTCGTGGCCTTTGGAACACGTCATTGTCACGGATCCATTGGCATTTACCGTGGCGGTCAGGAAATCGCAGTAGCTGGCATCCAGTTCCACCGCAACGGCCCCGTTCGGGAGCCGGAATTGCCTCAGGGGGCCACGGCTCCGGCCTGTGGCTACTTGATTCATCAATGTTTGAATTTCCTCCAGTTCGGCTTCTCGTAGCTTCCCAGTCTGGGGATCGACGAAGGCGTGCTGTCCCCTGAGCAGCGGCTCCCTCAACGGTGGTTTGGAGGCTTCGATCTGGACTATCGCCTTCGCTTGCGGCCCCTTGACCTCGGAATTTGCCTGCGTCTTCCTTTGATCGGATTTGGTTTTTGAGGAAGCGGCCTGGCCCGCACAGACCAGAGACAACCCCATCGTCACACCTACTACCCACACCCAGAAACGACCGGTCCCTCTAATCAGCGACCGGGAACATACTTTGACTCGCATGGATTCTCCTATGATGTTTGTCTACTCCCCGTGTGAATTATGGTTATTTTGTCTTTCCCAGGAGGCAGAGGTGCCGGAGCCGGCAGGACGGGCGACTCTGCCGAGACAGCCTGTGGCCTCCTCAGCCAGG
>JBFMEW010000105.1:0-4624 GCA_040753175.1 Acidobacteriota bacterium | reverse complement strand
AACTCTAAGGGTTTGGTGCAGCCTAACACGCTGCGGGATAGGCTGCAGCTTGCGTCATATCCCCGGGACTCGCAGAAGAGTTTAAGAGGCAAATGATTGCGATACAGTGAGATGCAGCGATTTGAGTTGGGTGGTAGGCAGCGGGATAGGCTGCAGGCAACCGTGCCTACAGCGATACGATGTTAGGCTGAGAGAGAAACGATGGTTGATTGGGTTTCGAAGATCTTCGACCTCGCAAAGCTACCCGCCAAATTTGTGGCGGCAGTTTGCCTGGCGTCCGGGTTCGTAGTCCTTTCACCTGAATCGTGGCTTGGAAAAATAGCACTGGCCCAATTACAGGTCGACTACAGAACACATTTCGGTATTGCATTTGCCTTCTCAGCAGCTTACTTGGTCGTATTGCTGCTCACATGGATTGTTCACAGAGCCCAGGAGGCCAAATATGCGAGCGAAAGAAGGAAGGCGGTTCGAGGGGAAGTGCAGTTTCTTGACCAGAGCGAGATCGCGGTCTTGCGAGAATTCCTGCTTCAGGATCGGAACACCCTGCAAATGCCCATAAACGAGCCTGTAGTCGCGGGCCTACTATCCAAAGGAGTGCTCGAGCAAGTAAGCCCTCTTGGCCACAGCTCAGTGATTGGGATCGAGATGTCAGTTAGGATCTCGTCAAAGGTCCGTGACCTCGTCACACCTCAGTTTGTGGGTTGGTCCGAAGGCTCGCCAACGAAAGGACAGCTCGAAGGAGACATGGAAAGGCGCCCTGACTTCTTTAAGACGCACTGAAACCAGGCAGTCTCAGCCTAACCCGCCGGTTCCAGCCGACCGCTGAAAAGCGCGGCGGCTGAACCGGAAACGTTAGGCTCCGATCGGGAGAACGTATTAATGGAGCAGCAGCAACCCGAAGACCTGAGGCTGTATGGGAATCAGCTCTTGCAGAGAGTCGGCCCAACCGGCTCTGGGATCCCCGAAGTCATCAGCGATCTAGTATCGAAAACCAGAATTGGCGGCTACATCGATCCGACAAACCAATATGCGATCGCAGCTACGTGGTGCCTCGTAGCTGATTCCTTGGCAAAGGCAGGTGCCTCATTTCAAGCAATTGCTATTTACAAGCAAGGTCTAAATCACTTCTATAACCTTCAACGGGAAAGCAATACTCGCTTTCACAAAGGGACTCTGCTGCATAACACGGGAGCTGCTTACTTAGCAGCAGGTGATCGGCACACCGCACTCTGGTATTACCGGCTGGCCTACATTGAGGACGCGCTCAACAGGCTCGTTGCTGAGGACCCGAGACCAGAAGCGCCCGCAACAGCGATGCTCCGCTTTCTGTTCGGAGTGCCTGATCATAACCTCGACCTCTGGAAGTGTGAAGCCGGTTGTGCAAACAATCTCAACATCCACGCCAGGCTTGATCGCCTCAAGTTGTTCTATCCTGAGATTACTGCTGTGGAACTGGCTGCGAAGAACTTGCTTGGGCCTGTTCAGAAGGAATCCCGTTTCGATGTGCCTCTCAATACGGTTCTACTTGAAGACCTGGAGAGCGGTCTAGATCATGGGAATACGGACGATCGCGGGAAGAGCTTGGAGCAACTGACTACATACTTGTGCACCACTCTCCCGGGCGTCACAATTCGGCGGCGGCTTAGGACGAAGCAGGATGAGTTGGACCTTGTCCTGATTCAACGTGACGCAGCCCCTGGGTATCTTGTCGACGCGCTTGGCCGGACGATATTGGTTGAGTGTAAACATTGGCAGGAGCCCGTTGGTGCCCTCCATATTAATCATTTGGCTGCAAAGATCCGCCTCCACGGTTGCAAGACCGGCCTTCTGGTTGCAACGAATTCCGTGTCCGGGAAGCGTACTCCAGGGAAGGGACTTAGTGATGGACAACTCATCCTACAGGGCTGGTTCCACCAGGACGGCCTCGTCATTTGTACGATCGACCGAAGCGACATCCGAAGGATGAGTGCCGGCGAGACAGCGTTCTCAGATCTCGTCTTGGCGAAGTTCGATGAACTACGATTCGCGTACTCGGAGGATGCATAGCTCCGGAGCCTAACCGGCCGCCTGCAGCCGCCGCCAAAAAGCGGCGCGGCTGAGGCGGAATCGTTAGACCAAACACGAGGAAACTAAGATCGAGCTAGCCCGCCCCGGTCCAGGATGGGGCAGCGTGGCTCATCTCATGTCACTGGACAGCGCCTTGTTGGTCCCCTCATGGTCACAGTTCGGCCCGCCCGAAACACTGAAGCCGGCCGGCACGGTCAGAGAGCGAGGGCGAGTGGTCGAGTCGGTCACGGGAGTGGGCACTGGGGGCGAGGTGGGAATAAGGTACCCTGTCTATTTTTTTGTCTTTTGGTCGGAGTCGCCACAGTGGGGGGTCAGCGAGACCCCCCTCGCGCCTCCCGCCACGAATGCGGTTCGGGAGTCGAAGGCCGCTCGGGGTGACGGTTTCGGTGGGTCGGCGTGGGGGTGGTGGGTCAGTTTTGAATCCCTCCGACACAGCGAGGGAAGCGGCACGGGGAGCATGTTTCTGGTGGTCGACAAACGCTCGGCTGGAGCAGGACAAACCGCGTGTCAGAGGCAGGCCACCCGCAGGGGTTAGCAATTGCTACACCACGGGAGAGTGGGAGGCCGGGTTCGAGCCTTTCGTGACAGCTTCCCCCCGAAGCCCTGGCAGCAACTACTTCACTGGTCTAACCGCCGGTTCCAGCCGCCTGGCAAACAGCGCCAGCGGCTGAACCGGCAGTCGTTAGGCCCATCTCAACCATTATCCAAAAGGATGAGGTGATCTGATAATGAGACATGGAGAAAATTACCCCTATGAATTTGTGAAGTACAACTTTCGCAGCGGGCAAACACTCGAAATCTCAGATTACGTTGTGAAGGGAGCGTCCGCGGCTCAGTTGAGAGTCAACATTCTTCAACAAGAACTCGAAGCCTCTGGGAGTGATGAAAACGGAAGCATCAAGTGGTTTTTACGACGCACTTCTCGACGAAGCCCCGTGCTGAAGAAAACCAGACAGGCGCCAACGCATAGAAGGTCAAAGAGGTGATTCGGGAAACTTCTTGGCCATGGGTTATGATACAATCCACTTTTCCTGCATCGTGTTGCGTGATGAGTAGTTGGAGGGAACATGGGAAGGAAAATTGTTCTGTTTGTGACGATTTGTTTATTGACTCTTACGATTGCCGCCTCAAAAAAAGGAGAGAAAAATGATAACCCGCAACGCATTGAAACCATAAATAAACAACAAAGCATCGAGGATGTGGAAGAGAGTCTCAAGAGCTTGGAACTCGCAGCCAAGCGAGTCAGTCGTACTAAGCGAGCTAATTGTCTCAAGGCCTTTGGACACGCCAAGTTCTGCGACTGCCTATGCTCGGATTTGCCCATGATAGTAACGTTCAACGACTACATAAGAATCGTTACATCGTCTAAAGAGGAACTCGGATACGATCGATTGAAAGCGGATGACAAGAAGGTAATCGATATGGTGTACTCAGCACGAGAGAAATGCGTTGGGGAAACTTTGTCCACGCGCGATAGAAATTAGATAGCAGTCGCACTTAGGCACACCCTCCCTGACAAAAGGAAATGAAAGCTCATCGCCAAGGCCTAACAACGGGGTCCAGCCGCCCTTCGCTTCGCTCCGGCGGCTGACCCCGAGGGCGTTAGACGCTGGAGGCAAGGCAATGAAAGTCTCAAGCTCGCATGGTTTCGTTTTTATGCTTCTGCTGTGGTGGGCAAGCAGCCAATGTTCTGCTGTGGAGATGCAGGCCCCGACTCGCCCCTACGAAATCCCTATTGAACATCGCTATGCCTTTGAGTTCGCGCGCTTCTTAGAGAAAGCCGGTCTGACTATTGAGAAGATTCAGGGCTCACATTTGGCAGCCATGTTTGAAAACCTCCACGAGGCAGCCTTCGTAACCACGAATAAAGGGATCGTTCAAGTAGTTTTCTTGGCTGGAGAACAGGATGCCGAAAAAATCCGCGTCATCGCTCAGACCGTTTACAGTCAAGAGCCTTCGGCTCCGTACAAGTACAGAATCGAAGGACATCCGACGGTTAATCAACCAGAGGCAATGCAAGCTGCCGAGCCGTTGTATTTCACGACCTACAAGCGTTGGTTTATTGTGGCAACTGGTTGTGAATTGGATACTCTGATCAAACGGGCCTGCACGCAGTAACGGTGACGTTAGTAGCACTGAGTATCGTTTTCAGAAGCGTCTAACCCGCCGGCTGAAGCTGACCCGGCCCACGCGTTCTTTTTGGAAACGGGAGGCGAACTGTCCAAAGTTCCCTCCGGCTCCCCGGCAGTGGGAAGCCGGGCAGCTTAGCCGGAATCGTTAGACGGACGGACAGGAAAAACCAATGTCGCTCCATGAAATCACGTCTGAGGCTGTATACGCGGCTATACGTGAATGTAACGAAATAGGGCGTGATCGCTTTCTTGAACATTATGGGTTCAAGCGGGCGAAGTCATACTATCTCCTATTTGGGGGTCAGTTCTATGATTCGAAGGCCATCTTGGGAGTAGCACACCGTCACCAGTTTCCAGGCAGAGGACCACTCAAGCCGAGTGACTTCAGCGGTGGCAAGGACACGGTTAAGCCAAGACTCGAGAGC
>JBFMEW010000104.1:0-5019 GCA_040753175.1 Acidobacteriota bacterium | reverse complement strand
GCGGAACGTTCTATCCCACAGGGGATCATCTGGGCAGCGCGCGGGTGGTGACGGATCAGAGCCGGGTGGTGAAGTCGCGACACGACTACCTGCCCTTTGGCGAGGAACTTACAGCCAGCTTCGGTCGGGCAGGGATTCCCGGCTATGGGAATCACCCCCTGCGCCAGAAGTTCACCGGGAAAGAACGCGACTCGGAATCCAACCTGGATTACTTCGGGGCGAGATACTTCTCCGGGGCACAGGGGAGGTTCACTAGCACGGACCTTCCGTTTGCGGACCAGCACCCGGAGGATCCTCAGACCTGGAATCTGTACTCCTATGTGACCAATAATCCACTTAAGCATATTGATCCCACGGGAAGAGGAAAGGTCTCCGTTTTCTTCAGGGTAATCACAAAGATCGTTGAGAAAGATGGGCAGAAGGTCGTCTACAAAAAGGTGACGAAGGATTGTCTCACCCGAGACGAAGCACGGCGCCTCTTCAGGAAGCAGGGAGGGGATGTCTTCGGTAGTCGGAAGGGCTCCAAGAATGTAGCCGGTAAAGGTGCCATCGAAGAGCCGGTTCAAGGCAAGGCTGGAGACAACCTCCCACACTTTCATGATGCTGACCGCTTAGGCGGGCACGCATTCTATGGTGTAACGGGTGTTGCCATACCAGGAGCCACCCTTGGAGTAGACACTTTTGGCGATAACGTTCTGGGTCAGGCAATAGACTTCCTGAACCCGCTCTCTGATGTTCAGTTTATAGTGGACACGATACAAGATGGAATCGATGCTGCTGCGGAAGCGATCATCCAAGGCATTCAGGATCAGATGGGGCGCGGGGCACAGGCTCCTTGCCCAGAATGTCAAGTAGCCCCAGCCCAGCCCCAAGAACCACAACAGCCCAGCTCACCACCGCCACTGCCTAAGAAGCCTTGCAAGGAGGGTGAAACAGGGAGCAATTGCGAGGGATAACCCAATGCTCACATTTTTTGTATCCGTAGAAGCCAAACCTGGTGAGCCAGTCCACTTTGATCCTCCCCGGCAAGTGGAAGGCTACTATCAGACCTTCGGCGTCACGGCAGAAGACGAAGCTCAGCTTCTGTGGATTATCGAGGATTACATAAAAGGTGATCTCGGGAGCACGTTTGTGGGAGTATCTGAGCGCTGGTTACCCGACCTAGACGGAGCCGACAGCGACGTGAAAGATCTGATCGGAGACGTGCAGAAGGTTGGTATCTGGTACAAGAGCGGGCGCGCTTGGTTTGGTCCCGATGAATAGGTCGATAGATTCGGGGACAGGCAAAATGGGAGGAAGATCGGCGACAAACTACGAATTCAAATGCGTAGCGATATTGCGGCCAGATCTTTGGATTGAACCGACTTCTGCGCCATGGCGCCAGTATCCGCCATATCCAGCAGCTGCTGGGGCATCGCAATCTGGAGACCACTGAAATCTACACCTATCTCGAACTGGAAGACTTGAAAAAGGCTGTCCAGCAAGCCTCCGCACCGACCTGCAATGACGAGCAACAAACACCCTGACCTCTCCTCTCTGTGTTAAACTCCGGGCTGAGCTTTTTCTCTTAGCCGCCTTCTTGTCTCGTTCTTTGGAAGTTGAAAAGGTCTCGAGTTTTGAAAGCACCGTTCTTTGACAACTGACTGATTGGCTTCCGGTTGGCGCGAGCCGCTGCGCGTTCTTAACCGCGAAAGAACGCGACTCCGAGTCCAACCTCGATTACTTCGGGGCCAGGTACTTCTCCGGGGCACAAGGGCGGTTCACTTCCGTGGATCCCGAGAACGCGAGCGCCATTCCCGAGGATCCTCAAAGCTGGAATGCTTACGCATATGCCCGCAACAATCCGCTCCTTTACACTGACCCAACTGGCGAGCGTTTCCGGATATGCGATACCAACGGTAACTGCGAGGAAAACTACTCTGACAAGGACTTCGCAGAGAACTTCGTCATTCCTAGGAACATAGATTGGGACGGAAGGAACATTTACCAAATAGGGAAGGATGGTGAGAAAAGCCTTATTGGGACGGCTGAATTCCTCGGAAGAGATGAACCCTACGCAAATCCTGAGCCTGCACTAGAGTCCGCCGGGCTTGGCCCATTTGAACTCGCGATTCCTGGAAATGTTTTCCGGAAGGAGCTCCGAGTGGGGGCCGAGGCTGCTGAACAGGGCCTGAGGTCATTTTTCAAGCCTGGGATCTTTGGGTCAGAAGCGGGCTTTGCTGCGATTGGCGGCAGTGTTAGAGAAACAGCTGCACGAATTGGAGCCCAATTAGTCAAAAAGTTTAAGCAAGAAGGAATTGGCACCCAAGTCGGACGTTCAGGTGGGCATGGTGCTGCATTCAAGAGAGCTGGAGCTGAGCTTATAAGGATGGCCAACCAGACCGCCGACAAGGAACTCAGGGAGGCACTCAAAGTCGAAGGAAAGAGGCTGATTGAAAAGGGATCGAGTATTAGTCACAAATAGGAACGATTATGATTGATGAACGATTCTCTGAGGCGGCATTCTCACAGCTTGGCCTTGACACCGACGCCAGTCGCCGACTTGCGGATTTGCTTCGTGATGAAATCCAACGGGAACTACATACTGCTATAGATGCGCGGTTGAGGGAGCTCGTTGATAGAATAAATTCGATGGGTCACCGGCTTAAGTTGGAATATGCGCCTATCCCGGGAGAAATATCCTATCGTCATGACTGGAAAGACGAAACCGGCTATCAGTGTAGGCTCCGCGTGGCTGTTGACACGGTGGTCTCAACCGGCTACGCACATCTCATCGATCCAGTAGAAACGAACGATCAGATTCCAAGTTAGCTTGGCTCAGTTAGCTTATAGCCCACGCCCTGTGGGTTTGAGGCGCTGAACTCCGGGTAGAAGGAAATGGCCCATGTGGTTCGCAGAGGGCCCGAGACGCAATACGTCTAAGCGTTGCTTCGAAACGGTGCGGAGTTGCGACGTGTCGGAGCTTTGGTTGGTAGGCTTCCGACAAACCTCCGACGATATCGCAGAAGTTGCTGAGTCCTCAGAGATTTTGAGCATGGGTTTGCTGCAGGACGAAGGCCTCGACGAACTCGGCGATTTTGTGCTGCTGGCGCCGGGGGAGTTTGGAGGCCGCTTCAAAGACCTGCTTGAGCTTGCCTGCCGGGCCGGTGCCTCGCTGGCGGGTCCTGCCACGGGATCTCCCACCAACCCTGGTCAGGTCTCAACATTAGACATTCTACTTGAGGCTTGCAGCGAGGCGGCGCGATGCTCATTTCCATGACACGACCCTTGCGAATCACGTGACCCGGCAGTGGGTATCATCTATCCGCACGGGGCAGTGAGCGAAGGAAGACTTAGCGGGATGATGTCGACCGGCAAAAGTTTCTGGCCTTGCTGGAGAGTTGGGGGGAACGTTTTCGAATTCGACTCCACAGTTACGTTCTGATGGACCAGCCCGTTCTCTGCAAGCCCTTCTGTTGAATGTTGAGACCTGCCCCTCTCGCTTCCTCCTGATCGAAAACCCGAAGATCTTGTAGCGCGGAGCCCGCGTTGTCTGCGGGTCCGCGGCAGTGAAGGGTAACAAGATCCGAGGATGATGCCGAATCGAGTCCAGCCATTGCAGTCGATGGCATCCAGCATCATCACCCGCCAGAGCGATCTGGGGCCAGGCCGCGAAAGCCGTTCCTGAAGGTGCCGCGAAGCTTAGACCGGGACATCCAAAGCCGCAGACCTGCAAACAGCGCAGGTTTGCGCTACATCGCTTTTGCTTGTGGGAGAGGCTCGCGTTCAAGAGTTTTTCTATTCGCGTGGATTGGCGTCCATTCGCGGTTTTGGTCGGCTGGCCGAGAAGAGGCGGTTTCACTTGGCTGGAGCCATCAACCACCCCGTGGCGCTGCGCGCCACCGCACAGACTTCCACCCCGTGGAGGGGTCGCGTAACGACCTCCTATCCGAGCCGACCGATGGCCGAGAAACAGAACGAGTCCATCCGCGACAAGCGTAGGTCGCGTAGCGACCCTTGATCCTAGCCCGGCCTTTCAAGGCCGGGAAAGCCAAGGGGGAAAATGCCTAGTCGCATCGCGACGGTTGACGCTGACGACTATTTCGTAAGCACGCAGGCCCGCGTCGCACCCACCGTCTGGCCATCCGGTCCGGGCATCTCGTACTAGATCGAGGCACAAGCCCTCAGAGTTGGTTTCTTGAGGCGCCTGGGGGAGGTGTCTGCTTGATTTCGACATGCCAGACATGGTGAGGCTTTGCCGTTCTCATCAATCATCAATCGTCGCGATGCGACTGGGCGATTACCGAACGCTGTGTCCCGGCCTTAAAAGGCCGGGCTAAATTCAAACGTCGCTACGCGACTCAACCCCATGCCGCGTGAGCGGCACGGGGCGGTTAGCAGGTCCGTCCAATTGGAACTGCGGTCTACATCGCCTGATCTCTGGAGGGGACTCTTCTCGGCCCACAGCCTCCACCCGCAACAGGACCGGACTTCCGGCCATCTCAGGAAGAGACTCTTCAGGGGCCCGGGTGGAACGCACGCTCCGTCGTGCGTTCAAGAAGAAGCGGGCGACGGAGCGCCCGCTCCACCAGCCCTTTCGAGAAGCGGGCGAATCTTCACGCCTTGGCAGACGCTTCCTGTTCAAGCTGCTGCGGGTAGGAATGAGTGGAGGCAGAATCCGAGCTTTAGATTGAGGCGCGATCGAAACAAAGGGATTGGCGTCGATTCGCGGTTTTGGTCGGCTCGCGAGTAAAGAGTTTGCCGCAGGTGGCTGGAGTGGTCAACCACCCCGTGGCGCTGCGCGCCACCGCCCCTCCTGATCTCAGGAGGGGACCTTTCGGGAGCCGGTGACACGAGCAAAGAATCTCAAACCGCCAAGGACGCCAAGAACGCCAAGGGGAAACAGGCTTGCGGCCAGGACTTCCCCTATTTGGTGCTAAACGCCGGATGGTCATGAAGGCTGAGAGAGGTAGAACCCATGACAGATTACACCTGGCACCCCTCCGGGGTGCGGGTCACATTGCCGTTGCCAACCGGTGG
>JBFMEW010000103.1:2576-5276 GCA_040753175.1 Acidobacteriota bacterium | reverse complement strand
CTGCCGGAGTTGCTCCTCCAGCGATCGCCGTTCGGTGATGTCCTGCGCCACACCAATCATTTTGACCGGCTTTCCGGTCCCTTCATCGTAGACAATATCGGCCTGTTCCAGAACGGTGCGCACCGTCCCATCGGGCAGCAGAATACGGTGTTCGATGCTGTATTGTTTTCTTTCCCGAATGGCCTGAGCCACCGCCGCCGCGATGGAGCCCCGATCGTTCGGATGGACAGCCCGGAAGAACATTTCGTTCGTGGGTTCAACCGCTCCAGGCTCGTAACCGAAGATCCGGTACATTTCATCGGACCAGTACAAAGGGTTCGCATTCAGATCTTCCAGATTGGCTAAGTCCAGTTCCCAACTGCCGATATGGGCTACTCTCTGAGCAGCCGAGAGGTTCGCCTGACTAGCATCGAGCTTCTCCTCGGCTTGTTTTCGCTCCTGAAGCTCGCTCTCCAACTGGGCGTTGGCTATCTTCAATTCGGAGGTCCGATCCGCCACGGCCCTTTCCAGCGTTTCTTTGGCCCTACTTAGCTCCTCTGGACTTGGTAATTCCAGAGCCCGAGGAACTAGACGCACCAACAACACTGCCGTAGAGACCGAAGCCAGCGCTGTGATGGCTTTGATCCACCCAGCCAACCAGTAGGTGGGATTCCACAGCGTCCAGATCTCCAGGTAGTGAGTCGCCCCGCAACTGACAATGAACAGCGCAAACGAGAAAAACATCCATCCGAAGGGAACATCCCGCCTACGTCGAATCACATGGATCAGCGTGATGGGAATCGAGGTGTAGGCCAACCCGATCAATGCGTCCGAAACGACGTGAAGCGTAATGAGCTTGGCATTCCAAAGGTAGCAGTGGCCGTGGGGCATGAAGCCATCCGAGGCAAACAGAGCTGAGATCAGATCGATCATAGGCTGTCCTGTGCAGTTGCGCGCGGAAGGGGCGTTACCAAGAGAAACCGACAGAAGGATTGATACATACTAGCACAATCGGTGGAGCTGGGTTTTGCCTTTAGGCTGATTCCCGCGCCCGATTGATGCACAACTCCAGGATGGTTACGCCCGCCTTCTACTTCTGCTCAACAAGGTCCGAGTTAACCCGCTATGAGGGTTACTCAGCTGGAAGGTTAAGTTGCAAGGTTGCATAAAAAGGTTCGGAAACTAGGAAAGGGCAAGGTCTGCCTGAAGAGTGGATGGCCGACACCTTTGAACTGAAGGAGATGAACCGATAGCCGACTCCAGATTGAGCAAAGCCCTGCTGAGCCGGCAAAAGGACTCTTTCAGGAACTCGACCTACTGAAAATAGTTCCAGCAATGCTTGAGGCAGAATGGACGAAGCGTGGGGAACCCGGAAAAGCGAGAAGGATCCTGATCGGAGGGGATATCGCAGTGCGGGGGGCCGATTGATGTCCTAGGTGAGGACACTGGAGCTTCGGGTGCCGCAAGATCGAGCGAGACGGTTCAGCACGGAGGTCTTCCATGACAACCAGCGGAGTGAGAAAGCGCGGGCCCTTCATGACGGAGAGGTACCGGCTAAGGGGCTCGACGGCGGCCCCATTGCATCGCTCATCGGAACATCGTAGAGCGATTCCAGTGGCTTCGCGCGATACCGTCTTCTTCACCATCGACGCGATCAGGTCGCTGACGCGAGTTCGGGCAACTTCGGTAAGTCGTCGTTCCGCGAGCCGGGTAGAGCGTACAACCAAGAGCAGTTCTCACAGCTCCTGCGAGGGGAATCTTTCGCGAGGGTTTCGACGCAGGTTCCTATGAACCTGTTGGTGCAGTCCTTCAGTACTGGTCGGCTGCGTGGTTCCTCGAGCAAGACTGATTGCCCCAGCTTGAGTCTGGCTTCCATGTTTGATTTCACTTCCAGGGCCGCTCTTGGGGATCCCACCAACCGTGATCCCCGCTTGCGCTGTGCTGAATGAAGACCCACAACAGCCCGATCTTCCTCTCTGAGTTTTTCCCTGTGGCTTGCTCTGCTTTAATTCAGCCTTAGACTTCTTTCCATGCTACCATTTCTGCTAGACCTTCCTCTGGGCAAATCTGACTCATGGTAGGCAGCAATGCTCTTTGGCAAATGTCCGCTGTGTCGAGAGCCTTACCATCACGTGGGATCGCTCACCTGTTTCTGGTGTCGATGCAGTCTCGCAGAAGCTCTGTTCCCAGTCCGCTGGCAAGCGATGGCCCTGTTACTGGCTTTCATCACGTGCGTAGTAGCTCTTGGTCTTTTCCTTCGTTGATTGACTTCGCGCGCGCCCACGTCGTGCGCGAAGCCGAGGGGGACCTCGGCCCCCCTTGGCTGTGGGGCCTGACAATTCTTTCAGGGGTTTGTCAGGCTCCCACGTCACGAATTCACCCTTCTTCTCTGGCCTTGGGAGCGCACACCGCAGAGCTGCTTCCGCCAGAGAAGCACCGGAGTGCCGGCCAAGCTTTGTTCCCCTGAGTTGGTCGGCTCTCCGGCTGTGATTTCCGAAGCCTTGGCTTCGTGGTTTGATCGAACGGGAATAGGGGCGTGTCGCCCCACATGTTACCACCAGATCCGCTCGCCCGAGCCCGCGTTGTTAATCCGTGTCCTTCGTACGTAACTCGGCGCGAGTCTTGCTCGTAGCCTTACCAGTAGTTGATTGGATCGGCCTCGGCGAAGGCTTCAGCATGCGTGGCCGCCGCTCTTAGGGTCTACGCAGGTCAAGCGGTGAC
>JBFMEW010000103.1:0-2476 GCA_040753175.1 Acidobacteriota bacterium | reverse complement strand
GTCCTTCGTACGTAACTCGGCGCGAGTCTTGCTCGTAGCCTTACCAGTAGTTGATTGGATCGGCCTCGGCGAAGGCTTCAGCATGCGTGGCCGCCGCTCTTAGGGTCTACGCAGGTCAAGCGGTGACCGCCTTTGTTTCTGTGGCATAGCCGCATCGAGGGGGATGGGGGAGGGCCGGATAGGCTGGCCATGGGTGAGAATTCGAATGGATCCATGTCACGAGAGTGTAGAAAGCGGTCAGCCAACGGTCCAGGCCGGCCTTGGGTTGATGGCTAAAGGGACGGATTGAGAGTCCGCCGTACCTTAGCGGTCCCACCTGATAGTCAAAGCAGCCGCTCTCCTACCCTCCAAATCAAGTCATGTCTAGGCAAAGCCCACCCTGTTGCCGAATCGCTGCGTGTGTCATTTTTTGATCGCGTTTGGGCTCAGTTGCGAATACACCTGGCTGAAGTCAAGAGGACAGAAGAGGTGTGTGCAAGATTCACCAAGATAAACGAGCCCATCGATGCTGTTGCCAGCCACTACAGGCTTTCCCACCGCGTGTCATCAAGGTCCTGATCGAAGAGCGTCACCTGAAAGACCGGCGTAAACGGGCCAATCGACCAACTGCAGCCGGCCACAGGGCAGACCGATCTCTAAAACCCGTGGGTAACGCCAGCGGGCCAGTATGGCGGATACCCACTACCGGAGGCCCCCAATTACCATGAATGGCGTTGGACAACTGAGACAGGTGGAAGAGACTTCTACTGGCTGATAGCCAAATAAGCGGAGACCGATGCCGCTCCAATGAATCACGGCGCTATCGAACCCACTGTGACTTTGGAACACCTGCTTTAAAGGGATACTATGAGTTTGCGACTTGAAATCTGCAGATAAAAGGCAGATTCCGGTAGTGTTGTTGGAAATCGAGGCCGTAGCCCACCACAAACACATCCGGCACCTCGAAGCCCCGGTAGGCCAGCGGTATCTCGATGATCCGAGACACTGGCCGGTCGAGGAGCGTGCAGACCTTCAGGCCCGCGGGATTGCGCGCCTGGAGGGATCGCAGCAGGTAACTGAGTGTCAGCCCTGTGGCTACGATGTCTTCCACCACGATGACTTCCCTTTCTTCGATGCTTTCCTCCAAGTCTTTGAGGATCTTCACCGCCCCGGAACTGTGTCCTCCGTCGTAGCTCGAGATGGCCATGAAATCCAACGTCAGGGGGATGGATATAGCGCGCACCAGGTCCGCAGTGAAGATGGCTGCGCCCCGCAGCATGCTGATGACCACCGGGTCCTTTCCCTGGTAGTCGTTCGAGATGAGCGCTCCTAGCTCCCGCACCTTGTCCTGGATTCGCTCGGGGGAAAACAGAATCTCACCGATGTTTTCGGGGGGATGCATCATTTTTTTTGCTTGACATTTTGATCAAAGAGAGGAGAATGACTTTGTCTTGAGCAGCAATGCTCAGGTCGCAGCCCCAAGAGGTTTTTGAAGAGGCTTTTTATCGTGAGAACGGTACGGTGATCCGCAAGGAAAGCCAAACCGAACTCGCAGCTTCAAGGTAAGAGGCTGAATTCCGTGAGGGATTCGGTACTTGATCTTGAGGGGAGGAGCCGAATCAGGGATCACTTGGGGCTGTTTTGTTGTCTCCTTCATCTTTGCCGACCGGTTTTCTCCCCCCTGCATACTTCTGAAGCAGGCGCTTGTAGTCCTTTCCGTACATCACCTTCACGTTGATCTCGGGATAGAGCCGCTTGAGCTGGCGCACCTTCCGGTTCTTTTTCGTCACCAGTTCCTGTTTGAGCGTGGTCAGCTCAATGTAGAGGTTGTAGTCAGGCAGGTAGAAATCAGGGGTGAAACTTTCAATTACCTGCCCTTCGTCATCCCACCGCACAGCGAAAGTTCGGGGCTCATATTGCCAGTGGATTTGGTAAAAATCGAGGATCCGGGCAAATTCCTCCTCGCTGGGATGGGCGAAGTTCACCCTTCGGGATTCCTTTGGTTCCTCTTCGTCCTCCTCAAAATCGCCCGAGAGATGTTCGGCCGTCAACAGCATGTCCAGCGTCTCGATGACTCGCTTCAGCTCCGGGAATAGCGCGGAGGGAATCTCGATCCGCTGCTCGGTCGGTTTGAGTTCTCCCTCCAGGCCACGCTGGTAGAGGGACAGGACAATGCTCACGTGGTTGTCTTTTTCAACCAGCTCCACCCTGACTTCAACCGACGCGCTAATCTGAAGCTTTGCTACCTCTTGGATGACACGGCGCTTCAGCGATTCCTGGTTCCGAACCTCGATCATGCAAAACTTCCTCCAGCAAGACGCCCCTGGTTCGATTCCCTTCTCTAAAGTACTCTAAAGTAAGAGTACGCCTGCTAGTGTTTAATTGCATAAGTAATAGATATCTGATAGTGTCTTGGGCAAAGGAGGTTGACGATGCCCAAGACAGCTCCGATTCCACGCTGTTCTGAAGAAGATCGAAAGACCTTGGGAAACTGGGC
>JBFMEW010000102.1:0-5355 GCA_040753175.1 Acidobacteriota bacterium | reverse complement strand
TCAGAATCAAAGCCTGTTCAGGCGATGATCCCGCCGCCTCGGCTTGTCGCAAGACCCGGTGATATTGTTGGAGGGCTTCCTCATACTTGGCTTCTCGTTGGAGTCTCTTGGCTTGAAGCAGAGCCTGGTCCAAAGGGCCGCTGGCCCCGAGAGCTTCCAGTCCACAGAACAGCGTTGGGATCAAAAGCCAACATCTACGATTGAGACGACCTTTCATCGAATCCTCCTAGATCGCTTGCAGCTCGCTTGTCGGGAAATTCCACCAGGAATCCTGTGCGCTTCCGCAAACGAGAAAATTTGGTTGATTAAGGAGGTCTTTAGGGCGTTGATCCCGCGACATGCAAGTGTTAAGGAGCGTTAAGGTCGAGTGTCGTACGTTGCCGCAGGCTGTCGCCTCATGCAGTGCTGAAGGTCATTGGTTCGAACGGGGGTTGAAAAACAGGGATCAGGACACTAGAATGACAATCAAACGTTCATGCGTTAGACAGGAAGCATTCTGTGAGGCCCTAAGGGAGTTTCGACCGGATCTCTTCGCGGCCACTTCAGTAATGTCGCTGCTTGTGGTCGCCGCTGCGGCGAATGGTTCGATCATTGGAAGCTTCTTCCCATCGTCTCATGAGCTACTTGAGCTGCCCGTCATAGTCGAGACTTCTAGGCTGGGACGCGGTCAAGCGGAGAGTCTTTTCGAGCCTTTGCATTCGCGGCAGGGGATACCGTTTGACCCGTGCTCAGCCGGTGTCAGGTAACCCGGAATCAGCCGATGAGTGAGACCACGTCAGAGACCAAAGTATCCTCAGGCGAGCCGACTGCCGGGCAGGAGCTGGTGGAGTCCTGGAAGGGCATTGCTGCCCACCTTGGCCGCGACGTGCGCACAGCCCAACGCTGGGAGAAGCAGGAGGGTCTCCCGGTCCATCGTCACCTCCACAACAGGCTCAGTTCCGTCTACGCCTACCGGGAAGAGCTGGACACTTGGTGGCGGGACCGGAGGGCCGAGCTGAACCACGACCCAGCAAACGGCTCGGTCGAGGGGCTCTCAGGGCGCAGAATTGAACTTCGAACAGCTGTGCTCCTGGCAGCGACCGCCCTGCTGCTTGGCGTGGTTTTGACAAGATGGCTGTTCAGCCCGGAGCCGGCACATGAGTCTCCCGTCCGACGCTTCGCCTTCGTTCCGGAGGAGCCGGTTTCCAAGGCTGCCATTTCGCCCAATGGGAAACACATCGCTTACGTCACCGGTGCCGGCCAGGAGTCGCAGTTGTGGGTTCAGGACCTGGACCGGATAGAACCGCGGAAAGTAACGGGCGCGGTTGGCGCCAGCGAGATCTTCGACCCTTTCTGGTCGCCCGACAGCCTTTCCCTTGGGTTCGGAACCGAAAAAGAACTGCGTACGGTTTCTGCCGTCAGAGGGAACCCGGTGACGATTTGTTCGTTTCCAGACCGTACTCAAGAGTACCTGGGAGGAACTTGGAGTCCGGACGGCGAGTCCATCGCTTTCGCTCAGAAGACAACCCTTTATAAAGTTGCCAGCCGCGGCGCAACGCCAACCATCCTGGCCAAGATCGATCCCTCCGCCGGGATCGAACACATCGAGATGCCTCACTTTCTGCCTGGGACCGGAAATAAACTGGTGGTTACATTCAAGGAAGTTGGCAAACCACACGCCGTTGGGGTGCTTTCGGCTGGAAGCGGTCGTCCTGAAACCCTGTCACCTGCGGGCCTCAGCTGCGGCCAACCCATCCCTTCAAACTCTGGTCATCTGTTGTACTCTTGTTCTTCCGACGACTGGACCTACGGCATTATCAATGCCCTCCCCTTTTCCCTGGCTAGAACGAACCCCATTGGAGAGGCTTTCCCGGTGGTACGATACGGCTCGTTCCCGAGCCTCTCGACAGATGGGACGCTGGTTTATGTGGAGGATCCTGCCGCCAAAGCTCCGCAGCAGTTGGTCTGGAAAGATAGAAACGGCAGAAAGACGGGGATCCTCAGCCAACCTCCGAAAGCCACTCTCCGGTTTTCTCTCTCGCCCGACAAGCGCCATATGGCTTTTTGTGGCTGGCCAACCTATGAAATCACAATCTACGACCTGGCGGGTAACCGGGAGATCTTTTTGGGTCCCCATCAGTGGCAATACGGTGATCTGGTTTGGACGCACGACGGGAAATGGTTAACTTTCGCCCGGCTTCGAGGTCGCAAATTGGAGATCGTCTCCCATGCTGCCGATCGGAACGACGAACCGACCATTCTGATGTCCGGAGAATCTAGCAATTTCCCGACCGACTGGTCTTCGGATGGAAGATTTCTGATGTACACCCACTCTACTTCTGAAACGATCTTTTCGGGGGATCTGCGCTATCTCAGGCGATCGGAAAGCGGCAGTGGCTACGAATCAGTCCCACTCATCGAGTCACCTCACGCCAAGGGCGAAGGCAAGTTCTCACCCAACGGCCGTTATGTCGCCTACAGCTCGGATGAGTCAGGACGGAAAGAAGTGTACGTCGTGCGATTTCCAGAGGGCAGCGGCAAGATCAGGGTCTCTCGGGAAGGCGGAGCCCACCCACATTGGAGCTCCGACGGCAAGGAGCTTTTCTACATCGAAAGTGAAACGCTGGTGTCGATACCCATCGCCTCGGTTCCTGACCTGTCTCCCGGCGTGCCCAAGCGTCTTTTTTCAGATCCGAATCTCAAGTTCAGCGAACAGTTCGACGTTTCTCAGGATGGGCGGCAATTTCTGATCCTGGAACCTGTCGGAGATGCCCCTCCTCCAGTAATCCGGGTGGTCGAGAACTGGTATACAGAGTTTCGACAGGACAGACAGGATTAGCGCGTTGTGACGGCGCGGGTACGCGCTTTGTTGGCGCCGAAACTGCGTCCACAAACTGTCCTTCTCAGGCGGGCCCAGCCGCCGCAGGCGGCAGAAGGTTGCCACTCTTCGAATCCAAGGCCATCGCGACTGATGAGTACGCAGGTCGCAGGCCGTTTGGGTCCGGTTCAGTTACTGGCCAGGGAAATCCGGAATGCAGCCATCTCCTGGCCGTTGCGAACCAGCAGGACATCCCCGGCCAGCACCGGGTGGTTCCACGTCTTGCCCTCGAGGGCCGAGAATCGTGCCAGTTCCCTGAACTGGTCGGAGCCGGCTGCGACCAGTGCCAGCTCACCTTCCTCGGACAGCACTAACAACAGGTCCTGGTCGGCCAGCAGGACGAGCTGACCGTGACCGTAGCGCCCGCCTTTCCACTTGCGCTTTCCATCCTCCAGATTGATACACGCCAGGATACTGCCGTCGAAACCGAAGGCATGGCCCTGGTGGACGACGAAATCGTTGAAGTAGGGCTTCAGCGCGGTCGACGTCCATCGCTCCTCGACGCTCCATTCGCCGGACTCATGACCGACCGACACGCGCCGCACGCCGACTCCCTTGGCGAGTCCGGAACCGCTTCCGATCAGCACGTCTCCGGCCATGACGGCCGGCTGCACGATGCCGTCGCCCGGCCAGGCGTAATTCCACAGCAGCGCACCGTCATCCGGGGCCACGCTGATCGCACCGGCTCCGTTCAGGAGAACGATCTGGGCAACACCATCGATTGTTGCCAGATGGGGCGAACTGTAGCCCCAACCACCGGTGGGACCGAGCCAGCGTAGATTGCCCGTCGTGAGGTCGTAGGCCGCGACTCTGCCGGCCGCGGCCGCCACGACAAGATCCCCAAACACCAGCGGCGAGCTGGCGAAGCCCCATTCCGGAACCTTCTTGCCGGTGTCGGATGCCGTGTTGCGCGACCAGATGACCGAGCCGTTGCGGGCGTCCAGCGCATTCAGGAGTCCGGTGGCTCCCAAGGTATAAACGCGGCCGTTGCTGACGCTCGGCGTCGCACGGGGGCCGGCGCCGGCATTCGACTCCCAGAATCGGGCCGTATCGCGGTGCCTCCACACCGGCAAGCCGGTGCTCAGGTTGTAGCATGAGACCATCTCGTCATCGCCACGTTGCTCCTGGGTATAGATCAAGCTGCCCGAGACCGCGAAAGACGACCAGCCGGGGCCAATGGCCCGGCGCCACAGCTCGACCGGAGCCGATCGAGACCAGTCCGTTGCAATCCGCACACCATGAATCACGCTGTCCCGTTCCGGTCCACGAAAGCCGGGCCACGCCACACGCCTTTTCGCTCCAGGCGGACCGACAACCGGGGGCATGGGTTCCTGAATCCCTTGCTGCGGGCGAGCTGGCTCGGAAGTTGGCGCCGTGGCCGGCGGCAAGGTGGGTGCGGCCGGCTGGTCGGCGGTTTGCGTTGGAACTTGCGGCTGGGGCGCCGGCACAGCGGTTGGAGCGGAGGGAAGGCCCACCGGTTCATCGACGGCCTGGGCCAATAGCCGCTCCTCCGGAGTCTCCGTCCAGCGCCAATGGAGGTCGGAATCCGCATCGCCGGTGATGCCACCGGTCCTCAGAAGTGCGAAGACCCCGCAGGCCAGCAGGATGCCGGCCACCATCGACACCCGCCGAAGTTTGGTGGCGAGGCGACGGGACGCTACCGCCCAGACGACCAATGCGAGGCTCAGGATGGGCACGGCCAAGATCGGCAATAACATCCCCATCATGCCGTTGGCAATGGACTCATGAACCAGGTATGACGTCCCAAAGAGCCCGGCGACCATCAGAACCAGGGCCCCCAACCGCTCGGACCAGGGCGCCCGACTGAAAAACAACCACCACAAGACCACTACCAGCCCACCGACAATCCCACCGATGATCGCGAAGGCAGCGGCGTCGGGCCGGAACATGGGCACAACGAACCTCACCAGCCATTGCAGCACCACGGCAGCCACCCCGGGCCACAGCCGCAGCGGTTTCCGGGTGGTCGATTCTTCAGCTTGTACGGTCGACATATCCGATCGCTCTTCCCACGAGCCTGGCTGGGCTCGTTTCCAGAAGGACACTCTCTTCTCCGTCCAGGCCACCTGCCGCAGAAACCCTTGGATCGTTCCATCCGCGGCTTTGGGTGACGTCACAGAGGCAGCGGCCGAAACCGCTGTCAGGCACCCCGAGACACTCTTCGTCTCACGAATTCTCATGTGTCGGCGTACCTAAGCGATGGTACTTCAAATTTCTCCACAGGTCCTTATGATTTCCAGAGAGCGAATTCGTTACCGACCGGCTGCCAGCGATTTGAAGAGCGGCAACTCCCTGCCGCCTGCGGCGGCTGTCCCCCTCGCCGGGAGGGGTAAACTTCATGGGTTGGTTGTCTGAAATTATTGGTGGTCAGCGACGAAAAAGACCCTGTGGTGTCAGGGGGACGCCGGCCCGACGTGCTAAGCTTGGTGCCGGATGAGGCCGTCTCCCCGCCTGGCGGGGAGACGGGGGACCCGCCA
>JBFMEW010000101.1:0-5449 GCA_040753175.1 Acidobacteriota bacterium | reverse complement strand
CCGGCTTGGCAACCGTGAGATCGCCCTGAACACGCTGGTGTCAGCTCAGAGCCCGCGTGACCGGTCATCGTCAGGACCATAGCCTTACACCGAATTTGGACCTTTTGGGACAGGCTCTAGCTAGCGAGAACCCGAGATCACCTTCCTTCTCTCACCCGCCGTCCTGCCTTCCAAGAGACTGCTGAAGGCATGACAGCTTCCTCCATTAGGTTTTATTGTATTATATTAATTACTATAATACTTAATATCCTACCAACTCCTGCATCCCCTGTCAACAAGATTTTGGGAGGACTAAGCTCCTGGCCGCCCATGACGGCCACGATCAACTTCTCATGCGATTTGGATACATTGATGACCGGGTGCCCGATGCCATGACGATGGGGGGAGCAACCTACCATCTCGCCTATGACCACGTCGGCTCCGTACGGGCTGTCGCCGATTCGTCTGGCGCCGTGGTGAAGTCAATCGTGCCGAGGCGAGCGAGATCAATCGTAGTCCCGAACCTCGCCGCTCCGGACAAGGTCGTCCATTTCGATCGCCCGTGCCATGAGGCGGGAGACCCGGGGGACCTTCCATTTGGGCTGTTCATACACAGGCTCCGATTTCCGTTTCCAGATGATTTTTCGGCCCCGATGTCCCTTCTCGAACTGGATCTTGCATTCTACGGTCAGTCCTCCTGACCTTTCCTCATGGAGGATTCCTCTGCGGTCATTAGATGGGGTCATAAATGATCCAGATGTGGCAGCGCCTGGCCGAGATCCTTTACAGCTGGTACATCGATATCATGGACGAGGCCTGGAGAAGCGCCTACCTGCACGCTGATGAGACCGGCTGGCGGGTCAACGGGGTCACCCATTGGCTCTGGTGCTTCACCAACCCGTCTCTGACCTGCTATCTGATCCACCGCTCCCGCGGCTCTCCGATCCTGGCCGACTTCTTAGGGGACCTCTTTCCCGGAATCCTCATCTCGGACTTCTGGGCCGCCTACGGCCGCCTGGAGACCGCGGCCCGTCAAGTCTGCTTCGCCCATCTGTTTCGGGAAATGGAAAAAGTCGCCAAGGCCAACCAGACTCCCGAATGGCTCGCTTTTCGCAAAACCTTGTCCCGATTCCTGCGCGATGCCTTGCGCCTGGGTCAAAATACCTCCCTGGCCGAACAGAGTCGCAACAGCCGCATCGCCCACTTCCACGAACGACTCGACCAGATCCTGGACGCCCCCTCCCACGATCCCGACTGCATTCGGCTCACCGAGCGCCTGAGAAGACACCGCGAGGCCATCCTCACCTTCCTTGACGCCGATATCCCAGCCACAAACAATCATGCCGAACAAGAAATCCGGCCCGCAGTGATCATGCGCAAGAACTCGTACGGAAATATGTCGGAGCGCGGAGCCGAAACCCAGGCTGTTCTCATGTCCATCTACCGCACCCTCAAACTCCGCGGCCACGACCCTTTGGAGACCATCACTGACGCCCTCAAATACTACCTCCTCAACGGCCTCCTCCCCCCTTTGCCCCATTGATCCCCTTCACTTCGCTAAATGGTTACCTTGACAGGAGCCATCTGCGTGCATATACTGGCGCCGGCTTTTCCGATCCATCTCCTCTAAAGGAGCGTGAGACTCCCATTGAGGAATGGACATCCGGCATAGCTGGAAACGGCTATGCCCCCCGTGCTCGGAAAGGAGAAGCGCTGGGAATCCGGCCCCCCGTTACCGCTCCGGGGCCGGTCTCCAACAAGGCTTCCCCTGCGGGGAAGCCTTGTTTGTCTTCCCGCTGCTTTCCTCCCGTTTGGAGCGCCGCGCTCCTCCGCACGCACGGCAACAGCCTTATCCGATGCCCGGGTTTTCAGGCGCCATGACTATCATTGACGATCTGCTTTTGAGCCTGAAAGGGGATGCGTCGGTCGAGGACGCGTGCATGGGGCCCTTCTGGACCGTGGTCTCCACCACCCGTGGAGCTGGAATGGCTTCCACGCTGCGGGACGTCAAGACGCCTCACGGCCACGGGCTGGTTCGCTGGGCGGGTGAAGTCACCTCGCACACGGTTCGCGAGTTGGCCGAGTTGGTCCGATCTGAGAGCCCTGTTGAGGCTTCTCTGGGCATGGTGACTCTGAACGCCCTGCTGGATGTCTCTCGCGCGAAGATGACCAACCAGAACGCTGCCGACGAAATCGCCCGACGTTCCGAGGGAAGGAGGGCCGTGGTGTTCGGTCACTTCCCGTTCGGTCTGTCGGGCTGCAGATCATGCGCAAGCTCAACTAGGTTACGGAGGTAGCAGGGATGAAGAAGATCCAGTTGAAAGTCAATGGTCGGGCAAAACAGCTGGTAGTAGACGAGGATTTGAAGCTGCTCGATTACTTGCGAGAGCATCTCGGCCTGACCGGCGCCAAGCAATCCTGTGACCGAAAGGGCCAGTGCGGAGCCTGCACCGTAGTTGTGAACGGAAAGGCGACGCGCTCCTGTCTGGCGAAAGTCGCCAGACTCGATGGCGCCGACGTTATCACGGTCGAAGGACTGGGAACCCCTGAAAATCCGCACCTGATCCAGGAGGCCTTTGTCCTGGCAGGGGCCATTCAGTGTGGATTCTGCACCCCGGGAATGATCATGATGGCCAAGGCTTTCTTGGACACCAACCCCAATCCCGGCAGAGACGAGATCAAGAAAGCCTTCAGAGGGAATCTGTGTCGTTGCACCGGCTATCAGAGAATCATTGAAGCCGTTGAGCTTGCGGCTCGCTTCCTTCGCGGCGAGACGACACCTGCTCAGGTGCGACCATCGCCGGCTCAAGGCCACATCGGCGTTTCTCATCCGAGGCCATCGTCCCTGATGAAGGCGTGCGGTGTAGCCCAGTTCACGGCGGATATTCCACTGCCAAACGCTCTGGAATTGGCTGTGGTACGCAGCCCTCATCACAACGCCCGCTTGAAGCGCATTGATTCCGCAAAGGCGGAGAAGATGCCCGGAGTCGCCGGGGTAATGACCGCGAAGGATATCAAGGGCTCAAATTCCGTCGGGATGCTGATGCCGGATGAACCGATACTTTGCGCGGATCGACTTCCGCTCCTCGGTGCGCCAATCGCAATCGTAGCTGCGGAAACAAGGGCGCAGGCGTTGGCTGCTGCCGAAGCCGTCCATGTTGAATACGAAGTATTGCCTCGAATCTCCACTCCAGAGGAAGCAATGGCGGAGAACGCTCCCACCGTCCATGACGGGCTTCCGAACATCATTTTGACCAAGAAGCAAATCAAAGGGGATGCCCAGAAAGCTCTATCTGAATCGGCCGTTGCGATAGAAGGTGACTTTGAAACTCAGATTGTTCATCAGGCAGCTTTGGAGCCCGAAGTGGCCGCGGCATATCTGGAAGGAGAAGGCGAAGATGCGCAATTGGTAATTTTCGGTCGTTCGATCGCAATCCATCTTCATGCGCTGATCTTGCAGGGTGGCCTCGGCTGGGGAAATATCCGATACGAGGAACCGTTTGTAGGCGGGCAATTCGGCATAAAGTCCGACATCACTTCCGAAGGTATTGTGGGGGCGGCGGCCCTACATTTTCGACGGCCGGTTCGCTACATCCCCAGCCTGACGGAATCCTTCTGGATGACGACCAAGCGGCACCCCTACCAGATGAAGGTCCGTTTGGGAGCGGATGCGAAGGGGAAATTGACCGGATACGAGATGAATTTTGTTGTAGAGAATGGAGCTCACACATCTACCGGTCCGATCATAGTCGGCCGTTCTATTGAGATGCTGAGCGGCTCCTACCAGATCCCGAATGTGTTTGCCGAAGGACGACTCGTTTACACCAATAATATTTGGGGCGGCTCGGCCAGAGGTGCCGGTCCTCCGCAAGTCAATTATGCGTTCGAGGTGGCCATGGATCTTCTGGCCCATAGGATGAAGATCGATCCCTATGAGTTTCGGCGCATGAACGCCCTCCAGGTGGGAGAATCCATGTCTACGGGGCATGTGGTCGATCAGTGGGCGTTCAATGAATGCATTGCCAAACTGAAGCCCGACTACGAAAGGGCAAAGAAGGAAGCGAAAGCTAAACAAAACGGCCATATTCGTCGGGGCGTCGGCATTGCGGGAGCCTCTTTTGGAGTGGGAGGCGCTGGAGACATATCCAACGTGGCTGTCGAGTTGGACCCGGACGGCGGACTAACCGTCTATGGCTCCGTGGCGGACCCGGGAGAGGGAAATGACGCCATGCTCAGCCAAATTGCAGCTCATCTGATGAGCCTGCCTCAGGAAAAGATCAGACTAGTTACCCGGGACAGCACGAAAACGCCGGACTCAGGAGTTTCTGCCGGGTCACGCCAGACATATTTGTCGGGCCACGCCCTGGTGAAGGCCATTGAGGCGCTGAAATCTGCAATGAAAGAGACGGGAGCCAAGACGCATCAAGACTTGCTCAATGCGGGCAAACCGACTCGGTATCTGGCCACGCACACTATGCCTCACACCGGCCTGGATCCGGAAGCGGGTCAAGGAATTGCGTGGGAATCTCAAATTCATGGGATCCAGATGGCCGAAGTCGAGGTGGACACCAAGACCGGAGAGGTTCGGATCCTGAAAATGACCGCGGTTGTTGACCCTGGAACCATTATCAACCCATTAGCTGTCATCGGTCAGCTGGAGGGCGGCATGGATATGGGCGCCGGCATGGCGCTGAGGGAAGAATACGTCCACGGCGAATCGGTTGACTGGATAACGTATAAATTCCCCACGATGAGAACCACATTCGACATGAAGGTTCTCCTTTCCGAATCGCCCAGGAAAGGCGGGCCATTGGGATGCACGGGGGTCGGCGAATTCACCTTGGTTCCCACTCACCCAGCAATAGCAAACGCGGTTTACGACGCGATTGGGGTGCCCATGTACAGGATCCCCATAACGCCTGAACGACTCCTTGCAGCTATGGGGAAGAAGTAAGTCCAAGAGCGAGCACTTCTGACACTAAATGAAGTTGTTCGAGATGATCGACGCGAAGAGAAATCTGCGCTTGGTGGCCGGGAAGGAAGTGGTGTTAGACGCGAACGGATTTCTGAAGAATCCGCAGACGTGGTCAGAGGAATTAGCGCAGATCTTGGCTCGTGAGGCCGGGCTAGACCCTTTAACCGAAGGTCATTGGCAGGTCTTGAGGTTCATACGCGCCTATTATGTGCAGCAGGGCAGAGCGCCGTTGAATCATGAGATTAAATCAGGCACCGGCTTCAGTATGATGGATTTGGAAAGCATGTTTCCAGGGGGGATTAAAGATGGCGCTCGCCGCCTGGCGGGCATGCCGAGTCCTAAGGGATGCGGCGGTGTAAGTGTGTAGCTAGAGCTTGTCCCACAAGCTCTGGTTCGGGAGCCTGTTCAAAAATGCCCAGATGCCAGGCGCGCGAAATCCCGAGGAATGAGGCGTACACGGGAGTAACGTTGGACCCCGGCCTGCGCCGGGGCAGG
>JBFMEW010000100.1:0-5849 GCA_040753175.1 Acidobacteriota bacterium | reverse complement strand
TGGGCGACGACCTCCCGTGGCGGTGGTTCGTTCCCGGAGACCCGAACCTGTCACGGCCCGGGTGACCGATCCGCTACAGTGACCCGCCGCCGAGAAGAGGGTCCAAGGTCCCTGTTCGAAGCGTCTCGGAGTGCCGCTATAGTGGAACTCCCGCTCCCAACCGGAGCGAGACGCAGAACCGGAAGTCGGTTTGACGACCGGGGAGGGTCCCGCTAAGGTGAAGAGCCGCTCAGAAAGCCCTCGGGCCGACGAGCAGAGTCGGGAAGTCCCGGATCCGTCCGGAGAGACCCCGGCCACGCGACTTCGGTCGCACACAGCGCGAGAGCGCACCAACGTCTAGCCAGACGCGTGCCTCCCGCCGATTGCTCCTTGAAAACGGAACAGAAGACGCCAAAAGTGAGTGCGGGCAGCTGCGTGAGCAGTTGCAACCAAAGCAATTCCACTTATGGACGGACAACGTCCGTACTGAGTGACAGTTGGCGACTCGAGCGAAAGCTCGGTTCGCCGGCTCTCTAGGTCACGGTCAGCTTGCTGACCAAGATCTCGATGGAGAGTTTGATCCTGGCTCAGGACGAACGCTGGCGGCGTGCTTAACACATGCAAGTCGAACGGGGTCCATCCTCACTTCGGTGAGGGGAAGACCTAGTGGCGAACGGGTGAGTAACACGTGAGGAACCTGCCCCGGAGACCGGGATAACAACGGGAAACCGTTGCTAATACCGGATGTCCCCATCGGATCGCATGGTCTGATGTGGAAATGGATTCCGCTCCGGGAGGGCCTCGCGGCCTATCAGCTTGTTGGTGGGGTAACGGCCTACCAAGGCTTCGACGGGTAGCTGGTCTGAGAGGACGATCAGCCACACTGGGACTGAGACACGGCCCAGACTCCTACGGGAGGCAGCAGTGGGGAATCTTGCACAATGGGCGAAAGCCTGATGCAGCAACGCCGCGTGGGGGATGACTGCCCTCGGGTTGTAAACCCCTTTCAGCAGGGACGAAACTGACGGTACCTGCAGAAGAAGCCCCGGCCAACTACGTGCCAGCAGCCGCGGTAAGACGTAGGGGGCAAGCGTTGTCCGGATTTATTGGGCGTAAAGAGCTCGTAGGCGGCTTGGCAAGTCGGATGTGAAACCTCCAGGCTTAACCTGGAGACGCCATTCGATACTGCTATGGCTTGAGTTCGGTAGGGGCGCATGGAATACCCGGTGTAGCGGTGAAATGCTTAGATATCGGGTGGAACACCAGTGGCGAAGGCGGTGCGCTGGGCCGAAACTGACGCTGAGGAGCGAAAGCGTGGGTAGCAAACAGGATTAGATACCCTGGTAGTCCACGCCGTAAACGTTGGGCACTAGGTGTGGGGACCTATCGACGGTTTCCGTGCCGTAGCTAACGCATTAAGTGCCCCGCCTGGGGAGTACGGCCGCAAGGCTAAAACTCAAAGGAATTGACGGGGGCCCGCACAAGCGGCGGAGCATGTTGCTTAATTCGATGCAACGCGAAGAACCTTACCTAGGCTTGACATGCAGGGAAAAGCCGTAGAGATACGGTGTCCTTCGGGGCCCTGCACAGGTGGTGCATGGTTGTCGTCAGCTCGTGTCGTGAGATGTTGGGTTAAGTCCCGCAACGAGCGCAACCCTTGTCCTATGTTGCCAGCGGGTAATGCCGGGGACTCGTAGGAGACTGCCGGGGTCAACTCGGAGGAAGGTGGGGATGACGTCAAATCATCATGCCCCTTACGTCTAGGGCTGCAAACATGCTACAATGGCCGGTACAAAGGGCTGCTATTCCGCGAGGATGAGCGAATCCCAAAAAGCCGGTCTCAGTTCGGATCGAAGTCTGCAACTCGACTTCGTGAAGTCGGAGTCGCTAGTAATCCCGGATCAGCAACGCCGGGGTGAATACGTTCCCGGGCCTTGTACACACCGCCCGTCACACCACGAAAGTCGGCAACACCCGAAGCCAGTGGCCCAACCGCAAGGAGGGAGCTGTCGAAGGTGGGGTCGGCGATTGGGGTGAAGTCGTAACAAGGTAGCCGTACCGGAAGGTGCGGCTGGATCACCTCCTTTCTAAGGAGTACTGCCTTCTCACAATCGAGAAGGACACTCCCAGTCGATGCACTCATTACTCGGCGTCACGAGCTCCCGATCCGATGGAGGACCTGTCCTCTCGGTGAAGGAAGGAGTGGTGTCGGACTCTTCTGTTCCGTTTTGAGGGAGCAATTGCTCCTTCGTAGATCCTGCACGACGCCGGCTCGAGCTCAGCTCGCCGGCGTCCTCTGCGTCTTGATCGTTGCGTTCCTTGAAAATTCCATAGCGAGCACGAGCATCTTTGTTCTCCAAGCTACAAAGAGCCAACGGTGGATGCCTTGGCGCCTGATGCCGATGAAGGACGTGGGTGACTGCGAAAAGCTCCGGGGAGCCGTCGACCAGGCTTCGATCCGGAGATGTCCGAATGGGGAAACCCGGCACCCGTCATGGGGTGTCACCGCAGCCTGAACACATAGGGCTGTTGGAGGGAACCGCGGGAATTGAAACATCTCAGTACCGCGAGGAAGAGAAAGCAACAGCGACTCCCTGAGTAGCGGCGAGCGAAACGGGAAGAGCCTAAACCGAGCTGGTGGTAAAGCCTTGCGGCGTTGCCAGCTGGGGGTTGTGGGGTTTGAGAGAAGGGGCGCAAGACCCTTCACGGAGTTACAAAGCTGATGTGTAGTGGAAGCGTTTTGGAACGTCGCACCACAGAGGGTAAGAGTCCCGTACACGAAACACACTCAGCCTCCGCTCAATGTCCCCGAGTAGCCCCGGGACCGTGAAAACCGGGGTGAATCTGCGAAGACCACTTCGTAAGGCTAAGTACACACAGGCGACCGATAGTGCACGAGTACCGTGAGGGAAAGGTGAAAAGTACCCCGGGAGGGGAGTGAAATAGTACCTGAAACCGTTGGTTTACAAACAGTCAAAGCGTCGTCATATCCTTCGGGATATGGCCGCGATGGCGTGCCTTTTGAAGAATGAGCCAGCGAGTTACCGTATGTGGCGAGGTTAACCTGTGAAGGGGAGCCGGAGCGAAAGCGAGTCTGAATAGGGCGAATTAGTCGCATGCGGTAGACCCGAAGCCGAGTGATCTAGCCTTGGGCAGGCTGAAGCGGGGGTAAGACCCCGTGGAGGGCCGAACCCACCATGGTTGAAAACATGGGGGATGACCTGAGGTTAGGGGTGAAAGGCCAAGCAAACTCGGTGATAGCTGGTTCTCCCCGAAATGCATTTAGGTGCAGCGTCGGGTGTTCAGTATCGGAGGTAGAGCACTGAATGGGTTAGGGGGCCTACAAGCTTACCGACCCCAATCAAACTCCGAATGCCGATACTCCAGAGCCCGGCAGTGAGACCACGGGGGATGAGCTTCGTGGTCGAAAGGGAAACAGCCCAGACCGCCGGCTAAGGCCCCAAATTCGATACTAAGTGGAAAACGATGTGAGATTGCATAGACAGCCAGGAGGTTGGCTTAGAAGCAGCCACCCTTGAAAGAGTGCGTAATAGCTCACTGGTCGAGTGATCTTGCGCGGACAATGTAACGGGGCTCAAGTATCGAGCCGAAGCCGCGGATTCACGCTTAGGCGTGAGTGGTAGGGGAGCGTCGATCTCGCAGTGAAGCGGCGGTGGAAACCAGTCGTGGAGCGTGGTCGAGTGCGAATGCTGGCATGAGTAGCGAGAGAGGGGTGAGAAACCCCTCCGCCGGAAGCCCAAGGGTTCCTGGGGAAGGCTAATCCTCCCAGGGTAAGTCGGGAGCTAAGGCGAGGCCGAGAGGCGTAGTCGATGCACAACTGGTTGATATTCCAGTACCAGTCTGTCCGCGCCCATGCCGAATCTCAGTTGCTAAGGGGCTGCCTTCGGGCGAACCGACCCACTGTGAGGAGGCCAGCAATGGTGTGACGCAGGAGGGTAGATGAACCCAGGCGTTGGTTGTCCTGGGGTAAGCGTGTAGGGAGAGGTGTAGGCAAATCCGCACCTCATAATCCTGAGACGCGATGCCGAGGCGTTTAAGCCGAAGTCATTGATCCCATGCTGCCGAGAAAAGCATCTAGCGAGCTGACAGGCTGCCCGTACCCCAAACCGACACAGGTGGGCAGGTAGAGAATACCAAGGCGATCGGGAGAACGGTGGTTAAGGAACTCGGCAAAATACATCCGTAACTTCGGGAGAAGGATGGCCTTAGTAAGGTGAAACTCTTCGCGAGTGGAGCCTGAGGAGGTCGCAGAGACCAGGGGAAAGCGACTGTTTACTAAAAACACAGCACGGTGCTAAGCCGTAAGGCGACGTATACCGTGTGACGCCTGCCCGGTGCCGGAAGGTTACGGGGAAGGGTTAGCCCGCAAGGGCGAAGCTCTGAACCTAAGCCCCGGTAAACGGCGGCCGTAACTATAACGGTTAGTACACAAACTGGCTGTTACAAAACCTGGCTATATGCTGGAACATCCGGGTATCCGTCGGTACTCGTTCGTGTCTGACCCTCTTCGTAGGGTGCTGACATGAGCAGTGACAATCCGAACGGTGCGGACAATCAGCAGGAAACCGAGTGCATGCTCGAGCTCGATCCGAGATGGATCGTCGGATTCGTCGACGGGGAAGGTTGCTTCTCCGTCTCGTTGCACCACAACCCGCGCTTCGCACGCCGAAGCTTCGGTTGGCAGGTGCATCCGACCCTTCCAGGTGTACCAACACCGTCGGCATCGAGCAGTTCTCGAAGCGATGCAGGCGTACTTCGCCTGCGGGACCATCCGAGCCAAAGGGCCGGCCAGCAGCGTGTTGACCTTCGCGGTCGACTCGTTGGTCAGTCTCGAGGCGACGGTCGTCCCGTTCTTCGAGCAGCATGCGCCGTTCGTGAAGGCAAGTGACTTCGCAGCGTTCGCGGACATCGTCCGCTCGCTCCGGAGGAAGGAGCATTTCACGGCGGCTGGATTCGAACGGCTCGTCCGCCTTGCCTACTCGATGAACGAGGCAGGCAAGCAGCGGGCCCGGCCGATCGAGAAGATCCTCTTGGGATCCTCAGAGACTGCACGCCAGGCGGCGCTCTTATGAGCCGCTGAAGATACAGTCCGAGCTGCATGGCGACATGCAGAGCCACGCAGAAATGACGTGGCCCACTCCAGCAATGGAGTCGGTAACAAATCTGCCTAAGGTAGCGAAATTCCTTGTCGGGTAAGTTCCGACCTGCACGAATGGCGTAACGACTTTCCTACTGTCTCAACCACCGACCCGGCGAAATTGAAGTACGAGTAAAGATGCTCGTTAGCTGCAGCAGGACGGAAAGACCCCGTGGACCTTTACTACAGCTTGATGTTGGGTTCTGTTATGCATTGTGTAGGATAGGTGGGAGCCTTGGAAGCTCTAGCGCTAGCTAGGGTGGAGGCAACGTTGAAATACCACCCTGTGTATGACGGGACTCTAACTTGGGTCCATTATCTGGATCAGGGACAGCGTCAGGTGGGTAGTTTGACTGGGGCGGTCGCCTCCTAAAAGGTAACGGAGGCGCTCAAAGGTTCCCTCAGCCTGGTTGGCAATCAGGCGTCGAGTGCAATGGCACAAGGGAGCTTGACTGCGAGACCGACGGGTCAAGCAGGCACGAAAGTGGGACATAGTGATCCAGCGGTTCCTTGTGGAAGGGCCGTTGCTCAACGGATAAAAGGTACCCCGGGGATAACAGGCTCATCTTGCCCAAGCGTCCACAGCGACGGCAAGGTTTGGCACCTCGATGTCGGCTCGTCGCATCCTGGGGCTGGAGTAGGTCCCAAGGGTTGGGCTGTTCGCCCATTAAAGCGGTACGCGAGCTGGGTTTAGAACGTCGTGAGACAGTTC
>JBFMEW010000099.1:0-5949 GCA_040753175.1 Acidobacteriota bacterium | reverse complement strand
TCGACAAACTCGTGTTCCTGTGTCTTCTCCCTCAGCCGTCCGTATTCCGCTCTGCGGTGCTCGGACCTGTAGCGTGCTCGCGCTTCCATCTGTCCTCCGTCCTTTCGGTGAAGCTCTTGCTTGGAGTTGAAGGAAAGTACTCACCTCCAACTCCAAGCACAAAGCCTTCTCACCAAAATACTGCAAAAGTGGGAGGACAAATGTCCTTATTTCAGCAAAACCAGTTTCCTTGTTTCAGTGAACGAGTCGACATGCCCCCCAAATATCATTCGGGCGGACATACGGCAGAAATATACGCCGCTGGCGAAATGTTCAGCATTCCATTCCTGCGTGTAGTTCCCGGCAGCCAGTTCCCGGGAGATCAAAGAAGCAACTCTTCTTCCCAACGCATCAAAGACCTCGATGACGACGAAGGATTTCGATGGAAGTCCAAATGCAATCGTTGTCGCGGGATTGAATGGGTTGGGATAGTTCTGGCTGAGAGTGAACTGCGTTGGTAGGTTTGTTGAAGGCGCTTCAACCGCAGTACTCATTTCAGACAGCGGCCTCCGCCATACGCCACCCCCCTCAGTACCGGCAAAAAGGTACGAACCCCTGACTGCAAGGGATAGCACAAAGGGGTTTGCCAATCCGGTGCTGGCCGTCGTCCAACTGGTACCGTTGTCGGACGAGAAGAATATTCCGCCGCCATAGGTGCCGGCGAACAGATACGTACCGCTGGCGGCTAGAGCCCGCACCGACAACGCTCCGAGTCCCCCGTTCGCCGTTACCCAGCTGGCGCCGTTGTCCGTGGAAAGAAACACCCCGCCGTCGGTCCCCGCAAACATATTTGTGCTGTTAAAGGCGAATGACCGAACATGCGGCTGTGTCAATCCGCTGCTCGCGGGAGTCCAAGTTGAACCGCTATCGTTAGACAGGAAACAGCCGCTTGCAGTCCCGGCAAAGAAATTCGTAGCATTGACGGCAAGTGAATACAAATACGGGCTTGCCAATCCAGCGTTCGATCCGATCCATTGTACGCCTGCGTCGGTCGAACGAAAGACGCCGGATCCCCAGGTTCCTGCAATGACGTTCATTCCGCCGGCGACAAGAGATTGAACGCCTCCGGAAGTGACGGGGCTCCTCGTCCAGCTCATGCCAGTCCCGGGTGAAGTGAATACGCCTCGGTCTGTACCGGCATAAAGTCTGGTTCCGCCTCCCCCGTCGGAGCCGGAAGCCATCGCCCAGACACTTCTGTATGTCAGTCCCGCACTCGAGTCCATCCAGTCCGTGCCGTCGCTGTTCGCGACGAAGACCCCGCGACCGTAACTTCCCGCAAGCAGTGTCGAGCCGCTCAGGGTAAGAGCGTCGATGATGGTACCCGTCAGTCCGAAATCGCACTCTGTCCAGTTTGCGCCGCTGTCCGTTGATCGAAAAGTGCCGCTCGGAGAGGTCCCGGCGAAAATCACTGACCCGCTGACAGCGAGAGCCACTACAGCGGTGTCTGTCAAGCCGGCGCTTGCCGCATTCCAATTCGCACCGCTATCGGTAGAAAGGAAGATGCCACCGGTTAACGTTCCTGCAAAGAGGTTCGTACCGCTGGCACAAATAGCCTTGACATAACGATTCGTCAATCCGGTACTTGCCGCCGTCCAACTCGTGCCATTGTTGGTTGAAAGAAAGACGCCATCGTACGTTCCGGCATACAGATTTGTCCCGCTGACGGCGATGGATTGGACGGCGGGGCCCGTGATTCCGGTATTGGCCCACGTCCAACTCACGCCGTTGTTCGTAGAAAGAAAGACGCCGATATTCGTCCCGGCGAAGAGATTCGTGCCGCTCACTGTAAGCGTAATTACAATATACGGCAACCCAGCCCGTGCCGGCGTCCAGCTTGCGCCATTGTTGATTGACAGGTATACGCCTCCACCGAAGGTCCCTGCAAAGAGAATCGTGCCGCCCGATCCGTCAGGAATCCCGGCGAGAGCCTGAACAAAAGTGTCAACCAGGGCGGTACTCGCCGCGGTCCAGCTCGTGCCGTAGTTGGTTGAACGATAAACCCCACCGGATGTCCCTGCGAAGAGACTTTTGCCGCCTGACCCATCGGGATAGATGGCGAGCGCCATGACACGGACATTTGTCAAGCCGTTATTGGACGCGGTCCAATGAGAGCCATTGTCGGTAGAATGAAACACTCCGCCCCCCCAGGCCCCGGCAAAGAGGTTCGTGTCGCTGACGGCGAAGCATGTAACATAACCGCCATAGGGTCCGCGGGTCTGTTGCCATTGGCCCCACGCCGGGGCAACAAGAAAGGCGAGAACAGTAGCTAACAAGAGAGCTCGTTGTTCCGACATGGCATGTCCCCTTTTTATGGATGTTCACTCAACACTTTCCACTGCCGCGGAGATCTTGCCATGGCCACGGTTATCCGAACGTTTATTGCCAGCACTATGCCGAGCTCAGGTCGGCTGGCGATTAACATGAGTTTCCTCTGGAGGAGCAAGGCAGATGATGTCCGAAGCAGCCACGATTCACCCGGCGCTGTTTGTCGGGACCTGTCCCGACGTTCTTGGTCGAGGCAAGGCCGGGTCCGCTTGTGGACCTGCCCCTCTCTGGCGGACTCAATGCACTCAATTGTTGCTGAAGGACCTATACGGTTCTCTTGAAAAGCAAGGTTAGTGAGATCGTTGCACCCGGGAAAGTGATCGCCCACAGAGAAGCCGGCCATATCAACGGATGATAGTAGATCTGCAGGGCAAGTAATGGGATCAGGATCCCGTTTGCAATCATGAGGCGTCGCGCTGTTCGCTCCAGGCCTTCCTGTGTGAACACGAAGGCTCCGAATAACGTCGATAGACTCATGAAGCTGTATCCCAAAACATCGACTGAATATATGAACGAGTCAAAAGGAGTGAAAAGGAATGGGCGGATACTCTCGATCTCTCCTCGCATCATGTGCGGCACAACGAGAGTAAGTTGCACATAGTAATTGATGCTTACCATGACGGCATAGATCGTCGCAAACATGATACCTGCGTGACTCCACACCTTTTTGTTTTCCGCTGCATAATAGTGAACACAAAGCATCAGAAGGGCAAACGATGGTGCAAGTAATAATGAGGGAATGAGAAGGACGATCAGGCCAAGGGCGGTGCTGGGATTCTCTGGTCCGCCTCCCGATCCCAACAAGTCAAACCACTCCGCAAGTTGGCCAGCGATATAGACAATGCTGCAAAGCGATGCGAGGAACCCAGACCAATAGCCGAGTTTGCTGGCAGCTGGTGAGATGCTGTGTTGCATCGTATCCTCCTCCTGGTGTCGAATGGTTGATATCTGATTGGTTCGGATGCCCTCGTTAATCCATGGCTCGCCATCGCGCATAACGGTCCGTGCGGCCACGTTTATTCCGACGGACTTTGTCGGGACAGCGCCGAGTCCGCTTTTGGGATCCGCCGCTCTCCGGCGGACTCAAAGCATTCCAAGCAATAAGCGAGGCGTTGAGCGATCCCGGCAATGTCAGGGGGGCCTGTCCTGCATCAGACGGGGATGCGAGCACACGTGTGGATAGTATAGCTGGAATTTGCAGACGAGCCACCGACCTGCCTGCCGGCCAGGCAGGCGCTCACTGCCCTCAAAGCCCGCCCAAGTGTTTGGACCACCAGTCACGGAGAGCCACGCTCACGATTTCCATCGGCTCCAGTGCATGACTCGATTTGCGCCGTCAATTACCCAAACTGGTCGGAAACCCCCGACCGCCAGGAGGTCTGTACCCTGTCGAAGACCCCGCCGTGTTTTGGCGGGACTCTGACCTTCTATTGGTGCTATGCGTAGCGCGACCGACCGAGCCTTCTGTTAGTTCTGCCGCCAATACTCATGAACCCTTCTAAGCTCTTCGATGAAGAATAGTAAATCGTCGCGTCCGTGATATACATTGAGATCACGCGCTAGTTCAAAGAATCCCTGCCCAGGCATGTTATTGTCACGATGGATGACAACAACCGACAGAAGTGGACGTCCTTGGTTGTGCTCGTGGGTCGATATTTCTCCAAGGAGCCGCCCGATTTCGTTCCTGTCTGCTTGATTGCCCATATCCAATCCAGCCATGGGGGCAATATCGGTATAGGTAACGTATCCCCCCGCTCGTGCTACGCCAAGCAATCTTTCGTAGATCTGTTGATGCATTCTCAGCCCTCCCTGCGAATGATCAAATTAAACCCGAACCACTGAGATGGAGGAATCAAGGATGCGATTCTATGAGAAGAGAGCGACGTTGTTTTGAGATCTTCAAAATGCCGTTGTCTGCCGCAGCGGAGAGCTTGGCCTTTGCGAGGCCTTCAAACAGCTGGCTTAGATTCTCCATCGTGAGAAAGCCATGACAGGTGTTCCGTGTTCGTTTGTTTTCCTTTTGTGACAGAATCTGCGATTTGGACCGGTAGTATTACACCTCTTCGTCCGTTAAGCAAAAGTTGCAGAGCATTTTGCCCCCATTGCCTTCAACCTTGAAGTAGAATTCAGTTGACCGAGCTATGTCTCCGGCGTTAACAGGGAATTTTCGTATATAGCTCATGGTAGGTCCTCATAGTTGTTGGTGAGCGGTATCCTTGCGTGGAATTCAATGCGCAGCTCGATCTCTCGATTTGGCTCGGCCGCGTTGCGCATAACTGAACCTCACCGCTTTTTGTAGACAAGGAGAAAATGGGGTCAGGTTCAAGTTCCCCACGGTCTTCCTCACGGGCACGGCAAAATCCAAGCTAACCAACCAAGACAGGTCAAAAGCCGTTCCTATCAAAATGTACTTATGTGCGACGAGCTAGTTCAGCTTTGGCCAACTGTGATAGGGTAGTTACTTGTATAGGTCGTTCGGCGACAATCTCAGTAGTATCGGGGTCCCCAAACGGAATGGGTCCAGTAGGTTTGATGTATTTTGCTGTCAGCCACTCAGTACGCGCAATCGCGCGAAGATCTTCATCCGCTAGTGTAGAAGGTTTTTCAGTAAGTATCCGTTCGAGAGCGTTGACGCTCCGTGCATGAGCGCATTTCTGAAGGCTGCGCCAGATGGCAGCCGCCCCAAGGTTTCCTCCGATCTGGGAAAGGGATTCGACTGCAGACGAGAAGACGGGATCGTCGTACTCCAATGTCGGGGTGGTACGCTCGGTCAGAAGTGCGAGGGCATCGACGGCTTTCTTTTCGCGGAATCGGCTCAGTGCTTTTGCTATTTCAACCAGGAGACCTCTACTACTAGTATGGACAAGCTCTGAAGACAACTCCACCAAAGGATCAAGTGAAATGGAACCCAGATCAGCCGCCTCAGAGAATCGGTGAGTCGAAAGCAGCAGCCACAGTCGCTGATGCGTGTCCTTTGGATCCCAACCCGCGGCTTCAAGTGCCTGTCCGAGGTCAAATTTGTCGACGCCCTCCCATTCGATCATCTGCAGCAATACTTTCAGAGCCCCTCTCCCTAGAGTGCGAAGCTGTTGCCAATCTGAAGTCGCAGCGTAATAGTGTGCACGCTCATCATTATCCTTTGGCTCGTAACCGATCTTCTTAAGAACAGTTGTAGCCTCCCACCGAACATGGGGGTTTGGCTCGGTCAATCTCGCCGACAGGTAGGATACCGTTCGATCATCTTTAGCTGCACCCCAGTTCTCCGTCGCGATCGCGTACGCCACCCGTTCGGCTTCAATTTCTGGTTGCCAACCCAATTGGTGCAACATATTAACTGCTGCCACACGCTTAGCAGGTTTGTCCGCCGAGAGAGCCGACACCAACGTTGGTATTGCCGTTTTGCCGAATTTCATGAGCGCGCTTGGCACGAAGTCGGGCATCCGCCAGAGTGCATTAACTGTAGTAGTTAGGATTTCATCTGACAGACTTGTATCATTCATCATCAAAGAGAGGAGCGTGTCAGATGACCACGGAACAGAAAGTAATCAAGAACAAGCTTGGGCTCTTGAAGCTTGCCCAGACTCT
>JBFMEW010000098.1:0-6135 GCA_040753175.1 Acidobacteriota bacterium | reverse complement strand
CCTCGGCTTTAAAGAGGCTGTAAACACGGAGCAGGTTCTCAAGTAATAGCCAAAACCATAAACCCGGTTACAAGGGTGGGGCCAAATCAGATGATCAAAAGGGGCCAAACCAGATTGACGAAACCAACTTAGGGCACAATCCGCAAAAACCTCAGCCAAGCCTTCTGAGAATCCTTTTGCATCATGAAACTTAGGTCTGATGACGAATCTACCCTGCCGATCGACGTAACCCCAGCGCCCACTGGCTTCGGCATGTGCAAGGCCTTCGTGGAACTCTCCAACATACTTGACTAGGGGGTTCCTACAGTACCAAGCCCCATTCAGCAAGGAAAGGGTCCAAACGAATGCGGCCACTTCCATTCTGACACCGATCGCTCCTCTCTGCCGACAGATGTGGCTGAGAATCAGGACAATTGCTGACAGCAGGAGAACAAGGCCCCAGGTGATCGCTGGTGGCAGGAACGTCACGTAATCATTCGACAGATGCAGTGAAGACAAGGTAAGCAGGCCGGTCATCCCAATGGCTACCACAGTGAGGAGGAGCAGAACAGACAGGGCCGCTTTCTGATGCGTGACCCAAGCGTACCCCGCCACACTAGCCAGAGTGGAGGCGGATGCGATCTTCCACATAGCACTGATCACCGGGGCAGTACGGCCGTCCCAGAGAAACCGCACCATCGGGAATACTGCCCCGATGGGAAAGAGGGGAAACATGAAGACAGCGGTGGGGTCATTGAACGCAAACTGAGACGTGACCACTAACAGAAGCCACGTAGATGCGACGAACAACATTGCCCGATAATACGCTATACCGTCTTGAATTCGCAGGATCGTCATCGCCCGAATCAGAAACACCTATCACGAAGGTAGTTGGTGAAATCGTTGCTATCATTAACAACGTAGCCGTTCGCTTTCATGCGACTTATGATATCGGCATCGGAAAGTCCCGCTGCGTGGCCGAGTAGTTGTAAGCCAGATTCACTCTGCCTTCGTTCATATAGTTGGTAACCGTGGCCACCAGGTTGGTCAACTGCAGCCGGGGGTTCTAGGTCCTGGTTTCATCGTACCACTGGTTGGTACCGTTGATGACCCCGTACCAGTACTTCATTTCCAGGCGCTCGTTGGCCGGCCCGTAGACCACATCCTTCGAGCATCAAGATGACGGGAGATGTCTACGGCCATCTGGTGCCGGGAGCAAACCGCTAGGCAGTGAATCGGCTGCCTTCGCTAAGAGATCGCAAGCCGCACTTGTTGCCCAAAACCGAAAACGCCGGTCAAGAAAATTTGCCCTGAATCCGCCCTCCAGACGCACCCAGGACCGTTTCGAATGCCTCGATCTCTTTGACGTTCTAAGCTAATCTTAGTTACTGTTTTTATTTGCTTATCTGGTGGAGCTGATGTGGATCGAACCAACGACCTCCTGACTCTCAGTCTTGCTTTCTTCGCATGCATCCCCGCAGCATTCGCGAATACCTTGGCGTTTTCGGAGGACTATCGAGCCCAGGTCGACGCAGCCTTACGCTCGGGGCCGGACGTTTGGGGCGAGGAAATCCTGGCACGTCCAGAAGGCCCCACCTATGAGAACGTGGTCGGGAAGCTACGACCTCTGATGTGGTGCGGAAAAGAGTTCACAACCTCGGGTGTTTACTACCTGGTGTTCGGTCGTCCCGCCGGATTGGAAGGAGGTGGGGATGCGGCACTGCACGTCGCCGACGGAAGCGAAGTGATTTCCCGCCACCACAAGAAAGGAAATCGCCTGACGATCTTTGTGGGGAGCGACGGGAAGGAGCGTTACGGTCAATCGCTCCAGCGCTTGAGCGCCCCGCGACTCTTCCAGGGCTACCAACCACTGCTGCTCACCGAATACTCGGATGAGCACGGGAACCGGTACCGGCAGCAGAGCTTCGCGGACTGGCTTCCGAACTCGGAAAGACTGGCCAGTTACATCCAACTCGAAGTCGAGGCTCCAGAGGGGCGATCGACGCAAGTCGTCCTGCGAATCGCTCTTTCCGAATCCGGACTCACAGGCGCAGGCAACAGGCTGTCCAGCAACGACGGTTGTCATCTGGCCGCCTCGCAGGGAGCACAGGTCGGTGATCAAGGTATTTCCTATCACCTTGTCTTGTCTCCGGGTGAGACGAGGAAGGTCTTCCTGATCCGGCCTCTGGACCCCGTGCCGATGGCTCTGGGAGAGCCCTCCGAGCAAGTGTTTGTAACGGCCCGCAACCGCCTCTGCGCCTACTGGGATCAGAAATTGGCCGGAGGCGTGCTCTTCCAGGTTCCGGAAGAACAGGTGATGCACGCCCAACGCAACATCCTCATCCAGAATCTATTTCTGGGATGGCAGTACAGCTACGGCAACGCCTACCAGGATTTTTTCCAGCCTGAGGGCAACGACACGGCCACGCTCCTGGGCCAGTTTGGCTTCGCCGCGGAGCAAAGGGCCATCCATCAGACTCTGTTGGGCATGACCAAGGGTCGGGAGCAATACCGAAACTGGGAAAATGGCGAGAAGCTTTCTCACGGGGCCCATTACTACTTATTGACACGGGATCGCAGTTTCATCGAGGCCAACAAGAGGAGCTACGACTTCTACCTGGAAGAGATGTCGAAGGAAATAGCAGAGGACCCCAACGGCTTGTTGAAGAAGGAGCCCTACTCCGGGGACATTTCCGCTGCCGGCTACTATCTGCACCAGCAGGCGGTCTGTTGGCGGGGCATGCGAGACATGGCCATGCTCTACCGGGAATTGGGCTACCGAAGCGAGGGAGATCGCTATTGGAAGCTGGCGCAGCGCTTCAAGCGGGCCATGGATACCGCAGTCGGCAAATCGCAAAGCGAACTGAGCGATGGAACCCTGTTTGTTCCGACCGAGCTGTTGAGCGACGTTCTTCCTTACGACCCCGTGACCGCAACGAAGCTGGGGACCTACTGGAACCTGGTATTTCCCTATGCTCTGGCCTCGGGTCTGTTTCCGCAGCCGACGTCCTGGCGAATCCTCGACTACATGTTCCGGCACGGGAGCTTTCTGCTGGGGCTCGTGCGCTGCAACTACTACCCGGTCGAGATCGGGAGCCACAAGGAAAACGGTCTTCCGGGGTATTCCACTTCAGGCGCGGACAATGTCTACGCTGTGAACGTAGTCGAGAGCCTTTCTCAGCACGACCAGCCCGATCGGATGGTTTTGACCCTGTACGGCAAAATGGCCCATGGGATGACGCGCGAGACATTCGTTTCCGGCGAGGGCGACTCCTACGGCGTGGTTCCGGGCGAATACTATCGGGCCATGTACCTGCCTCCCAACAGCGCCAACAATGCTCTGCTCCTGAAGCTTCTCCGAAGCATGATGCTCTTCGAAACGGTGGACCAAAGCGGTAGGCCGCTGGGCCTGCGCTTGACTCACTCCACTCCCCGAGCCTGGCTGGCGGACGGCCAGGAGATTGGCTTTGTGAAGGCACCCAGCCTCTTCGGACCTGTCTCTCTTCAGATGACCTCCGCCCTGTCGCGAGGTCAGATTGCAGCCGAGCTGGAAATGCCTTCTCGAAACAGACCTTCCCAGGTGACCTTACGCCTCAGAACACCGGGCCGGCGGCCGATCCAGTCCGTGGTGATCAACGGGAAGAAGCACCTGAGATTCGACCCAGAAAAGGAAACGGTCGACTTGACCGGAATGACGGGACACTTGAAGCTGGTCGTCCGCTACTGAGCCTCGACCATTTCCTCTAACCGTCCCCCCCTGATCCGGCTCGGTGTTCCTCGGGAGAGCCACCCAAGCCCAGGGATGGGGAGGCGAACCGCCCCTCAACGGCGTCGCAAACTCTTCTCAGCTCCGGCACGTTGATAGATCTGTGTCGTGCGATCGAAGGCCCCGTCCTTGGCGTTCACCAGCGTGAGTGGACGCGGAGCGAGGAGTCCCAGGGCTTCCGGGATGTCGAGGACGCGCAGGACGTTCATGAACGTTGGCCCGGCGGCGTGCGACGGAAGAGGATCAACGGCGATGACCTCCTTGATCGATGGCTCCCACAGCGCTGCATAAGCAGCCAGAATCCCGGCCTGGTGGCGACCAACCACTTTCACAGGCCCGTCGCCGTTAAGTGAGCGAGCAACCGAACCGACGTCCCACACGCGCCCCTGATCCACGGTGCGGCCCACCGATAGGTGCGCTCGTTCCACATAGTAGGCCGGCTGGCTGGTCCAGGCGGTCGGCCCCACACCCCGAGGCGCCAGGATCGCGTACGGCTCACCATTCGAAATGAACGGTGCCGCCCACTCAGGAAGCCGGTCTAGAGATTCACCCTCGTTCAAAACGACCAGTGCAACCGGCCGGTCTCGCGGCGGCTCATTGCTGATCAGTCCGTGCAGCGTGAGGTAGACCAGCAGGCCCGACTCGGTGGCCCGAACCTGCGGACCGCTTTCCCGCTCCCAGTCTACAAACTTGAAGACGTTGGGGCGCGGAGCTTTGTCGGAGGGCGGAATGCGGTCTGGGAAGGTGGGGAATGACAGTCGCCGCAACCGGCCCAGCAAGGTCTCTCGCCACGAATCAAACTGGCCCAAAGCCGGCAGCGACACCTGGGCCTGCGGGACAAACGTCTGATCGATGACGTTGTTGAGGGCATCCTTGGGCAAATCCTCATCCTGGGCGAACGTGCGCAGCTCCGGCTCGGGAATCCGTTCAAAATCGGCGTCGCTAACCGGCCCTTCCTTCCCTTTCAGGTGTCGGTTGATCCACTGGAAGATCTCCATCCGCGAGTCGGGAGTATAGTCATGGGCTCCCACGGGACCGTGGGTCACGTAGTCCTGGAAGAACTCACCCTTACCATACAGGCCGTAGACCTTGCGAAGCCGTGCCGAAATCCGGCGGTTCGCAGCCATGGGAAATCCCAAGTCGTCATCGCAGTTGACAAGAAGCAGGGGCCGGGGAGCAATCAGTGCAGGAACCGTCGTGAACTCCCAGCCGTAAGTGTTGATCGGCACCATACAGTCACAGTGGAGACGCAGAATCCGGTTGGTCACGTTGCTTTCCCAGTCCGTTATGGCCGAGGCAGCCGCGGCGCATTTCACGCGGTCGTCGACGGCCGTAACCCATAGCGTCAGCGCTCCACCCCCAGACTGACCCGTGGCCGCGATGCGGTCAGGGTCCACCTCCGAACGGCTGAGAAGATAGTCGATCGAGCGGATCGCATTCCAACATTCGACCGCGGCCGGCGTGTAGCCGCGGGAGATCCACCACCAACGCTGATCGCGATAGAGCCCCAGATGCTCGCCGGGAAGCTCTCCCCGCGCCAATGAGTCGAAAATCAGACAGACGTAGCCGTTCTTGGCGAACCACATTCCCTGATCTTGCAGGAAGGTCTTGTGTCCGTTGCGTCCCCGGTTGACGTGACCGACAAACAACAACACGGCCGGCAACTTCCCAACCACGTGCAAGGGCCGCCACAGGTTGGCCGTGACGTAAAGACCCGGTCGGCTCTGAAAGTGAAGCTTTTCGACGACAATATCGCCCCTTTCAATTTTCCCCGTGATGGTGGCCTGCAACGGAGTTTTCTCCGGCAACGGCCAGAGCCCAATCATCTCCAGGTATTCCTGACGAAGCCGAGATCGTTTGGCCTCCCACTCCGAGAGCGTCCCAGCTCCGTCCAGGAAGCGACCGCTGAGCTTGGTTGCTTCCTGAGCCAGATACTTCTCCATCATGACGTCTCCCAGCAAGCGCCGGTTGGGGTCGTCGGCCTGGTTGCCTGGATTCTGGGCCAAGGCGGCCGTTGTCCAAAACGCCGCCACCAGCGTTAGACACCGTGTTTTCGCAGAGTTCAAAGACATCTCTCCCTTCTCCACAATCAGATGACAATTCCAATTTGAGTGACGTAAGGACGACCAAAGGTTACAGCCGCAGTGTGACACCTGGGCACCTGCCGACCCGCCCAGGAGAATGGATACGTGTTTCGGGCTTCAATCAACCAGGGGGACCGACCGGCGCCGGCCAAACCCAGACTGCTGGAGGTCAGGGTTTTCCAGGCTGCTCCTTCCACCTGCCCAAAAGTCGATAAAGCTGGATCAGGTGCCGTTGCATCAGCACCTCGCCGGCCCCCACTTCCAGGCGAGTGGCAACGTCGGCACCGTAGCCGCCATAGGCCGCCG
>JBFMEW010000097.1:0-6312 GCA_040753175.1 Acidobacteriota bacterium | reverse complement strand
TCCACCTCCTCCAGTGCCACTGTGCAGAACTTTGCTGCGTATCAGGAATTCGAAGGAAGAGTGGTTATCTGGTGCCGAGGTCAAGGTCAACACTCCTTTTCAGCACAGGTATTCGGCAGATGAATGCGGACGCGTGATGATCAACGTGAAGTCTGGTTCTGATGTAAAGGGGACGGTGACGGTGGATGGCTATCACCCTAGAGAATTCAGTTTCTCTTGCCCGCAAGGCCGGAATGAGCAAGAGCAGCTCTTGATTCTTGAGGAGATGGCTAAGTAGTTCTCTTTCGACATGGCGGGACCGGGGCTAACGAAGCAAGTCAGGCCGGGCCGAGAAATAGAGGACATGATGACACAATCTATGCGTGGGGAGGCTGTACCACGGTACCGATAAGAAAGACGCCTCGATTGAGTTCCGGAAATGGTTAAACCGGGATTGCCGGAGTGAAACGGCAAGCCGGCAGGCTTGCCAGCTTTTAGCCGGTGGTGAAGCGCAGCGCCACCACCGGCTGGCGACGGCAACGTCAACCGCACCCAAGAGGGGTGCCAGCTGCCGTCTAATTGATGAAGCGTCGTGGTGAACGGTCGGCGACCGCTGCGCGGTCGGGGGGGATTAGATGAAGGCCTCCAATCCAGCGCGCCGGCACAGGGCCGGTCGAGTTGCCGAGCATATCGGCGTTCGGAGAGAACGCCATGCCGGCACCCGAATTGGCCCCCATCCCGCGACAGGCAGGGAGAAGGAGGGCTGCATTGCGGACCGGGTGAGGGGGGAACTCTCAGCACCAGCCCCTCGTCCACCTGCCGGATACGGGTCCCCTTCCCGCCGCCAGGCGGGGAGAAGGGGCGGCCAATTGGGACGTATCGATGGGTCTATCAAGGAGGGCAATACCACCAGTACAGCGTGAATCTCTATTTCGCCGGAAGGTTGATCAGGACGCGGGAAAGCCGGTCGGCGCCGGTAGTGGACCTGGCCATTGTCTCGGATCGGCTGTCGTCGGTGCGAGTCCGGCGCGACCTGCAAACCGGGGCGGTGACCAACCTGGCATACTATCCGTTCGGCGAGGAACGGGCGGCGACCAGCCAGAACTTCGATAAATTTGCCACCTATTACCGTGATGCCTCAACCGGACTGGACTACGCCAGAAACCGCTACTACTCCAGCCAGTGGGCCAGGTTCCTGTCCGCTGATCCATTTGGGGGAAGTGGCAAGTTGAGTCTTCCTCAGTCCTTCAATCGTTATACCTACACGGCGAACGATCCAACAAACTATAACGATCCCTCCGGTTTGGATCGCTGTCCTCCGGGTGATCCGTTCTGTGTAGATGTGGATGGCTCGGTTGATGACCTTCCGGCGCTCCCCGGCTGGTCATCCTCTCCGTTCTCCTTCGCTCCGGTACGGCCGGCGACCTTGTATGTGATCAGCCAAAGGACCGGCAGCGGTAGGAGAGGTGGACCGAGAAACAGGGTATATAACCACCGAGTCTTTGGGCAGTTTGGAGTTGAATGCGAAAATGGGCTCGTTATCGGAATGACAAAGAGAATAACCGGCGACAAGGTTGTGATTCCCGTTGAGCGCGGGAAGATTGAAATAGCGGCCCAAACCTCTCTTGCTGTAAAGCTCGAGTCCCAAAAAATGAACGTTGGGCTTTCAACACCACTCGTGTTCGATGGATTTCTGTTTTTCGACGCTGCCATCAAATCCGTTTCGTTGAATCTCGACGGAACGATCGCCGCGTCACAGATCAAATCTGTGTTTCCCTTTGTGCGAAAAGAGGCAGAGGCTGCCTTGAGCGAAGCACTCAGCAAGCCGAATATACTCTCGTTCCTGCCGGCTGTATTCATGCTACTTTCACAAAACGGGTACTGCGATTGAAGAGGGCTGATTCATGAGGGTTCTGAGGTGCAGCTTATTCTTGACTGTATTCTGCTACTCAGTGTGCTGCTCATCCAACTTGACTAACCCGCTCTTGGTCAGGTTTGACCGGGTTGACGGACTCAGCAAAGGTGCTGTTGTGAACTGCCAGGGCAGCCGAGTCGGCTCCGTCAGGACTCTGATTGTGGATGAGGAGGGAGTTCTAGTAACAATCGACCTCGAGAAGTCGTTCCTTGTGAGGAGCTCTGATCAATTTGAGATTACTACGCCCTCGTTATTGGGCGACAAGACGATCGAAGTGACCCGAGGTCCTGTAACGGCCCCCTTAGTGGCTTCCGGACAAATTCTTCAGGGCATGGTTGACCCCATACAGGAAGTGGCGGTCAAGGCGCTGGTCGATATCATCACTGCTGCACCCGACAAGCGTGAAGAGGTAATCGAGTCATGGAGGACCTTCCTCAAACTAATGGAATCCCTGCGGGAACTCCAGGAGTCTTGGCGGAAGGATCTTCTCGACCAGAAGCGAAAAGAGAGCGTGACGGATTGAGAAACAAACGACGGGTGGGCCCAGGAGCCTGGGCAAGACAGGGCTCGTGGTCAATCGGCAGAACGAAGAAGACCGGAGGCACGGATGAGTAGAACTGGATCTGGGTTGGTGCTCATTCCCTTGATGATCTTCATTTCGTGCTCGACCAAGTCACTGCAGGAATGGACGGTGAGGTTCATGACCGCCAACGGACTTCAGACAGGATCTTCCGTGACCTGCCGTGGAGTAACGATTGGGTTTGTCGAGAATATTCGTGCTGATCAAGACGGAGTTCTCATTAAGGTAAAGCTGGACCCGCAATTCAAGGTTCGAACGTCCGATCAATTCAAAGTCGTGACCGTCGCCTTGTCTGGAGAGAAGGGACTCGAAGTTGAGCGCAGATCACCGCCAGGAACAATCGTTCCTATGGGTCAGGTGCTTCCTGGCACTGACGAGACTGATGCTGACAAGATGCTTAAAGGCTTGGAAGAGATCATTTCTGCCGACCCAATTGAGCGCGAAGTTCTGATGAAACGATGGCGGTCCTGGATGGAGGTCCATGGCTACTGGCCACGTGATATTGACAAGGCTGCCAGGCCGCCAAGTCCAAATCATCGACAGTGAGCACGATTGAGTTGGCGGAAGGACCAGTCCGGTGTGTGTGTGTCTGTCTTGTCTTTTGCCGGCTGCAAAGAGTGCCAGCTTGGTTGCGGGTGGGACAAACTGCCCACGACGAACGTACACGACGCGCTGATGAAGGAGCAGAAGGAGTTTGAGGGGGCTGATTTCGGCCCTGGGTGCCCGCTCGGTCTCAGATTATTTCAATAGCTCTATAGGAATACTGGGAGTCACAATGTTTTTTGAGAATCAAGGCACCCCGCCCGCGGACGCTCACACAAATCCGGATAGCAAAATGCTGTCCTGGTTGGGGATGGGTTGGGTGTTCGTCAACCGTTTCTCGCTCAGCCCACAGCTCAAGGCCAGATATCGTTTCCCGCAGGGGAGCTTTATCGATGTGATCATGGATGCAAGCGACCTTTGGGATGGTGGAAGCTTGACTGAGGGTTGGCAGCGACGCTTTACCCGGATCTTGTCCGGAAGCCCGAATAGTCCAGATTGCCAAGGCTTGGCAATGGCGCTCGGAACTGCCTTGCGCGTCGTTCAGACTGCTTTCAATGTTACCTCATTTCCCGGCGCACTTCCTGCCCCCAACCCTGTCGGTGATGCGACACTCTTTGCCTCCGGTGGCAGCGTTCCTGGGACGTTCTTCCCCAAAGAGTCTGTCAAAGTGATTGATGGTATTCACTTCTGGAGAATTGTGGATCCTAGGACGAGCGCGGTTGATAGAACGACGTACACTAGGAGCACCGGAGGTACGGATGCAGAAAGCAGAAGGAGGGATTTCCGTGGAAGGTAGGAGAGGAGTATTCCAATGATTCGAAGTGTCGCTGTAGCTTTAGTAGTCGCCACCATATCCAGCCTCCAGTCTGCGTGGCCATCCGAATGTAACTTGCAAGACGAAGCCACAACGTCGTTCAGAAACTCATTGAGCTGGTCAGATTTCTGGTACGAGACTAATTACACAACGCTCGGACCTTTACAGTTCGAAGTGGTGCAGAGATCGGAGCACATTTTCTGGTACAACGCGCGGTTAAACATGTTGTTCACTCAGCCGACTCACGCCGTGGGACCTTCATGGTCATCCAACATGACCTGTACAACCAACGAATGGCCTGACTGCCTGGAGCAGATACTTCCGGGCGATGAGGAATGCAAGATGGTGGATTTCAGGGCTTTGATCCTGGGGCTCCCATCTCGCAATTCGAAGAAGCGGGAACTCAGGCTAGACGAAATTTGTCGTATTGTGTTGAGGTTCGAGGTCTCTGGGCAGTGGCTTCCTTCTCCTGAATCGTCCGCTAAGGATAAGGCATTGGATGCGATCCGAGCGGAAGTAATTAGGCAGGCGCGGTATTTCGGGACACCGACCCGTTTGAGCTGCAATGATTTCAACCTGGAGGATCCGCAGGTCTTTGCAATCGCTGAGGTAGAGGAGTACGAGGGGAAACTTGGTCGGCTGTTTCTGTATTTGGATTTCAATGGAAAGAGCGCAGTCTGTGCAACGAAACATGTTGACACACGTCACTCTCCAGAGGCGTTGGTGAAAAAGGTTCGGAAATTCTCGATTAAGCTGGAACCGGGTGGGAAGGTCGGCCCGGAATAAAGCCGAGCGCGATCAGAACAATAACAGACCGGTATCCTGGAATAAGACAATCCGGATTCGAGTGGCTTGAACTCGTAGAAAGAGTTTCTGCCAAGCATGGGTGGAGTTGAGGCATCTCGGTAGTAGGTGGCGAGGTTCTCGCCGTTCAGCCCGGGCGTGTCCCATAAGGCCTCCCTAAGATCCCAAACCGGGTCACCGAATCCCGCTCTTAGCAGCCATTGAAAGCCAAACTGATACCCTCTTCCTTTTTACACAAACAAAGTTACATAGCCGGACTACGCCCGAAACCGCTACTTGAATGGACGCCTTGCGCTTTGCAAGAGTTACCATATTGACACTGGTCTTCGAATTCCTCGGACACTGGTCGAACAGATTGAGCGAAACTCCCTAAAGCTTGATATGGGCCAGGTTCCTTACCGCCGATCCGTATGGAGGGAGCGCGAATCCCTGGGATCCTCAGAGTTGGAACCGATACGGGTATGTGAGCAACGACCCCACCAACGTAAACGACTCGTCGGGCCTGGATCCAGTTCATCTTAGCCAAGTCTGCTATTGGGAGGGAGGGATTCTTGTCTGTCCTGGTGCCGGGGGAACCGTCGATGTTGTCGATAATTACAATTTCGTCGGGGGAGAACAGATAAGCAAAGAGTGGCTCTCATGGGGACTCTACTCTAGAAACAACTCTCCACCGTCAAAATCTTTTCAAGTGACTTCCAGTGTAGGAGGAGTAGGGAACTCCACGAAACAACGACTGGCTCAGATGGCACAGGATTCTCGCGACCGTGTCTTGCCCAGGATAAGCGGGGCCTGTGCAGAGGCGGTTGGGGCAAGGAGTGCTGCAGAAGCCTATACTAGGCTCAAAGGAATGAAGATAACTTTCAATGATCTGGGCACACTCCAGTTTACGACTAGTACTGATGGCGATACAGCCCCCAGCAGGGACTCCCCTCTTGTCGCTCAATACAACCGCGATCTTCTGCACTAGGGAATCAACTACAACTCCCGTTTCAACTGGGTGGATCCGAATAACACTGCAGCTCTGCTGGATGGGCACCCTTATACGTACCGCGCGTTGGATGCCTTTTCGGCAACTTGGCAAGTGCCCTTATCCACACCGGAAGCTTTCATGGATCTGATGGCTGCTCACGAGCTGAGCCACAGCTTTATCAAGGATGACTCTAAAGTGGATAGCAACGAGTTCAACAAAAGCCTCTTGGAGAAATGTTTCCAATGAATGGAACGAAATGGCTAGTGCTGGCCAGCCTTCTTTGGTTAGTCCCCATCGCTCTAGGTGAGGACACCTGCTCTTTGCACGTGATAGTTGTGAGTCCAAAGGGAACTGAGGTTGAGGCTACAGTCAAAGTCACGGAGAAGAATGGGCGAGTGATCGAAAGAGAGAACGAACTGGGGGGCGCTAAGTTTTGTGACCTAGGGATCTCGTCCGTCACGGTTAGCGTGGGCGGAGAGGGTGCCTGCAACGGAGTAACCGTGCACAACGTCAGGCTCCGCTGGGCCACAACGACTCTCGTCAGGGTAATCTATGACTGGGAGCCGTGTTCGTCTGACTTTCCACCTCCTCCAGTGCCACTGTGCAGAACTTTGCTGCGTATCAGGAATTCGAAGGAAGAGTGGTTATCTGGTGCCGAGGTCAAGGTCAACACTCCTTTTCAGCACAGGTATTCGGCAGATGAATGC
>JBFMEW010000096.1:0-6342 GCA_040753175.1 Acidobacteriota bacterium | reverse complement strand
GCGGAATGCCGCGTAACCCTTCGCTCCACCTGACGTTCGCCAGACGGCGAAGCCGGCTGGCGCCCGCCGGTGAGCTTAAGTCGTTAGGATTGAGTTTCCCTGCCAGCTTCAGCAACCAGCGCAAGCCTGCAAACGGAGAATCAACACGATGTCGAGAGCGCTTCTCTGGCTTGGTTGGATAGGCCTCTGGGCAGCACCATGCTTATGGGCGTCGGACGAGATAGCTCCAAGGCGAGTTGTGGGCGTCAATACTTACAACAATGTGGCTCGCGCTGCCGGCATCCAAGGCAAAGTTGAAATCGAATGTGAGATTGACGGAAATGGTTCCGTCGTTCGAACTAAGGTCCTTTCCGGGCATCCGCTCCTCGCAGGAACTGCGCAAGAGAATCTCGTTCAGTGGAAGTTCACCAACAGCATTGAAGTACGAGAGGCGACCTTTGTCTATGAGTTTCAGCTAGGAGAGCCTACGCGAGATCGACCGCGCGTCGACTTCGTGTTTGACTATCCAAACCACATAACTGTCACAGCCGACGGCATGTGCGTTGATCACATTCCCTGCAACAAATCTGAGTTGCGGGATTATGAGAACAGCTCCAAGAGGTCTGGCCAGTCCAAGAAAGGTGGACAGCCATGAGCCTGACCTGGGCATTCCGAAAAACGGGGTCAAAAGGGGCGTGGTCAAAAGGGGCGTCGGACCAAGACAAGTAGTGGGTGTGCCTGTAGATGACTGTGCGAGAAACCGGTATTGGCTCCTTAGAAATCCCCTTTTACTCTGCGTGCCGCCTCCTCATCAAGCAAAGGACGATAAAACACGACGCTTAACAAGGACCGAAAGTGACGACCTTCCTGTGCTAAGACGGCGAGCGGACGTTGCGAGGCACGATGCGTTCCAGGTGTGTCTCCAATAGGGACGGATTGAATCCAAAGGGCCCGGGCTTCGTCTTCAACGCCACGCGGCCATCACGATCGATCAAATAGATTCGATCCGGCCATCCCGTGTAGGCCTGTTCGGTTGAGTTATTCATATCATCGACAACAGCTGGAATCTTGATGCCCAGCTTCAGGACGCAGCTGGAAGCAATTTCTGAGCGCTCTTCAAAGCTCTGTGGCGTTCGAAAGATCACTTTGTCGCGGATGTTGCTGGCCATTTGCCAGACGTCGCTGGAGTGAGCTTCCTGGATGTAGACAACATAAAAGGCAACTCTGTCTTTGTACTTCTCGTACATCTTGTTGAGCGCGGGAACCTCCCGGCGAAATGGCGGTCAGGTATAACTGCCGAAGATAAGCACCACCGGACGATCGCCACGGAAGCCGGACAGTTGCACCGAGGCGGACTTCTGGTAGGCTCTCAGGCGGAAATCGGGTGCCGGATCCCCGACCTTCAAGTCTCCGGCTCGCGCGATGTTCCAGAGTGTCTCGAACGGCAGAACCATCATCGAGATCATCGGGAGCTTAGACATCACCGTAGCGAAGCGCATCGGAGTCTGTTTCATGGCGATGAAAAGAGCCACGGAAAGCAGTGTATATACAGCGACCAGCGCAACCCCGACCTTCGTCCCAATCGGCGCCCACCGACGCACTCTTCCGGCTTTCCATTCGAGCTGTTTCATGGTCTGAACGAGGCTCTCTACGGCTGAGCCAGGCAACGATGTGAATAGCTTCATGCCAACCTCCTAGGTTGGTCCCGATGAGACCCACCTGCATAGGAACAGGATCCCTTCTTGCGCGGCACTGCGAAGGACGGAATTCTAGAACGAAACCCGCGCGCTGAACTGAATCTGACGCCCAGGCGTGGTGGCTTCGGTAATGGTGCCGAATTGCGGTGTATTGACGAAGCGGTTTGGCGTGCCGAGATTCACGTGATTCAGCGCGTTGAAGAACTCTGCGCGGAACTGAAACCGAAGTTGTTCGGTCAAGGCAAGCTCGCGCGCTACCGCCATATCGAGTGTCTGCAGTCCAGGTCCGTAGACTGTGTTTCGACCCACATTCCCAAATGTGAAGGCTGCTGGTGTGGCAAAAGCCGCCGGGTTGAACCACTGGTCTGCAGTCTTGCTGTTCGGCCCAAAAAGGGGCTGCCCTGTGGAGTTGGCACGGATTGGGTTTTCTCCTAGAACCGTGCCCGAGTTAGCCGTGTCGCCGAACACTGAAATCGTAAACGGGAAACCCGTCTGCACCTGATAAACAGCCGACAACCGCCAATTGCGAGTCAGGGCGCCAAGAGCCGGAGAGCGGCCCACCTGAGGAATCTCGTAGACTGCGCTGAGTGCAAACCGGTGACGGAGATCGCAGCCGAGGCCTTTCTCCACAGCAAGATTGCCGTTGTTCTGGGGAATTGAAGACTCGAACATCGGCGAACGGAAGTCGGGCGCATCGGTCAAGCTCTTGGACCAAGTGTAGTTGGCCAGAAAGGTGAATCCAGCCGTATAGCGGCGACGAACGTTAAGGTACCCGGCGTGGTACCAGCTCTGGGCTGAGTTATCGAGAACGTTAATCGTGCTCACTGGAAATGTTGTGCTCACAACGGCCGTCTCGGGTGGGAGAACTATGCCGGGCAAGAAACTGAGCGTTCTGAATGGCCGGCGCGGACCGATGGCGCCAGGTCCGGGCGGGGCATTGTTGATGAGATGGGCTCGCTGCAGGTGAAGGCCGTGCGCCCCGAGGTATCCGATTTCCAGCGTAGTCTGATGACCAATGGTCTTTTCAATCGAACCACTCCATTGCTCAATGTATTGCGACGGCGAATCGAGCTCTATCGACGCGAAGCTGACCGTTGTCACGCCTAGAACTGGCTGGCCGAAGTTGAATCCGGATGCGATCAGAGCCGGCGGCGGCGTGAAGTTGTCAGCCTGTTGGGTTTCGGGAAAGACATAGGGAACATTGTGACGCTGGTTGCACCAGGTGTTCATATCTACTGGCGTGTAAAACATGCCAAAAGCTCCGTGCAGCACCATCCCCAGACTGGGAATGTTTTGTGAAAGACCGAAACGCGGAGCAACGTTCAGCTTGTTGGAGTCCTTGAGGCCCCTTGGGAAGCCGAGTTGTCCGCCGACGAAAACCGACGGCACCCCATTCTGAAACACGAGATTGGTATTGGGGTATCGGATATCGCGTAGCGGGTTCATGTACTCGTAGCGCAACCCCATTTCAATGGTGGTGTCTTGAGTAACCCGGAAGCTGTCCTGTATGAAGGCATCCGCATACCACTGGCGAAGTTGCATCTGGGGAATGCCTGCCTGGCGCTGCTTAACCGCCGGCAGGCCCAGCAGGAAAGCGGCTAGGGCGGAGCCGGAACCATCGTTAGTCGCAGTGCGAGTGGTGTAGCCGTTGGTAAATTGATAATACCCCCGGTTCTGAAAGAACCCCCACATTGGCCAGATGAAGTAGCGATAACTGCCACCCAATTTGAGGCCATGGCGGCTACGCTGCCAACTCAGCAGCTCACGAGCTTCCAGAATGGTGTCCCACGCGCGCATGGGTGTGGCCAGAAATTTGTCGCCCATCGGAGAGAAGCCCTGCACGGCGAAGTAGGGCGCTCCAAACGCGCCTTGTCCGCCAAAGCCAACTCCCTGAATGCCCAGCTCACTGACGATGTCATGGTCGTCGCTGTTTTCTGAAGCGCGGTGCATCGACAGACGGGAGAAACTGATGGCCGCCATGTTCACCATGCGTGGGCTGATGACACGGTTCCAAGCAATGCTGGCCTGTTGGGAGAAGTTGTCGTGAAGGGCGCCGAAGCCGGGCAGATTCTCGGGCATGAAGCCGTTTTCAGCACTGAGCGAGTAACGTCCCCACAGGTTGTCACCACGAGCTAGCATGTGATCAATCCGGATCGTCCCCTGGTTTGTGTTGTGATGCGCAATACGGGTGTCGGTGTAGTTGTTGCAGTCGACGCCGGCTCCGATGACCGTCGGCTGCCCCATCATCGTCATTCCCTCGCAGCTGTTCATGCCCGTTTCCATATTAGGGCGAGGCACGTACTTTCGAAGGAACAACGCGGCCGCAGGATTGATCAGGTTTGACGGAATAGTGCTGTTGGGAAACGGATCGCGAAGGATTTGAGGGTTGGCAGGGCTGATTGGCTTTGTGGGATCGAAGTTTGGGTTCGGGCGGGCGCTGAAGGGATTGTAGATTGTGAGCCCGCTCATGCTGAAATCGCCCATAGTCTCCATCTCGGTAGGGACGGTCTGGATCATAGTCTCAGCCCTGGAAAGCCTCAGACCTTCGTAGTTCGCGAAGAAGAAGGTCTTGTTGCGAACAATCGGACCGCCCACAGATCCCCCGAAATTGTTCTGCACAAGGAAATTCGAACCCATATCGTTAAACGTATGGGCGTCGAGAGCGCCATTGCGCATGAATTCGTAGGCTGTTCCGTGGAACTCGTTCGAGCCCGACCGCGTGACGATGTTGACCTGGCCGCCACCCGCGCCGCCCATCTCGGCGGAGTAGCTGCCGGTCTGCACCTTGAATTCCTGCACGGCGTCAGGCGATGGACTGAAGTTAAGGGTGTTGAAGGTCGGGTCAGTGTTCGTTGTGCCGTCAAGGAGGAAGTAGTTCGCGTTGGGACGGTTCCCTCCAATGCTCACGGCCGATCGCTGGCCCGGGCGCCAGTACAGCGGACTCATGTCTCCGGCCTGGGCTCCGTGGCCCAGGTGTGCGCCCGGCACGGTCAGAACCAGGTCGATCAACATTCGGCCATTCAGCGGCAGGTTTGCAACGGAAGTGGGCTCAATGACCTCACCAACGCTGGCGTCCGTTTTGTCCAGCATTTCCAGGTGAGAAGTAACGTCAACGGCGCTTGAGACGGAGCCTAGCTTGAGGGTTATGTTGAGGCTTAGTTGCTGGCCGACCTCAAGTCGCAAGGACTGATTGGCGTCAGCAAACCCCGGCGCCTTGACGATCAAGCTGTAGTTTCCCGGGAGCAGGCCGGGAATCTGAAAGATCCCGTGCTCGTTGCTGGTGACATGGCGCTCGGCTAAGGTTGAGACGGAAATCAGTTGGACGCTGGCGCCAACAACAGCGGCACGCTCGGGATCCAACACCGTACCGCTCAACTCCGCATAATTACTCTGGGCAAATGCAGGCGAGGAAACCAGGAGGAGCATGAAAACAACGGCAATCTTCACAGCATTACCTCCCCGGCAAAAGAAGTCTTCGAACCCTCTCCCAGGACCTGGGCCGGTTCTGGACTGCTGGTGTGTCAAACGTTCCCGACGGGTCTCGCAGGTCCTTACTGCGAGGCACCAGACAAAGGTTTGCGCTGCTCTCTTGTTGGTGTTCCAGCTCGGTTGCATACTTTCCTTTCGAGTGCTGCTACCAGATCTTCGTTGAGAACGATTGTGACAATAATCTCTGCGCGAGGAAGAGCGCCAATGACTCGACCAGACCCCGGAAAGGGCAGTGCCCTTGTCTGCAGACGCTACAATTTTGCCCGCACTCTTCCCTCAGGAGCACGACCCGTGGTTGCACTGTGGCTGTTGCCAGGTCCCAAATAGGCGGCTCGATTTAGCAATTGTTGTTGACAAATAGCAAAGGACCCTTCGTTGATTGTCACGCGATTGTAAAAAGATCCGGCCGGCGGCGGAAAAAGCTGTTTACGAAGCGAGAAAGCTGGCCAGCTGTGCGTAGAGCAACGGCCAGCTAGGAGACTGTAGCATTGAAAGTAGGACTATGTTGTAGTGTGCTGAGACATGCGAGAACAGGTCCTGACCTTGACGCCCCTTGAACGACGGGAATTGAAAAAACGGCCACGCTTTCGAACCCTTCTAGCCGAAGACGTGCGACGGGCCCGTTTGATCCTGATGGCAGAGTCAGTGGACGGAGAGCCTCGCCGTGGGCACGCCACAGTACCTGGCGACATTGGAGAGACAGTTGGGAGTCAGGGCTAAAGGGTGGGCTAGGCAGTCGGTGGAACGTGGCTACCAGTTTAGAGTCGGAAAGGGTTGATCAGAGGCTTTTGAGTAGAGAAAAGGCTGCTCCAAGGCTCGAAAATACGTTCCTTTGGAGTCGATCTCCTCGTGCCCAATGACTTACCTCGGTCCGACCCAGCCCCCACCCAGCCCCGACTAGCATGGGCGTTCAGCACATTTTCCGTACTTGCTTCCTACTACTTGAGCCACTTGGCATTGCATCGTGCTATTTCCCAAGTCGATGACGGAACCATTTATGACCAAGCGCCCGGTGGAGTATTCTCCCGCTGGACCGCGATATTAAATGCAACTGGAGCAGTTCTCTTTCTTGTAGGCGTTTGCTGTATCACGATATTTGCGGGAGCCAACATTTCAACAAAGGGAGGGAAAAATGATCGCAAAGAAACCGCCATCTGCGCCACCCCGTCCGACACAA
>JBFMEW010000095.1:0-6891 GCA_040753175.1 Acidobacteriota bacterium | reverse complement strand
TCCAGCGTTGCCCTATCCCCCCACTCCGGTGACTTGATCTTACCTCGGGAGTTGCCTTGATGTATCCTGTTGTTCAACTCGGGACTTCTAACATTTCCACTGGTACATATCTTGGGGGCAGGTCAGCAGCGCAAAAACATGGAGCCATCTTAGAGACGGCCTCCACCCCGTTCAAGGGGGTAGGTCTTCACTACAAGCCGTTTTCGACCGTTTTCGAAAAGCCCCCATTCATGGCGCGTGACTTAGCCCCGAAAGAATTTCCATTTCGGAGAAATTCGAGGCCCAACTGCGAAAGTTGGGCTAGCTTGCATCCGGTCGCGACTCCTGATCTCATCCAAGGCCTTCTTGCCGGCCGCAATGAAATGGCGACTCACTCTGCTCCTCTTGATGCCGTAGCCTTCACACAGCGCTCGGATCGACGGCTCTTTGATTCCGGGTGCTCAATCCGAGCACCACCTGATCCATCACGGCCCGCTCCCGCCGGACCTCTTGCTGGAACCGCCGATGACTCCTCAGCCCGTCTTCTTTTGGTGCCGAAATCTTCATAAGGAAGAACGATCGGTCAATGGGGACAAGGCGCGGATTATCCGTGATGGATCGGCACCTCTGCCCGCCATTCCGCAACTCCGGAGGGTGCGCCGGCCCCACGGTCAATTTGTGAGCGGTTGCAGGCACAAACGCCTATCTTGGCGGCCACTTCAGATGTTTTGGCTTCTGGTCAGGACAAATTCTGTTACCTAGGTGTCACCGTTACTCACTTGCGGTGCTGGGCTCTCTGACTTACGATCTGGCAGATTTCAGAAATAGACTTACGAGGAAAGCGCAAGCACAAGTAAAGACTTCGCGCATTATGTCCGAGCGGAGTTCTATAATACCTTCAACAACGTGAGCTCCCGTCTGCCTGCCGCTACAGTGGGACCCGGCGCCACGAGCGCAGGACGAATCTCAAGTGCGTATCCCGCTCAAACGATCAGGTTAGCTCTGAAGTGTTACTTTTGAGTGCCCTTGGGTGGGTTCGCATTAGGTTAAGATGCTGCCCACCCTAATAATGAGTGTGCAAGAGTGTCAACCTGCGAGACGCTGGTAAAGGACAATATCCAGCTGACGTGGGTAAGAGCCAACTGCGGCGTCGGGACCATCACCAACCTGAAGGGCATTGCGCTATGGATTGAGATTAGGATGCGACTTCCACCGGCATATGGGGCGAATCATGCCGCGGTCTCACGGGTACGCGGCGGAGCCCACTGCGTCAGAATTTACCTTTCTGATGAATTGGGGGCAGCCTTGCGGCGGGTCCTGGATCGAGTGTACCCAGGTCGATTCAGGTTCCCATGGAAAGCCCCCCGCCGCCGCTGCCGGGATATTGGACAATAACGATATCTGCCGAAATGGAAAGTAACACCGCTGATAGCTGGGCTGGTTGGGCGGACTACCAGGGCACTGAGATACGCACAACCTTCCGCCTTCTCTCCAAGGTAAGATATTTCAGATTAGAAAGGCAGTCCACTATGCACACAGTCAATGCCTGCCAGCGTGCGAAGCTAGTCGTTGGAATGTTGGCTCTTGGTTTTTTATCCGTTGCCGCGAGAGCTCAAACCCAAACGACTGCTACCGCATTTGCGGATCTCCCTGTAGTCCAGCCGACGATGGATTGTCCCGCGCTGAAATTTATGGGGCATAAGATCTCCGTTATTGCCGGGGTACCAATGCAGGTTCAGTCGGCCCAAGTGGTCGACGAAGAACCCGCGCCGTACTGCATGGTGAAGGGCTATGTTACACCAAGCGTTGGTTTCGAAGTTCGGTTACCGACAACTCGCTGGACACAGCGTTATTTGCAGCTAGGTTGTGGCGCACTCTGTGGCGCAACAAAGATCGGTGGATTCACCAACCCTTTGGTGGCTCAACAAAATCCTATGTATCAGCGCGGAGAGCTGGTTCTGGCCGCGACGGATACGGGTCATAGCCCCGGGAGTCTTTTTGACGGAACTTGGGCTGCAGGAGACCCCCAACTACGCATTGATTTCGCATATCGGGGCGTCCATGTGACTTCGATCGCAGCTAAGGCAATCATGCAGGCATATTACGGCCAGAAGCCTAAGTTTTCTTATTTCGTCGGCTGCTCCGAGGGCGGCCGCGAGGCGGCTATGGAATCGCAGCGTTACCCGGAGGATTTCAACGGCATCATTTCAGGTTCTCCAGCAATCAACTTCCTCACACAGAATACTTTCTACCACGCGTGGAATGCGCGCGCAAACGCGGACGTCAACGGACACCTCGTTATCACGCCGGATAAGCTGCCGATCCTCCACGCCGCGGCTTTGGCGGCCTGTGATGTTCAAGACGGTCTTCACGACAGCATCATTAGCGAACCTGATTCTTGCCATTACGATCCGGTAGTCACGCAATGTCGACCGGGCCAAGATCCTGCCACGTGTCTCTCCGCGGCCCAAGTTCAAGCAGCTCGGTTGATTTACCAAGGTGCGCGCGACGAAAAGGGAAACCAACTTGTGATCAGAGGGCCGCTCCCTGGGTCCGAGCTGCAGTGGAACGAGTATGTCACGATTCCATTAGGGGGTAGCGAAACTATTAGCACGTATCTTTCCACTTTTGTAAGCAAGTACATGGCGTGCTCTCAAATTCGGCCCATCGAATACACGTTGGCTGATTTCCGTTTTGACGAAGCTACGTTTGCTCAGCTGGCCGATATGCACACGATTTATGACGCCCTTGATCCCAACCTTTCAGATTTTGAGGCGGCTGGAAGCAAGCTGATCCTATGGCACAGCCTAGGTGACGGCTCAATTTCAGCAGTGAATACGGTAGCGTATTACAAGGAAGTCGAGAAACTGATGGGTGCGGATCGCACTAGGAAGTTCGCACTGCTATACCTTTTCCCAGGCGGAAACCATTGCAACTCGGGGAGAACCCCAATCGTAGCCGATCTCTTCAGCGCTCTCGCAAGGTGGGTGGAGAGGAATGTTGTGCCGAGCAGGGTAACAAGTTATTACTTTGCTCCAAACACGGTCAATCCTGGGGGCCCGGCTGATATGTCCAAAGTAGTTCGCACTCGACCGGTATTTCCCTACCCGCAGGTTGCCCGGTACTCGGGCAGCGGGAGTATTGATGATGCTGCAAACTTTGAGGCAGGGACGCGGTTGACTCCGGAAGAGCCAATCAACTGGATTGGCACATCTTCTTTCTTCAAACCAGACTATCAACAGTGGTGCGGGTGGAGCGGAATGAGCTTCACCTGCGGCCCCGACCGACGAATCGACTGATACAGGTCCGTCGTTAGATCACCGACTGGACCTTAAACATTGGAGCCGTTGAGAGTGTTGCACCAGCTATACTCGCTTACAATTGAGCTTCTGTGGAAGACGGCGATCTGTGGTACCGACAGAAGTGCCGCAGTCGAGCGAGCTTGGGCAGGCATGCTGGTAAGTTTGTGGGAGCCCATGCCCAGGGCGGGGCACCACTTTGTGTCAAGGCTATTGTGCTCTTGACCGGGGAGAGAACGGTATCGGAAGCCCGTTCAGGTTCAGATCCTGCCGGGTTCGCCGGAACATTCGACAGACAGGGAGTCCATTAGTCACTGAATGAAGGAGGAAGGAGGATTAGGATGATGAAACAAAAGCGTCTATCAAATCGCCGCAATTTCATCCGAAACGCGACAGCGGCCTTAGGGACGGGTTGGGCATCAAGTGCATTCCAATTTGATCGGGAAGTTGCGGCAGCGCTCCGTCCATCTTCCAGCCACGAAGCGGCGCCGAAATCGCGTGTCTGGTTTCTGCGAGATGACCCGTCATGGGTGGCCAAGTTGTCAAAGCCACAGTACGAGATTAAGTTCCAGTTTAATGTGAAGGAGGTCCGCATGCGGGATGGGGTGATGCTTTCCGCCAACATCTGGCGTCCGAAAGCGGAGGGCCGTTTCCCCGTCATCTACCTGCATCTCCCGTATGACAAGTCCAATCCCACCTTCTGCATTGAGCGGGCTAAGTTCTATGTTCCGCGCGGCTACGCCGTGGTGACGATAGATGCCAGGGGAAGATATGACTCGGACGGAGTCCACTACATCTATTGGCATACCAACTGGCGGGAAGGGAGATTCCATGGGCAGGATGTTTATGACGCCGTGGGATGGATCTCACAGCAGCCATGGGCGTCCGGAAAAATCGGAATGACAGGGCCGTCCTATGTCGGTTACACGCAGTGGTTGGGTGCCTATCTCCGTCCTGCCAACCTGACCACTATCGTCCCCTACGTCAGTCCCGACGACGTACATGACAATGCTGTACGAGACGGTGCATACCTGCTTGCCCGGCATTTGAACACGATCTGCGTTAACGGAAGTAGCAGACTCAACAACGACGATATCAGAAACAAATACTATGATTGGTTGGACCCTATGGGGTCACTATGTCGTCATCTTCCATTGCGGACGCTCGATGAAGCATTGCTGGGGAGAAAGGAACAATTCTGGCAGGACTACCTCGATCATCCTGATAACGACGACTATTGGCGGATGAGTGTAGGACACGTATCAGCTCCCGGTGAGATCGCCGACGGACATTACTCCCAAGTCAACGTGCCTACACTCAGTATTACGGGATGGTACGACTCCTTGCAGTCGGGCTCCATCAACAATTACCTGGGCATGCTACGTTTTGGACCTGAACGGCTGCGTCGAATGCATCACCTGATCGTTGGCCCCTGGACGCACCATGTAGGAGTTCGAAAGATCGGAGACGTAGATTTTGGACCTCAGGCAAGCGGGGACGAGCTTCCGGATGAATTGCGTTTCTCCCCCTTTTTCCTGCGACCTGTGGAGTTCCGCTGGTTTGACTACTGGCTGAAAGGCATTGAGAACGGGATCATGGATGAGCCGCCCGTGCACATTTTCAAGATGGGAGAGAACGCCTGGAGGAGTGAGGAGGAATGGCCCTTAAGCCGAGCAAAAGATACCAAGTACTATCTTCGAAGTTCAGGACATGCCAACAGTCGCTACGGGGATGGCAGGCTCAGCACGGAGCGTCCCGGGCAAGAACCTACCGATGGCTTTGTATATAACCCGGAGGACCCAGTAATCACAGTGGGGGGGACCATCCCGCCTTCTCCAGGTGTTCGTCTCAAAACATCCGGGCCTCAAGACCAGCGGGCTGTTCAGGGTCGAAACGATGTGCTTGTTTACACCAGCGACCCGATAACGAGCGACCTCGAAGTTACAGGCCGAATCATCTGCAAGCTGTACGCGGCTTCGACAGCGGTTGACACCGACTTCACGGCCAAACTATCAGATGTGCACCCGGATGGTTATGCACAGCTTCTCAGAGAGGGAATCATCCGCGCCCGATACCGGACATCCTTTGAGAAGCAGGAGCTTATCAGTCCAGGGAAAGTCTACGAATACACTATTTATCTATGGTCGCTGAGCAACGTCTTCAAAAAGGGCCACAGAATTCAGGTGGAGATTTCCAGCAGCAACTTTCCCTTGTTCGACCGCAATCCAAATACAGGTCACAAAATTGGAGAAGATGCACAGCTTCAAAAGGCCACGCAAACGATATACCACAGTGATCTGTATCCGTCGCATGTGATTCTTCCGGTGGTGGTCCGGTAAGTAGTAAGCTTTTACCTCCGGCATTGGGGAAAAGCACCGATGAAGATAGGCAAGAATCTTTTCGCTCCTAAATGAAAGGACTCTTTCATGCACTCACCAAGATTCTTTGGCGAGTGTAAGTACAGCGTCAGGAGTAGCCTTTCGGCAAGATGTGAACCCAGAAATTCCGGACCTGCCCTGAATAAGAAGCTATTGGTGGCTGATCATATCATGGCTATTCTGAGACAGGCAAAGTCGGGGATACCGGTTGTCGGGTGATTTGCCAAGTGGGGGCCTTGGGATAGACTCTTTTGCTGTTGGGACCGGTCGATCAGGCATGGAGCTGAAACAAATGCGAGGAGAGCACGAGCAGAGAGCGAATTCTGGTCGGGCTGGGCGGTGTTGGAAAAGGCGACTCTCCAGGCCGTTTTGTCAAAGAAGTTCCGAGGCCTTCGTGTTGTCATCCCTTGGTAAGGTACGTGTGAGTCAGCTCACGATTGTTGCGGTCCCTTCAGCCCCCTTGCGAGGTGGAATAGATCAGGGTTATCAGATCGGCCCTTCGGGAATATCAGAATGGAGTGCTGAGTGCCTTCGGTGTACATCGATCCGGTCCTGCTCATCGCAAACCTTCCCTGAACCCTCTCGCCTGCTAGCCCTGCATCAGGTGCGAGAGAAGGTGGAGTCGTGGCGACGACAGTACAATGAGGCACCTCCGCATCCGAGCATGGAGTATCGGATGCCGTTAGCGTTCGCGGGCGCGACCTCCTCCTACGCTGGCGGGATTCGTCACCGTCGCGTGTTCCTGCCATGCTCTACGCTAGAGTCTTGTTTACAGGCGACTTGGAAAAATACAGAAACCAAGTCGGGTCCTAAGAAAGGAGATGGTATGAATGTTTGGGGTTGGCGCGCCAGCGACGAAGTGGCCGTGGAGGTAACGGGCAACACGCGGTTGTTTTACCAGGCGGTCGCCCCGCAGGTGGCGCGGGTGGTAGTCGTCGATGCCAACAGTTTCGGGTGATTGCCCAGTCGGTCAAGAAGACCGACCCGAACGATGCCCGGAATCTGGCCTTGTATCTGGAGAAGGAGCTGTTACCGGAGGTTCGGATGAAAGACCCGCAGCGCACCCAAATCGCCAGTCTGAGCCAGACTCGGGACACACTGGTCAAAATGCGAACGGCCTTGAAGAACAAGGTCAATAACTTGGTCTCGGCCCAGGGGCTGAATCTGAACAAAGAGTCGCTGGCCAGTGAGAAGGGGTTGGCGGCGGTGTTGAAGTTACGATTCGGTCCTCTGGT
>JBFMEW010000094.1:0-6966 GCA_040753175.1 Acidobacteriota bacterium | reverse complement strand
GACGGTGCGCACCGTTCTGGAACAGGCCGATATTGTCTACGATGAAGGGACCGGAAAGCCGGTCAAAATGATTGGTGTGGCGCAGGACATCACCGAACGGCGATCGCTGGAGGAGCAACTCCGGCAGGCGCAGCGAGTCGAAGCCATCGGCAGGTTAGCCGGAGGGATCGCGCATGACTTCAACAACCTTCTGACGGCCATCATCGGGCACAGTGAACTTCTGCTGGACCAGCTAAACAGCCAGGATCCCCTGCGAGAGGACTTGAAGGAGATTCACAGCGCAGGTCAACGGGCGGCCAGCCTGACCCGCCAGCTGTTAGCCTTCAGCCGGAAGCAGGTGCTGCAGCCTGAGGTGCTGGACCTCAACGAGGTGGTCGCTCACCTGGACAAGATGCTGCGGCGCCTGATCGGCGAGGATATCGAGCTGGTTACTCTGTTCGGCCGAGACCTGGGACTGGTGAAGGCTGACCCGGGACAGATTGAACAGGTCATCATCAACCTCGCGGTGAATGCTCGGGACGCCATGCCGCAAGGCGGAAAACTCACGCTTGAGACGGCCAACGTCGAGCTCGACGAAGCCTACGCTCGCAGACACGTGGCCGTGACGCCGGGGCGCTACGTCATGCTGGCTGTCAGCGATACCGGCGTAGGAATGGATGCTCCCACACAGTCCCGCCTGTTTGAGCCCTTCTTCACCACCAAAGAGAAGGGAAAAGGAACGGGGCTGGGGCTATCCACCGTGTACGGGATCGTCAAACAGAGCGGCGGCAACATCTGGGTGTACAGCGAAGCGGGGCAGGGGACCGTTTTCAAGATCTACCTTCCCCGAGTCGAAGAAGACAGCGAGCCGGTCAAGTTGGCGGAACCGGCGGCGGCGACGGATCTAAGTGGCAGAGAGACGATCCTTCTGGTGGAGGATGAACCGGCCGTCCGCAGTTTGGTTCGAGACCTGCTGCGCAAGCGGGGCTACACGGTCCTAGAAGCTACGCATGGTGGTGAAGCCAAAGCCCTGGCCGAAAACTATGGCGGTGCCATCCATTTGATGTTGACCGATGTGGTGTTGCCTCAGATGAGTGGGCGGGACCTGGCTGACCAGGTAACAACCTCCCATCCCGAAACCAGGGTGCTGTATATGTCGGGGTACACCGACAACGCCATCGTGCACCACGGCGTGCTGGACGCCGGCACGGCCTTCCTGCAGAAACCTTTCACACCCGACGCGCTGTTGACCAAAGTCCGACAGGTCTTGACTCAGCGGGACGAGGATCGCTGAGAGCTCACCAACAGCCAAGAGTTCTAGCAGTGTTAAATTGCAGAGAGAACTGCTACAGCCCTCATTCTCGTTATACGAGGAGTAGCGAGTGGCTCTGAATGGAACCGCCAAGAGCGCCAAGAACACCGAAGTAGGAAGTTTTGTAAGTCAAGTTCAGCAGAATGGGCAAAACGGCCGTGCGAGACGCAGCTGCAAGGAACGTTCCAGTAGGCATTTGCACAGAGAAGGTCTCCATGGGACGCCTTCTCTGCTGGTTCGGGTGTAACCTCTACTTTTAAGGGCTGACCCTCCAAGGACCGCGGCTCGCAAAAAAGGCAAGAGTTTTGGGTCACTTCCGATAGACCAGCTTTTCCGGTTGTCAAGCCGACCAGAGGTTCTCCAGGCGTTTGTCGGCATCGCCGAAGCGGTCCAGGTGCACACCCATTCTGTCCATCATCGACAAGTAAAGGCTACAGGCACGACGGTTATCGTCACCCTTGTCGAGGTAGTCCAACACTCGTCCGGTCTTGAGGGCGCCGTTGGCTCGGCCGGCCAGCAACAACGGCATTTGGTCGGCACTGTGCGCATCGCCGTCGAACAGGTTCGAGCCGAAGAGCAACATCGAGCCGTCGAACAGCGATTGGCCACCGTCGTCAATCTCCTTAAGGCGCTTGATCAGGTAAACGAACTGTTCCACATGGTACTGGTTGGTCCGCAGGTACATGGCTTCAGCCACCGGCGCCTTGCCGTTGTGCGTGAGGTCCAGATGCAACGCTCCCTGCACTCCCGGGATGAACTTGAAATTCATCTGGGAAAGATCGTTGTTAAGCATCAGGGTTACGATGCGCGTCTTGTCCATCTGAAACGCAAGGATAATGAGATCCAGCATCAACTTCATGTGTTCTGGCACGTCCTGAGGCAGGCCGTCGGCCGGTCGCGGCATGTTAGGCTCTTTCAGTGACGGCCTCCAACCTTCCAGACGCTCTTCGCTGGCTGCGTGATCAATCCGTCGTTCGATATCGCGGATCGACTCGAGATATTCGTCGAGCTTTCGACGGTCGCCTCGGCTGACGCGAGGCTGGAGCTCGTGAGTCTCTTTGAGCACCGCGTCAAGAATGCTGCGGTCGAGCCGACGGCCCGTGCCGTCACCCACCAAGCGGTCGAAGGCGCGGGCAGGATAGATTTCCTTCGTCGCGGGTTTACCAGGGGTGGCCCATGACAAGCTCGACCCATAGATCATGGACAGGCCATCTTCGAGCCGCAGCTCGTTTGGCTCAATACCAAGAACCATGCTGGGCACCGGAGTTTGATTCCCAATCTGCTGGGACAACACCTGGTCCATCGTAGTGCCCACGCGGATGATGCTCGGGTCCAGGCTCACGGTGGCACCTGACAGCATGTTGGGCATACGGCCAAGGTGGGGGCTTGTTGAAGCGACCGCTTGCTGGTTGTACAGTCCACGAAGAAAGACGATATCTTCCCGGAACGGTGCCATCGGCTGCAGGCCGGGGCCAATCTCCATGGAAGCACCGCTACCTCTGGCCCACCAGTGAACAGGCTCCACTCCGTTGGAGAAATAGATGCACGCAAACCGCAGCGGCGGAGTGATCGAGCCCGTCGCCTTGGAGATCTGTGATCCCAGCAACGGCAGTGACTCCATCCACGGCAGGGCCAGAGCAACGCCAGCGCCTCGCAAGAAGTGACGGCGTGATCGTTGTCGGTCAGTCAAGCCTGGTTCGATTCTCTTCATTCTCCACCCACGGTACTGGATTCTCTTGCAATGGTTGCAGTGTTTCTCGCCTGCACTAGCGGGCTCTCTTCTTGGCCACGACGCTTGCAGAACTGCGGGCTGGACACGATCTCTGCGGCCAATCTGGAAAAGCTTGCGTCGCCCCCGGCGTCCACCAGACGGTCGATGAGAGGCTGATCCGAAAGCAGGATTGTCCGTCCGAGCGCGTATCCCAGCAATTTCTGCGCGAGTGTGCGCACAACCTGTTTCTCCTCGCCTTTCAGGTAGTCGAGAAGCCCCTCGACGCCGAAACCTTTCTTCTGATTGGCCAGAACGTCGGAGTCGTCAATCGGTTTTCCATCTGGATATTGATTTCTGGCACGGCCTATCGCATCGTATTTCTCCAGCGGAAAGCCCAGCGGATCGATTCTCGAGTGACAGCCGGCGCAAGTGACATTCCGCTGATGGGCCGCCAGCTTCTCCCGCAACGTGAGTCCGCCAAAAAGCTTATCGTCGGCCGGAATAGACCCGGCGTCGGCCGGCGGAGGCGGAATCGCAGTCCCCAGCACTCGCCGCAGAAGCCAGTCACCACGCTTCACGGGGCTTGTGCGCAGCGGCGCAGACGTTGTCGTCAGCACCGCACCTAAACGAAGCAAACCCCCGCGATGGAACGCGCTGGCGCCCTCCACAAGTTCAACCTGGTCCTTGGAGGAGATCTCTTTCTGCACTCCGTAGTGCTTCGCGAGCGCCTGGTTGAGGAAGGTGTAATCTGCATGCAACATTTCCCGAATTGGGCGGTCCTTGCGGATGATGTGTTCGAAGAAGGAAACCGCTTCGTCGTACATTGCGGCTTTCACTTCCTCGGTGAACTCTGGGAAACGGGTTGTATCCACTCCCCGGTACTCTTCGAAGCGGTAGAAGCCAAGCCATTGGCCGAAAAACTCCGTGGAGAGCCGGCGAGCCTTCGGATTGGCCAGCATCCGCTTCACCTGGCGCCGGAGCTGTGCCGGTGTGCTCAGTTCACCGGCTCCAGCAGCTCGCCGAAGTTCTGCATCCGGGATGGAGGACCACAAGAAATAGCTGAGACGGCTGGCCAACTCCCAATTCGACAATGGCCGAACTCCGGGTTGTTGGGCCGGTTCCACTCGATACAGAAATGCCGGCGCGACCAAAATACGCGCAAGTAAAGCTCGAATCGCTTTTTGATGGTCGAGCTCGTGGCTGAGCGTAGAGCTGTAGAACGTGCGTAGTCTCAGGCTCTCAGCTTCGGAGAGAGGACGTCGCCAGGCCTTTCCGGCAAAGCGGATGCAATCTTCTAGGTGGCCAGCGCGAGCCGCTGCCTGGGTTGCCATCACTCTGCGATACTCAGCGCGCAGGGACCGCACGTATTGCCGCATCTCCTCGGGCAGTGACTCGATTCGTGCGTTGTCGAAGTCGGAGATACCCTTGCCCTTCAAGTCTACTTTGAACTTATTGGCCAGCAACCGCAGGTAGGTATCGTGGTATTCAAACGATGCGTACAGGTCACTCCAGGCCTGGTCGAGCTGCACGCGCGTGGCGTCGTCCAGAATATGCTCGACCACAAACCGGTCGTCGCGGAGGTACTTCACTTTGACGACGAAATCGTCGTGCTCAGGCACGTTGTAAGTATTATCGAACGGCGCCGGAATTGGGTCTTTGTCCGCCGGTGTGGGCTCGCCATGCGAATTCGGAGGAAGAATGCGAGCAAACTCCAGTACGGACGCTTTCCAAGCCTTGTAGCCTGAGCTTTGTGGGTTAGCGACAAGCCCCCAGATCGGTACACGTTTCGTACTGCTGTCCTCCCGGTCGGAAATCGTAATGCGGAAAACCGGGTTCCGGTCGCGTCCCACTTCGGCATCTACCTGGAACTCGAATAGCGCGACATCACCTGGCACCTTGACGTCAAACGACACGGATCCTTCACTGGCAAAGTCTTCAGGACCCACAACACTGCCGTCAGGACTCGTCCCGAAGGCAAGCTTCTTTGCAGATTCCTCGGTAAGGACTGTCCTCAGCGGCAGTCTCGGACGATTCTCTGGGCCCTCTGCTGGCCGGTCCCCGGCGTGAGGAATTACGGTAGCCTGTCCGGTCGCGGCCGGAGTGAGCAGAGCCTGCCCGGGCCGCCCGAAGTCTGTTCGGAATTGGATGGTTGGGTTCCGCCAGACAATTACCGGCTTAAGTTTCGGATCGGGATTCACCAAGGCAACATTCACATATACTCGTGCCGTTCCCCCTTTGACTGGTGCGGCAGCCCGCGGTCCTCCTCGGCCGCCTTGGAGGAAAACGAAGCGATGGCGGTTTTCAACCTTGAGAGAGGCGTCACTGAACTCGAGCGGCCTCTCGTCGCCAGCTCCACCCGCCGCCTGGTCACCTCTCGCAAACAACCAGCTCGGCCAGGTCACCAGGAATTTTTGGATCTCTGCGCAGGCAGCCCGGGCCGTCGCGGCGCTGGCTGTAATATTCGAAGCCGGGGCTGGCAACTTCCGCCAGCGTGCGACCACCTCAGCGGCAGGATAGCTCAACGATGGCTTGTGAACCACGGTCCAAAGGTGCTGCGCGAAACGGGTAGTCACGCCCTCGCGGGCCGCCAGCTCCATCAAAGTGACCTTGCTTTCGCCTAAGGCTGCCCGATGCTGATAGCGCCACGCGACGTATAACGCCTTGCCGTAGCGGTCCAGCCCGTACGGCCGTCCACCTTCACCCGAGACAGTGCGGAAACCGTACCTGTCATAGATGGCCCTGATCCGTGCGACTGCCGACAGTTCAAAGCCCGTCTTGCCAGGATCGGTAAAAAATTGGATGGGCCCGGCGCCGATCACGGCATGGTCGGCAACGTGCTTGGCAGCCTCGAGGTAGCGCTCCATCCCAGTGTCTTGAATGAACTGCACGTCACCGAAATTGGAAAATCCCTCCCCGCCAATCTCGTCGCTGACCAGGTCGCGCTCCACCTTCAAGTCGAGTCCTGTCAGGTCCTGGATCGAGTAGCCATACTCGCCGCTGGTCAGCCGTCTGAGGGTGACCCGCCCTGGGTCGCCAGCACGCTGTTTGATGAACCCATCCAACTCGGCGAGGATCCACGAAATCGCCGTCTGGCGTTCCTCGTCACTCGGCTGGGGCATCATCTCGGGCGGCATCTTCTTTTGCTCAAGCGCCGCTATGACATTTCTCCATTGCTTGAAGCTCTCGCTCACCGAGCCCTGCGAAATCATGAGTTCCAGGTTGATTCCTGCCGTCGACGCAGCGTTGCTGTGGCACTGGAAGCAGTACCGCTGAAATGTTCGCAAGGGGCCCGGCCTGGCCTCGGCCACACAAGCCAACCCCATTAGGCCGACAAGCGTCAAGTTCCGCCAGAAAGACGAGAGATAGCTCTGCGATGTCCCACTCCGCCGAATGTTCATAGAGACGTCAGTGTTAGCCGGGCGTTCAGTATTAGCACCTTTGGTCAGCCGTTAGTATAGTCCCTCGTGCGGGGCTTGAAGCCGATTTTTGTCCTCGGCCTTTCCCCGCGTTCGTTCCGTCCATGCACCCGATCTGTCGACTGGTCTGAGTCCTCTTTCCCGGAAACAATTGCTACCAAAGCAATGCGCGCCGCTGTTTGCCGCTTTCTGCTAGGCCGAGCATCCAGAATGTGACTGTTTTGATGTCTGCGTTGGCCTGATAGTAGTCTGAGAGTCGCAGGTGTCAAGTCCTTTCTCTTTAACCAACGCATGTGGCCAAAATAGATGGCAATGCCCGTCTGGCGGGTTTTTGCGGCGGAATCACCTCTGATCGTCTGACTGAAACGCGGGAGGTTGCCCAATTAGGTCACTCTACTTCGGGACCGCGTGATGCTCAAGTTGACCTGCTCCCCAAAAACTGATCCAGGAAGGATGTTAGAATTCCTTCACTTCAGAAAGGAATTCGAGCATGAAGAAGAACCGGTTCAGTGAAGAGCAGATCATTCGCATTCTCAAAGAAGCCGAGC
>JBFMEW010000093.1:0-6997 GCA_040753175.1 Acidobacteriota bacterium | reverse complement strand
CAGGAGTAGGATCGGGCTTTTCCACCCCACCGGTGGAGTTCCGGTCATCGCGGCTCCGGGGAGTTTGGTCAGTAGGCGTGCCCCAACAGCCGCCTCCAAACGGACCGGCAAGATCGTTCCGGCCATCCTCGGGGACGGGGAAGGCAGGTGCCGGCCGTTGAGGCGGAGCGTTATTGCACTTGCGTGGCGTGAAGAGGCTTTGGGCATCTCCCTTCGGGAGAAGGGTGGCTTCGGAAAAAGGGGCGGCCGCATCAGCGGCTGGACTTCGACAGCGCCCGGGTTAAATGGCAGGTCCAGGTTCTGAGCACCGCGACTCCGGAGGCGTTGAGAAGAAGAGAGGATGGGGGTCGGAGCATCCGTGCCCTCGGCTCCTTGAGCAAAACGCCGATGTTGACGTTGGCCACCCTTCCGAAGAGTCTCGATCGTGGAAGGGGAAGGCACGACGTTCCGCCCACCGGTGGTGTTTCGCTCACCACGGCTCCGGGGTGGCTGGACAGTAGCCGTGCCATAACAACCGCCTGCAAACGGACCGGCGGAATCATTCTCGGCCGTTTATCACACGAAGCTGGGGGGCCGGCCGTTGAGGCGGAGCGTTGGCCAGCGGAGCAGATTCATGCGTCGCTATGTGATCGCGGTCATCGTGTCTGCGCTTTGGGTGGCTGCTTCGCGGGCCGAAATGCTCCCGCCTGCTGAGAAGCGGGCAGGTGAGTTCCTCGAGCTGACTGAAGCGGCCAAGGCGGGGAATCGTCGCCTTGTCGAGGACCTGCTCAGGCGCGGCGTTGATCCGAAGCATCCGGCCGAAAGCGGAGAAACAGACGCTCAGTATTTCGCTTCTATGCGCGATCCGGTGCAGTCGGCCGCCATGGGCGGCCATGCCGGAGTTATCGAGATCCTGCTAGAGGCCGGTGCAACTCCCGACTGGCAATGCTGTTCCGGCGAAACCGCTCTGGTTCTGGCGGCCGAGCGGGGTCATGCCGAAGCCGTCCGCGCTCTGCTCGCTGGCGGCGCGAAGCCCCTTCTCATGGGCGACCATGGACCTCCGTTGGTCGTTGCTTTAGCAGAGCGCCGTTTTTCGACCGCAGCCATCCTTCTTTTACCGACTCTTTTCACATTTCCAGTATCAGTGTTGTGTGCACTGGTCGGATTGATCGCGGCAACCCTCTTGTGGCGTCTCTTCCGGCGCCGAGGTGCTGCCTAGAGCGTCCGCTGCCCAACAAGCGGCAGGAGCGGACCGGCGGGATAGCCGTCATGCCTTTCAGTTCAATTCGGTTCGGCCGCCGGCCGCTCAGCCGCAGCGTTAGACAGAGGATGAATGATGGAGCATGTCGTCGAAATAATTAAGGCTATTGCCTGGCCCGTTACCCTAGTCTGGCTTGCGTATTTCCTTCGGGGCGACCTGCAGGCGATGTTGAAGAGAATCTCTACCCTCAAATACGGAGAGGCCGAAGCCACTTTCGAAAAGGACGTCTCCAAAGCCCACGCAATCGCAAAGGCTTTGGGCAAGAAAGACGGATCAGCCCGCTCCCGGAAGTCACCTGAGACCGCAGCTGAACTTGGTACCAAGGACCAGTTGTACAGGATTGCCCAAATTTCCCCGAGAGCCTCCATTGTCGAGGCGTGGAGATATTTCGAGGAAACTATCAAACGAGTGGCTCAGCGGTACGGAATAGAGGCCAAGGGCTTGGCGTCGGAGAAATTGGTTATTCAGCGCCTGATGGATGACTACGAGACCGACGAGGATTTTGCGAAGCTGTACCTGCTTCTTCGTGAGTTGAGGAACCGAGCGGCGCACACCCAGGATTTCGCTCTGAATCGAGAAAGCGCCGAGGAATACGTCGACACGATTCTAGAGTTGAACGAGGAACTCGAACGCCTGATCCAGAATCCTGTCTAACTACCGGCAGGAGTCGGACGCGGCCTTCGGCCGCGCCGCTCAGCCGGAGCGTTATACGCGGTTGCGACGGAGCTGATGTGGCATGAGACTGATCGAGAAGGCTGAAAAGAGTCTGCTTCGTTTCTTGTTGAGACCTTTGACGGGTTCCATCTCGTACATGCTGGTAGTGGTGTTTGTTCTTTTCGTTCCGCGACGCGGCCCCAATCTCATGCTCTTCTACATAGTCTTGCCTTGGCTCCTGATTGGAGTCATAGCGCTCAACATGTCATTCATCTCTATGGTGTTTCGTCGATTCACGCTGTCAGAAGCCATAAAGAGGAACCATGCCCTTGAGCATGGCACGGTTTTCCTCCTCCGCAGGCGATTCGGTGGAAAAGCGAGAATAGGAGGGCTCGCAGAAGCGAATGGCTTCCGGGTATGCGGGGTTCAGAAGAAAGAACACGTGCTTGAGGCTTTCGAGGAACTGATCCAGGAGTTCGGACGAGGAAATAGTCAGCTCATCATCTCAATGCGCTGCGGAACCAATATTGCAGTGGCACAAGGGCTTGGCATCATCCTCCTGTCATTTTCGACGGTTCTCATGCTGTTGAGCGAAGCGGATCGTACGGCTTGTTTGGTTACGCTAAGCTTTATTGTGCTTCTCTATTTTCTATTGCGCACGGGGATTGGCAACTGGGTACAAAGCAGGTTCTTTTTGTCTCTTGCTTTCTCCAATGCCAGAATCCAGTCGATCTACAGGGTGGAGAAGAAGAGGTTCTGGGAGAGGAATCCTGTCTTCTTCGTGAAGACGGTCATTTCATAGCAAGCGAATGCGTATAACATGGCCATGCACGCGGGCACGCAGCCATGCCTCGATTATGGGTGATTCTAGGTGTGAAGCTCATCGAGGGCATGGTTGCGTGCCGGTGATGGCCGACGTTATTGCACTCGCGTGGCAAGAGGACTTGGGCGCAGAAGAGGGTGGCTTTCGGGAGAAAGAGGCTTTCGGAGAAGGGATCCCCGGCACGAGCGGTGAGACTTCGACAGCACCAGTGGTCCATGGCGTCGGTCCGAGTTTTGGGCGCCACGACTTCGGAGGCATTGAGAAGAAGAGAGGATGGGAGTCGGATCATCCGAGTCCTCGGCTGTTTGAGCAAAACGCCGACGTTGACCTTGGTTACCCATCCGAGGAGTTTCGATCGTGGAAGGGAAAGGCACAACGTCCCACCACTCCCGGTGGTGTTTCGATCACCACGGCTCCGGGATGGCTGGACAGTAGCCGTGCCATAACAACCGCCTGCAAACGGACCGGCAAGATCCCTGTTGCCAGTCTCTGTGCGAGCGAAGCCGGGGCCGGCCGTTGAGGCGGCCCGTTATGAGGCGGAACCTGCAATTCGCATAAATTGCCCTTGGGCTCCATGCGGGCACCAAAACCGAACAATGTCCGACCATGTCCCTTTTGGTTTCAGACTTCTCGTTCTCATCGGACTGTTCATGGCGTTTTCAGCGGTCGATCTTGTAGTCCACGGCAGGCAAGCAACAAGATGGCGGGAATACTCGTTCATTCTCCTTGCCGGCGCAGTGGGAGCGATCTTTGGCGTTCTAAATGACCTGATTACTTCCAGTCTCTCCGAAGGCTACTTCGTCATCGGTAAGGGGCTTTCACAAGGCGCAGGCTTCGTCGGACAGGTGGTATCCCTTGGGGCGAGAGCGGGGTTCTTTGCAGGAGTCATTTCTTCGATGGTGCTTCTTTATGCCAACAACCCAAAGAAGGGCGCGCCTTGTCTTCGGCAAGTCCGTCTGTGGGCGTTCGCGGGGAGGCCCGCTGCCTGCGCGGCCGGCACCGGGATACTCTTTGGATTGCTTTTCAGATTCTGCATGCCTGCGCCTGTCCTTCAAGGATGGGCTTCCTTCTTTAACCCGAAAGATTCTCTGGATTTCACCACCGTCTGGGGTATTCATTGGGGTCTGTACCTTGGGCTAGTTGCTGGCCTTATATGGGCCGTGGTGGGGATCAAGAAGGCACGTAGGAGAATGCTCGCCTCATAACAACAGGCAGGAGTCGGACGCGGCCTTCGGCCGCGCCGCTCAGCCTGGCGTTCGGCGGTCAAGAGGTCGGAGAGTGAGCGCGAATTCGTTGGATGACATGTGGACGACCAGCGATGCCTATGACGTGTTCATGGGCCGATGGAGTCACCAGGTAGCGGGGTACTTCATTCGCTGGCTTGGTACCCAGCCTGGCATGGCATGGCTGGACGTTGGCTGCGGGACAGGAGCCCTCGCTTCGGCGATTTGCAGCCTCACCGGCCCTGCTTTCGTCGTTGCCTGCGACCCCTCTGAACCATTCATAGAACACACGAAACGCCGACTCGCGGATCCAAGGGTCTCGGTGGTAGTCGCGGGGGTGGGCGATCTTCCCAGCAATTCTGAGGGATTCGACCGAGTGGTGTCTGGCCTGGTGCTCAACTTCCTTCCCGATCCTTTGCAAGCTGTTCGAGAGATGCGATCTCGCGCATGCCCGGGAGGCCTCGTGGCAGGCTACGTCTGGGACTACTCAGGCCGCATGGAGTTTCTACGCATTTTCTGGGACGAGGCCGTCGCTCTCGACCGGGCGGCGCGGGAACTTGACGAGGGAGTCTGCTTTCCGATGTGCCAACGTGATGCCCTCGAATCCATTTTTCACAAAGCGGGACTGCGGGACGTAGCGTCGAACGCTATCGAAATCCCCACGCGCTTTGCGGGGTTCTCGGACTACTGGGACCCCTTCTTGGGCGGAACCGGCCCGGCTCCTTCGTATGTTGCGTCTCTCAGTGAACAGGTGCGTACCGAGTTGCGAGACCGGCTACAACGCCGCGTGGCGCCGAGGACGGGATGTGTCATCGATCTTGTTGCGCGCGCTTGGGCCGTCCGAGGTAGCGCACCCTGACTTGACAGCAAGTGCCGCCGAACAACCGGCAGGAGCAGCCGCGGCCTTTGGCCGCGCTGCTCAGCCGGATCGTTAGCCGGGCAACTCTGGGGTGAGAATCCAACAATGTCGGAGAAGGATCTGTATTCCGTACTTGGGGCTGACCCGATCGCGACTGAGGACGAGTTACGACGCGCATACTTGGCCGCGGCCAAAGCGAACCACCCAGACCGCTTTCAAAGCTACGTTCAGAAGGCGAGAGCTACTCGCCGAATGCAGGAAATAAATCATGCATATTCGGTACTTAAGGATGCGGACAGCAGACGGGCCTATGATGCTCGCCGGACGATGCCACCATCGGAGCAAAGTTCCCCCGAATTCCATTCGTATCCACGGTCGACAGCCACGGCACTAGAGAGTTCTCCTGTTCCGTGGTGGATCGTCCCCGTTTGGTTGACGGCGAGTGGCGTTTTCGCCTACTGGTGGTGGCATCTATTTGGGGATCAGTGGGATTCAAGCTACTTTGGCATCTTGTATGTTGCGATCGTCTCGCTCTTCGTTGGCCCGCTTCTAGCCCTCGTGGCTGCTGTCTCGATCGGGATACCGTTCTTCATTCTGGGAGCCGCGTTTTGGTCCTCTTTCGACTCCAGACATCAGATTAGTTCTCGTCGTTTCCCTCGCATCGTCGTTGATTTCATCATCAGACTGGCTGCTCTTGTCGCTGCGGTCTGGCTACTCTTAAAGGGATTTCATTGGGGCATCGGCGACCTGGTCTTCCTCTATCTGCTATATGTGTGCGGAGCTCTTGCGGGTGAACTAGGCGCGTTGCTCTTCTATGTCTTCCGAGGTCTGCGAACCGTGAAGGTGACCAACGCCCTTGTTCTCGCAACCGCTATGACTCCGGCTAACAGGCCGCTGCAGCCGCCGCGCGGCGCCCGTGGTTGCTAGCCATTTGGGACTTGTTGTTGGCGCCGCCCGCAGCCGAGTGGCAGAGCGTTGGCCGCACGGATTCACGCGAGTGCCGGGGAATGTAGAGTGTCTTGAAATGAAGATTAGAACCGCTGCCGAGTTGAAGATTCAGAGTCTCTTTCATTACCAGTCCTTTGAAAGACCAGAACGTCTGGAGCGAATCCTCAACGAGGGAACCATCTATCTCTCAAACCCGAAAGATTTCAATGACCCTTGGGATTGCCGGCCCTGGTTTAACAAGCTGGCACTTGATGACCCCCGGGAGTACGAACGTACTGTCCAGTGGTTTGTACGCTGCGGCCGTGCCCACAACGGAGGCATGTCAGAGGCAGAACGTCTTCGGCGCCAAATCGAGATGCGGGAAAACCGTCAGTTGGTCGAAAGGATGATCGATCTATCAAGTAAGGAGATGGAGAGCGCAATCTACTCTCAATATCGAGTGTTTTGTCTCACCATTCACCCGGACTCAACCCTGATGTGGTCCCATTATGCCCGGGCACATACGGGTGTCTGCCTCGAGTTCTCAGTCGACAATGTCTTGTTCTGTGGTGCTCTCCCAGTCGAGTACCTTGATTCCTATCCGGTGTTTCAAATATGCGATGAAGACTTGGATGCCAATCTTCGTCCACTCCTGACCAAGTCGGCTGTGTGGAGGTGCGAACACGAATTCCGCCTCGTCGCCACGGAGTTGCCGATCAGGTTTCCTGACGTACCTGCAGCGACCCAAGGCTTCGTTGCGCTCCCGAAAGGAGCGCTCAAAGCCGTGATCCTGGGCTGCCAGATGCCAGCGGAGCACCGTGCGCGGGTGCGATCTCTTGTCAGGTCGTCTGGACCTAAGGTTGCCGTCAAGGCTGCGGCTCTGCTCCGGGACAGGTATGCCTTGGAAATCCAAGAGGCAGAATAGGTTTGGTAAACGAGTAGTGGCTCGCTACGCCCGCTAACAACCGGCAGGAGTCGGACGCGGCCTTCGGCCGCGCCGCTCAGCCGGAACGTTGGACGAAGCCGCTTCGCGGCAGGGGTAGGGAGGCGCCATTTTGGGCGCCTTTGTTGTTTTAGAGCAGGCCGTCGCGGGAGGTATCCTTTCCGAGGAGGGCAATGGGTGCCCTCAGGGACAACCCTTCTCGGAAAGGAGATCGCGATGACGGAGCTCAGGCGTCGGATGATCGAGGACATGGGGCTGAAGGGCTTCAAGGAGGCCACGAAGGCGTGCTACGTAAGCGCGGTGAGGCAGCTTGCCAAGCATTACCGGC
>JBFMEW010000092.1:0-7439 GCA_040753175.1 Acidobacteriota bacterium | reverse complement strand
GCATTCATCTGCCGAATACCTGTGCTGAAAAGGAGTGTTGACCTTGACCTCGGCACCAGATAACCACTCTTCCTTCGAATTCCTGATACGCAGCAAAGTTCTGCACAGTGGCACTGGAGGAGGTGGAGGATCATATAAACACGACTCCCTGTCGTAGATTACCTTGACCAGAGTTGTTTCTTCCCATCGTAGTTTGACGTTATGCACGGTCACGCCATTGCAGGCATTCTCTCCGCCCACGCTAACCGTGACGGACGAGATCCCTAGGTCACAAAACTTAACGCCCCCCAGTTCGTTCTCTCTTTCGATCACCCGCCCATTCTTCTCCGTGACTTTGACTGTAGCCTCAACCTCAGTTCCCTTTGGACTCACAACTATCACGTGCAAAGAGCAGGTGTCCTCACCCAGAGCGATGGGGACTAACCAAAGAAGGCTGGCCAGCACTAGCCATTTCGTTCCATTCATTGGAAACATTTCTCCAAGAGATTCTTGTTGAGCTTGTTGCTATCCAGGCTCGTCCAGTATTTCGTCGAGCAAGCGACTCGATCTTGACGCTGACAGGCCGAAGGCCTGTTTGGGTCGGGCTTCGCCTCCGTCTCCCCGCCTGGCGGGGAGTCTATTGGGCTCGCAAGGGGCACAACCTCAACGCGGCCTTCGGAGGCTTGTCCACCTTCGCGTCTTGGTTCTCTGTGGCCTCTTCACTCCGGCCGCAAACGAGGGCAATCAGTCTTCACGGTAGCCAGAGCATGACGTTGAACGAGCGAAATAACATCGCTGTTCTTCCACGGATCAGGCCACCACTCCTTGGAATCGGCCTGCCTGATTCCGTCTCTCCATACAAAGATGAAGAATCCACGCTGTCGCCCCGCCCCATCGACCGCGACGTAGATGTATGGGTCCATCACGTCGAAGTAGGGAATCACGGCCTGGGGAATGGGCTGCCCTTCGGGACACAGCCACGTAACCATCGCTTGACCTACGGCGACCTTCAGCGACTCCAGCTCTTTCGGCACGATCTTGAACTGCAGGCTGTCCGGAACCGTGAGTTCGGGCAAACGAAACGAGAAATGTTCTACCTTATAGTGTCTCAGAACATCGATCTCTGGAGGCCAGTAGTCTTCAATGACCGTTCGTTCAGGACTGACGCTTTTGACGCGCACGTGTGGCTGCAATCGCAGCCTTGTTCTTGGCGCTTGTGCAACCGGCTCGCCTCCTAGCAAACCGTTACTGATTGTCACAAGTTCACCTTTCGCCCCTATTGAGAAGCTCATTCGGAGGTCAATTTCAGGAAGAAAGATCTCAACTCGGGTCCCCGAATAATATCCAGTCACGCTCACGGCCTTTCCTGGGGTATAGCTCTTAAACTGGGCCGGGTGCTTCCAGAAATTGGCCCAACGCAGAAGCGCAGCCATACGGGTCTTAAGATCGGGATGTTTGTCCAACAGGTCACTGCAATATCCTGGTGGAGAATTGACAGTGAGAAAGACCACGACAGCGATCGTTGCCTTTAGCACAAAGCCCTTTCTCTTCCTTGCAGCCGTCTAACGGTTGCTCACAATATGGGGAATCATTATGTTTACAGCTTAGTTCTTCGGGAGTGCAGAGCCACTGACATCGCCGCACGTGTCTGCCCAAGCCACGCCGTTCCCGTTACTACCAGATACTGAATTGCTTTGTCATCGCGACGATAGAAAATGACCGCGGACCCGAACGGTTTTGAGGATCCGTGTTACCGGCTACAAGCCTTCTTTGCTTTCTGAAGAGCTCCCCTCTTCCTGTTCCAGGACTTAGGACCGGGATTCTTGGTGAGCAAGTGTTCACAGGTCATTCTGGCGACCGTAACAACTCTGTCTCAGTATTCTTGAAAGGCCGTGGCGGCGTGTAGCGGATTAAGTCCCTGCTCCCAGTTCGCTCCAGAAATGCCTAAGGATGTTCCCCAAAATGTGGGTCGTCGGCCATTCCCGACTTACCAGGAATCTCACTCTCTTCAGGTGTGGGAACATCAACTAGACTGGTGTAGACCATTACATGCAGGCTCGGCGGAGAGGGGAAACGCCGTGATACCAACCGAAAAAGTTCCTTCAGTGTGTCCAGGGAAAAGGCCTCGCGGTCCAACAAGACGCCAACTTCTCGCCAGGTGCTGCTTTCTCCATAATCGACGACCTTGTTGTCGAAGATCACGTATCGAAACTTCGCCGTTCGCCAGTCATACGGAGGTAACTTTTCCGGATGTCCTCCAGGCCCATAGTCTTGTGCCTGGCAAACTCCATGGCAATACACGCAGAGCACCAACGTAAGGGTACTGACGGCCAGTCCTCTCATGGATCCTCCTTGATCGTTGTTGAACCACCGGCTCACGGCATCACTGGCCTCCTTTCAGGTTCTGTGCCGATACCCGATTCCTGTTCGTCGCGCTGAGTAGCGCCACCAGCTTGATGGTCAGTGCCATGATGGAAACAGCCAGCACTATGAGATCCCACCAAGAGGCCTTGTTTAAGTAGCCTGCAAATGAGCCTTGGACCTCGACGAATCCCTCGAAGAATCTATACTTCTCGCTCCAGGTTTTCAGGGATTCTCGTGACAATCTAAACCATGCTACATACACAAGCAAAACTGAAGCCAGAGAACTCAGATAAACAAACTTGGCAAGAAATCCCCTGCTCCAGTTCTGGAACGAAGCAATCAGGAGTAGAACTCCGACCAACAATCGCAGATTCCAAACTGGAGTACCCATCACATGTAGACCAGCGGGAGGGACACCGACGAGATACAGTATGACCTCAATCGCTCCTGCAGCCGCAAGGGAACTCCTTAATAAAGCATCAACCATCCAGATCTCCAGTCACAAGTGAAAGGTCGGCCGAGCTCGATTGGCCTCCTGCGCAGCGCCGCCAACCAAGAACGACACTGCCCGCGGTATCGGCTTGCTGGCATGGGCTTTCCCAGGCGGCTCGAAAGTCTCGGACACCCTGCCTTGGCCGCATTGCGGACCGGGTGAGGGGTGACTCTTGCAAGACCGGCTCCTCTTCCGTCCGGCGGTAGCGAGTTCCCGGCTTCTGCACAGCCTGTGACGGCCCTTCAGGCCTTGGGCGATTCGGTGTGTTGGGCTACCCAGCCCGATGGGCTGGGCTGAAGAATCGCGGCCCGTTGGGCCTCAGATTGACCGCTTGCGGACGATCTGCGGTGGTATCTACTCAGCGGGAAGCCACGACGAATTGGCTCCCGATTCGTCACCCTTTGTTCTCTACCCAATGGGTCCCTCACAGCCATGGGGCTTCGTCCCAACTCCTTCTCCCTGCCTGGCGCTGGGCGAGGGCCAATTCGCGTGGCGGCATGGCTTCTCTCCGAACGCCGATGTGCTCGGCAACTCGACCGGCCCTGTCGCCGGCGCGCTGGATTGGAGGGTGACCGCCCCCTCGCCGGGAGGGGGACACTTCATGGGTTGGTTGTCTGAATGGTCTTTCGACTCAAGCAAGGGGCACTCCGCGCGGACTGACCTCGATTCTGTCTGATCATGGATGGCGCAGGCTTACGACGAGTTGCCACAGGCACGCTCACGACGGGACGCTACTTGAACTCTGCGTCGCGAAACTCCGAGTACCAGTTCTGAACCACTCGAATTACGGGTTGTGGCGCCTTGCCGAAGCGGTCGAGCATCAGGAACCGCTGTCCATCTCGAGAGACTGCGTAACTGGGAAGCAGAAAATCCGCGGCCAGATAGGAATTCTCAAAGAGGGGCGTCGGTCGTCCCACCACCAGCTCCGGTGTGGTCGCAATGGAGACGGCCATCAGACCCTGACCTTCAACGTAGAAGAGCTCCTTACCGTTCCGGCTCCAGCTGGGATGCAATCCGCCGTTGCGCGAAATCTGGACGCGGTCCTTGCCTTCCGGAAACCGCATGACATAGACTTCGTCACCACCTGACTCGTTCGAGCTGTAAGCCAGATAACGCCCGTCCGGGGAAAACTTGGCCTGCCCCTCCCGGAAGCCGGTCCTCAGGAACGGAGTCGATTCAAAACCTTGTTTGCCATCTCCCCGCTTCAGATACCAGATGTCGAGCTGCGTTTCAGGATCGTACAAGGTGTATACCAGGAACCTTCCGTCAGCAGACCAGTCTGTAGGATATTCGTCTGCCTTGGTTGCAGCTAGAATCGTCGCACCACCACCGCCTTGGACAGGTTGCATGGCTATGTCCCGATTTCCATCCCGCTCGTAGGCAAAGGTGATCTCTTTGCCATCGGGCGTCCAAATCATCTCACCGATACCCGTCGGTTGCGAAACCAGGGGAATCTCCTGGTCTTTGTCCAAGCTTCGGATCTGAATCTGACTTGTCTCCAACGCGCTAAGGGCAATCCTGTCGCCGCTCGGTGAAAGGGAGAACCTGGGACCACACCTGTAATCGATGGACTCCAATTTCTTGCCTCCCCGGTCCCGCCAGGCCAGCTGAAAGGAAAGCGAAAGATTGTCGACGTACGCCAGGCTTCCGTCTTTTGACACGCTTGGAAAAAGCCCAGTCGGCGCTATCGGGAAGGCTTCGCCGGAGATGCGCAGTGTGGAAAGCGAAAAGGGCACCGCGCTCATGAGATTGTTCATCCGGGCTTTGGGCCACCACACATACAGCACATGACCCGAAGGGGAATAGACCGGGTGCAGCGCTTCGTCGCCCAGGGCGAGTACCTGACGAATTCCTGTGTCCAGTGACTGCAGGGCGATCTTGTGTTTCTTGCCAACTTCGAAAAACTGTACCAGCAGCTGTCTCCCATTCCCAGACGGCAGGAAATGGGGTAATTCAAAGTGCTCGATTCCGCTGCCCGGGTCCGCTTCAACCAACGTCTTGGGTGCTCCGCCCTGAACAGGGACCTCGCAGAGCTTCTTGCCCTGGGCAAAGACAATTGACTTACCGTTCAAACTCCATGTCCCACCCAGGTAGGAGTATTCAGACTGGTCTGCCAGCTGACAAAGAGTGACCGGCGAGTCGTGTAGGATCGAAACCTTTCGCAGCTCTGACTGCGTCCCGAAGCCGATGAACTGGCTGTCGGGAGACCAAAAAGGATATTCGGCTCCAGTGGTCCCGGAGATCCTTCGAGGCCCCTCCCGGTCGAGGTCTTGGACCCAGAGTTCTCTCTGCTCTCCGCTGTTGGCGATATAGGCGATGTGTTTCCCGTCAGGGGAGATAGCCACCCGCGATACCGTCTCACGTGGCGTGAAGGCGAACCGCCTCAACGGTAACTCAACCGCAGGGGCAGGCCGATAGAGCCAAATCGCCAACAACGCACCGGATAGCCCCGAAAGCACCAAAAACAAAAGACCAGCCGGGAGCTTAAACCCACGTGATCTACTTTGCGTCAAGTCTGAGCTGGACTGTTCAACCTCCAGCTCCCTTCGCCGATTGCACCACCAGGTGTTCAACTCCTCACTGTAGGCGTAGACCGAACTGAGCTTGTTATGGATGTGACGGTGGACCGGCAAGCCTTCCTGCTTTTCCCAGCGCTGGACAGTGCGCACATCACGGCCAAGGTGTGCAGCGATGCCCTTCCAGGATTCCACGCGGCTCTGTTCCAACGGAGATTCGTTCGGAGGCGATGAGGGGTCTGGTGTAGTCCGGTCCATGGGTTCCAATCGGGACAATCAGGTGTGAAGCATTTGACTGACCTGGGCCGTTCTTCAGGACAGGCCGGCTGTCTTAAGAGGGTGTTAGCGGTTTGCCAACCGTGAGGGCATCCAGGATTCGATTGGTGCCGCTTGGGGCGACCTCGAATGCGGGTCCCATTGTCCAGTCAGGGTCAATGAGCCAGCGATGACACGTGCTGGCCTGCTGCAGCACCCCAAAACTTTTGGATCGATTTCGCAAGCTGCTGAACTGACCGCATCTTACCTCACCTAGTTTGCCTCCTTCAACCCGATTAGGGCTCAGCGAAGAAGGGCATGACTCCCCCCGGCAATATGCGGCAATCGGCCATGACACTCTTTACCGCTTGAATGTCGCCGGATCAAGGTTCTAAAGACCTCCTCAATCGTCATTGTCTTCGCTTGCGGTGGCCACTCGGATTCCGACAGGGATCTTTCCGACTGTCGCCGCCCCAAGGGATTCAGGAGGATCGGATGAAGGATCAGTTTACCCGTGTCTGTTGGCTTCTGATTCTCTTACTGCCTTGCGGGTCACAAGCTGTGGGAAACGAGAACACCCCTCTAGAGCAGGCTCTGCTTCAAGCCAAGAGACTCCAACGAGAAGCCAAGTATGAGGAAGCCCTCCAACAATATCACCGGGTCTTGCGACAAGCCGAGGCGGCGGGATCATCGCCTGAACAGGCTTTGATTCTGAAAGACCTGGGCTCCTTGCACCACGAGCTGGGAGCCTGCGACCAAGCCAGTAAGTGTTACCGTCAGGCTCTGAAGTTGTGGAAACGGGAGGGTCAGGTGACCCATCCCGGGCTGGCCGCCACTCTGAACAACCTGGCTCAAGAGGAGGTGGAGAGCCGGAACTACCGAGAGGCTGAGAGACTCTATGGGCGAGCACTGGAAGTCTATCGCAGCTCCTTGGGGCCCGACTGTCCCCAGATCCCCGTCATCCTGAACAACCTGGGTGGCCTCTATCACAGACGTGGGCAGAGTCTGCGGGCCGAAAAGCTCTATCACGAGGCCTTGGGCCTGCTGCAACGGCAGCCAATATCCTACCCGGATGAGACGGCCAACTGCCTGAACAGTCTGGGGGCCCTTTACTGGTCGCAACGGCGGTATGCGGAAGCGATTTCGGCTCTTGAGCGCGCGGTCGGGATTTGGGAGCAAGCGGTCGGCCAGAAGCATCCAAGGTGGGCCAGAGGAGCGGCGAACCTGGCGGCGCTTTATGTGGATACCCGACAATTTGACCAAGCGGAACCGTTGCTTTTGAAAGCGATCCAAACCTTGGAAGGATTCCTTCCAGCCAACCATCCCGATTTGGGCTGGATGCTGTCCAACTACGTCTATCTTCTCGATCAGACCCACCGCGAGGCCGAAGCCAGGACGCTGAAGGAACAGGTTCGGAATCGCATGGCGTCCTCTGCCCGAACTGGGAAGCCGGTCGTAGATTTGGGTGAGCTGTTGACTTTCAGAGAAGAATAACCTGGAGCCGATTGCTCCTGCAGGTGAAAAGTTCCGTTGTTTGACGAGCCGGGAGGTTCGGCCAGATGCCGGCTTCGAGTCTGTTGCGCATGGCAGGTGGTAGTGCAAAGTGGCCCTGGCAGTGGACCGCCACAACTGAATGCCGATGTCCGGTCACTGACCGCTCGCCGCTTACTGCGGTTTAAAGGGCTGACCGAAACACTCGAAAGCTGTTCAGGTTGACATTGCCAATCGACCATCCCGACAAAGAGCTCGTCCTTCGTTTTTGAAATCGTCCCTAGCTACGATTGGCTCGCAGGCGATGTTAGGCGGGCTTTCTAAACCACCGCCACGAACCT
>JBFMEW010000091.1:0-7594 GCA_040753175.1 Acidobacteriota bacterium | reverse complement strand
CTCCGCCATCACTGCTGGTGTGCGACTGGTCAAACTGCACGGCCAGGGGCTTGTTTATAGTCTCGCTACGCAAAAAAGGCCTCCTTGTTGGTTCAAAGCCGCGTCACAACTGCTTTGTACCACGAAGGCCTTTTTTGTTTCCCTACTTCATGAATAATTCGGGCTAAACCCATCCGGAATCTGAGAATAGCAGCTTCAAATATTAACTCTAAAGAATTCGCAGTGTTTAAAGGGTCCTGGAAGGAACGAGTTGCATCAAGGGGTCAGATGCATGAGGCTCACACGGACACATGCCCGCTGACTGGCAGTTAGTTCACGTAGTGGGATTATCCACTACAACATCCTTGTTAAGGAGGCCCAATTTCATGGAGAGGTTCCAATTCCCAATAGTTGTACTAGCGTCTGTGAGCTTGCTATTCAGCGCCCCACTATTTTCCCAGGAGACTCGGGGCAGCATCGAAGGCATCGTCACAGACCAGCAGGGCGCGGCGGTGCCTGGGGCTACGATCACGGCAACGAATCTGGCTACTGGGGTTGTTAACAAAGCACAAACCGGGGGTACAGGGAACTACACTATACCGTATCTTCCACCCGGCACCTACCGCGTGTCAGCGGAAGCGCAAGGTTTTGCTGTCGCGGTGAACCCCGCGGTTGTTCTGGGCCAACAGGAGACAAGGCGGGTGGATTACACGATTCAGCTGGGCACGCTGGAGCAGGAGATTGTGGTGACTTCCCAGGCGCCCTTGCTGCAAACCGGCAGTACCACCCTGCAAGGAGGCCTCGTCAGTTCGGTTATGCTCGATCTGCCTCTGGGCAGGAATGCGGTGCAGGTAGCCACGTTATTGCCGGGCATAACCTCGGACCACACCGCCATCGGACAAGCCATTAGTGGTCAAGCCGGCGGCGTTGCCCCAGCGGCAAACGGCTTCCGTGATACCATGGCCAGTTACAGCGTCGACGGTGCGAATATGACCAACGGTCTGTATTCCTACCCGAGCTTCATCCCGGTGCTGGATAGCGTTGAGGAAGTTACGGTTCAAACAGCGAACTACTCGGCCGAGCATGGCGTGACGATGGGGGTGCATATCAATTTCGCCATGAAATCCGGGACCAACTTTTTCCACGGGACCGCGTGGGAGTTTCTCGAGAATAGCGCTCTCAATGCCCGTAATTTCTTTTCCCCAAGTGTTCCCCCTGGGAGGGCGAACCAGTTCGGGGGGGTATTCGGCGGCCCGATCAGGAAAAACAAGCTCTTCTTCTTCGCCACTTACCAGGGTTTACGCAGATTGTCTTATGCGAACCTCCAACTGACCCTTCCTAACGCCGCACAACGTAGCGGAGATCTCTCGGTGGACGTCTTAGGCAAGCCCGTTCCTATCTTCAAGGATCCCACCACCCGGCAGCCGTTTCCTTTGGTAGGTGGCAAGCCCAATCAAATTCCTGCCGACCGGATTACCCCAACTGCTGCCGCGGCGCTCAAGTTGCTCGCCCCTCTTCCCAATTCTTCGCCGCCTTTTAACTGGCAGGGGAATGTACCCCTGCCAACCACTCAGAACGACGAAACGATCAAAATCGACAACGTCTTTAATGATAAGGACGTCCTTAGCGTCCATCTGCATTTTTCGCGTAGACTGACAGCCGGGCTGAATTCGAGGAACGCTCCGCCATTTTATGAACAACAGAATTCAACTAATGGCTATAACGTTGCGCTCATTGAAACTCACACGTTTTCTCCGAATGCCGTTCTTGTCTCGAGAGCATCGTGGAATCGGATGCCGAACGTTGCCACCTACCCCGCGATCCCTCCTAATTCCGATACGCGTGCCCTGGATACGCGTGCCCTATTCGGAATGACTATTCCCAGCAGCATTACGGCCACCGACAAGATGAACGCGTATCCGCAGTTCACTATCACCGGGTTTGCGCCAATGGGAGAACTGGGAAACGTTCCTAACTATCAGTTTGACGAGAACTACGAAATTGCGAGCAATCTGGCCCTGGTAAGCGGTAAGCATTCACTCAAGATGGGTGTTGATGTCATGCGGTACCGGGTGGGACGGTTCGTCAACGTCACCACCAACGGACAGTTGGTCTATTCGGACGTCAATCCCAACGGATCGGGGTATGCCCTGGCAGACTTCCTGCTCGGCTTGCCCAATACCGCCAACATTTCCGACAAACCCTTGACCGTTGATTTGCGGCACACGAGCACGAGTCTCTTCATTGCCGATAAGTGGAGGGTTAGCCCTAAGCTGACTTTTGATTTGGGGCTTCGCTATGAATTCCTTCCACCTCCGAATGAACACTACGGGCGCATGTCCATCTTCAGTGCTACTCCCCCCGGTCAATTCAAGCTCTTGGGACCCGGTCAGCCCATCTACTCGACACATAACGGAAACTGGGCTCCCCGCGTGGGGTTTACCTATCAACTGACCAGCAAGACCCTGATTCGGTCTGCATATGGTACCTTCTATAGTTATCCTGCGTTGCTATTTCTGGCCCTGAAAGGCAATAACCCACCCTTCGTCTCCAGTTATCGGTTCGCGTCGGCTCCCGGTTCTCCTCTGATCGACTCGAATCCCTTTCCGATTGGCCAAGCTGCTACCGGCGGCGTTGTCGCCCCCAGCATGTGGTCACCCTACCAAAAGACACCCCGGGGCTTCGCGTGGCATTTCGACCTCCAGCATAGCTTCAGCCCCAATGTGGTGCTCGATGTAGGGTACGTTGGGAATCGGGGTTCTCATCTGATAAATCAAAAACTGATAAATACGCCTTCGGACCCCGGACTTCTTTGCCCTATCTCAGGCCCTATTCCGGGCTGTGTCCCGCTCGGCACTCTGCAGTCAAGGAGGCCTCTGCCTAATTGGGGTAGCATCTTCTTGTGGGACGATTTTGGCTTCAGCACCTATCATAGTCTGCAAGTCAAGTTGGAAAAGCGTCTTTCCTATGGATTAATGGCGATGGGGACCTATACTTGGTCGAAGAGCATGGACATTGGTTCGATTGAGGCCCCTGGCAACCATACCACCTTTCATCCCCTTGCCCATAATGACTTTTATGGGCCATCAGACATGGACGAACCGCACCGCCTCAACTTCACCGCTCTCTGGAAACTCCCGGTAGGTCGAGGACAACATTGGGCACCCTCCAATCGTGTGGCGGACGCGATTATCGGAGGCTGGGATGTCAGCGCCACCACCACCTACCGCTCGGGATATCCCTTTTCGATACTCTACTCCAGGAATATAAATAACATGGGAGTTCCACAACTTCCGAATCGGCTCTGCAACGGTAAGTTGGACAACCGAACCATCAACATGTGGTACGACGTGGCCTGCTTCGGGTCACCTATTCCTGAAAATGTCCAGTCTACATACAGCTACGGTTTCCAAGGTAATGTGGGCCGTGGGATTCTGCGTGGGCCACACTTCGGTGAGTGGAACCTGGGCCTGATGAAGAGCTTTACCACCTTCGAAAAGCAACGCCTACAGTTCCGCGCGGAGTTTTATAACGCCTTTAACAACGTGAATTTCGGGTTGCCTACCTCTACGGTCGGACCCGGCATCACGAATTCGGGAAGAATTTCAAGCGCGTTTCCTAGTCGAAATATTACGCTAGCGCTGAAGTATTACTTTTGAATGCTCCTCGTGCGCTTGGATTTGGGGAAATTCTGCCAAGTGAATGATGAGTGAACTGTACATGTGCCAACCTGTGAAAGGCAGGGAATCTCTTGTTGAAAGTATCCCCTGCCGTCACAGCCTGCCCTCCTGGCAAGAATTTCACACCAAGACTTGACAATTTTAGGAAGGGGGCTCGCAAGGATTGCGCACGCGGGCTGCTGAAGTGCAGCCTCATTCCAGCCCGATGGCTGCGAAATTTGCTTGTCCTTTCGGGTGGAACGCCTATTCGTTTTACTGCGGCGGCGGCGTGGCACCACCCCAAGCGGGCATGGGGAGGTTCCTTCGTCCGTATTTCCATGGTGAGTCACCGCTCTGTGGGCAGACTGGTGCTCTTCTGGTCGGCGCAAAAGGAGAGCGCCGGAAGCCCGGTGGAGATTCCCATCTTGCGGGTCTTGAAGGTGGAGATCCAACGGGTTAGGGAGTGCAATAGCCAACCCATAGGGAGGGGAATGATGGAAAAGCGTCGGCTAAATCGCCGCAATTTCATCCACAAAGCGACAGGGGTCTTCGGGGCGGGTTGGGCGGCAAGCGCAAGACCAATCGAAGCCCGTCCGACGGCCGCAAAGGCCCAACCGTCGGACGGCAGCGAAGCATCGTCCACATCGAGTGTGTGGTTTATTCGGCCCGACCCGTCGTGGGTGGACAAGCTGTCGAAGCCACAGTACGACATCAAGTTCGAATTCAACGTGAAGAAGGTCAATATGAGGGATGGGGTCATGCTTTCCGCCAACATCTGGCGGCCGAAGGCGGAGGGCCGATTCCCTGTCATCTACCTGCACGTGCCGTATGATAAATCAAATCCGTCTCTCATCATTACGAGGGCCAAATTCTTCGTTCCGCGCGGATACGCAGTGGTGGCCATTGATAACCGAGGAAGGTACGACTCGGACGGGACCCATTATCTCTATTGGCATACCAACTGGCGGGGAGGGGGTTTTGAGGGGCAGGATGTCTACGACGCCTTGGCGTGGCTGGGACAGCAGCCCTGGTCATCCGGGAAAATCGGAATGACGGGGCCCTCCTATCTAGGTGGTGTGCAGTGGTTGGGGGCTTACCTCCAACCTCCCAGCTTGACCACGATTGTTCCCTATGTCGCTGCGGATGACGTTCATGACGGCGCCATTTTCGGCGGTGCATACTGTCTTGCCAAGGCCGTACACCGTCTCTCCGTTCTCGGAAATAGCAGAACCAACAACGATAATCTTGAGAAAGACTTCTATGACTTGAGGCAGCAGGGGCCAATATATCGACATCTTCCGTTGCGGACGCTCGATGAAGCATTACTGGGGAGAAAGGAGCAATTCTGGCAGGATCACCTTGATCATCCCGACAACGATGACTTCTGGCGGATGAGCGTAGGACATGTACCAGCTCCCGGAGAGATCACCGAGGCACATTACCCCCAGGTGAACGTACCCTCGCTCAATATCACGGGATGGTATGACACAGTGCAGTCTGGGACAATAAACAACTTTCTGGGTATGGCGCGCTATGGCCCTGAGCGGCTGCGCAGGAAGCACCACTTGATTGTTGGTCCCTGGGAACACGCGGTGGGACCCCGCGTCGTAGGAGACTTGGATTTTGGCCCCCATGCGAGTGCGGATAGCCTTCCCGTTGAATTGCGTTTCTCCAACTTTTTTCTGCGGCCGGTGGAATTGCGCTGGTTTGACTACTGGCTGAAGGGCATTGAGAACGGGATCATGGATGAGCCGCCCGTGCACATCTTTAGGATAGGCGAAAACGCCTGGCGGAGTGAGCAGGAATGGCCCTTAAGCCGAGCAAAGGAGACAAAGTACTATCTTCGGAGTTCGGGACATGCCAACAGTCGCTACGGGGATGGTACTCTCAGCACGGAGGTTCCTGGGGCAGAACCGACCGACAGCTTTGTGTATGATCCCGAGAATCCGGTACTCACGTATGGGGGCACGCTCTCAAATAATTATGGCTACGGGCATAACTCAGACGGGCCGCGGGACCAGCGGTCGATTCAGAGTCGCAACGATGTCCTGGTTTACACGAGCGAGCCGACGTCAAGGGACATCGAAGTTACGGGCCGAATCATCTGCAAGCTGTACGCAGCTTCGACAGCAGTTGACACCGACTTCACGGCAAAGCTGCTGGATGTCCATCCGAATGGCTACGCGCAGATCCTAAGGGAGGGAATTATCCGCGCCCGATACCGGACATCCTTTGAAAAGCAGGAGCTAATCAGTCCAGGGAAAGTCTACGAATACACTATTTATCTATGGTCGCTGAGCAACGTCTTCAAAAAGGGCCACAGAATTCAGGTGGAGATTTCCAGCAGCAACTTTCCCATGTTCGACCGCAATCCAAATACAGGTCACAAAATTGGAGAAGATGCACAGCTTCAAAAGGCCACGCAAACGATATACCACAGTGATCTGTATCCGTCGCATGTGATTCTTCCGGTGGTGCCGTCGAGCTAGAGGTCGAGTGACATCGTTTACCTGACCCAGCCGCTGACCTCCTCCGAGTCTAGTGCGGGTGGCACGCGGAGACAGAACGTCAAGACAACCGGAGAGACCCTGCTCGGCCCAGCGGTAACGGGAGGTGCTGCAGGTAGGGATGCGTATAAGGGAGGACCCCGCCGCGGCGGGCGACCTCGGCTTGGTGCAGGCCTTGTGCGAGCGACCGAGCGGCTTTGAAATGCCGCTGATGGAGGGATTTAAAACAGACTGCGTCTCATTTTGAATCCACGTCCATTTCCCATGACTCGATCCTTGCCACACAATTATGGTACTGTCACTATCAGCGTCACAACATACTTGCGAGCGTAGCCGGAACCGGAGACAAACTCATCCAGAATTCGCCTCTTCTCTTTCCATGTTGAAACGATATCGGGGTAGGACTCGATTTAGCAACTCCCGCTGTGACCGTAGACTCATTCTTTGCTCCATTCTTTCCTCCAGGTTCAATGATCTCAAGTCGTGAACTGGTTTGATCTTCGATGAGGCAAAATCCTAGCAATAGTCCGTTTTTTAGTGAATGAACGCGACGAAAATAATGGTTAACGTCAATCACGGCCGTCAGTCGAGCCGGCTTTGGGACTTCAACGCCAGGCAGGCCAGGAGCCTCATCGAACCATGGCAGCACAGTTCAGCGGGGTCAAGCAATGATCGCTGAGGCTGATGCTGTGATTTTGGATGTACGAACCATTCTGGAGTTCAGGTATGTAGCTCTTCTTGCGGGCGTCAATGGCCCGCCCGGGCGAACCCGGGCGGGTGAGAGAAGGGGGAGCCCTAGTCGGGCTCCTGCTGTCTGTGGAAGATCCAGCTGTGGGCCTGGTCGGCGAGCTTGGCGAGAACCGGAAGGTCGTCGCGACCGAAGCTCTCGGTCTGCTTCCAAGCCTCGCCGCTCTTGAACAACCGGCTGAAGGTGACGTTGTAGCGAAGGCCGGTGTCGGTCTGGTTCTGCCAGATGGCCGCTTTGATCCGTCCCATCCGAACCCGCGTGCTGATCAACGGCACTCGAGACGACTTCCTGAGTGATAGAGTAGAGCCACCACTTGTGGGTCACTCTCCTTCGTCGAAGCAATCGGATCGTCGAGCGGGCGGCTCCTGTTCAACTCGTGGGCCGAACCGAAGAAGCAGGGATCGAAAGCCACATCAACTTAGCGTAACACCATTGAGCCTGGATCCTGGCGTTCAATCCCGATCGACCACCGAACGGGAACTGTCTGGTGACTCAGAAGTCGAGTTCAGCTCAGCTTGTGCTTTCTCCACCGTTCTGCGTGCGTACGATTCTGGTTATTCCGAGCTCGGAATAACCAGAACTATGCCGAGCACCCGATTATGCCGAGCCGGACGACATGGAGCCGAAGCAGCGATGATTCCAGCTACCTCCGACTCGGCATAATCTGCTGACCTTCGGGGGAACCTTTGTGAGAGGCTCCC
>JBFMEW010000090.1:0-7606 GCA_040753175.1 Acidobacteriota bacterium | reverse complement strand
GTCCCAAGGCAGGTCCCATCTTGAAACCGTGACCCGAGCCACCGCCGACGACCCAGGCATTCTCCAGACCTGGAAGTCGGTCGATCAGGTAGTGACCATCCGGACTATTCTCATATTGGCAGACGTGCGCTTCGAGCAAGGGAGCTCCTTTGAGAGCCGGGAATCGGCGCGCCAGGTAGGCGCGAGCCGCAGACAGCTTCTTGGTCGAGGGCAGGCGGTCTGCGTGGGTCGGGTCGAAGTCCGGCCCACGGGTGTCATCGGCCACTTTGAACCCCCTCCATCGGTTGCCGGGGATGCCGTAGAGGAGGGACTTTCCGTAATCAATCCAGGCGGGCAGGTGCTCCTCGTCAAAACGGCGATCCCCGGCAGGGGAACCAAAGTAAAAAACCTCCTGCCTCGTCGGTTGGACCCACGAGCCGAGCCCGGAGGGAAGGAGTGTTCGCAGCCAAGGTCCGCCGCTTCTCATGCTCGCTGGATGAGAACGAGCCGGAGCAACTTCTGATTCTTGAGGAGTTGCCCAAGCAGCTTCGTGGCGACAGGGACTGACCGGGGCGAGGGAATTGTTGGCAGAGCTGGCCAGCTCCGCGGCAGGCTCTTGTTCCAGCAGCACTATCCTTCCAGGCCCAATCGAGTCAGACGATACGCCGTGGCCACTCCGGCAAAGCCCGCACCGATGATGACACAGGTTTTCAACGATCACTCTCCTGGCAGGATGTGCCGTTGTTCACGACGAGCAACAGATGCTCATGCCTTACTTGTGGACGGAACGCCCCACACCCGCACGGGGCTGATCCATCCCTCATCTTCATCTGCACAAAGCAGCGATTTCGGCCAGGAAGCTGGTGAACTCCGCTGTGACATCCAACAAGAGATCCAATTCATGCCTGCCCGGAATCTGGGCGTACAGGGGATCGTCCGGGAGTCGCCAATACCCTTCCTGACCTTGTGTTGCGACAAGATAATCGGCTACGGCGCTGGCCGCTTCTTTCGCCGCTGGATTGCGACTGATCGAAAACAAAATCGCACAGCCAAGCCCCAACTTGCCGCTCGGCGGCGACGCATAGACATCCGCCGCACAACGCTGACTAAAGGCCAAGAGGTCCTCGCAACTGCTCAAATACTTCGATTCACTGGTGGCCTGATAGAGTCGCCCCAAGAGAATCATGGCGATCCCTAGGTTGTAATAAATTTCCTTCTCTTGGTCGGCGGCCACGAAATAAAACAGCCGCTCAGGTTCCGGATATTCCGTAATCAGTCTTCCCTCGACCGTCATCCGAAAGTAGAACCGCCGGGGATCAGGTTGTCGCCGGACCATCTCGACCAGACAGTCTCCGGCTTTGCAGGCGCTCTCGATCCGGCCAACAGAGAGCGCTGCCAGCCCACCCCACGCGGTGCACACCGGCTCGATCACTTCTCCCTCCCCGGTCAGAGCCATGGAACTGAATCCGCCACACGGTCGTTGATAACGCAGGATGTAATCAATCCCTCGTAACGAAACATCGAAGCGTCCCAAGCGATGCGCCCCCAGAACGATCCAGCAATTGGCATAGGTTGACCAGTTGGAGTGAAACGACAGCCTCGACCGTTGCCGCGTGCCACGAAAGTCTCCAGTGCTGGTCATCTGATAGTCTCTGATCCAATCCAACAATAGGTTTGCCGCCCCGAGTTCTCCCATCAGACCTAAGGTATACGGAAGCTTGTAATAGGCATCCACCCCCGCCTCTCGAGGCGAAACCGACCCATCTTCGGCCTGATGCGCCAAGAGCCACTGCGTCGCACGAGCGACGGCTCGATTGATTGACCCGCGCCGCTGCATCGTTTTCACTCCTCTCGAAAGGCGTGAATCATGATAGACATTTCTTCCTGAGAGTTTTTTCGCCGACAGGACAATGGTCTCTGCGGTTTTCGTTTCCCTAGTGCCCAACTTTGTGGATCACATAATCCCGATATCCGGTGGTCACTCTGAGGTAGCCGGTCAGCGCTAGGTTGAGCCCCTCGTCACCCGTGTCCACCAGCAGCGGTCTGCCGGCCAGAGAGACCAACTTCTCTTTCGTGGCGATCACGATGATGTTTTCTTTGCCCACCGCTCGAATCACCCGTGAGCTGAGCTGCTGATTGCCGCGACCAAACACGTGTCCTTGCCCGCCGATTGGTGTCACAACAATTCTGGCGTGCTGCCCGTTGATGAGGGCCAACAACTGGTCTTCACGGACGTCGTTGGCCACCAGTTCCTTGTTGCGAACCACGTCAACCCCCAGTAGAGTCTTTGGAAGGCCGAGAGCGTCCATGATTGCTCTCGCTGTCGTGCCTGGTCCCACAATAAAGTAGCAGTCCGGGTCGTCCATGGAATCGATTACCTCGGCGGCGATTCCCCGGAGAGTCTCCTTTTCAGTTTGCGCACCTCCAGCTTTCACGCTCTGAACGTATCTGTCTTCATCCGGCACCCGCAGATAGCCGTATAGTCTTGCTGCAAGAACGCCTTCGCGGAAGGCCGCTTCGTCAATATCCATGACCTCTGCCTCGCGTAGATTCCGTAATCGGCCTTCCAGAAACAGAACGACCGCTTCTCCGGCGCTCCGGGGCGTTACGGCATACACACCAGAGTGAATCTTCACACCGGTCGGAATCCCCAGGGCTACCACCTGGTCCAGCACCGCATTATAGATGTTCCGCGCCGTGCCATCGCCACCGGCAAAGAACAGCAGATCCACGCCTTGCGACACCATTAGCCGGGCAGCCGTTTCGGTGTCTCTCCCGGTCGTTTCTCCACGCCGAATCGAGCCGACCACCGAAGGCAAGAAGCCCGCTTCCCGGCACTCGTCTTCCCCCATCTCCCCCGCATAGGCAACGACTTCGATGCGGTCTTTGATGCTTGAAACAACCTTGAGCGCTTCCACCGCCCTCCGGGGAGATTCCGGTCGTCCACCCAGCTCCCAGGCTTTGCGGACAACTTCAATGCCATCGCTTCCCTTAAGCCCCACCCTTCCGCCTATGCCCGCCACCGGGTTGATGATTACGCCCAATTTCTTCATAGCTCCGCCCTGGCACTACCGCGATTCTTGCTTCCTTTTGTACTGGCGCCAGGTAACAGCGATTCTTTCTGGTTCTTCAATTCCCGGAGCCGGGACCCTATGAACCACGGAGTTGTAAGGGGCGTTCTTGACGAACTCAGGATCGCGGTAGGCTTCCTCGGAGATTTGGCGCAGCACCGCCACATACTCGTCAATGTCTTCCTTCGAATAGGATTCGCAGGGCTCCAGTGTGAACGGCTCCGGAACAACCCACGGATGATGACTCGTCCAGTAGTGCTGTAGGCCAAAATCGGCCATCCGGCGCATGACATCCGCTGTTCCCACTCCAGTATCCTTTTTGAGCTGCTCCCAGGAATAACGAACCTGCTCCAAACGACGTTGGCCCCTGGCGTAGGGCACAACGACACCAGGAATCTCTCTCAGCTTGCTTTCCAGGTAGTTGTTGTTGAGCACCGAGCACTCAGCCACCTCCCGCAATCCGTCTGCGCCGTGCTGCATAATCCACGCATAGCCGCGCAGGACGATGGGAGCGTTTCCAAAGAAGGATCGGACCCGCCCAATGCTCTCGGGTCGATCGTAGTCCAGAAAGTACCTCTTGCCGTCATACTCCACACGAGGTACTGGAAGAAACCTGGCTAGCTCACTCCGTACTCCGATCGCTCCCATCGCCGGCCCCATGCAGGCGTGTGGTGTGGAAAAGGTCTTGTGGCAGTTAAAGTGGCATAGGTCGAATCCGGCTTCCCGCGCCCGGGCAACCCCCAACATCCCGTTGGCATTCGCCTGATCATACGAACACAGAGCTCCCACCTCATGCGCCGCCTTCACGTATTCCTCGATCCCTGGGTTGTAGATGCCTGTATCCTCCGGATTCGTAATGAAGATTCCAGCGGTGCGCTCGGATAAGGCTGCCTTTAGGGCCTCCAGATCAGGGTATCCGCTTTCGTCAGGCATCAGCGTGATGACCTTGTAGCCCGCCGTGGCGGGCGAGGCGGCGTCACAAGGATGGGAAAACATCGTCGTCACGATCTCGGTCCGCTTCGTGTCAGCTCTCGCCTCGTGATAGGCCCTCACGATGCACGCGTTGGTGAAGACGGCTTGAGCTCCACCACCGGGCTGGAAGCAGAAACAATCCATCCCGGAAATCTCTATCAGGAACTGCTCGAAGCGATAGTACATCTCAAGGATGCCTTGAATCGTGTTCGCATCTTGCAGCGGATGAATCTCAGTCATTCCCGGGTTCCTGGCGCACAGGTGTTCCTGAACCTTAGGACTGTACTTCATCGTGCAGGTCCCCTGGCTAATATCGATTGTCACATCGGTCCCCATCGTCTCCTGCGACAGCCGGGTGTAGTGGCGAAGAACCCGCACCTGGTTCACTTCCGGAAGCGCTGGTGGCTCTCTTCTCCTCAGGCTTTCAGGAATCACCGACACGCCGTCACCGACCTCCCTACGAATTGCCTCGTCCGCCCTGGGAACCAAGATTCCCCTCTCGCCTGGGACGCTCATTTCGCAAATGATCTGTTCGTCCCATCGAGCCTGATGAAACTTACGGAGAAGCGTATGCCTGTCCCTGCCCACGCTGCAGACTCCTTTCTTCACGCCCTGATCGCCCTCTCCAGAGCGTTCACTAGTCGGTCGAGATCCTGCTTGGTCATGACTTCAGTCACGCAATAGAGCGCGCTTTGGCCCAACTGCGGGAATTCGATGGAGGTGTCCTTCCCGCCAAAGATCTTGTGGGCAAGTAGTTCCTCGTTAATCTCTCTCACGCTCTTGCCCGTCTGGTCGAAGTTCACCAGGAACTCCTTGAAGAAGGGAGTGGGGAAAACAAGTTTTGTTCCCTGGACTTGAGACACCCGCTTCGCCGCATACTGGGCACTTTGCATGATCGTTTGACCGATCTCTTCCATCCCTTTGGGCCCCAGCAAAGCCAGGTAGACACCGGCGGTAATGGCCCACAGCCCGGTACTGGTGCCGGTAAATTCTTTGCCCCGTTCCCGGGAACCATACGAGGTTCTATCGAACAACACTTCTCCGAATCCGTACTCGCCCTTTTGTACGGTCTCTGTCAAGCCGAACATCAGGTCCTTGAACTCGGCAATGTATCTCATGTCGTCATGGGTCGCGATGAACCCGCCTTGCCCGCCTCCGCATTGCATGTGGAGTCCCAGAGTATGTAGATCTCCACAGGCAAAGGTAGCCCCAAGCTGGGCCGGCGGAGCCAGGACCCCGAGAGAGATGGGATCCGTATAGACGATGAACTCAGCCCCATGTTCCCGGGCGATCTTTCCCACTTCTTCGGCCCGGGTCTCGAGGAAACCCAAGTACGAGGGATGCTCGATCAGCACGGCCGCCGTTCGGGAGCAGATCTTGGCCTCCAGAACATTAAGATCGAGCAGCCCGCTTCTGGGGTCGAACTCGATCGTGTCGACCTCGACTAACGGCCCGTGAGCGCCCTTAAGATAATTCCTGATGACCATCAAGGTGTCTGGGCTCATCGACTTCGGCAGCAGCACTTCCTTCCGTCCCGTCACCCTAGCCGCCATCCTTAGAGACGTCGCGGCGGCGGCGGGCCCGTCATAGAGCGGACAGCTCAGGATATCCATGTCCAGCAGGTCCCCCATCAGACTGGCATATTCGAACAGGGCCTGCCACTTCCCGTGGTCGGCGTACGACTCCCCCACATAAGCCGTTAAGAACTCACCACGTCCGTTGATCTCGTCGCAGACCGCCGGCACATAATGCTGGGCGCAACCGGCCCCTAAGAAATTCAGGTACTCCAAACAGCTCTTGTTCCGGCCCAGCAGACCTTCCAGGTGTCTCCGAAGCGAATACTCGTCCAGAAGCGGTTCCGGCAGATTCATCTGGTTCCGGAATCGCAATCGCTCTGGAATCTCGGCATAGAGTTCCCTGATGTCGGACGCGCCGACTGCCGCGAGCATCTGGGCTTTGATCTCCGGCACTGAATTGGGCACGTAGGGGTATACAACTTGACCTTCTCGCTTGCCAGTTCCTGTCGCTTCCTGTTTTGAAAGCTCCTTAGTCATATCCGCACCAACCCATCGCGGCCAGAGCAAAGGTTTTGGTAGCCGTAATCAATTCCTCGATCTCGACATACTCATCCACCGAATGAGCCTGCAACAGGCTCCCCGGACCGTAGATGACGCTCGGAATACCCGCCGCATTGAGGAACGCTGCATCGCAAACCGCAGAGAAACCTTGAAACAGCTCTTGATCCGCCGCTCTTGCTGGACGCACTGCCTCGCGGTGCGCTCGCGCACAAGTCTCCACAATCGGATGCGTCACCGCGATCTGTGACGGAGGCCAGTGAAGGTTGAACTTGACCTCTGGCGGGTTCTGGCGTAACCAGGGATCCAACTGGCAGGCGGCGGTCAGATATTCCAGGATTTCCTTCCGAATGTCTTCCTCCTTCTCCTGGGGCGGGTACCAAACAGCGTATTCGATGGTGCAGAACTGCGAGATGAGGAATGGTATCAACACACCGTCTGGTCCACCCGTGATGACGCCGGGATGCAAGGTGAAGTGGCCGGGCCTGAATAGAGGATGTTTCTTAGTCTGACCCCACTGTTCCTCGAGCTGGCGCAGCACGTTGAGGATGAAGACCCCTTTCTCGATGGCGTTGACGGCAATCTCCGATCCCTTGCCCCCCGCACGTACCATTTCATCTCGCACGGAGGCGTGGCTGGCCTTTCCACGACAAGTCACGCTGAACCAAATCAAGCCCGAGGTTGCCGGCACAACCGCCAGGGGAACTGGGGGAGCCGTGGCTTCAGAAACGATCGCCGCTTCCGCCTTGTACTTCTCCGAAACGGCAGTGACCCCGATCTCATGGCTCATCGTCTCCTCACCGACGACACTCTCCAAAATGATGTCCCCCTTCAACCGCACGCCGCTTCGAAGCACTGCCTCGACTCCCTTCAACTGCGCCACAATACCGCCTTTCATGTCGCAAGCACCCCGCCCGTAAATCCTGCCGCCCTCGACCCTTCCGCTAAAGGGATCGTGAAGTCGCCAATGTTGCGGATTCCCGACCGGCACAACGTCGATGTGCCCGTTGTAGATGAGAGACCGCCCTCCCCCAGCGCCTTTCACCACTCCAACCAGATTCGCTCGGCCCTCCTCCTTCTCGACAAAATCAACTTCGCACCCGATGCTCCGGTAGGCCTCGGCCAACCGTCGATTACAGGCAGTCTCCCCACCTATGACTTTCTCATACTCCACGCCCGGATATCGGGGATTGACACTCGGCATCCTCACGAGCTCTGCTGTCAGCGATACGATGTCATCCCGCATTCCTTCCACCGTCGCCATTACCTTCTCTTTCACCACCGCACCCCCCTTTACTGGTTCGGCCCCCGCTGAAACGTAGGAAGCCCTCTTGCTGATTCTCCCTGCTGCCTGGAGACTTGGGACGAGGCGCCTATAGACTGGTCCAGCCGCCATCGACCAGCAGGTTGATCCCTGTCACATATTCCGAAGCATCGGAGGCCAGGAACACCACCGCTCCCTTGAGGTCTTCATGATGCAGCATTCTGCCCATGGGAACTCGATGACAG
>JBFMEW010000089.1:0-7608 GCA_040753175.1 Acidobacteriota bacterium | reverse complement strand
TCCAACCCGAGCGGTGGCTGCCTACAAGAAGGTCCTCAACCTCAAACCCGAATGGAGTTCCATCTCGGAACGGTTGGCACAACTCTATGTGGAGTTGGGTCAGATGGCCAATGCGAAGCTTCAGTACCGGGCTTTGGCGGACCAGAAGCTTCGTGCCGGCGAAGAAGAAAAAGCCACCGAGATCTTCCAGCGGCTTTGCTCCCTTGATCCGAATTGCTGCGAGACCCAGCATCTTTACGCGCAACAATTGGAACGCGGCGGCAGGATCGAGGAAGCCTGTGATGCATACCTCCAGAGTGCCAAGCTTCTGCTGGGCAAGGGACAATTTGATGCGGCTCAGACTGTCGCCGAGAGGATCTTGACACTCAAGCCAAGGAGTCAGACGTTTCTAAAGGCATTCTTTCCGGTGTTGCGGCAAACCAGCCTCGTTAACCAGGGCCTGGAATATCTGGGAACTCTTCCTCTGGATCACGACCTGGAATTAGAGGTTATTGTGGGGGAACTTCTCGCTGATGGCCAGCACTTGGAAGCGGCCAGGCATCATGTGATCAAGGTAATTGGCCGGAACCCCCAAATCCATCCCCTCGGTATCCGGCTACTCCAGAAGTTGATCGAAGCAAGAGACATGGCAGGCTGCTTGGAACTGGTTGAGGCGATGTTTGAGGCTGTCATTCAGGTTCGCCAGGAAGCGATGTTTGGGCTGATGTTGGAAGGGTTGCTAGACATTGAGCCGGGCAATGTCCGAGTGCTGAAGATCATGACCACGCTGCTGATTCGCTCCAACGACCGTGAAAAACTGGCACCCAGCCTGAAGAGGCTAGTTTGCGCGCAACTCCAGCAGGGACAGGCCGCTGAAGCGCAAGACACGCTCAACAATTTAGTCATCCATGACCAAAGCTCGATGTATCTCGATAGTTTGAAGATCCTGAACCAGGCTATGAACAAAGGACAGCCGCAACGCCTGTCAGCCACGTGTCAGCGCCTCGCTGCAGTGATCGAGCATGGTTCCACACAGTCATTTGGTGGAGTGGCTTTGGGTGTGACCGATCTGGATCTTTCAGTGCCGTAGACCAGAATTCAAGATTCTGGCCTCACAGATCAGACGAACCGAGCGTTGAGTTGATGGTCGCTCGCCAAGTCTCTATGGCAGCGACGACTTGATCGTTCTCGAATGGCCTTGCCAAGTTGTGTAAGTCAAGTTCTGCAAATTGGGGATGGGCGATGCGGCCTTTTCCGGTGAGGGACGGCGGAGGAGGGCGGAGCCCGCAGCCGCTGCCCCTCAGGCCGCCGTATGGATCTGTCGCAGTTGCTCCTTCTTGTGCTCGATTAACAACTCCATGTTCAGATACCGCGTCGCTTCAATCCAGTTCTCATGAATCTCGACCGCCAGGGCCCGAATCAAGCGCAGGCAGCTGGCGGCGTTGGGGAAAATCCGCACCACCAGCGTGCGACGTTTCAGTTCCTTGTGATGGGCCTGCGGCAAGCGGTAGAACGTCAGCGTTTGCTCGATGTTGGCTTCCACCCAATGACACAGCTTCGGATAACGACTGCTCCACTTTGTCAGCCAAGCCGCCAAATCCCGGCGGGCCTCTCTTCCACATTCCGCCGGTCATAGAGCCAGCGCAGCTTCATCAGGCAGTCATCGTCGGCCTTGCGCGGCAGGTAGTCCAGCGCATTGCACAGAAAGCGGCCGCCGCAGTTTCATCTGGCCCAGCTTGACCTCAATCGCATCGATCTCCTCCAGCCTCAGCGGGTGGGGGTCCCAACAACCGTTGCTGTCGAAATGGCTTGACCGCCTGGCCCTGACATGCGCTGTCAAAACGATGGAGCAAGTCCGGCCAGGCCGCTTCCTGCGTTCGGCCACGCGCCGATTCTCGACCACGCTGTAGTAGTAGTGCGTCTTGCCGTCTTTCCTTCGCTCGGTGCAGCGCAAAAACATGGAGCCATCTTAGAGACGGCCTCCCCCCGTCCAAGGGGGTAGGTCTTCACTACAAGCCGGTTTCGACGGTTTTCGAAAAACCCGCATTCATGGCGCGTAACTTAGCCCCGAAAGAATTTTCATTTCGGAGAAATTCGAGGCCCAACTGCGGAGTTGGGCTAAGGTGGTCAGACAATCTCCGATATCGCGTACTCCGGAACTTTGGCAGACTGAACGGCACTGGCTTACCATTTAAGTTTCAGACTGATTCAGGAGCAGCGGGAGGAAACCGACACTGGTTTGACCCTCGGGAGTCCGCTGAACGGAGTCAAGCCAACCCGCATAGGAGGCTACCACCGGCCGCACTTGAGCATTGCGGAATAGCTTCAAGGCAGCCGCCACGCAAGGGCTCGCGCCACCGGTCTCCAGCTCGTGTTCGGTCGTTGAGCAGAGCGCTAGAACCGGGTTTTGGTTCCCGCACAGGCCAGTCCCCCAGGTCAGAAAGACAATGGATTCCTGGTTCGGATTCAGGTCTCTCCGACAGGCACCGCAGCGAATGTTCCTTGATTCCATATGATTCCATCTCCCCCATGAATAAAAGGTCGTTGGACAAGAAAACACGCTCCAAGAGTACTTAATCTGACACACGCCACGACCTTCGTCTGAAGGGCCGTTCTGAACCCACTCCATCGTTCGATGAGTCAGGCCCTGCCAGACCTCCAAGCACGAGGCCGGCCGCTGTACTCATGTTTCGATGAACTCCTTCCTCCAAGAGAGCCTGCGAACGGTGATAGCCTCCCGGCTGATCAAGAGTGGCTAACTTAACCGAGAAAATATAACACAAAGTAGGTCAAAATGATCCACTCTGAATTCTGGTATGCGCGGCCCGGGCAGGGTGGCACACCTACCCCAAATTGCCTGGGGCTGGGATAATCCCCTTTTCCAGCGCCACGCTTCCTTCGCCTACGGGCCCAGCACCTGCCGGACTTTGGTCAACAGGGCCTCGGGTGTGAAAGGCTTTTGCAGGAAAGAAATACCGGCGTCAAGCACGCCGTGGTGGACAATGGCATTGTCGGTGTAGCCGGACATGTAGAGGACCCGGGTATCAGGCCGCAACTGGTTCAGGTTCTTGGCCAGCTCCCTTCCGCCCATCTGGGGAACCACGACATCCGTGAGTAGGAGGTGAATCGCATTCGGATGCTGGGAAGCCATCTCTAGCGCCTCCGGTCCGCGCTGAGCCTCCAGCACAGCATAGCCTTCTTTCTTGAGAATCTCTCGAATCAGGTTCCGTACCACGGGTTCATCCTCGACGACCAGAATCGTCTCCGAACGAAGCGCCTCTTCGCGGCCGGGTGCCTGGCGGACCTCGGCGGCTTCAGCCTCCCCTGCCACGCCGGGGAGATAGATTTTGAAGACGGTCCCCTGTCCCGGCTCGCTGTACACCCAGATATTGCCGCCACTCTGCTTGACGATTCCGTACACGGTTGAGAGGCCCAGTCCCGTGCCTTTTCCAAGTTCCTTGGTAGTGAAGAACGGCTCGAAGATGCGGGCCTGGGTCTCGGCATCCATACCGCAGCCAGTGTCGCTCACCGCCAACATGACGTAGGAACCGGGCAGGACGGCAACGTGTCGTCGGCTGTAGGCGTCATCCAGCTCGACATTGGAGGTTTCAATGGTGAGCTGGCCTCCCTCCGGCATGGCGTCCCGAGAGTTGATCGCCAGGTTCAAGATGATTTGCTCGATCTGTCCCGGATCCACTTTCACTGGTTTCAGCCCCACACCTAAAACGGCCGTCAGCTCGATGTCCTCGCCAATCAGCCGCCGCAACATCGAGTCCAGATCCAGGATCACTCGATTGAGATCCAAGACCTTGGGCTGCAGGACCTGTTTTCGGCTGAAGGCCAGGAGCTGGCGAGTCAGGCTGGCGGCTCTAGCTCCTGCCTTTTGAATCTCCTCGATATCCTTGCGAATCGGGGAGTCTGCCTCAAATTGCGCCACCAGCAGCTCACTGTAGCCGATGATGGCCGTCAGCAGGTTATTGAAATCATGGGCAATCCCCCCGGCTAGGCGACCGACTGCTTCCATCTTTTGAGATTGACGAAACTGTTCCTCCAGGTTCTTGCGTTCGGAGATATCGTTGATAAAGCCAATCGTGCTTTGAACCTTTCCATCCTCACCGATCGTGGGATAACCCCGGTCCTCCACGCAGATATACTCTCCATCCTTGCGCCGCAGCCGATACTCCAACTGGAAGGAGCCTTTCGTCCGAAGCGAGCGGTCAACCTCATGGCGGAACGCCTCTCGATCGTCGGGATGAACCAGCTCCACCCAGTCGGTCAACCCGTCACCTATCTCTTCGGGGGTGTATCCCAGCACTTCTACGTTCTCGTAGGAGACGGCATCCGTGTTGGCCTCCCGCTCGTAGAGGAGTTGGCCGCTAGCTCGAACGGCGACCTCGAATCGGTTCTTAAGTTCCTCGTGCGATTTGTGAAGGAGGGCTTCAGACTGGCGACGTTCGGTGATGTCGCGCGCGATGGCGTAAATGAGCTGGTGGTCCATCGAAGGAGTCGCGTTCCACAGGAGCCACTTGTAGGATCCGTCTCGGCAGCGATAGCGGTTCTCGAACGAGATGACCTCCAACCCCTCGCTCAGCTTGGTTGCCTTCGCCACCGTCGCTTCGCGGTCCTCGGGGTGGACAAACTCAAGGTAAGGTGCGGAGAGCAACTCTTGAGCCGTGAAACCCAGAGTTTTTTCCCAGGCCGGATTCAGACGCCTGAAATAGCCGTCGAATCCGGCAATGCAGATCATGTCGTGGGAAAGCGTAAAGAGGCGATCTCGATCCCCTTCCAGGCGCTTGTGCTCGGTGATGTCCTCCATCGCCAGGAGAATCGATTGGGTGTGGTTGCCGACCGGGAAGATCTTTCGGGTATTGAGGCGGATCGTACGGCGGCCGACCGTCGGGAACTCCTGGTCCACTTCAAAATCCTGAAACGACGTGTGCTGTTCCCGGGCTTCGTCCAGAAGCCGCCGGACCTGGGGCATATTCCACTGGCCGTTTCCCAGTTCAAACAACGGCTTGCCTTCCGTCTCCTGCGGCGTCACCCGAAAGGCCTGGTAATAGGAGCGGTTGGCAGACAGCACGCGCAGGTTGGCATCCAGCACCAGGAGCGGCGCCCTTACCGCGTCGACGATGTTCTCGGCGTAGGTGCGGGCTTTGTCAGTGATCTCGAGTTCGCGCTGTTTGGCCGAAATGTCCTTGCGCATGAGACAGAAGATCGCCAGCAGAAATGCGCCGAGGATTGAGGCTAGGAGCATGAAGAGGCCCTGAGTGCGCCGGTTACTGGCGCGCCATTCCACCAGGCGACGCTGCAGCAGTTCATTCTCAGTGACCTGCATTTGAGTGACGAGACTCCGGATTTCGTCCATGACGCCTGCACCCAGGCCCCTGCTCACGGCCTGCTCAGCCGCAGCCCGCCCGGCAGTTCTGCGCAACTCGATTTGCACCTCTGAAATTTCGATCCTGCGGGCGATTAACGGTTCCAGAAGGTCGAGCTGACGTTGCTGTTCGGGGTTGTCCGCCGAGAGCTGGCGAAGGCGTTGGATCCCCTGGGGAATACGTGGTACCGCCTGATGGAAGGGCTCCAGGTAGGACTCCTGGCCCGTGATGGCATAGCCTCGGGAGGCACCCCAGAGGTCCTGTACCAGCGAGAAAACTTCGGCCAGCTCTCCCTGGAGCTCGTAACTATGCTGCACCCAGCGCGCGGACCTCGCGTTTTCCCTACCTTGCCGGTAGGTTCCCACACCAACCAAGACAAGGATCACCGAAGCCAGGACGAAGCACGGAACGATCCATCTCCCTTTTGGCATGACAGCTGTCATGGGGCCTGCTTCAATTAACCTGTTCTCAAATGTGACGACCCCAAAACCATCGTCTCGCTGGAGCGCCCGCTCGGTCCGCTAGTTCCACGTGTCGTGCCTTGTCGAGACAAAGTGGCTCATTGGCTGTCCCTGATCTCGCTTGAAGAGCCCCAAGGGCGCCGTGTCTGCAAGATGGCTTGCCCTCTTTTTTTGATGACCCTCACGAAGATCCCGCCCGATCGAGCCGTATCTCAAGGCCAATGGTTGTTGTCCGCCCTCATCTGGAAGAAGTCTCGGATTCCTGTGCGGATTGGCGCTTCATCTTAAGCGGATGGCCATTGTCAACACTTATTTCGGTATTCGGATGAGAATCTTGACACTTATCGAGTGGCGGGGACTCGAGGGTTTTTCTCGCCGGCGATCCAGCCCTGACTCGGAAGATCGTTCGCCTCCCGTTTGTCCGCTGCCTCGGTCTGATCCAGAGTCATCAGATTCTCTTGGGCGGACTTCTGGCTGCGGACGTTCTCCCGTCCCACTGCCTGGCGACTGAAATGGCCAACCAACTCGAGCAAGGTACTCCGCAGCCCGGCAACTTCTCAGACCCCGGGGATAAGGTGGCGGAACAGCCTTAGTCCTACAGATTTCTCTGGACTCACCCATTAAAATCCGCAGAATCCCCGTCAACATTTTGAACCGGCGGTCAAGAAGTTGTCTCGTGCCTGCCTCAACTCATCTCAAGCTACCGACCCCAATTACCTCTAACCCAGTTAAATAACATAATATAACATTAAATCAGTTTATATACATAGACTTTAACCAATTTGGAACTTAAATTGCTGACCCTCACAAGGCGTCAGCGAGCTACGACAAGAACTCAGGCAGGAGGCTCCTCACAGCACCCAAATCCAGCCCGATCACCCCCTCACAGTGTCATGTCCGGCCGAGCGTCCTCCTGGAGCCCTGGGTTCCATGTACATCAGCAAACGGGGGAAGCACCCATGGCGAGAAAGAGGGAGAGCAAGCAAACCTACCGGGACTCGTCTCTTCCAAATTCAGCGTCTGAAGCTCGCTCACGCGTCCCTCTGCGAGACCCTGACTCCCTGATCGATGACATCGATCAGTTGCTGAGTAAGATCCTAGTCGAGGCGGCTCGTGTTCGGTTTCGAGCCTGGCCCACCACGCTGAACGGTCCATTCCCCAGGGCTGCGGCGGGGTGGCGAGCGGTGCTCGTGAAGGATCCGCTTCGCGAAATCCTGACCGAAGCCCTGAATGGGCTCGTTCCAAGCGAGAGGCTGGTCCTGGCTCTGCGCTATGTTGAACGGTTAACCCTCGGCGAGATGGCTGCGGTGCTTGGCACCAACCAACGGAACGTCTCTCAACTCTATTGCCAGGCAGCCCTATCCTTGAGGGGCAGGCTCAAGTCATCGAAGGTCCTAGCTGAACCAAATCCATAATGGAGGTGATGGCCATGGAATCCGCTGGAATCGCCCACTCGTTGTTTGGGATACGAGCCCTGGGCCTGGTGATTGAACGGCTGGCCCTGCAGGCCCAGACAACTGCGTCGTTACACGCGCAGCTGCACAGGCTGGTTCAGACGAGAATCCAACAGTCGGGTATCGCGATATTCCCGGAACAAGAGGCGATCGACAAAGGACTTCCCTACCTTTATGTCAATGTCAACATCATCAAGACCTACGTAGGGCTCTATGTCTTTGCCACGCGCGTGTCGTTGAAGCAGCCGGTCATCCTGCTTCGCCAACCCTTCGACAGGCTGTACACCTCGACCTGGGAAACCGGCGGGGTGGGAACGGTCGGCCTCAACAACCTGTCTG
>JBFMEW010000088.1:0-8259 GCA_040753175.1 Acidobacteriota bacterium | reverse complement strand
TGTTGAGTGGCCAGCTGACCAACCTGAGCACCAACCTCTACTTTGCCGGCAAGCTGATCCGGCAGAAGCAGATCAATGCTTACGGAGGCGTGGAGGATGCGGCGGTGGTGACGGACCGGATGGGCTCAGTCCGCATGCGCACGAACTTCGCCACCGCCAGTTCGGATATCATTCTGCAGAGTGCACGGCTCTATCCCTTTGGTGAAGAGCTGAGCCCGGCCACGGCCAACGATCGGGACAAGTTCGCCACCTACTTCCGCGACTCCGCCACCGGCCTCGACTACGCCATGAACCGGTATTACGGAGGCACGATGGGACGATTCTTAAGTCCAGATCAAGGGCCACCTCTCCTAGCCAGTCCCGGCTCCTGGAATCGGTACACTTACGGTTGGAACGACCCGGTGAATCTGAACGACCCCGACGGCATGCTGCCTGCCAACGTCAGCTCTGAAGGCGGTTGCGTATACCTCTTTAGTGCACCAGGAGGGACGATTGACGCATCGAGCAATTGTCCCCCTGGATACGTCCAAGTCTGGGGCGGATGGCGTACGAGCTCCAAATCTCGGCTGCAACAGATCGCTGAGCTGTTCGAACCACTGGACGGTGTAATCATGGATTGGGATTATGCCAATTCGTCCGGGTCGCGGTTCAGCATTCTGTTTCCGCAGGACGTTTTCCAGCAAACGTTTGCCGACGTGACCAGTGGCGGGGTGATCATTCTGGCGGGTGGTCCAGTCAGCTGGACCACGATTGGAACTGCAGTTCTCATCGTGAGCGTATCCGCACTTGCCGTTCAGGCCATTAGTCAGATCATTCAAAAGCAAAAGGCAGACATCGCTCAATTCGATGCAGCCGGAAAACAGGTATCGAGGGAACCTGGTTGTCGCGCTCCTGAGCCTGGTGATGGGAGAAGAGTCCATGACATTTTGCGCCGTCAAAAGCTGCGGGGTGATAAGGTAACATACGAGGAGCTCTTGGATGCTTGGAGACAGGTCTTGTGCAGTGGGGACTGAATGTCGATGACTTGTGAGACACAGGTGCACGGTGTACGCGAAGGATTACGGCAACTTGTTGGGCAGAAGCTGTTCAGATCTTGGAACATTTTATCCACACGATACTTCTACTTTTCAGACACACCTGTGCCCGATGTCAAGGATGAGTATTGCTACGCTCTGGGCGTTCATTGTGCCTGGCGCATAACAAGAGAGGGTGTAATACTAGCTGGGCTCGATGACTATGTCCTCCCGTCTGACGACAACAGAGAAGACATGCCCGCTGGTTATCTCCAGGAAAAGAAACTTGCGGACCTGCTCGGAGAAATCAAGGAGGGAGAAATCGTCAATACCGGCTCAGGGTTTATAGCGGAATCTGTGGATGCTGATAATTGCGGAGGGATTCGTATCAACTTCACAGGGGGTTACGCATTGGAGGTCTTTCCAACCAGCAGCGACGAAATGGCTTGGGACCTCATGTATCATGATGGTGGATCCCTCGGCTGGATGAACGGCAAAGGATACAAAACTGACAAATGGGTGAAAGCGGAGAACGCGCAACCAGAAACCTGATTGGCCACAAACCGAACCCTGAATCGGGCTGCCTATAAGTGCGGGTGATATGCGGAGCGGGAGATCTCGACGCTGAACTCACGACAGATGCACATCGGGATGTTGTGTAGGCAGAGGAGCTAAGACGCAATACGTCCTGGGAAGTCCAGGAACTGCGCAAAGGGGTGAAGAAGTTGGAACGCTCTTTCACCACTGTTTCACCGCTTCGGTTGGGGCCAAGTGCAGGAGTGGTGAAGAACGGGTGAAGGCTGTGTCGAACGAGCCGCTTGGCCTGTCGTCGAGGGGGGACAGCCTTTTGAAGCTCCAACGAAGCTGGGACAAAGTCCGGCTGGGTTGGAGCTTTTGTGTTTTCGGGTGGGGGGTGTCCGGAGCTGGGAGCACGGAGGGCAAGCCGTGAGGCGGCCTGAGCTGGCGGTGGAACGGAGAGTAGCCTCGCAGTAAGGCAAGGTTTGAGAGATGACCGAAGGGGTGGGCGGTGCTGCGCACCGGCTTGTGGGGTGACACGTCACCCCTTGGAGGGTGCTGCAGAGTAGCGCACGATCCCATAGGCGAACTTGTTGATCGCGAATTGGTTCCTGCAGTGAGGATATCGTATGGGATCGTGCCGATTTGCCTTCAGGATGCCAACCGGCTGGCCTTTTGGCCACGAACTCTCAAGAAGCTTGAGGACTTACTTTTTGGGGGAAGGTTTGGCGGGAGGCTGATCCGCGAAGGCGACACGGCCATCCTGACCAACCATGTCGGCACGGTGGTCAATAACGGCCCGCGGCTCTATCCTTACGGCGAAGCTCAGTCGGGGGCCGCTTCGGGAGAGAAGTTCGCCAGCTACTATCGGGACAGCACCACGGCCCTGGACTACACCAGAAATCGCTATTACTCGTCTACGCTGGGGAGATTCCTGACAGTGGACCCTTATCTGCCATCCGCCCAAGCTCCGGATCCGAAAACTTGGAATCGGTATGCCTATGTGGCGAATAACCCTGTCAATCTGAATGACCCATCGGGACTGAAAATCGAAATCACGTTCCACGACGTGAACATCGGAGGGATTGCCTCCGGCTATTGTCATGCAGCAATTCGCATCACCCCAGAACACCAGTCCCGTTGGATTGATGATTCAAAGTGGGGTTCTGAATTCAAGAATGAGGACGCCCAAGGCAGGAGGTATCTCACAATCAGTGCAGGACCTAAGGGCCGGAAGCTCACAGGAGAGTTGAACCGCGGGTCCGATGTCGGTCCCGTTTCCGCATCATTCACGTTACCCGAGATTGGAGACCTCAGTGAGGATGATGTCATTAGTCGGCTACTGACGGTTTACCAGAACTACCGAAATGAGCTGCCCTACGATCCATTTCCCGGCACTCCATATACCCCTTGGGGCTATAATTCCGATTCATACGCAGCCGGGTTGGTGATCGCCGTCTATGGTGCTAACTGCGTTCCTAGTCACGACATAGTGGCTGGCATCTGCGGGGAGCCACTCCCCGGCTGGAAAAAACCTGTTCCAATCGAATACTTTGGATCCCAGCCACTCTCCGGCACAGCTGTCTACGTCCGCCCTGTAGATCAGTGGCACGCTCCAGCCACCCAAGCAAGCAATCCATTCGAGTGGTTAAATCTCTATTTGGGTGGTTACTCGACGGGTCATCCTCAACCCAGTGTGGAAGTTGTTACAACCACCTACTATTTTCCCTGAACGCTGATGTCTAGACTTATGTCCGTTCTCAGGCGTTGGCCATTCACCATAGTTATGGTGTTGGCAGGAATCCTTCCTAACCTCGCTTTGCATCTTGGTGCCAACTACGACGATGGCGGCATTGGATCGGTTGCTTTTTTGACAACATACACGTTAGGGATTCTCTACACAATCCCAGCCACCATCGTGGATGTACTTGCCAAAGGTTCGTGGCGTCCTTGGGGGGGAGTACTCGCTGACCTGGTGGCCCTTGCCGTGAATGTCGGATTGGACTTGATTTGGCAAAGCGCCACCGCACGAAAGGAAGCTGGGTGACGGCGGAATTACCGGGACAACCTCAACTGCGATCGATTCCCAACTCCCGCCGGCGACGGTTAAAATTCCAACTCTTACGTTTAGGGGCTCCTGAGAGACTAACCATGTCGGCACGGTGGTCAATAACGGCCCGCGGCTCTATCCCTACGGAGAAGCTCAGTCGGGGGCCGCATCGGGCGAAAAGTTCGCCACCTACTACCGGGACAGCACCACGGCCCTGGACTACGCCAGGAATCGGTATTACTCGTCTACGCTGGGGAGATTCCTGACAGGGGACCCTTATCTGCCATCCGCCCAAGCTCCGGATCCGAAAACTTGGAATCGGTATGCCTATGTGGCGAATGGCCCTGCCAACAAAAGCGATGGGGATGGCCTGAAGATTGAGGTCCAGCAACATCGAGTCTTGGCTTCCCGGTCGTGCCATACGTTGATCAGGCTGAATGATCCCACGGGGGGCCTGAGCTGAAGAAACACAAAGACGAAGATGGAATGTTCTTTCTCACCATCGGAGCTGGACCTCACAGTGTCTTCAGCATTAATCCCAGGCTTGAAAGCAACCTAAACAGGTCATCCGATGTCGAACCGCATTCTGCAGGGTACCTTCTCCCATCTAAGAGAGATGAGAATGCAGAGATAGCCAAGCTGCTCAGTCTGGACCGCAGTTATGGTGACCGCCTGAACTATGATCTCCGTCCAACACGAAATTCGCCCGGCTACAATTCGACCTCCTACATTTCGGGGCTACTGGGCGCCGCAGGCTACCTAACCCCCGAGAGATCCTTCATGGAAGGATTTGGTTGCGGTGCCCTGGACGGCTGGGATAAACCGGTTCCGGCAGCAGCCTTCTTCCTGCCTCAGTTTTTGCTGGATCGCCTTCTCAATCCCAGTGCAAGTTTAGATACAAGATGGAACCCGTTCCCGTGGCTTCTTGGCTTCTACTACAGCGAGCCGAAGCCCTCGAACGTGATTGTTTCCTACGGTCCGTAATTAAATCGTTGCAGGAGATGTAGGCAAGATGAAGCAGTCTATTTGGTTTCTTGTAGTGCGTTGGCCCGCTACCACTTGTGCACTGGTTCTTTTGGCGATGTACGCCCTCTTGGCTCCTCTCAACCTGGAGTACGACGATAACGGACTTGGTTCGTTACTCTTTCTGGTTAACTCAGTGTTGGGGTTCTTTTTCTTGGCTGCCGGCGATGCTCTATATTCGCTTAACGGCAATCAATGGCTGCGCTACCACACGCTGTGCACTGTGTTGGTTGGCTTTCCATTCTACGTCTTGTGCGACTTACTGCTTCACTTTCTGAGCAGACTCATCAAGAAACCTTTCGGGCGATGACGACTAGGCTTGGTCCAGGTTGGGAGGGGTGGTGGTCGTACCAGATACTGAGGTCATACCAGATACTGCGTGATGTAACTCAATTCAGCAGTTGATTGCGGCCAGCACCACGGGGCCGACCTGGGGGTTGAGTTTCAGTTACGACGGATTTGGGAACCGCACCAGCCAGGCGGTGACCAAGGGTTCGGGAACCGCTTCCTCTTTCTCCTACAGCGCCGCGACCAACCGGATCACCACTTCCGGTTACGCTTACGACTCGAACGGCAACCTGACCTCGATGCCCGGCCTGACGCTGGGCTATGACGTGTCGAACCGGGTGGTGAGCGTGACGGGGGCGTCGGTCAACGAGCAGTACGGCTACGACCCCAGCAACCGGAGAATGTGGCGACCCCTTCCCGCCGGGGCGTTCGAAATCACCTTTTACGGGATGGCCGGGGAGCGGCTGGGAACCTGGAAGCTGTTGAGTGGCCAGTTGACGAACTTGAGCACCAACCTTTACTTTGCCGGCAAGCTGATCCGGCAGAAGCAGATCAATGCTTACGGAGGCGTGGAAGACGCGGCGGTGGTGACGGACCGGATGGGCGCGGTCCGCATGCGCACGAACTCCAAAACCGCCACGCCGGACCCGATCCTCCAGAACACGCAGCTCTATCCCTTCGGTGAAGAGCTCAGCCCGGCCACGGCCAACGACCGAGACAAGTTCGCCACCTACTACCGGGACAGCACCACCGGCTTGGATTACGCCATGAACCGCTACTACGGCAGCACGCTGGGGCGGTTTACAACCCCGGATCCATCGCGGCGCTTCAATCCCGCTGATCCCCGCAGCTTGAACCAGTACAGTTACACGGGCGGTGATCCCGTCAACAACGTGGACAAGGCAGGACTGCAATGGGAATTGATTGGCTGCGAGCAGTTCATCAATATCGGGGAAGATCAACCGTGGTCGGTTTGCGCTTATCGATGGTTCAGTTCGTCGTTGAACATGGGCTCGACCGCCGCCTTTCTCATGCCGAGCCGGCCGGTACCTTTTGAGCTGGTCCGCATGAGCGATAGTGACCAACGCACCTACAACAACGCCCTTGACCTCGCGAAGGAGATTGCCGGGAATCCAGATTGTGACAGTTCGCTGTCTGAATTCGGCATTCCAAGCCTCAAGGCCCTACTGTCCAGCCCGAAGATGATTGATAACGTGTACGATGGTCGAAAATCTCGTTATCCCATCACGTTGAACGATCAGAAGGTCAACATATCGGACTACTTTAAAGACAAACGGAACAGTGTTGCTGCAGTTGTTTTTACAGATGCAACTGTTATGTTCTTAGGACCTGCCTTTTTTGATCCAACCTTGTCTGGGGTGAGGGATTTCATAGGATTTGCGAGGGCTTTCATCGTAGCGCACGAATCTGCTCATTTGGCGGGCGGTAAGACTGATGATGACTTTGGTGGCAGTAAAGCGCTAACCAAGAAGCTCATTGACGATTGCTATCCCATACTGAGAGATCGGATGGGGGGATTATACAAATGACACTCTCGATAAGGGCTTGTGCTGTTCTCATAAGTGGAGGATTGGGTGCCTATCTGGTCCTGACTGGACTCGCTAGGGAATTGGAGAGTCAGTCGGTTTGGCAGCGGGCGAGAATAGATGCGGTCAAGCAAGGTAGAGAGTGCGGAGTCAATATTGATCGACTCCATTTTCTATCCGACACCACAGGTTGGGCAGTTGGGCAGACTAGTGTATTTCGAACCCGAGATGGAGGTCAGGTCTGGCTCCTGGCAGGAGTGCTACCACCCTCATACATCATAAGGTCTGTATGGTTCTTTAACGAGAAAGAGGGATTGGCAGCCGGGGGGATCGGATTGAAGGGCAAGCTTTTCCAGTCGCACAACGGTGGCAACTCTTGGAGCGCGATGAAGACATTTTCGGAATATGGCGGTTTTGTTCCGACGGACCTGGTGTTTACCGATGAGAAAAGAGGGTACTTAGTTGGTACAGTGCAAGATGGTAAAGGAGCACTCATCCTTGAGACCAAGGATCGAGGTCGAACGTGGGGATTAGTGTTCCGGAACAGCGAATGGCTCGAACTTCGGCGAGTAGTTTTCGCAGGGGAAACAGGCTGCGCTGTGGGCGGTGCCGCAATCGTTTGTACGATCGATGGAGGCAATCATTGGAAGGAGGTGTTCACCGCTGAGAGAGTACTCCCTTTTGGTAGCGTTTTTTTGGTGGACTCGAATACTGCTTGGGCTGTCGGCGGGCCAGGAACTGCGCTTAAGGCCACAAGCGTCTTGGGAACCTGGCAACGCCTGGATCTCGTCGGCGACATAGTCAGTTCGTTCTTGTGGGGAATAGCATTCCTAACCCGAAATCAGGGTTGGATCTGCGGTGACAAGGGTGCAGTCTTTGAAACCCGGGATGGGGGGGTGTCCTGGACTCAACTCGAGAGGCCTGGAACCGGATTTGTGAGGGATATTACCGTGAACTCAACTAGGCTATTAGTGGCTAGCGATGATGGTATTTTCTTTCGTCGACTCAGTCATTGATCAGGGTTCAGCTCCAGAACGGTTTCGCTGGATGGCGCACACATGCTGCTTTCTGGCATGTGTGCGATGAGAGTGGTCAAGGCGCAGCAATGGCAGGCTCACATTTTTCCTCTCATCTTTCCTCTTTCGAAAAATGAGGCGCCTCCGTTTTTGCTTTTGGACGCTGAGTAACAATGGGACCACGATCGCGAAGGTGTCACCGATCCTGTAAAACTGATCCAGTATCAGCCACGAAGAAGTGACCCAGCTCGTTGCAAGCCCTTGAAGGCTGTGTCGACTCAGCTCGGATTTGGACCGCAGTGGCGTTCTCCACCGCTGGGCATGAGGGTCGTTAGGCTCCACGCGTCTTCTTACCCTCTTGGACAGACTTCCCCTCCTTGGAACCCCGCCCGATTGCCGCAGTATGGATTCATATGAGTACTCTGAAGCTTCCCAACTACCTGAGCTCCCATCGCAAACGGTTGGGCCTCACGCAGCAGGATGAACTGGCTTTCCTGCTCTGCCTCCACGACGGCTCTAAGGTTTGTCGTTACGAACGGTTCCTCCAGCAACCGGGGTTACGGATTCTTTTTGCCTACGAGATTGTCTTCCGCACCCCGGCTCAGGAACTGTTCGGCGGGCCTACCAAGGAGACCGTTTCCAAGTGGCGATTTGAACCGGTCTCGGCCCCTTCTAGACAGAGGGGCCACGTGTTTTTCCACTTTGGCTTTTCCGGAACGCCCCGTGAATGCAACCCAAACACCGTGGTAGCGGTTGACTTAGAGACCCCGCGGCTGATTGTGACTGTGGATCCGCGCCCCCCTTTT
>JBFMEW010000087.1:0-8433 GCA_040753175.1 Acidobacteriota bacterium | reverse complement strand
CCGAAGCACTGTTAAGCGACCACGGCTATTTCAGCCAAGCCAACGTGGAAGCCTGTCACCAGGCCAACCTTACTCCTTTCATTGCGGCCGGACGCGAACCGCACCACCTGGCTCTGGAACAGCGTTGCACTGAACCGCCCGCCCTGGCGTCCGATGCCAGCCCCGTCGAGGCCATGAAACATCGGCTGAAGACCCCCGAAGGCCGGGCCATCTATGGGAGCGGAAATGCACGGTCGAGCCGGTGATTGGCATAATCAAATCGGTGCTGGGCTTCCGACAGTTTCGGCTGCGCGGGCTAAAAGCGGTCAGTGGCGAATGGACGCTGGTCAGCATTGCCTGGAATCTGAAACGGATGCACAGGCTGAGTCTACAGAAGCTCCAGGCTCAACTGGCATGAAGTCTGCTAGCCGACTCCAGCCAGACGATTCTGGCGACCGCTGCTTCAAACTCAAGCCGATCGCGGGAGTTTTCAAAGACCCAAGTCACCGATGCGTCTAAGTCACGCACGAAAATCGCAATCTAACGGCAGCCTGTCAAACCAAGTCCGACAGGCTGCTAGGACCGTAGTTGAGGCAGGCCGCCTGGTGTTGATCCGTGTGTTGTAGTCGATCACTCTCTTAAGCCTGGAAACCGAGTCTCGCACGAGTACTATCAAAAACGCTCCGCTGGGCTAACGAGACAAACGGTCTTGCAGCTGTCTGACCCGGGCTGCAGCAGCATTCCGATGAAGCAATCTCCTCTAAGTTGCCCGCCCAGATATCCTTCGAACTTCGATTCTATTTGACTTCCCATTCAATCTTTAGTCTCTTAAACTATCAGTATGGCAGATGGTATGGATAGCCAAACGTTGAAAACTAAAGCGGCTTGGTCTGCCCAGCTGAGCACAGTTCAGGTCCAGTCAATCTCGGGAGCAGTGGCGCTGAAGTTGCGAGACGCCATTTTGACTGGTGAACTGAAGCCCGGTGAGAGGCTGGTTGAGCAGAAGGTAGCTAAGCTTTTCGGCATTGGTCAGCCTACTTTGCGGGAAGCCCTAAAGGAGCTCGAGTACCAAGGCTTCGTTCGCAAGTCGCCGAAGAGGGGTACCTACGTAACGCAGCTTAGCCAAGAAGATATTCGGAAGATGTTTGAAGTCAGGATGGCGCTCGAATCTCTCGCAGTGTATCAGGCAGCGCAAAATCTGACAGACGCCGCTGTCCGGGATTTGGAAGAACTGTTGCGGTCGATGGAATTGGCAGCCCAAAGGATGGATTTGCCCGCCTATCACAGGATCGACCTAGCATTCCATACAAGAATCTGGAACCTGAGCGGGAATGAGTACCTAAGGGCAGCCCTTGAGCGAATTGCATTTGGACTGTTTGCATTTCTCATGCTGAAAGACAAGGATAGTCCCAACAGCTACGTATCTGCCTTAGAACAGCACCGAACCATCCTCAGGGGTCTTCGCTCTGGATCTCCCCAATCAGCTCGCACGATCTTCGTGGAAACCACATGCCGGCATTGGAAGGAACTCAGATATCTCGACGTTGCGGACAGCTTTTTTGAGACAATCAGTTCGAATTTGCCTGCGGAGTAGCAACACCTCTTGACCTCCTCTTGACCAGTTTCTTCACTTCTCCAGAAACCATCTCCCACTTCTTTTAACCAGATCGCACCTATAGATAACAATTGAGGGAACTAGGAATTTTTTTCTTGACATTAAAACTTAATCTATTAATCTATCAACCTATCGTTCCCCAATCCTACCAGATAAAGGAGGCAGGTTTCCTTGCAAATTGGACTTTCTACGTGGGGCTACTTCACCTGTGCCCAGCAAAGTGACTCCCAAGTAAGCACTGCCATTGTGCTACCTGAGGTTGCCGCAATGGGTTTCAAGGGGATCGAAGTTGGCTGGCCGCTAAGTGAGCTTCCCTCGGTGTCGGAGTTTCGTGCACAGTTGGATCAGCACGGTCTATGTGCGGTGGGACATTGGGTGGAAGTTACCTTTCACTCTCAATGTCTCGATGAAGCCGAACAGAAGGCGCGCTTTCTACAGAATGTTGGTGGCATGGTGCTGATTTGTGAGGGTGAGAAGCAAGCCGTTTCCATGACGCGAGACCAATACCTCGCGCTGTATCGACAGTTTGACGCCATTGGAAGGATCTGTGAGAAGTACGACATCCGAGCTGCCTTCCATTTTCACCGGGGGTGTTTAGAAACAGAAGAAGAGGTGCACGATTTCTTCAGTCACACTAAGTCGGTCTGGTTCTGCCCGGACATAGGACATGCGTCAGCTGCGGGTTGGAATCCAATTCCAGTGATGCAGCAGTACCGGGACAAGATCGTCCATGTTCATCTCAAAGATGCCCGGATGGACTCTGAGAGCCGTCGGTTTTCTCGGTTTGTGGAGCTCGGGAAAGGGAACAACGGGCTGGACATAAGGGCTTGTCTGGACTGCTTGAACGAAATGGGGTTTCAGGGATGGGCCATGATCGAACAGGATCACACCACAATTAGCCCAGCAGATGACGCGGCTGAAAGCCGCAGATTTCTGCAGCGGATTGGCCATTGGACTCCATAGACGGGGAGCGATTGAAAAGCCATGAAGAAGATTGCAGTTGCGTGTGTGGGGTGCGGCGACCTGGCTCTGCGGGGTGTTCTACCGCACTTAGCATTGCGTGACGCTCACGACAAGGTTGAGCTTGTGGCCGTCTGTGATGTGGATGAAGAGCGGGCCCGAACTACCTCCCAGCGTTTCAACGTAGGCAACTGGCAAACTGACTACAACCAGTTGCTCAGGGATCCATCAGTTGAAATGGTGCTTCTCCTCACTCCCACCCCATTGCATGCGGAGCAAGCCATTGCTGCGATGCGAAGCGGCAAACACGTCTATCTGCAAAAGCCAATAGGCGGGAGTCTTGAGGAGGCCCAGGGCGTCGTGTCGGAATCCGAGAAAAATGGCGTTCGGCTTTTGGTCGCCCCGGCTCAGCGACTGTGCCCCTTGATTGGCGAAATGCGAAAAAGGATCGTGAATGGTGAAATTGGAACTGTCTACTGGGCTCTTACTGCTACTCACTGGCCGACCACCTACGAAGGCTCAGACTTTGATCGTAGCTGGCACTATCGCAAGGGGGGTGGGCCCCTCTGCGATCGTACGATCTACTCCCTCGCAACGTTGACCGATCTGGTGGGTCCGGCGAGGCGAGTTACCGCGCTGTCTGGACTCCGTGAAACACATCGTCACTCGAAAGATCGAAATGTACGTGTCGAAGTCCACGATAACACCTTGCTTCTACTCGAGCATGCGCAGGGTGTGTATGCCGTTGCAACCGGGAACTACTGCAAGGACGGCAAAGTCGTTCCCGCAGGCTTCATTGGTATCTATGGCAGTCAGGGCTCGATGGAGACAGTCGAAGTTGATCCTGGCACCTGGTATCCGACCAAAGTTGAAGTTAGATGCGATTCCGGGAAGGAAGGCTGGGTCCAGCACACAGTCCAATGCTCACTGGATGAAGTTCCAGGCCTCACAGGAGGCCACGCCCTTCTGCCTGAGGCTCATGTGTACGCGGACATCATGCACTTGGTGGACTGTGTTCTCGAAGATAAGGAGCCGATTTGCCACATCGGGCAAGCGCAACATCTAGTAGAGGTTATTGAAAAGGCCTACCTCGCCGCCGAGACAGGTCAGACGCAGACGGTTACAACTCGGTTCGACTAAATTGCCGGTCGGGGGATCCTAAGAACCTGTATGCCGACTCGACCTTCTATCTGGAAATGAAAAGAAACAAGGCCAACGATGAGATGGATCGTCGCGAAGCACTGCGGCGCTTGGCGGTTGGGGCCGGGGCATCGGCAGCGCTAGCTGGTTGTGCTGCTGAAGCACAAGCCGCTCCCACGTTAGGCGTTTCGTGCAGTGGGTCGGCGGATTCTCATTCATCTCTGAGTGCCGAGAATTGGAAACCAAAGTTCTTCGACCTGCACCAGAATGAAACGCTGATCGTACTTTCGGACCTGATTATTCCCCAGACCGACACGCCCGGTGCCAAGTCGGTGCAAGTCAATCGAATCATTGATGCGATGCTCAGCAGCGAGGCAGCTGAGGTCCAGCAGGAGTATCTCCAAGCTCTAGGTTGGTTCGATGGTTACTGCATCTCACATTATTCGAAGCCTTTCATAGGACTCGATGAGAACCAACAGATCGAGGTGCTTACACTTTTCGCCTACACGAGCAATGATCCTCGGATGGCACACGGTCAAAAACTCTTCCGCACCTTGAAAACTTCAGTCGTTGAGGTGTACTACAACTCTGAGACCGGCTTACTGCAGGAGCTGAAGTATGAGACCAATCCGGTTCATTTGAATTACCCGGGGTGTCAAAATCCAGACGAGCACAACTAGAGACACAGGTTCATGGTCAGTTGTGTGGAGCAGGAGGGATTCAACCATGAGGAAGCAATTTCTTCTCTTCTCTGTTCTTTGTGTACTTTGCGCTTCCAGAGCCTATGCACAGTCGTCCAGCTCGTTAAGGGGCGTCGTCTTTGATCCAAGTGGCGCGGTCATACCTCACGCCACAGTGATTCTTGAAAGCACCACCAGCGGAGCCAGGAGGGAAACAACCTCCGATTCGGAGGGTGCCTACCACTTTCCGCAAGCCCAACCTGGTGAGTACAAGCTCTCCGTGAAGGCAGAGGGATTCGCTCAGGTCGTGCTGAGCGGAATTCGCCTGCTTGTGAGCACTCCGGCGACAGTGAACGTTAGTCTGAAGATCCTGGAGGCCGTGGAAGAAATTGTGAACGTTTCAGCCGAGCAGAGCTTGGTTAACACCAGTGACGCAACCATCGGCAACCCGTTTGGAACTAGGCCCATCCTTCAGCTACCATTCGAAGCACGCAACGTAGTTGGCCTTCTCTCGTTGCAGCCCGGTGTCGTCTTTCTCAAAGACGATCCTGCCAGTTACCTGTTCGGCGATGCCCGGAATGGCGCCATTAATGGGGGTAAGAGTGATCAAGCAAATGTCACTTTGGATGGGGTGGATGTCAACGACCAGCAGAACCGGCTTGCTTTCACCAGTGTTTTGCGCAATACGCTCGACTCGATCCAGGAGTTCCGCGTCACCACAACCGGCGCCAATGCCAACCAGGGCAGATCCTCCGGTGCCCAAGTAGAACTGGTGACCAAAAGCGGCAGTAATGAGGTGCACGGCTCTTTGTATTATTTCCACAGAAACACGGTCACTTCCGCCAATGATTGGTTCAACAACCGCTCCGGTGTGAAGCGTCCAAAGTTGCTTCGCAACATCTTTGGGGGATCTGTTGGCGGGCCCATCCGAAAGAACCGTCTCTTCTACTTTTTCAACTTCGAAGGCCGGCGCGATGCCAGTGAGAGCAATGTGCTGCGCAGTGTGCCTTCAAATGACCTCCGTCGGGGAATTCTGAAGTATGTGAACACCGGGGGGCAGGTTGTGGCGCTGAGCCCTGACTTCATACGTGATAGCGTGGATCCGCTTCACATCGGCCCTAGTCCACAGGTGTTACAGATCCTCCAGGGTTACCCGGCTCCCAACGACCTTGGCGCGTTTGATGGACTAAATACTCAGGGCTTTCGGTTTACAGCGCCCACGCCGTTGCGATGGAACACCTACATAGGGCGGTTAGACTGGACCGCGGATGGCGCGGGCAAGCACACTTTGTTTCTTCGCGGCAACCTTCAAAACGACAAGGTGAGCGACGCTCCTCAATTCCCGGGCCAGCAGCCGAACCAGGTGAGCCTCGATAACAGTAAGGGTCTGGCGGTGGGCTATAACGCCCTGTTTGGGGGTAACTTGGTCAGCACTCTGCGCTACGGGTATACCCGTCTGGGAAGAGCGCAGGCCGGCGTGCAGACCACCTCTATCGCCTGGGTCCAGCTGGGCGATTTGCCAATTGGCAGTACTACAGGGCTGGCTACCATTCTTCCGGTTCACACCATTTCCGAGGACGTGAGCTGGACCCGCGGCGAACATTCCATCCAGTTCGGTGGCGTGGCGCGGGTGATTCGTAACTCCAGGCTGAGCACCTCCAGATCGTTCCATTTTATAGGGTCCAACGCTTTTCCGCTCGTGAACTCCGGAGCCGAGCTCGCCGCACCAATATCGGACCTATCCCAAACCTGGAGACGGCCTTATCTGGACACCATGGCGAGGCTACTGGGAGGCCTCAATGACGCTCGTGCCAATTACAATTACAACCTCAAGGGCGAGGTGATACCAGTCGGCTCACCGGTCGCGCGCACCTTTGGCGCTGAAGAGTATGAGGTCTATCTGCAGGACCAGTGGCACCTCAGGCACAATCTTAGCCTGACAGCTGGGCTTCGATGGTCTCTGATGCCACCTGTGTATGAGACGAACGGTGTGCAGGTTTCCGTTCTGCCAGAGCTGGGGGATTGGGGGCTGCGGCGCGGTGAGCTGGCGGCAGCCGGGCGGTCACAAGGCGAGGCGGGACCGATTGTTTACGTAGATGCGAACGGCCCTAACGGCCGAGCGCTTTACAAGTTTCACAAACGGAACCTTGCTCCTCGCCTTGCACTCGCCTACTCCCCAGACGCCGCTGGCGGATGGAAGGGCTGGTTGTTTGGCGGTCGCGGCCAGACATCGATCCGAGCCGGTTGGGGCATGTACTACGATTTATTCGGCATGGGTGTGATGAGTACCCTGGATCAGAATGCGTTAGGGTTGTCCACTACTATCAGGAACCAAATGGGTGTCTTCACGGCAGCCACCATGCCGCGATTCACCGGCCTCACAGATTTGCCTGCAGAGCTAATTCCGCCTGCGCCACTAGGTGGACCCGGTGAGTCACCCCACACCTTCGGCTTCGTCAACGCTGTTGACCACGGGATTGTTCCTCCCTATACGATGAACATGAATCTCTCGATAGGCCGCGAACTGGGCAGCGGCTTCTCCGTCGAGGCTTCTTACGTTGGCAGATTGTCGCGGCGTTCGTTGGCCGAGCAGAATATTGCAGCCAGCACGAACCTTCGGGATCCGGCCTCCGGGATGACTTACTTTGAGGCGGCATCGCAGCTGGCGCTTCTCATAAACGCGGGTACTCCTACGGCCCAGGTTAGCCGTATACCTTTTTGGGAAAATCTTTGGTCTGGCGCCGCAGCCAACGGTCTGACGGCAACCCAGGTTGTCTACGAGAAGTACAAGGTGTTTGCTCCGGACTATGGAACGGCGCTGGCTGACCTGGATGCGTATTGCTCGCCGGTCTGCGGTAATCTCGGTCCTTTCAGCATGTTCAATGATCAATTCTGGGGGCTCTGGGCACTCAGTTCGATCGGTAGTGGTAACTACCACTCGATGCAGTGGAGTTTGCGGAAGAGATTCAGCCAGGGAATTCAGTTCGACTTCAACTACACCTGGTCTAAGTCGCTCGACTTGCTTTCTACGCCCGAGCGCGCTGTTACCACGATCGGGGGAATCGTGAATGTCTGGAATCGCAGGCAAAACCGAGCCATTTCGGACTTCGACACGACTCACCAAGTCAATACCAACTGGGTTGCGGAGCTTCCGTTTGGTCGGGATCGCAAGTTCCTGAGCGGCGGAGGCCGCGCATTGGATGCTCTGGTCGGCGGCTGGCAACTGAGCGGGCTCTGGCGTCACACGAGTGGCCTGCCTATTTCTGTCGACAACGGCGCGGCGTGGCCGACAAACTGGGCTACTGCGGGATGGGGCACACAGGTCGGTCCGAAGGTCGAGACACGGACCACCAAGAACGCTACTTTGATTTCCGGAGCAACGGGCCCCAGCATATTTCCAAATCCAGCCACAGCCTTCGCCGCCTATCGATTTACGCTGCCTGGAGAGAGCGGCCAGCGAAATGGCCTGCGAGCGGACGGTTTCTTTACTCTTGATATCGGACTGGCTAAGAGGTTTAAGCTGCCGTTTGAGGGCCACAGTCTACAGTTCCGAGTCGAGGCCTTTAACGTCACGAACAGTGTAAGGTTCAATACAAGCTACCGTAGTGCGGGTGCCTATGCCGGCGGGATGCTAAGTTTAACCGCTCCTGGGGGATTCGGTCAATACACGCGAACGTTGGTCAGTCCGCGGGTGATCCAGTTCGGACTGCGCTACGAGTTTTAGTTACTCAGGAACCAGTTTCCTCGATATCCGTTCAGAATGCGGGTTCTGTGGCGCGTTTCCGCCGACCCGGAACAGCTGCTACAGCTTTTGGCCGAGAGTCCACTCTCTGTCGAGTATGCCGATGATTGCTGCTGAGGGCAACAACTTGGCTGCGAAGTCTGCCTGGAATTCGGTTTTCACACCCAGCCATGCCGTTTGAGCATCCAGATTAGCCCAACTTTCGCAGTTGGGCCTCGAATTTCTCCGAAATGAAGATTCTTTCGGGGCTAAGTCACGCGCCATGAATGCGGGCTTTTCGAAAACGGTCGAAAACGGCTTGTAGTGAAGACCTACCC
>JBFMEW010000086.1:0-8487 GCA_040753175.1 Acidobacteriota bacterium | reverse complement strand
GCGGTCGTTAGTTTCTTGATTTTTGACCTTCGTTGAATTTATGGTTAGGCTCAACAGCCTGTTCCAGTTCCGGTCCTGTTCCTATTCGGAGGCGTTGACTTGATGAAGGGTCTGGATCCAATCCAGCAGCAGAAGGCTGAGTTAGAGACGGTCCTGGCGTCGGACGCGTTTCGCCGGGCTCCCAATCTCAGCCGGCTGCTGAGGTTCCTCTGTGAAAAGCACTGGGAGGGCACCAGCGGCGAAATCAAGGAATACACGCTGGCCGTGGACGTCTTGGGAAGGCCCGCCGATTTCGATCCCCTGACCAACTCGATCGTCAGAGTCGAACTGCACCGCCTGCGAGAGAAGCTGAAGCATTACTACCAGGATTCCAGTCACGGGCAGGAATTCACCATCCGGTTGCGAAGCGGGACCTACGTTCCCGAGTTCCTTCCGGCCCAAACCGAGGGCGGAAACGGAGACGCTTCGTCCAGTCATCCGGAGTTGGACGCCGAATCGGAAAGCGATCAAAGCCCCACGCCGGGATCGGAGGAGTTGGGCCGAGGGCAGCAGGAGGAAGGCACAGCACCTGACGGGGTGGGTCGGCGATCGTTCCCTCTGAGGCTGGTGTTGGCGAGTCTAGGTCTGGTGGCCGTTGTTCTGCTGCTCTTCTGGGGGTGGCGGGCCCTTCGCATCGCCAGCGTCAAGCCAGAGCGTTCCGCACCGATTCCATCTGTTGCCCCTTCAGCCTCCCCGGCCGCCGGACCGGAAATACGAATCCTGTCGGGATACGACAAGGGGGAATACTACGTCGATCGACTCGGTCAGACTTGGTCTTCCGATCGATACTTCAATGGGGGGGCTCCTATCGGCTTCCCGCGGCAGGTGACCGCGCTGGCAACGGATCCGACCTTGTTCGAGACCGCTCGTTGGGGGCGATTTACGTATGACATCCCTTTGTCGCCCGGCTCCTATGAGTTACGTCTCTATTTCATGGAGCGACTGATCGGCCCAGGAACGGTGGGACCGGGGGGTGAAAACAGCCGGCTCTTCCATGTCCTCTTGAATGGAGAGTTCGCCTTGTTGAACTTCGATGCCTATTCGGAAGCAATGGGCAATTTCGTGGCCCATGTCCGTGCCTTTCGAGGAGTGACACCCAGCTCGGACGGCTTCCTTCATATGGAATTTCGACCGGCTCGGGAGGAACCGTTTGTTAACGCCATCGAAATCATTCCCACTCCCGACGGGCGAATGCCACCCATCCGAATTGTGGCCCAGGAGAATTCCGTCACTGATGCTCAAGGCCGAACCTGGCGGGCCGACCGACACTATCGCGGTGGCGTCCTGCTGCGTCGCCAGGTTCCGGTCCGCGGAAGCGAGGATCCGGATCTTTACAGCGGGGAGCGTTACGGACACTTCAGCTATGTGATCCCGGTCCCACCGGGGAGCTACGGGCTGACCCTGCACTTTGCCGAGGCCTACTTCGGCACCCAAGATCAGCAGGCGGCGACTGTCGGCTCTCGCCTTTTTGACGTTTACTGCAACGGCCAGGCCCTGCTTCGGGATTTCGATGTTTTTCGAGAGGCGAGGGGTGCCCATCGGGCTCTGCTTCGATCCTTTCACGGACTGAGACCCAACCCGCAGGGCCAACTCAAACTAGAGTTTGTTCCTGCCAAGAACTACGCTGTCATCAATGCCATCGAGGTGGTTGACGAATCTCAGTAGCAGCGGCTGGTTGGGATTCCAGCTCTCCACAACCGAATGGCCGATCGAGGCGCGCGTGGCGGGACTGAGTCCGTAACCACACTCAAGCTATCATCCCTGGTTCCAGCAGGATATTGCTAGCGGGGTAGAGTTGCCGGACGTTTCAGGGCGCGCCGGAGCGGCGAGTGGTTTAATTCGGCTCTGTAGGCCCAGTAGATGTCCCCACAACCGAGCCTGTCAAATAGCTGCACTGTGAAGCGGGCCGCCTCCCTGGCCGCGGGATTTCCATAGTACGCTCCCCACTCGCCCACCAGCATCGGCATCTGCAGCTTCGTGGCCACCTCCGCGTGACGGCCAAAGATGAGAGCGACGCGCTCATTGCTGATCAAGTCGATCGAGCTGGTGTCTGTAACGAGATCGTAGCCATGGGGCGCGTAGGCTTGATGCGGGTCGCGCCTTCCATACTCATCAGTCAGCGGCGAGAGGCCGCTGGGAATGCCCGTGTTGGCGGACATCGCCGCTTCGAGAAAAAGGATATGTTGAGAGTCCACTTCGCGAATCGCCCTGCGGACCCGCGCATACAAGGGCATCAGCTGGGCTTGGTCAATCCGGAATCTCCTGGGTCAAGACTGCTCGCCGGGGAAGGAGCACGAAGCACTGAGGAACCGCCTTTCTTACCCTGGTTGGACCCAACTCGACCATCGAGGGCATTACGGTCTTCTTCCCCAATCAGGTCATTGCTAAACGGCCGGTACCTTATCCGTGGACGGTGCGCGGCGGCAGCGGTGGGCCCAACGTAGCGATCATCAATGTCCTGCTCGTGAACCCCTACCAGGCAGTGGATTTCGCCACCAACCAATCCCCTCGCCGCTACGTGCTTGGCCTTTATGGACAGCCCCTCTTAAAAGGAATCTGGGTGGATCAGTGCTATGACATCAGACGGATACAGGATGTGCATTTCTGTCCGTTCTGGACCACGGATAAGCCCATTGTCGATTTCACAACGACGAGGGGAACGACGTTCATCTTTCAGCGCACGGATTGGAAGGTCGTCGAGGACATCTTCTGCTGGGGTTATCAGGTGGGCATCGAATTCTCGGAATCCAAATACGGTGCAATGAACCGGCAGCTGACCGATATCAACCTGGATAATGTCGATATCGGAATCGACGTGAGAGTCACACAACCTTACGCGGTGCACGTCTCGAATCTGAACATTGCCAACGCCGGAGCCGGTACCAACCACGTGGTCATTTGGGGCCGCAAGGGCAGCGAAAGGGCTGGGTTAGTACCGGAATCGCCCTTCGCTTCAGTCCAGCCGGCACGGCACGACTGTTCTCTGTTCTACTGTCAGTATCTCAATTCCGGGCCATTTTCTGATTCTCGACGCACAGCGACTGTTCATAAAGCCTCTGGAGGCTGGTTAGCAATTCCCCCAGGTCCTCATTGTTCCGTAAGCACGCATGAATAAGAACTCCCGCGTTTTCTTGGAAGGAAATGTAACCATTGTGTCGCGGACGGATGTGCGCTCGATCCATTGTTGCGAGAGTCCGCACAAAGAAGTTTCGACAATGGTCGTTCAGTAGGCTGTCCGTCCAGGCAGACCGATGCGCTGGTTGTCCACCACTGTAGGCGTAAATCGTTCGCTGACATTCTGCGCTAGCAACGAAACAGGCATAGTCCACGGCTGCTTCTCTGTGCGGGCATTGTGCCGAGATTGCCAAACCTGCCCCACCAAGCGTGGTGCTAGACTCCTTGCCCTCACTGAGCTGGACGAGCTCACCAAACTCCAGCTGCGCGCGTGCATAGCTCCTACGCGAATAGTTCGAATATCCAAAACCGAATGGGCAATAAACCCAATTGTCGCAGGTCGTCATAACTTCGTAGGTTCGGATCGGATTCCAGTCAAAGACATCGGAAGTACAGTATGAGAGCAATTGCGTTAACAATTCGAGCGCTCGAATTCCAACGTCTTCGGTGACAAGCCTCCACGGTTGAGAGCCGGGAGTCTCTCCCAAACTCGAGCAGAGCATGAAAAAGTGCATGAGACAGTCCACTGCAGCACAAGGAAAGACGACTTTGCCGGATTTCGCGATAGCCACTAATTGCTCCCAAGTTCTCGGCAAGGACAGATGATGTCTCTCTAAGAGGTCAGCACGCCAACAACTCACCGGTGCAGCAGCGTCGATAGCTAGTGCCCATTGGCGGCCTCCGTACTGATAGCTTTCGTGCGACTTGCCCACTGAAAATTGAGCGTGCTCTTGCAAGAAATCGTTTGAAACGTAGTCATCGAGCGGGAGCACGACCGGATCGGCGGCAGCTAGCCCTACGAACGGATGATCTATGATCAAGCAATCGAAGGACTCGGCCAATCTTCGAATAGGATAATCTGCGAATTCCTGTAAGGAGCGCTTCTCCCAATGCACATCGATGGACGGGTTGAGTTCGGAAAACCGTTGCGCCGTTGCCACCATCGGCAAATACCCTCGGGTGTGATTCCAGGTGATTCCACGTAGCCGAACTTTCTTCATTTCCTCATAGTTCTCCAGGAGAGCAAACACCGACAGGCAGCCATACCCCCGAGAGTTCAATCCTTGCTGCCACGCTCGGATGACCTTCGATTCTCTGAAACTGGCGCTCTGACATGACTTCAGTTATTTTCCGGAACGGGTGTCCGGATGGGCAAGGTGCGCGGCCGCGATGTTACATTCTGACACGACTCACCGGAAAGGTTATCTGTCTATACCGATTCTTGCCAGGGCCTCCCCAAAGAGTTCTCGCCCAAAAACAGCTCTTTTGCTCTTTCCAAGGCCTGACGTAGGTGATGCAGGGTTGATTGCTCAGCCTTGGTAGGATCTCCCGCACGAATAGCTTTCAGTATGGCCTGATGTTCTCTAACCGTTTCGTGCAGCGGCTCGTTTGGGTACCTGGAGTAGCTGAATTGATGAACGTTCTGAAGTTCAGTAACGTACCTCAGAAGCCGCCCGTTCCCGCTCGCCTGAGCGATGCAGCAGTGAAAAGTTGAATCAAGCTCGCCGGCTTCTAGCGCTTCATCAGCCGTAAGCTTGCGCCCTCCGAAGCTCCTCATACGTTCCACACTCTGCTCGGCCAGCTCCAGCAGCGAAGCAACATTCGGGTTCTGAGCCGCCAATTTCGCCGCGGCTGGTTCCAAGAGAGACCTCAGTTGGAATACTTCGCGATAGGTGGTGAAGCTCACTTCGGTAACGACATACCCCTTGTAGGGCCCTTTCTGAAGCAATCCATCCCTGTACAGATGAATAAAGGCTTCTCGAAGCGGAGTCCGGCTCACCTTAAACCGATCTGCTAAATCCTCTTCAAGCAGAAACTCGCCGGGCGGCATCACACCAGAAAGAATTTCTTTCCGTAGGCGTTCATAGACGCCGTTTACCCGCGGAATTGGTCGTTCAGTCCTGCTCAGAGAACGCTTTGGTGCTTTGGACATTATTTCGATTCTAAACACTACAAAGATTTTTATAGACTTTTATTTGTCGATAAGTAAAATACAACACGCTGGCTGTTGTCAACACATTTTTGAGGTCAAACTCGATCTTGTTGCCTTATTAATAGTTGGGCCTAAGTTTAACCCGGCGACAATGGTTAAGGTAAGCAACTGGCTTTTGTGCTGGTGAAGCTTAATCTCACCAAACCCAGAAACGTTCTTGGTGTTTAGTCAAGACTACTGTTCCCCCAAAAAGGTCGGGAACTAATTTCCACTAGATCGAGCATGCCGAGGCCGGCAGTGCCTCAAGCTACACACTTTGATGCTGGATGCAAAGCGCATTAATTGACGCAAAAGAAGTTCCACATCCGCGGCGGCTGGCTCGACAACCAGGCCCACAGGACTGACGCGTGAAACTCAAAACTTTCAGGACTACTAACCGGTCCGTAAAGCTGGATCGCCCAATTGGCGACTCGCAGGTCTATTATGACGCTTTCAGTCTTGAGTTTCTAGAACTCATCACCGACGATGGATTGGTAGGTTTGGGGTTTCAGGGGGAGAGAGACGGGTTTAGCACCGGAGAGGGAAGCCGTCACTTCGAGGTCGTGGAATGGAAAACACTCGAAGGTACCCATCCTGCCGTGCACTTAAACAAAATTCTCCGACTCCGAGGCGGCAATCGACACTTTGCGGAATTCTCTGTTATGACCGACATTGCTCTTTGGGATCTGGTTTCTCAGGCTGCGAACATGCCGCTCTGGCGTTACCTCGGGGGCGCGAGCCCCACTGTACCAGTTTATGCGTCTACTCTCGAGTTCAATCTGCCAGACGACGAAGCTGTAGCTCTTATCCAACAGTTTCGAAGTAAGGGCTTCGTCAATTTCAAGTTTAAGGCTGGGCACAAAGATCTCCAGCGAGACCTGGAAAGACTCAGACAATTCCAGAGCTTATTGGAGAGGAACTCTTACTTTGGGGTGGATGCTAACGAGGCTTGGTGTCCGGCCGACGCTCTCAAGGCAATCAGCAGCTATCAACAGTCGGGGTTGAAAGTAGCCTGGATCGAGGACCCCTGTTTACGTGATGATTTCCAAGGGCTTGCGAAGTTGAGTGCACAATCGCCGATTCCCATCGTGACAGGTGAATACCTAGACCTCAACGGGAAGAGACAGTTATTACAATCACAGGCGGCAGGTTATTTAAATGTTGGGGGGAGTATTTCCGAGACTCGTCATTGTGCTCAATTGGCTGCCGCGTTTGGTGTTCCCGTTCATGTGGGAAACAGCTGCTTCGACATTAATCTCAATCTGGCTGCTTCACTGCCGGAAGTTAAATATGCAGAATTCAGCGACTTGGCTTTGAACAGACTTCTTACAAGTCCATATCGTTCCGAAAACGGATTCATTATTCTAAACATGACGCCTGGCCATGGCCTGCGCCTCAGAGACTGGTCCAATGAGGCATAAACTAAAGGGTAACACCCCCTTCTGTGAATCGAATGCATATGGCGTGGATAGCTGCCAGCAGAACGTGCTCAACCGTTGGACTGTGTGGGTTGAATCCACGAGCGTGCTGCTGCCCCCCAGGCCAAACTTACATAGTATGACCAAAAGCATTATGGCAACTGATTCCAAAGACTAAAAGTATCTGTTTGTCGAGGGCTGCATCGGATTTCACCTGAAGGAGCAGGGCTTCGAGGAAAGCGGCGGCCGAGCTGGCGTTGACCACAAAAGAATTCGATATCTTTAGGGCAGCGGCCACGCAGCGACTTGCGACACCGGCGTCCTGACGGCGGGCATGAACCTCATTTGGCGGGCCTTCCTATCCAAGCGAATCGTTCCAGCAGCTACTAAATTAGAGCCCCCAGGTTCACCGACGCTCCAGACCACTGAACGCATTGTGCTATGAATTCTTTCCTCTCAAACCGGTTGTAAATTCCTGTTAGTCTGGCGCCTTGGAGAGAGCAGTCGCATCACGCGGTAAAATATGATGTGATATGTGCCGATGCTTAGGAAGACATCTTTGAATTCTGGCTACGCTTGGATTCTTGAGGAATACGATCTCGCCCAGGAGGCCCCGCTTCCTTCACCTACTGGCTTAAGACCTGTCGGACTTTGGTCAACAGCGTTTCGGGTGTGAAAGGTTTCTGCAGGAAGGCCGTGCCGGCGTCCAGCACGCCGTGGTGCACGATGGCGTTGTCGGTGTACCCCGACATATACAGCACCCTGGTTTCGGGATGGGAGGTCGTTACCTGGTCAGCCAAGTCCCGCCCACTCATCTGAGGCAACACCACATCGGTCAACATCAAATGGATGGCACCGCCATAGTTTTCGGCCAGGGCTTTGGCTTCACCACCATGCGTAGCTTCTAGGACCGTGTAGCCCCGCTTGCGCAGCAGGTCTCGAACCAAGCTGCGGACGGCCGGTTCATCCTCCACCAGAAGGACCGTCTCGCTGCCACTTAGATCCGTGGTCGTCGCCGGTTCCGCCAACTTGACCGGCTCGCTGTCTTCTTCGACTCGGGGAAGGTAGATTTTGAAAACCGTCCCCTGCCCCGGTTCGCTGTATACCCAGATGTTGCCGCCACTCTGTTTGACAATCCCATACACGGTGGATAGGCCCAACCCCGTTCCCTTTCCCTTCTCTTTGGTGGTGAAGAAGGGCTCAAACAGGCGAGACTGTGTGGGAGCATCCATTCCCACGCCGGTATCGCTGACAGCCAGCATGACATAGCGCCGCGGTGTCACGGCCACATGTCTGCGAGCGTAGGCTTCATCGAGCTCGACGTTGGCCGTCTCAAGCGTGAGTTTTCCGCCTTGGGGCATAGCGTCCCGAGCATTCACCGCGAGGTTGATGATGACTTGTTCAATCTGTCCCGGGTCGGCTTTCACTAGTCCTAGGTCTCGGCCGAACAGAGTGACCAGCTCGATATCCTCGCCGATCAAGCGCCGCAGCATCTTGTCCAAGCGTGCTACCACCTCGTTGAGGTCGAGCACTTGAGGTTGCAGCACCTGCTTCCGGCTGAAGGCCAGCAGCTGACGGGTCAAGCTGGCCGCTCTCTGCCCCGCGCTATGAATCTCTTTCAATTCCTCCCGCAGGGGATCCTGGCTGCTTAGCTGGTCCAGCAGTAGCTCACTGTGCCCGATGATGGCCGTCAGAAGGTTGTTGAAGTCATGCGCAATCCCTCCGGCTAACCTGCCGATGGCCTCGACTCGCTGCGACTGCCGGAGTTGCTCCTCCAGCGATCGCCGTTCGGTGATGTCCTGCGCCACACCAATCATTTTGACCGGCTTTCCGGTCCCTTCATCGTAGACAATATCGGCCTGTTCCAGAACGGTGCGCACCGTC
>JBFMEW010000085.1:0-8868 GCA_040753175.1 Acidobacteriota bacterium | reverse complement strand
TTTGGCGTCTTGATCTGCTTCTATATCTGGCTGAATCTGCGCAAGCCGGCGATGATCGCCGGCGCGACCTGGTTGTTGGTAGGTCTACTCTATGGGGCCTACAAGACGCGGGGCTTCCGTCGCGACCTGGTGAGCTTTGAGCTGCCTCCAGAATAGGACTCCCTCATTCCTTTGGAATGGCGCCCAGCACGACGAAGGTGGGTGGGCCATCCCTCCTCGGTGAACTGAGCCGTTTGAAATAGCTCCAACGCGTCGAAACCATGCAAAACGGATAACGTGCTCTGAGTTTATGTCGCAGGGCGCGGAGAGCGGTTAGGTTATACGGTGTCAGAGCCGCTGATGGTGGGCTGCTGCCGTTGAAGCTCGATTTCTTTCATTCCCTGGCTCTTTCCTTGCAAAGCCGCAGCTGCATCGGGCAATTCGTAAAAACCCTTGTTGAATCATAATTCCATGACATGGCTTTTGGTTGTGTGCTGCCCGGTGCCCCGTTAACATTCATTTGGTTGAACCCGAATCCCCGTTTCGACATGCCAAGGCGCAGCTAGTAGTCCGTCTTCATTCTAGTTGGAAGCGGCAAAGCCCCTTACGGAGGCGCGATAGTCCGCTCCTCCATGTCGGATCGTGAGAAAACACAGGGACTTGCTAAAAGGAGGAGGAAAGATGAAAAGGCACCTCGTTGTCGAAGCGTTCCTGCTGTCGCTGATGGCAGCGGCTGCTGGATTCGCTCAAACGCGTGATACCGCATCCGTTTTCGGGACGGTCACAGATGCGCAGGTGGCTGTCATCCCAGGGGCTACGGTCACGCTGACCAACATCGCCACGGGGCTCGTCCGCACGGCGGAGTCCAACGAAAGCGGAGACTTCTTGTTTCCGCTGGTACCCGTGGGTTCCTACAAACTGTCGGCTGAGAAGAGCGGCTTCAAGACCTACGTCAAGACAGGCATCCTGACTCGGGCCAACGACAATGTCAAAGTCAACATATCGATGGAACTCGGCGAGGTTCAGCAGCACATCACCGTCGAGGCCGGGATCGCTCAGGTTGAAACCCGGTCGCCTACGCTTGGACAGGTGGTCGAGTCGAAGCGAGTGGTTGAACTTCCGCTCAACGGCCGTAATCCCGCCGATTTGACCCTGCTGGCTCCCGGTGTGGCCCCGGCCTGGGGCAGCAACACGGGCGATGGTGGCCCGGGGTGGATCCTCGTCCCACCAGGACAAAAGACTCTTAGCGTGAACGGATCGCGAAATAGCAGTGTGCGGTTCACGCTCGACGGCGGCGAGCATTTGGATCCGTTGGTCAACTCCAATTTGCCCTTTCCGTTCCCGGAGGCGGTGGAGGAGTTTAGTGTGCAATCGAGCAACATGACCCCCGAAATGGGGGCCAGTTCAGCCGGGTCCGTCAACATCGTCACGAAATCCGGGACGAACAACCTTCACGGCAGCGGCTTCTGGTTTGTTCGGAATACGGCGCTCAATGCCACCAATTTCTTTTCCCACCAGGAAGATGACTTAAAGCGTAACCAGATGGGCTTTACCTTGGGTGGACCGATCGTCAAAAACAAGCTGTTCCTCTTCGGCGGGTATCAGAAGCTGACGAACCGCTGGACCGGTGGCAGCGAGCGAGCCGAGCCCTTGACCGCCGCCCAACGCGAGGGTGACTTCTCCGCCTATGATGGGCAGATCTATGATCCTCTTACCGGCGAGCCCTTTCCCAACAACCGGATCCCCTCGAGCCGGCTCTCACGTGCGGCCCTCAACCTTCTGGCCGTGGTTCCGCTCCCGGATGCAGACGGCTTCTACCGCTACGCCGTGCCGCGTGCCGAAAATGGGGCCCAGTACGTCGTACGGGGCGATTACACGCCGAGTGAGAAACATAGCTTCATGTTGCGCTACCTCGGGGACCACCAGGAGCAGCCGGGCCTGCAGTCCCAGGACAACATCTATCTCAACACCTTCGAATTGAACAATCCCACTCGTGCGGGCACGTTTTCTCATACTTTCGTGGCCAGTCCCAGCATCGTCATTCACAGCCGCGTTACCGCCAACCACTTCAGGAGCGTGGGCGGCGGTGGCTTTCAGAGGAGCTTCAGAGACTTCGGCATCAATATCAACCCGATCGATAAGGACATGGTGATCGATATCCCCAGCGGCGGCGGATTCGGGACTCCATACAAGGTCAGCTACAACCGGGCAGCCTATGAATACGTCCACGATTGGATCATGACCAAGGGCAACCATACGATGAGCTTCGGTGGGAACGTGACTTGGAGGCAGTACAACGAGGACACCAGTTGGCACGGCTCAGGCTATTTCTACTTCGACGGACACGCTACCGGCAAGGACCAATTTGCGGGTTATGACCGCGCTGATTTCATGCTCGGCCAATTCGCCTATTTCCAGCAGAACAACGGCGAAAAGGAGAATCGCCGGCAGTTATTGAGGGGCTTCTACTTCAACGATGTTTGGCGGTTGTCGCGCGGCTTCAACTTGACGCTCGGATTCCGCTACGAGCCCTACCGCTTCGTTCTCGATACAATGGACCGGGTCCAGCTATTCGATGTGGGTAACTATCGGCAGGGCATCAGGTCCAGGAAATACCTGAACGCGCCCGCCGGCCTGCTTTACCCGGGCGATGACAGGCCGGGTGGAGGCACGATTCCACGCACTGGAGCCGATTCCGATTACAACAACTGGGCCCCTCACATCGGGTTTGCGTGGTCGCCGTTTGCGGACGGCAAGACAAGCATCCGGGGCGGCTATGCCCTCTTCTATGACGCTCCCCCTTTGTTCACTCAGAACAACGGCAACAATGTGGCGCCATTCAGCTACAGCGTCGAATTCACGGAGGGGCTGCTGGATGACCCGTTCCGCGGGCGCGAGCACCTGAACCGCTTCCCGGTCACCGACTTCAAGCCAGACACGCCATTTGCCGATCCGCTCTACACGCTGGTCGTCGACAGGAACTTCATCCTGCCGGATATCCACAACTGGAATCTCACCGTGGAGCGTGAGATTCTCTCGGGAACGATCCTGCGCATCGGCTATGTGGGCACGAAGTCCACCCATCTGAAGGGTGAATACGACCAAAACGCGCCCATCTACAATCCCAACCTGTCGTTCGCCGAGAATCGGGCCACCATCGACGAGCGGCGCCCGTTCAGAGGCTTCCAGGGCATCATTCGCATGATGCATGGGCTCGGCTCGATACATCATTCACTGCAGATCTCAGCCGACAGGAGATATGCGCGAGGCGTCACCGCCAGCGCCTCCTACACCTGGGGCCGAACCATTGACTACCTCTCGCAGAACCGGTGGGGCGGGGAAGCCAGGGTGAATGCGTTCGATTTCTCGATGAATCGAGGCCCGTCCGATTGGGACCGAACCCATCGCTTCGTGGGATCGGCTGTGTGGGATGTTCCCGGATTGTCGGGCGCTTCAGCTCCGAGGGCGATGAAGGCAATTGCCAACGGCTGGCGTTTGAGTGGAATCGTCACGATCCAGTCCGGCAGTCCCTTCACCATTTTCTCGACGGGAAATCCGATGGCTGGTGGCGGCTCGGTGAGGGCCAATCTTGTGGGGGACGGTTACCCCATCCTGAATCCCGGCCGCTCCAAAGGCGAAAAGATCGCCCGGTACTTCGATGTAAACCGCTTCGCCAACGCTTCTCCCGGCACGTGGGGCAGCTTGGGCCGGAACGCACTCGTCGGACCCGGCTACGGCAATGTGGACGTATCCCTTGTCAAAGGCTTCAAACTCCCCTTCAAGAGCGAATTTGCCAGGGGCGAGTTCAGGTGTGACGTCTTTAATCTGTTCAATACCACCCACCTCGGCAACCCCGTCACGGGGCTCACCAGCAGCCACTTCGGTGAGATCCTGGGCACGAATGGCGACCCACGGATTCTTCAGCTTGGCTTGAAGTTCGCTTTTTGATCAAACCCCAACGCGCTCGGATGTCCACTCTGTCTGGCAGTGGACGCCGAGCGCATGGTCGAGCCTGCGAACTATGTGCCGGTAGTCGAAGTCTGGACACTGGATCGTGGCTCTGTGGCACCGTCTTCTCGATCCTCCAGGCCGGGCCGCCCCTACTGGTGAAGGGGTCAGACCTGGGATAAGATGGCCGCATTTGCCATTCAGATTGATCTGACGTCAGTTCAGACTCAGATTCTCGCCTCTTTGAGCACCGTGAGATGCGCCGCTGATCAGGCTTCTTGGGAATTCTGCTCATCTCTGCCGAAAAATGATAATTCCGTGACATGGCTTTCCCTTGCGGCTGAACTCCCATACCCACTACTATCGCGGTGTTCGGGTCTCCTCCGTTGTCTGCGAGCTGGAACGGTCTGTTATTCGGGCTTTTCCGGTTTCTAGCTATTCCGTGTCCATCTCAGGCTGCGCGGATAGCTGAAGCAGAGATTCAGACCAAGATTCAATGTCCGGCCAAAGTACCTCCTGTCGTCCTTCTTGGTCAATTCATCGGCCGCACAGGAGACCGAGGTCATTCCTTTAAGAAGGGGAGGGAGTCAAAATGAAAAAGCAGTTGGTTTGGATGATCGTGTTGGGCGCGCTGGCGGTCTTCACGTTCAATGGCTATCTACTCGCGCAGGTGGGTACTGAGGGATCAATCCTGGGTGTTGTGACCGATCCTTCCGGCGCAGTCATCGCAGGTGCTGAGGTTACCGTCACAAACCTGGGCACCAATTCAACCAAGTCCGTGACGACGGATGCGGCAGGCCGCTTTCAGGTGCTGGCGTTGCCGAGAGGAAATTACTCCGTGTCGGTGTCTGCGGCGGGGTTCAAGACTTGGGCATTAGCCAAGACCGAGCTCACCTTGGGTGAGCTGAAAAGGCTCACGCCCGTCCTGACGTTGGGAGAAGTGTCAGAAACGGTTGAGGTGACGGGAACCGTTGAGCTGGTTCAGACAGAAAAGGGCTCGCTTGAATCGACCATTCAGGCCAAGCAGATTACGGACTTGCCTCTCAACGGACGGAACCCCGTCGAGTTGGTGAGGCTGGTTCCTGGTATGCGTTACCTCGGCCAGGGTGGGGCCGAGAGGGGCATTTCAGTGACAGGATTTGGCCAGCGCGACGATGCCGCGGAGTTTCAGCTGGATGGATTGAATGCCAATGCCGGGATGGACGAAGGGGGATTTGGCATACCGAACGTAGACACGATCCAGGAGTTCAACGTTGAGACCTCCAATTTCAGCGCCGAGCATGGACGAAATCCATTGCAGGTGTTGGCGGTTACCAAGTCCGGGACTAACGATTTCCACGGCACGCTTTGGGAGTTTCACCGGAATCACAAGCTCGATGCCCGAAACACCTTTGCCTTGACCAAGCCCAAGCTCATTCGGAACCAATACGGAGCCACTGCCGGTGGACCAATCATCAAGGACAAGACCTTCTTTTTTGGCAGCTACGAAGGAACTAAGATACGTCAGTCCTGGATCTACAACTCGACTGTCGTCCCGCCGAGTTTCTTAGACGGGGATTTCTCTTCCTTGTCTCGTCCCATTATCGATCCCGAGACCGGCAGCCCGTTTCCGGGCAACCGAATCCCCACGAGCCGCTTCTCCTCGGCTTCCACCTTCTTCTTCCCCTATCTCCTGCAGCCTAATTCCGCCGACGGACGATTCAGGCAGATCGCACCGGCGCCCACCGATATCCACGAAGTGACGGCCCGGTTCGACCACTACATCTCGGACAAGCAGAGAATCTATGGGCGCTATATCATCAATGACTTTTCGGCAGATACTCCCGGCTACAAACCGCAGGATGTCATTCAGAACAACTCCACCAAGCAACAAAGCCTGGGTGTCAACTACTCTTACTCCCTGTCTCCCACTCTGTTGCTGACTTTGGGCGCCAACTATCTGCGCTCATTGAACAGGTTCGTCATGAACCTGCCTTCCGACAGGAACCTGACGCTGGAAGCCGGCATTCAGGGAATCCCTACCGAAGGCAGGGAGGCTTTTGTTGGGCTGCCGAATATCAGCTTCTCGGGTTACACAGGGATCTTCGCGCCTTGGGGAACGCCCGGCCGAAACTGGATGGAAGTGCGAGCGGGTAAAGCCGGGATCAACAAGATTTGGTCTTCCCACACCGTGAACGCTGGATATGAGCTCAACGATCGTTCCAACTACGGCCGCCACGGATCGTTTGCTCCCAGGGGCAACTTCTCTTTCAGCGGCCAGTACACCGGGAACGGTTTTGCGGATTATTTGCTGGGACTGCTGTCGAGCGCTGGAAGGAACTACCCCATCCAGACCTTCGGTTTGGCGAATTCCCCGTATTCCGGGTTTTACATCCAGGATTATTGGAAAGTCTCTTCCAATCTGACGCTCAACCTGGGTCTCCGATACGATTACTGGCATGCCAAGGCATATGTCCGCGGACAAGGCGCCAGCTTTGATTTCAGCCGTGGGCAAGCGATCACCGCGGTCGACAAAAATGGGAATGTCGATCTGACGGCTCAACCGGTTTCTCCCTTTTTGGCCGAAGCAACCAAGGGTCTTTGGATCCCTGGATCCCAGGTGGGCGCACCTCCAGGTCTGTTTCAACCGAGGGGAGTTGTGTCTCCGCGCTTGGGCTTCGCCTGGCGCCCCCAAGGAGGGTCGAGTTTTGTCATTCGGGGTGGATATGGCTTATTCCCCAGCCTCTTTCGCGGAAATGCCAGTGGCGACGCGATTGTCGCGCCTCCCTTCTGGGGCTATGAGGTGGCCGACTTCAGCAGTTTGAGTATGCAGCGCTGGGAGACCGCCTTCCCAGCAAATCCAACGGAATTCGGCTTCCAAAACCTCGCCGGGCCCCGCATCGATATCAAGCCGCCGAAGACTCACGAGTGGAACCTCTCCATCCAGAAGGAGCTACCCTGGCACTCGGCGGTCACTCTTTCCTATGTCGGAAATCGGATTAACGGTGTCGTCGCCTCCAGCGAACGGAACGCCCCCACCGTGGGACCTCACGTAAATCTGCAGGCTGACCGGCCCTACCCGGCGTTCGCCTCGATTGCCCTCTTCGATAACGTAGGAAAGAGCTGGTACAACTCGTTCCAGTTGAAGGTGGAGAGGAGATTCAGTGACGGCTTGTCGTATATGGCCTCCTACGCCTTCTCCAAGCACCTCATTGACGGAGGTGGATCCGGTCACCTTTGGGATGGCCCCGTTCCTTATGCTCCCGAGGGCTATAATCGCGGTCGCTCGGACTATGATCGCACGCACATTCTGGCGCTCAACACGGTGTATGAGCTCCCCTTCGGTAAAGGCAGAAAGTACGCTGGTAACATCCCTCCGGTGGTGAACGCCATTTTGGGAGGCTGGCAGATTTCAGGGATCTACAACTTCACGTCTGGCAGCCCGCTGTCCTTTATGGTTTGGCAAGGTGGTCTGGGGAATGGCTACTCAACCCGGGCCAACCTGGTTGGAAATCTGAAAGTCTCCAACCCCAATGCCGGACGATGGTTTAATCCCGATGCGCTCGCGGCGGCACCGCTCTACACGTTCGGGAATTCAGGCTACAACATCCTCGACGGTCCGGGCAGTCATGTGCTCGATACCAGTCTGGCAAAGAACTTCTACGTGACGGAAAAGAAGTTCTTCCAGTTCCGGTGGGAGATGTTCAACATGCCCAATCACGTGAATCTGTCCAATCCTGAAACCGGCGTGGGCTTCCCGACAACGGGAATGATCTTCCGTGCCGGGTCCGCCAGGTCCATGCAATTGGGACTGAAGTTCATCTACTGACGAACTTCCTGCTGTTGCCCGACGAATGCGACAGAGCTGCCTGGCGCTTCCTGTCGCATTCGTCAGCAGCTTCTCTCTCCTCCTCCGGCTTTGCGACATTGCCCTCATGAGGATGTTGTGTCTCAGAAGTATTCGTTCAATCTGAGATGGCTAGGTGTCGCGATTGTTGGAATGCTCGTGGGCTGTCCCAATGCCGATGCCGGGCCGGAGGACCTTCCGAAGTCGTTTAAGAATGCAGAAGCAAAGGTGCGTTTCGCAAAGGGCGTTGAGCTCAGCAACCAATCTGAGTGGAACGCGGCCATCCTTGAGTTCAATCGGTCTCTGGCCCTGGAGCCTGATCATGCGGCGGTATTGGTTGAATTGGGTATTTCGTTGGGTCAGCTCGGGCGCTGGGAAGCTTCGGCCAGGACTCTGCGAAAGGCCCTGCTGCTCGCTCCCGATTCGGCCCGCGCACACTATAACTTAGGTGTGAGCTTGGACCGGGCCGAGCCGCACACGGGCGCTGGAAGGACTGAGTATGAGAAGGCGCTGGAGCTGGACCCGAATGACGTGGGCAGTTTGGTTAATCTAGCCACCAGTCTGGGAAAGCGAGACACCGACCAAGCCAGGGAACTGCTCGAGAAGGCTCTGGCCTTGTCTCCTCAAACTGCCAATGTTCATTTCAACCTGGGTCTCCACGATGAGAGGGCTGGAAACATCGAGAAAGCCCTTCAGTCTTTCCGAAATGCCATACGACTCGATCCCGACCATCTGGAAGCGAGGCGGAGACTGTTGAGCAACCTGATGGCCGTGCAGCGGCTTGATGAAGCGATCGAACAGTGTCGTGAAATGATCAAGCGAAATCCGGATGAGTGGGAGGGGCGCTACACACTGGCCCGGCTTCTGCGGCGCAAGGGAAAACGAGAAGAAGCCAACAAAGAGCTTGAGACGGTTCAGCGACTCCAACGCTCTGAAAAAGCTTTGAAAGAGACGGAAAACCTGACGCGACGCGGCGTGACGGACCTGGTGGCCGGCCGAATCGATTCGGCCGTCAAGAACCTGAAAGCCGCTGTGGAAAGCGATAGCCAGTCGATCGAGGCGCGGATGCATCTGGGGATGGCATTGGCCGCCAGAGAGGAGTTTCGAGATGCCGT
>JBFMEW010000084.1:0-9241 GCA_040753175.1 Acidobacteriota bacterium | reverse complement strand
TTGTAGTCGATGGAGATTATGCCGAGTCATCAGAACTCACTTACGTTCAGCTCCGGCTCCTGTCACACTGATCCCCGAAGTCCTCCGTCAACGGCTCGGCATAATCGGATGCTCGGCATAGTTCTGGTTATTCCGAGCTCGGAATAACCTCACTCGTACGCACGCAGAACGGTGGAGAAAGCACAAGCTGAGCTGAACTCGACTTCTGAGTCACCAGACAGTTCCCGCCCAGCGGTCGATCGGGATTGAAGGCCAGGATCTAGGCTCAATGGTGTTACGCCAAGTTGATATCGCTTTCGATCCCTACTCCTTCGGCTCGGCCCACGAGTTGAACAGGAACCGCTCGCTCGACGATCCGATTGCTTCGACGAAGGAAAATATCTCCAAAGTGGTGCCTCTTCTCTGTCACTCAGGAAGTCGTCTCGAGTGCCACTGATGAGCACGCGAGCCTTTCGACAGTGCTCGAACAGCTCTCATTCATACATAACAGTCATTCTTGACGGACGGAACCAAGAAGGCCGCTGGACCGCTGATATGGGAATGGCAGACCCTAAGAAGGCAACAATGAACTCTCCTGCTTCACACCTCCGGAAGATAGAGGGTCATGTCCGTAGCCGCCAGCTCCACCGTGGTTGGACCATCAACAGCGCTTCTCATCCACCACCAAACTGCAAACCTGTGGCTCTTGGACCTCTCGCTCATCGTCTCGATCCGACTCGAGAGCCGCTTACGACTGAAACGCTCGCTGGTCTCAGTTCTGGCGATGGCACTGCCCCTGGAACACTCGGAGGGCTCGATTCAACTCTCGTTCTGGGTTCCCACGGTACGGAGCGGCGTCAGGTTGGCCTGTCCGCCTGTCCACACCGGCTCGACGCGTCCTGCAGCAACGCTCCTGCCAGGCTGATCGCGAGGCGCTCAGGCTTCTGTCATTCGCATTGCCCTGTTGCCGGCCAGCGTCTCACCCTGGCGTCTCCCGGCGTCGTTTCCCTCGCTCTGCTGACTTGGTCCTCCGCTTTGGGTGCAGGACCAAGATCACCTTCACTCGAAAGGAGACACTTCAATGACCAACCCCAAAACCGCAGCTCCCAATCCTCAACAACCCCAAGCCGAATCGGCGAACCGCAAGCCCATCCATGAGATTCGGATGGGACGGGTCAAAGCGGCCATCTGGCAGAACCAGACCGACACCGGCCTTCGCTACAACGTCACCTTCAGCCGGTTGTTCAAGAGCGGCGAGGCTTGGAAGCAGACCGAGAGCTTCGGTCGCGACGACCTGCCGGTTCTCGCCAAGCTCGCCGACCAGGCCCACGGCTGGATCTTCCACAGACAGCAGGAGCCCGACTAGGGCTCCCGCTTCTCTCACCCGCCCGGGTTCGCCCGGGCGGGCTTTTTCATTCAATTGGGGGCAGAATCCTCGCATCACCACGCTGTTGTCCATGAATGATCTGCCTGAACCAAGCTTGCACACTCGGGTTGAATCAGAACCTCTAGGAATTGGTAAGCAACGCAGGTGAACGAAACTTTCGTCTCTCCTTCCTCTCACGGGGTAAAGCCTCTTTCGAAAAAGCAACCAGTCGTTCTCTCGCTCAGCGGTCCGGGAATTGCAGAGTGATAGACAAGGCAGAGGCTGAGAGAGAGAGTCGGGCCCCTTGGCAGAAAGAGTTGGGACACGAGGGAATATGATTCATACCTCAAGGAGGTCATCCATGGGTGGACCAAAGTTGCATCAGCTGCTGACCCTGCTTGTTATAGCTGTGGCGCCCCTCTTCGCAGCGGAATGCGATAGGCTGGCGACAGCGAAACTCAACGATTCGAACCATGCTTTTGCCTCCCCGGTCCTCAACATCCACAGCGGTTTTCCCTTATTTCGGTCGTGAATGCTGAGCCCGCGCCGCGTGCCCTCTGTAAGTGACAGGCACTGGCGTAGTAACGTTTCAGGAAGGACTCTTAGGGCACCCGAGACTACGCCAGTACCAACCTTCAATTCGCCAGGGAGCTTGCAGCGGGCATTAACTCATGATATACATGAATGAGCAGGTCATTTATTTATGGCGAGACGGCGCGAACCCCGGCGGCTGCACAACCTGGTTGAGGCTGCCAGCCGGGTCTTTCTTTCCAAGGGTTATCGGCGGACGCAGGTTGCAGACGTGGCCCGAGCCATGGGGATTGCGTCGGGGACGGTTTACCTCTACGCCGAAAGTAAAGAAGCCCTTTTCGACTTGGCGGTTCGGTCCAGCCTGACCCCCAACCTGCTCGATGGCGATTGGGATCTTCCGGTGAAGACGCCACCGGTGGGTAGTACTTTCGATTTCATTAAGCGTTCGCTGGAAACCGTGGCGAGGTTTCCCGCCTTGGAGAGCGCGCTTCGGTCGGCACTGGCCGACCCATGTCAGGAGTTGGAGACCATCGTGCGCGAGCTCTTCCGGAAGACCTCAGCACGATGGCTGGCCCTGAAGCTGTTGGAGCGGTGTGCATCAGACTGGCCCGAACTTGCGGCGCTGTGGTTCGGGCAACACCGGTTGCGCCTGCTACGTCAATTGTCGCGTTACCTGGAAAACCGGATGTCGGCAGGACGGCTCCGCAAAGCGCCCAATCCGGCTGCAGCAGCCCGCCTCATCCTAGAAATGGTGGCCGCCTTTGCGATGCACAGCCGGACGGACCCTCATTTGGGCGCTATGGATCAGACCGTGGCCGAAGACCTCGTGGTCGACGCTGTGGTCCACGCCTACCAGCCGGTGGAGACGACGCGTCCATGACCAGATACTCGTTCGCGCTGTTACTCCTGATCCCCACTGGGGCGCGAGTCTGGGGTGGCGAGACACCTAGCCGCAACTCGCGCGTCACCACTTCCGCTGTGCTCCTTGGACTTGGTGATCGCAGAGGCCAAGTGCTTTATCGGTTTATCGAGCCTTGGATCATCGATATGGTTCGCTGGAAGTCGTGCCTAGTGCAGCCAGCCGGTTCGCTGGCGACGGAGGATGAACGTTTCCTCTACAACGGAATCTTTCGGGAGTATCGGTACGCCCGTTGGACCCCAGGCCAACGATCAGAGGCGTGGGTTGATGGTAACAACGTAGTCTTCGGTCAGCAAACGCCTGGAGGAAAGCGGCGCGAACGCAAGGAGCCTGTTGTCGACCACGGGAAGGAGATCAAGGCGAAACCATTGGCGCAAGGATAAGCCCTTTTTCCGCTGTCCTGGGCTGGTTCATCGATCCAATCTACTGTCGGGCGCGTTGATTTGCCGTATGAACTCGAAGACTGGACCGCGCTTAGTGAAACCACTCAGAGGAGTCTAAGACCATGAAGTTGCGATACCTTTACCCGTTACTGGGATTCGTACTGCCGACGCTGGTGATCGGCTATGGGTTCGTCATACCCAGGGGTTGTATTGCTGGCATTAACGAACAAAGCATCGGTTTCGCCACGACCCTGTTGGGAGCGTGCCTGACGTACCTGGCAGGCATCCGAGCCGCCCTCCGGAGTCAATCGTGCGACCGGGTGAGAGGGAAGAGCGATGCGGCGTCCTGAGTTCGTTGCCCGCCACGGCCGGCGGCCGGAAGGATGGCTCGGGCGCCTTCTAGCCGCAGTGACGGCTTGGGAGACGACTAAGGAGAACAATGTAGCCCTGGAGCTGCTGGAAATCCGCCCGGGCGACCGTGTGCTGGAGATTGGCTTCGGCCACGGACGGTCCATCGCGGCCGCTGCTAGACTAACGCGCGGCGGGCTGGTCGCCGGAGCCGATTTCTCACCAACGATGGTTGCGCTGGCCAGCCGCCGCAATCGCCAGTTGGTTGACCGGGGGCTCGCCGACCTGCGCCGGGCAGACAGCCTGAATCTGCCCTTTGAGGACGCCACCTTCGACAAGGTGTTCTCCGTCCACACAGTCTATTTTTGGACCACGCCGGTCGCACACATGCGGGAAGTGAGGCGCGTCCTCAAGAACAACGGGCGATTCGTACTGGGCTTTCGTCCCGAGAGCGAGCAGGCGCGGCGGATGTTTCCGGCTTCTGTGTACACGTTCCACCCGGCGGAAAAGATCCATCAGGTGCTCCTATCAGCGGGCTTTCGAGACGTGAGTATCGTGGATGGAGGCGCAGCGGCGCGAGGAGTCATCTTAGCTGTCGCTTCGAGAGCGGAGGCCTCGACGATCAGCGGCCCTCCTAGCAACTCCTGGCAGGACGAGCCATCGTTTTGAGGATCTGTGATCCGAGTTCGAGTGTGCTCTCGTCGAACTCGTCCGCGGAGGAGTGGTCGAACCCCGTTGGTGACGTGGGCAGCGGGGAGGATCTCTTTTTCTTGTAGAACCGGATTGGTGCGGGGACTGACTCCGTCCGACTTGGCGAGTTGACCGATTGTGATTCACTCTATCGCCTTCGATCGACGTTCAATTCGAGCCTGGACCTTCCGCCTCGGTGGAACGTCGAGGTTTACGGCGACCGTCAGCCATGATTGTCAATCCCGCCGCATGTTTATGGCTTACCTTGAGCGTAGAGTTCCAACCAAGCAGGGATTCTACCAACACGCTGGGAATAAACTGGTTGGAACTACAAAGGCAGCTTGGCCTGTTGACAAGATCAGTATTTAAATATATTCTGAAGCAGTTGATTATGCCATGGTAAACCGTAACCATCGCTTCAAAACCACCATCTACCAGCAGTTCTCCCGCATCGGCAAGGCCATCTCCAGCCCCAGTCGGCTGGAACTGCTGGACTTGCTCTGCCAGGGCCCTCGGACCGTGGAGGCGCTTGCCAAAGAAGCCGCTCTGGGCCTCGCTAACACCTCCCAGCACCTCAAGGCGCTCCGCGAGGCTCGGCTGGTAGAGGCCGAAAAATCCGGCCTGTTCGTCACTTACCGGCTTGCCGACCCTCAAGTGTGCCAGTTCTTCCAATCCTTGCGATCGTTGGCAGAGGCACGTCTGGTCGAAGTGGCGGAAACCACGCGCCGCTTTCTGGAAGCCAGACAGGCCTTGCAGGGAGTGGACCGCCGACAGCTCCTGGCCAAAGTGCGGGATGGTGCCGTCACCGTGCTCGACGTGCGACCGTCCGAAGAATATCGCGCCGGCCATCTGCCTGGGGCCTTGTCGGTACCTTTGAAGGAACTAGAACGCCGCCTAGCAGAATTGCCACCCGACAGGGAGATTGTGGCTTACTGCCGCGGCCCTTACTGTGTGCTCGCCATAGAAGCAGTCGAGATCCTCAGGGGCCGCGGGTTTACAGCCTTTCGTCTGGAGGATGGCGTCCCTGACTGGCAAGCGAGAGGTTTTCCTGTCGCCGTCGGCGAAGAGGAATAGGTGCTCATGCGCAACCGCCGCATTTACCGGCTTACATCCTTCTCGGTGAACCGCGCGTGGCTGGTGATCAACCTGGCCCTGACAATTACCATGGCCTTCCGAGTGCTGCAACGACATCTTTCAGCGGTGGTCGCCTGTGGCGCTACGGATGGAGACTGCTTCGTCCAGCCAGAGCTCTGGCACCGGTTGTCGGACAAGCTCTGTGCAGCCTTGGGCAGCAACATCCTCGTCGGGAGGCACCAGACCCCGTTTGTCGGGCAGATGGCGAAGAACGACAATCTGTACTCGAGCGTTAGAGTCGACTTTTGAGAGGAGTAGACTCCTTCATGGAGCGTCCGAGCCCAGCGATTTATCTGGACTACAACGCCACCACGCCGCATGACCCTGAGGTGATCGAGGTAATGCGTCCGTATCTTGAGCAGCACTTCGGTAACCCGTCCAGCGCCCACTGGTACGGTCGAGAGTCCCACGAGGCGGTCGAAAAGGCCCGCTCCCAAGTAGCCTCGCTGTTGAACTGCGACCCGGGCGAGATCATCTTCACCAGCGGCGGGACCGAGTCCAACAATTACGCCATTCGGGGCACTGCGCTCGCGCGGCGAAGCCACGGCCAACACCTCATCACCAGCCAGATTGAGCATCCGGCCGTGACCGCCGTCTGCGAGAGGCTCAAGCAGAACCGATTCGAAGTCACGTACCTTGCCGTGGATGAGTACGGGCTCGTTAGCATTGGCGATGTCGAAAAAGCCATTCGGCCGGAGACGATCCTGATCACGCTGATGCACGCGAACAACGAAGTCGGAACCATCCAGTCGATCGAGGGTGTGGCTCGTCTGGCCAAGTCGCGGGGCATTGTCTTTCACACGGATGCAGCCCAGTCCGTTGGTAAGATCCCGACGGATGTTCGCGCGTTGGGAGTGGACCTGCTCTCGATCGCCGGTCACAAGCTGTATGCGCCAAAAGGCGTGGGAGTGCTCTATGTCCGTGAAGGGATATCGCTGGAGCGTCTGATGGACGGCGCAGGTCAGGAGGGTGGCAGAAGGCCAGGCACTGAGAACGTCTTGGAGGTCGTAGGTCTTGGAAAAGCGTGTGAAATCGCACTGCGGGATCTCGCGGCCAACATCGAGCACATGCGACGCACGCGGGAAAGGTTGGAGGCCGGCCTGCGCGATCAGGTGCCTCATCTCAGAGTTAATGGCCACCCCGACAAACGGCTTCCGAATACGCTTAGCGTCAGCGTACACGGAGTAGACGCCAACGTCCTGTTGAGTGCTATTGGGCAAAGCGTGGCCGCGTCTGCCGGAGCCGCGTGCCATTCGGGCGAGGTCCGCGTCTCGCACGTGCTCCAGGCTATGCGCGTTCCCGAGGAGTGGGCGCGAGGGACGCTTCGGTTTTCGACGGGCCGAATGACGAGTGAAGCGGATATTGACACGGCGGTGGATGTCGTCGCGAATGTGGTCGAGCGCCTCCGGGCTGGTCGCTGACGAGTGCGAGAGGAAGGACGATGCAATCAACGATCGTGGTGCTTGGTGGTGGCATAGGAGGCATGGTCGCCGCCAACGAGATGCGCCGCCAGCTGCCCTCGGCCTATCGTGTCGTACTGGTGGAGAAGAATGCTCAACACGCTTTTGCTCCCTCGTTTCTTTGGCTGATGACCGGCGACCGCGAGCCGGGCCAGATCCGCAGGCCATTGGCCGGACTACTGCGCCGAGGTGTCGAACTGGTCCAGGGGGAAGTCCTTGGCATTGACCTCGTTGAGCGCAAGGTAAGGACCGGCACCAAGGAGCTCCCATACGATCAGTTGATCGTGGCGCTGGGCGCCGACCTGGCTCCAGAGGCCATCCCAGGGGTGGCCTCTGGAGCCCATACGTTTTTCACGTTTGACGGCGCCACACGTCTTCGGGCCGCACTCAAGGCCTTTTCGGGGGGACGCATAGCGCTAGTTGTTTGCGCTCTGCCGTACAAGTGTCCTGGCGCACCCCACGAGGGGGCCATGCTGCTTGCGGATTACTTCCGCCGGCGCGGCCTTTCCCGTCAAGTGGACATCCACCTGTTTACGCCCGAGCCGCAGCCCATGCCCGTGGCAGGTCCGCAGCTTGGCGGAGCGGTCCAAAGCATGCTCCAGTCCAAGCGAATCCAGTTCCACCCACTTCATAAACTCACTGCCGTAGACCCCGGTGCACGGGAGATGACGTTCGACAATGGGGTGCGGTTCGGATATGACCTGCTGGTCGCGGTGCCTCCCCACCGCGCGCCTCAGACTGTTATTGAAGCCGGTCTAACGAATCAGGCCGGATGGGTGCCGGTCGAGCCGCGGACGCTGCGGACGAGTCAGAACGGCGTTTATGCGATTGGCGATGTGACAGCGATTCCGATTCCAGGGCGCTGGAAGCCGGATGTACCTCTGATGTTGCCCAAGGCTGGGGTGTTCGCGCACGCGCAGGCAGAGGTCGTCGCGCGGCGCATCGTCGCGGAGGTCACCGGTCGCTCGTGCCAAGCGACATTCTGCGGGGACGGATACTGCATGTTGGAAGTCGGAGAAGATCTCGCCGGATTCGCGTTTGGTAACTTCTTTGCCGAACCCACGCCAAGCGTGCAACTGAAGCAGATCGGGAGGGCCTGGCACGTGGGCAAAGTACTCTTCGAGAACTGGTGGCTGGCCCCGGTCGGCTTCCGGCGGTCAGTGATCGGCTGGGTTGTAAAAGCCGGCGGCAGACTCTACAGCATCCCAATCACCCTGTAAGCTCTCACTTCTCAAGGGAAAAGCAATGAACTATCTCATCATTTTGAATGATCCTCCGTACGGGACCGAGCGCAGTTACAACGGTCTGCGCTTGGCAAACTCCCTGGCCAAAGACAACGAGTCGAGCGTGTCGGTGTTCCTGATGGGTGACGCGGCTTCGTGCGCGGCCGCCGGCCAGACGACGCCGAACGGCTACTACAACATCGAACGAATGTTGCAGATCCTATCCTCAAAGGGCGGCAAAATCAGTGTCTGCGGCTCCTGTATGGATGCACGCGGCCTCACGCCGGTAGCTCTTGCGCAAGGCGTCCATCGAAGTTCGATGGAGCAGCTGACTCGCTGGACGAAGGAGGCGGACAAGGTAATGGTGTTCTGACTGGGAGTTCGGGTCGCTGACGGAACTGATCGAACAAAGAGTCTTCAAATGCCTCCGTGATTGGCTTGTCTGGGCTAGCGCGTTCTCAATCTGGGTTGCGGCGACGGTGCTGATGCTCTTCTCGCGGAGCAGAGCGTCTACCGTGAGGGTTGGCGTTTCATTCTAGATGCTGGTAGCCATGCGCGGGCGGCGTGGCCACCGAGAGGATGAGAGTCAGCTGATGTCGCGCTTCGATGGCGTCACTCCCGTTCACGGCAAACGCGTTCGAAATCGTAGTTGCCTTAACAGGCTTACCTTTCTGCCACCATCCGCATTCCACACTCAAAGGGGTAGCGCGCAGTCCGTTCGGTGCCAATGTGTCGGATGATCTACACTCCAAAGGCGAATCAATTCCGTGCTGACGGCACAGCTGCTTGAGATGCTGACCAAGCCGCCCTGGAGAAAGGTACGAGTAGTGAAGAGGTCTGGCAGATAGCCACTCCTCATAGATGGCAACGGCGTCCCCCGCAACTTACCACTACCCTTCTCTGAATTCCCGCTTCCCCTTCCACTCCGCCCTTCTCATGGGCTTCTCCCGGAGTGCAAAACACCGCCTCAAACTTCCAGTGCGAGCCAAACACAATGAAGCGCGCCCTCTGCTCCCGCTCATATCCACGTAAAATCTTCTTCACCGCACTGGCCAGATTGTCGTAGCGCAGCCTCCGAAAGACCCCTCCAAAATATGCAAAGGCCCGCTCGTGCCCTTCCATCAGCGCTTGCTGAGTGGCCCGGGGATAAGCGTAATGAAACGCCCCGCCACTGGCCATGCTCCGCATCGCAAAGACCTGGACCGTCT
>JBFMEW010000083.1:0-9440 GCA_040753175.1 Acidobacteriota bacterium | reverse complement strand
AGATTCCGATCGGTGGGCCTCTGTCGGAAAGCTCGCTGGCCGGGTCCGACCCAGTCCGGCGGGAGCAGTTCGAAGCCGTCAAGCGCTGGTTCTATCAGGACTGGTGCGCCATCGATGCCAAGCTCCGTACCAGCATTGTTGAGGGGATCTCAGTCTTCCTCTCCCTGTTCGACACCAACCCCCAGGTCAAACGCACCTTCTGTCCCCCCAAACAGTGTTATGACCCTCGGGAGAACCTGGACTTCCGGTATGGAAAACCCTTGCCCGGCTTCGCTTGGCTGATCGAGCAGGGGAAGGTGTGTGCTCTCAACTTTCCGGTCTCGCTCAATCCAGGCCTCGCTCGCGCTCTGGGCACGTTTCTAAAGATGGATTTCCAGCGCGCGGTCTTGAACCGCATTCCGGTGATGGCCGCCCATCCGGAACGGCACTTCCGCCAGGTGTTGTTCCTCTGCGATGAGTATCACCTGTTTGCCACCACCGGAGAGAGTGACCCGTCCGGCGACGAGAAAGCCTTTAGTCTCTCCCGTCAGGCCAAGCTCATCCCCATCGTGGCCACCCAGAGTGTCTCCAGTCTGAAAAGCACCCTCCCAGGAGAAACCTGGAGGACCCTGCTTCAGACCTTCCGCACCAAGATCTTCCTGGCCCTCTCGGATGACTTCAGCACCCGCTTTGCCAGCGAGCTCTGCGGCAAGGAGGACAAACTGAAGGTCCATTACAACATGACCGAAAGCTCGCAGGATGCCAAGATCAGCTTCCTGTTCGGAAAAACCCTCTCCAACAAGGCCACGCTGTCGACCTCCAAGTCCTTCAACGTCCAGCGTGATTTCCTGTTCGACCAGAACGTCTTCGCCCAACTCAAAAACCAACAGTCGATCACCCTGGCCTATGACGGGACCAATCCCCATCCACCGGCTTACTGCTATCTGAAACCCTACTATCTCGATCCCAACCGGTCTTACTTCCAACAACTCCAGGACGGTGCCATCTGATGAGTTTCGATCTGATCCTGCCTTTCCTGCGACCCATCGAGCCCCTGATCCGCGACCCGGAAGTCAGCGAGATCATGGTCAACGGTTCTTCTCGAGTCTTTACCGAACGCCAGGGCCGGATCGAGCCCGTTCCCGGGGTCCAGCTCAGTGAGAAGTCGCTTCAGGTCGCCCTGCGGAACATCGCCCGGCTCCTGGGCGACGACATCTCCGAATCCAAACCCATCCTCGATGCCCGCTTGCCCGACGGCAGCCGCGTGGCAGCCATCCTCCCACCCTGCAGCCTGGGAGGAGTCACGCTCACCATCCGCAAGTTCTCAGCCCGCCACCTGGCCATCGAGGATCTGATCCGTCTGGGATCGGTTGAGAGGGAACTGGCCGGTCTGCTTCAAACCAAAGTCCAGGAGCGCCAGAACCTCCTCATCAGCGGAGGGACTGGGACCGGCAAGACCACCCTGCTGAACATCCTGGCCGATTTCATCCCCGATGAAGAACGGATCATTCTGATCGAAGACACCGCGGAAATCCAGATCCGCAAGAGCAATCTGGTCCGCTTCGAAGCCCGCCGGGAGCAGGCCCAGACGCCGGCCGTGACCATCCGGGACCTGTTGAGAGCCACCCTGCGTCATCGGCCCGACCGGATCATTGTGGGTGAAATCCGGGGAGGAGAGGCCTTCGATTTCCTGCAGGCCTTAAATACCGGTCACTCCGGCACACTCTCGACCATCCATGCCAACTCGGCCTATCACGCCATCTCGCGCTTTGTCAGTTGCACCCTGCAGTCCGATATCGACCTACCCTACAAGGCCATCAAGTCGAACTTCGCCGATTCGATCCACCTGTTGCTGCACATTGAGCGGCGGGGGCCGCTGCGCTTCGTGTCCGAGCTGTTGGAAGTGCGGGGCTATGACGTCGACCAAGATCGCTATGAACTGGTACCACTCTATCAAACAAACCCATCCGGTTGAACCATGGTCGGGTTGGCAAAGCCGATTGTCGTTTCTTCTCTTGTCTTCTCTTGGGGGTCAGGCCTTTCCTCTGCTCCATCGACTCGCGCTTCATATCCCTCCTCCGGAACGCGCCGGGCCTGAAGAAGGAAGAAGTTCAGACAGTCGGTTGCCTGTCGGAGTTTCAGCCCCTTCGTTTCTATCCAAGTTCCCCTGTCTCTCGCCTCTAGGGGCAGGTTTCACAAGGGTCGTCAGCCACAAAGGAGCGGATCATTATGCCCGTCGCCAGGGACTCTCCGTCCCCGAAGGTCTCCATCACTTCCTGGGATTACATCAAGCAGAACTATCATGTCGATGACCGGTTGGCCGTGGTCATCCGGAACCAGCCAAAGAATCAGCTCATCCAGCGGATCGATACGGCCCGGGTGATGGCCTCACCCGATTTCCAACGATGGCTCCGCTTCCAAAATGCCCAGGGTGGCGATGTCTTTGTGACCGTGAATGCCTTGAAGCCGGAAGCCACCGGTCGAACCCGACAAGACATTGACCGGATTCGTCATGTCTACTTGGACATCGACTCCCAAGGACCGGCCGTCCTCGCCAGGATCCTCCAGGACCCCAGAATCCCCAGGCCGAACTACGTCCTCAACACCTCACCAGAGAAGGTCCAAGTGCTCTGGAAGGTTGAGCACTTCAGCCTTGAGCAGGCTGAAAGTCTTCAACGATCCATGGCAGCCGAGTTCGGTGCCGATCGAGCCGTGGTCGATGCCGCTCGCGTGCTGCGGATCCCTGGCTTTTACAACAAAAAGTATGTCGAACTTCACCAGGTCACGGCTCAGCGGCTCTCGGATGAACTCTCCCGACCTGAGCACTTCCGCATCCAGGCCCCAGAGGTGTCCTCCGACTCCTTAAACGGGTCACGTTCAGCCCCTGTCAAACGGAATTCGAGAAGCGGGATACCGGAAGGTGCAGTCAGCCAGTCGGAACGCGATTGGGCTTATGCCAAGCGCAAGCTGGCCCAGGGAGTCGATCCCGAGGAGGTCGTTCAAGCCATCAGAGATTATCGACCCGACAAGTGGAGTCCAGAACTATGCCGAGCACCCGATTATGCCGAGCCGGACGACATGGAGCCGAAGCAGCGATGATTCCAGCTACCTCCGACTCGGCATAATCTGCTGACCTTCGGGGGAACCTTTGTGAGAGGCTCCCCGCAAGGAGGTCACTATGACCATGAACCACTTTTTTCGGCGACCAAAGACTCTCGCCCAGTTCCGGGAGGCCCCTCTGGGGCCCTATCTGGACTCGTATGCCGAGCGGCTTCACACCGAGGAGTATAGCCGCGGGTCGGCCAGGCAGTTGATCCGGTCTGTGGCGCAACTCAGCGTGTGGCTGAGAGAGCGCGGGATCGACGCTCAGAAGGTTACGCGTCAGCATGTGGAGCTTTATCCGAGAAGTCGAATCCGTGAGGTTGGACCCGCTCTCCGTCAGTTCATACGGCACATTCATCCGGAGCAGTTCCTCAAGGAGGTGACCGATTCTCAATTGGACACGCCCTTGGAACGCTTAAAGGTTGAGTTCGACCACCACTTGCAGTACGAAAAGGGTCTCGCCTCCAGTACGCGGAGGGACTACATCCGATTCGCCCATCAGTTCCTCAAGACCCGGTTTCCTTCTGGTCAGGTTGATCTGGCCTGCTTGGAAGCCGCTGATGTCACTGGCTTTGTCCGGTCTGAAGCTGCAGGTCCATGGGTCAGTCGGGCCGAACACGTGACTTTTGCAATTCGATGCTTTTTGCGATTTGCCCATCAGCGCGGCTACCTTTCAGGAAAACTCGCAGGGTGCGTTCCAAAAGTCGCCCACTGGAAGCTGGCATCTTTGCCCAACCACTTGTTGAAGGATCAAGTGGAACAGGTTTTGGCCAACTGCAATCGCCAGACCGCGAGGGGCAAGCGAGACTTCGCGGTCTTGTTGTTGCTTGCCCGGTTGGGGCTCCGTGGCGGCGAAGTGGCCGCTCTCACGCTTGACAATATTGACTGGCACAACGGGACGCTGACCGTTCGTGGCAAGGGTGATCGCAAGGCTCAGTTTCCAATGGGACATGATGTTGGCGCTGCTTTGGCCGACTATCTTCAGAACGGCCGTCCACGAGTTGCCAGCAGAATCATCTTTTGTCGAGCCTTGGCTCCTGCCAAGCCGCTGCATGGTCAGGCAGCCATCAGTTCCATCGTTAGGGGTAACCTCCAACAAGCTGGTGTGACTTCTGTTTGCCAGGGTGCTCACCTGTTTCGCCATACTCTGGCCACCGAACTGTTACGCCACGGGGCGTCTCTGACGGAGATCGGCGAAGTCTTGCGTCATCGAAGCCCTGATACCACTGCTCGCTATGCCAAGGTGGACCTCGACTCCTTACGTTCCATAGTGCCTGCTTGGCCAGGAGGTGAGCGATGAACACCCTGACCACAGCCGTTAAAGACTATCTGGCCCTGCGTCGCTCGGTCGGCTTTGAGCTCCATGGGTATGAACGGAACCTAAATGCCTTCGTCCAGTTCCTGGAAGAGAGCGGCGCCTCTCACATCACCACCGCTTTGGCTTTGGAGTGGGCGCGGAAAACACCGTCCCAAATTCCCAAACAATGGTCGTGGAGATTGAGTCAGGTCCGCGGATTTGCTCAATACTGGAGTGCGACAGATCCTCGTACTGAAGTGCCTCCTTGGTTTCTGCTCCCCTTCCGCTCTCGCCACTTACGGCCTTATCTGTACACGAGCAGCCAGATCAAAGACCTGTTGGAGGCGGCTTTGCGCCTGCAACCTTTGGGAGGCTTGCGGGGCTGGACCTACTACACCTTGCTGGGCCTGCTGGCGTCGACGGGCCTGCGAGTGGGAGAGGCCATGAATCTCCAGACAGCCGATGTTGATTTGGCGCAGGGGCTTCTGACAATCCGCCAGACCAAGTTCCGCAAGTCACGGTTGGTCCCGCTTCATCCCTCGACCGGGCAGGTACTGGTGGAGTATGCGGCACGCCGTGATCACTTTCTTCGCGGACGGCCCGCTGTGCGTTTTCTGGTTTCTCAGCGAGAGAAACCTCTCGATGATGCCGTCGTCCATTTGACGTTTTATCAATTGTCCCGCCAAACGGGGCTGCGGGGCCCCTCCGATAGCCATGGACCGCGTCTGCATGACTTCCGTCACCGCTTTGCCATCGAAACCTTGTTGCGATGGTATCGATCCGGACAAGACATCGACCGCCGCTTGCCGATCCTATCCACCTTCCTGGGACACGCCAGAGTCGAGGACACCTACTGGTACTTGCAGGCTTGTCCTGAGCTGATGGGGCTGGCCGCTGCCCGCCTTGAAGATAGCTGGGAGGGAAAGGTATGAACTCGATTCCGGATCTCCCCGTTCTCCTGGAAGGCTTCTTTATCAAGCGCTTGATGGGACAACGCCAAGTCAGTTCCCACACCCTAAGGGCGTATCGGGATACCTTTCGACTCCTGCTGTTGTTCACCCATCGGCGCCTGGGCAAGACTCCCTCCCGACTCTCTCTGCACGATCTTGAGGCCCCACTGATCACGGACTTCCTCCATGACCTGGAACAAGGTCGAGGCAACACCGTACGGAGCCGTAACCTGCGACTCTCTGCGATCCGTTCCTTCTTTCGTTATGCAGCCTACGAAGCTCCTGCTCACGCGGCCCACATTCAGCGCGTTCTGGCGATTCCAAACAAACGGTACTCGCGACAACTCGTTCACTTCTTGGAGCGAGCAGAGATTGAAGCGCTTTTGAAAGCCCCCGACCAAAACACTTGGTCCGGCCGACGCGACCATCTCCTTTTGCTGGTTGCTGTCCAGACAGGCTTGCGTGTTTCGGAGTTAACAGCCCTGCGAAAGCAAGACGTGACCTTGGGTACTGGCGCCCACGTCAGCTGCATGGGGAAGGGTCGAAAGGAGCGCTGCACACCGCTTACCAAACGTGCAGCTACCCTCTTGAAGACTTGGATGGATGACCCTATCAATCGCAATACGGGTGTCCTGTTCCCAAACTCGCGGGGCGGCAAGTTAAGCTCCGATGGGGTGCAGTACCTCCTCTCCAAGCACGTGGCGACAGCCTGCAAGACCGCACCTTCGCTGGAGCAAAAGCAAGTCAGCCCTCATGTTCTGCGGCACACCGCGGCCATGGAACTGCTGCAAGCAGGTGTGGATCGAGCGGTCATCGCACTCTGGCTGGGACACGAATCTGTGGAAACAACCCAGGTCTACTTGGACGCCAACCTGGCTTTCAAAGAAAAGATCCTGGCTAAAGCCTCGCCAGTAGAAGGCACCCCCGGACGCTACCGGGCAGATGATTCCTTGTTGTCGTTCCTGAAGCGCTTGTAGTCGATGGAGATTATGCCGAGTCATCAGAACTCACTTACGTTCAGCTCCGGCTCCTGTCACACTGATCCCCGAAGTCCTCCGTCAACGGCTCGGCATAATCGGATGCTCGGCATAGTTCTGGACTCCACTTGTCGGGTCGATAATCTCTGATGGCTTGAACGACCTCCTCGGGATCGACTCCCTGGGCCAGCTTGCGCTTGGCATAAGCCCAATCGCGTTCCGACTGGCTGACTGCACCTTCGGGTATCCCGCCTCTCGAATTACCTGCGACAGAGGCTGAGCGCACCCGACTCGAGAAATCGGAGGAGACTTCGGGGGCCTGGATGCGGAAGTGCTCAGGTCGGGAGAGTTCATCCGAGAGCCGCTGAGCCGTGACCTGGTGAGGTTCGACATACTTTTTGTTGTAAAAGCCAGGGATCCGCAGCACGCGAGCGGCATCGACCACGGCTCGATCGGCACCGAACTCGGCTGCCATGGTTCGTTGAAGACTCTCGGCCTGATCGAGCCTGAAGTCTTCCACCTTCCAGAGCACTTGGACCTTCTCTGGTGAGGTGTTGAGGACATAATTCGGCCTGGGGATTCTGGGGTCCTGGAGGATCCTGGCGAGGACGGCCGGTCCTTGGGAGTCGATGTCCAGGTAGACATGACGAATCCGGTAGATGTCTTGTCGGGTTCGGCCGGTGGCTTCCGGCTTCAAGGCATTCACGGTCACATAGACATCGCCACCCTGGGCATTTTGGAAGCGGAGCCATCGTTGGAAATCGGGTGAGGCGATCACCCGGGCCGTATCGATCCGCTGGATGAGCTGATTCTTTGGCTGGTTCCGGATGACCAGGGCCAAACGGTCATCGCCATGGTAGTTCTGCTTGATGTAATCCCAGGAAGTGATGGAGACCTTCGGGGACGGAGAGTCCCTGGCGACGGGCATAATGATCCGCTCCATTGTGGCTGACGACTCTTGTGAAACCTGCCCTTAGAGGCGAGAGACAGGGGAACTTGGATAGAAACGAAGGGGCTGAAACTCCGACAGGCAACTGACTGTCTGAACTTCTTCCTTCTCCAGGCCTGGCGCGTTCCGGAGGAGGGATATGAAGCGCGACTCGATGGAGCAGGGGAAAGGCCTGACCCCAAGAGAAGACAAGAGAAGAAACGACAATCGGCTTTGCCAACCCGACCATGGTTCAACCAGATGGGTTTGTTTGATAGAGTGGTACCAGTTCATAGCGATCCTGGTCGACGTCATAACCCCGCACTTCCAACAGCTCGGACACGAAGCGCAGCGGCCCCCGCCGCTCAATGTGCAGCAACAGGTGGATCGAATCGGCGAAGTTCGACTTGATGGCCTTGTAGGGCAGGTCGATATCGGACTGCAGGGTGCAACTGACAAAACGCGAGATGGCGTGATAGGCCGAGTTGGCGTGGATGGTCGAGAGTGTGCCGGAGTGACCGGTGTTTAAGGCCTGTAGGAAATCGAAGGCCTCTCCTCCCCGGATTTCACCCACAATGATCCGGTCGGGCCGATGACGCAGGGTGGCTCTCAACAGGTCCCGGATGGTTACGGCCGGCGTCTGGGCCTGCTCCCGTCGGGCTTCGAAGCGGACCAGATTGCTCTTGCGGATCTGGATTTCCGCTGTGTCCTCGATCAGAATGATCCGTTCTTCATCGGGGATGAAATCGGCCAGGATGTTCAGCAGGGTCGTCTTGCCGGTTCCAGTCCCTCCGCTGATGAGGAGGTTCTGGCGTTGCTGGACTTTGGTTTGAAGCAGACCGGCCAGTTCCCTCTCAACCGATCCCAGACGGATCAGATCCTCGATGGCCAGGTGGCGGGCTGAGAACTTGCGGATGGTGAGCGTGATTCCTCCCAGGCTGCAGGGTGGGAGGATGGCCGCCACGCGGCTGCCGTCGGGCAAGCGGGCATCGAGGATGGGCTTGCTTTCTGAGATGTCGTCGCCCAGCAGCCGGGCGATGTTCCGCAGGGCGACCTGAAGGGACTTCTCACTGAGCTGGACCCCGGGAACAGGCTCGATCCGGCCCTGCCGTTCGGTAAAGACTCGAGAAGAACCGTTGACCATGATCTCGCTGACCTCCGGATCGCGGATCAGGGGCTCAATGGGTCGCAGGAAAGGCAGGATCAGATCGAAGCTCATCAGATGGCACCGTCCTCGAGCTGCTGGAAGTAAGACCGGTTGGGATCGAGATAGTAGGGTTTCAGATAGCAGTAGGCCGCCGGATGGGGATTGGTCCCGTCATAGGCCAGGGTGATCAACTGTTGGTTCTTAAGTTGGGCGAAGACGTTCTGGTCGAACAGGAAATCACGCTGGACGTTGAAGGACTTGGAGGTCGACAGCGTGGCCTTGTTGGAGAGGGTCTTTCCGAACAGGAAGCTGATCTTGGCATCCTGCGAGCTTTCGGTCATGTTGTAATGGACCTTCAGTTTGTCCTCCTTGCCGCAGAGTTCGCTGGCAAAGCGGGTGCTGAAGTCATCCGAGAGGGCCAGGAAGATCTTGGTGCGGAAGGTCTGAAGCAGAGTCCTCCAGGTTTCTCCCGGAAGCGTGCTTTTCAGACTGGAGACACTCTGGGTGGCTACGATGGGGATGAGCTTGGCCTGACGGGAGAGACTAAAAGCTTTCTCGTCGCCGGACGGGTCACTCTCTCCGGTGGTGGCAAACAGGTGAAACTCATCGCAGAGGAACAACACCTGACGGAAGTGCCGTTCCGGATGGGCGGCCATTACCGGGATGCGGTTCAAGACCGCGCGCTGGAAATCCATCTTTAGAAACGTGCCCAAGGCACGGGCCAGACCGGGGTTCAAAGACACGGGAAAGTTCAAGGCACAGACCTTGCCTTGTTCGATAAGCCAGGGGAAGCCGGGCAAGGGCCTTCCATACCGGAAGTCCAGGTTCTCCCGAGGGTCATAACACTGTTTGGGGGGACAGAAGGTGCGTTTAACCTGGGGGTTGGTGTCGAACAGGGACAGGAAGACCGAGATCCCCTCGACAATGCTGGTGCGGAGCTTGGCATCGATGGCGCACCAGTCCTGATAGAACCAGCGCTTGACGGCTTCGAACTGCTCCCGCCGGACTGGGTCGGACCCGGCCAGCGAGCTTTCCGACAGAGGCCCACCGATCGGAATCT
>JBFMEW010000082.1:0-9453 GCA_040753175.1 Acidobacteriota bacterium | reverse complement strand
ATTTCACGCGCCACATCGCCACGTACTACAGCCGGAAAGGTGTGCGGGCCAACTGCATCTCGCCGGGAGGTTACTTCGCTCACCAGCCGGAGGCCTTTGTCCGGAACTACACACGGCGGGTTCCGATCGGTCGGATGTTAGACCACGAAGACATCAAGGGAGCCGTCGTTTTCCTGGCCTCGGATGCCTCGGCCTACGTGACGGGAATCAACTTGTTGGTCGACGGCGGTTGGACGGCCCTCTAAGCCATCTGTCATGTCTGCCCAGATGGTTCAACCCAGTGATCTGGAGCCCGAACGGCCACGGAAAGTAGACCACTTCAATTCCGGGTCAGCGCAGTGCCATCCTTCGTCTCGCACCGAAGAGGCCTGCGTATTTCGGTATCAGTTTCCAGCGATTCCGACTCGATGTTCTCCACTTCTTTCGCCTGATCGGAGCCGATGGACAACGCCCGGAATCAATGGCCAACTGCCCCCCAATAGCCAAAGAGACCATTCAAGTGCTTCCGGTCGAAAACGCCGCAAAGGGGGCAGCGGTCCGCTCGGGGCCAGATGGCCTTCAGTCCTGGGGTCGGCTCAGATTTTGTTCAGGGCTGATTATTGGCCAGCAAGGCTCGTTGCTTGGCTTCGTTGACAATGGCGTTACCGGTCAGCTGATTGCCGTGGACCATGGCATTCTCGGCGTCGGGCCCGACGCGAATTCCAACTGCGTCCTTTCCGGCGGTGACGGGCTGGAGCGACCATTTGCCCTCGATGCGTCCCTGGCGATACCGCTGAAGCAGGTTGTCGTGAAGGAAGGCACGCCCTGCCAAAATCTCCACCATGGGTTGTTGGGTGTGCCAGGGGATCAGGCGACTATCGGAAAGTGAGACGGTGCCGGGGTTCTCCCAACGCAGGATTTGCTTGAGGAAGCCCCAAAAGCTTGCGCCGCGCACGCTGAGTTCAGCTCTTTCGCTGCCCTTGCGCCCCCAAATGGCTACGTGGTTGGTACCGGCTCCGGCGTTGGCAATGTTCAGATTCGAGACGTGCACCGCGAAAGGCTGTGTGGCCCTCACGTCGATTCCGATATCGACATTATCCAGGTTGATATCGGTGAGCTGGCCGTTCATCGCACCGTCTTTGGAAGCTGAGAACTCGATGCCCACCTGATAGCCCCAGCAAAAGATGTCCTCGACAACCTCCCAATCCGTGCGCTGAAAGATGAACGTCGTTCCCTTCGTCGTTGTGAAATCGACAATGGGCTTATCCGTGGTCCAGAAAGGCCAGAAATGCACATCCTGAATCCGCCCGATGTCATAGCACTGATCCACCCAGATTCCTTTCCAGAGGGGCTGGCCATAAAGGCCACGCACGTAGTGGCGAGGAGATTGGTTGGTGGCGAAATCCACTGCCTGGTAGGGGTTCACGAGCAAGACATTGATGATCGAAACGTTGGGCCCACCGCCGCCGCGCACCGTCCACGGATAAGGTACCGGCCGTTCGGCAATGACCTGATTGGGGTAGAAGACCGTAATGCCCTCGATGGTCGAGTTGGGTCCGACCAGGGTGAGGAACGCGGTTTCCTCCGTGCTTCCTGCTCCTTCCACGGCGAGCAGTCTTGACCCAGGAGACTCCGGACTATGCGTCATCGGCGCGCGGCCCACTCCCACCAGGGAAGTGCCCGGGGGGACCGAAAGGTGGGTCTTGATCAGATAGTTGCCGGTCGGTACATGGACGATTCCACCGCCTGCTGCACTCACATCGTCGAGCGCTTTCTGGAAGGCTTGGGTGTCATCCGATCTCCCGTCGCCTACCGCCAGATAAGGCGCCTCTCTGACATTCGCAAATCCTGCGCCGCTCGATCTTTCAAGAGCCTGGGCCGGACCGCCGGACGGCACCGTCGCGGCTTCCGCGATAAAGCCGGCCACTACCACTCCAACCCAAATACCAATCATCCTGGAGGCCACTGTCTCATTCTCCTTTCGCATGCGCTTTGGCCATGGCGCGGCGTTGCGGATCGAAGCTTCGGTCCCGATTCGATCTCATCACCTTTGCCTCGTCTGCAGGAGCACGCCAGAGGCACCCCAGGGCGGACGATTCCCATTCGCCCCGGTCTGTGGTGTCGAGGCCGCCAGAACGACCGAGGGATCGCAACGACCGGACCACCACGTCCACTTCAGGGGATGACCGGCAGGACCAGAGCAGAAGGGTGGTCGCGGTCGTGATAGACGAAGTTGGTCGCCTTGGTCATGCGCTTCCCCCTTCCCGGGTCCTCACCCGTGTTCAAATTACGGTCGAAACGCGGAGAGTTACTACTCGAGACTTCAAGCCGCAACCTGTGTCCGGCAAGGAACACGTTGGAGGTGGACCACAGATCGATCGTGAGTTTGTACACTTCACCCGGATTCAAGTACTCGGCCTTGGCCATGGAATGTCGGTATCGCGCGCGCAGAATCCCATCCGTGAGGTTTTGGGCAAACCCATTCGGCCACACATCGACCAGCTTGCCGGTGAAATCGGTGTCAACAGCCGAAGAACTGATATACAGTTCCAGGCTCACCGGACCGGTGATTTCGGTATCGTTCTGGAAGGCCGGCGTGGTATAGACAAGAACATCCGGTCGACTTTCAACAGCCCTTTGGTCAAGCGGTCCGGGAGGGACGTGGACCGGGTCTCCCAGGACCGGTCCTCCTTGGGTGGGGACGGGGTGGGCCGGGTCATAGAGATACTGATCGGGAGCCTCGTTCGCGGGTGCAGTTGTGCTCAGCGTCCCATCGCCGCTCAGCGAGTTGGCCTTCCCGCTCGAATGGAGGTAATAGCGGGTGGCTTTGGCGCGCGTCAGCGGCCAGTCTGCCTCGTCGCGCCAGACATTGGTTCCCATGACGAAGACCCTTACAGGTTTCTCGCGATCCATCCCGTTGTCGATTCCCTTCAGCAGGTAGTCATACCAGCGGAGTCCGAGAGCCCAGGTGTCCAGAACTGAATCTTTGCCGAAGTCGACCTCACCCACCTTAGGTCCCGCTCCTGCGTGCCCACCAACACTAATGATCAAGCGTTGCCCCTTTCGAGCCACCTCGCTGCCGCCGGCACTCTTGATGCCGGTGTAATTTCGAATGGACCCGTCCTGAAAAAGATCGTACCAGGAGGCGAGATGGAGAGCCGGAACCTGGATCTGGGCAAAGCGCTCTTCGATCGACCACTGTTTCCAGTATTCGTCATAGCTCGGGTGAGCGAGCCAGTCGAAGTAGTAATCCGCCAGTCCCATGGGAGTGCCGAGTTCCAGCAGTGGATAGTCCAGCGGAGGGCGTTCGAAGCCCCACTGCCATGGCTGGGAGTTCTTTGCCACACGACGTTGCAAGGTGTCGAATGCGAGCGCTGTGCACCAGGCCTGGGCGAGCAGCTGTGAAAAAGCGCCCCCTTGATAGGCCCAGTGTCCATGGTAGTTGGAGGCCGTTACCACCGGCATGATTCCGGCCAGGTGCGGCGGAGCGGCCACGGCAGCGAGCATCTGGGTGGCGCCCACGTAGGATCCGCCAAACATGCCAACCTTGCCATTGGAATAAGGAAGGGCAGCAGCCCATTCGACGGCGTCGTAACCGTCCTGGGATTCGTATCGAAATGGATACCAGTCTCCCTCTGAGGCGAAGCGTCCCCGGCAGTCTTGAATAATGTAGACATAGCCTTGGGCTGCGGCTTTCAGACCGAAACCTACTCCCGCGCGCTTGTCGTAGGGAGTCCGTTCCAGAATCACGGGGAACTTGCCATCATTCTTAGGACGATAAACGTCTGCCCGCAGGGTTACGCCATCGCGGGCTTTCATGGCGACATTGTTTTCGATGCGAACGGGACACTGATCCTGGCCGAAAAGCGGTGCTGCCAGCAAAGAGACCACGATGGTCAAGGCAAAGCACAATCGATCCCGATACATTCGCAGAACCCTCCTAACGATTCTTCCTGAATAACTTGGATGGAAAGCCGGCGCCCACGCCATCGAGCGACCTCGGTAACAGGTAGTCGGGAATCTGTTCTTACAGATGTCGCATCCCGGCAGGGTACCGTTGTCACCATGACGCCGAGGCATCCTATCCCATATGGTTCGGAAGTAAAGATTCACCCAGTTAACAGACCGCAGCCTCAGGAGTAAGTCCCCCTCCATTCAACCACTTGGTCGCGTGTTAACGGCAACCGTTAACGAAGAAATCGACAGGTGCCGCGGCGCCCCCAAGGTCAAGGCGGGCAGTCTGCCGGGTCCTGCCCTCCGACATGATTTGCTCTCGTGCTTCTCCGGTAATCCTAAGGCACTCCGGCGCTTGGATTGGCCGCAGACCCTGTAAAGAATGCTATTGACCCGCCAACAAGGGGACTGCTGAACGCGTGCCAAGGTCGTATTCCGATCATTTGGTTGTCTCATCGCCTCCTCAGAGCAGGAGAAAGGGCTGTTAACGGCGCGTTAACTAGATTGATTTCAGGTCACTTATCCGACCCGTCACTGTTTCCTAACCTGCCGATGGTTTACTTCCCACAGAGTGCGTTTCAGACTGGTGTCGAACTGCGTCATTACCACTTTCAATTGCGTCGAGGAACCGCGGTACCTGTTCTTCTCGCGCTATTGAAATTCTGAGATAGAGGTGGCGGTCGGAGTCTCCTGAGAAGAGACGAAGGCGTCGGTGTCGCCCTGACCTACCCATCCGCCGCAAGTTGGAGCTAGTCGAACTGATCATCCATAAACTGAGACAGATCATGGAAACCGAGATCTAACGGAAATCTACCGGACTTAAAGGAGGAAAACAGAATGTTTGAAGGGCGAACAATGCTCTTATCGCTTCTTGCCTTGATCCTTATGTCGCAATGCGCTCTGGCGCAGGGAACCGGGTCGCTAGTAGGGACCGCCCGGGATCCAAGTGGCTCAGTGATCCCGGACACAAAGGTCGTCGCCACTCGGGTCGAGACCGGCATCCCTTACGAAGCGGCAACCAACCAGAGCGGTGACTACAGCCTACCCAGCCTTCCGGTCGGCACCTATACGATCAGCTTTACCAAGGAGGGGTTTCAGGAGCTACGGGTTGAAAAGATAGAAATCCACGTCGCGAGTAAGGTCCGGCAAGATGCAACGCTCCAATTGGCCGGCACGACGACCGAAGTAGAAGTGATCGCTGCCACACCCATGGTGAAATCGGAGTCGGCGGAGATCGGAACCCTGGTCGGCGCCCAGCAGATCGTCGACCTCCCCTTGAATGGGCGCAACGTGTACAGCTTGGTTTTGTTGACCGCGGGAGCGGAGACGGGCACGGGCACTCGTATTGGGGGTGCTGCGACCACCCCGAGTATCGCTGGTGGGAGAGGTGGCTACACCGTTTTCCGCATGGACGGCGTCAATATCAACACGCAGAATATTCCTTCGGCCGGGGCGACGCCTGTCCTGGATGCCACTGAGGAGTTTAGGGTCATCACGACCTTGTCCCCGGCCTGGTTTAGCGACATGTCAGCCGTCTCCGTCGCATCCAAGTCGGGTACCAACGAGTTTCATGGGACAGCGTACGAGTTTCTTCGCAACAATGTCTTGGATGCCCACCCCTTCTTCCAGCGTCAGATCCGTACGCCCACCTTTACTTCCTCGAAGGCCCAATTGCGTTACAACCAGTTTGGGGGGACGGTGGGCGGACCAATTGTCAAGAACCGCACCTTCTTTTTCGGCGGGGTGGAGGTCAGGCGAGCCACGAACTCAGATCAGGTCACCACAATCATGCCGACCACCGCGATGTTGAACGGGGACTTCAGTGGCTTCAACCCTATCACCAGATCCAACCTTGGCCCAGTCATTGATCCCCGGACGGGTGCACCCTTTTCCGGCAACCGAATCGACCCCTCCCGGTTCAATCCCCGGGGTAAGGCGCTGGCCGACTTGGCCTTCAGGGCACCGAACTGTCCGGAGTGTCTCAACGCCGGCCTCGGCTTCAACTACGTTGCTGAAGCGGCTGGGTATAACCGCTTTGAGCGATATACAGGCCGGGTCGATCATCGGCTCGGCGAGCGCGACACCCTCTTCTTCAGTTTCCTGGTTAATCCGTCAGAGTCCTCGCGAGCACGAAATCCCGGTTTGCCGGGCGTTGCATCCCATACCCCGAATCGCACGCAGTTGTACACCCTCAGCTGGAACCACATTGTGAATCCCAGGCTGCTGAACGAGACCCGCTTTTCCTATTTTCGGTCCATGGAGGTTTGGAAACAGGAGGATGATGCACAAGGAGCATTCCCGTTCCGCAACACGCCTTTCGCGACTCCCGAACTGTATCCCATGATTGCCGTCGGTGGCTACCCCGGTTGGTCTTCCTCGCAGGGGTACCTCGGGTCCTTCTACGGCAGCCAGATCGCTTCCCAGAGCATCCGAACCGGCGACAACCATTGGAGTGTCACGAACGATATGACCTGGATTCGTGGCAATCACCAGTTCAGGTTGGGCGGCGAGGTAATCCGGGACTACTTCTTCGTCCGGAACAACGTTGGCGCTTTCCTGTTGCTTACCGCCGACGGTCTTCCTTTCTTTTGGGGATATACCGGAAACGCTGTTGCCGATCTTCTGTTGGGTGTCCCTTTCGTGGCCTTGACGCACCAGACGGCAACACCGGTGCGCCGGGCTGAGCTGGTCGAGCGTACGCGCACTGCGGTCTACCTTCAGGATGACTGGAAGGTCAGCTCGCGGCTCACCCTCAACCTCGGTTTGCGTTGGGACTATTACCAGCGCTGGCACGACTCCCGCACGGACCTGAACCGTCTTGGAACACTGGACCTCAGTCCGGCAAGCTACGCGCTGGGCGGCCGCTTCCTTTGGGGGGGTACTCCCGACTATTACATTACCGGGCAGGGCCTCGTGAAGGGTTCAGGCTCTCCTTTGATCCGAAGTCAGATCGTCGATCCGGAGTGGAAGGATTTTGGACCTCGCATTGGATTGGCCTTTCGCCCCTTCAACAACAACAAAACCGCTCTCCGAGCCGGCTACGGGATTTACTACATCAATGAATGGGCCAACGCGGTTTCCTTCACGGAACAGAACCCTCCCTTCCAGTTCGTGAGCCAGGTGGTGAACATCAACCCAGACCCGACCCAATGGAACGGAACACCCTGGTTCACCGCCGAGACTCTATTCCCGGATCAGCCCACATCGGGGGCGGGAACAGCCGGTCTGAACCCGCGCAATCGCAATCCCTACGTACAGCAGTGGACGTTAAGTATCCAGCAACAGATCAGTCAGAACATCCTGTTCTCGGTGGAGTACCTCGGCAACCATGGACAGCGCAACCGCTACAGCCTTAATGTCAACGCCGCTCCTTTTCCAGACGCCACCACGCTGGCCTTCCTGAAAGCGAATCCCAGCTTTGACACGGTGATGGCGGATGCACGCCGTCCTCTACCCAACGTGACTCGGGGATTTATCTGGGAGGACAATGTGTCGGATGCCTGGTACCACGCCATGAATGTCAAAGCCGAGGGCCGCTTCCAGCGGTTGAATTTCTCGGCTGCCTACACCTGGGCCAAAGCTTTGGACCAAACATCCGAAGACAACACCTTCGCTTTCACCTCTAATGTCGCCGATCTGCGCCTGGACAAGAGCTATGCGGCCTTCGACCACCGCCATCGCTTCGTGGCCAGCGGAGTCTACGATCTACCCTTTGGCCAGCAGGTCCTGGTGCCGCGCAACAGGGCATTGCGGAAATTCGTTTCCGGCTGGGGAGTGACCGGAATCACTACATTCGAAACCGGGCCACCGTTCACTGTCCTCATGGGTGTGGATACTTCCTTCCGCGGCGGCGTGGCGGTGCGTCCCGTCCTGACAGGCTCTCCTGTTTTCAGCGATATCCGGGCGTCCAATGGCATATACCTGACACCGAAGAACTTTGCCAACCCGGCCCTTGGGACACTGGATGGCGGAATCGCCAGGAATTTCTTCCATGGTCCCGGCATCAACAACTTTGACCTCGGTTTCATCAAGAACACGTCGGTCACGGACAAGGTGCGGTTACAGTTTCGCGCCGAAATGTTTAATGCCTTCAACCACGCCCAGTTCCGCATTGGACATCAATCCCTGGCCAACACGATCTTGCCGCCTGCTGCGGGATCGACTGAACCGCGGATCCAGTACAATTCTGCCTCATCCTTCGGGCGGGCCTCCGCCCGGGATCCTAGAATCATTCAGTTCGGGCTCAAGCTGATCTGGTGATCGACTATCGGGTAGGGGTGCCTGAGGCCGCTCCGGCGCCCCGGTTCATCAACCTGAGGTGGCTGTCTCCTGCGCTGGCGATCTTCCCTGTGAGGCGCAAGGGGGCCGCCTTTGCTTTCATGGAGCCCGGTTTCGGGATGAGCGTCCTGTCGAGTCAGGAGTGGCACCAATGATCCGCCTGGTTGTGAGCCTGGCGATTTCGCTGAGCCTGCTATGGGGACAAGAATCTGCTCTTCAGAGGAGGCGGAATGGGAGTACAGCCACGCCCGCCGCCGGATTTGTAAGGGTTTCGGGGAGCCGATTTCTCGATGGTGCGGGAAAACCATTGCTGCTCCATGGCATCAACGTCGCAAATAAATCGCCGAAGGAGGGATATGTTGGAGGGCTCTCCCAAAGTGATTTCGCCACCATCCGAAAGTGGGGGATGAACTGCATTCGGTTGGCCATTTTTTGGGATGGCCTGGAGCCCCAGCCGGGCCGCATCGACGAAGCCTATCTCGACCGCATTTCACGGCTGGTGGCATGGGCCAAGGCAGAAGGCCTTTACGTGCTGTTGGACATGCATCAAGATCTCTACAGTGTGAAGTTCTCGGACGGCGCGCCGGCTTGGGCCACCTTGGACGAAGGGAAGCCGCATGTTCCGGGCGGGGTGTGGAGCGACGCCTACTACAGCAGCCCCGCGGTCCAGGCGGCACTCGATCACTTCTGGGCCAACAGCCCGGCTCCCGACGGCGTGGGCCTGCAGGACCATTTTGCGCGAGTCTGGCAAAGCGTCGCGCAGCGCTTCCGCTCGGAAACCGCGGTGATCGGCTACGATCTACTGAACGAACCGTTTCCGGGCAGGGCGGCTTCGCGCATCCTGCAGGCTGTCCTGCAACGGTTGTCTGAACTGCTGGCCATGCGATTGGGAAATGAGGCTCCGGGTACCGAAGCCTTGTTTACCCTGCAGGGAACCGCCCACGGCCGAAGACAGATTACCGAATGGTTGAAGGACTCTACCCTCTTTACGCGGATGCTGGAGCCCGCCACTCCGATCACGCAGGAGTTTGAACAAGCCCAGCTCATGCCCTTGTATGCGCGGGTCCGCAAGGCGATTCGCGAAGTGGACTCTCAACATATCCTTTTTCTCGAACCGGCGATGTCCGCCAACACGGGCATTCCCAGCGGCCTCTCGCCGCTGACTGATGAGTATGGAAGGCGCGACCCGCATCAAGCCTACGCGCCCCATGGCTACGATCTCGTTACAGACACCAGCTCGAT
>JBFMEW010000081.1:0-10074 GCA_040753175.1 Acidobacteriota bacterium | reverse complement strand
TGAGATCGAGCTGATCACGCCGATCGCCATGGAGAAGGGGTTGCGCTTTGCCATTCGGGAAGGGGGCCGGACGGTGGGAGCCGGCACCATCACCGACATCATCGAATAACCCGGCCCTGACTGCAGGGAGAAGGCTGGGAGTCGTCTTGGATGTGCTAAGGCTCAAAAAAAATGTTGAACGAGAAAATTAGAATTCGATTGAAAGCTTACGACTATCGCGTCCTGGATCAGTCGGCCACCGAGATCGTCGACACTGCCAAACGGACCGGGGCTCGGGTGGCAGGTCCCATTCCGCTGCCCACAGTCAAGAACAAATACTGTGTCCTGCGTTCCCCGCACGTCGACAAGAAGTCGCGCGAGCAGTTCGAGATCCGGACCCACAAGCGCCTGCTGGACATCCTGGAGCCGACGCCCCAAACGATCGATGCGCTGATGAAGCTTGATCTCCCGGCCGGTGTCGACGTTGAAATCAAGGCCTTTGGCAAAGAACATAAGTAAGTGAGAGAAGGCCAGACCTGGCCTCAATTGGGAGCGGACTCGCATGGTAAACGGAATACTTGGGATCAAAGTGGGAATGACTCAGATCTTTGCCCAAGATGGAGCGGCCATCCCGGCCACCGTCATCAAGGCTGGACCTTGTGTGGTGGTTCAGAAGAAGACAGCCGCCACGGATGGTTATGACGCAGTTCAGCTGGGGCTGGTGGAGTTCGTTTCCGAAAATCGAGTCACCAAGCCGATGCGAGGACACTTCAAAAAGGGGAATGTCCCCCCCGTCAGATTTCTGCGAGAGTTTCGCCTGACGGAAGCTTCTGATTCCACCCAGGTCGGCAACAAGGTGTTGGTGGACCAGTTTTCTGCAAATGACTCGGTGGATGTCACAGGCATCAGCAAGGGCAAGGGTTTTGCGGGCTTCGTCAAGCGCCACAACTTTGGCGGCGGTGCCGCCACGCACGGTTCCATGTTTCACCGGGCCCCCGGTTCGATCGGTGCGTCTGCTTTTCCCTCCCGGGTGTTCAAAGGGATGAGGGCCGCCGGCCATCTCGGTCAGGAGCAGGTTACCGTGAAAAACTTGCGGGTGGTGCGGGTCGATGCCGAGAACAACCTCCTGGTGGTTAAGGGCGCGGTGCCTGGCGCCAACGGCGCCTACTTGGTGATTTGGAAAAACCGGAAATCGTAGGGATACTCAGGTTTGTCTCTGGGAAGTGATCATGCCAACCATTGACGTGAAGGATTTAGACAACAAGGTGATCGGTTCGATTGACCTGCACGAAGCCGTTTTCACTGCCAAGATCAACAAGAGCCTGTTGCATGCTGCGGTCAGGCACTATCTGGATGCGCTTCGTGCCGGAACCCACGCCGTAAAGAACCGGGCGTTAGTCAGCGGAGGCGGCAAGAAGCCCTGGAGGCAGAAAGGAACTGGGCGGGCACGAGTGGGGAGCATCCGCAACCCCATCTGGCGCCATGGTGGGGTGGCTCACGGTCCGACCCCACGTTCGTATGCCTTTCGTATGCCCAAAAAGATGATCCAAGGTGCTCTGCGTTCCGCCTTAAGTGCCAAATACGCCGGCAGTGCCATTACGGTAGTGGAGAATCTGGCCCTAGCATCCCACAAGACCAAGGAGCTGAGAACGATTCTGAATCGGTTGTCCGCCGAGCGAAAGCTGCTCATCATCGAGGGCCCGGACAACGAGAACCTGGACAGAGCCTCAAGAAACCTGGCGGGAGTGACTCTTGTTTCCAACAGCGAGGTCAGTGTTTATGACCTGCTGAACCATGAACAAGTGCTCTTCTCAAAGAACGCGATTCAGAAGCTGCAGGAGGCCTTGATCCCATGAAGAACCTCTACGACGTCATCCGCCGGCCCATCATCACCGAAAAAGGACTCGACCAGAAAGAAGAGAAGGGTGTGATGTGCTTTGAGGTGAATGTGAACGCCAACAAGCAGCAGGTCAAGGACGCGGTGGAGAAGATTTTCAAGGTCAAGGTGGCCACTGTAAACACCTTGAGTTTTCATGGCAAGCTTCGGCGCCGCGGGCGGTTCTCGGGGTATAAGCCCGACTGGAAAAAGGCCTATGTGCGCCTGAAGCCGGGCGAGAAGATGATCGATCTTACGGAGAACCTCTGATGGGCCTCAAAACTTTCAGACCAATCACCCCTTCCCTCCGGTTTCAGACGGTCACCACTTTCGAGGAAATCACTCGGGAGCGGCCGGAGAAGAGCCTGACCGGTCCGAAGCCCAGAACGGGGGGGCGGAACAACGTCGGAAGGCTGAGCGTGAGGCACCGAGGAGGAGGTCACAAGCGCCGTTATCGGGAGGTCGATTTCAAGCGAGACAAATTCGGCATCCCGGCCAAGGTTGCTTCCGTCGAGTACGATCCCAATCGCTCGGCCCGCATCGCTCTGTTGCACTACAAGGATGGCGAGAAGCGGTACATATTGCAGCCCGTGGGACTGCAGGTGGGGACGATGGTGGTGTCCGGCCCGGACGCTGACATTTTGGTGGGGAACGCCCTGCCCCTCAAAAGCATCCCGCTCGGTACCACGATCCACAACATCGAGTTGAAGAAGGGCAAGGGGGCTCAGCTGGTGCGGTCGGCCGGGAGTTCCGCCCAGTTGGTGGCTAAAGAAGGCGAATACGCGCAGGTGCGGATGCCCTCGGGCGAAGTCCGAAAAATTCAACTTGAGTGCCTGGCCACCATCGGGCAGGTCGGCAACACCGATCACTCCAACGTCAGTTTTGGAAAGGCCGGACGCAAGCGCTGGTTGGGCCGACGCCCCACGGTGCGTGGCGTGGCCATGAACCCGGTAGATCATCCGCACGGCGGCGGAGAAGGAAAGACATCAGGAGGCAGGAACCCGGTTACCCCCTGGGGGCAGCCCACGCGCGGATACAAAACCCGCAATAACAAGCGGACGAATCAGTTCATTGTGAAGCGGCGCAGCAGCAAATAAGAGAGGTATTGGAGACAGCCGGATATGGCAAGATCGGTTAAGAAAGGTGCCTTCGTGGACCGTTGCCTCGCGAAGACCATCGAGGCAATGAACAAGCATTTTGAAAAGAAAGTTGTGAAGACGTGGTCGCGGCGCTCGACCATCACTCCAGAAATGGTCGGACACACTCTGGCGGTACACAACGGCAAGAAGTTCATTCCTGTGTACATCACCGAGAACATGGTTGGTCATAAACTCGGGGAATTTGCGCCCACGAGAGTTTTTAAGGGACACAGCTCAAAGGTGGCTGAGAAGACAGCATCTCCAGCTCCTCGGGCCTGATCGCGACAGATTCTGATAGAGGTCGTTCCATGGAAGCACATGCCACTGCCAAATACATCAGGGGGTCGGCCCAAAAGATTCGGCTGGTCGTCGACTTGATTCGGGGGAAGAACGTCTCCGAGGCCTACACGATCCTGAAGTTCACCAAGAAGCGGGCTTGCCGGGAGGTCGAGAAGGTGCTGCGATCTGCCGTCGCGAATGCGGAGCAGAAAGAGCAGGGAGTCGATGTGGATCGGCTGGTAATCAGTCAGGCCTACGTCAATGAAGGACCGCGCATGAAGCGCCTGCGACCCGCTCCCATGGGCCGGGCTTACAGGATTCAGCGGCGGATGAGTCATATTTCCATTCACGTGTCGGAGCAATAAGGGAGGACAGCTTTGGGACAGAAAGTTCACCCGTACGGATTGCGGCTCGGGTACAACAAGACCTGGAAATCCCGCTGGTATGCCAAAAAGGACTACGCCGCGCTGCTTCATGAGGACCTCAAACTCAAGAAGGAGCTTAAAAAGCAGCTGGCTCACGCCGGCGTGGCTAACATCGAGATTGAGCGTCCCGGGAACAAGATCCGGATCACGATTCACACCTCGCGGCCCGGCATCATCATTGGTCGAAAAGGGTCGGAAATCGACAAACTGAAGGCCGATCTCCAGAAGCGTACCAATCGAGACGTCTTCATCAACATCAACGAGATCCATCGTCCGGAGTTGGAGGCCCAGCTGGTTGCCGAATCCATCGCGCTCCAGTTGGAAAAGCGAATTGCCTTCCGACGAGCCATGCGTAAGTCGGTGGACTCCGCCCTCAAAGTCAGCGCCAAAGGGATCCGGGTTTGTTGCGCCGGGCGCTTGAACGGAGCGGAGATCGCCCGCACGGAGTGGTATCTGCAAGGACGCTTGCCGCTCCACACGCTTCGGGCCGACATCGATTTCGGGTTTGCGGAAGCCTTCACGACCTATGGTGTGATCGGAGTCAAGGTCTGGATTTACAAAGGAGAGATTTTCCCGGTTTCCCAGAAGAAGTCCTCCATGGAGCCGGGGCGGGGTCGGTTCTAGAACCTTGGAGAAGATGACCGCATGTTGATGCCAAAGAAAGTCAAGTACCGCAAGCAGCAGCGCGGCCGCACACGGGGAAAAGCGTGGCGCGGATCCCAGATCGCCTTCGGCGAGTTCGGGCTCAAAGTCATGGAGCCCGGGTGGATATCCGATCGTCAAATCGAAGCCGGACGAATCGCCATGACCCGGTTCGTCAAGCGCGGTGGGAAGATCTGGATTCGGTTGTTCCCGGACAAACCGGTGACCAAGAAGCCGGCGGAAACCCGTATGGGCAAAGGAAAAGGGGCGCCCGAAGGGTGGGTGGCTGTGGTGCGGCCCGGCAAGGTCATCTTTGAGATGGAGGGCGTGGGTGAGCAGGTCGCCCGGGAGGCTATGCGCCTGGCGGCCAACAAACTGCCCCTGCAAACCAAGTTTGTTTCCAGGCTGACACAGGAGTGAGGAGTATGAAAGTCGATCGGATCCGCGACATGTCGGAGGAGGAGTTGGCTAACGCCGAGCGCGATTTTTCGGAGCAGATTTTCCGCCTGCGATTCCAGATGGCAACCGGGCAGATGGAAAACCTTCAAAAGTTCCGGAACCTTCGCAAAGACCTCGCCAGAGCCAAGACGGTGAAACGGGAGCGGCAGCTAAAGGCAGCTGCTCAGGGGAAGAATTAGACCAAGTGAGAGAGTTCTGAACTTATGGAAGACTCGAATAGCCAGAAGGAAGTTGCTCCGATCACGCCGCGCCGCCGGAATGTCAAGACGGGCGTGGTCACCAGCAACAAGATGGACAAGACGATCGTGGTTTCCGTGGAGCGGCGCGTTCCGCACCCGCTCTATCGCCGGATTATGACTCGTACCTCTAAGTTCCTGGCGCACGATGAAAAGAACGCGTGCGGGATTGGGGACCTCGTCTCGATCGAAGAGACCCGTCCTTTGAGCAGACGCAAGCGCTGGCGGTTACTGGAGATCGTGCGAAAGGCCAGCTGATATGGGTGCCGGCCTCACGGGCAGGGCTGAGCCGGAGAACGAGGAATTGCTATGGTGCAGATGGGGACGTTGCTTGAGGTGGCAGACAATTCGGGGGCGCGAAAAATCGCCTGCATCTTGCCGTTGGGCGGATCGACTGGGAGCAAGGCCACGCTTGGCGATGTGATCACGGCGTCCGTGAAAGAAGTCACGCCGGATGGCAACATCAAAAAAGGAAAAGTAGTCCGGGCGGTGATTGTGAGAACCAAGAAAGAATGCCGAAGGCGCGATGGCTCCTATATCCGGTTTGATCAGAACGCGGCCGTTCTGATCAATGACGACGGAGAACCCGTAGGGACCCGCGTGTTCGGTCCGGTCGCAAGAGAGTTGCGAGACAAGAAGTTCCTCAAGATTGTCTCACTGGCTCCAGAGGTGATTTGACAATGGCAAAGCCGCTTCAGATACGGAAAAACGACCAGGTCAAGGTGATTGCCGGCAAAGACGTCAACAAAGTGGGGCGCGTCTTGCGCGTCTACCCCGACCGGCAGCGCGTGGTGGTGGAGGGGGTGGCGTTCCTGCAGCGTCACACCCGACCGAATCCCGCTAAGAACATCAAAGGCGGAATCGTCGAGCGGGAGGCGGCCATTCACGTTTCCAATGTCATGGTGGTTTGTGGCTCCTGCGGCAAGGCCACCCGAGTGGGACATAGCATTCTGTCGGACGGCAAAAAGATCCGAGCCTGCCGAGGCTGCGGGGCGGCATTGGACAAGTAGTCCGATTGAGTTTGCATGATGGGAGAATCAGACAGGTTATGACCAGGCTCAGGGACAAGTATTTGACGCAAGTTGTGCCGGCGCTCCAAAAAGAGTTCTCCTACTCTAACCGGATGGCGATTCCGAAACTGGAGAAGATCGTCATCAACATCGGTTTGGGGGAGGCCATTCAGAATGCCAAGCTGCTGGATGGAGCCGCTGAGGAACTGGCCCTCATCACCGGCCAAAGGCCGATCATTACCCGGGCGAAGAAATCCATCGCCTCGTTCAAGTTGCGCAAGGGCATGACCATCGGTTGCGCGGTTACCTTGCGCGGGGACCGCATGTATGAGTTTTTGGACCGCCTGATCAGCATGGCCCTGCCGCGCGTGAGGGATTTCCGGGGACTGTCAACCAAGTCTTTCGACGGGCGAGGCAACTATACGCTCGGGCTGCGCGATCAGCTGATCTTTCCCGAGATTGACTACTCGAAGGTGAACAAGATCAAAGGAATGAATGTATCCATCGTGACCACGGCTGCAACCGATGACGAAGGCAGAAGCCTGTTGCGGCATTTAGGTCTTCCATTCCGGAATTAGTCATGAGGTCTTAAGAAACTATGGCGAGGACTTCTCACATCGCGAAGGCGCGAAAAAGCCCGAAATTCAAGGTCCGGCAACACAATCGATGCCAGTCTTGCGGCCGGCCCAGGGGCTTCCTTCGGAAGTTTCAATTATGCCGTCTGTGCTTTCGGAAACTGGCCTTGCGGGGGGAACTGCCGGGCGTGATCAAGTCCAGCTGGTAAAGGTTCCATTCGACGTACTTTCAGAAGGAGCAAGTTTTTATGGGTCTGACCGATCCCATTGCCAATTATCTGACGTTGATTCGCAACGCCATCCAGGCGAAGCACCCGAACGTGGACATCCCTTCTTCCAAGCTGCTCGTTGAGATCACCAAGTTGCTTCGCGAAGAAGGGTATATCAACAATTACAGAATCACCGAGGAAGGCAGTCGTTCGATTCTCCGCGTTTATCTGCGCTACGGTCCTAAGGGTGAGAGAGTGATTTCAGGTTTGCAGCGGATTTCACGTCCGGGATGCCGCGTGTATGCCTCGAAGAAGGAGATCCCGACAGTGCTGGGAGGGCTTGGCATCAGCGTGCTCAGCACCCCGCGTGGGATTCTGACTGGGGCCAAAGCAAAAAAAGAAGGCGTTGGGGGCGAAGTCCTCTGTTCTATTTGGTGAGGTCCCCATGGCGGGACTTCACACTTCAGGTTGGCAGGTGCACTGATCATGTCCAGAGTTGGAAAGAAACCGATTCCGATTCCTTCGGGAGTCAAGGTCAACATTGAGTCCAATAAGATTGAGGTTCAGGGTCCGAAGGGAAAGCTGAGCACGTCGCTTCCGGCCGGAATCAGGTTTGAGTTGACAGGCAGCGAGTTGATTGCCAGTCGGGCCAGCGAATCGAATCAGCATAAGGCGCTTCATGGGCTGGTACGAAGCCTGGTGGCCAATGCCGTGAAAGGCGTGACGGAGGGATTTAAGAAAGAGCTGGAGATCGTAGGCATCGGCTATCGGGCCGAGCTTAAGGGGAAGTCCATTCTGTTCAGCCTGGGATACTCCCATCCGATCGAATTCCCGATTCCCTCGGGCATCGAAGTCGGGGTCGACCGCCAGACTCGAATCGTCGTTTCCGGCATTGATCGACAGAAGGTGGGTCAGACGGCGGCGAACATCCGGTCCCTCAGGAAGCCTGATCCATACAAGAACAAAGGCGTGCGCTATGCAGGCGAAGTTCTGAAAAAGAAGGCTGGCAAGACAGGCGCGAAGTAGGCATTTTTGTAGCTTCTAAAGGACCAGGAACACATGGCCAACGTTGAAAGCAGGAGTGATGTTCGGAAGCGGGTGCATGTCCGACTCCGCAAACGAATTCGTGGGAATGACCAGCGGCCCCGGCTGAACATTTTTCGATCCGACAAACATATCTACGCGCAGATTATTGATGATGATCGGGGCGTGACGTTGACGTCAGCCTCGTCACTCGACAAGGAACTGCGCCAGAAGACAAAATCGGGCGGCAATTTGGCCGGTGCAAAAGTGGTGGGAACGGAGATTGCCCGTCGGGCAATCGAAAAAGGAATTCAACAAGTCGTTTATGACCGAGGTGGGTTTGCTTACCACGGGCGCGTGAAGGCCCTTGCCGATGCAGCCCGCGAAGCCGGCCTCAAGTTCTAAGACTTTAGTTTCCGATTCAGGTCGGGAGGAGTCAGATTGGACACCAGAATTGATCCGAACGCATTGCAGTTGAAAGACCAGGTGGTCTCCATCAACCGGGTGACCAAGGTCGTAAAAGGCGGAAAGAATCTCAGCTTCAGCGCCTTGGTAGTGGTTGGAGATGAGAGCGGAGTGGTAGGGTACGGAAGCGGGAAGGCCAAGGAAGTGCCGCAGGCCATTCGCAAAGCTGTGGAAGCGGCGAAGAAGAATCTGATCAAGATCCCCATGATCGGCACCTCTATCCCCCATCTGGTGATCGGGAGGTTTGGGTCGGGCAAGGTCTTATTGAAGCCGGCACCGGAGGGGACTGGAGTGATTGCTGGCGGTCCGGTGCGGGCCGTGGTGCAATCCGCCGGAATTCAGAATGTTTTAACCAAATCGATCGGCAGCGCCAATCCCCACAATGTCGTCAAAGCCACCATCGACGGCCTCAAGCGTTTGCGGGATGTTGAGGAAGTTGCCAAACTCCGCCAGAAATCGCCAGAAGAAGTCTTGCAGAGGTAGGTCTCATGAGCGAAGCCCCGAAGCAGTTGAAGATTAAGCTGATCAAGAGCGGCATTGGTGCCCCGCAAAATCAGAAGAAGATCATTAAGGGTCTAGGCTTCCGACGGTTGAATCAGGTTGTGACCCGCCGGGATTGCCCTGAGATCCGGGGGATGGTTTTCCATATCCGCCACATGGTTGAGATTCTGGAGAACTGACGGACGAATAAGGGGAGGAAACGAATGATCGGACTTCACAACCTGCGTCCGGCAGCGGGTTCGACGCAAAAGAAGAAACGCCGTGGTCTGGGCATGGGCTCAGGTCTCGGAAAGACTGCTGGTCGCGGCAACAAAGGGCAAAAATCCCGTTCGGGAGCGCGAACCAAGAGGGGATTTGAAGGCGGTCAGATGCCGCTGCACCGGCGCCTGCCGAAACGCGGGTTCACCAATATCTTCAAAAAGCAATACGCCATTGTGAATCTGGACAGCTTGGCGGCTCGCTTCGGTGAAGGCGCAAAGGTCGATCCCGCCGCGTTGCAGGAACAGGGACTGGTCAAGCAGGTTCGGGATGGTATCAAAATCCTCGGGAAGGGCGAACTGCCCCACGCCCTCCAGGTTTCGGCGCATGCCTTTAGTCAGAGCGCCAAGGAGAAAATCACCAGCGCGGGCGGGAGGTTCGAGATCCTCCAGTGATCGCCGAAAGCATCCGTAACATTTGGAGCATGCCAGATTTAAGGAAGAGAATCCTCTTCACTCTGGCGTTGCTGGCTGTTTACCGGGTGGGAGCATTCATCCCGGTTCCAGGCATCAATACCGACGTTCTCCAGCAGTTCTTCGAGCAAAACCGGGGAACTGTCTTTGGGTTTCTCGATCTGTTCTCGGGCGGCAATCTGAGGAATTTCACGATTTTCGCTCTGGGAATCACTCCTTACATTACTGCCTCCATCATTCTGCAGCTGTTAACCGCGGTCTGGCCTTACTTGGAAAGACTCTCCAAAGAAGGCGAGCTGGGACGAAAGAAGATCACGCAATACACCCGCTACTTTACCGTGGTGCTCAGCGCCGTTCAGTCCATCAGCATCGGATTCACCTTGGAAAGGATGCCGTCGGAAGGGACCCAGGTGGTCATCAATCCAGGAATCAATTTCCTTCTGATGACGATGTTGACGCTGACTACCGGCACGGCCTTCATCATGTGGTTGGGAGAGCAGATTTCGGAGCGGGGCATCGGCAACGGGATGTCACTCATCATCTTTGCGGGCATCGTGGTGGGTTTGCCATCCGCCACTGCCGAGG
>JBFMEW010000080.1:2926-10092 GCA_040753175.1 Acidobacteriota bacterium | reverse complement strand
GGAAGTACTTGACCAGGTCCAGATCCTGGCTGCCCAGGTGACAGCCCGACCGCACAAAGGCATGAAACAGATCCTGAGCCTGCTTCCATTTGTCCGAGACCTGGTAGATGTAGAGCAGGCGAATGACACCCAACCGCAGAAAAAGAGGAGCATAGGTTCTCAAGTGGTTGAGGAACTCGATGATCGTGGTGTAGGGTCCCGGGTCGACGTAGGTGAAGTGCACCACGGGCCCACAGGGAGAGACATCACTGACGAAGAGGGGATACTTATCGACAAAGTATCGCACCGTCTTGGACGGCGAGTGGGGAGTCCGGTAGGCTCGGGAAGGCAACTCCGAAAGCGGAACGTTGAGGACTCGGGTGAACAAGTGTAGCTTTTCTTCTTCGGTGGGAAAATACCTGAGAGTGGGATTCTGTAAGACGTAATCCAGGGTCAAGAGCTTGGTCTTGACGTAGTCGACCTGATGCGAGCGCCGGTGGCGCAGGTGCTCATGGCCGATGGCACGATAAACCACGCGGGATGTGAGATGAAAGACGGCGGCGTTTTTGGCCAACCGGTAGGATTTGCAGTGGCGGTTAGCCTCGAGCTTCTTGAGAAAGGAATCCACCCGTTTCCCAGCTTTGGCTTGGGCGAAGTCATTGAACTGCCGGGCCAAGAACACCCCCGAGTGTAGAGCCACCAGGCGCAGAAAAGCGGCCTCGGTTTCCGAGTAACCGTAGACCTTAAGGTCCTGGAGATAGGAACTGTCGAAGCTTCGGCCTCGCTTCCACGGATGGGGTTGGCTCGATTCTTGCATGTTTTTGATCTGCGTCATCCTGGTTGCTGGGAAGTCAGAGACTCAAGATTTCGGTCATGATCTGATGCTGGTCGAAAAGCCGATGCAATCGAGGGGTTTGGTCATGGGGAGCGTAGAGCGAGAAGCCGGCCCGGGCTTTGGCGGACAGGTCCCCATGACGATAGGTCTCGGTGATGTATTCCAGGTCCACTCGGTACGGGTTCCCTTCCCGGTCCTCGTACTCGATGCGGACATCGGGAACCACAAACTGACCCTGAACGACCGGGATGCCGTGCCTTTGACCGATCTCTTCCTTAAGGAAGGCCCCCTCTAAGGGAGCCGAGCGTTGAGCTTGCTGGAACTCACGGTTGACCTTTCGTTTGAGTTCCTCATCCAAAACGACCCGCTTGATCCTCCCTCCGGCTTCCTCAATCTCCTGGGCCTTGGCCTGATAGACGTCATAGAGGGCCGTGTCATGGCGAAGCTCGCGGATCTTCTTGAGACCGGAATAGAGTTCCTGTTGGCTCTCTGGCAGCAGCTCCCTCATCAATCTCTTGCCTCGACGGGTGAGCGTCACGACCCGAATGGGACGCGGGTAGCGGGCTGAGCGGCGTTGGATGAGACCTTGTCTTTGGAGATTGGCCAGGTCTCGGGTCAGGAGATGGCGGTTACCGGAGTAGACATACTTTTCCAAGTCCTCGAGAGTAATCGCTCGGAACTTGCCGGCCTCAGCCAGGGTGTAAAGCTCGGACTGGCGGAGGTGGTAACGCTCGCGATCCCCCACTCGGTACAAGTTTCGTTCCTGCGAGTAACGGTCCAGCTCAGGATAGCGGACCGCGGGACAGAACACTCCTTGTCCCCTTTCGTGAGATGGATACTGGCTCCGAGAATCGCAGGACGGACTCCCGTTGGACCGGGGCCAGCCAGTTGAGTCCTGACGGAAACGAGGCATCGGGATGGCTTCCTTACGGGTTTCGGTCGATTTCGGTGATCAGATTCTGCTGCTCACTGTCCAGCTGTTTCTCCAGATGCGTGAGCTTCTTGCCGGTGTCTTTGAAGAAGAACTTGCGGTAGATCATGAACAGGACCCCAAAGAGGTTGCAGAACAAGAGCGCCAGAAAGCCGAACACGACCTCCTGGTGGGAAGCCAGGATGGCATCCCGAAAGGGGGCCAGGAAACGCAGCCGTTCGAGCAAGGTGAACCCAATCACGAGGAAAAGAACCACAGTAACGATGGTGACATTGGCAATCATGTGTGTCGAAAATAGGCTGAACCGTTTAGGGACTTCGCAACAAGAGAATCTCTGTTGGTGGTGACTGGCCTGCTCCCTGCTTTTGATCTCTCTGGCCCTGGCGCATACTTAAGGTCGAAAGGAGATCGCCATGACTCGGAGCCGGCGATTGGAGCAACTCCTCAATGAGCTTCCGGATGATCGGTTGCCGGAGCTCTTGGACTTCCTGCAACGTCTGGCCGGCCAGTCGAAGACGCCACCGGATTCTGAGCCTCTGAAGGGCACGAGTCGCTCTCGAGACACCTTCGGCCTGATTCAGGCTGAGCCCGCCCTGGTCCGCCAAGTACTGGCTGAGGACTTCTATGACCTTGGCTGAGGTGCCGGATGCGGCGACGGTATTCATCGATGCCAACATCTTTGTGTACCACTTCACCGGTGTTTCGCCGGAGTGCCAAGGATTGGCTCAGCGTGGCAGTCTGGCCTATCACGGAGGAGGTCATTCGCGAAAGCAAAGAGGTCCGGCAGGGGTACGGTCTCATGACCAACGATTCCATCACGGCTTCTCTCATGACTCGCCACGGATTGACGCATCTGGCCACCTTGGACTCAGACCTCCAACGGGTCCCCAGCCTGGCACTGTACCAACCTACCGACGTTCCCTGAGCCAATCCCGAACCTGGCCCACAACCCCCCCCGACAATGTCTGGGCGCCAAAGCTCCCTACTGAAAGGCCCGGTCCTCCCGGAAATAGCGGATCGTCAGTCCCAGCGGATTGAGGGTGATCAGGTCGTTTTCGACCTTTTGCTTGAAGGCAAAGACCACCGAGACCGTCGAGAACTCGCGCTTGATCTCGCTCCGGTCCACCCGGGAGAGGTAGACCTTTTCGATATCCACTTTGGCCTTATAGGGTGGGTTCTGGATCTCCTCGAGCACGATGTTGCGAATGTCGATGTCGATTTCGGGGAGGTTGGGATCCGAGAGATAACTCTCCAGGATCTTGCTCTTCTTAAAGCCATCGATGATCGTGTTGGCCAGGAGGCCTTCCACAAAGTAGAGCGACTGAGCAAAGCTGTCCTTTAAGGTAGCCCGGTTGCGGGCATAGTGAAGCTTGCAGAACTGGGACAGAAAGTACTTCATCTCCGCGTCCTGAGGTTTGTAAGCGAGGCTCTGATAAGCGATGGCCTCGGCACGCCCGATCTGGTCGATGCGGATCACCAGGGGTTTGAAGTTCTGGACGATCTGATGGGTTCGGAAGTTCAAGACCAACAGGCCCAGAGCCGTCAACGAGACCAGAGCCAGGGCGATCTTGAGATAAGTGTTGGTGACCAGGGCATTGCCGAACTGGGCCAAGAACAGCTGCCGGGCTTCATAGAACTCCTTAGTCTGGGACATGAGATTCGCCTACCTCCGGGTGATGACGATGGGGGCGGTGGCCTGGCCGGCGGCTCCGCTGAAAAGACTGTTGACGATGGACGGGATTTTGGCAATCGACCACATGGCCGCAAAGAAGACAATCAACATGGCCGGGAAGTTGGAGATGACCTGTTCGGCCGAGAGGTTCTGCCAGACATTGAAGCGGGGGCTGGTGATCATCCGAGAGAAGACGAAGATGAACGAGTTGGCCACGACCGGGTAGAAGCTGTATTGAAGCAAGGCCTTCAACCAGCCCCAAAACATCCACTCCATCTGGGGCACGATGAAGAAGGGGATGAAGACCGGGCCCAGCAGGACGCAGATCCCCTGAGCCACAAAGCCGAGTGCGGTGACATAGAAAGTGACGATCGAAAAGCCGGTGATGGCCAGGTAGATGATCAGATAGATGAAGGCGTAGAAGACCTCAAACAGTCCCGGCTTCTCCATGGTGCCCAGGATGTTGGCCGCGAATTCGTTTTCCAGATCGACGCGGATGCTGTTGGCCAGCTCATAACCTTGGTCGGTGATGAGGCGATAGAAGGAGGGATACTGGTAGACCATGAAGTAGTTGAAGCTGATCATCAAGATCAGGGAGGCAAACTTGGAGAAGTGAAATCCCTGGCCTTCGTCGGCTGAAGAGAGAGCTGCCTTGACTCCAAACCAGACAATGAGCATGGTAGCGAAGGCTCGGAAGAGGTTCTGCCCGAGGGTCATGAACAGGCTGGAGTACTCACCCAGGAACTGTCGCAGAGCGTCTTGAAACTCGGGGAAGGGCATGGACGGCGTCTCCTGTGACTGTCGATTCGAAAACGGCGCTTCAAGGCTGGGTGGGTTGTTAGATATCGGAAGCCGAGGTCAACCCCGCTGCCACGAACCTGGTCTACGGCTTCCCACTCTCTGATCACCCACCACCCCGCGCCGGCGGCGCTGCCCCTCCTTGAACCGAGGAAGGGGCGATGCACGTGAACGTTCCCACTGAAAGACCCTACCTCTCTCAGAATCGCACGTAGTCGGAGATCCGCGTGGATCGGTAGGCCTCGTTGGCGCCGCTAGCCGCCCACTGCCAGTCGCGGCGGAAGTTCCGCCTCAGGTAAATGTCCCGGTTGATGTCGTCGGCGTTCCTATCGCGCTGGTGCTTGAGAAGCACCGCCTGAGAGTTGGCGATGGTCGAGAGCAGCTTGTTGGTATCTTGCCCGGTGGCCAGAGAGAAGGCCGCGGCCACGTTGATGCGATTGAGTAGGGCGGCGTAGGTGTTCAGTTCCGGAGCATCGGACATGGAGGCCTGCACCAGATCGCGTACGTGCCCTTCGGCGCTTTGGGCCGCTCCGCCCACACTGGCCACCATGGCCAGCGCTTGTTGGGAGGCGCTATCGGCAATGGCCACCGAAGCCGCATCGGCGGTCAGGCGGTCGCGCACCATCGGGTTCATGTTGTCGACCATGGGAGGATCGTAGTTGTTCAATCGTTTGATGCTCTGGTTGTAGCTGCGACCGAGACTCCCCATGTCGTAGTGACCCGACATGGCGGCCTGGATCCCCTGGGTGGTGTCAAACAAATCCACCGCTCCGCCACTGTTTTGCCAGTTGCCAAAGGCCATGGAATAAGTGTCGAGGCCCTTCAGATACTCGGCCATCCGGGAAGCCAGCTCGTAGGTGTCTTTTAGCTTCAGGTAGGTGTCAACGGCAGTTCGGATCTGCTCGATCTGGTTCAGGATCTGCTGAATCTGATTGGTGGTGGTCAGGGTGGTGAGACTCCCAATCGAGGCATTGACTGAAGGATCGAAAACGAGGGTGGGGAAAAACAGTTGAGCCGAGCTCTGAGCCGGGAAGGCCAGACTGAGGGTTAAGACCAACGTTAGCGTCAGAAGCTTCTTCATCGGGATCCTCTCTTTCCGGGTGTGTTCAGGCGATGGCATCAGTCTTTCTGGGGGTGTTTGTCGCGATCGGCATTCACTTGCTGGCTTCGGATTCTTGATTCCGCGCGGGGTGGCCTGTCCGGCTTTTCAGGCTTCTTCTGAATAGCGAGGTCGCTGATCTTCAGGCTACGATAGGCTTGGCTGTCCTTCCTGCGCTGGTTCCGCTCGGCTTGTTTCTCTCTTTCGCCTTTGGGCGCGGGCCTCTGCCGCTCAGGCATTGACCTGCCGCAAGCCAACAGAAACGTGCTCAACAGAACCAACAAAACCCACTGCTTCATGTTCAGGACTCCTTTCGGGTAAATGCCGGCTCCACGCGGAGATCGCCGGGCATCCGGTGCTGGGTGACATCGGGCAAGAGAAGATCGTGGGTCAGATAGATCTTGACCCGGTGGCCTTCGGTGATGGTGACCGTGGGGAGGATATTGATGTAGCGATCCAGGACCCTCTGGGAGGATTGGGACAAACTATCGGCGATTCCCGCACGATAGAGATCGGTGCCGGAAGTACCCGGGCCGTAATAGGTGACACCGCGGTTCGAGAAACCCGAGATCAGTCCCAGCGCTACCGACATCCCGAAGATCCTCAGATAGTGGTGGTTGACTTTGTCTTGAAGGGCAGTCTCTCCGATCTGATTCAATCCCTGGAACTGGTCCAGGCTGACCGAGAAACCATCGGGCATGATCAACCGGTGGAAAGCCACAGCCACCCGCTTTTGACCCAGGGCCGCCAGCTTTTGAGTTTCGCCTAAGACCTTGCTGCCCTCCGGGATCAGCACCCGTTGACGGTCGTGAGAGTAGACCGGTGAGGTGACCAGACAGTTGACCGGGCCACTGAAATCGCTGTTGATGCGATTGAGGAGCACGGTTTCAATCATCGTTCCGGCCAGCACGCGGAACTGCGGCCCTGAGGCTTGGTTGTCGTCGTCGACTTGGGTGCGACGCGCTCCTTTCTCTGGAGGAGAGTCTGCCAACTCCCGTTGAGAAGACGAGGCCAGAGCAGACGGACCTGGCCTGATGGCCAGCAGGGAGGGAGATCCAGATGGAGACAACCCGGCCGATGCCGAAGGGATGCCGGTTGCTAGAGATGCTGGAGCTGGCTGAGGGACCTGCCGGTCCCTGTGTTCTCCTGCTGGCCGGTCTGCTTTAACACGAAGGTCCTCGGGAGGTGACATAGCCGGTCCGGGCTGCAGCGGCTGGTCGTTGGTCGTGACGGTCGGACTTCTGGCCATGACCTTCAGGAACTCCTTGAAGTTCTCGGACTCACTGGCCGCCTTCGGCTCCGGGCGGTAGCTGAGGGCCAGATTGGTGGCAAACTGGGACTGGTAATCTTTCTTCTGTTGCTCCAGTCGAAGTTGAGTGGCGAGCGCCTCCTGGGGAGCGACGGCGGGAGCTGCCGCAGGCGAGGTCGCGTCAGGTGGGCCGGTGAGGAGGTCGCCAGGTGGTACCGGCGTGGGTTGGCCGAGGAGCAGGGCTTGTTGCTCCCGCAGCAGGCGCTCTTGGGCAGCTAACTGGTTCTTGTACTCTTCCAGCTTGGCCTGATTCAGCCGGCTGGATTCAAGGGTATTCCCCGGGGTTGTTTGGCTCTTGACCGCCTTGCGACCACTGCCGCTGGTCAGCCAGATGATCCCGATCAGCACGGTGGCCACGCCCAGGATGACGTAGTTCTGCACCTGTTTGGGGATCAGGCCGGGCGGCTTGGGAGATCTCTGTTCGATCGTCTCGTTCATCCCTGCCTCCGGAAGGCCATCTTCTTTTTCCCAATCTGCAGATAGCCGTGATCCAGGACCTTGGGAATGATGTAGCAGCCATTCTCCAGCTGGAAGGGGATGAGG
>JBFMEW010000080.1:0-2826 GCA_040753175.1 Acidobacteriota bacterium | reverse complement strand
TCTGTTCGATCGTCTCGTTCATCCCTGCCTCCGGAAGGCCATCTTCTTTTTCCCAATCTGCAGATAGCCGTGATCCAGGACCTTGGGAATGATGTAGCAGCCATTCTCCAGCTGGAAGGGGATGAGGTTGGGTTGGTTGTCCTTAACTTCATAAATGGCCGGCTTCTCCCGAGCCGAGCTATAGATGTAGGTGAAGGCCTCATCGTGGAAGATGGCTGTAACCTGGAAGGGAGATTGGTTCCGGTATCGGTAAGGGAACTTCAAGGAAGCCGGATAGCGGGACCGGTACTGGTGGATCTGGTCCTCGCTGGCTTTCTGGGCTTCCTGTTGAGTCTTCGACATTTGCTCCTGAAGAGCAGTGACTTGAGCTCGGCTGGCCGCCAGTTCCTCAGCAGGAACGAAGCGCGGGTTGGGGGAGCCGGAGAGGCTGATCCTGGATGTCTCTCGAGGCTCGACGAAGACCTTGTAGTCCACCTCACCCGAGGCGTCTTCTCCGACGTCGTTCAACAGGAAGGAGTAGATGTTCCCACTGGCACAGATCAGGTTGAGGTTGGAGGTCGATCCGGGCTTGGCCGGGTGGACGTAGCAGAAGTTCTGGGCGCCGTTGACAATCCAGTGCTCCTTATCTCCGGTGGTAAAGTCCAGGATCTGCTCTCCGGCCGGTAGGACAATGGCCGTCGAGACCCGCATCTGGCAGCGCAGCTCGATGATGTCCTGATCGGAATAGCGGATGACACGGGCTTGCCGGTCTGCGGCCGGCAGGGAATCACAGGCCGAAAGAAAGAGAAGAAGAGTGAGAATCGGTTTCATACGGTTTGCCTCCTGGCCAGGATGTGAAGTCCTTCGATGAGCCCGTGGTGGGCGATGACTTCCTTCTTTTTGAGGTTGTCCATGGGATCACTGGTGTAGAGCCAGTAACTCAGGGGATCGACGTTCAAGTTGACGACCTTGCTGATGTCGGGTCGCTTGATCAGCATCTGCTGCTTGGGGCGCAGAGCGGTGATCAGATCGACTTCCCGGTCATTGAGGTGGAAGACGCCCTGGTAGAGCTCCCGGTCCATGTCCGGGTTGGCCAGAAAGATCTTGGTCGAGCAGGACTCGAGGATCAGGTTGAGCAGGTCGGATTTCTTGAGCTCATCCACCGATTGGGTGGCCAGGACCATGGCGGCGTTCTTCTTGCGCCAGGTCTTCAGGGCCCGGGTGATGTACTGCTGGATCGTGGCATTGCGGAAGAAGACCCAGGCCTCATCCACGATGAAGACCTTGAAGACTCCCGCCAGTTGATCGTCCTCGATCAGGGCGTTGGCCCGGTGGAGGAGATAGAACAAGAGAGGTTCGATCAGCTGGGGGTGCTTCTCCATCCCTTCAAACTCGATGCACTGGAAGCGGGAAAACGTCAGGGTGTCTTCCGAGTTGTCGAACAGAAAGCCCAGCTGACCATGCTGGGTCCACTTGTGCAGCCCTTCCTTGAGCGTGTCGGGCAGGGTGTTCCGCAAGGTGGAAAGGGTTCTCAACCGAGGTTCGACCGAGTAGAGCATCTCGATCTGGTCGAAGAGGTCTCGTTCCTCTTTGTGGGTCAAATGGTGCTTGCCTCCGTCATGGATCAGAAGGGACACGAAGGTAAACAGGAAGCTCAGGTGGTCCCGGGTGGGAGGCAGGCAGAAAGGGTTGATCCGGAAGCTCTGGGTCTCGAGTCCCACCGGCAGGTGCGATCCCCCGAACATCTCGGTCAGGCTGCGATAGGAGCCTCCCAGATCGAAGATGAAGGTGGTTGGGTTGTACTTCTGGAGGAACGTAATCAGAAAGTTCAACAGGAAAGACTTCCCGCTCCCTGACTTCCCGAGAATCGTGGTATGGGCCAGGTCGCCGTGGTGGAGGTTCAGGAAGTAAGGGGTCTTGTGGGTCGATTCCAGGACGACCAGGTACTCGGATCCCAGGTGCCGGTTTTGTCTTTCCCCCTGATGCAGGGTGAAGAAGAAGGAGTAGTCGGCATAGTTGGTGTTGAGCAGGAGGATCCGTCTCAGGTTGAGCAGGTAGTTCCCGGGGACAACGGCCAGGTAGGCGTTCAGAAGGTTATAGCGCTCTTCGATCAGAATGGCATCGACGGTCGAGAAGATCTTGGAGAAGGTGGCAATGGCCCGATCGATCTGGACCAGATCCCGATCATAGAGCACCCCGGTCAGGGAGAACTCTCCGAAGGTGTGCCCCTGGATCACGATCTCCTGGTTGGCTTCTCCCAGCTCCTGGATCAACGACTCCTTGCTTTCATCGACCAGAAAGTCGTCCTTGGATAGGGACTGTTCGGGCTGACCCAGCTGGCTGAAGAGCGACATCTTGGAGTTGTGGTAATGTCGCCGGCGGCCCTGGATGCCCTTCTGGATCCGGCTGCTGTCCTGGGGGTGCCATTCGCTGCAGAGGATGAAGCTGGCTTCGACTTCCAGCAGGCTCTTGAAGATCAGAGGGAAGCTCTGGCTGGAGGGTTCTTTGAGAGTCAGGACCTTCACGAAGTAGTCGTCCAGCTGCAGGTAGCCCCGGTGGCACTCCAGCGTGCTGTCGGGCAGGTAGTAGTCGAGGAAACAGTCGTGCTTGAGGCGGGCATGATCGACCTTATGCGGAGCAAAGTTCAAAAGCCTCTTCAGGAACCGGAAGGCCTCGTCTTTATGCAGCCGCCTCAACGGGCAGAGGTCGCTGAGTTGGGTGATGAAGCTCTGGACTTGGTGGTTGAGGGTCTGGAGGGCGGTTTCCATCTCGGAGTCGATCCAAGAGATCTGAGTTCGGGTGGAGAAGCCTGCCAGGATCTCTTTCAAGCCAAGGGCAGGTTGACTG
>JBFMEW010000079.1:0-10493 GCA_040753175.1 Acidobacteriota bacterium | reverse complement strand
CAACTCCTCCTGCCGCAGTAACGTTCCTCATGTCTATTGCTGCAGGAGTATATATAAGGGTTCTCTCCAACTGAATACATATAGACAGACTTTTTGCAGAGATCAGAACTTTTTCAACGGGCTGCTAGGCCTTCCATACACCGCTCCCCCGATACGGGAACTTCGCTAGTGTCATTTCATCAACCTCTCTCGGAGGTCTCGAATATCGACCGACCCTGCTTATGAACGACGAGCCGCCTCTCTTTAAAGCGACCAGCGCCTCGGCAGTCTTTACGACTACCGACATTCCGTCTAATATGGCAACGCCATCTATCTCGGTCACCCCGTCAGGATATTTGTCCTCGCATCCGGCAGCCAAACGAAGCGCCATCGATATTCCGCTGCATCCGGGAACCAGCACTTGAGCTCCGTCCTTGATGGATTCCCTCGCCACCTGCGTGAAAGCCTCAATGTCGTGGCTCGCATCCACCGCCGCTATGAGCTGAGCCGCCCCGGGAATTCCGATCGACCTCGTCCTCACGGCCCGATGTCTATAGCCATATTTCTCAATCAAGTCGTCCGTTAGGCTCACAGCCTCCTCATTAATGGTGATCACTCCGAACCTTCCCCCCATCATGCTCGCATAGAAAAGCTCAGTCTCACCCTGGGCTACAACAGGTATCTCTACGGCCTTCCTCGCTTCCTCTAGGACAGGATCAAAAAAGCACATGGGAACGACAGCGTCATAGCCGCTCTTCTCCGCCTCCAATATGGCGTGGTACATTTCCCTGTCATTCAGGAACATTTGATGTCTGTAGCCGAACTCCTCAAACGTAGTCAGCCCATTTCTCAGAAAAAACACGTCCACCTCGGTGTCAGGGTTCTTCACAAGCGCAAAGTTCCTTTGATATGCGCTCGCGACGAGCTTAAACCCCGGATCTCCCTCTTTCCCTGCAAATACGACGATCACGGCAATTCTCATGCCCATTTCTCTGACTCCTCTCCCGAGACATGCCTGCCCTCGACACGAGCCCCCATGCGCATGAATTGCGCCCGCCCCACGGATTCATTCAGCCGATCACCTGCTTATGAGAAGTTTTCCAGTCATTCAGGTCTTCGCCACGCATTGTTTCTCATCCATGACTCCCGCATCCATGCCCTCCTTGCCTCACTTCTTCCTCGGAGGGTAGTCCTCGGGATATCCGTAATAATCTTTGTAAATCTGGGTAAGGAGCCATGTATTGTCCAGCCATGCCGAGTCGTGATAACTCTTGAACAGATGTACCTTACCCTTGTCGTCCAAGGTCCACGTATGTGCAAGCAGAGCGCTCAGGTACCTTCTCGACCCATCGGGATTGGTGTAGTAATGCTGCTCGTCCATCGTGAAGTCCGCCACATTTCCTTCCGCGCAAATCTTGGTGAAGTTGAACGCTGCAACGGACCAATTGGAGACAAGTCTGTTGAACCACTGCTTCACGCCTTCCTTCCCCTCGTACCGCCCGGCATAGGGAATGAGATCCACGTTGGACTTGAAGGCAATCTCGGCATCATCCGCCCATTTCGCATATAGACCTTCCCATGTTTCCTGCCCCATATAGAGCCGCCCGAAATAGTCATACATGTTCGATAGGATTGCGCCTGCATAGCCCTTGGAATTCGGATCGAACTTCGGGTGCGGCTTCGTCACCCGTACATCCGTGAAGCGCCCATTCTTGTTCTTGACCGCCTTCAGGAAGGTCGACGTGTCAAAGTGCAGTTTCAAATCACGTATTCGCCCTTCCATGTCCACGTCCACAAAAGCGATCACCTCAAAATCATAAATGGAACCTGATTCCTTCATCCGGAACGCGCTCTGGTAATGCGCGCTGGCGCCGAACCCCTCCACGATGATAAACTGCTTATTGAACTCAACGATCTCTACCTCGGCATAGAGCCGAGCATAATGCTGCTTCAACTGATCCCGCCCCTGGTGGAATCCGAAAAGCGGGTGAAGCTGTTTGTAGCCCATAAATTGAAGGACCGGGCTCTTGCTGAAAAGGCCGTCGACCATTCTTTCAACACCGCCGCCGGACGGATTCCTCAGGCCGTACATCGCATTCATTTTCTCCTCAACCATGCCTCTGATCCATTCCTTGTCCATGACGGATCCTTTCTGTTTGTGTGGCGCCCCAGAATTCAATTCCCCTATTCAATTCTTTTCCTTCCCGGCCATCCTTAACGATACCCGTAATAATCTCTGTAAATCTGAGTCATAAGCAGCGTATTCTCTATCCAGGACGAATCGTGGTTACTCTGGAAATAGCGCACCCTCCTCGCATCATCGACGGTCCAGCTCTGAACGATATAACAGCTCAAAAACCTTCTCGACCCGTCTGGGTTTGTGAAGTAGTGCTGCTCGTCCATTGCGAAATCTGCCGTGTTTCCTTCGGTGTAAATCTTGGTGAAGTTCAGTGTGGCGAGAGACCATCCTGTAACGAGAGTGGCGAACCACTTTCTGACTCCTTCCTTTCCAGAAAATCTCCCGGCGAACGGGACGACATCTGTGTTCGACTTGAATGAAATCTCCGCATCATCCGCCCATTTTGTATACAGGCCTTCCAGTGATCCCTTGCCGGCACGGATAGCATCGAAATAGTCATACAACTCGGATATGACTTCAGCGGCATTCATTTTGAAATTAAGGTCGAATGCTGGACGCGGCATTACCGATCGCACATCCGTAAAGTCTCCATTCCTGTTATTCACCGCCTTCAGAAAGGTGGAGTTATCGAAGTATAGTTTCAGATCACGCACCCTCTCCTCCGTATCCACGTCTACAAGACCGATCAGCTCAAAATCATAAACAGAAGCCGATTCCTTCAGTTTGATCTTGGCCTGATAGTGCGCGCTGGCGCTGAAGCCGTCGACGACGATGAACTGCTTGTTAAACTCGAGCATTTCTACGCATTGATAGAACATTTTATAGTGGTCTTTCAGCTGGGCTCTTCCTTGTCGGCACCCGAAAAGCGGGTGAACCGGCTTGTATCCCGGGAACTGAAAGGCGGGACATCTGCTGAATTGCCGGTCGACCATTCTATCCACTTCATCAGGAGAAGGATTCTTCAGGCCGTAAATCGCGTTAATCCTCTTTTCCACAGTACTTCTGACCCACTCCTTGCTGATCATAATAGGTCTCCTCTATCACTTCTATTTCTATCTCTCTTACGCTGTCTCACCGTTCTTCTACCAACCCCCCTTTTGATCGCCTAGCGCAAGCCACCCAGCTTCACCCAACTCGATGCACAACTCGCGACCTATGTCGCACCTTCCACTCAGAATCGCACTTTGGTTTGACGACCACCGGGTCTCTTCTCCCTCTTTTCGACAATTGCCTTAGGAGCGGACGGACCCCGGGTTTCTATGGACGGCCCCCGGACCCGGATCTTGTACTTGCAGGAGTCCGACTTCATGAAGATGTTGACGATCTCCAACGGTTCTCCCGTAGCGAGCCAGATGCGGGCCTGCAAAAGAAGGACAGGGGCGAAAACATCTGAGTCCAAACTTTCTGCCACGTCCGGCTCCGCGAGCACGCTCTGCAGATAAGTCTCGTTCTCTCCGATCTGCAGTCCCATCCTGTCCCGCAGAATTCTTTGCAGAGCCCGTTTGGACAGGTCGCCCATGGTGAGGTGCTTCCCGATCTCAGGTCGTAGGAAGTTCTCGGAGAGGTAAATCGGATTGTCGTCCAAGAAGCGGACCCTCCGGATGACGTAGACCGGCTCTTGCGGACCCATTCCGAAAAAAGTCTCAAGATCCCTGGGGATCCGTGTCTCCCGGATGCGTCTCTTTTCCATTCCCAAGACCTTGGCCTTGTGCTTCTCCCAATCCTCGACAAAGCCCTGAACATCTCCGGTGAAGACCATCGGCTTTGGCAAAGGGACATGATCGGCCACATAGACGCCCTTGCCCCGCTGCGCGGACAAAAGTCGCTCGGCCTTGAGATTGTCCAGAGCGGTGCGAATGGTAATGTGGCTAACCCGGAAGTGTCTAGAAAGCTCTCTGATTGTCGGGAGTTGCTCGCCGTGCGCAAGTTGCCCTGTGAGAATCTTCTGCCTCAGGATAGATTCGATGTGGACGTACAATGGGATATTCGCGTTGTCGTTGGGCATCTAGTCTCCCATGCAGCTATGTATATCCTGTCCGAACCCGACCCTGGCGCCGTTATCAATTCAGCAGATAGGTGAGGACCACGGCCACCTGGTCGCGGTCGCGGAACAGGCCGAAGTTGGCGAAGCTGCCCATGATGGTGCTGTACTGGACCATGAACCGGAACGGCTCCCAGAGGTAGTTGATCGACGGTTGAACGAGAATAGCCCCCTTCAGATCGTAGGCACAGGCCACCTGCGGTTGCAGTCTGCCGCTCATGTACATGGTGTTGATTAGGGCAGTAAACACATGCTCGAACTGGCTGACCGGCACGTACTTCTTGAGGCTTGGGTAGACCAGGGCCGGAACCGCCATGCGTTCATCAAATTCGGGCACATATTGGCCGAAGTACTGGCCCGAGATGAAGAAGGTATTGACCTTATTCAAGGGGCGGATCCAAATCTGCTTGTCCAGCCCCAGCATGTAGCGAAGGATGTTCTTCTTGGGGATCCGGCCACTCTTGGGCTCGATCGGAATCCCGTTCAGGCCGAGATCACGGATGTCCACCCCCAGAAGCTCGGCGAACAGGTCCAGTACCTCCGGCGGCAGCTCGAGCTGCGGTCCGAACAGGGTCGAGCTGTTGATCTGCGGGATGAAGGCCGGCTCATCCCAGAACATCGCCACCTCGCCGCGGAACACGATGTCGGTCATCGACTCCCAGTAGTTCATGCTCGCCCCGGTGATCTGCACCTCCGGGTACTCCCAGTGCAGCTGCATCGCGTTGAGATCGGCCAGAAGCGGGGGGTTGCCGATCACCACGCTCCTCGGGGTCGGCATGTCCAGAAAGGTCTTGTAGTGCGCCACCGCCACGTTCAGGTTGGCGCCGATCAGCCCCTGAACGCGCGCCCCCCAGCGGCTCTCCGACCACTCGCGATCCGGCGCGATGTTGCGCAAAGAGCCTACCAGCAGCCTCGGCACCGGGGCGCCGTACGGGTTGCCGTTCGGCAGCCAGGCCTGCGGCGCCACGCTGGCGTCGATGGGCCCAGGCACGACAAAACCTTCTAGAGTCAGCGAGGAGAGGGGGCCCAGGTTGCCGAGGTTGTAGCTGGACCGGATCATCCAGAGCGGGATCCTACGGTCATCCAGGTCCTCAAAAGGGCCACCGAAGGTGTTGTCCAGCGGGTTGATACCGTCCAGGAGCCGGAAGATGTCGGTCTCGCCCCAGGCCAGGTTCTGCCGGCCGATCCGCACGAACAGGGGGCCTCTGGTGAAGTCCGCATACGCTTCCCAAAGATCGTAGCTCTGCTGGAACTCACTGAAATTCTCCGGGTCCGCATCCGCGACGTCCCCCAGGGTGCCGCCGTAATCGTAGATGGCCTCATAGAGGAAGCGGCCCACGAGGTGGTACTTGGCGTTGATCTGCAAGGCACGTAGAGGATAAAGGATGTCCAGGTCCTTGGTCAGGGCCTTCAGATCGTGGTTGATCTCGATCAGGGCCAGGTTCCGATGCTGGACGAAATCCCAACTGTCGACGTCCGGATAGGAATAGCCTTTTCCGTTCTCCTCGGTGTCGCTCTCCTGCACACGCACCGTGCCGCGGGTCTGCACCTTGGCCGACACCTCGAGCGTCTTCTTGTCGTCGATGAACAGAGCCTCTCCTTGCGTCACCAGTGCCAAGAGCAAGAAGACGCAAAGACCACCGGCCAGCACCCACCTTTTCTTTTCCATTGTTCCCCCCTCAATCCTACAAGCTTCCTGAGTTCTTGCACCCTGCGCGCAATCGCAATGTCCTTCTCTAAGTTGACCATTCGCTGGCCAAGGCTTTCATGCAATCATGGAAGAATCTCTGTGCCGCCCCATGTCACTCCGACTCTGCTTCAGCATGGGGAGCAGAGCCTCCCTGATGCTTGTTCGATCTAAGATGCCTTATCCTGTGCAGGCCAGCTTTCGCACACCGACATCGAAGGCCTGGAGGTTCGAGGGCATTTTGTCCGGGGGCAGAGTGCTGCCGATTGCAGCAGCGAAATCCTCTCGGTCCACCGGGAGTTCACCCAGACCAACAAGGGCACCGACCATGACAATGTTGGCCAGGATCGGGTTGCCCAGCTTCACCGCTTCCTCGGTTGCATCCAGAAACCAGGCACCGGCAGAGAAGCGCTGTGCAGTTTTCCTGATCTCCCGCAATGAAGGGTACGAGAGCTCCCCTGTAATGACACCCACGGGATAGATGGGGCGGGTGTTTGTGAGGACCTTGACCGCTGAATTACCATAGGTCCTGAGCACCCGGATGGTCTCCACGGGCTCGAGGCCTAGCACCATATCCGCCCTACCCCTGGGAACCTGAGGACTCCACCGTGCCTGCTCCGAGACACGGATGTGGCTCATCACCGCACCTCCGCGCTGGGACATGCCGAAGGTCTCGCCAATCGTGATTCGGTAGCCCCGGCGCATCAGCATGCCGGATAAGACCCGCGAAGCCATCACGTTGCCCTGACCGCCCACACCCGTGATGATGATATTGTAGGGATCCTTCTGAAGTCTCTTCTCCGGCATGGTCAGGTAACCTCCTGCCTCTGGATCGCCCCGACCGGGCAGATCAGCGCACACACGCCGCAGCCGGCGCAAATCGCCTCGTCGATGACGGCTTTCTCTTTCGCCGTGTTCCAGCCCAAGCCAGGGCAGTGGAAGATTCGCGTGCAGAGACGACCGCACCCACACCTCTGGCCGAGACAGCGCTCCTCATCCACGGAAACGGCATACAGGCGCTTCCCCCTTCGCTGAGGGGACAGCGCACAAGCCTGTCTTAGAATCAGCACCCGGACTCCTTGCTCCTCCTTGAGCAGCCTATTGAGGGTCTTGCGAGTCTCTTCAAGGTCGAACGGATCACGGACTTCGACACGAGCTCCCAAGGCCTTGCAGATGCCTTCGATATCCACCGCTGGCACCGGCTTTCCCATGGCGTTCACGGGAAGGCCAGGATGGGATTGAAAGCCGGTCATCGCCGTACCGCCGTTGTCGAGCACGACGAGGATCATGTTGGCCGCATGGTGAGCGGCATTGATCAGCGCAGGGATGGCGGCATGATAGAAGGTGGAATCGCCACAGACAGCCAGAACGGGCTGGTCCATTCCGGAAGGCCCCAGCTTCCCGAAGCCGCTCGCCAACCCGGCCCCCGATCCCATGGAGTGGAGCGTTTTCATGGTGCCGTAACCGTTGCGTGGAATGACCGCTGCCAGGCAATAGCAGCCAATATCCCCGCAGACAAATCCGTTACGTCCATCCAAGGCAAGCGCCTCGTGCATCACCCAAAAAGAGGCCCGATGGGGACAACCCGGACAGAAGGTCTGTTCCCGATCGGGTATACCTATCAACCCCGCGATCTGATCTCCCTCTCGATCGGCAGGGGCCGTAACTTGATCCGGGATCTTGAGCGCCCTGCAGATCGCGCTGGCCACCCGATCCGGATCGAGCTCTCCGAAATTGGGAAGGGTCTCGTCGTACTTACCGAAAAACTCCGTCTTTCCAATCCGATCCGGCAGTCCCGCACGTAGGACCTTGATGTGGTCTTCCAGAAAAGGCAGGACTTCCTCCACGATCAGTACCTTCTTAGTCCCGGCCAAGTGACGTATCACCAGGTCGGAAGGGAGGGGCCAGGTGGTCGCGATCTTGAGCAGGCCCACGCGATCCTTGAGCCCCAGCAAACGGATCGCTTCTTCACTGTAGAGGGAACAGGCGCTGCTTGCGATGACCAGGAGTTCGGGATTTTGGGGACCCTCGTACCAGTTGAACCGAGATGTTTCGAAGATTTCTTTTGCCCGGGCGATCCTTTTCTGCTGCAGGATGTGTTTCGCTAGGACCGGTGTGCTGCACATCGGACCCCGATCGGAATCGAAGGTATCCCCATCGGAGAAGAAGGATGCACGCTTTCTGTCGGAAGGAATGGCTCCCAACACCACATTGCCGCTGGCATGGGAAATCCGCGTGACACTTCTCACCATGATGATGCTCCGGATCTCCTCGGAGATCTCGAAGGCCCACGGGATCAAATCCTTCGCGTCCTGAAGGTCACCCGGTTCCAGAAGCGGAATCTCCACCATCCGGGCGAAATGGCGGGATTCTCCCTCGTTGACGCTGGACAGGGCGCCTGGATCGTCGCAACTGACCAGGACCATCCCGGCGCGCACCCCTGAGCCGGCCAGGTGGAGGAGAAAGTCGGAAGCCACGTTCACACCGTTCTGTTTCATAACGCACATCGACCGCAAACCTGCGAAAGAAGCGGCGGCGGCGACCTCCATGGCGACCTTTTCGTTGGTCGACCACTCCACATAGAGGCCCTGGCTGCCAGCCACCCGCGATAGGCTCTCCACCACCTCGGAAGATGGCGTCCCGGGATATCCTGCAACAACCTGGACGCCGGCCTCCAAGGCGCCCCGGGCAATGGCCTCATTGCCCATGAGCAGAACTTCAATGCCTCGATCTTGATCTATGCCTGCCGCCACTGAGATTTCCTTTCCTCTCATCAACGACCTCAGTCTGAGGCCCTCCCGATCTCTCTGACTCTCCTATCCAGCCTTCAGTGTCGCAAATACCGAATCCCGGGAATCGAGATAGATCCAGTCGTCGGGCTTCCCGCTTTGCCGGATCAGGTTCCGGACTGCAGCGACTTTCTTTCTCACCGCGGCCCGTTTCAGCCTTTCGAGATTGCCCGCTGGAATGTCGCGGAATTCCAGGATCCCTTTGCTCTTCGCCAGAGCCAGCAGTTCCTCGCCTGCCCGAGTCCTTACGACTACCTGGTTCCACTGCCTGGCTTCTTCCCACCCCTCGGGCAGCCGCGCTGAGCCCACCGAAAGATCGCTGAACTCAGCTGTCATGTCGAAGCAACTTCGGCAAGCTTCCCTGACGCATGAGCTCACCTCATCAAGAGGGATCTCCATTCTCCCCGAGTGTGTACGGATTTCTAACGAATGATAGCGACTCGGCGGAATGTCCATACCTATGATGCTGGCCATGTCCACCTTTTCATTCAGGACTGCCAGCAGTTTCCCCCAGGAAAAGGCCCATCCGCAGAAAAGTCCAATAACCAATTTTGGGAGGTTCGTAACCCCTGAGTCTTCTACAAGCGCTTGAAGGCGCATCTTTCCCAGGGAAAGCGTCTGACAAGGGGTGGTTACGATGCCGATCTTCCGCTCGTGATCATTCGCGAGGCGGTTGAAGAACCCGAGAGCCGGAGACACCACAAACCGGCTCCCCGCGGATTCGGACACCCTTTCAGGATCGGTAACTCTAACGCCGCCAGTGAGCAGGTCTTCGCCTGCGTTCGTCAGGATCGCCTCATGGATCATTCCATCTTTCAGCGCAAGAGCGACGAGTGCGCTGACCGTGCCTCCGTGCTGTGCCGTTTCCCGTACTCTAGGATCTGCGGCTCTCGCGATGTAGAATCCACGGACGGCGCCGATCTCAGGTGTGAGATCGGCTCTCTCGAACAGGGCGCCCCGCAACGCATCCAGATCCGTTGGCGCCCGGGGGCAGAAGGTATAGCACCTGCCGACCTTCACCTCACAACTGTGGAGAAAAACAATCCGGTTTTCGTGGGAGACATGGTACGGGCAGAGCCCGATACAGGCCCCGCACCCTGTGCACAATCCCTTTCCGACGACCCGATCCTGAAGTTCCCTTTGCCCCCCCTGTTCTCTCCAAACCCTGTCACTTCCGGCATTGCGAATCCCAAGGACCATCGTAAGCCCCCTCCTGCATCAACTATCGCACGCTAAACAGGGCTTCAACTTAAGGCGATATCTTCCATGCTCCTGCTGCAAAAAGCCCCGCCCGCCCGAAATTCGACAACGTATTCCACGACCGGCGCGGCGAGCCCGCGACAGGAGGCGTGGCAACGACGGCCTGCGGCCGCTCAGGCGGCCTTGGCCGGGGATGACCTGCTCCGGTCCACCAAGCACGGCTGCAGACTCGCGAGCGTGGCGATCCGCCATCCCGAGCGTAGCGAGGCCCCCCGTGCGCAGTGAGGGACCTCCCTGCGCCGATCCTCCTACCGCGGTCCGGGGCCGCGGAACGGTCGCCAGCATTTCTCCACCAGCTCGATCTCGTCCCGCCACCACGGCTTCTTGTCCAGAGGCGGCATGCGGGCCTTCTCCCAGCTCTTCGGGATGAGGGACTCGCCCTTCTTCCAGGAGCCCATCCGATATTCGTCCAGCAGGTACTCCCTGCCCAGCTTGGGGTTGAGGGGACAGGCGATGTACATGCCGGCGAGCCCCCGCATCATGCAGGTGTTGCAGCGCCGGCAGCGGACGATCGTCTCGGGCTTGCCTGCGGCCAGCTTGTTCGGGTACTCCGGGTCGCAGAGCAGCTGCCGGGCCATGGCGGAGATGTCGTACTTG
>JBFMEW010000078.1:0-10517 GCA_040753175.1 Acidobacteriota bacterium | reverse complement strand
GATGGGCGCGGGCGCTGCTCCAGGGATACTCTCCCGGGTGGGCGACAAGACCGGCCGCCACGGGATTCATCTCAACATATCTGGCTGCGGCAAGCAGATAATTCTCATCCAACGGGAAGGAGGCGAAGCGTTCCTGCCAGAGGTGCCCACGCCAATTTTCACGGAAATTGATTCTCCGGGTATAGCGGCGGTGTGCTTCCCCGATGGCGCGGGCGAGCGACTCCGGGCTGGAGGGGACGGCAATCAGGTGCACATGGTTGGGCATCAGACACCACGCCCAGATTCGGACGCAATGCTTCGCGCACCATTCGGAGACCAGGGCGATGTATTCCCGATAATCGTCATCGCAGAAGAAGGTTTGCTGACGACGGTTTCCCCGCTGGGTGACATGATGGGGAACGCCCGGTGCTATGACTCGTGCCAGTCTTGCCATGGACGAAACATAGCCGCGGTGGGATGGTATGTCAATTCGATATACTGTCCCCGGAATTCACAACATATCTGGCTGCGGCAAGCAGATAATTCTCATCCAACGGGAAGGAGGCGAAGCGTTCCTGCCAGAGGTGCCCACGCCAATTTTCACGGAAATTGATTCTCCGGGTATAGCGGCGGTGCGCTTCCCCGATGGCGCGGGCAAGCGACTCCGGGCTGGAGGGGACGGCAATCAGGTGCACATGGTTGGGCATCAGACACCACGCCCAGATCCGGACACGATACTTCCCGCACCATTCGGAGACCAGGGCGATGTATTCCCGGTAATCGTCATCGCAGAAGAAGGTCTGCTGACGGCGGTTCCCCCGCTGGGTGACATGATGCGGGATGCCCGGTGCTATGACTCGTGCCAGTCTTGCCATGGACGGAAAATAGCCGAGGTGCGACGGTATGTCAATTCGATATACTGTCCCCGGAATTCCCGGAATTCCAGTCCGGAATTCCACTGGCTTTCGATCCTCTCTTTCTTTTGCCTTGTTTATTCAACTTGCCGATATTAGATATGTTGTGAGATAGTTTAGAGCGTGATAATTTTTTCGCCAAAGACCGCCTGCCAACCTCAGCCAAACATACCCTCATGACCGTTCAAACTTTCTCGCTCCCTCCGAACAACTTGGCGGAGAATCAGCACACCCCATCGCATGTGCGAGATAGCCGAAAAATCTTACTCCAAAACTTTCTTGCCGATGAGCGACCATGGGTGGTTGCATACTCAGGGGGGAAGGATTCTACCCTTGTGTTGCAACTAGTCTTTGAGATGTTATGCGGTCTGCCCTCCGAAAAATTAAAGCCGGTGCATATCATCTCTTCTGACACCGGCGTGGAGCCTCCCAATATCGCCCGCTATATGCACTCCAGCCTTCAACGGTTGGAAGAAGATGCGCGCCGCCGCCACCTCAATCTTTCCACGCACCTCGTCAAGCCCATGGCAGAGAACGCCTTTTGGGGTAACCTCATCGGCAAAGGATATCCCCCTCCCACCAGGTGGTTCCGCTGGTGCACAACGAAAATGAAGATTAATCCAAGCCGAAAGGTCATTGAAAAAATAACCATAGGATCCGGAAGCGTCATTCTCCTCCTCGGCACCCGCATAGATGAAAGCCACCAACGCGGCCAAGGGATGAAGTCAAGAGAAAGCAACAATCGGGGGCTTAACCCACATCATCAAATCCCCAATGCTTTGGTCCTTGCGCCCATCTCCGACTGGAGTAACGATCAGGTATGGGAGTATCTGTTCACCAACAACCCTCCTTGGGGCGGCAGCCACGATGAAATGATGGAACTCTACAGGCAGGCCAACAGTGGAGAATGCCCTTTGGTCATGGATCTTAATACCCCATCGTGCGGCGGCAGCCGCTTCGGCTGCTGGACCTGCACGGTGGTGAAAACCGATAAATCCATGGAGAGCTTCATCGACAACGGTGAGGAATGGATGTTGCCGCTAAACCGCTTCCGTAACTGGCTCAAGGAAATCCGCGAGGAGGAAAACCGCCGATGCCGTATACGGCGGAACGGCGAGAAGGGTTTGGGGCCATTCGACTCCGCTACTCGGTTGGAGATGCTGGAAGAGTTATTCAAGACGGAGCAGGAAGTGGGCATGGAACTGATCAGCGACGAGGAGTTGATCTATATCCAACAAATCTGGACGAAGGAGTTCGACGTCATGCGGTCGGCTCTTCGCTTGGCCTCCCGCTTCAGCCGTTTTCCCATGCGGAAAGAGATAATTGCTGCCTGAACAAATGAATAAAAGGAAGAGCATGGACCACGACTTTCTCGAAAAGACTCTCGCCGAACTGGCCCCAATACATCGGATTCCACAGTCGCTTATCCCTCAACTGGTCCATCTGATGCGAGAATATCCCAACATCAAAAAAGTTTACGGGACAAAGGCTCAGCTCCAACGCGAACTGGAAAAAATCATCAACATGGCCGTCCAGGAAGGGAAATAAGTGCTTTTCAAGTCGATCACCATCACCAACATCTTTTCCTATTACGGTCAGTGCCATTTCGAACTTACCCCACCCAAGGACGGCACTAAGAATATCGTCATTATCCGAGGACGCAATGGCCAAGGCAAGACAAGTTTCCTCAACAGCGTCAAGCTGCTGTTCGGCGGCGTCACCGAGGATTTGCTCCGCCAGGTGCCAGGGGGACTTTCTTCGAAACAATACGTTCTTGGCTACAGCGATCGTTGGTGGGGCATCCTCAACCATCATGCCCGTCAACAAGGCATCCCGGAATGTTCCGTGCGTATCTGTTGGCTCTCCGAGGACGGTGAGACGACAGCAAGCCGTGGTTGGTATGGCATCTCACCCCAAGGCTTTGATGAAAAAATTGAAATCGACGACCCCATTGAAGGCCGACTGTTAGGTGATCAAGCCAAAGAATATCTCAGCCGGCTCCTCCCCACCGACTATCTGCCGTTCTTCTTCTTTGACGGCGAAGAGGTGCAACACCTGGCCGAGGCGAATACCAACCAAACCATTGCAAAGATGGAGCAACTCCTCAACATCCGGCCGGTCGAAAACATCCTCTGGGGACTGGGAGAAGTCAGAAGAGGTTGGAAGACCCGGAGCATGGACGAACAGGCCAAGGCCGAACTGGAGAGAGACCAAGGGAAGGCACGACAACTCCTCTATGAAATCCGCGGGTTGGAACAAGAGACCAGCGACCTTGAAGAGGATCAGTCCGAGGCCGAAGAACACCTGCGGCATCTCGGGAAACGCCTGGACATCCTCGGCGGTCAGGCCGGTATCGAAAACCGGGCGACCCTGAAGGCCGAAGTCACCCAACTGCAAAGTCGTGAGGCGGAGTGCCTGACAAGGATCTCGGAAATCTTTGGTGGCGACGGCTTTCTTATGCTCACGCCCGGCCTGACCGTAAAGGTCCTGGATAATCTGAAGCTCTTGATCGCTCAGGACCGCCAAAGCCAGTCCTCCCTGCTTGCAGCTTTGAAGGAACAGCTCCCGGCTTTGCTGCAACAACCGCCCTATTCCACGCCGCGCCTGACCGAGAGTCAAGTCAGCTTCTACCAACAACGGTTGCGCAAACAGATCGAGGTGTTCGAAAGTCCGACAGGTCACTCTGGCCCCTTCCTGCTGGACTCGAACCGTGCACAGCGGCTCTTGGAGCTGCTTGCCACTTACCGCCCCGAGCGCGGTGCGGCGGAAGAACTGTTGCGGCTTGCCAACCAGGCCCGTGAATGCAAACGCAAACTCACGGTTCTTGAGGAGAAGCTGGACAATGCCCAGAACCTGGCCGAGGAGGAAAAGCTTGAATACGCGCGGCTGAAGGCGGAACGGAACGACGTCGAGGAACGATTGCGGCTCCTCAAGGACCAAATCCAGGCACTGAATAGCACCATAGCCCTCAAACAACGCGAACTTACCGAACAGGAAAACAAGATCAAACAACAAGACAACGCAGTAAAGGTCGCGGAAGGATTCCGGAAAAAATATGACCTGGCCGGACAAATGGCAAAGATGCTGGAAGAGTTCAAGGGAATATTGAAGCATGAAACCAGACATGAGTTGGAGGAATCCTTCAATCGCCACCTCCACGTCCTTCTTGACTCTAACCGGCTCATCGACCGGGTGGGGATCGACGAGGAATTCGTCATCACTTACTACAACCAACAAGATGAATCCATCGGCATGGGAACCATTTCAGCTGGGATGAAACAGTTGACAGCCATGTCACTCTTGTGGGCACTCAAGGAAGTTTCCGGCCGGCAACTTCCTGTGGTTATCGATACGCCACTGGCCCGCATCGATCTCCGACATCAGCACAACCTGATCACTCGCTATTATCCTGCGGCCGGCGGTCAGGTGATCCTGCTGCCCACCGACTCGGAATTGGACGAGGCCAAGATGAAACTTCTCCGTCCGCATGTCTACAAGACCTTTGAACTCCACAACCCTACCGGCGAGCAGACCAAGATCAGCGAGGTGGTCCATGGCTGATATTTATACCGATGCCACCGAGGAACAACTGATCAGCTACGAGGTCCTGCCCCACGGACTTAAGACCTCGGGAGGCCCTAAACTCAGGGTGCTCCGAATGGCCATGGCTCGTTCCCTCCAGATTCCAACTCCGCCCGACGACGAGTTTGACCGAATCTCAGCAAAAGGCTCCGAGTACAAGCTTGAACAGCTCACCGGCAAAGGCACTGAAAAGGATTTTGACGATGCCGTTCGTGCCCTGCTTTCCGTGTATCACGGACAGGATCTTTTCGAGGATGAAAAGGGATATCGGAAATATCTCCAGCGCCATATCCGGCGAGGACTCAAAGAAATTCGTACCAGCTGGAGCCGCAACCACGACTTTGTCAGTTATTTTCAGCAAGAATTGCTGGCAGGCATCATAGCTCACCCGGAACCTGAACATGCCGTTGATGAAAATCGATTGCTAGCGGCACTCCGGGAAATCGGCGTGGCGGCTGACCTGCGTGAGCGGGTGGAAGGCGCCCGTCTGAGCCGATGCCTTTTGTTTCTTCCCGACGTCAATCATTATGACCGCCTACGCAAGGGTCTTGACAAACTGTCTATGATTCTGGGTATGGGCGAACGGGGCATCCTGCTAGAAGCCACGGAAGAGCCCAAGGTGGTGGCAATAGACCTGCCTCGTCCGGCGGACAACTGGAAACCGGTGACCAGTGCAAATCTGTGGGGGTGGCTTGAGAGCATAACGCAAGATGACCGATTGTTGCCGGTATGGCTGGGGCAGGACGTCTTAGGGCGGAATTTTTCCTTCGACTTGGCAGAGGCACCGCACCTGCTAGTGTCAGGCACCACTGGCAGCGGCAAAAGTGTCTGTCTGCACAGTATCATTGTCTCTCTGCTCGGTTCGACGCCAGCGCACAGAATGCAATTGGCCCTGGTCGATCCCAAGAATGTCGAATTTGCCCGTTACGAAAAATTGGAAAATCTCTACAGTGGAGAGGTGGTTTATCTCCCGGATAGAGCCCTCTTGTTACTGGAACAACTCGTCCAGGAAATGGAGAAACGACACGAACATTTACAGAAGGCTGGCGTTACCAGTTTGGCGGAAGGACTTAAAAAACAAGCACTCGATTTGCCTTTTGTCGTCTTGGTCGTGGAGGAACTGGCCGATTTGCTCATGCAGTCGCGTGAAATCGAAACACCGCTGGTGCGGCTGGCCCAAAAGGCCAGAGCCAGCGGCATTCATCTGGTGCTTGCAACCCAACGGCCCGACGCCAACATCCTCACTGGTCTCCTGAGGAGCAATATCCCCAGCCGTATCGCCCTGCGAGTGCAGAAATCCACCGAATCGAAGATCATTCTGGACGAAATTGGCGCAGAAGCACTGCTCGGCAAAGGCGACATGCTGGTCAAAGTTCCGCCGCATGGTGAACCGCTAAGGGTTCATGGTGCAAAAATCACCACGGATGATCTGAGCTTTGTACTTCGAAAAATCCAGTAAAGGAGGGGGATATGAGTGAAGAAATGATGATTTATGATTTCAGACCCCTCCGCCTGACCCTGGATCGAATCGGCCCCTTTCAGGGCCAGCCGTATGAGGTCGATTTCACCGACAAGCAATTACGTCCCTGCAATATCTTTTTACTGGTTTCCAAAAACGGTTTCGGCAAAACCACTATCCTGGAAACCATGGCAGCCCTGGTTGGCCTGCTTGAGAAAGCAGACCCTCTCGAATACGGCCAGGAAGATCTTGACCGTAGCCTTGGCAGAGCGCAACTCGACCTCTTGCTGCGGGTATTTTGGCAAGGCCGCGACCAAATCCTCGTGCTCTCGATCCTCGCCGGCGCAGTCGGTGAAGATGTATCGCTAAAGGTGTGGGACGACCAAACCTTGGCTGAGTATGGCGCGGAGGACTGGCACAGGTTGACTTTCCGAAGCCGAGTGCCGGGCCGTATCGAAAAGAGCAAAGCTTCCTCAGGGTTGGTGGAAGATCTGCTGGCCAACATCCGCTTCGGCCTTGGTAGAGTCCCTGACAACTTCGCCGAAAGTGCCGAGCCGCTGCCCAGCCTCCTTTACTTTTCCGCTTACCGTGATATCCCCTGCATCCAAACAACCCGCCCGGTGAACGGCAGCACCGAGCAGCGGAGCATCATGCAACCTAAACACTGGGGATATCGTACGGTGCACCGGTTTTCCCCTCACGATCAGGAATGGCTCGGCTCTCTGGACAATCTTCTTGTGTGGTTGAAATGGCTCAGCGACGGCCGGTTTGAAAAGGCCCGTGAATTGATCAACCGCCGTGTATTCCGGGGCAGTGAAAAAATGCTCAGGGATGTTCGCCGCGATCCGCCCGAGGCCGTCATTCAGTGCGGCGAGCAAACCCATCGACTGGACCGCCTGAGCAGTGGCGAAAAAAGCCTCTGCCACTTGTTCCTCCGGATCGGTGCCCACATGACCCGCAACACCATTGTGTTGATCGATGAGCTTGAGGCCCATCTCCATATCCGTTGGCAACATGCCCTATTCAAGGCATTAAAGGAGCTTGCCGCCGAGAACTCCGGCATTACGGTCATTGCCACCACCCATTCCAGCGAATTGCTACATACCTTTGTCAACAGTATTGACATCAAAGAGAAGGGAATCATAAAAGGCGGCGACCTGATTGAGATCGATTTACGATAACCGCTTTCCACCCCAAGGGACGAACGTATGTCAAGCTTCAAGGATCTTTCCGTTGAGTATGATGTTGGAAGCCTTTACGAAGGCGGCATCAAGGTTTTTGTCGAATCAGATGATGACTTGGCTATCCTTCGCGACAAGTGGTTTTTCAACCAGAAAGACATTTTGAGTTTTGAAAGCGTGGCTGATCCGGGTGGCGGAAGTGGCGGCTGCCGGAAGGTGGTCAATCAAGTGATGGAATTCAAAAGGGACGGCCGCCCAGCCTTCGGCATTGTCGACCGTGATGTATTACTCCAAGATGAAGGCTATCGGGACACCCTCTGGTGGGAAACGGACGATGACGTGTTTGCGGCGGCGCATCCATACGGTGAGTCTGTCCATGTCCTGAGGCGATGGGAACTTGAGAACTATCTCTTGCAGCCCGAGGCGGTCCGCCAATGGCTGAAAGACAAACTATGCTCGCCGGAGGAACCGAATTTTGGCGCCGCCGAAATGTTACGCTACGAAGACGACCTGATTACAATTTCATGCACGTCCACATTGGCGGTGGTAAAAGCCAAGCCCGCCCCAAACGAACAGTTCGGGCGCGACAAAAGTGGCAAGGAGCTGCGCGACACGATTCTCTCGCATCTCTCTTCCACCGCGGCGGAGATTACAACTCACTATTCCAAGATACAAGCCTTTGCCGAGGAACAAGATCATGCAGAAACTCACTGGGACAGACTCAGCAGGATGCTTGACGGCAAACGAGTCCTACATCGCCTGAGCGAAAGCCTCAACAAATATCACCCCAAGAAAAACCTGAGCCTTTTCGGTGACCGGGCGATTATCGCCGGTTATATCGCCAACAACGGCACAATTGATGCCGAGTTAATCGGAACGATAAACAATTTTGTTGGCAAAACGGCCAGTCCCGTCGTGCACTGATCCGATCCCTTCCTGTCCTTTCGATGAACCACCAGAGGGAGTTCCGGGGGAGTTCCGGGGACATGATACTCAATTCTTGTCAGCCGCTATTCTTTCCATCCATCCCAGAAACAATTCACCGGAATTCGGGAACCCCAGCATCCGGTTCAGACTCTGACAGCTCATCTTCGTCCTTGCGGTCACCGTTTAGTGGATCGTCTCCTCCCCCGATAGGAAGCGAAAATCATCATCACTCATATCCCAGAGCAGCCCCTGCCAGCCATCAAGCAGGCCCTCACCCCCCTCACACAGGGCAGTGCCAGTAAATGCGATCATCCAGATCATACTGGAATTGCAGCCTCCCGGTGCGGGGCTTTTTTTGGGGGGGGGCTGTACTTCATTTTCTTCATCTGTCGCCTCCGGTCAGCCATCGGCTGCCCTTTTCTGTCTGCCTGTATTTCTGCTTTCTGCTGCGCGGTTTGTCCGGGATGGTCATCACGATCAACCCGAGTCTGGTGCCAATTTGCTGGTAGTGCTCCCGGAAGTGTTTCTCATCGCTTAGCCCCAGGGCGCTCATGATTTCACTCCGGGTCATCTCCCCCTGCATGACCGAAAGCATCTTTTCGACTTCGGGGGCGACTTCGGGGGCGACTTCGGGGGCGACCTTCCCGCCGACAGCCTCGAAAGCCTTTCCCGGTTTGCGGCGGATGACGGTGACAAAACCGTCGGTCAGTCTGAACTCCGGTTCCGGGAGACCGGCTTCGCGGCAGCGCTCGATCATGTCGTGGATGCCGGTGCCCATCCGTTCGATGTATCTGGTCAAGTAGAGAGGTTCGGCGATCAGCGGGTTGCCGGGATAGGAGCCGTGCGGCTCGCGCAGGGTGCTGAGGGTCCGAGTTCCGGGGACATGTTACTCAATTCCTGTCAACCGCTATTCTTTCCATCCATCCCGGAAACAATTCACCGGAATTCGGGAACCCCAGCATCCGGTTCAGACTCTGCCAGCTCATCTCCGTCCTTGCCGTCATCGTTCAGTGGATCGTCTCCTCCCCCGACAGGAAGCGAAAATCATCATCACTCATATCCCAGAGCAGCCCCTGCCAGCCATCAAGCAGGCCCTAACCCTCCTCACACAGGGCAGTGCCAGTAAATGCGATCATCCAGATCATACTGGAATTGCAGCCTCCCGGTGCAGGGCTTTTTTGGGGGGGCTGTACTTCATCCCTCTTCATCTGTCGCCTCCGGTCAGCCATCGGCGGCCCTTTTCTGTCAGCCTGTATTTCTGCTTTCTGCTGCGCGGTTTGTCCGGGATGGTCATCTCGATCAACCCGAGTCTGGTGCCAATTTGCTGGTAGTGCTCCCGGAAGTGTTTCTCATCGTTTAGCCCCAAGGCGCTCATGATTTCACTCCGGGTCATCTCCCCCTGCATGACCGAAAGCATCTTTTCGACTTCGGGGGCGACTTCGCGTCGGAGTTCCGCGAGTTCCGGGGACATGATACTCAATTCCTGTCAACCGCTATTCTTTCCATCCATCCCGGAAACAATTCACCGGAATTCGGGAACCCCAGCATCCGGTTCAGAGTCTGCCAGCTCATCTCCGTCCTTGCCGTCACCGTTCAGTGGATCGTCTCCTCGCCCGACAGGAAGCGAAAATCATCATCACTCATATCCCAGATCAGCCACTGCCAGCCATCAAGCAGGCCCTCATCCCCGCATTCCGGGCAGTACCAGTATATCCGGTCATTCAGATCATACTGGAGTTGCAACCTTCCCGTGCAAGGCTTTCTTTTCGGCCGCCGCCGGCATTTCGGTGGCTCGCCCACGTCGAGGCCTCGGTCGCGGGAGGTTATCCAGGTGATGATCTCCGCCAGCTTTTCAACCTTCCGTCGCAATTGCGGCGCCGCCGGTCCGTCCTGTTGTTCGTTCAGCCAGTGTCTGATGTCAATCACCCACATATTCAGCCCACATGTTCTACGCCAGTTGCGAAATTTCGGATTCAAGATTACTGGTTCAAGGTTTGTTTTCCAGCCTCCGTCAGCCGGTATTTCTGTTTACTGCTTGTCGGTTTGGCCTGGTCAGATAGAGAGGTTCGGCGATCAGCGGATTGCCGGGGTAGGAGCCATGCGACTCGCGCAGGGGGCCCGGATTCCAGAACTCGAGCCGGTCCGAAAACAGCATCATCTGGACGCTGCTGATGAAGAGGCGGATCGGGTTCACTGGATGTCAATGCCGTTGACTTGAAGATGAGTGTCGCCTTGCGGTTGCGGTCAGGAGTCGGTTGCTTCTGATCTCATAAGAAATGGAGAGGCAAGTGTCAATCAGTTTATCTGTTCCTTTGGAGCAGACCGCTTTCTCCGATAAGCGATCACAAGGCACGGCATCTCCATTGTCATCGGCCTGTCCGCATACCTGGCGTATAGCGGACAGGCCTCTTTCGCGGATCTACCGCACCCTGTGACCGCTTACAAATTGCGCGGTTCAGGGTGATCACATTGGGT
>JBFMEW010000077.1:0-10829 GCA_040753175.1 Acidobacteriota bacterium | reverse complement strand
AGCTCCACCCCAACTGCTTCAACAGCCGCCAGACGTGGGGGGCCGTGTACCGAATCCCACACTCCTGCTCGATCAAGTGCGCCACCCGCTGGCTGGTCCACAGACTGGTGGGATATCCCAACGCCTCAGGGCCTTGTTTGAGCCCTTGCTCAATGCGTTTCAGGTCGGCCGCCGACAGTTTCGGCTTCCGCCCGGCCCGTCCGGCTCTCTTCAGCCCGGCCCGTCCGGCCTCCTCCAGCTGCCGGGCCCACCGGCTGACCGATTGGCGATGGACCCCGACCCGGCGGGCGACTTCGGCTTGGTGCAGGCCTTGTTCGAGCAAGCCAGCGGCCTGGAAACGTTGTTGCTCGAGGGCCTTAAAACATTCTGCGTCTCGTTTGAATCCCCGTGCATTTCCCATGACTCGAACCCTAGCACAAAGTCATCAGAATGTCACTATATTATATAATTCTCAATAGAATACCCAGGGCATTGTTCTCCTGAAGACTGACCCAAGCTGCCCTGGAATCGGGTGAAACGGCAATATATTCCGGCTCCAGATCCTGTGCCGGCGTTGCGCCGGGGCCGTAAATGCGGATGCTGGGGTCCAACTGGCCCAGAGCGAACCCCTGGAATCCAGCGTGGGTGACATCGCTTTGCTGGAGAGTCCGGGGACTTGAATGTCCACTGAGGTTAATGATGCTGACGCTGCCCTCGGGATCGATCAGGTAATCGTCGCTGGGCTCTCCTTCGTTGGCCACCAGGACCTTGGTGCCATCGGGCGTAAAGGTCAGCATATCCGGCAGAGAACCCACGAAGACGGAGCTCAGGAAATTCCCGTCGGCGTCGAAGAAGACAACTTGGCCCGGATCCGTCCTGGTATGGGCCTCGACTGCCGCGGCCAGAACTCCCTGGTAAACAGCCACGCTATTGGCCTGTCGGCCGTAAGGGTTGACGTCGATGGCGAAGCGGAGCGAGGGCTGAGTGGGATTGCTGATGTCGAGCACATCAATCGTCGAGGTGGCGGCGTTGACGACGAATAGCCGTTGTGTTCCGGGATCGTAAGCTGAGATCTCTGCCGCGCCCTCGTCGAAAAACCCGGAGGAGTATGTGCCCAGCACTCGAAGCTCGATGTCTTTGTCCGCTGGAGTTGCAGCCTGCCGCGCAGGAACCAACACCAACGACACGATGGCCAAGCCGGCTAACACGGATGGGAGGAGTCCGATTCTTCGCATTATGTTTCCTTTCTATCGATGGAATTGTGGGTGCAGCCGTCCGGGAGAGGTTCTGGAAACGACCGAACTCCCCGGCGTGGCGGGATCTTCCGAAACAGGTATGGGACCGCAAAATTGTTAAAACCATCTTGCCGGAACATGAACTTCGCTTGAACTTCTCTTTAACCCGACCGTAACGGTGCTGTGAGGTTGATGAGAGATTTGAGCCGATTTGCCTTAAACTGAGAGGGTTTGCAACGGTTTGAAAGGGAGGCAATCATGAATCGGTGGGTGATGCTTTGGGTTGGTATTATTGTGAGCGGATCCCTGGCGTTGGCGACAGAGGGAGGGCTCTATCGGGGAATCGACGACGAACGGGTCTTGGAACTGATACGCCTTGTTCCGGGCAAGCCCAGCCGTTGGAACGTCCCCCCGGAAGATGGGCGTTTCTTGTACGACCTGGTGGCAGCGAAAGGCTACCGAAGGGGTTTGGAAATCGGCACCTCCAACGGGTATTCGGCGCTGTGGCTGGGCTTGGCATTCCGGGCCAATGGAGGGAAGCTGGTGACGTTGGAGGTGGATCAGGAGCGGGGCATGGAGGCGCGTCAGAACTTTCGCAAAGCCGGGCTGGAAAACGTGGTGGAGCTGCGGATCAACGACGCCTTCCAGGAGATCCCAAAGCTTGTGGGTGACTTCGATTTCGTATTCATTGACGCCTGGAAGCGCGACTACAAGAAATTCCTCGACCTCGTTCTTCCCCGCGTCTCCAAGGGTGGGGCTATCACCGCCCACAATGTGATCTCGCTGGGCGGGGACATGAAAGACTTCCTGGAGGCCATTGAATCGGACCCTCGGCTCGAAACGAAGATTCACCAAACCAGCAGCGAAGGGATCTCGGTGAGTTTCATACGACGATGATGGCGGTCGTAACGCCGGCTGGCTCGCAGGCGCGAGAGCCCGGACTGAACCGCTGAAATGTCCTGATAAACCATGCCCATTTCGAGCCGGCATTTCCACCGCCCCTCGTTGCTGTTGGTACTGGGGCTGCGGCTGGTGCGTCTCGGTTTCAGGTTGGGAAGCGTGGTGGCCCCTGGCTTGGCCACCCGAGCGGCCGTCTGGCTTTTCACCCGGCCGCACCGCAGCCTGCCAACCGACGGCGAGCTGGCGCTGCTTCGGGAGGCCCGATCCTATACGCTGCCGTTCCGGGAAGGAACCCTGTCGGTGATGGAATGGGGAGCGGGTCCGACCGTTCTGTGCGTTCACGGCTGGTCCAGTCGCGGTTCACGCTTTGCCGAACTGTCGCGATCGCTGGCCCAGGCCGGCTATCGGGCGGTGGTTTTCGACGCGCCGGCTCATGGTCAGTCCTCAGGCCGCAACCTCGACCTGTTTGTCTATCGTGAAGCGGTTCGGACCGTGGCCCAGGGTTTGGAACCCCTGTACGGTCTGATCGGCCATTCTTTTGGGGCAACAGCCTGCCTGCTGGCTCTGGAAGAAGGGTTGGTTGTCAGCAAGGTCATCTTTTTTTCCGCGCTCAACGGGATTCGAGGTCCGGTGCTGTATTTCTGCCGGCTCCTGCGACTGCCGGAACGATTGGTTCGGAAGATGAAGAAGTCATTCGAGGCTCGCTACGGACGGACTGTGGAAAGCCTCGAGGCCCTCCAGATTGTGCCGTCCCTCGACACCCCGCCGCTCCTGCTGTTTCACGATATTGGCGACCGGATTCTGCCCTTTCAGGATGCGCTGGATCTGGTGGGCGTGTGGAGCAATTCAAGGTTGATCAGTACGACAGGCAGCGGGCACGATGGCATCCTGAGCAATCCCCACCTGATCGAGCAGGCCATTCACTTCCTGGATGAAATCGAGGAGCCTCAATCCGTCGGCATTGGCGGATGAGTCATCAAAACCCGATCACGGGAAGCACCCAATCCGTCAAAGCCTGAACGTAAGGCCAGGTCTGAACCCAGCGGCTTGGGGAGGGTTCACACAGCAGCGAACCGCCGCTTGAACGGAACGGAGACGATCGTGCGTCTTCCCACTGGATGGCGACGGCCAGGTCCGGGGAGAGGACGGTTGGTGCCCTCAAATGCGATCTGACCTGGATGAGGCTCGAGTTCAGGGCGGCCTGCTTCCAACTCGCTTGCAGCGGAATGTGGAAACCTGAGCGCCATTTTTCAGCCGGGAGGTACGCTCTTGCCAGGCTGAAGGAGGGCTGCCAGCCTCGATGTCCGAGCAAGGGAAGGCCAAGCAACGGATGGGACAGAGAGAAGGCGGCAAAGTAGGTAGGCAGCTCAAGACCGGGTGGCCCCCAGTCGGGAAGCCGCGACCCGATCGAGAGGCTGGCTGTTCGGGAAAGGCCAAGCCAGGCGGGTGCGCTGAGCAGCCACCAGCCTCGATCCTTTTCGCGAATGGGAATGGTTACGTTCAGAACCTGATTGGTGGGGCCCCGCTCGATCTCCAGGTCTGCCTGGCCAATGGGATGGATCAGACCGGTTTGGTTAAGCCGGATCAGGCTGCGGTGCAGGAGCGAAAGATTGAACGGATCGCCTTCCGCAAGCAACAAGTTCTTGCGAAGCGTGGAATCTCCGAACTGATGGTGGCCGCGAAACTCGATGCGGCCGACGCGCACCGGGTTTCCCGTTTCAACCTGGTAGGAGACCATGGCCCGTCGCAAGTGGTCTGCGACCGTTGTCCTCCTCGGCTCAACAAACAGAGAGGCGTCAAAGTCCACGATGCCTCGCTTCTCTGCGGCTCTTCTTTCTTCCAACAGGCAGCGGCACAAATCCTGGAGCGGAGTCGGCGGGGCCTGTTTCCCGATGGCTGTCTCTCCGAGTCGGGTGGGTTGCGCGCTTTCCACCAAATAGAGCGGCCCGGGCTGGGCCTCGATCTGGAGAGACACCCGGCCGTTCTCAATGTCATGGCGGGACAACCGAGTTGTGGCTTCCAGGTAGCCCGAAGCAATCAGACGGGAGCGGACCTTTTGGAGGGCCCGTTCAACGGCCGGGAGACGATAAGCGCGGGAAAACTTCCATCCTCGCCACAAGCCCGGAATTCCAGGGATGACAGTTCTGGACTTCAGATCGCGAAGATCCTGCCAGGAGGCTTCGACGAGGTCCTGCGGAATCCCGGTAAACTCCAGCGACTTGACCAGATAGAGTTGGCCGGCTTCCACGCGAAAAACCGCATCGGCTTGGGACCGTTGAACCGGAATGAGCTGGGCACTGACTCTGGCGTCCAGATACCCCGCATCACGCAGGCTGGATTGGAACCGCTTGGCCAGGACAGTCACCATGGCCTGATCGATCCAGGTGCCGGCCGGAATCACCTCCCGTAGCTCGAACGGGCGAGGCTGGCAGCGGATCCGTCGCAGCCGATATCGTTCCCGCTCGCTCAAAATGAAACGCAACTTGACTCCGTTGTCGGCCGGTTCTCCCTCGACCCGGATGTCATCGAACCAGCCGCTTTGCCAAAGGCTCTTCACATCGCTGCCGATGCGTTTTCGGTCCAGGATTTGTCCTTCTCTCGTCTCAATGGATATCGCGCGGGTTGTGCCGGAGATCTCGACGTCTCGTATGACAGGTCCGGCTCCCGTTTCTCCTTCCGCTTGAAGGGGGGGTGGCGGCAACGCGAAGAAAAGCAACGTCAAAAGGACCCGGAGCGTCTGCGGGAACTGGACGGCCGTCATCATGGACCAACCTTGAAGATGCCTTCTCCCGATGGCAATTGGCGTGGGCTCAGGGTCGGGCACACCCATTGGGGAAGCGGGTGGCGTAATGTGCCCGCCCAACAGTTTCTTTGGATGCGACCCGCCAGGCTGGGTTGTTTCCCTTTTCCGGCGAGCCGCCGCGAGCACAGGAGTATAATGAGCAGGCTTGGCCTTTTGCCGACCTCCGGCGAGACAGCCTGCCGCTGTCAGGGAAGCGAGGTTCTGGGAGATGACGGGTTCGAGGCCGGCTTAATGCCTTCGGGAAAGGTGAACATGCAAGAAATGATTGTTCCAGCCGTGCCGCAAAGCTCCCCTGTGGACCTGGAGGACCCTAAGTACTATTTAAACCGTGAGCTCAGCCTGCTCGAGTTTCAACGGAGAGTTCTGGAAGAAGCCCAGGATGAGCGCAACGCCTTGCTGGAGCGGGTGAAGTTTCTGGCCATCGTGGGGTCGAACCTGGATGAATTCTTCATGGTTCGCGTTGCGGGTCTGAAGCAGCAGATTGCGGCTGGGGTTCTTGAATTGTCAACCGACGGTCAGACGCCGGCCGCTCAACTGACGGCTGTCCGCGCAGCGGCAGCCCAGATCATCACCGAAACCCGCCGGTGCCTTCTGGACGAATTGATACCCGCTTTGGCGGCAGCCGGAATCCACATTGTGGCCTACCATGAGCTTTCCCAAGCACAGCGCGCAGAAGCCGACGACTATTTCCGGGAAACCGTGTTTCCGGTGTTGACTCCCTTGGCGTTTGACCCAGGCAGGCCCTTCCCGCACATTTCGAATCTCAGCCTCAATCTGGCCGTGCTCATCAGTCGCAAAGGCGAAGATCACTTTGCCCGGGTCAAGGTTCCCGACAGTCTGCCCCAGATGGTGCCGCTCAGGAGCTCCGATGGCGGAACGCGGGAACAGGGCGATGCCACGGGCCCGGAACAGTACTTTGTCTGGCTTGAAGAAGTGATCCTGGCCAATCTGCCTTCCCTTTTTCCCGGGATGAAGATTCTGGAAGCGCATCCGTTTCGCGTCACTCGTAACGCCGATCTGGTCATCCAGGAACTCGAAGCCGACGACCTGCTCGAAACGATCGAGGAGAGTGTTCGCCAGCGTCGATTCGGAACGGTGGTGCGGGTGACGGTGAACACGGCCATGCCCGCGGAAATGCTGGAGATCTTGCGGAGCAATCTGGAGGTGGATCCCAAGGACATTTATGCGGTCGAGGGTCCACTAGCCCTGAGCCGGGTGATGGCTCTCTACAATCTCGAGCGCCCCGATCTGAAAGAGGCGCCTTTTCAGCCGGCCCTACCTGCTGCGCTGGAGTCTCCCTTCGACGAGAAGATGTTGTTCAGCACGATTCGAAGGGAGCCCATTCTCCTCCACCACCCATTCGACTCCTTTACCCCCGTGGTCGATTACCTGGAAACGGCCGCCCGCGACCCGGACGTGCTGGCCATCAAAATGACCCTGTATCGCGTGGGTCGCAATTCTCCGGTGGTGCGCGCCCTGTTGCGGGCCATGGAGCAAGGGAAACAAGTGGCCGTCCTGGTCGAACTGAAAGCGCGCTTCGACGAGGAGAGTAACATTCATTGGGCCCGGGCGTTGGAACGGGAGGGCGTTCACGTTGTGTACGGACTGCTCGGGCTCAAGACCCATTGCAAGGTGGCGCTGGTGGTTCGGCAGGAGGGCAACAGCATTCGGCGCTACGTCCACCTCGCCACCGGCAATTACAACCCCGTCACGGCCCAGCTCTACACCGACCTGGGCTATTTGTCTTCCGACGAAGCCATCGGGGCCGACGCCACCGACCTCTTCAACTACCTGACCGGCTACTCCGCCAAGAAGGACTACCGCAAGCTGCTGGTGGCGCCCATCAATTTGCGCGAGCGTCTGGAAAGCTTGATTCAGGCGGAGATTGAACACCAGAAGCGAGGCGAACGCGGTCATCTGATCTTCAAGGTGAATTCACTGGGAGACAAGAAGATCATTCGTCTGCTGTACGAAGCCTCGCAGGCTGGAGTAAAGGTAGATTTGATTGTTCGAGGCATTTGTTGCCTGTGCCCGGGCCTGCCTGGGATCAGCGAAAACATCAGGGTGGTGAGCATCGTTGGTCGCTTTCTGGAGCACAGCCGCATTTTCTATTTTCGAAACGGCGGCGACGAACTGATCTACCTTGGCAGTGCCGATCTGATGCCCCGCAACCTGAACCATCGCGTGGAAGTCCTGTTTCCCCTGGAAGAACCGAAGTGGGTGCGGTACATTCGCGACCAGGTTCTTCCCACCTATCTCAACGACAATCTCAAATCGCGTCTGATGCGCCCCGACGGAACCTATATCCGACTCTCGCCGGACGGAGAAGACCGAGTCAACAGCCAATCCTGGTTTCTCAGACATCGAACGGACAAACCCGGCCGTTGAGCCTTTCCTCTTCTGGACGAGGCGGCAGGGGGAGGAGTGCCGGACTCGTCTGAAGACCGAGTCTTCCGAGTCGCTCCGGCGGGGGCGCGCTCTTCGGCAGAGAGGGCTCCAGGGGCGAAGAGTAAGTTCATCCGCTGGAGCCGTCGGTTTTGGCTCCCGCATTTCGGTCCTGCTTGAGTTTCACTTGGAAGCGTACCGAAAGATCTGAAACATCCCATCCCGGTGGGATCCTTCCTCAATGACGTCTTCATAGGCCTTTTGAACGGCCTGTCGCTCCAGGGCACTCCGCTTCTGGTAGGAGGATTCGAAGGCGGCTTCCACCTTGTCCAGCGCGTCGGCGTTCGAAACCACGATGACGGTCACGAACGATCCCGGTTTTTCGGTGTGGATGTATTCGTTGGACAGAGCGTAGCCGACCAGGGTGCCGGCGTCGAACAGCTGATCCAAGACCGGTTTCGTGTACTTCTCCCACAGTTCTTCGTATTGCTGAGATTTGCCCGGCTTAGCGGTGACCATGAACGTGATGTCGTATCCTTTGTCCAGACTTGCGGCCCGACTCCGATATCGTCGCGATTCCACCAGGAAATCCCGGTGTTTCTCTCCTGACAAATCGGTGGCGAGTTTGCGGCGTTCCTCGGCGGGCAGCTTTTGCAGGGAGCCCACCAGCGCATCCAGCGCTCGCTCCAGATTGGCCAGGCTCTTGGCTGAAAACCAGGTGGTATGAGTGGGGCCTTCCGGCGTGTGGACGGAGGTGGAGTCTGCGCCGTAATCAACAATCACTCCGTCCGCCAGCAGCTTTTCCAATGCAGGCTGTTCCACCCGCTTGAACTCTTTCTCGTAGTCCTCCCAGTGGACTCGCTGGATGGTCCAGGTGGCGATTCGCGTGTAGAGCGGCGGCTGTTCCTCTCCCCACAGCGGCAGAGCGGTTGCAGCCACGCAGACCACGGCCAACAGCAATACCAGTCGTTGCTTCATGACAAGATCCTCCTCGAGGGAATCAAATGTGTTGGAGACTTAAAGGGAGCGTCCCGTAGCCTATCACAGCAAGTACCCGGAAGCGAGCGACTCCTCCAGGCCTTTCCAGGCCTCGTGCAGGTTCGTACAGGTTGGGCGGGCGTTGAACCGCTCGATTGGCGTGTTGGGTTCCAACGATCTCAGGCCACTGGAGACCAGTTTACTGGTACTCCGCGAGATTGGCCGTCTCATCCCATCTGGATGCAGTGTTAGCCGACGATCTTCCATCATCGACCCCAATACCAAGGGCCCGGTAGTGATCGCCGATCCGCACTGACCAGAGCTCGCCAATGCGTTTGAAATGAAGTGAAGGGTGATGGGGATCCGACTTCAATAAGCTGAAGTTCTTGTCGGCAACCTGGCGAACCTCCGCCGGCAACGCGCGGTATAATGCCCAGAACCGAGAAGAAGCAAGATGCTTCAAAGCTCACGCGCCTTGCCGGCCTTATAGTCGGCCAATGCCTCTGCGATAAGGCCCCGTAGCTTTTCCGGCTTTCAAATCTGACTCGATCTGCGCATCCCAGACACGTGCATCAAATTCGAGAAACCAGGCACGGAACGTCGCCAAATCCGCAGGCGAGAGCTTTTCTATCTGCCTTTCGACCCGTTCTACTTCGCTCACGGGACCTCCATTGAGTTGATGATTCACATTCCTCACACACTATATCCTGGCAAAGCCTTTGTCGGCGAACGATCACGGCTAAGCTTCCCCGCCTCCCACTGCAGGGCCTAGCGAAGAGGGATCTGGAAACTTCAGCTGCTTTCCAAGAAGAACGTGTGGGCGGGGCAGCTTCAGCCGGCTGGTTAGCCGGCGCTTTGGTTCAGCCGATTTCTGGAACCGACAAGCCACGACAGATTTTCCGCGCCAATTGGTTCGAGATTTCGGTGTGTCGTGGAACTGCCTCGACGGCTCCGGTTACGGGGTTACACCATAGCGAGTGAGAGCGTCCTTCTCGCTTCAAGTAACAACCATACCTTCGCAGATGCTGAAGAAGGCTGCTCCTCTTCACTTGATGGTAACCCTATCCAGGATCGCGTCTGCTGGAAGACCGCGGAGGCCGTCTTGGCGGCGGTCCTCCAGGATGAGTTTGATGGCTTCGGCCAAACTTTCGCGTGCCTCATCCTTTGTCTTTCCTTGGCCGTTGGCTCCGGGTATCTCCGGGCTGTACGCAATGAACCATGCGCCATCTTGTTCAATGATTGCTGTAAATTCATTCTTCATGATTGTGCTCTGAAAACCAGCATAACCCATGATAGGAAAAAACACACGCGCTCGCGTCCGGCATAACGATTGAGATCAGCCGCGCCCGCTTTTGACGTCGGCTGAAATCCGGTTAGGTGCTCACCGATAGTAGTCGAAACCCCGATTTGAGATCTCCACATCGGCAACTTCATCGAATCGGGACAATATTTCTTCGCCCGGCGAACGGCGCCTGCCCGCACCAGGTTGGACGATCGTAGCCATGCACTCCCGGTTACTTGGATTGCCTGAAACGCAACAGCCCATGGCTTCCTCCTCCGTGCCGCGACGAAACGGACTACATAAACCTGCCCCGAATTCGTCTCGCTGAAGAGCGCGATCAGCTCTTCAGCGGATATCGCCATGGTCGTAACCGAGGAGTGCCCAACGATTAGGCATCAGCCGCCCGCCGCTGCTTTTGGCGGTGGGTCAGCTGGATGCGGTGTTAGGCAATTGGCGACAGAGCAACTTGGTTTTCAATCTTGACGTTTGATGGTCGGTGTTTCTTGCTTAGCTGCGCGAACGAAGAACAGCCTTGCCCCGGAGCCTATCCCCAACACGGACATGTGCCCGCGGTTGCGATTGCCGGTCATTCTGCTTCCCTTTACCGTCACACACCACGTGAAGACCTCGTCTTCGTCAACAACTTCGAAAGCATAGGTTGATGAGTCAAACTTCTTGCCTTTCATGATGGCAACACTCTTGTGCGAGTGTCGATCCAAATTGCTAAATGTGCCTGACAGGCAGCTTCCTTGTGTCTTGAGCGTCATTTGGAAAGAAGTGATTGTCTCAGGGTACCCTGCTCGAACTTTGACCGGTAGCGGTTGGCCATTGAAAGTACCCTTCCAGGTTCCATCGATTTCCTCGGCTCTCAGAAAGAAAGGGAGGGAGTCGCATGGAGCCTCGGTTTTTGCCTAACGCCCGGCATCAGGGGCGCAGGCAAGCAAGCGCAACGCAGCCTTCCTGCGTCCCCTGCATGCGGAAGTTAGACGGCGGGCGCCTCAATCGTGCCATCCGATCGGATTCGACCAGCCGATGCGAAGAACACCGGGTCATAGTTTTCATGGTAGTCCGAAACAATGCCAACCAGATCCCAGTACTGGTGGTTTCGTCAATCTGGTTTGGCCCCTTTTGATCATCTGATTTGGCCCCTTTTGATCATCTGATTTGGCCCCACCCTTGTAACCGGGTTTATGGTTTTGGCTATTACTTGAGAACCTGCTCCGTGTTTACAGCCTCTTTAAAGCCGAGGCATGCTTCGAACCCTCGC
>JBFMEW010000076.1:0-11513 GCA_040753175.1 Acidobacteriota bacterium | reverse complement strand
GTACTGTCACTGGAGCTTATAGCACACCAAATGGAGCAAAGCAGTGGCATCCGCCCCGCTTTGCTCTTTTTTCTTGGAGACTAACACCTCAAAATCGTTGGTCAACTACATTTGGGACAGGCTCTAGCTAGCTTATGCTTATCCGCTTGTTTCAGCAAACCCCAACAGGTTGGGGTCACTATGGGAAAGGCGCTCCACCGTGCCGAATCTTCTTGTAGCTCGTAGGACTTCGGCGGCTTCCAAGGCCGAGCAGGGTCTGGAAAGCGGCCCTGGGCTCGTTGCGACGGTTTGTCCGGAAGACAAACTCATCCAGGTAGACTTGGAGCTGCCCCCGGCTGACTCCGTGATGAGTCCCCACAAGCCAGTTCTGAAGGTTGCCAATCGCCCGGTCGGCAAGCGGGACGACGGACTTGGCGCCCTGTCGCAAGCGGAGCGGGGGCGGCTGCGATCGCGAGACGTGCTTGTAGCCGCACGCGGCGAGCCCGTCGAAGCTCTGGAGACCATCGGTGTAGACGGTGGCACCGACCGTGATATTCCTAGCGACGAACGCCCGAATCGTTGCGCCGGCGAAGTCAGGAATGACCTCCATTCGGATTCGGCCCGATGCACGACCACGTCTCTCGACGGCAACCAGGACCAACGCGGCCTTGCGACCCCTGAGTTGGCGGCTGCCCCGAAGTCCTGCCTGGGTACCGCCCACCCATGTCTCGTCAAGCTCAACCTCCCCCCGGAGAGGCTCCCGAGCCGCGTTCACCATGGCTCGACGCAGTTTGTGGAGAATCATCCATGCGGTCTCGTAACGGCCGATCCCCAGTTGGCGCTGCAAGAGCAAGGCCGAGAGACCACGCTTGTCCATCGTCATCAGATAGGCGGCCCAAAACCACGTCGTGAGCGGAGTCTTCGAGTTGTGAAGAACTGTCCCAGCCGTCAGCGAGACCTGGTAACGACAGGAGGCGCATTGCCACCGACGCCGGCCAACCAGAGCATAGGCACGCCCGTGACCGCACCTGGGGCAGGCGAAGCCGTCCGGCCAGCGGCACAAAGCGAGGTAGTCCGCGCAAGCTTCTTCGCTGGCGAACTGCGCCTGGAAATCCCCGAGGCTCTTGGGAAACGGTGGTCTGGGCACTCCTCATACTACCCATAGTGTGGTGCTGAAACAAGCGGATAAGCATAAGCTAGCTAGTGACGGAACCGGAGAAGGCCGGGAAAATCTGGAACTGACTACGGAAATGATGAGAGAGGTTATGAACAGGGTTCCGCTTGGGGAGCCAGAGAAATCTACCGCGAACTAAGCGCGGCTCGTTGGTTAACGCAGGCCCCGAGGATTCCGGTTCTCGGGGCTTCGCATTTTCTTGCACGGGCGCAGGGATTTGCGCGTCCCGCTCCCTCTCGCCCCCTCTCTGTTTCGAAGAGGGTTCGCCCCGCTACCGAAACGAACCCTCCGATTCTCGCCCCAAAAGTCCCAAAACTCTCTGCCTCTCTATGTCCGGCCGGCTTCTGGTTAACAACCTGTCCGTTTTGGGCACCCAAAGCCGACCCTTTCATAAATTGTCCGTCGGGTACCAGGAAGGAAGTTGCTCCTGAGGGGGGTAGCGGCAAGGCTCCACTGGGGCTCATTCCTCCCGGTGGAGCTTCCAACTGGCGCCAACAAATTTCGAGTCGTGAAGAAAAATACGGTCAATCCCGCGATGGATCAAGTCAGTTGAAGAAGTCGACGGTTCTCTTGCAGGGCGCATCCTGGCTTGGTCCGCCGTTGGCCCAGTACTCGCTTATGGCCTTAGCGAGGTCCACGATCAGAGTGGGAGTCGTCTGGTTGACCGGGTCGTACCAAAACTGAAAGGTTTGCATCCCGATTGCCAAGGGAAACTTCGCTCTATAGGAAATCGTTCCCAGCAACTCGGGCAGGCTGGAGGGCTCCTCCCTTAGGGCTCGCCTTGGATTGCGAATGTTCCGTTCATAAAGGACCTGGGCGTTGCTGCCGAGGACTCGGATACGTGGGTCCCGGCTGGAACCGTCAATCTCGTTGCTGGGTGCCTTGCACGGCAGGATCTTCACTCCTTCAGGGCCTACCGCCCACTGCCCGCCGGCATAGGTCAGGTGCACGAGCACGACGGACGCTTCTGTTGTCTGGGCCTCGGCATGACCGGGCATCTGGAGCACGGAGGCAGCAACCAAAGCCGATAGGGCGCAAGCTTGCCGGAAGATTCTGCAGGCGGACGGTTTCATGACAGTCTCCTTGTCATGGAAGTTGGCTAGCTGAAAAGACCCACATTAGGGCTGGCTGTAGTACCAGGAGATGTGCTCCTCGGCCTCGATCCCCCAGGGTTCGCCGACATTGCCATTCTGCATGACCGTATCCACGTCGAGGTCGTGAATTCCCCACCATCCGCCGCGACAACCCGTGAACTGCCAGCAAGCGTTAGGATCTCTGCCCTTGGCCGTCTGCTCTGCGCGGCAAGCCTCCTCAGTATCGAAGATGTTCGGCTCGTTCTCCCTCTGGAAATATCCCCCCGTGCTGCAATCGTCGTCATCGTACTCGTCCGCCAGGTCATAGATGGCGTGACCGGATTCGTGGAGAAAGGCCTTGGTCGCCCTACCCTCGGCTGAGAAGTGGGAGCCTCTGGTGCAATCGCCGAAGTCGGTCACGTGCAGGACGGCATCGATCTCCCGCCATGACATGTCCGCGTCCGCATCGGCATGCACCAGGCCGCAATCACCGGCGCTGGCAGCCGTCTTGCGGTAAACATAGTGGTTGAACCTGTCGAAATGGTACCGCTCCCGGATGAGTGCCTGCCGGCCGTAGACGCCGTTGATCTTGTCGGTCACGTTATCAACGAACGTTTCGAAGGTGCCGTAATCGGCTGCACGATGGAAGACCACGTCTGTTCTTTCGTGATCGGAGCCGGTCATGCGCGCCGGTATCCAGGAGAAGTCGAACCCCAGCGGGTGATAGTTGTACGAGTTGTCGGTCACCCCGAACTGATACCCAATGGTCCTCGTGCTCCCGGCACTGTTGGTGGCGCGGGCATAATAATGGACGTACCAGTCCTGAAGATGCGCGTACTCCCCGGCGTCGGATGTAAACGTGCAAACATCCCCTTCCAGGAGGCCCTCACAGGTCTGAGCCAATAACCCGTTCACGAAGATCTCGACCGTGCACGGCGCGGACCCGTCCTTAGTCAGTTCCGCGTTGAAGGTGACGGCTTCGCTAGACCTGGCCACGGCCGGCGAGTGGGTGATCACCACATCCGGCGAACAGCCGGCGATCAGGAGCAACCCAAGCGCCGGTCCCAAGACGCAGCAAATTTTGCTTTGCATGCTCAACCTCCTTATCAGGAATGAAACCCCAAGCATGGTCGAGATCGCCCCAAGATGACCATTGGCAGCTCAGCTTTACGGTCAGGCCGGATAAAGGTACCTAAAGAAGGATAATTATGTCAAATAAAAAAAAGTCCATCAGCGCTGATTTATGGGAGCCCCACCAACCTGGGGAGATCTCATTGTTCTTGACAGAAATCATGCGTTCGTAAAAGCTTATAGGATATGGCTTGGAAACGGGATTATTTTATACCGGCGTTGCGATTTCGCTGTGGAGGAAGCGTGCCATGAGAATCGGTTACCACCTAAAACGTGCGCAAGAGCTTGTCGGTTCCTTGTCTTTGGCCAAAGAGCTCGTCTCGCACGACCGGTGGACGATTCATCAGATCAAGGCGTATCAGGACCAGCGCATGCGTTCCCTGGTAAAGTTCGCTATCGAACACTCACCCTTCTACCGGGAGTTCTATGCCCGCATCGATCCCGACAAGTCCTATGACTACGAAAGCCTGCCGGTCCTCACCAAGAAGATCATGATGGACAATTACGACCGGTTCGTGACCGATCCGAATCTGAAGATCCGTGATCTTGAGGAGCATGTACAGCAGCTGACGCGGGACGAGTACTATCTCGGCAGTTACCGTGTTCTTTCAACCGGCGGAAGCTCAGGACTGACAGGTTTTTTTGCCTTCAACCGCAGCGAGTGGCGCACTTTGATCGGTGCCTGGCAGAGGGCGATGAAGTACCTGGGATATCCTCTGCGGCTCCCGAACCGATGGAAAGTGGCTTTCATCGGGGCCCGTCATCCGAGGCATATGTCCTCCCGGCTGACGGAAAGTTCGGACTTAGGCCTGCTCATCATGCTGCGGATGAGCGCATCGGAGCCGTTGGAAGCGATGGTCAAGGCTCTCAATGAATTTCAGCCTGAGATTCTGAGCGGATACCCGTCTATTGAAGCTTTGCTGGCTCAGGAGCAACTCGAGGGGCGCTTGAATATCCATCCGAGCATCGTCGCCTGTAGTGCAGAGATCCTAACCGAGGACATGAAACAGAAGATTCGGGCTGCCTGGGGAAGGAACCCCTTCAACATGTACTTGGCAACAGAGGTCGTCACGCTTGGCGTCACCTGTTCGCAGGATCGAGGGATCCATGTCTTCGAAGATCTGGCCATTCTCGAAGTCGTAGATGAGAATAACCGGCGGGTTCCGGACGGGGTTCTCGGGAACAGAGTCCTGATCACGAACCTTCACTACTATACACAGCCCCTCCTCCGATATGAGCTCACGGACATGCTCAAGGTTTCCCCCGAGCCTTGCCCCTGCGGAAGGCCGTTTCCGCTGCTCGACGCCATCGAAGGGCGGAGCGACGACATCCTGGAGCTGGAAGGCTTCCACTCTCGAACTGTTTCCGTGCACCCAATCACTTTTCGCACTGCTCTGGGCAAGAATCCTAGTCTGAGGCAGTACCAGGTCGTTCAGAGACAGGGCGGTCTTCATTTCAACCTTGTGGCGCTCGATGGGAAAGGCACAGAGGAGCTCAGGAGGGAAGTGGAGTCCGTGATGACAAGAAACCTCGAAGATCGAGGCGTGAAGTGCCCTCCGATGTTCTTCCATTTCGTGGACCGTATCGAGCGGGATCAGAATCAGATTGGCAAGCTGAAGCTCGTCAAGAAAGAGACTTCCCTTTGAGTGCGAAACGAAAGCCTGAAGGTTATCCTTATGATCCACGATACGACGTGATCTCGTGGACCCGATTCAAGCTTGTTGGAGATCGCAGGCGATTCCGTTAGAATCCTTGGGGAGAGAGTTCTCTTTCTGGTTGCGTTCCGGAGTGCGCTGGAAATCCCGAGAGGAATGAATACAAGCCCAGCCTTGAGCGCAGACATCTGACAGCGGTCTGTTGCTACCGGCTCAGGCGGGATGGCATCTCGGACGCGCTTCTTCAGTGATCCGCCACTGCAGGCCCAATCACCGCTGCGGCCCTCCTGTCATCGCAAGACTACGTGTCCCCCCAGACCCCAGACCACCCTTTCTCTGTAAGACCCCGGTTAACCATCTCTTTGTTCTGGGCCCCCAAACCGACACTTTCATGACTTTTCCGGTATATGAATAGGTAGAGGCATTGCAGTCGGCTTGAACCACCAGACAGCGGGCTGGCCGCGGAGTGGAAACCGTTGTGGGTGTTGCCCCGGAGGGGCTGCTCACAGCGGTTTTCTCGTTTCGACCCACCTCTCCGGTCCGCAACATTCCACCTGACCAACCGGGTTCCGCTCGGCCGTCTCGCGACGGAGACGGAGAGATGTACGGAACCGATGATCCGGAAGAAATGGCCCCTGAGGCGTGCTTCAGGGAGGTAGCCGCAATCCTGGCCAAGGGGCTTCTGCGCATGGCCACAGGGGGCGAAATCTTGCGCCACGTGGCCAATGAAACGGAGGCCGAGGACAGCTCGGTACTGGCTGGATCCGGCACGGACGAGACCTCGGAATCCAGCAAGAATTGAGTTGACTGTTCCGGCGACCGGAGCGTCCATGTCACCTGGTTAACGCCAGTGAGAGGCGCCAAGAGAGGAGGAGCAGGGATGATCGACATCGACCGGGAAGTCGCCAGGCTCAAGGCCATGAGCGTGGGAGAGCTCAGAGAGAGGTACCAGGAGGTCTTTGGAGAGCCGAGCCGATCGAGGAACAAGGCGTTCCTTTGGAAGCGGATCGCGTGGCGCCTTCAGGAGCTGGAGGAGGGAGGCCTCTCCGAGCGGGCCCGGCAGCGTGCCAGGGAATTGGCCAGAGACGCAGATCTCAGGATCCGGTCTCCCAAGGGCGCGTTCGGGCCATCGGGTGAGGGATGCCATACAGCCGTGCACTCGTTCTCGCCGTCAGACGACCGCAGGCTGCCGCCCCCGGGCACGATCCTCACGCGCGAGTACCAGGGCAAGAACGTGCGGGTCACGGTCCTCGAGAACGGCTTCGAATACGAGGACAAGGTGTACCGGTCCCTCACGGCCATCGCCAACGTCGTCACTGGCTCTCACTGGAACGGGTTCGGTTTCTTCGGTCTGGTGGAGAATAGAGGCAAAAGATGACTTCCAAAGCAGAGAATCACAGGATCGAGACAAGGCACGTCCCCCGTCCGGTCCGTTGCGCCGTCTATACCCGAAAGTCCACGGACGAGGGGCTCAACATGGACTTCAACTCCCTGGACGCGCAGAGGGAGGCAGCGGAGGCGTATGTCGCCAGCCAAAAACACGAAGGGTGGACCTGTCTTCCGGAGCGATACGATGACGGAGGCTTCTCTGGCGGGAACATGGATCGGCCCGCGCTGAAGCGTCTGCTCGACGACATCGATGCTGGACAGGCGGATTGCCTCGTGGTCTACAAGGTCGATCGGTTGAGCCGCTCTCTTCTGGACTTCGCCCGCATCATGGAGGTCCTCGAACGGCACAAGGTCTCCTTCGTCTCGGTCACGCAGCAGTTCAATACCGCTCACTCCATGGGTCGGCTGACGCTCAACGTACTCCTGTCCTTCGCCCAGTTCGAGCGGGAGATCATTGCTGAGCGGACGAGGGACAAGATGTCGGCCGCACGCCGGAAGGGGAAATGGACCGGAGGGATGCCTGTCCTCGGGTACGACATCGATCCGCAGGGTGGAAAGCTCATCGTGAACGAGTTCGAGGCCTCCAGGGTCAGGGCGATCTTCGAGGTCTACCTGAAATGGGAATCCCTGACGGAAGCCGCGAAGGAGATCAACGGCCGCGGTTGGACCACCAAGGCGTGGATCACGAAGGAGGGCCGCAGAAGGGAAGGGTGTCCGTTCCACAAGGGGAACCTGCGCGATCTGCTCGCGAAGGTCATCTACCTCGGGAAGGTGAACCACAAGGGCAAGATCTACGACGGTGAGCATGACGCCATTGTCGACGAGGAGGTCTGGCGCCGCGCCCAGGAGGTCCTGCGCAGGAACAAAAGGAACGGCGGAAAGGACGTGAGGAACAAGTACGGAGCCCTGCTCAGGGGACTCCTGCAGTGCGTTCCCTGCGGCGCCGCCATGACCCACGCGTATACGGCCAGGGGCCCGAACAAGCGATACCGGTACTACGTCTGTACCAAGGCGCAGAAGCAGGGATGGGATTCCTGCCCGAGCAAGTCGATCCCGGCCAATGAGATCGAGCGATTCGTGGTCGAGCGGATCCGAGCCATCGGCAGGGATCCCGGCCTGGTTGCAGAGGTCCTCGACCAGGTGCGGACACAGGAAGCGAAGCAAAGGGAGGGGTTGGTGACCGAACGGAAGGGACTCGAGCACGAACTCAACCGGCTCAATGGGCAAGTCCGGCGCATCACCGAGCAGGGGGATCTCAACGGCAATCTCGACAGGCTGGCTGCCCTCCAGGATCGTATTCGGGCAGCCCAGCAGAGGGTTATCGAGATCCGGGAGGAGATGATCAAGGCAGGGCGCAGGAAGGTAGACGAGGGCGAGTTCGTGTCCGCCCTGAAATCCTTCGAGCCGGTCTGGGATGCTTTGTCTCCAAGAGAGCAATCGAGGATGATCAGGCTTCTGATTGAACGGGTCGGCTACGATGGGAGGGAAGCAGACGCTGGCGATCACATTTCGGCCCGCCGGAATCAAGACCCTAGCATAAGAGGCAAGTGTCGGAGAGGAGGCAACAGAATGATTTCAACCGACTACAGCGAAGAGGCCCTCCCCACTGAAGGCCCGGGCGGATTGACGTTGGAATGCCAGATCCACTTCCAGAAAGGTCGCCGGGGCAGGAAGATTATCCGGAAGAGGAGAACGGCCTTTTTGCCCGATCAGCCGACAGGAAAGGTCCCCCGTGTCTCCCGTCTCATGGCACTGGCGATAAAGATGGACGAGCCTGTCCGGACGGGCGAAGTTCGGGACTACGCCGATCTTGCACGGCTTGGCCATGTCAGCCGGGCGCGGATTACCCAAATCATGAACCTTCTCAACCTGGCTCCTGAGATCCAGGAGGAGATTCTCTTTCTGCCCAGCACTTTTGCAGGATCCGACGCGGTCTCCGAACGCGACCTGCGGGCCATCGCCTCAGAGGTCAATTGGAAGAAGCAGCGGCTCATGTGGATTGAAGGCGAACCGCCGTCGGTTCAACGAAGCCGATCAACCTGCTGCCCTGTCACACAGCTGATTTACCGCCACCGCACGGTACACTCCGAGAACCCCACGAGCACAGAGACGTGAGCACACCCATTGCCTGTACCCATATCCTGGACTGGTGAGATAGGGCAGTAAAATCTATGCCGATGGCCTGAAGCTTTCCTTCCTTCCTCCCACTCGCAGCCTATCATCTGAAATACCTGGGCCCGTGCTTGTCAGCAGCTTATCACCTTGAAGTCCGAGTTCAGGTACTCTTTCAACCCAGTCCTTCACTGCATTCCTCTGCTTGACAGAAAAGCGGCTACTTATGTAGAACCGGCGAGAACTCTTCGGCTGGGTACCGAGAAGTGAGGCACCAGGACAGAGGGCACAATGGCCACGAAAAATGTTGAGAAACCAAGGCCTCATCTCGCAAAAGCCAGGGATGAAGCCAAGAGGACAATCTCTGCACAATTGGAGAAGGGTGGCAGTCTCCCAAATGTGTCTATTAACGACAATGATGAAGCCAAGTTGTGGTACGAGTATACAGAGGAGCTCCTCCGGCAGTTGTTTACCACGGACGATCTGGCAGATGAGTTTACCGGGGTTGGCGATTTAGACTGGGATATCAGTACCAAACGCTATCTCAAAACTCTGAAATCGATCTTTGATCGTTTAGATCTCTTTCCCGAGACCATAGCTTATCAATCTCTGAAAGTACCGACCGCCCCTTTGGACGCAATTGAACGGCTGGCAGCGAAATTTCATCGGGTCGTTCGTTTGCTGCGGCGAAGGCACGATGGACGGGCGACACTAGACGTTTGTGACGAATATGACGTGCAGGACCTGATGCATTCACTTCTTTCACTTTACTTCGACGACATACGCCCTGAAGAATGGACACCGAGCTATGCGGGGGGCAGTTCCCGTATGGACTTTCTTCTCAAGCCGGAGAACATCGTAATCGAAGTGAAGAAGACCAGGGAAAGGTTGGCCAACAAGGAACTCGTGGATCAGCTGGCCATAGACATCCTTCGCTACGCCGCTCACCCCGACTGTAGGACCCTGGTCTGCTTCATTTATGATCCAGAGGAAAGAGTCAGCAACCCCAAAGGCTTTGAGCGTGACTTGGGCCGAAGCACGGGTCACCCTTGCGTCAAAGTCTTTCTTGCCCAGAAGTAATGTGCGGGCGAGAACCCGAGCCTGGTCATGCACGCGTCCCCCCCCCGTGCATTCCGGCGAGGGGCATAGTAGGGGTAGAAGAAGTCAAGAGAGGGGTAAGATTCGCAGCCCGCTGATTATCTTGATGGAAGCGGGTGTTGAGAATAAGACATCTGGATCAAAAGCGTAGGTTGTGACGAGGATTCTGCACAACACGTCCACGGTGGTGCACCGCATTCGGTGCATGCACTGAAGGCCGGGCTCCAGGTAACTTGAGACATCCATGGCAAAGAATCTCATCTTTGTGAGTTGCGGCCAACTCACAGACACAGAGAAGACTCTTGGTGTTCTCATCAAGACCGTGATCGACGCGACGCCAGGCTTTGAGGCCTATTTCGCGGAGACGGTCCAGGATGTGGAAGCTCTCGGACGACATGTACTGGATGGCATTCGTCGTTGTGCTGGTGCCGTAATCGTTCTCCAGGATCGAGGCGTCGCTACTTGCTTGGATGGAAAAGAGTGGGGGCACCGATCATCGGTTTGGGTCAATCAAGAAGTGGCAGTTCTGGCTTACCGGCAGTCCTTCGAGGCAAAGAAGATTCCCATCCTCGCGTTCGCAGAGCCGCAAGTGAAGCTTGAAGGCGCGATGACAACTCTCATTGTTAACCCTCGGCCGCTTTCTTCGCCTCAAGATGTAGCAAGCGCCGTAAGAGCGTGGTTAGCAGAGGCACAGTTCGGCGGCGGTTCTGAAGATGTGTTCGAAACGAAATGGAGCCAACTCTCGGAGGCCGCTAGAAAGGTGGTCGCAGCTTTGCTTGAGGAGGGTGGCTGCAACGTGAAGGAAAGTGCTCTTCGACAGAGTCTGATGAGACTGTTCGGAATGGCGCGGGAGGCAGCGAGCCGAGTTGTACGAGAAACGCATCCGATGTTTATGAGCACCGATCTAGTCCCAAAACAAGCGCGGTTTCAGCCGAAGCGACAGCCGCGCCGAATCGACGCAAACGTTGTTATTCTTGGTTGACCGAAGGCAGACCTCTCCGGGCCCCGTCTCTCCCGGTATCTTTGATCCCTTCGTCTGTCTGCTTGCTCGTTTTCGGTTCTCCTGGCGCGGCTTGAGGTCTGGGCCATGCCGAAGCCCGTCGCTTCGGCTTCTTTTTGTCACTTTTCTATGTCTGCAGCGCATCGAGTAACCGGAAGAACAAGTACTGGTAGGGGTTCCACGAGAGCAGCCGGTACACGATACGCCGGGCCGTTCTGACAATCACGCAGGGCATCAGTACGAAGGTCTGAACGAAGGTCCTGAACTCCATGCGAAGGATGCGGTGTTTTTCTTGTAGATGTCTGTCTCTCCAGCGGGGATGAACCGGCAGCATGAGCCCCATCCATGCCTTCAGGCTCCAGCCCAGTGCAGCCATGATCATATACGCCCAGTTGGCATACAGGTCGTTCACGGGAGCATGCAGTGCCCGCACACCATTCTTCAGCTGCTCGATCAAGTTCTCCTGATCGCACCGTTGGCAGCCTTCTCGAACGATGTTCGCCGTTGCTATCTCCCGGTCGTTGCTGATGTAGAAGAAGTACCGCAGTTCGTCGAATAGCGCCTGTTCTCCCTTTTCGATGGTCAGGTTCTTACGGACGGCCACGACCCGGTAGGCTTCTTTGCATGCCCGTGGCCGATACGAAAACTCCGCCACGTCCTCTCGGTTGAGACGTATGTTCTCGAACCCCCGCTCGCGAACAATCCGCTCCTTCACATTCTCGGGCCGTCTTCTCGGTTCGGTCTTGATTTGTCGCTCAGCCCTGCGAACCAGCTCCCCTCTGTGTCAATATGAATGAGACACTCACCCCCAGAGAGTTTAAAGTAGAGGGCGAGAGAGGATTTGGGGATGAGTTCAGCCAGAGTAGTAGGGGTACCGTCAGAGAGGTCGAGGGAGGTTGAGG
>JBFMEW010000075.1:0-11626 GCA_040753175.1 Acidobacteriota bacterium | reverse complement strand
CCTCCCCCCACAGTTGTTTCTGAACCACGAATCGAAATGACTGACCTTGCAGCGGATGGAAAGGATGGGTCACGCGGACCAGCTTCTCAAGAGTCCGATGCCGTGCATTTGACAGCTTTGGACAAGGCGAAGGTGGAGACCGCCGTCGGGATCGCGGAGCGGATGATCCTGGGCGGTCTCAGGGACCAGGTCTTCTTCAGCCTGGCCGAGCTCAACGAAGCGATCCGAGGGGCCCTGGAGAAGCTCAACCAGAAGAAGTTCCAGAAGCTCGAGGTCTCCCGTGCCGAGCTCTTCGCCCAGGTGGACCTGCCGGCCATGCAGCCCCTGCCGGGCCGGCGCTACGAGTACGGGAGCTGGAGGAAGGCCAAGGTCAACATCGATTACCACGTCGAAGCCGACGGGAACTACTACTCGGTTCCTTACGGGCTCATCCACAAGACGATGGAGATCCGCCTGTCGGCGGCCACGGTTGAGATCTGGCTTCACGGGCGCCGCGTGGCGTCCCATCAGCGAACCTCCGGTCGGGGGAAGTACGTTACCGAGGTCGCCCACCGCCCGCCCTCGCATGCGCAATACCTCGAATGGACCCCGCAGCGGATCCTCTCCTGGGGCCGCAAGACCGGTCCGTACACCGCGGCCCTGATGGAGAAGGTGGTGGCCGCCCGCAGCCACCCCGAGCAGGGGTATCGTTCCTGCCTGGGGATCCTGCGCCTGGCGCAGCGCTACAGCCCGGAGCGGCTGGAGAACGCCTGCCGCAGGGCCCTGGCCATCGGAAGCCACTCCTACCGGAGCGTCAGCTCCATCCTGGAGCGCAAGCTCGACACACAGCCGCTGCCCGAAGCCGCCCCCCCTCAGCCCACGTTGCCCCTGGTGCACGGAAACATCCGCGGCAAGGACTACTACCACTGAGCACAAGGAGAACGGACAATGATCGCAGAGGAAACCTTGGAGAAGATGCGCCGCATGAAACTCACCGGAATGGCGGACGCCCTGGAGCGGCAAGCCGCCCAGCCGGAGACCGCTTCCCTGAGCTTCGAGGACCGCCTCGGCCTCCTGATCGATCAGGAATGGCTCTACCGGGAGAACCGAAAGCTCGGCTACCGACTCGGCCGGGCCCGTCTCAGGGTCCAGGAGGCCAGCGTCGAGAAGATCGACTACAGCGTCCCGCGCAGACTGAACAAGGGCCAGGTCCTGAGGCTCACCAACTCCGACTGGGTCGCCAGGCACCAGAACGTGATCATCACCGGCCCGACCGGCTGCGGAAAGAGCTTCCTCGCTTGTGCCCTGGCCCAGAAGGCTTGCCGCGACGGCTACTCCGTCTTGTACAGCCGCCTGGGCCGACTCCTGGAAGAGCTCGCCCTTGCCAGGGCCGATGGCTCTTACGGGAACCGCCTGCACAAGCTCGCCCGCCTGCATCTCATCGTCCTGGATGACTGGGGAATGATCTCCCTCCGCGAGACCGAGAGACGAGATCTGCTGGAGATCCTCGAGGACCGCCACGACGCGGCTTCCACGATCATCACCAGCCAGCTCCCCATCGACAAGTGGCACCCCATGATCGGAGACCCCACCATCGCCGATGCCATCCTCGACCGGGTCGTCCACAACGCTCACAAGATCGAGCTGAAAGGAGAATCGATGCGCAAGATCAAAGCCAACGTTGACTGAAGCTGTCCGGTTGAACCATGATGCAACCGCCGGCGTCGCTTCGCTCCGACTCCTGGACACCTTCAGCCGGATCACGTGGACAGCTTCAACCGGATCCAGTGGGCACGTTCACCGGATTACGCACCTGGATAGGGATGTCCTCCAGGCCAGCCGCAATGGCTGCTCTCACGGGGCACCGAGCCCCAGGTTCATGTTCCGCAACCTCTTACAGCGAAAGCGGATTTTTCCAAAGGAGTTGAAAAGGCGCGAAAGGGCACGAGCAAGTCACCCCATGTTCGGGTTGGACGGCTAGCAGGTTGAGAACAAGTACCTACGGCGACTCGCCAGTGCGACCATGCGGCCGTCGTAGAGTGAGGTCGAGGTGCTCTGCCTTGTCAGTCCACCACGGACGCTACCACGAGGTCGGAGAGCCGCTGGAAGCGCAATTGGCTGTTCCCTTCCTCAAGAAGCCCTGAAGAGAGAAATATAAAGGTAAGGTCCCTTAGCGGATCTATCCAGAACATCGTCGAGCCAGCTCCCAGTCCGCCGTAAGTGCCAGAGGAGGCCAGCAGTCCGAAGGGCATGGGAAATATCCCCTCGCCACGCAGGAAGAAAGTAAAACCCAAATAGGCCGGAAACGTCGGCCAGCCATACATCTCCCTTGTGCAGTCGTAAATATGGTTCGGAAGATCGCCCGTGTGGTTGCTCGTTGCGAGTCGGATGATACCGGGGGAGAGGATCCGCACACCGTCCAGCGTGCCGCCCTGCCTGAGCATTTCGGTGAACCGGAAGTAGTCCAGCGCCGTGGACACGGCCCCGCCTGCCGGAAGCTCTGCCTGTTCCGTGGCGAGGAAGTTCAGGGATTCCAGGAGCAGCGGCTCCACGAGCCCGGGCGTCCGGTCCCGGACCACCACGGGCACCAGTCGATCTCTGATGCGGTCCGGAAGCCCCAGGGTGGTGTCCGCCATTCCCAGAGGCTCGAAGATGTCCTCAGACAGGATACGGCGGAAAGGTCGCCTTTTCTCGTCCAGACGCTGCACCATCGTTGCGACCACCGACATGGACGTGAAAGGGTTGTATGATACCATGCTCCCAGGACGGAAAAAGATGCGCTCGTTACCCACGGCGGCCGTGACAGACTCGATGTCGGTCAACTGCTCCGCCGGAAGTCCATACGGTATCTCCGTGTTCAGACCGCTCGTATGTGTGAGAATGTGGTAAACCGTCACTCGCTCTTTTCCCTTCATCCCGAACTCGGGGATCACTTCGCACACAGGGGTATTGAGGGTAAACTTGTCCTCTTCGACGGCCATAAGCACTCTGACCGCCGTGAATTGCTTGGTCAAGGACATGAGAAAGAAAATGTCATCCGTCCTGGCCTGACGCCTCTCTTTCGCGTCGGTCTTGCCCACCGCCTCGTGCATCACCAGCTTGCCGTGCCGCGCCACGATCCAGACGGCGCCATCGTAGGTCCCCTTGCGGACGTGCTCCTCGACGCTTCGTCTCAACCGCTGCAGACGTTCCGCGTCCAGCCCAGCCTCTCGCGCGTTGACCAGATCCGTGCTCAACTTGCCGTTGCTCCCCATCGCTGACGTAGCCATGACAAGTCCCCCGCTGCATCTGCGTTTCTGGATATTCCCGTCACTCGCCGCTTGTCTTCCACACCGCTGTCAGGCTGTTTTCAGCATCGAACTCCAAGATGATTTTGAAATACTCAGACCGCATGAAAGCATTTGCCAGCACCAGAGGACCTCTGAGCGGATCCCTGATGAATAGCTGACCGTACATCAAGGGCGAGAAGATCTGGGTCTCCAGGATCCCAGCCAGATCCGGGTCGGCAGGAATGCTTTCGATGCACATCTGACTTGTCCCAAAATGCAGATTCTCCTTTCTCTTCAAGATCCCCACCAGATATTCCCTTTGCAGCTCCCGTCTTGATAAGTGCTTCAGAAAATCTGCAGCGAAGAAATGTTCCAAATAGTATACCGGGACTCCATCCAGCAGACGCACCCTCCGAACAGCACCGAGCAAATCATTTGGGCCCTTGTTGAAAAATGTAGCAATGGCCCTGGGAAACCGGGTGTCTCGAATCTTCCTGGTTTCGACTGCCAGCAGTTTCGACTTGTATTCGGCTTTATCGAAGACGATTACGCCGGGGGTGCATTCCACGGAGAACTTATCGTTCTGTGGAATCCCGGGAGCGACAAAAGTACCGCGTGCAGGCCTTCTCACGATGAGCTTGTCGCTCTCCAGATTGGCCAGTGCTTTTCGCACTGTAATGCGGCTCATGTTAAACTCCTTGGCGAGCACCTCTTCATTGGGAAGCCGGTCTCCCGGAAAGAGCTGACCAGTGACGATCTTGTTGCGTACGACCGATTCGAGGAGTACGTAGGCAGGCATTGTCTTCTTCACAGGCCCCTCCTTGTGCGTTTCTCAACAGACGCAGTATCGCTGCGACAAGATCCATACTCGCGTATAGACTCCTGGCTGAAGCAAGCCGGATCCAAAAGCGTTCGTTGTTTCTCTTCTCACTGCCGGAGCTAGGTGGCGCAATATCCTCCGTCCACCACGGCAGTTGAGCCTGTCACGTATTCGTTCTCCATCAGATACATCACTGCCTTTGCGACATCTTCCGGCTTCCCCACTCGCTGCACGGGCAGTTTCTCCGCAACCGATTGGAATAGTCCTTGCTTCTGTTCCGCAGGCATGGGGTCGAAGGCTTCCGTATCGATCAACCCGGGTGAGAGCACGTTCACGCGAATTCTCAGAGACATCAGCTCCACTGCCAAAGTCTTCGCCAGTCCCTCAACCGCTCCGTTGATGGCGGCGGACGCTGTAAGGCCAGGCGAGCCTTTCCTGCTGGCCACTCCGGCAAACAGGATGACTGAACCACCAGCATTGAGTTTCTTGGCGCCATGTTTCGCTGCGTAGAACTGTCCCCAGAACTTGGTCTCGAAGTACTCTCGAACGGGGGCAACATCCATTTCGAGGAAGGGCCCAATGGCCATGCCTGCAGCGCAAGTCACCAAGTGATCGAATTTCTCAAGACTGCCAAAGAAAGCCTTCACCTCGCACTCTTGAGTGACATCCAGGGAATAAGAGATTGCATTCTCTCCGAGTTTCCTTGCGGCCCTCTTCAACTTCTCTTCATTCCTGGCCGCGATGATCACTCTCCCACCGAACTCGATCACCGCCTTCGCCACTGCAAAGCCGATTCCGGAGCTGCCCCCCGTTACGACGACTCTCTTGCCGCTGAATCGCAATGCGGACCTCCTTGTGCTTTGGTCGGGCCGCGATGGCCGTGGGCCCGGCTCTTTATAGAGACGCGGTAACACCACCGTCGACCATGAGCAAGTGCCCAACTACCTTCGCAGACCGGTCAGAGAGAAGCCACAGCCCACCTTGTGAAATATCCTCCGGCTCACACATCCGACCAACCGGATGGGCTTTTTGGTACTGCTTGATGGTCTGCGGGTCACCTCCAGTCAGTCGCTGAAAGATCGGCGTAGTGACAGCACAAGGCCCGATTGCATTGATACGCACCCCCCCGGCGTGCATATTCAATGGCCGCGTTCTTGGTCAAGCCGATTACCCCAAAGCGACTGGCCCCGGAAGCGGTGAAGCCTGCAAGAGCCCCTGCGGAACACACCGACCCCATGTTAACGATCGTGCCCCTACCGGCCCTGAGCATTTCCGGTATTTCGTACTTCATGAGCAGCCATGTCCCCTTCAGATTGGTGTTAATCACCTTTTCCCACACGTCATCCGGGGTTTCTACGGTAAAGCAGCTCCTCGGAAGACGCCCTGCCAATTCCGCTCGCGGTTCCCGTAATCAATGCCACCTTTTAGCGCAACAGTCCAGCCATAAAATAGCAGTCTCCCCTGGCTCTCGCTCCACAAGAACCTGAAAGAAACGCTCTATGATCCTCGATATCAATACGACAGTCGTAAACCTAGGCCCGCATAAGCTGTAATCCCTGGAGCAAGCCTCTCTGTCCCGCGCCCACGATGTGGACCCAAGCCAACCCCAGTTCAGTCACTTCCTGGAAAGCTCGTAGGTCTTACCTGTCTCGATCATGGCTCTGAGGTTCTCCGGCTTGGTCTGATAGGGGACGCTACATCCAACGTTCAGGATGAGTCCACCGTGATCGCCGACCTCCTCGATCAACCTCCTGCAATAAGCCGCAACCTCCTCTGGCTTTCCGAGGGACAACAACGTTGGGTGAACGTCGCCACCGATGCACAGATGACCTCTGAGGACCTCCTTCGCCGCGAAGATGTCCGTTGTCCCATCGAGATCGACAATGGCTGATCTCTTCGGCAACTGCTTGAAATAAGGAATGTTCTTGTCCCAGCACTGGTCGAGATGGAAGAGAGTGACGATTCCCTCGCTCCATAATGCGTCCACGATTTGCAGAGTATAAGGCCACCAGAAACGCTCGAACACTCTCAGAGGATAGAAGAAACTTCCGGCCCTCTCCTCGGCCAGATGGACAATCTTGCTGTCCATCAACTTACTCAATGCAACGGTCAACTCGATCCATTGCGGGACGATGGCCTTCAACGCTCGCTCCACGCAGTCGGGCCTGTAATACAAATCCTCGGTGAATCTCACCATGGATCGGGTCAAGGACATCCAAAAGAAGGGATGCACATTCAACGGGGCTCCGTATGGGACGGCTCCACGCTTTTTGACTTCATTGATGAATCTCATCAAGAGCACGAGCGATCTCTCTCCCAGCTCTGCAATTTCTTCAGGCGTTGTCATCTCCGACACTCGGAAGGCGAGGTGCTCGTTGACGAACCTTGTATACCCAAGCTCTAAGAGTCGCTCATACTCGTCTGCGCCCCAGACTTCTCCCTCGAGCACCTGATTCTCCGGTGAGTCCTCACTCGGGAATCTGGCCTTTATTCCGATCAGAGAGTAGATATCAGGGGGAATGATCGGGGTGAGGCCGTCCCATCCTCCCAATTCATCGAATGCCCTGAGCACTGTATCGAGCTGTGCATCGAAACCCTGGGCAGCAACTTCCCATGACTTGAGGCCAAGGAGCCTAGCCGCCGGTGCCGTATCGAGGGAAAAGGCAATCGGAACACGATCCGGTTTCTCTAGGCTGATCGCAGCCATCACTCTCTCTTCAGAGCTCATCGTCTCTTGTTCCATTTTTCGCTCTCCCCTATCGTGGTCAGACAATACCCAACCCCATCCATGGCATCGGTGGTTTGGAAGTCGGCCCCGATGTGGTCCTTTACCATGGCGCTGGTGACGCCCCCTCCAACCATAAGCTTCAGCCGACCTCTGACGCCTGATTCCACAAGCAGGTCGGAAGCCTCCTTCATCGGAACGAATGCAGACGTGATCAGCGCAGAGAAACCTACGAATCCCGGGTTCACTTCCTTTACCTTTTCAACCACCCTTCTGGGCGAAACGTCCACCCCCAGGTCGTGAACCTCAAATCCTTGGGCTCGCAACAGCGTGGCTACGATGTTCTTCCCAAGGTCATGGATGTCACCCTTCAGCGTGGCCAGAACCACTTTGCCCAACGGCTCTGGCGCTCGCACCTTGTCCATATAGGGATTCAGAATGGCCACCAATCCTTTGAAGATCTCAGCGGCGAGCATCATTTCAGCCAGGAAGAATTCTCCGGACTGGAAACGGTCTCCAACCTGGGCCATTCCGCGTCGGCATTCTTCCAAAATCCCCAGAGGATCTTCCCCCTCCTCGACCCTTGTCCTCACTAGCGTCAGCACTGCCTCTCTCTTCAGCTCAACAAGAGATATCGCCAGCTCATCATGCATCTCTCGCTCTCCTCCTTCCTTTGCGTTCATTCATCAGCTCCGTACGCCTGACCCCGTCGACGCGCGACACATTCCCCATTCAACTTCGATCCTTCTCTTGCGCCTCCTGCTCGCAGATCCACCTGTCAGGCGTCATCACCTGAGCGTAATCTCCCCTGCGAGCCTTTTCTCTTGCCAGGTTCTTCATCCCCATCCTCTTCATTGTCGCGTGCATCTTTCCACACAGTGTTGGGAAGTCACCAGCAAACCTGGCTAGCCACCCCCTGGACAGCGGAATGGCAATCTCCAATACTCTGTCCCTTAAAACTTTCTTGAGAAATACCTCTTCTATCTCTCCGAGCCTCACTATCTTGCGCGCTGAACAGCCAATTGCCGCCGCCTCCTCATCGTACAAAAGCTGAGTCTGCAGCTTGGGAGTATCGACAAGATCTGGCTCAACAATTGAAATATCGATTCCGAGCGGTTTCAACTCATAATAGGCGGCCAGGGAAAACCCTCTCAAGGCAAACTTCGATGCGCAATAAAGACTGATTCCCGGAACCGGAGCGAGCCCAGCCAGGGAGCACATGTTCACAATGTGGCCCGCCTTCTGCTTTATCATCTGTTGAGCAGCGCACCTGGTGCCCAGGATCGCACCTTTGGTGTTAATATCAAGATGCAGGTCTATGTGTTCCAGGGGGAATTCACCCACGAAACCAGGTATCGCAAAACCCGCAATGTTCATACAAAGATCTAGCCTTCCCCATTTTTGTACGACGGTAGCAACAGCGTCTTCCCATTCATCTGCTTTACGTACATCGAGCTTCTTCAGTTGTACCTTCTCCGAATTCCATGCGAGGTCCTTTGCGCTTCGTTCCAACGATTCAGAATTGATGTCAGTTGCCAGGATGCAGTATTCCTTTTGAGATAGAACAGTCGTTAAATGTCTACCAATACCGCTGCCACACCCTGTGATCAACGCCATTAAAGCTTTTTCCATAGTCAGGCTCCTTTCCTGGCGTATACTTCTGACGAACTGGCCTCCTTCGCCGGATCCGAATACCATTACTTACTTGCAGAGCTTCTGGAATCCGGCGAGGGAATATTGCTGCATGTCAATTTTTGCACCACAGAAGAAGTGGAAATCTTCTCCCACAGCATCGATGTGGGTTGCATGCTGATTCCGTTCATCCAGGACAGAGGCGATGGCAATGACGTTGAACGACATTGCTTTGTCTTCGCTCTGAAGGTAATACCAGGAACTCCAATAGGTTTTCCAATATACGTTTCCCCGATCGTAGATCTCCTTCCAATAGGAGGTGTTCACCTCTCTGTCCACGTAGATGACCTGCCTGCCGTAGTTATAGTAGGGGTCGAGGGACTTGCCTTCGATGACCCAAACAGGTCGCTTCACCCAGACGGCGCTTGCGACATGCCACGGTGCGCTTTTCCATTGGCTATCTTCATACACATACGTGACCAGCTTCCTGCCCTTCGTGTCCGGCATCCATTCTCCGTGCGCGTTCCTCACACAACGCAGAGGATCTTCTGCGAGAAAAGCCGCCAGGACTTGCCTGGTCCCCAGCAGCTTCCAGTCGAAATCCACGATCTTTCCGTCGTATCCCACGTAGCCGCCATCGTCCCGGGAGAAATCGGACCCGAACATTGCGTCGGAGCGGTTGGCGGGGCTCATCCGACGCACCCGCCGGATGGCAGGCACGTAGGCCAGCAGGAGGCTCTGCTTGGCACTCCGGTACCGCCAGTCCATCATGGCCGTGCCCGCGATGTCGTAAGGCGCGTCGATGACGATCTGGCTGTATGTCTCGATATCGTCCGGGTTGTCGATGCCGGCAGCCGGCCCCCACCCGTCCAGCGGCGTGGAGAACCAGCGGGCGATAATGTCCCGCTCGTGGCCGCCGCGGTTCACGAACCGAAGGGTCATGATGTTCCGGAGCGGGCCGTTGTTGTTTCTGGCGTAGTAGCCGTTGTACATCACCTTGATGGCGGCCTTCGGGTCGCTGGCGTCCGCACCCGGGAACGGGAAGCCTTTGATGAACCTGGGTTGCTTACCCGTAGCCGGTTCGATGATCTCGTTCTTTTCGTTCAAGCCGAACCGGCCCACGTTCTCGCTCATGGACTCCAGAGCCCAGGGGGTCTGGGTCTTGGCAGGATCGAACTCGAGGGCGCCGAGCTTCATCGTGAACTCGCCGTTCTTGACCCATTCCAGGGCCGAAGCCGGGATGAGCCCTTCGGCTTCCTTCCAGTTGCTCTTATCGATCACCTCTTCGCCGGCCCGTGCGAGAGAGACGGCGGCCAGGATGAGCAGCACGGTTGCGACCAGGGTTCTCGGGTAACGCTTGTCGGTCATTGCCACGTCTCCTTGTGAGAAAGATGGTCACGGTCAGTTGAGCAGATATGTGAAGATGAAGGCGACCTGATCCCGGTCGCGGAAGAGCCCGAAGTTCGTGAAGGGCCCCTGAATGGAGCTGTACTGGATCATGAACCGGAACGGTTCCCAGAGATAGCTGACGCTCGGGGAGAGGAGGATCGCCCCTCGGGGATCGTAGGCGCCGGCGACCAGAGGCTGCAGCTTCCCGCTCAGGTAAGTGGTGTTGACCATCAGTGTGAACGTGTGCTCGAACTCCTCGACCTTGGGGTAGTCCTTGAGGCTCGGGTAGACCAGCGCCGCCTGCCGCATCCGCCCGTCGTAGTCGGGCACCCACTGGCCGAAGTACTGGCACGACACGAAGAAGGTGCTCAGCTTGTTCAGGGGCCGGATCCAGACCGACTTGTCCAGGCCGATCATGTACCGAAGGATGTCCTTGCGGGGGATCGAGCCGCTCTGCGGGTTCAGCGGCAGCCCTTTGAGGCCGAGATTGCGGATGTCCACACCCAGGATCCCGGGCAGAGCGTCGAGAATGAAATCCGGCAGCTCGAGCTGAGGGCCGAACAGGGTCGAGTTGTTGATTTCAGGGATAAACACCGGCTCCTTCCAGAACCACGCAACCTCGCCCCGGAGGACCGTATCGGTCACGGACTCCCAGTAGTTCATGCTCGCGCCGGTGATCCGGACCTCCGGGAACTCCCCCCATAGCTGCAGGGCATTCAGGTCAGCCAAAACCGGCGGGCTTCCGATCACCTTGCTCCTCAGGGTCGGCATGTCCAGGAAGGTCTGGTAATGAGCCACCGCCAGGTTGAGACTGCCGGCCACGACGCTTTGCATGCGCACGCCCCAGCGGCTCTCCGACCACTCCCGCTTCGGAGTGATGATCCTCAGAGAGGGAGCGAACAGGGACGGCAAGGGCGCTGCATAGGGAGTGCCGCGTGGCGCCCACGGCGCCACGTGGGCATCGACGGGCCCCGGCACCAGAAAACCTTCAAGGGTGAGCGAGGAGAGGGGGCCCAGGTTGCCCAGATTGTGGCTCGACCGGATCATCCAGAGCGGGATCCTGCGGTCGTCCAGGTCTTCGAACGGCCCCCCGAAGGTATTGTCCAGAGGGTTGATGTAGTCGAGGAGCCGGAAGATGTCGGTCTCGCCCCAGGCCAGGTTCTGCCTGCCGATCCGCACGAAGAGAGACCCTCGCTGGAAGTCCGCATAGGCTTCCCAGAGATCGTAGCTCTGCTTGAACTCGTCGATGTTGTCCGGGTCCGCTTCCTCGATGTCCTGGAAAACCTCCGGCCCGTAATCATAGATGCCCTCGTACAGAAAGCGGCCCAGGAGATGGTATGTCGCCTCGATGTCCAGGGCACGGAGCGGATAGAGCAGATCCAGGGTCTGGGCCAGGTTCTTGAGATCATGGTTGACCTCGATGATGGCGAGGTTGCGGTGCTGAACGACGTCTCCCACATCGATTTCCGGGAAGGAGTAACCCTTGCCATTTTGCTCCGTGTCCGATTCCTGGAGCCGGACCGTGGCCCGGGTCTGCACCTTGGCCGAAAACTCGAGGGTCTTGTCCTTCTCGATGTAGAAGGCCTCGCCTCGGACGGCCAGGCCGGCCAGCAAGATCAGGCACAGAATGCAGGTCAGAATCGATTTCCTGTTCTCCATGATCCCCCCTTTCTCTCGTTTTCTGACTAGCTAGAGCCTGTCCCAAAAGTAGTTGAGCAACGATTTTGAGGTGTTAGTGGCCAAAAAGAAAGAGCAAAGCGGGGCGGATGCCACTGCTTTGCTCCATTTGGTGTGCTATAAGCTCCAGTGACA
>JBFMEW010000074.1:0-11813 GCA_040753175.1 Acidobacteriota bacterium | reverse complement strand
AGAGCGATCTGTGGCCGGGGCCGCGACGCAAACGTTGCACCGCCACATCCATAGCCGCAGACCTGCAAACAGCGCAGGTTTGCGCTACATCGCTTTCAATGCGGCCGACAACCGGCTGAGCGGCACGAGCTACGATGCATCGGGGAACTTGACGACCGACCTGACAGGGCGTAGTTTTGCTTATGAGGCCGAGAATCGTCAGGTCAGTTACAACGGTGGCAGCGTGACCGTCAATGCCAGCTACGATTACGACGGAGAGGGCAGAAGGGTCCGGCGAATCCAGAATGGAGTGACGACGGTCTTTGTGTCCAACGCCCAAGGGCAACTGGCGGCGGAGTACTCCACGCAGGCGGCCGGAGGACCGGGCGGGACGAGCTATGTGATGGGGGATCATTTGGGGAGCACGCGGCTGCTGACCAAGGCGGACGGGACGGTGCGAGGCCGGCACGATTATTTGCCGTTTGGCGAGGAGATTGGGACCAGCTACGGCGGCCGCTCAGCCATTGCCGGCTACGGTGCCATCGACCTCCGCCAGAAGTTCACCGCGAAAGAACGAGATACCGAGTCCTATCTCGATTATTTCATTGCCAGACACCACTCACCCGCCCAGGGGAGATTCACGAGTGTCGATCCCGGAAATATTAGCGGTTTGATTCACATGGATGATCCACAGAGTTGGAACGGATATTCCTACGTCAGGAATAATCCGCTCACGTTTATCGATCCGGACGGATTGGATTACACAGTTTGTGAGGTCGATTCAAACGGTAAAAGATTCAATTGCGGTACCGTCACAAACGATAAGGAGTTTGAAAAGTACGCCAGATCACAAGGCTGGTACATCAAGGGCGGAAGCCTCTATGACGAGACGGGCAACCAAATCGGCACTGCGAACTGGTTTGATGGCGATCGACAAAGAGGCGACATTGCCGGAGCACAATTCCTCGTTAACCAGACTGCTCCCGTCGTTGAGACACTGGCCGCTGCGACATTGGCCTTCGTTGGTGGGGCGATGGTGGTCGAAGCTGCGCCGTTGGCCGTTTCAGGCGCTCGGACAGCACTGCAATACGCTGCAACTAAAGTAACCAACCCTGATCTACAAAGGGCGCTTAGGCAAATATACAGGCCGCAGGATCTTCTGCCATGGGGCACAGCGGGCAAGATTCTCGATAACCTTAGAACCGGCGAGTGGCTGAGTGATGCTGGGCATTTCATAAAAGCCGCCGAACGGATTAGAAACATCGAGAACATCATTGCGAAAGGCAATCTGTCCCCGGTCGATTTGGCAGTTGCGAAGGCAGTCATCCGTGACCTCAAAAACGTCTTGGGGAGATAAATGGCCGATCAGGAGCTTTCATACAAGAACTTAAACGCCGCGGTTCTCGAGTCATTCCCTTTCCTGACAGACGAAGCGTGTCGTGACATATATGGGTATACCGAAGGACGGCTAGGTCCGTATGTTTTGTTTGGAGATATTTTTAACCGCTACGTTCGACAATATGCGGACCTATCTACGGATGAAAAGCAGAGAGTCGGTGCTTTTTTGGAGCGCATGGCCGAGTCGCCTGACGGTAAAGTTGAGGACTTGTTGACAGTCGAAGTTCTCCCGGTATTCCTGGAAAACCAAGCAATCAATGATGCGTACTGGCAGTACCTCGGACAGCGAACGCGCCAGCTTCTAACCGCAGTGCGTTTCAAGGTGCGTTCGAACGTGAAGCTGCCCGGCTAAGAGACTCGGTTTCTGGTTGGAAATTCTTCCTACACGTTCTTAACCGCAAAAGAACGAGACACTGAATCCAACCTCGACTACTTTGAAGCCCGATACTTCAGTTCAGCACAAGGCCGGTTCACATCGACCGACCCGGTCATATCTGGACCGCACAAGCTTAACGACCCGAAAAACTGGAATCTCTACGTGTATGCCCGCAACAATCCCCTGCGGTTCACGGACCCCACCGGCGAGATCATCGAGGAGCAGATCGACGACGAGTACAAGAAGCGCTACGAGCGCTGGAGCTACCAGAAGGCATATCCGGGGAGGATCCCATGAGAAGTGTCAGGACCACCGCAGTTCTGCTGGGCCTTAGCCTTTTGGTGCCACTGCTCTTCGGGGAGGACATATGCATACCAGACCCGATAGCCGTGGGCGGCGTGGAGGGGGGGTATATTTCGAGGTCGGAGGGAACAGACAGGCGCTCCCTGACGCAACGGTTGAAGTAGCGCCGTACGGTTACAAGAAGCCGCCCCTTGCCGCCGTCGTTACGAAGCAGGATGGCAGGTTCTCTCTGGCCCAGATTCGACCTGGTCGGTATTACCTGTCAGTCCGGCACGCCTCGATAATCGGGCTCTCAGTCGAGATGCGGGTCACGCGGCCCAAGCGGACGAAGGACGGTGCCGGAGAGATTGAGATTGTGCTCCGCAACGACCCGTCCAAGTACTGCGCTGGTGGGACGGTGACGGTCGTCCGCAGAACGGGTAGCCGGTCGGCCCAGTCCGCCCAACTCATCCAGGTTGGCACCGGCGTTGAAGGTTCAGCGATTTGGGTACGCCGGGTGGCGCAGACATTGCAGTATGATGTCTGCGATTCCTCATCTCTCCTATTGAAGAGCCAGAGGTATTTTGAACGGTTGTTCTTTGACAATCGATTGAGGCCACATCGGCAAAGCAGAGGCCGGGGACGAGGTCTTTTTTCAGAACGCTCAAGGAAGAATCGAACATGTGGGCATCGTCGTTGATGTAAGCGATGGGCGAATCTACTTTGTACACGCGCCTGGCAAGAACAAAATCGTCAGAAGAGACTCCTTCTCAATAAGGACTGGGAAGTACGGTCAGCAATCGGTTGCAGGTTTCGGCAGACCGAGTTACCAGTCACAGCCACCACCACAACCTGCCGTCCAACCCCATGCCTTTTTCAATAGAGTTCAGCTCTTTTTCCATCAATATTTCCCGTCCTACGTCTCCGATCCCAGAAAACCGAATCAAGAAACAGAACCAAAACCGCTGCCAAGACGGAAAAGGCCGAAGCCCAAGTTGATACCTCGGAATCACGCGGATTTGGATTCTAGCGATGCAGATTAGCTTGGGAGAAACTCATGCAGCCTCGAATATGGTGTCTACGATGCTACTTGTTTTTAGTCATCTGCTTGCATTGCTGTGGTTGTGCATCGGCTAACGAATCAAATCAGCTGTCTGGTGGGCAGAGGCAACAGCTTCCGGAAGACTGTTTGAAAGCGGCAAGGCGACTGCTTGGGCCCAAGGCTGAGATATTGCGTTATGGAGACATTAGTAAGAACGGAAAAATTGAGGCTCTTGCGATCGCAAAGCTCACTGCTGATCCTGGCTCGGGAAAGGACATCCTAATCTCTCGAGCAATTATTCTCCGTCGCGAGGGTTCAGAGTGGAACGTCGTCTTGGACGCGGCTGAACAGATTAAGAACAAAGAGGGATACATTGGGCTCGACTACATTGATGAATCATCGGGGTTTTATGGATATCGTTTGACCCTGAATGATCGGCGAGGCGACGAGCAACCTGCCTTTACGATCTATCTTACAGATCTAGGGCCAGACGGAGAGCCGCAAGGCACCGCCATCGAGATCAATTGGAATCCAGATGTCGGAAGATATCAGGAGTTCTCATATGGAGACTACCCTGCTGTGTTTAAGCCCGAGCTAAAGAACCCGCGGCGCCTCAGATCTGGTGATGGGAATAGTAATTGACAAGCCGCGGCCATACTGGTTACCCACTAGTCGGCGCTGGTGACAGCCGGTTATTGAATGCGGACAGAGTTTCGCAGACTTGTAGGCGCTGCCCAGCAGGAAGTTCGTTCTGAGGCTGATGCTGAAACCACCGCTTTGCTGTTTTTCACGACGCCAAAAGACCCTCGCGGGCAGAGGGTTGTTTTCCGCTCGAGGCAGTTGAAGCACAAGTCGAGAACCACTTCCTTTCAAGGCTGCCGCAAACCGCCTCGCGGCCGCTAGCCTGATGGCGTGGGTTCGCAACGGCTAAACTCTCAAACCATCTTTGAGTTAAGTCCGCTAGGACAACCGGGGGATACGCCGTGTCGGTCACTCATATCCGTTCCGAGAACGGCAAGCACCAATCAAGTTGCGGCTTTGGACCTGAGTGTCAGCAACCCAGGAGCCTGTGAGACGACCGGGGCCACGGTTGTTTATCGTCCGTCCGACTAGTGGCGGATCGCAGGACAGACTTCGAGACGAAGCCAGTTGTAGCGCGGATCCCAAGCTCTCTGCGGGTCCGCGGCAGTGGAGAGTAACGAGATCCGAGGATGATGCTGAATCGAGCCCAGGCCATTGCAGACGATCGCATCCAGAAGGATCACCCGCCAGAGCGATCTGGGGCCGGGCCGCGAAAGCCGGTCCTGAAAGGTGCAGCAGGTTTTGCACCCGCCACATCCAAAGCCGCAGACCTGCAAACAGCGCAGGTCTGTGCTACATCGCTTTCAACCCAGCCGACAACCGGCTGAGCGGCACGGGCTACGATGCATCGGGGAACTTGACGACCGACCTGACAGGGCGTAGTTTTGCTTATGACGCCGAGAATCGTCCGGTCAGTTACAATGGTGGCAGCGTGACCGTCAATGCCAGTTACGATTACGACGGAGAGGGCAGAAGGGTCCGGCGAGTCCAGAATGGAGTGACGACGGTCTTTGTGTCCAACGGCCAAGGGCAGCTGGCGGCGGAGTACTCGTCGCAGGCGGCGGCAGGACCGGGCGGGACGAGCTATGTGATGGCGGATCATCTGGGGAGCACGCGGCTGGTGACCAACGCGGACGGGACGGTGCGAGGCCGGCACGATTATTTGCCGTTTGGCGAGGAGATTGGGACCAGCTACGGCGGGCGCTCAGCCATTGCCGGCTACGGTGCCATCGACCTCCGCCACAAGTTCACCGCGAAAGAACGTGACTCCGAATCCCTCCTCGATTACTTCGGCGCCAGATACTTCAGTGGAGCGCAGGGAAGGTTCACTTCAGTCGATCCGATCCAAGCCGACTTGCTACGGGTTATCAGCCCGCAGCGATGGAATCTTTACAACTATGCCGTAAACAACCCGCTTCAGTTCGTTGATCCGGATGGACGCGACGCTGTTGCGGTGAACTTCAGTCAGGAGGCATCTGGTCTTGGACACGCAGCCTTAGTCTCGGTCGATCGCAATGGCTATGCGCGATACGGTGACTTTAGACCGAAGACTCCTCACCGGGCTGTCAACCCCGAAAAGCTGACCCTGCAGGAGCTGGGGACAAAGATTCAGTTTGCTCAGAATGGCTTACCGACCGAAGCCTCGCTTGAGGCCCTTGCACAGGAGATTGCTTCCCTCCAGAAAGTCCCGCTGGAGACGGTGTCGTTGGCCTATTTCAAAACGAGCGACCTTGAGACAGCAGCGCTTAATGCGTTTTTCGACGACTTGGAGCGTAGAAGCAGGGAAACTTCCGGCCTTTACGTCCTAGGAATCAGGGACTGTATTGGCTTGTGCATGGCAGGCCTTGAGGCAGCTGGCATTGGTGGTGGACCTCGCAACTTTGTTATTCCGAACCTCTTTCAGCTCCTGATTTTGCAACGAGCCGACGCCGCGTATTCTGGAAGAAAGCCCACAGAGCAGGTGGAAGTCAAGCTCAAATTCCCTAAGGATAAGCCGAAGAAGAAGCCACGAACGAGTAATCTGGATGACTCGGATGATTAATTGCCGCAATCGATTCTCCACGCACCAGGGGAAATGGCTCTCAAGGCCATGCGCCTTCAGTAGATAACTTCGACCTGTGTGAGGAAGTGTGAGGACGGGGCCAAATGGGGGAGTACATAAGAGCATTCATGACTGGCGACTTCCTGCTGGTTCTGCTGTTCTTCACGGGTCCAGTTACCCTTGTAGTGACGTACCTTGTGTGGCGGAATCTCCGATTGGGTCGTCGTACCGCTCCAGTTAACGCCATCATCGGAACGGCGCTAGGTGCACTCCTCGTGCCCACACTTACCCTCATCTGGTGGCAAATCCCTCTGGGTGGAGGCTTCACGCAGTTATTTCTTGCTCCAATCGTAGCTGGAGTACTAGTAACAGCAGTTTATCTTGCATGGCCCTCCAAGCAATGAACACCTGGCCCGGCGGGTGGCGCAGACATCGCGCATGGTGCGATGTCTGCGATTCCTCAGTCGATGAAGCTGTGAGGGAAGTAACGGGCCAGACCGTTCGATTCGGAATGATCTGCCTGCTTCTTTTTAGGTGCTGCGTTCTGGATTCGCAGCTTTGGAGCGCATTGGCAGACCGCAGCGGTCTTCGTCGGCTCGGTGAAGTGGTGATTGCCACAGCAGCTCGGCTGCTACGTCTGGGGTATATCGATACTGCATGGAAAGCAGCGGAGTGCGCCGTGCTCGGGACGCCGGTGTAGAGTTCCGGCAGAGAAGTGGTTCTGGCCTCCCTGCGCGCGGCCGGCATTAGTGTGATCCCCCGGCTTGCCCCGCTGCGGGAAGCCAGGAGCGGCTGCGATCGCTGTGGTCGGCTACGCCGGCGGGAAGTCGCTGTCTTCCGTCGCATGTTCAAGAAGCGTGCGCTGGAGCGCCCGCACCACCAGGCCGTTCGAGAAGCGTACGAATCGTCACGCCTTGGCAGACGCTTCCTGTTCAAGCCGTTGGGGGTAGGAATGAGTGAAGCCGAACCCGAGCTGAGGTTGAGGCGTGATCGAAACAAAGGCACCACAACAACAATTCGTCCTTGGCGTTCTTGGCGCCCTTGGCGGTTAAGACTTTTGCTTGTGGGAGAGGCTCACGCTCAGGATTACTTCATTCGCATGGATTGGCGTCGATTCGCGGTTTTGGTCGGCTCGTGAGGAAAGATGGAGTGCCAATTAGCTGGACTGGTCAACCACCCCGTGGCGCTGCGCGCCACTGCCCCTCCTGATCCCAGGAGGGGACTTTTGAGACCCACAGATCCACCCGTAACAGCAACGAACTTCCCGCAATCTCAGGAGGGGACTTTTGGCGGCCCGGGTGGAACGGGCGCGTGGGACCGCTGTCCTCCGTCGCGCACTCGAGAAGCGGGCGACGGAGCGCCCGCTCCACCAGGCCGTTTGAGAAGCGGACGAATCTTCACGCCTTCGCGGCGCTCCCACTCCAACCGTTAGTCGGGCGCGAACAGTGAGTGAAGCAGAACCCATCCCTTGGTTGAGATGTGGTCGAAGCTGAGCCAATCCAACATCAATTCCCCCAAGACAATTGCAACAAGAATCTCCCCTTGGCGTTCTTAGCGCCCTTGGCGGTTAAGACTTTCGCTCGTGAAAGAGGCTCGCGTTCAGGAGTTTTTCTATTCGCGTGGATTCGCGTCCATTCGCGGTTTTGGTCGGCTCGCGAGGAGAGCGGTAGCCGGCCAGGCTGACAATCGAGCAGGTCATGTCGGAAACACTTGGCCTGAACGTGGAGCTGTGGAAGGTCTTGTTAGGAAAACTCGCAGGCCGAGAGGGAGGAGTTCCGTCCTGCGTTACGGCTCATTTGGAGCTCGAGGAGCGCTGTTCACGGTCGGCTCGACTGCTAAAGTCATTCAAATCTTGCAATCTCTTCCGTGCATGCCCCATAATCCCTTCGGCTTGTGTGGTCCAAAGCCCGGCGGGCGATTGCCGGGCTTAAGAAATTCCTGGTTCGAATCAGTACCTGATCTAGAGCGGGAGAGAAGACCGTCACTCGGCTGACTTTCGGCTGTGAATGTGCCGACGGGCGATGAAGCGAATCGATCCCTGCACCGCGAGCAGGTGAGCAGGATATCGCGGCACGGACGGGATCGAGCAGGACGCTCACCTTATTGGCAACATCTCGACAATAAGTCAACTCGCTGGTGGTTTTGGGGTGCCGGAGTGACGCCAAAACTGACGCCAGTGAGTACTGGCCTTCGCTAAGACGCTGTGGCCCTGTAGCTCAGAAGGATAGAGCAGCGGTTTCCTAAACCGTTGGTCGGGGGTTCGACTCCCTCCAGGGCTACCATTTCCTTCTATAACCTGCAGGAACAAGCCAGGCAAGCCTGGTCCAGCGAGGGCTTGCACAAGCTCATCCACCTCCGCCTCCACGCCACGGCTTGTGGTACTGGTTCTCAACGTCGCTTAGCCCTGGGACCCACACCCTCGACCTGGAGGTCAATTCCTCTGGTGACGCGCCGGTTCCAGGACGGCTCAGCGGATGGCTGTTTCCCAAGCGCACCTTGACTTCGCGCTTGCTGAGGGTAAAGGTCAAACCTGGCCGAGTCTTGAACGCCCACCGGAGAACCTGCTTCCCGCCTCCTCGGAGGTCGAGCGGGAGACCGTGCCATTGTTCGATCAGCTTGTGTCTTGAGCGCTCACAACGCCGGGTTACAGCATAACGGGTGACGCAGGGAGGCGGAGCCGGTGCTGAATTTGGGGGTGGCCAACCTCTCTTTGGCACTGTGACTGGTCTCGCCCGGACCACAGCTCTAATTGACCCATGCAGTCCGATCCGATAGGGAATGGCGTTTGAGCTCATCCGGCTTTGAAGCTCCTGACACCACCACCCGCTTCGGTCTCTCTTCCTAGCCGGTTTTCCTGCGGAAGGCCCCGCCGGTGTTCAGTTGGCGGAGAACTGTGGAACGCGCCTATCGTTCGTGCGTTCCCACCAGTCGCGCGGTGGCCAGCACCTTGCCTTCAACCGCGGCATTGAATGTCGCCAAGCTCGCCTTGGGGGGAAGACTGAGGCGTTCAACGCTTAGGGCATAAAGCTGAAACTCGTAGGAGTGGCTGCCGGAACCAGGAGGGGGTTGAGGACCTCCCCAACCTTTGGTGCCGAAGGTGTTGTTCAGCTCCTCAATCCCGTCTGGAACCTTGACCGTTCCGGACACTCCTTCGGGGAGCAGGTTCTCGCCGGCTGGAATGTTGATGACCAGCCAGTGCACCCAGTTGTTGGCGATGGGATGGCGGTCGACGCAGGCCAGGGCCAGTGACTTGGTGCTGGCAGGCACGTTGGCCCATGCGAGTGCCGGCGACAGATTTAACGCGCCGGAAACGCCCTTGTTGGCGTGGCGTTTGGGGATAGCCTGCCCGTCTTTAAACGCCGGGGACGTGAGGGTAAACGCCGCGGTCGGCGTCGCCTGCGCCAGCAGAACCACGGGTACAACCGCAAGGGCTGCCAAAGTGGTTAAGAGTATTTCAAACATGAGGGTTCCTCCTTTCAACCACAGCGACGAGCCATCGGCTCGTTCGTCCCGAGGCCGGTACCACCGATCTGGAACGAAGGTCCCGGCCAAACCACGGAAGTCACTGGAGGATACGGTCAGCAGGTCACATGCAGGATCGCGTTCGTGTCTTTGGGATTTCCATCCCAGGCTTCAATGGCTTGGGCCGTCGGTAGAACCAGCAATTCGACCTTGCGACGCTCCGCCTCGCGCCTGACTTCTTCCATCACCGGCAAGGCCCCGTAAGCTCCCGTACCGATGACCAGGCGACGGCATTCCCAGGGGATGTCCTCATTCGCCGAAAGCGGCGTATGCCCGAAGCCGTCGCGAAACTTCTTGGAGGCCTTCTTCTTCCGCTTGCGAATCTGGCCGCGATCGATAATGACGTCATGCTCGTAGGTCATGCCATCGATCTCAATCAGACCGAACGAAAAGTTCTGAAAGTGCATGACGGCTCCTTTCCTCAGCGGGAGCGGAGGATTGAAGGAGGAAGCTACTTCAGCGCTTTCGACGCTCGCTGCAGATCGCTGACGCCGAAGATCACCAGCTGCTTCTTCGACCCTTCCTCCGAGCCGCAGTAGCCGTGGTTGATGTTGATGCCTGCGAGCCCCAGCTTGCCGGCCGCCTCAGCCAGTGTGCCCGGTTTGTTGGCCAGGACAACGCCCACCACTTCCTCTTCGGAGAATCGCAGATTGAGGCCCGCCAGAGCCTTGCCCGCTTTGCCTGGCTTGCTGGCAACCAGCCTCACACGGCTTTGCCCCTCGGCTTCGTCCGCCATGTAAGCCAGGATGTTGACTTTCGCCCTGCCCAGCGCCTCGGCCATCGCCGCCAGCGTGCCAGGCTTATTTTCCAACCAAACGGTGAGCTGCTTGAACTTTGCCATCGTGAACCTCCTCGAAGAAATAGGTCGTGTCCTGGGGAGATATTATTCCACCGTCCGCCCCTCTCCTTCATCAGAAAAGGTGCGGTGCCTGTCTCTGTTGGGAGGGTTAAGAGGGAGAGCCCGGGAAGCACAACCGACCGACGGCGGTGCAGCGTCCTGTCCTCATGATGAAATTCAAACCTACGGGTTGGAAAACGGTGAGGACCTCAGCCGAAGGTCGTTTGGCGTGACGTGAACCACGACGGAGTCCGCAGGACTAACGTTGCAGAAATGATCGTGTTGCCGCGGTGAGAGGGATCTATCGGCCCAGCGTGTCGAACTCGTTCGGAATGCGATACGCTGCCGGGCTGGATTCGGTCACTTCAAAACTCCGGACGGGAAAAGGGTGCAATGGACACTGGTCGTCGAAGAAGCGAATCCGATTCCCGCCCTCACGTTTGGCCGCCAGCAAGGCGGTGTCGGCGCGATGGACCAGCTCCTCAGGAGAACGGAGATTGGCATCGGCGTAGACGGCCGCACCCAAGCTGATGGTGATTCTGAGCGGCCGGTCGAGAAAGTCAAACACTTGATCTTCGATCAGACATCGCAGTTTTTCCGCCAGGGCAACGGTGCCCGATTGACCTGTCTCAGGCAGGATCAGGATGAACTCATCCCCTCCATAGCGGCATTTCAGGTCGGTAATTCGGCAGTTCCTTTTGATCACGGCGGCCAGCCGCTGGAGCACCCAGTCGCCGCACCCATGGCCGTATTCGTCATTAACTCGCTTGTATTTGTCGACGTCAAAGACCACGCAGCCCAAACTTCGGCCGTGTCGTTTGCTTCGCTCGAACTCCAGTTTTAACTGCGAACAGAAGTGATTTCGATTACTGAGCCCGGTCAGGTAGTCTGTATGAGCCATCCGAATCAACTCATGCAGCGCCCGCTTGTCTTCCATCCGAAGCCGCTGCTTTTCCAAGGCCTTTCGGACGGTGGCCTTCAAGTCGCGAAGTCTGACGGGCTTCATCAGATAGTCATGGGCTCCATCCTGAAGGGCATTCACGGCCATCTTGATCCGGTGCGGCTCCTTGCCGGTCAGCAGGATGACTTCGGTGAGCTCGCTGGCTTCCTTGACCTTACGCATGACTTCGAAGCCGGAAAGCTCCGGCATGACAACGTCGGTGATGACCAGATCGAAGTCACCCTGCGCAAACACTTCCAGCCCCTGCCGCGGGTGACTGGTGGTGACCACTTCATAGTCCGGGCCGAGCCCCATCTCCAGCATCTTGAGAAGGTCCGGGTCATCGTCTATCAACAAAATCCTTGGTTTTCTTTCAGCAGTCCCCATTGGCCAGCCTTTCCCGAAGCCCGTCTGTCGCATCTGCAGACAAAGAGCTCCGCGCGTGAGGCACGTTATCGGTCACTCGCACGCCCGTTTGTGCCGCGACAGCTTATTGACTCACCAGAGGCCGCTCAGGAAACAACAGCCCTTGGGATGCCGCGTGTCCCATGGCTGTAACCGGCTCTGATTCGCCGGCCGAGGGGAGGATGTTCCCGTCGCCGTCGATGATGGAGCAGAAGATCTCAATCAGGTCTGGGTCGAAATTGGTTCCCGCCTGCAGGCGCAATTGATCCAGCGCATAGCTGACCGGCATGGCTTTCTTGTAGGGCCGCTCGCTGACAATGGCGTGGAAGGAATCGATGACCGCAATCAAGCGGGCTTCCAGCGGGATCTGTGTTCCCTGCAGGCCTGTCGGGTAGCCCGAGCCATTCC
>JBFMEW010000073.1:0-12811 GCA_040753175.1 Acidobacteriota bacterium | reverse complement strand
CTGGCGAAGGGCAAGTAGATCGAGAGGTTGAGCCGTCCTCGCGGAATCTCCGGAAGTTTCTTTGGACGAGGTGTCTCGCCTCTCCTAACCGCCTGGTCTCTCACATCCAGAATCACGTCCCGATAAATTCCCGGCTCGGGCTTCCGAACGGCGACGTCGGGACTTGGCTCGAGTCGTTCCGGTCTCAATGCCCATGCTCCATCGCGGCGGTGCTTCCCATCGGGACCGTCACAGGAACGGCTTCAACGTCCACAATTTTCGTGAGTGCCCCCTTTGAGCTCTTTCTTTCTCAAGCTCGCGGAAGAATTCCACTGGCTTGGCAAAGTGCAGTGGCACCGTTTCATGCTTCTTCCAATTGACTCAGGCCGCCCCGTTAGACAAGGAATTCTCTCCGTCTCACGCGCTTCTCCCGCTCATTTTCCCGGGTATGTCAATTGAGTTGCCGGAAGTGGCTCTCTTTAGCCAGGCGCCAGGCCTTGATTTCAGCCCTTACTATCCAGACTCGAAAGCCGCTCATAGCCGGTCGTTGTGATCAGATAATCGTCTTCGATTCTCATTCCTCCCCAGCCTTCAAGATAAAGGCCCGGTTCGAGTGTAACGACGTTACCGTATTCCAGTTCTTCCTCACTTTCAGCGACGATGAACGGCGACTCAGGATGATCCAGCCCAATCCCATGGCCGGCATGGCCCCAGAATTGTCCTGCAAGACCCTCTCCGGCAACCACATCCGGCAGTGCTTTGTAGATCTGAGCAGCCTTTGCGCCAGGGCGAAGCTGTTCTTCGGCGGCAGCTTTGGCTTTGTCTAGGATCGCGAGGCGTCTCGATTGTTCCTGCACTAGCCTGCCGCTTACGGAGAGAGTCCGGCACAGATCGGCATGATACCCTCTCAGCGAGAGGAAGAAATCCATAATCAACAGCTCTCCCGCTTGCATCACGCGCGAGGTTGGCAAGCCGGATCCAGCGGCACAGCGTTCCAATCCAGAAATAAAGTCACCTCCAGCTACAATCGGAAGGCCTGCTGAGTTCAAGGCCGCGGCGTTGGCGGAGGCGCAGGCTTCCAACTCGGTCATGCCGGGCCCTAGTTCCTGTTGAACGGCGGAAAATCCAGCCTCGCAGGCTCGGACCGCCTCCCGAATGGATTCAATTTCATCTTCATGTTTGCATTTTCGCATTTCCGTGAGAGGCTCCGAGATATCGTTCAGGGTGACGTTCCGAAATAATTGACGGATGTTTTCGGCGGCCTCAAACGGAAGGGCGCTAGTCTCGACGCCAACTCCTCTCAGCCGAGGGTGCACCGATCTCAAATGCTCGAGCAATGTCCGCACGGCCAGTTGGCGACAAGACTTTGCCGGCCGCGTCTCGTCGTACCATTCGTAAATCAGAGTCTGATGGGCCTGGCAGGCACGGGCAGCGCCCGCCTGCCAGTTGTCGGCGATCAGCGTCGTTTGCCCGTCAGCGGCTACCACGAGAAAACTCAGCTTCTGCTCGTTCAGGACTGCCAGGCTGGGCAGAAATCCTGAAAGGTAGTTGACGTGGCAAGGATGAGTGAGGACAATCGCCTGGCAGTCAGCGGATAGGCGATCGAGAAGTTCGCCCACCCGTTGGTCACAGCCCGCCCTAGTCAACATGGGATCACCTGCTCGAATTTACCGCTCAGCTGTCTGACAGCTTCGAGCAACGCGCTGTGTCCTCTCATTTTGATTAAGCCTGCTTCAACAAAGAGGCATGCTCTTTACTGGCGAGCTGCCCTCCATCTACAACGAACATCTGCCCAGTCACAAAGCTTGCATCGGTTGATGCCAAAAACCAGATTACTCCGGCCACCTCCTCTGCGCGTCCCAGGCGATTCAACGGAATCTTGGCTATGGCGGCGGCAAGGGCCTTGGCATTGCGCACCAGTTCAGTGTTGGCTGGGGTGTTGATAATCCCAGGACAGACCGCATTTACGAGGATCTTGCGGGCAGCGAGTTCGATGGCCATGCTCCGCGTCAACGCAAGCACCGCCCCTTTCGAAGCATCGTAGGACGACCAGCCCGCCTCGCTGGCCAAAGCGTTGGTGGATGCGACATGAATAATGCGACCACCCAGTCTCATCCAGTGTTTGGCAACCTGCTGCGAAAGACGAAAGATTGCCGTCACATTGACCCGAAAGACCGTTTCCCACTGCTCGCAGGTGATCTGCAGAAAAGAGCGATGGTTCCACATGGCCGCACAGTTGACCAGAACTCTCAAAGGACCATGCTTCCGACCCAGGGTTTGCACTAAAGAATCGATGGCCTTGACATTGCAGAGATCGAAGCAGACCGGCACGAAGCGTTCGCTCTTGAGCTGCAGGGAAAGGCGCCGAAGGGAGGAGGGGGTTCGGTCTACGGCCAACACTCGCCAGCCTTGCTGGATGAACCGCAGCGCCGTCGCCTTGCCGATCCCGCTGGCTGCACCGGTGATCAGTACGCTACTGCGTTCTTGCGGCTTCTTGGACAATCGATTCCGTCCTTTCCCTTGCCAACCTGGCAACGTCCCTCAAATCCCGTTGCCAGTAAGCAGGGTTAAAAAGCTCCACTGAAAGACAGCCTTGATAATGAATGGAGGCCAGATCCCGCAGCATCTGAGTTAGCGGCAAAACGCCATCGCCCGGATAGACGCGGTCCGCATCACACTGCTCAAATTGAGGGGGTATAGCGGGCGAATCATTAATATGACAAATGGAAATCTTGACCTCCCTTAGCTGTTTCAGCCCGCCAAATCCAGACCCGCCGCGGTAAAGGTGAAAAGGATCGAGAACAATGGAGGCCTCAAGATGATCCGCTTGTCGCGCGATCGCCACGGCCTGTTCCAGCTGATAAGCATTGCGATAGAATCCCAGGAACTCCATTGCTGGATTCACCCCAACCGAGTCGCCTAACTCCAACAAGTCTCTATAGCGCGCGGCGGCGCGTCCGATATCGAGATTGGGGACATCAGGGTCGGGTGACGCGACAATTGAGGTTGCACCAAGGGCGGCCGCTTGCTCCATTCGACGCCTCGCCTCGGCAAGAGCACGTTGGTGATGCGCCCCTTCGCTCTGCATCCAATCGGACAAAGCGATGACGCTCGGAACCCTCAAGCCGTTGTCTTGCAGTCGTAGCTTCAGATCTCTCAGGCTTCCACCTTGCTCCTCAAAACGTGTAAGGTCATCGTTCCAGAGTTCAATGGCTGCGTATCCGGCCTCAGCGGCGATTGAGATCTTGTCGAGCAGGCTTGCCGGCTCGATGGTGCTGGTATTCAGACAGAGTGGCCAGTTGGGCATGGGTTCCTCCGTCAGGCTAGGGTCTCGACAATTGCTTCACCTGAATGTTGCGGAACCGAACCTTTGCTCCTTTCGGCCAAGTCTTTCCGCCGTGGACCTGGAGCCCCAGCCGCCCCTTGCTTCCAAGAGCTTCGAAACTCTTGTCGCTGACGAATCTGCTAATCAAACGATTATTGACATAAGTTGTGATCGTGGGAGGTTCTCCTTCAACCCGCGCTCGGATCGTGTTCCAGTCGTTCACCTTCCACACTTTTGACCAATTTGCCAGAGCGATCCGGGCTTTTCCGCCGGCTCCGTACTCATCTTTCTTGGCTTGTTGCGCTCTTGTCCCGCTAAGAATCTTCTTCTCTTGGTCCTGAAAGACACCAAAAATCTGAAGGGTCTGGTTGCTCCACCCATCGAGACCTTCCCGATAGATCTCACCCACATTTCCGCCGTCGTAGTAATCGATCATGATCTGGTAGCATTCGCCCTTCTCGTTACTGCGAAGGAAGAAGCCGGAGTCTATACCCCAGTCGGGTTTCGTATCAAACGCGACTTCAGAATCACCGAACGTCTCATCGGATAGCAGGATGCCTCCGTTGCCGCTCCCCGGTGGGTCCTGTTCACCGGTGATAGCCCCATCCTCTACGATCCAGTGCCCTCCCGTGCCATGAACGATCTTGACCGGGTTTTTGTGCCATCCGCTCAGATCGTTGCCGTTGAACAGACTTCGGAAGCCAGGTTCGGAGCGCAGGTGATCGGCCCCCTTCAACCCTGACGTGCCGATGACTCCAAGGATAAGGATAAGAGGAAGCCCGGTGGTCCAGCCTCCAAGGATGTTCATTCGCGAGATTCTGGCCGGTCTCATTGTCCGCCTCCATTCGAATACACCAACGAGCAAGACTCATGGTTCGTGCTCGGCGCCTAAGCTGGTAACCCTGTACCCACCGGCCGCCCGATCGCGCGCCCAGACTCCAAGAAAGATCGCGATTAGAACAACCGGCAAGAGCGACACAGAGCGCAACGCCATGTGCGGTCCATTCGTATCGTAAATCTTGCCCATGACAGGCAGGCTTATCGCTACCGACACGTTCCCTGCCGCTCCCATGATGGCCATGAGTAATGCCCCGCCTGCAGGAAATCTTTCAGAGGTCACCCCGAGCATCGTAGGCCAGAAATAACACACACCTAAGGCGAAGACGGTGGCTGCAAGAAACGTTGGCATAGGAGAGTTCGCCACGCTCAGGAGGACAAGCCCAACTCCCGAGAGACCTGCCGCAAATATCAGCAACGTGACGGGTGAGATCCTCTCTACCAGCTTTCCAGCATAGAACCGGCCGATGACCATGAGCCCATTGATCCATGCCAGCACGAGAATGCCCGGCAAGTGAGCGGTATTGGTCAGGATGCTGGGGATCCACTGCCCGGGACCGAGTTCGGTGGAGGCCGTCAAAAGCATGCAAAAAACAAACAACCAAAAGCTGGGCCGAAGAGATTCCCTGTACATCCCTACAGCCGAAATCCCATGTTGCACACGCTCGGTGGGCGGAAACTTTTGTCCCAGAAACATCAACCCGTAGATGAAGGTTGGGACAAGAATGACGGCCGTCTTTACTTGCCAGTTGAGGGCCGTTTGAGTCAATCCAAATGCAATGAGGCCGCCCAGCACAATGCCACCTGGAAACCAGGCATGGAGTACATTGAGCTTTTCGGTCTTCTGGTGGGAGTGCACCGTTGCAACCAGCGGACTAATGGTGGCTTCCACCAACCCATTCGCCAAACCGATACAGAGAGCCCCCACAAGCAGCTGCGAAAAGTCTGATGCGAAGATAGTGATCAGTATCCCCAGCACATGCCCAACAAAGGCCGCCCTCAGCAAACGCCCCATTCCCAGCAAATCGCAGAGTTGCCCTCCCAGCAAGATTGAGAATGTTGACAGCCAAAAGGCTGCGCTTGCGACCCACCCAAGCTGCGCCTGACTGAGACTAAATTGAGAGCCGAGCTCTCTCATAATGTCCCCGCGAATGGCAAAGGTCAGGGCATCCACGATGAGGGCGACGCAACTCGCGCGAAAGAGACGACGGCTGTTTTCAATGCTCATTAGACCGCTAACGATACGAGGTTTCGGTTCTCCTACCCACGACTACCAGAAACGGTGGTGGTCGTGGCTGCCGCTGCTCAGAAGGCATCTTTGATCGCGGGAATACTACTTCCCCTTTAGACCAAAACAATAGACTCGGGACTCATGATCCACTGCAAAGACACGACCGTTTGCAAGGGCCAAGCCACTGAAGTGGGCCCAGTTATCCATGGCGCGGCCACTCTCGTAGAGTAGTTTGCCGGTCTTGGCATCCAGTGCGTACAGCACAGCGCGATTCGGGTTCGCCAGCCGCTCAGCATCCGGCAGGTTGGGCTGGTCTAGGTTGGTGCCACCTTCTTTGCTCTGTCGAACATCCTCTCCGTTCGAAAGCGCAAACACGACACCGTTGGCAATAACGACCGGCTCAGGAACGTTGAAGTTCCCCGACAGCCAAGCTGGCTCTAGAACGGGTTTTTGAGTGCTGCCATCGATTGCAACTTTGAACGCCATGATGCTGCCGTGAGGATTTGCGCCATTCGTTTTGGGGAAACGTGGCGCGTTTGTCGATATCGGCCCCCAGATCGGAACATAAATCCAGGGCTGGCCTTGCTCATCCCTCCAAAAGGAAAGGCCTCCCCAGACTCCTTTCCCTTCGAAGCTACCTTCATCATTTGCAAGCCTCGGGGTAACAAATAAGGGAGTGTGATGATCCTTGTCTCCCAGGGATTCGGCATTCAGTAGATAGACGACTCCTTCCTTTCCTCCAAGTGCCAGCAGGCTGTAACTGCCATAGGAAAAGAATACCGGACTGGTGCAGCCCAAGTCCCAATCGTATCGGTTCATCTCGCGCCAATTGTTCGGTGTGTAGTAGTCAACTACCTTGAGGTGGCCTGGAGACGCGGCAACCACACTGCTTCCAAATGCGCCACTGGGGGGATCAAAGTCTCCATCTCCGGTTGCTGCATAGATCCGACCATTGTTGCCAATGACAGGCCCACCCCTGCCCCAGATTCCAGCCGGGGCTCCCTTTCCCCCAGCCACAAGCAGACATTGAATAGCAGGGCGGAAAGGATCTCTGGTGTCGATGGCATAGAGTCCCGATGTGCCACCGCCGCAGTTTTGCGAAAGGGAGGTATAGAGGATTCCGTCAGCGAGGTTTAAGCTCCAGTTCTTGGAGAAAGGAGGAACAAATTGGATCGGTCCAAACTTGGTTCTTCCCGTGCCCAAATCCAAACCATACAACCGTCCATCCATGACAATGGTATAGATGGTAGCCGTACGTTTGTCGATGACTGGCGTCGCATTGATCCCCTGTGGACAGAGCCAATTGCTTTCATGTTTGGGAACTGCAAAGCTCTCGAATATCCGGCTCCAGACCACCTTCCCGTTTTCAGCGTCTAACGCGAAGAGATGATTGGAACTTCCCGCCACGTAAACCAGAGTTTTGATTCCCTGGGTTGTGGTTACCTCGCTGGCGACCACGGGAGCGGTCAGGGCAGTGAGAGATTTGGGCTCGTTCTCTACTTGAACTTTCCACTTCAGTTCCAGAGCTGCCACATTCTCAATGGTAAGCGTCTTTTCCGCCATGGCCCAACCCGAGCGCTGTGGATCGTGTCCGAAGCTCAACCAATCTGCGGCGCAAAGCGAAACAGATAGGCAGAGCCACAGAAGACAGAATCGTCCAAAGAAGCAGGGGCTCATGGCCACTGTGACATTCCTCCAAAGGCAATCCTCACAGGAGAGGTTAAGACTTACCGTAGGATAGGGGTAGTTCATACCCCCGGGCGGCCAGCTGCAGATCCAAAGCAAAGGTTCATCACGAAATGAAAGGGCCTGGGCTAACCACCTCTTCTAGCAACTCTCTTGTCAGTAGACAAACCTAACAGACAAGAGCAGCACTCCACTGCGGGACACGGGACGATGAAGACAGAAACCCTGCTCACGCCAAGTCCGCACTACGACCACAGATCCAGTATCGGCTTGCCCTTCACGAGCTCGCGTGGCTGGATCACCTTCAAAATACTCTGTGAAAGATTAATAGATTAAGCGCTTTGAAAGTCAAAATCATTTCTCACCTACTGACTTAAGCCTCCGTCAGTCGGCGGTTACCGAATTCACACTAGCAGTCTTGAGCACGAATGCGTGACGACTAGGCAGCGCTTGTGTAAGTGCCCCCGGAATCTCGATGATGAGACCGCCGTTTCCTTTACGCCACTTCAGAGGCTCTTTGAAGCCCAGGAGGTAAATGGAAGCATCATTGGGCAAGTGGACCGACGGAATGATGACCTCGGCAGGCAAAGTGTGTTTTTTCGGGTCATCGAGATAGATCAGGTAGATGTCGCTGTCGCGACGCGTAATAGCCACTTGCCCATTCTTGTAGGGAGCTATCGGGCGAGTGGCATAGATCGCTTCGCCGTTGACTCGCATCCAATCACCAATCTCATTGAGCCGCTCGACCGCAACCGCCGGCAACTCGCCATCGGGCTGCGGCCCGATGTTCAAGAGCAAGTTGCCTCCCTTGGCAACGATGTTAACCAGCATGTGGATGAGCTCACAGGACGATTTGTATCTGTCCTCTTGCTTGTACGACCATTGGGTGCCCATCGTCTCACAGGTCTCCCACGCATGGTCCAATAATGGCTTATCCGGCACTTGTTGTTCTGGTGTAAGGTAGTCTTGATGTTTACTGGCGACGGCGCGGTCGACGACGATGAGGTCAGGTTGGTGCTTGCGCGCCATCGCTACGACCCGATCCATCTGGAGATCTTGTTTGGGTGGCCGCACTTGGCCGGCATCAAGCCAGAGGATATCGATGGGACCGTAGCCGGTCATGAGCTCCTTGATCTGGCCCTGGACGAATTTGACAAATCGGCCCCACTTTTCCGGATTCTTAAGTGGGTCATAGTTCGGATTACGGGTGAGGGCTGGTACCTCGGTGCTCCAGTAATCGGGGTGATGCCAGTCGGCCTTAGAGAAATAGACGCCGATACCCAACCCCTCCGCCCGGAATGCTTTGAACAACTCCAGGGCGATATCAGGCCGGGGGTTTTTGCTGTAGGGGCAATCCGGAGCAGTGATCCGGTAGTCCGTCAACTTGGTGTCGAACATGCTAAACCCGTCATGGTGCTTGGTCGTGAAAACCAGGTACTTCATACCAGCTTGTTTAGCTGCAGAGGCCCACTTCACGGGGTCGAACCTGGTGGGATTAAAAGTCCTGCTGAGTGACCAATAGTCTCGCCGAAAGCTCTCCATGTTTTTGCTTCGTTCCACCCATGGCCTCAGATCTTCGGGACGCGCCCATTTCTCCACTTCCACCAGAGGCCAGGACTCGATGCATCCCCACTGGCTGTACGGGCCCCAATGGACCAACAGTCCAAATTTCTGGTCCTTGAACCATTCCAGGCGGTCCGCAAGACGATCCTCGGCACTCTTCTCGCCTGTGCTTGAAGATGACGATTTCTGCGAAGATCTTAGCAGCCTCCAGCCTTTCTCATCGACTCTGAGACCTGTATGGCCGGCATACTTGTCGTAGACTTGGTTCATCTCCTCGATTGAGTCGAAGAAGCCAACAATAAAGGCAGCACTAAAGGAATCCCCCGGCTTAACAGGCGTACCGCCAAACTCCTGGATCATGCAGACGTAGCCACGTTGGTGGCACCAAGCCTCGTAAACGACTGCCGGGTCAAGGGTCATGCCAGCTAGCCACGGCCCCTCGCGGCCAGTCTTGGGGTCACGAAGACGGTATGCCCTGATGAACCGCTGCGGAAGAGGGCCAGCGCCACGACGGTAGATGAACCTTTCGTCGGGTGGAAAGTCGCTAAAGAACTCACTGGAGGAGATTTTGCCAAGATAGCTCAAGTAGACCTCGCTGAAGGTGTCGCCCCGGTTGTGCTTGATATGTCCGGGCATATCGATCCGCTGGAACATGGCATCACTGGCGTTGACGGTGGTGATCATGTCGCTTGAGATGAAGTAGCGCTTACCCGCCGGGAAAACAATGTTTTGAGTCCAAACCGAGCCGGGCTTTTTCCCAGGTGCGGCAAGATAATACTGGAAGCTGGTCCTCACCGACACGAAGTCTTTGCCTCGGGTAACCTGCGAGGAAACCTTCTTGGCCTGGGTACAGATCTGTGGGCCTTCGATGCTTTTCTTGGGAATCTTGCCATGGAATAAATTGTCGAATTCGTAAATGAGGTCTGGGTCCAGCTTGTCCCGATACGCCTCATCGCTGCCGGGCTCCATGGTCCAGTCGACGATATCTAGGCCGGAGCCCACATCGCGAAAGCCGCTCTGCTTGTCGAGGAAGGTTCCGCGGTAGACCCCGCTAACATAACCCTCCTTGCGGATGACCACTTCCAGAGCAGAACTGGAAATCTGGATCTCACTGTCATTCTCGGTCACTTCGAATTCGCCACGCGGGGCAGCTTGGTAACGGCGATGGCCGTCCTGGCACACTACGACACAGACTAACACCACAGCCACCGCTCGCGGCCCGCTTAAACGGACAATGGGCTTGCCTTTCCGCATGTTTAACCGACCCTTTCGTCCATCGGATGTTTCCAGAGCACTAATTATACGACCCCACATTTCATTCGTGTCTGAGAGAGTTTCTTACCATCTTGATAGCTGGATTCATCATAGGTAAGGTAGCTTCAAAGTCGACAACCCAATCAGCATGGCACATGCCCCCTCATCGACACATGTTGACATCACTTACGCACAGTCTGAGCAGCTTGCAGAGCTTCATCGCGAGCAATCCGGAGACTCTTGACAGGTTCTAAGGTAGGGAGGTACTCCATTGCCACGTAGCCTGCGAACCTGAGCTCAGCGAGTTTCTTGTAGATGCTGGAATAGTTGATTTCCCCTGTTCCCGGCTCGTGTCTTCCGGGAACGTCGGCTATGTGAACGCCGCCGACGTGAGCGATACCCTTCTGAAGGTTTGCGATCAAGTTTCCTCCCGAGATTTGTGCGTGGAAAAAGTCATAGAGAAACTTGATCTGAGGATGATTCACTTCCCCGATAATCTGCAGCCCCTCTAGGACCGACCACAAGAAGTAGTTAGGGTTCTCTTCCAGGTCGATGTTTTCGAGCAGAACGGTTACACCTTTACCCTCGACGACTTTGGCCGCCCACTTCAAGCCCTCGACGATACTTTCGTGCTGAGCTTCCCTCGTCATTCCGGAGATCGTGTTACCGGAAAGGACGATCATCGTAGGGCATTCGAGCCTCTCCGCAATCTTCAGTGAGTTGCGGATGTCCGCAAGAAAGGCTTCACGCTCGCTCGGATCCACCAAACTCCGTTCGCTGCCGGTAATCGTGTTGAAGGTCATCTCCAGAGACCGTCGCTTACTGTTCATCCTGCGAAAGTCTTCTTTGGACCAACCGGAAAATTCATCTCCCAGCTCGACCGCGCGATACCCAGCCGACGCGACCTTCTCAATCCGTTCCTCAAACGGTAGGTTTCTAAATACGGTCCAAAGCATTACAGACAGTTTAAAGGGGACCCCCGGCGCTTCCCCCTCTGGCGCGCCAGGGCTTGCGGCGGAAGAAAGCGTCCCTAGGAGCGCAGCAGCACCGAGGGGAGTTCCCACCAGTGATCGAGTAAATTCGCGTCGATTCATTGTTTTCAAGCTTCACTCTTAGAGATTGCCCTTTTTCATCTGGTCCACAAGGAACGAACACGAGTGGCAGACGATCGCCATCATCGTCAAGGTGGGGTTCTGGCAAGCCGAGGAGACAAAACAGCCACCGTCCATTACAAACAGGTTCTTGACGTCATGAGCTTGGCAGTATTTGTTGAGCACGGACTTCTTTGGATTGTTGCCCATGCGCGCCACACCCACTTCATGAGTCGCCCAGCCATAGGGGTTCGCGGAGGTCTGGAGACGGATACTCTTCGCGCCGGCAGTCTCTAGCATCTCTGCGGCAGCAGATGCCATGTCCTCACCCATCTTTTTCTCGTTTTCGCTATAGGACGCATGAATTCGGAGGGCTGGAATACCCCAGGCGTCCACCACATTGGGATCAAGCTCGCAGTAGTTGTCCCACAATGCCAGGCACTCGCCAACACCTGACAATCCAATTGTCCATTCGCCCTGCTTGACCGCTTCTTTGAATTTTCTGCCGAACCCTTGCGCCTCAAATTTGAATTGAGGCCTGCTCCCACCCTGAAACCCGTAGCCACGAATAAAACTTGGATGCCGATCATCCACATTGCGAAAGCGAGGGATGTAAATACCGTTGGGCCGCCGCGGAGGCCCGGCCCATGGCCGGGTTTCGAGCATGGGCATGACCCCTCTGGCGCCAAATCCGGTCACGTGATCCATCAAGTAGTGTCCCAGGACCCCGCTGGAATTGGCGAGGCCGCTCGGAAACTGCCGGTTGGATGAGTTGAAAAGGATACGAACGGATTCCAGCGCCTGGGCACAAAGAACGACCGTTCTCGCCCGGATTTCCCTCACCTCGCGATTCAGACGATGGAGGTAGCGGATTCCTGTGGCTCGGCCTGTGTTCAAGTTTGTCGTGACATGGCTGACAATAGCGTTGGTGACCAGGGTCAAGCGTCCAGTCGCCTCGGCTGCAGGAATGGTCGTGGTCGGACTGTTGAAATAGGACCGCGTCACACATCCGCGCTCGCAGGGACCACAATAGTGACACGGTGCCCGCCCGTTAAGCGGTGCAGTGAGATTGGCCACTCGCCCAATCGTCACAGTCCTCCCAAACTTGTTCTTCACCGCTTTCTGCAAGACAATTTCGCCGCAGGTCATTGGCATCGGCGGCAGGAATTTGCTGTCGGGCAGGTTAGCCAGACCTTCCGGCTGGCCGCTCACACCGATGAATTCCTCCACCTTGTCGTACCAAGGTTCGAGTTCCCGGTAGCTGATGGGCCAATCCTCGCCATAGCCATCGTGGCTGGCAGCTTTGAAATCCAAGTCGCTAAGGCGATAAACTTGCCGACCCCAGACCAGTGTGCGCCCACCAAGGATGCGCAGACGAAACCAGTCAAACGGCTTGTCGGCTGGGAACGTATATGGGTTTTCCAGGTCGTTCACAAACCAGTCTTGGGTGTAGTCAATGCAAGCGTAACAACGCGACTGGATAGGACGGCTCTTACGCACCTCAGGGGAACCGCACCTGACCTTGAATTGATAGGGTGGCACATGCTCGGTAAAATCCAGTTGCGGATCGAGTGTCCGCCCTGCTTCAACCAAACATACCCGCAATCCGGCCTCTGTCAGTTCCTTGGTGGCCCATCCCCCTGTAGCACCGGAACCGACAACAATGGCGTCAAAGACATCATCCGCCTCGATACTGGGACAGATCATAAGCCTCCCCTCTAACCTAACTTTCGCAGTTGGTGAGATTATTGATCCCCAAGTGGTTTATTTTCAATCACGGTGTTCCAAAAGTCTTCACTACAGTTTCAATCGTTTGAGGCCCTCCCAGCTTTGCTTGACTTCAGC
>JBFMEW010000072.1:0-13685 GCA_040753175.1 Acidobacteriota bacterium | reverse complement strand
GGTTGGCCAGCACCTTGGTGATCGCGGAAGTCAAAGTCGTCTTCCCGTGGTCAATGTGCCCGATCGTCCCTATGTTCAAGTGTGGCTTCTTCCGCTCGAACTTCGGCTTCGCCATCTCCTCCTCCTAACCGGTCTGTGAAAAAACTTCAGCCGAGTTGACTATCCTCTGACCCGCTACAAAAGGTTACCCCAAAGGGCGTTCGGCGGATAATTCTGGAGCCCACGACCGGGATTGAACCGGTGACCTCTTCCTTACCAAGGAAGTGCTCCACCGCTGAGCTACGTGGGCGAAAGTACGAAGCTTGCCTAGCTGTCACAATGGAGCGGGAAACGGGGCTCGAACCCGCGACCCTCAGCTTGGAAGGCTGATGCTCTAGCCAACTGAGCTATTCCCGCACATGAGTCACCCGAACTTGGTGGAGAGGGGAGGATTCGAACCTCCGAAGGCTTCGCCGGCAGATTTACAGTCTGCTCCCTTTGGCCGCTCGGGAACCTCTCCAACGAACAACAGAGCCACGGTGGAGCTGGCGATGGGACTCGAACCCGCAACCTGCTGATTACAAATCAGCTGCTCTACCATTGAGCTACGCCAGCCGGATACAGGCCGACTCGAGAACGATTTCCAGGAACGATAGTAAACACCCTTGTATAAGGAATTCACGGATCTTTGTCAATAGTCAACCGAAAGCGGCAGGCACATTTCCCCTGGCGCCACGGAGCACGCTCGGTCAGGGGGAACTCGTCTGAATGGAAGAGTACGCTGCATCTCATGCGGGATCGCTTCGAAATAGAAGTTCCGCTGACTTGGGCAGCTCATCGCAGATCTTCAAGCGGTTCGTAGATCTTCATCTTGGAGACTCGCAGCCCCCGGTCCGTCCATCCGACGTCGAAACCGACCACCAACCCGGCTCTTATGTCCGATTTCTTGGTCTTGCGACCCTCCAGCCTGATCTGGTCCGCGTAAAAGAAGATGTGGTCTCCCTTGGAAGTTTCGACAAACCCGTAACCGGTCTTGGGATTGAAGCGGGCGATACGCCCACGGTAGTACCTGCCTTCGATCTTGGCTGTGTCTATCTGGTGGAATCTCGCCTTCTGCTGCTCAGGGCCTTGACCCTTCGGTTCTCGCATGGGTGCCTCGGGTGATGAGTCCCTTCCAAAATTAGATAGAATTGCATGGAAAAAGATGCCTAGGGAGACCCGACTTGATAGGATAATGTCATCGCGCCCCAACTTGGGTGCGACCGGAGCGTGCGTGGAAACTTCTTAATTTGGATCCCTGTGGGATCCCATCCGGACCATGCAATGTCCGGGAGCTTTCGGCCCAATCCCAAGAAAAACGTCGAGTTCGAGTCGGGCTGGAAAAACATCTTTACAACCTTTTACGGCTCCAGTATAAATTCTTACCCACATGGATGAACTTTGAGCTTGACTCAAGCGTCGTAGGCTCACAAGAGGATGAGGACGAAAGGGAAAAGGGAGGAAGAAGAGAGGATGGATTTTCCAGAGGATCTTAAATATACGAAAGAGCATGAATGGGCGAGGTTTGACTCAGATACCATCGTGACTGTCGGGATCACGGATTACGCGCAGGAGAGTCTGGGTGAAATCGTCTACGTGGAGCTTCCTGAAGAAGGTTCGCAGGTGAACCACGGGGAAGCGTTCGGCGTGGTAGAGTCCACCAAAGCCGTCTCGGACCTGTATGCACCTGTGACGGGCACTGTGGTCGAGGTCAACGATACGCTTTTAGACAATCCCGAGATGATCAACGAAGATCCCTATGAAGACGGCTGGATGATTCGAATCGAAATGTCGGAATCCAAGGAGACGGAGAAGTTCATGACACCGTCCGAGTACCACAATTATGTAGAGGAGGAAGCGGAAAGAGAGGAATGATCACAGAGGCGACTCAGAGCGGAAAGCGGCTCGTCTCCCTCGAAGAACATCTGATTCCGCGTCGGCCCCAGCTGGGAGGCATTCCGTGCGGAGCGCCTTCTTGCCTTCGAGGTAGACGCTAACAAGGCGGCTTTTTCCCCGGAAGGGGCTCCTTTTCAGCCGTTTTCGAAAGTTCCTTCTCTGCGGCCTTTTCCATCTTCCTTTTTTTGCCGACCGCTTCTCCGCGGATGGATTCCTCACATGATCTGCAGATGGGTTTGCCGTCTGGAGAAGGCTTTCCGCAGATCATGCAGCGTCCCTGTGAGTCAGACATTTTTGCCTTCCTTCCTTCGAAGGGATGGTTTTGTATTTCTCTCCCGATCGCACTAGAATCTGGAAACTACAGAGAGGTGAGCACACTGTCAACCCGGAGGGACGCCGCATCCGGGCCGGGCAATTGAAGGTGAGGGAGTGGATGGGGCACTGGTGGCCCCCCTGGACTTCAAATCCAGTGGCAGGCAGTGATCCTGTCTGCGGTGGGTTCGATTCCCACACGCTCCCGCCATACGGGCTTTTCCTCAGCCCCCGCTGAACGCGCGCGAGAACACGCGAGAAAAGCAGATCAAGGCCTGGCAGAAAAGTCGCGCGGATAATCCGAGTCAAACCAGAGACCCTGGTATCGAATCGCATCCACTTCGATCCTGGATTGCTCAAAGCGTCCCACGACTGTCAGGCTCTCGTGTTTCAAGGCGGCATCCTGGGCGACTCTCTCCACCCAGAGCCATTCTCCTGCCTCATGCTTCGTCTGGATACATGAAACGGAAGGCCCGCTCTCGTCTGAAAGGGCGAAATCCCATCGACTCGGATCCGCCGAAACCCAGTAGTCGACTCGCCCGGTTAGAACGACCCGACGCTTGTCGTAGTCGCCTGGATTCTTCAGAAGAGTGCCGATGTCCGTCTCAATGAGAATCCTTTTCCCCTCGTACGCCTCAGGATTGGCCTGGAATTCCTGCAGGCTCATCTGAACAGCGGGCCGGCACGCAGCCCCCAGAAGCCAAGAAGCGAGAACCGTCAACGTTGCCACCTTGGTTCTAGGTCTTTTTCGAGCTATCCCTTTCATGATGCGTCCATCCAAGATTCAAGCCGCCTGGTCGCCTGGGAACAGTCCGGCGGCGCCGAGACGTTCCCAGTTCCTGGGTTTTGATTCCCAAGGGTCCCGATGTGGTTCACCGACGGAACGAACCATGAACGCGGATGGGCTGCGTGCGCATCATCCACGAGGGGCGCAGCCGTGACGGTTCTTGAATGTGGTTGGATTGGGGAGGGGCGGTTCTGCTCACCCAGGCGAGAGGGGGTGCCTGGAGATCACGGAGAAGCATTCGGCGCGCCCTGGAGCTGCGGCACCGGGTCGGCCGCCTCCACCTTCTCCTCTTGGGACTGTGGAGGGGCTCCCTCGCCAGGTGCTTCTTCCCACTGACCCTGCTCTTGGGGGAGGGCACCGGCCGGAACTGAGGCATTGGAAGCAGGGGGAGGCAGGCTGGACTCACCGTATAGACGTGTCATCTCGCCTGTGGTGAGCGGTGACAGGACAATCTCAATCCGGCGGTTCTGCTCTCGCCCATCGGGAGTCTCGTTCTCAGAGACGGGCTGGTAGCTCGAGTACCCGGTCGCTGCGATGAGTCGCGGATCGATACCGGATTGCTCCTCCAGAAAGCGCGCAACGGCGCTCGCACGCAAGGCCGACAGTTCCCAGTTTGAAGCAAAACGACTCCGAAGACTCGGACTTATGGGCGTGTTGTCAGCGTGTCCTTCGATCTGGATCTTACGGTCTCGGATTTCTTTCAGGACGAACCCGACCTTTTCCAGAATCTGCTTGCCGTCCAGAGTAAGTTCCGCACTGCCGGAGGGGAAAAGGATCTTGCCCACCAGGTTCAACTTCAAGCCTCTCTCAGATTGGTCGATCTGGATCTTTCCCTCGTCGATCTCGCCGGAAAGCCGCCCTGCAAAAGCCTCGTAGGTTCTGGAGATGCCTGCAGTCTGGTTTTCCCTGATTGCAGCCTGCTCATCGCAGAACCGGATCCTCTCGCCCATCACGCCCAACTCAGATTCCATCCTAACGAGTTGTTCCAGCAGTCCTTGATGGTCCTTCTCGAGATCTTGGATCCTCTCGACCAGGTCCTGTCGCTCCCGCAGGAGATCATCCCGCGAGCGACTGCAATCCTCTACGGCTGACCTCAAGGCGTTCGACTGGTCCAGAGCTTTCTCGTACCGGTCCTTTCCCACTACGCATCCAGTCAGCGGGCCCAAGAAGGTGCACGCGATAGCCAACCAGGTTACTTGCTTTTGCAGCACGAGGTAGCGGATGCGCTTCATTTTGCCTCCACCAGTGGATCCTCATCCCCAAAGAGAGTCATCTTCTGACCACGCCACGGGACCCAGTAAGACCGGTCCTCGTCACCACACTCAAAACACTCGCAGAGCTGATAATACGCTTGTCGCAGGAAGCGCGCCCTCTCGCTTCCGTTTCGCACACTGCAATACAATACGTTCCGTTTGCCAACCGCCAAGGTTGCCGGATCGAGCAGTTCTTCCACTCCGTCGCTCAGATGCAAGACATAATCAAACGGTATTCCCGCGGACGTTCGAATCACGGTCACGGAGCGGACCTGGTAGGCGGTGTCTTCGACCTCCACCCGGGCACGTTCAGCCCCGATCTCGATCCAATATCTTCCGTCCACGTCACGTGTGAGACTTCGGGAAAAGAGCCGGAGGGTTCTGGCATGAGTGATCTCACATCCCTCGTGGAACCATCGGCCCTCCTTGTCCAGGAAGAAGTCTGTCGCGGGTTGCCGGCAAGCTGGATCTGATCTCACTCTATCCTCGGACTTCGGCAAGACAACCCTTTCGAATCGCATCCGCTGCCATGGTTTTCAAACCCTCGGATGCAGTCGAGGTTCATGACCCGGTGATCCTGAAGCGCGGGAGGCGGGCCGTGGGCCCTGAGCCATTCTGATCTTCCGGGATTCGAGGCGGGAGTGCGGAAATCGCAAGAGACCCTGGCCAGGCCAGCCGCAGCCACGACTCATACGGTCAAGAGCGCTTCCGAGGAGGCGTCTCCATCATGAAACTGCAGGCTGAGCCCAGAAGCTCCTTTTGCTGTCCACGAGTATGGTGACCGGGCCGTCGTTCGAAAGCCGGACTTCCATGCGCGCCTGGAATCGGCCTGTCTTCACGTCTGCCCCCGAGTCCCGGAGCCGATGCAGGAACTCTTCGTAAAGAGTCAGCGCTTGGGCCGGTTCCGCGGCATTCGCGAATGAAGGGCGATTTCCTCTGCGGCAGTCACCGAGAAGGGTGAACTGCGAGACCACCAGGATCTGTCCGCCAACCTCGCCGAGGGAGAGGTTCATTTTGCCTGAGGGATCTTCAAAGATTCGGAGGCGCACGATCTTTTGAGCCAGGTAGAGGGCATCCTCGGCCGTGTCGCATGCTTCGATCCCCACCAGGACCATCAGGCCGCGCCCGATTTCACCGAGGATCTTGTCTCCTTCCAACGCTGATGCACGCGTGACTCTTTGCACCACAGCTCGCAACGGCGCGACCTCTGAATCTGCAGCAGGCAAGGCGCAGAAAACGGCTACCGTGTCAAAGGCAAGGTCTTAGATAACACTGTTTCTCTTGATTTGCAAAGGGCCGCGCCGTGGAGGCGCCTCCTCCGGCAGGGCCCGGAAGGAGACGAGACGGTGCGGCTCCGGCTTCAGGGGTTGAGAGGAGCCAACCTTGTAGGCCTCGCTTTCTTTTCGGCTTTGCGTAGCCTCTTGCTGTCGCCCAGGGCCAGGTTGAGCACCTCGGCCATGGTACTTACGAAATGGAAAGCCATCTGGTCCTGAACGTTGGGGGGGATATCCTCCAGGTCCTTCCGGTTCTGCTCCGGCAGGATCACCTGTTTGAGGCCCGCCCGCAAAGCTGCGAGCACCTTCTCTTTGATCCCTCCCACCGGCAGCACGGTGCCGCGTAGAGTGATTTCACCGGTCATTGCGATCTCCGGGTTTACCGGCATGGATGTCATCAGGGACGTGAGTGCGGTCAAGATCGTGATGCCGGCAGACGGCCCATCTTTGGGGATCGCGCCGGAAGGTACGTGGATGTGAATATCGACCTTCTCGAACATGTCTTCGTCGATTCCCAATTCGACCGCGTTCGACCTTATGAAACCCAGAGCAGCCTGGGCGGACTCCTTCATGACGTCGCCGAGCTTTCCGGTGAGCGTAAGGTTACTCTTGCCCTTCATCTTCGCTGCCTCGACGAAGATGATATCGCCGCCGACAGGCGTCCAGGCCAGCCCGATCGCGATCCCCGGCTCCATGGTCCGGCCCGCCACCTCGGAGAAGAACTTTATCGGGCCCAGATACTTGGCCAACTCCTGCTCGGCGATCAGGGCAGACTCCGAACGGCCTTCCACGACCTCGCGCGCCACGCCTCGGCAAATCGTTGCGATTTCCCTCTCGAGGTTTCGGACTCCGGCCTCGCGCGTGTAGGAGTGGATGATATCCTGTAGGGCCTCTTCCTTGAATCGAATCTGATCTTCCTTCAGACCATGCTCGCTGACCTGTTTCGGAATCAAGAACTTCTGCGCAATGTGGATCTTTTCGTCGGCTGAATACCCGGGCAGTTCCAGGACTTCCAGGCGATCCTTCAATGCGGGCGGGATCGGTTCCAACAGATTTGCCGTTGCAATGAACATGACCTTGGAAAGGTCGAACGGGACCTCCAGGTAGTGATCGGAAAACGAAAAGTTCTGCTCCGGATCCAGTACCTCCAGCAGCGCAGAGGAAGGGTCACCCCGGAAGTCGATGCCCAGCTTGTCGATTTCATCCAGCATGAAGATGGGGTTATTCGACTGGGCTTTCTTGATGCCTTGAATGACCCTTCCAGGAAGAGACCCCACGTACGTCCGCCGATGGCCGCGGATCTCCGCTTCGTCGCGGATGCCGCCCAGCGATACCCTGACGAACTTCCTGCCCATGGCCCTAGCTATGGATCGGCCCAAGGATGTCTTCCCGACACCAGGGGGACCCACCAGACACAGGATGGGACCCTTCATGTCATTCTTCAGTTTGCGGACGGCCAGGTATTCGAGAATCCGCTTCTTGACCTTGGTCAGGTCGTAGTGATCCTCTTCCAGGACTCTTTCCGCGGTGCTGATGTGGAGATTGTCTTCCGTCCCCTCCATCCACGGAAGATCCAGGATCCAATCCAGATAGGTTCTCGAGACGATGTACTCTGCAGCCTGGGGTGGGATCTTGGAAAGCCGATCAAGCTCCTTTTCCGCTACCTTGCGCACTTCCTCGGGCAGTCGCTTCCTCTCAAGCCGTTCTTTGAGTTCCTCGGTCTCGATGCTCTTGTCATCCTTCTCACCGAGCTCCCGCTGAATGGCTTTGAGTTGCTCTCTCAGGTAGTACTCTCTCTGGCTCTTGTCGATTTCTCCTTTGACCTGAGATTGGATCTTGTTCCCGAGCTCCAGAATCTCGATTTTCCGGTTGACCAGGACGGTAACCTTTTCTAGCCTGTCTTTGAGGGTAAGAGCCTCCAGAATCTCGTACTTTTCCAGCACGCTCACGTTTAGGTTGGACGCGATGAGATCGGCCAAATACCCGGGGCGGTCGATGCTCGAGATCATGACGGAGATTTCGTCCGGAATGGTCGGTATCAGCTTGATGGCTCGGATGGCTTGGTTCTTGAGGTTTTCCTCGAGGGCACGGATCTCGGGCTCGTCGCTCGTATCCTCCGGGATCTCTGCCACCCGGGCTCTGAAGAACGGAGCTTTTGCAACGAATTCGATGAGTTGCATACGGCTCAGGCCACGGAGAATCACGTTCAGGTTGCCGTCAGGAAGCTTGACGGTCTTGACCACTTTGGCTTTGGTACCGACGGGCAGGATGTCGGGTATGTCTATGGGGTCGGCTTCCTGGTTCTTGAGGGCACAGATGCCGATGATCCCCTCCCCGTTCATGGCCTCCTCGATCAACTCCAGGGAGCCCTTCTTGCCTACCAGTATGGGGATAATGGTCTCGGGGAAAAGAACCGTTCCCTTGACGGGCAGTATGGGCAGTTCCTGCCACTCCATGCCTTCTCGTTCTTTTCGTGCCTTGAAGATCATGTTCGTCATCCTCAACAGCGGATCCGCCTGGTCTTGGGGATGGTCGTTTTCCTTCATTCGTCCTGTTGATTTGGATTCACGGCTTGGCAATACGTTCCATATTCTTGAAGAAATTCATAACGTTCAGATTTTAAACAAGAATCTAACAAGGTCAAGGTGGGTAGGCCGAAAGATTTTTTGGCCAACGATTCGGACAAAGGAGTCTGCAGCACATGAGAGCGCTTCCCAAGGCCCAAGTACTTTTCTCGGACAGCGAAAGATCGGGCGACATGCTTTATGCGACAGGGGTGTTCGTGCCGGATCCGTTCCTCTTTTTCCAATGGAAGAGGAAGAAGTATGTCGTTGTTGGAGATCTGGAATTTTCCAGGATGAAGAGAGAAGCCAAGGTGGACATGGTCTTCTCATGGCGTGAGTTTCAGAGCGTGGACCGAAAAGGATCGTCCGGTGCAAGCAAAATTGCCCGGATCTACGGCGCGATCCTGAAGTCGATGGACATCCGCAGCCTGGAAGTCCCGGAGGATTTCCCTCTCCGGCTGGCGGATGATTTCCGGAAGGAAGGGTTCCAGGTCCAAGCCAAAAGGGGCCTGTTCTTCCCTCAGCGGGCCCGTAAGACCGAGCGCGAGGTAGAGCTCATCAGGAGTGCACTGCGGGCCGCGGAGACGGGGCTGAAGAGCGCGGCGGAAATCCTGGCCCAATCCAAAGTCGAGAAGAGAACGGGCGATCTTCGTCTCGGAGGCGACCTGCTGACTTCCGAGAGGCTGCGAATGCTGATCCATCGTGCCATCCTCGAGACGAATTGCCAGGCCAGAAATACGATCGTGGCCGGCGGTAAGCAGGGGTTCGATCCCCATTGCAGGGGCGAGGGGGTCCTGAGAGCCGGAGAGCCCATCATCGTGGACATATTCCCGCGCTGTGAGTCATCAGGGTACTATGGAGACATGACGAGGACATTTGTGAAATCTTCCCCCCCGCCCCAGCTCCGGTCCATGTTCGAGGCGGTCAAGAAGGCTCAGGATTACGCCATTTCCAAAGTCTGCTCTGGAGCAGAAAGCCATCTCATTCACAAAGGGATCGTCGAGTTGTTTGCGAGAGAAGGGTTCCCCACGGCAGAACAGGAGGGCCGACCGGTAGGCTTCTTCCACGGAACAGGTCACGGAGTCGGCCTGGAGCTGCACGAGGCCCCCCGTATCAATACGAAGCGAGGCAGGCTTGAAACAGGTAATGTCGTGACGATCGAACCGGGCCTGTACTATCCCGAGCTGGGTGGTGTCCGGCTGGAGGACGTGGTCTTGGTGAGATCGGATGGTGCACAGGTCCTCTCGAGGTTCGATCGCTTTCTTGAGACGTGAAGCGTCGTGACTGTCACCGTGATTCCCGAATGAGGAGACTCCCATGGATGCTGAAAAGACAGAGAAGACCCGAAGGAACCTGCAAGCGGCGTATGTGGGTGAGGCCAAGGCCCAGGTGAGGAATCGATTGTTTTCGGAAGTAGCTGATAAGGAAGGACTCGTACAGGTTGCAAGGCTCTTTCGTGCAGTAGCCGAGGCCGAGAGCGTGCATGCCAGGAATGCCCTCGCGCTCTTGGGAGAATTGAAGAGCACAGAGGAGAATCTACGGTTTGCGTTCGAGCACGAAAATCTCGCCAAGAACCAGCTCTACCCTAGATTCATTCGGGAAGCCGAAGAGGAGGGAGCTGCCGAAGCGTCCAGGAGGTTCAGCCAGGCGCGCGACGTCGAGGACAGGCATTCCCAATTGTACCGGAGCGCACTGAGCTATCTGGTCAACGAGGAAGCGGTTGCTTACTTTGTCTGCCAAGTGTGCGGATATGTTGCTGAATCCAACATCCCCGAACGCTGCCCGATCTGCGGCGCTGTGAGCAAGTTCTTCAAGGAGGTCGAATAGGGCCTCGGAGGCGTGCGCTCGGGTCCATCCATGGTCCATTAGGGATCATTATGTTCCCAAATGGTTCGCTTGCTCCCTGCTGCATCCTCTCGCGATGATGCCCCATGCTTTCTTTATTCTGCTATATCAGGGCTAATTCCTGAAAACAGGACATTGGCACGGGTATTGCTGACTATCAGTGTCAACAATTATGGGGCCATGTAACACGCTGCAGCAAGGAAGGCCGACGAGGATAAGAGGCCGAGGAGGACCAAATGAGCACGGGGACATCGCTCTCGGAAAAGACCACTCGGAGAGGCCGTGGACGGACCGGGACAGAGAAGGATATTCTTTTCCGTCTCAAAAACCAGGACCAAGGTGCGTTGCGCGCGGTCATTGACAAGTATCACGAGAAGTTGTTCGCCGTCGCCAATCGAATCTGCAAGAATCCGGCAGATTCCGAAGAAGTGTTGCAGGACGTCTACATGACCGCCATCAGCAAGATTGATCGTTTTGAAGAGAGGTCCAGCCTGTCGACCTGGCTCTATCGTATCACCGTCAACGCGGCCCTCATGAAGCTGAGGAGTCAGCGCTACACGAAACTGACCATTCCCATGGAAAACCTCACGACGGTGCTGCGCGACGAGGAAAGTACGATGGCCGCCGAAGATCAGGTGAGATCGCCTGCGGAAACCCTCATGGCAAAGGAACTTCAAGAGAAAGTGAAGAATTCGGTGGACACCCTGCCCGAGATCTATCGGACCGTTTTCGTGCTGCGAGATCTCCGAGGGCTTTCCATTCGAGAGACCAGTGAGCTGCTTCAGACGACCCCGGCAGCGATCAAGTCCCGGCTGCACAGGAGTCGGTTTTTCTTGCGGGAAAAACTGAGAGAATACTACGAGTTCAACTGAAGGACGGTTGGGGAAGCAGGGGTCGGGGAGCTCAGATTCCGCCGATTTGACTCCAAATTCTGATCGTCTGTTCCATAATGTAACGAGTGCTGCTGGAAAAGGGTCCTGAAAACAAAAAGGCGGGAATCCTGAAGGATTCCCGCCCGAGAAAATCCGACCCTTATTCCACTATGCCACAGGATGTTGACCCTCCTTCATCTCCCTCAACTTCTGCCTTATGAGCTTGAAATCGACCCCGAGCCACGCACATATGTTCCGAAAAGAGTAAAGATAGCTCGTGTCCTCTTCGTGGAACCATTCTTCGGTTTCATTGAATATCTTCTGGCTGTGGATCGATTTGCCATAGACGTTCCTTCGATAGCACTTGAGCGCATCTTTCAGGATCGCCAGCATGAGCTTTTTCTCGCCGCTGGCCAGTCGCATGCTTCGGTTTGCGAGGTAGTACTGGGTCGGGTGGATGGCATCGATCTCGTTCAGCTTGCTCAGGTGTTTCTTGAATTCCTTCAGGGTCTCTTCTTTAGTGGACACTTGCAGTTCCTTTCCCTCCCTATGTAAAAGCGACATTGCACGTACCTCTTAAAGAGTGACATTATAGCGGGAATTGACGCTTAATGTCAAGTTAAAAAGCACAATGTCAAGAACCCTGCGTCTCGATCCGACTCTCCTCGAACCCCGCTCATCCAATTAGTCGCTTGCTCTTGCGATTTGGTTCATTCTCCAATATAAGAAATTTGTTTTTCCGACGAACCCTGGGGGCCGGACAGAGCCGGCGGCATAGAGCCTCCAAATGGGTTTTATCTTGAAAACGCGTATTTCATGCGCTTAGCAGGAAGGATAATCATGCAGGAAATAGTCAGGGAGTTTCTGAGAAGGATAGGGGAGGACCCCGATCGAGAGGGGTTGGCGAAGACCCCCGGGCGCACGGAGAAAGCGTTCCTCTACCTGACATCCGGATATCGGGCCGACATCCAGGAGATCCTCAGGACTGCTGTTTTCCATGAAAAATACGATGAGATGGTCGTGGTCAAGGACATCGACCTGTTTAGCCTCTGCGAGCACCATCTTCTGCCCTTTTTCGGGAAATGCCACTTCGCCTACATACCGGACGGGAAGATCATCGGCCTCAGCAAGATCCCGAGGATCATCGAAGCGTTCAGCCGAAGGCTCCAGGTTCAGGAGAGGCTCACCACCGAAATCTCGTCCGCCATAGACGAGACCCTGCAGCCGAAGGGCGTTGCCGTCGTGATCGAGGCGTTTCACCTCTGTATTGCCATGAGAGGAGTGGAGAAGCAAAACGCCTATGCGATCACGAGCTCGATGAAGGGCATTTTCCGCCAGGATGAAAAGACCCGCCAAGAGTTTCTTCACCTGATCCGTAGAGATCGTAGCGCAATCTGGTAATCTGCGTGGCGGTGCTCGAGCACGTCCTATGTGCCGCGCGAGTGACTGAAGGGAACGAAACAGAACGCGCCTCTTGAGCTGCTTTCGAAAAGGCGTATCCGGGGGAGCCTCTCCATGAGGATTGCCTACGATGCCAGACCCTTGACGCTCCCGAGGACCGGCATCGGAAGATACTTGCAGGGCATTCTCGACGAACTGTCTCTTCGAGTCGAGCTGAAAGAGATCCTGCTCTGTTCGCCTCGCCCACTGGACCTCGTCGGACCCTTGGCCCATGATGCACGAGCAAGGAAGATCGTGCAGCTCGGGTGGAAAGGGAATCTCTGGCTGCAAGTAGCTCTTCCGAAGATCCTCAAGCAGCAGAAAGTGGATCTGTTTCACGGGACCCTCTTCCTGCTGCCTCTGTTGTACCCGTTTTCATCCATCGTCAACGTCTATGATTTGACTGTTTACCGATATCCGGGCTCGATGGAATGGAAGAATCGATGGATTCTGCGGCTTCTGCTGCCCTGGTCCATGCGGCGGGCCAGACGGATCGTCACCCTTTCGGAGTTCGGTCGGACCGAGATCGAGCGCCGCTGGCCTGAATTTGCAGAAAAGATCACCGTCATCCCGGGAGCTGCCTCCTTGTGTGCCGGGGGCGTGCAGCCCGGCGAGAGGCTTGACCGGGCAGAAGCTGAAAGCGTCCTCAGAAAGTACGGTGTGCAAGAGCCTTATCTGCTCTACGTGGGCACCATCGAGCCGAGGAAGAACATCGAGCGGATGGTTGAGGCCTACTTTCTGGCGAGGAGAATGGGCCTTCAGGATCGACAATTGGTGTTAGTGGGACCGCCAGGCTGGGGATTGGGCAGGATTCGCAGCGCCCTGCAAGGGGTCTCCCGGTCCGGGGTGAAGTGGATCGGATACGTGCCGGATCGGGACTTGGCCATTCTCTACCGGAACGCGGAGCTGTTTCTTTATCTGTCGCTCTACGAAGGTTTCGGGTTGCCGCCTCTCGAGGCAATGGCATCAGGCACCTGCGTGTTGGCCGCCGACCGGGCAAGCTTGCCTGAGTGCTTGGGAGAAGCGGCCGTTCTTGTGAATCCATTCCAGGTCGACGCCATCGCGAAGAAGTTGTCCGAGCTGATCCGGGACGCCGACTTGAGGATGGACTACACGAGAAAGGGGTATGCGCAGTCCAGCAAGTTTTCATGGGCAGCGAGTGCCGCCATGACGGTCGAGCTCTACCGCGGGCTCCTCTCTTGACAGGGTGTCGAAAAACACCCTCCAGAGAGGCTGGTGAGAAATGCCCAGATGCAAGGCGCGCGAGATCCCGGGAATGAGGCGTACATGGATTCACAGTGGACCCCGGCCGTCGCCGGGGCAGGCTCCCCCCGCCACACTCTCCGATGAGCGCAACGCCGCAGATGGGCGTTTATCGACAGCCTCTTGGGGGGGTGGGGTGGGTCGATGGGACCCAAAGAGGG
>JBFMEW010000071.1:0-14214 GCA_040753175.1 Acidobacteriota bacterium | reverse complement strand
ATGGTCACTACCTGATCGACCGACTTCCAGGTCTGGAGAATGCCTGGGTCGTCGGCGGTGGCTCGGGTCACGGTTTCAAGATGGGACCTGCCTTGGGACAGTGGGTGGCGCGGCTGGTCCTGCGAGGTGAAACACCCGAACCCTTGTTTCGTCTCGATCGATTCGACCCAACTGAGGATTGCTCCAAGCCGCACCGGACGCAGTGGGAGGGCTGAGTAAGGAATTGGTCAATCTCTTGATCTCCTTCATGACCGACCCGATCGTCCACCGACCCGAAACTTTGGCGAGAATCACTGTCTGCTGCACATCTTGTCTCCGATTGTGGTGTGCAGGGATTTCTTCGCCTGCTGAGTGGATCGCGTGGTGTAAATGTGAACGAAAAGTTCACTTCACCCTCAGCAGTTGAGCCTTATTCTGCGTTCTGCTTGGCGACCGATGGGTAGCGACACCATCATGCAGGACCAACAAGTGCGATCTCTGGGCTAGCTGCAGACACCAGATTAGTGTGCAGTTACCAAGATCTCTACTTCGCAAAGCGCAACGTCCCTCTAGAAAGCGACGAGAGCGCGGGCGCAGGACCGGTGGAGTCGCGCAGTATCAGTTTCACGGGAAGAATCAGGCTTTGCGGCGAGGAATGCTTCCCTTCGATTGAAGCATTCAATAATCCAAATGCCTCCTTGCCGATCTCATACATTGGGGTAGAAACGGTGGATAAGCTGGCATGAGTGAATTGACCAATGTCGGTTCCATCAAAGCCGATTACCGACACTTCGTCAGGAACGCGTACCTTGTGTTCATCAAGAAACTTCAACACGCCTATCGCTACCGTGTCGCTGAAGGCCACAATCGCGGTCGGTTTTTTCTTGGTTGCAGTCCAGAGCCGCTCGCACGCGTGATATCCACCTCGGTAGTTCAGCTCACTGTTTTCGAAGAGTTTTTGGTCTTTCACAAACCCTTGAGTGAGGGCAAAGTGCTTAAACGCAGACAAACGTTGTCGGATTGGGAGCATAGCGGGGTGCCCCGAGACATAAGCTACTCGTGTGTGCCCCATCTCGGCGAGTGCTTCAATGACCATCTGAACGCCAGCTGTGTAATCTGCCGTGACTTGGTGAAACACCGGGGGATCTAGCTGGCGGTTAATCAAGACAAAAGGGAATCGATTTGCCTTTAGATCCTGCCAAACCGGCGCCAACTTCGGTTTTTCACTAGTAAAAGGAGGTGCCGTGATGATGCCTCTGATCCGCAAACTCATCATGTCGCGCACTCGTTGCGTATAGCCCTCCATACTGTACGAGCCGCTGCTCAAGATGACTTGATAGTTGGCGGACCGAGCGGCGTCTTCGATGGCCCGGATGACTTCGGCATAATAGATGTCGCTACTATTAGGAACGATGACACCGATCAGATTCGACCTGCCGGTCGTCAGCGCGCGAGCGACGGGGTCCGGCGCATACCCCATCTCTCTCATGACCTTCCGAACTCTGTTCTTGGTCTTCTCCGGTATGCGGGGGTGATCGCGTAACGCCAAAGACACGGTCATCTTTGACACGCCCAATCGGTGAGCGATGTCGCTTAAAGTAACTTTCTTCTTGAACAAGCGGGTTCCTCTGTTCGAGAAGTTCCTATTACCATTGAGAAATATAATCACTCTTATTTGAGAGAGCAACCGGAACGACCTCGGCGCTGGCACCAAGGATGCCCAGGCGACTCTGGCCGCGTCTAACAGCCGACTCTCTGCGCAGGCGGATCGCTGATCTAGAAGTTCTTCGTGGTCTGGAAAGTCGAGCAGCCTCGCCTGACGCATTGGGTTACGTGCCTCCGGCGTCAGTACCGCCTGTCCTCGCCCCGGACCTGAAGTGAGTTTCTCGATGCATGGAATTACTGGATGCGGGGCGACGTGATGATCGACACCAGTTCAGTGACCTTTCGGACGCAAGGGAGGAAAGCTGATGGGGCGTGAGCATAGGAGCAAGGACCGGGAATCGCTGCTCGACTCGGGGATGTGTCCGTCGCGCTTCATTCAGCAGGCCGTTCTGGAGATGCGTCGGACGGTGCTTTTGAGTGAACGTTACGTTCGCTGGTCCCAAAAAACTTTGGAGGACCACAAAAAAAGCCTTGACTTTTAATTTGGCGATGGTAGTTTACCGGTAAATCACATTTACTTCGGCTAAGGAGGCGTCCGAGAGCCATGAAAACTTCGCGCCTATGTCAGTTCCTTGCGTTACTGCTTCTGGTAACCCCTTGTGGAAACCTTCTTCACGCCCAAAGTACGGGACGATTAACGGGAGTAGTTATAGATCCCAGCCAAGCATTGATCCCTGAGGCCAAAGTCTTGTGCCGGAACACTCAGATTGGTCTGGTTCTGGAGAGAGTGACCAGCGAACAGGGAACCTTCACCTTTCCGGAACTTCCAGTCGGTCATTATGAGATTCAGGTGACACGCTCCGGGTTTCAGACTCTGGTTCGGTCAGGCGTTGAAGTGCTGACCGGTCGGACCACGAACCTCGATTTGAGCCTCAGGGTGGGTGAGATCAGCGACAAAGTGGAAGTGGTCGGCCAACCGGCCCTGGTGCAGACAACAACCTCCGCGGTTGAGACAACGGTGGTGGGCACTGAGATGCGGGATCTCCCCCTTAACGGCCGCAATGCCTTGCAGCTAGTCGTGCTCACACCGGGAGCGAGCTTTACTCCCGTCGGTACCCACGTTGGGCAGCAAGATAACACCGGCGTCACCGTCAACGGTCTGCGAGCGACCGAGAATAACTATCTGCTGGATGGTGCCAGCTACAACAACCTGCAATTCGGCTCCGCGCCAACCCTTCCCAATCCGGATACGCTCGAGGAGTTCACCGTTAAATCGTCAAACTTCAGCGCTCAACATTCCCAAGCCGGCGCGGTAGTCCAGCTCTCGACGCGTGCCGGCACAAACCAGTTCCACGGCACGCTGTTTGAGTTCCTGCGCAACGACAAGCTTGACGCCCGAAATTTCTTTGCGAAAGACCGGCCCCCATTTCGGCGTAATCAGTATGGTGGTACCTTTGGGGGGCCGATCATTCGCGACAAGGCATTCATTTTCGCCTCCTACCAAGGCACGAAGAACCGGGGCGGGCCAAGTCCCAAAGTCCTCACGGTTGCGTCAGACGCACAACGGCGTGGGGATTTTTCCAACTCAACCCGTACTATCGTGGATCCCGAAAGCGGGCAACCGTTTCCCAACAACATCATTCCGGAGAGCAGGCTGGATTCACTTTCTCTAAAGCTCTTGCCCCATATTCCACTCCTTCCTTCCGGTCAAAGATTTGTCACGGCACCTCGCTCTGTCGACAGTGACGACGACCAGTTGCTGGTACGAGTGGACTACAACCTGTCCGACAGGCACCGTCTTGACGTCCGCTACTTTTATGACAGGTTCAATTTTCAAAGAGATACCGGGTCGCTGCCAAACAACTATGCCCTGAACCTGTACCGGAATCATCTGGCATCCATCAACGACACCTATGCCGTGAGTTCCTCTTTGATTCTCAACAACTCCTTGAGCTACACTCGCACCTTCCGTGACCAAGTACCGATCTTCCCGGTAACACCCCAGCAATTGGGTGCGATGGTGCCCTTGGCGAACGACGTTGCTCAGCCTGAGCTTCGGGTCTTCATCAATGGGTATTTCAACTTCTTTTCTGGAGGCCCCCTGGCCTATCATCCGGATTACTTGGAGTACCGGGGCAATGTATCTTGGACCAAAGGAACTCATCTGCTTCAGTTCGGGGCCGACGTCCGAGCCGCAGGGCAGTTCTCACTTGACGTTTCGGATGGAGGGGGTCTCTGGTTCTTTACTGGTGACCGGACGAGCAGGCCCGATATTGCTCGGTCGGGCGACGCTTTTGCCGACTTTCTGCTCGGCCTTCCGAATCGCTTCCTCCAAAAAGCCACTCCTCCACTCCGTTTTAAGGAGCGGAAAATCCAGTTATGGCTCAATGACGATTGGAAGATCCACAGAGACCTGACTCTGAATGTCGGTTTGCGCTGGGAGCCCTGGTTCCCTCCCACCGACGAAGCCGGCCCTTTGGCTGGCTTCGTTCCAGGTTTGCAGTCCCGGGTTTTGCCGGACGCTCCGCAGGGCCTGATCTTTGCAGGTGCGGGGGTGTCCGATATCGGCAGAAACAAGCTGCTCGGAAACGATCTGAATAACTTCGGACCGCGTTTCGGATTTGCCTGGAAGGTGTTTGGCGATGATCGAACGGTCGTGCGTGGCGGTTTTGGCGTGTACTACCAGTCGGTGCCGTATAACGTGTGGCGCGAGGCTGGCAAGCAGGTTCCATTCCGCGCACTTTCTGTTGATATTCCCACTCCCCCCAGCTTCGCGAATCCCTATGGAGGCACTCCGTTGGTTCCATTCACTCCGCCCTCGCAAGAGGAGCGTGCGAGTTTTCGGCTGGCTCGTCCCGTCACTACGGAACTGATTGACCCAAACATCCGGATGGGCTACACGCAAAGTTGGAACTTCACCATCGAACGACAGGTCATGCCGACTACGTCCCTTTCTGTGAGTTACGTTGGCAACCACTCGGTAAAGGGGGTCGAGGGCTTTGACGGAAATCCAGCGGTTTTTGGGCCCGGAGCTTCCACCAGCAACGTGAACTCCCGGCGAGTATTTCCGGAGCTGGGCCGCTTTATCCTCTATAACGGGACATTTGAGAATGCCAACTACCACGCTCTTCAAGTTACGGGTGTCAGTCGCAGCCACAAAGGCTTGACCCTAGTGGCCAGTTATGTGTGGTCGAGAACTATCGACATATTATCAGGAGGGTCGGTCGGCGGAGGCGGCACCCGGGTGCGGAATCCATTTAATCCTCAAATGGACCGAGGACCCGCGAATTATCACAGAACCCACTTGCTCCGAGTCTCAGCGGTCTATCCCCTTCCAAGATTCACTTCAAGACGCGGGCTCGCCGCGATGTTCAATGACTGGCAGCTGAACGCAATCGTCAGCGCGGCAAGTGGTCTGCCGTTCACTGTCCGCGCCGGCAGGGACCGTTCTCTCACCGATGTCAACCTGGACCACGCCGACGTAGTTGGTAACCCGGTTCTGGGGTCGAGTGCACGCACACTCACGCGCTACTTTGACACGAGCGTCTTCAGGCTTCCAGCGCTGGGGACCTTCGGGACCTCGAGCCGGAACGCCCTGTACGGTCCCGGAGAAATGATTCTCGATCTATCTCTGTTCAAAGACGTCCGACTTACTGAAAGGCTCAGATGGCAATTCCGTCTCGAGTCATTCAATGCTTTGAACCGGGCAAACTTCGGTCAGCCCGACTCCAACTTCAGCAGTGGGAACTTCGGTAGAATCCTCTCAGCCGGTGATCCGAGGGTCGTGCAGATTGGCCTAAAGCTGATCTTCTGATCTAGAGTGACAAACTTGGGAACCACTTGGAAGCTTGGGAATCACTCGACACCGGACAGGCTCTTTTTTGGGCTCGACACGCGCGAGTACGTACAATGGTGCGGGTGGAGACATCCAGACGTGGAAATCGCACTTTCGACATGCGACTCTAATCAGCTCTGCGCCACCGGTCGTCACCCGCAACGCAAGGCACTCTTACTGCGCACGGTTAGTAGGTTGCTCCATCTAGACTGACATCGTGCTTCGGTGTAGCAGGAGGACAAGCATGGACTTCCGCCCCCTCAGCCAGGCGGCGTCGCAGATCAAGACAGGCTGTTCAAAGCCAGTACGTTCGGTACCGGCAAGACGCCGACGAATGGTGCCCCTTTTTCGAGCGGCTATCTGCCTCGTGCTGTCCTTCGCTCGAGGTTCTATTGCTGGGGCCTCCGCAGTCGACTATCAAACGCAAGTAAAGGTGCTCCTCGCTGAACACTGTTACAAGTGCCATGGCCCCAGCCAGCAGATGGGTGGTCTGCGGCTGGACACGGTTGCTTTTGCGCTGGCTGGCGGGAAGCGTGGCCCCGGGATGACTCCCCGAGATAGTTCAAACAGCCTAATTCTGAATGCAGTGCTGGGTGAAGCGCCAGGCGTTCCGCGCATGCCGTTGGGATCACCCTCCCTGTCTGAGGAACAAGTTCGGATCCTCAAGACCTGGATCGACGAGGGGGCCCAGGGGCCTGCCGACGAGACGGCAAAGGAAGATAAACATTGGTCTTTCATTCCACCTGTGCGGCCGACCGTGCCTACAGTAAAACTAAAGACCTGGGTACGTAATCCAATCGACGCGTTCGTCCTGGCTCGCCTTGAGGAAGAAAACGTCAGGCCTTCGGCGGAAGCCGATCCCTATACTGTCATCCGGCGAGTGTCATTAGACCTGACGGGCTTGCCACCGTCGATTGAGGAAACCGACGCGTTTGTAACAGCCTACTCCTCCGGCTCTGACGCGTACGAGAAGTTGGTTGATAGCCTTCTGGCCTCAGCTCACTTTGGGGAACGCTGGGGAAGGCACTGGCTAGACTTGGCACGGTACGCCGACTCGAACGGCTTCAGTATCGATGGTCCGAGAACAATGTGGAAGTACCGCGACTGGGTAGTTCAGGCCCTCAATCGGGACATGCCGTTTGACCAGTTCGTGATCGAGCAGATTGCTGGCGACCTGCTTTCCAACCCCAGCTCCGATCAGTTGACTGCAACAGGGTTTCATCGAAACACACAAATTAATGAGGAATTTGGGGCCGATCAGGAAGAGGCCCGTGTGAACATCATCTCTGATCGGGTGGACACCACCGGCTCGGTTTTTCTCGGGATCACGATCGGTTGCGCCCGGTGTCATGACCATAAATTCGATCCCATTAGCCAGCGGGATTACTATCGACTTTACGCGTTTTTCAACAGTACTGAGGATTCCAACAGCGTGGAACCGATACTGGAGTCACCACCCCCTCACCTTTCGCAAGTTGATCTGGCACGGTGGAGTGAAACGCGAGCGAAGGTACGTGCTATGCGAAAGGAAATCGAGACTTATGCTGACTCAGCACAAGCTGCATGGGAGCAAACCCTGACTCCAGACATGGTCAAGAGTTTTCAATCCGCTGTTCAGGTGGGCCTACGGCTTCCCCCTGAAAAACGGAGTTGGTGGCAGAACCGGGCCATCAGAAGGGCCTTTGAAAAAACGGACAAAGGGTTTCAACAACTTCAGGCCAACCTTGATCGGATGGACGCACAGACGCCGGCAACCACCTCAATGGTCATGCGGGACCTGCAAGACCCCCGGGAAACCCACATGCACATTCAGGGAGACTTCACTCGCAAAGGCGACCGAGTTACTCCCGGCGTACCGGCTGTTCTTTCTGGGCCTGGGCAGGCCGAACATCGCACACGCCTTGACCTGGCTCGATGGCTTGTCCAGCCTGACAATCCGTTGACAGCACGAGTGGTCGTCAACCGGATCTGGCAAAAGTACTTCGGCCGCGGCATCGTCGAAACCGAAAATGATTTAGGCACTCAAGGCTCCCGACCAACGCATCCGGAGTTGTTGGATTGGTTGGCGACCGAGTTGGTCAGGAACCGCTGGAGCCAGAAGGCCATTCACCGCTTGATCGTTACGTCCTCGACCTACCGGCAATCGTCGCAGCAGCGCGATGAACTCCAGAAAATAGATCCTTTGAACAAGCTTCTGGCGAGGCAGGTACGGCTTCGATTGGAGGCGGAGATCGTACGCGACCAGGCCTTGGTCGCCAGCGGTCTGCTCAATACAAAGGTCGGCGGTCCCAGCGTCTTCCCACCCCAACCGGAGGGAGCTATGAGCGGGACCATGTTGATCCGCGACTGGGACACTAGTCGGGGAGCCGATCGGTTTCGCAGAGGATTGTACACTTATTTCTGGAGAAATACCCCGCATCCGGCTCTCTCGGTGTTCGATGCACCCGACGCGAACACAACGTGCACGCGGCGGATAAGGTCAAACGTGCCTCTGCAAGCGCTCACTCTGCTAAACGACCAGGCATTTCTCGAGCAGGCGTGTGGGTTGGCAATGCGCGCATTCCGCGGGCCGGACCAAGGTGACTTCGGCCGCCTTGAGTTTATGTTCCGCCTGGTCGTCGGCAGGAAGCCATCGGAGGATGAGGTTGGTATTCTCGATGCTTTCCTCGCGAAGCAGCGGCTTGCTTATCGGGCGTCGAAGGAGGAGGCTCGAAAGCTCGTGGAGCTGGGCCAAGCTGTGTACCCTTCCGATCGAGCAGCGATTCCGCAATCCGAGGAATTTGCAGCGTGGATACAGATCTCTCGTGTTCTCTTGAATCTCGATGAATCCATTACGAGGGAGTGAGTCTATGAACCACAGCAAGCTCGCGTGCGATGATTTGGTTCGCCTTACCCGTAGGCATTTCTTCGGCCAATGCGGCATCGGCGTTGGGTCTATTGCTTTGGCGACTCTCCTGGGCAACAGAAGTCTTCTCGGCGATAGCATGGTAGCGTCCTCCCCCAAGCCGCTTGCTCCCAAGCCCCCTCACTTTCAGGCAAGAGCCAAGAACATTATCTTCCTGTTCATGGCTGGAGGTCCATCACAGTTGGATCTTTTCGATTACAAGCCAAAGTTGGTAGAGCTGAATGGGCAGCCCATTCCTGATTCGTACGTGAAGGACAAGCGTTTTGCCTTCATGGATAGCACATATCAGGTCAGACCAAAGCTCTTAGGAACACGGCGAAAATTTTCCAGGCATGGGGAGAGTGGAATGTGGGTTTCCGAGCTGCTGCCTCATACGGCGACCATCGTTGACGAAGCGACATTTGTTCTCACCTGTGCAACGAACCTCTTCAATCATGCTCCCGCCAAACTCTTCATGAACACCGGATCGGGCCAGTTTGGTCGGCCCAGCATGGGAACCTGGGTAACGTACGGAATCGGCAGCGAATCAGACAACCTGCCGGGGTTTGTTGTGTTAATGTCAGGCCCACGGGGCCCGCGCGGCGGTGCGGCCAATTGGGGAACGGGCTTCCTGCCAACGACCTTCCAGGGGGTTCCGTTGCGCAACAGCGGCGATCCTGTCTTGAATCTTGCTAGCCCGCAGGGTGTAAGTCAGGCACGACAGAGGGAGTCAATTGATGCGATTCAAGCGATGAACCTCAAGCGCTTGGTCAAAACGGGTGACGCGGAGATTTCAACGCGCATCGCGGCTTATGAGATGGCTTACCAAATGCAGTCAAGTGCTCCCGAGCTGTTTGACTTGTCCCGCGAATCTGCCGCGACGATGGCAGCCTATGGTGCGGACCCCACCAGGCCCTCTTTTGCGCGAAACTGTCTTCTCGCCCGGCGCTTGGTTGAGCGCGGCGTCCGCTTCGTGCAGCTTTATCACACCAACTGGGACAGTCACGGCGGGCCTGGCGAGACGCTTCAGGGTGATTTCGAGAAGCTGTGCCAGGAGACCGATCAGGCCTGTGCCGCTCTTGTTAAAGACCTGAAGCAACGCGGCCTCCTCGACCAAACCTTAGTGGTTTGGGGAGGGGAATTCGGGCGCACTCCGATGGGAGAGGACCGAGACACGACAGGCCGAAATCATCACATTGATGCCTTTACTATGTGGTTTGCAGGGGGAGGCGTCAAAAAGGGGTTTGTGTTTGGCACGACAGATGAACTTGGATTTGGAGCGGCGGAGCGTCCTGCCCATGTCCACGATATTCACGCGACAATTCTCCACCTGCTGGGGCTGGACCACACCAAGCTAACGTTCCGCTTTCAGGGCCGCGACTTTCGGCTCACGGACGTGGCGGGTGAGGTTCTCGAAGGGATCTTAGCTTAGTCGCGATCCCGCAGATGGCAAGCGTGCGAGGTGAGGAGTGACCGCGCGAGACGCCTAAACTGCACCGCGTGGCGACCACCCAAGCCTGGAGAGAAGCATCATTCTTAGGAAGTTGGGTCTGTGCCTCAAGGATTCACTCTGTCATTTAGCTATTCCCAATTCTCCGACAAGGAGGCATCAAGTGGATCAGCGATTACCCTCTCGTCGTGGCTTTCTTAAGAAGACGGTAGTTGGTTCTCTGGTTATCGGGACTTCAGCCAAGTCAGAAGGCTGGGGAAAGCCCCGACCTGACACTGTCCCACTCCGTCTGGAACCGAGTGAGCCCCTACGTGTTGGTCTTCTCGGCTGTGGTAATCGTAGCTCCACACATATCCTGGGGATCAATCGCTACGAACAAATTGAGGTGGTTGCACTCTGTGACATCGCTCCCGAACGGATGCATGAAAAGAGCAAATTAATCAAGAAGGGTAAGCCGAGGTTGTTCACAGACTACACAAAGATGCTCAGGGACAGCGATATCCAAGCTCTGGTTAATATTCTGCCCAACCACCTCCACAGAGAGACGACCGTTGCCGCGTTGAGTGCCGGCAAGCATGTCTTGTGTGAAAAGCCGCTCGGTCTGACGGTCGGTGAGTGCCACGCTATGATCGAGGCAGCAGAAAAGAGCCGCCGAGTCCTCCAAGTCGGTACGCAGCACCGTTTTTCGCCTAATTATGTGGAACTGGCCAAGCAGATTCATGGGGGGCTGGCTGGAAATGTATTGAACGCGTGGATCCAAACCTTTCGAGCAGACTGGGTCAAAGTCCACCCCGACCCATCTGAGGATGCTCGTATCAACTGGCGTATGAGACAGGAACAAAGTGGGGGCGTGATCTTCGAAATGGGGATCCATGCGATCGATCTGTTTCAGTGGTTCATCAACAGCCAGCCAGTAGAAGTTGCCTGCATGGGCGGCTTCCACAACACTCGGAAACTTGAAAGCCGCGACTCGTGGGATCACGCTACCGTGGTAGTGCGCTACGCCAATGATGCCGTGCTGACCTACGGCGGGAACCTGTATACCTCTGGAGGACGCGCATCTAACCTGTTGTTCGGCGATGCCGCAACTTTGGAGATTGCCTCCGTCGGAAGTGGATCTAACATGGCAAGGCTCATGACCTCCGCATATTGGCGTCCGTTCCGGGAGCAGGAGAAACCTTCAGCCGAAGCGAAGACCCTATCTCTTCCCGAAGTTACCATCGATCCGTCCTATCTCCAGTACGAAAGATTCCTGCAAGCAATTGAAGGCAAGAAGCCTGCCTTCCCGTCTGGCAGAGACCATATCCCTGCGATTCAGATTGCGCGTGGCGCTCTGATGGCTGCGGCCGAAAGGCGATCCGTCAAGTGCTCAGAGGTTATCTAGCCGGTTTCTGTGGCGAAATCGAAAAAGCAAGACAAATCCGATGGTTGCTGACTCTACAAGACCGGCTAGCTCTACTTTGTTAATGACGGGCCTTGTAGGCTCGCCTGAGCGCGGAGGACATTCTTGAGACATCGAGGATCCCCCGCCGCTCTCTGGATGGACTTAATTACTGCGATCTGGGTGCCGGGGGCATCCCCGCTCCACCGCAGCTCACCGCTTCAGAGCCGGTCGACTTTGTCCGCGACATTCAGCCGATTTTTTCCCGATACCTGTATGACCTAGCAGACGGCCATTTGAGGGTGATAGACGCATGACAGAGCCGGGGAAGCGGCGCGATTTTCTGGACGCAGTTGTCGCGGGGGGACAGCCGAGGTCAGCATCGTTCAAACATCATCTCTCGTGACCGTCTGCATCCCAGAAGATTCCCAAAGAGATTGCCCACTTCATGGAGGTTGCTCACTTGGTTCTGCGTAAAACTTTGTTTCTATCTTTAATTGCCTGCCTGGCAACGCTTGCCGCATCTGCCAACGAGTCTGGCTTCCGACCACTGTTCGATGGAAAGACTCTGAATGGCTGGAGAACCGTCGACGCGCGTGGGGCAGCATGGGAGGCGACGGAGGGCATGATCGTTTGTCCGACGAACTGCGGAGGGAAACTGATGACGGAGGAAGAGTTCGATAACTTCGTTCTTCGCATTGAGTATCGCATTCAGGCTGGTGGTAACAATGGGGTGAATATCCGCGCACCGTTTGAAGGACGTCCTGCATATGCAGGAATGGAGATCCAGATTCTCGATGACGAGAGCGGAGAGTGGAGATCCCGAACGCGTCCTGAGCAGCGCACAGGCTCGATCTACGGCGTCCTACCGGCGCGCAGCGGCTTTGCCCTCCCAACCGGAGAATGGAATGAATTGGAAATCACGGCAAGAGACCGTGAAATCAGCGTCAGGCTGAACAAAGTGATTGTGCTTGACGGCAATCTCGACATTATCCGCGAAAAGGATATCCTCGACAAACATCCGGGTCTCTTACGCCCGAAGGGCCATATCGGCCTGCTGGGCCACGGTACGCGTACCGAATTCCGTAATCTCCGCGTCAAGCCGCTCCGCTGATGACGATGCGCCACAGGGTGTTCCTTGAGGTCCCGGCTGCCGCAGTCTGCGGTGTTGCTACGCCCTGACATGCCAATGACGAAGGCAGAAACATTTAAGTGCTCAGAGGTCGTTTAGGTAGTTTCTTCAGGGGGACAGATATATGAAAGAACTAGGATCGCGCCGCAGTTTCCTTAAGTCGGCTATTGCTGGGGCAACAGGGCTCGGGATGGTTCAATCATCATCGGTTACGGAGGCTGCCACGTCTCAGCAGATTCCCATAAAAATAGCCCATCGCGCCGCAAACATGAAAATGATTGGAAACGTCGAGGTGTTCAAGGTGGCGAGCCAAATTCCTGGTCTAAAGGGAATTGAACTGCAAGTGACGGCGGGTGTACCGAATTTGTGGGATCTTGATGCTGTCCGCAGATACAAAAGAGAAGCGCATCGCTGGGGGATTAGTATTCCCTCGGTCGCAGGTATTTGGGCCCCCGGTGTGTCGATCTTGCACTCACCCTCGGCTGGCATCAACGTAATAAAAGCCATTCGTGCCGCCGAACTACTGGGGGCCAGCGTGATCTTGGTTGCATTTTTCGCCCAGAATGCTCCCGATATGTCTAAAGAAGGATCGTACGCCCCAGCAGTCAGACTGTTGCAGGATTCCTCAGTGTATGCCGCGGACGCAGGCATTGTCTTAGGCCTGGAGAGTTCATTAAGTCCAGCGGACCATAGCAAGCTGGTGGACATTGTTGACCGCCCCAACGTCAAGGTCTACTTCGACCTCTATAACACCGAGGATTATGGACACAAGGGTCAGGCTGTTGCCGGAATCAAGTTACTGGGAAGAGATCGAATCTGCCAGGTGCACGTCAAGAATCAGGCCAGACTCATCGAGGAACCGGGGAAAGTAGATTGGCAGGCGGCATTCCAGGCATTCGGTGAGATTGGGTATGAAGGGTGGTTTGTTCTCGAGTCTGAACATTCCGATGAATCCCAGTGCATTGAGTCAACCACCCGAAACATCGAGTTCATGAGAACGCATATCCGGATGGGTTCGGATTGACTTCCGGTCTGCGGTCCTGTTCGCTGGCCTAAACCTGGTAGCCCTTCCAACCTTTTGACTTAAGAGCGAACGGAGGACCCGCTGATTTTGATAGTGCACACCAGATCGTTAAACGTGGGAATCTCGGAGCATCAGCTTCGGTGGTAGCCAACCCGGACTCTGGAAGGATCACTAGCCGAGGCGATCCCCGAGTGCTCCAGTTTGGCATGAGCCTGATCATCTGAAAATCTAATTGGCAAGAGCATGGTTGATCGGGGCCGGTGTTGGCGAAACCCATCGAGTAGTTTCCCGACAGCACATGGCTGACGGCAACTTCCAACGCAAAGCTCACAAGGAGAAGGAAAATGATCGATGGACTGCGAAAACCACTGAATCGTCGCAAGCTGTTGAAAGCCGCGGCGGGAATTGGGGCTGCGGCCGCATGGTCAGCTGGCAGGGACGAGCAACGGATCTTTGCAGCTCAAGGCGGCAGGGAGGGTAGAAAAATCAGTCAGTTTTCAGACGTTCGCGGCTTCAACTATCAACCGAGCTACGCCGCGCATGGGGTGGACATCTGGGGCCGCTTCGATGCCGGAATGATTGAGAAGGAGGTGTCACAGGGCAAGAAGTACTTTCCGGGAATGAACACACTGCGTCTCTGGCTCGCTTGGGATGCCTTTTTGGCCGATCCGAGAGCGTTTGCCAACCACTTTGAGAAGTTGTTGGCCATTTTGCACAGTCTTGAGTTGCGAGCAATTGTAACTATTTTTAACGCTTGGCATAGCATCCCAGACTTTGGCGGGGTCTCGAGCCCGCAGCTAGCCCAACTTTCGCAGTTGGGCCTCGAATTTCTCCGAAATGAAGATTCTTTCGGGGCTAAGTCACGCGCCATGAATGCGGGCTTTTCGAAAACGGTCGAAAACGGCTTGTAGTGAAGACCTACCC
>JBFMEW010000070.1:0-14566 GCA_040753175.1 Acidobacteriota bacterium | reverse complement strand
GCTGAAGTCAAGCAAAGCTGGGAGGGCCTCAAACGATTGAAACTGTAGTGAAGACTTTTGGAACACCGTGATTGAAAATAAACCACTTGGGGATCAATAATCTCACCAACTGCGAAAGTTAGGTTAGGTGGCGGCGATGACCCGAAGCCCGAGTCACAAGGCCATGCGCCACTACCATGGATAGCTTTTTTCGGCAAAAGGTTTGATCAAAAAGCAATCCGCACCGACGGTTTGAGCCGGTTGCTGCAGGATGACCACGGAGGCTGCAGGTGTTCGGCCCAGTTGGGTGTTTCGACCGGGGTTTTCCTTTGATTTGGCTGGGTCATCTGGTAAATAAAGGATTGAACGGGTTGAGAGTAGGGAAAACTTGATCACGTTTGTCACGTGAATCGATACATCGAGGCGATCGGGCTGCGTTGACGGTCGGAAGTCTTGATTCAGCAAAGTCTGAATCCGGTGCTCCGAAACCCAGTCAGTTATCGCATGAGGGCTTCGATCCGTCGAACATCAGTAGAGCTATTGATCTCCCTGATGAAACCTAGCTACCGGGTGCGACATGGGAGGCGATATGTCAACTCCTGAAACCTTAGTCGAAATGTTCTGTCAGGCGGTCAGGGAGCATGCGAACCCATCTGCATTGATGTATAAGCGCGGGGGGAGCTATCGATCCATTTCTGCGGCCGAGTTTGAAGAGCTTGTGCGGCGAACAGCATTGGGCCTTCGCACGTTGGGAATTCAAAAAGGAGACCGAGTGGCACTCCTTTCGGAAAACCGTCCGGAGTGGGCCTATTGCGACCTTGGAATCTTAAGCGCAGGAGGCGTCAATGTGCCACTTTATAGCACGCTGCCACCCGCACAGATCGCCTACTGTCTCAACGACGCCGAAGTCAAAGTTATTCTGGTTTCGAACCAGACGCACCTGGAGAAGGTGCTCGCAATCCGGGACAAGGTCCCTTCTCTGAAGGCTGTCGTTGTTTTTGACCCTGTGGCGGAGAACAGCGGAAGCGACGATGGGATGTGGTCGTTGTCGCAAGTCCTCAGTTTGGGCCAGAAAGTCCAGGGGAGCGAACCAGACGGCTACCAACGGCTGGTAGGCGACATTGAGGCGTCCGACCTGGCCAGCATCATCTACACCTCGGGGACCACAGGTGTTCCGAAGGGCGTGATGCTCAGCCATCGCAACGTCGTCTCGAACGTTTTGGCCTGTGCCGAAGTGCTCAAGGCCGGCCCTCAGGATGTCGTACTCTCCTTCTTGCCGTTGAGTCACATCTTTGAGCGCACCGCGGACTATTTAATGATGTACCAAGGGGCTTCCATTGCCTATGCCGAGAGTCCCGACACCGTTCCGGAAAACCTGCTGGAAGTTCGACCCACAATCGTCGCCAGTGTTCCAAGGCTATTTGAGAAGATGTATGGACGGATTCAGGAGGCTATCCGATCCAGCTCACCTTTGAAGCAGCGCTTGACTCGCTGGGCCATCCGAACCGGCCGGAAACATGCCGAGTATCTCCTCAAACATGAGCTGCCGCCAGCAGGGCTGCGCTTACGGCACCATGTTGCAGAGCGACTGGTGTTTTCCAAGCTGCAGCAAAAGGTGGGAGGCCGACTCCGCTTTTTTATCTCTGGCGGCGCTCCGCTGGATAAGGAACTGGCCGAGTTCTTCTTCAGTGTGGGAGTCTTGATTCTGGAGGGCTATGGCCTGACCGAGACATCGCCGGTGATTGCGGTCAACCACCCCGGCCGTTTCAAACTCGGCACCGTCGGTCCCCCTGTGCCGACAGTCGAAGTCATGATTGCCGCGGATGGAGAGATTCTGACCCGTGGCCCCTCGGTCATGATCGGTTACCACCGCATGGAAGAAGAAACGCGTTCGGTCATGGAGGGGGGGTGGTTTCACACTGGGGATATCGGCATGATTGACGAGGATGGTTTTTTGAGAGTGACGGACCGAAAGAAGGATCTCATTGTGACGGCCAGTGGGAAGAACGTAGCGCCTCAGAAGATCGAAGGTCTGTTGAAAACCTGCCCTTATCTTTTGAACGTTCTCGCCATCGGTGATAAACGGCCCTTCATTTCGGCCCTTGTAGTCCCCAACCGCGACCGGCTTATCGGCTGGGCCCGCGAACGTAAACTGACCTATGCAAGTTACTCCGAATTGGTAACTTGCCCTGAGACGAACGAGTTTCTGCTGGGCGAGATTTGCCGGATGCTCTCTGACTTGGCCCCCTACGAACAGGTCAAGCGGATCCAGGTGTTGGAGAGCGACTTCAGCATCGAGGCAGGCGAGTTGACACCCACCATGAAGCTGAGGCGGAAAGCCATTCAGACAAAGTACCAATCCGTCATTGATCGCCTCTACAGGAAAGAGTTCCAGCCGGTCTGAGCATCCAGGAGAGTAGGGCTGTGGTTCGGCTGAGGCATCGAAGAGGAACAAAGTGCGTCGGCAGGCATCGAAGAGCTGCCGTGAGAGAAATGAGTCGTCAACATGAGGAAGGTTGAAAAGGTCGCAGTGGTGGGAGCCGGAGTGATGGGTGCTGCCATCGCTGCCCACCTGGCCAATGCTGGTTTCAGCGTGACGTTGCTAGACAGGCTACCTGCCTCTCTGTCCCCGGAAGAAGGGGAATCGGGCATCACCGAAGAGCGTCCTACCTTCCGCAATCGCCTGGCTTGGGAAGGGCTGAAACGCACCCGTCTCAGCAAGCCCCCCTCCTTCTTCCGTCCGGAGTGCGCCGATGGGATTCGTATTGGGAATCTTGAGGACCATCTCGGCTGGCTCTCTGCTGTGGACTGGATCATCGAGGCCGTCACGGAAGACCTGCAGATTAAGACCTCCCTCCTCAAGCGAGTAGACGAGGTTCGGTCGGTCGGAACGTTGGTCAGTTCCAATACCTCTGGAATATCGTTGAAGCGGCTGGCGTCCGGTTTAAGTGAGGATTTCCGGAGGCATTGGTTGGGCACCCACTTCTTCAATCCGCCCCGTTACATGAAACTGGTGGAGATGATCCCCACCCCTGACACCGACCCGGAGGTGGTTGGCAGCCTGGCGGCCCTTCTCGAACGCCGCCTGGGTAAGGGAATTGTTTATGCCAAGGACACCCCGAACTTCATTGCCAACCGCGTCGGCACGTTTGCTCTTCAGCTGGTCCTCCGGGAAATGACGGAAGCCGGATTGGGTGTTGATGAGATCGACCAGCTGACAGGCCCGTTGATCGGACGCCCCAAGAGCGCCACGTTTAGAACCCTCGACATTGTGGGCCTGGACACCTTTGTCCATGTCACTCGAAACATCTACGAAAACGCCGTCGAGGATGAGTGCCGAAACCTGTTCCAGGTACCCAGCTGGCTCGAAGAGCTCGTTCACCGCGGCTGGCTGGGCGAGAAAAGCGGACAGGGCTTTTACAGGAAAGTGGGGAAGGACAACATTCTTGCCTTAGACGTGAGCACCCTGAGCTATGGACCCCGCCGGAAGCTCAAGTCTGGGGCTGTGGAGATCGGCAAGACTATCGACGATCTTGGCGAACGGCTACGGCGCCTGGTATCGGCCCCAGAACCGGCCGGCAAATTCTTGTGGACGATGCTCAGCGAGACGCTGGTGTATAGCGCCAACCGGATTCCTGAAATTTCCGACGACCTGGTCAATGTGGACAATGCCATGAAATGGGGGTTTGGCTGGGAGCTGGGACCGTTTGAGACCTGGGATATTTTGGGTCTGCGCGCTGTTGCCGAACGGCTCCAGAGGGAAGGGAAGGCGGTCCCCTCGTTGGTGGAGCGGGTTTTGAACACTTCAGCTCAAGCGTTCTATGGCCACGACCAGGGACGAGTTCAATATTTCGACTGGCATAGCCTGTCGCATCTCCCCTTAGGCGATCCACCCGGCATCATCGTTTTGTCGAGGAGGAAGGAGGGTGGCAAGCTTATCAAGAAAAATGCGGGTGCCAGCTTGATCGATCTGGATGATGGAGTACTCTGCCTTGAATTTCACTCCAAGATGAACACCATCGGCGGCGACGCCCTCAGCCTTATCCAGGAAGGACTCCGTATCGCCGAGGCAGGGTTCGAAGGATTGGTGATCGGAAACCAGGGACAACACTTCAGCGCTGGTGCGAATCTGATGCTCATCCTGCTGGAGGCCCAGGAGGAAAACTGGGAGGAAATCGACTGGATGGTACGGTCCTTCCAAAACGTGAACCAAGCTATCAAGTATGCGGCCAAACCGGTTGTGGTGGCACCATTCAGCCTCACGCTGGGAGGTGGCTGTGAGATGTCGCTCCATGCGGCGGGAATTCAGGCCGCGGCGGAGACCTACATGGGATTGGTGGAATTGGGGGTAGGCTTGATTCCGGCCGGAGGCGGTAGCAAGGAGATGCTGCTTCGATCCGTGCGACAGGCGGGCCGAAGCGCCGAGGCCGATCTCACTTCGAGTTTGCGCCAGGTTTTTGAAACTATCGCCTTGGGCAAGGTGTCTCAAAGCGCTCTGGATGCGCAGGTTCTGGGATTTCTGGATCGGTCGGATGGCATTACCATGAATCGGGATCGGTTGATCCAAGATGCGAAGGAGAGAGTCTTGTCGCTCTCGCGACAGGGGTACGCGAAAAGGTCGCCAACCACAAGCGTCACCGCCGCCGGAAGTCGGTCACTGGCTGTGCTGAAAGTAGGCATTCACCTGATGCGGCGGGCTCACTATATTTCCGAATTCGACGCCACCCTTGCAGGTAAACTGGCCTATGTGCTGTGTGGAGGGGATGGCAACACCGTTCAACAGGTCTCGGAACAGTATATCCTGGACCTGGAACGGGAGGCGTTCCTCAGCCTGTGTGGCCAAAGGAAAACTCAGGAGCGAATTCAACACATGCTGAAGACCGGGAAGCCGCTGCGAAACTGAGGGAGAGGATTGCCATGCAGGATGCAGTGATCGTGACTGCGGTTCGAACACCCGTTGGCAAGGCCAGGCGGGGAACCCTTAGAGATATGCGACCCGACGATTTGGCCGCGATCGTGATCGGCGAAACCGTCCGAAGAACTCCCGGCCTGCAGCCGGTAGAAGTCGAGGATGTGATTCTGGGCTGCGCCATGCCGGAGGCCGAGCAGGGAATGAACGTGGCCCGCATTGCCAGCCTGCGAGCCGGCTTGCCGGTGGAAGTTCCCGCGATCACCATCAATCGATTCTGCGCATCGGGGCTTCAGTCCATTGCTTTTGCTTGTGAGCGAGTGCGATGCGGATCCGCCAGCCTGGTGTTGGCGGGAGGTACCGAGAGCATGAGCCTCATCCCAATGGCCGGACATCGGTTTCAACCCAATCCTTATCTGGTGGAGACCTACCCCGACGTGTACCTGAGCATGGGGCTTACGGCGGAGAATCTCGTAAATCGATACAACATCTCGAGAGACTCGCAGGATCGGTTTGCCCTACAAAGCCACCAAAAGGCGCTGCAGGCCACACGCGAGGGACGGTTTCGGGACGAAATGGTTCCCGTGGAGCTGGAAATCGATTTTCTCGATGAACAGAACCGGAAGCAACAATCCAGAATTCTCTTCGCAGAAGACGAGGGACCGCGAGCCGATACTTCTTTAGAGGCACTTTCGACGCTCAAACCCGCATTCCACGCCACCGGAACAGTTACCGCCGGCAATTCCTCCCAAATGAGCGACGGGGCGGCCGCCGCCCTGGTCGCCTCACGGGAGGTCGCACGTGATCGAGGCTGGACGCCGATGGGTCGCTTCGTATCCTACGCCACAGCAGGGGTTGCTCCTGAGGAGATGGGCATCGGTCCCGTCAATGCGATCCCAAAAGCGCTGAAACTCGCCGGCCTCGAATTGGACCAGATCGGTTTGATTGAGCTGAACGAAGCTTTTGCCGCCCAGGCCCTGACCGTCATTCAGGAAGCCGGTCTCGATCCTTCGCGAGTCAACGTGAACGGCGGCGCCATTGCGCTGGGTCACCCTCTCGGTTGCACCGGAGCCAAACTGACCGCTACGCTGTTGTTTGAAATGAAAAGACGGCAGGTGCAGTTTGGCATGGTGACGATGTGCGTCGGCGGCGGCATGGGCGCCGCAGGAATCTTCGAATTGATCTGACAGGTAAAAGGGGGTCCAGTGGGACAAGAGAACGAGACAACCTCGCCCGGAGGAGGATTTCTGATTGCCGAGACTGGGCCTGAGGGGATCTTCACACCTGAGGACTTTAGCGACGAGCACCGGATGATTGCGGATACCGCCGAGCAATTCATGGAGTCAGAAGTTGTACCCCGAATCGACGCCATCGAATACAAGGAATCCGGTATCAACGAACTGTTGCTTCGCAAAGCGGGAGAGATCGGACTGCTGGCACCGACGGTTCCTGAAGAACTGGGCGGAGCCGGACTCGACCAGGTGAGCGCCACTATCATCTCCGACAAAAGCGGGCGCCACGGGTCGTTTGCCACCACATTTGGAGCCCACAGTGGGATTGGAACCTTGCCGATCCTCTATTTCGGAACCGAAGACCAAAAGAAGAAATACTTGCCTCGCTTAGCCACCGCCGACTGGATTTCAGCCTATGCGCTCACCGAAGCCGAAGCCGGATCGGATGCGTTGGCGGCCCGAACTCGCGCCGAGCTGAGTGCAGACGGCAAAAAGTATCTCCTCAACGGCACGAAACTCTGGATCACCAACGCCGGCTTTGCCCACATCTTTGTGACCTTCGCCAAAGTGGACGGAGACAAGTTCACCGCCTTCATCGTCGAGAGGGATGCTCCGGGGGTGAGCACTGGTCCGGAGGAGCACAAGATGGGGATCAATGGCTCTTCCACGCGAACCTTGATCCTGGAGAACGCCGAAGTGCCGGTGGACAACTTGCTGGGTGAGATTGGCCGCGGACACGTCATTGCGTTCAATATCTTGAATTTTGGTCGCTTCAAACTGGGCGCCAGCGTCGTCAGCGGAATTAAGCACGTTTTCAACACAGCTCTGCGATACGCTCTCTCAAGAATGCAGTTTCAAAAGCCAATCATCGAGTTTGGCGCCATTCAGCACAAGATCGCCGAAATGGCCGTTCGGGTTTACGCCGCAGAGAGCATGGTGTATCGAACCGCCGGACTCATTGACTCGGCTATGCGCGCCGCCCATTTGACGGAGAGCAGCTCTCCTTCTTCCGCGCTTAAGGTTTTGGAGGAATACGCCGTCGAGTGTTCGGTGGTCAAAGTTGCCAACAGCGAGATCCTTGATTTCGTGGTCGACGAGGCCGTCCAGATTCATGGAGGAAACGGGTTTAGCCGCGACTATGAGGTGGAGCGATGTTATCGCGACGCCCGAGTGAACCGCATCTTCGAAGGCACCAATGAAATCAACCGGTTGTTGATCAGCGGAATGTTGCTGAAACGTTCTATGAAGGGACAGCTGGGTATACTGGCAGCGGCCCAAAAAATAGCCGGCGAACTGCTGGAATTATCGACTCGGGAAGGTGCGGAAGGCGATGTCTTAGAGCCTGAAACCACCCTCATCCGAAACTACCGCAAGATCTTTCTTTTGGCAGCCGGAGTCGCCGCCAAGCGGTTTCGTGAAGCCCTGGCAGAGCAACAAGAAATCCTGTGTGCCCTGAGCACCATTGCAATTCACCTCTATGCGGCCGAAAGCACGGTGCTCCGAGCACGCAAACGGGTCGCCCGATCTGCTGGACCGGACTCGGAGCTGGCAGTCCAAGTTGCCAGGATTGTTGCGCATAACGCCTTTTCGGACGTAGAGAAACAGGCTCGGGAAATCCTGTGCGCCTGCGCGGAGGGGGATGAGTTGCGTACCCAGCTGGCTGCGCTGCGCCGCTTCTTGAGGATCACGGGCGTCGACCTGATTGCATCGCGGCGGCGTGTGGCTGAAGCGCTGCGCCAGGCTGAAAGATACTGCCTGAGTTGAATCTCGGTTGCCACCTCAGACGCTAATGGGCATCACCGCCGGCGATGACCGCTATACATACCTTCCCGTCCTTTGGCCCCAAAAAGGATCTCCACCCACCACGCTTCGGCCTGGAGATTGACGCCTCCGAAGGCCGTGTGTTACTTTTTCAGCCTTGTTTTGTGAAGTCGATCGCTCTCAATAAGGAGTTCTATGGCAAACATCAAAGTCCAGGCCGACGTCAAAGATCTCGGTCTGGCCGACAAGGGAAAGAAGCGGATCGAATGGGCGGCCCGGTCGATGCCGGTCTTGGAACTGATTCGCAAACGCTTTCTGAAAGAGAAGCCGTTGCAGGGATTGCGCTTGGCGGCCTGTCTGCACGTGACCACCGAAACGGCCAACCTCATCACAACACTCCGCGATGGCGGAGCTAATGTCGCCCTCTGCGCTTCCAATCCCTTAAGTACACAGGACGACGTGGCTGCTTCGCTGGTCAAGGACCAGGGTATTTCCGTCTATGCCATCAAGGGAGAGGACAACAAAAGTTACTACTCCCACATCACTGCCGTGCTGGATACCCGACCTCATGTCACCATGGACGACGGTGCCGACCTGGTCTCCACCATCCACGCGAGTCGGCGGGACCTCCTGGCGGAGATCCGAGGTGGTACTGAGGAAACCACAACGGGCGTCATCCGGCTGCGCAGCATGGCTGCTGACGGGGTTTTGGAATTCCCAGTCATTTCCGTCAACGATGCCGACACGAAACACCTGTTCGATAACCGGTATGGAACCGGCCAGTCCACGGTAGACGGCATCATCCGGGCCACCAACCTGCTCCTCGCGGGCATGAACTTGGTGGTCGCCGGCTACGGTTGGTGTGGACGTGGCGTCGCAACCCGCGCGCGCGGATTAGGCGCCAAGGTCATCGTGACCGAAGTCGATCCGACACGGGCTTTGGAAGCCGTCATGGATGGGTACCAGGTGATGAGCATGGGAGAGGCCGCGAAGCTGGGAGATATCTTCGTGACCGTCACCGGCAACAAGAAGGTGATCCGCGGCGAGCACATCGAAAACATGAAGGACGGAGCCGTCATCTGTAACTCCGGCCACTTCAATGTGGAGATCGATATTCCTGCCTTGGAAGGCCTGTCCACATCCCATCGGGAGGCCCGCGAGTTCGTCGAAGAATACCATCTGAAATCCGACCGGCGTGTCTACCTGCTGGGAGACGGGCGCCTCATCAATTTAGCCAGCGCCGAAGGCCACCCGGCATCGGTCATGGACATGAGCTTTGCCAATCAGGCCCTGTCGGCCGAGTACATCAACCAACACCACGCGTCGCTGGAAAAGAAGGTCTATCCGGTCCCTTCTGTGATCGACAAAGAAATCGCCCGACTCAAGCTGGATGCGATGGGTGTTCAGATCGATAAACTGACACAGGAGCAGGAATCCTATCTCGCTTCCTGGTCCGAAGGAACGTAATCCGTCCGGGATTCAAATCCAGCAGGTCCCAGGGAAGGGAACCGGTCATCACCGGTTCCCTTCTTGTTTTTTGGAGAGGGAACTGAAGGCGCGGTCAGGTCTTGATGCTAAAAAGAAGGTAAACTCCGCCCGCTCCAAACACAATGTTGGGCGCCCAGGCTGCCAGGAAAGGCGTCATCTTGCCGGCTCCTCCAATCTGCTCAAACAGCGACTGCGCCAGCCAGTAGGTGATTCCGATCAGCAGGCTCACGCCGATCCCATAGAGAGAGCCATGGCGGCCACTTGACAGGGAAAATGGAACGGCGATCAGACACATGACTAAGCTCACCAGAGGAAATGAGAGTTTTTTGTGCAACGCCACCGTGAGCTTCACCACGTCGAATCCGCTTCGCTGCAAGTCCAGGATGTACTCCCGCAGTTCGGCCAGCGTCATCTTTGAGGATTCCTTGACCTCCTTCTTAAAGTAGTCCGGCGGCTCCGTGATGTGCGGAAACATGGATCGCTCGAACTTCCTGAAGCCTTGATTGGCGGGCCGTTCGCCCACGAATTCCTGCGACCATCCATCCTCAAAGGTCCAGCATTTTTCCCGAACGTTCCAACTGGCACGAGTGGCATAAATGCGGCGCTTGATCTGAGAGGTTCCCGGATCCAGCTCAAACACCGATAGGCCACCGAAGAGGTTACGATCCTCGTCGAACAAGTTGTAATAGAAGATTCGTGGTTCCTCGCCCATCATCCATTTCCGATTCGGGCGTGAGAAGGTTTGGGGGCCCCGGCCCTTGATGATGTTTCGCAGTCCATCCTGCACCTGATTGGTGTAGGGAAGAACATACTCCTGCAGTCCGAACGACGAGGCACTGACGAAACCAGCCACCAAAAACAGGGGAATGGACAACCGATAGAGACTGATGCCTGAAGCTTTGATTGCCGTGATCTGGGATGTCCTGACCAGGAGATTGAAATTCACCAGAACGGCAACCAGTACACTGACCGGAATCATGTAGAAGATGATTTGGGGCATCAGGTAACGGAAGTAGTTGAACACCACCAGCCCAGCGATCCGGTGCTCGACGATGTCGTTCAACAGCTCGAAAAACGTGAACACGATGAAGATGACGCTGAAGGTCGCCAAGACCAGAAGGAAATAGCGGACAAAGCCGCGGATCACATACTTGTCAAGAATAAGAGGGATCCGGAGTCCCGGTACCGTGGGCTTTGCGCTTTTGTCAAGCGGTCGGGTTACCCCCGGGATGAGCCCGATAACAAACCTGACCACTTTTTCGAACTGTCGAACCAGGCCGGCCCAACGGGTCTGAACCCAGCGATTGCCGCGAATCTGCCGATCGGCAATCAGCAGGAGGTAAGCAGCCAGCGCCGCGAACGCCAGATTGGCAATCCAGGGCCCAACGTAGGGAGAGATTCGTCCGCTCTTGGCAAACTCCACTCCCTGAAAAAAGAGGAGCCAGTAAAACAGAAAAATGATCAGGCTGATGACGAATCCGTAGGATTTGCCTCCCCGTTTGCTGATCACCCCTAAGGCCACCCCCAGCAACGCGAAAATCAGAACCGAAGCGGGCAGGGCCAGCCGCTTCTGCACCTCAAGAACCCTCTCCCTTTTCTCAGGATCCTTGCCTGACAGCCGGTCGCCTGAATCCCTTCCAATTCGAAGGAGTTCCAGAGTCGATGTTTCAGGAATCTTACGAACCAGGCTGTCCTCGGATGGCGGTGTGGCGCTGGCCAGGGGGATGTCCATTTTCTCGAACTTGACCACCTGGTACTCATGAGGGTCCTTGACGCTGGCATTCACGGCGTGATTGGCTCCGTCCTGGAGGTGCAGCTGCAACCTCCTTTCAACCGCGTCGTGGATGAGGTTACCGCTTCGGGCCACGATGATCTTGGGCTCATCCCGATTCGAGATGTCCGCCAGAAATACCCCCTTCCATAATGACTTGTCCGGCGTTGTATCCTGGACGTAGAGCACCAGCTGAGCAAAGCTCTCCTCAAACACTCGAGGTCTCACCTCGCCGCTAATAGACTTCAGGAAGATTTCCTGACCCATTCGCTTCAGGCTGAACTTCGACTCGGGATCCCAAACGTTGGAGTTGACCAAGGCCAGCAACCAGGCCAAAAGCGCAAAGGTCAGTACCGGACGGAGCAGGTTGTGCACGCCCACGCCACTGGCGCGCATGGCCGTCACCTCGCTGTCCATCGACAAGCGACCAAAACACAGCAGGATTCCCAGCAGCACGGCCATGGGAATCGAGAAGGTCAGCACGCTGGGCATCAGGTAGGCGAATATCAGGACCACCTCGGAAAAGGTCACGTTCTTCTGGACCAGCAGCTCCAAGGGCTTGCCGGCGGCCCGGGTCATTACCACAAAACTAAAAACCAGCAGCCCCAGTGAAAAAGGACCCAGCGCCTCCTTAAAGATGTAGCGCCTGAGAATTTTCATGATCGACTAAGACATTGAAAGGGGACGCCAGGAAAGGGATACATTGAGACCGACAGCGGCAACCTCTGCTCACAAATCTATCGAATCTTACCATGGCTGCGAAGAATCCGTTGCTTGAGAGTCCCTATCCGGCCTGTGGACAGTGGCAGGCAGGGACGGGGAACAATCGCGTTGTCAAGTCCCACTGCCTTGCCGGATAATGCGATCCAATCCGGCCCATCTCGCTTAACTTCGGGCAGCAGCCTGATTCGTGATTACGGCCGATAGAGATCGCACGGCATCGCATCAGCCAGCGGGTGGTTCGGTCAGCGTTGCCAAAAATGGAATCTACCGACCTTGTTCAAGCGGGTCGGGCCGTCCAGCCGGAATTCAGGAAGGAGCCCCATGGAAAGCACGCAAGCCAGGGCAGTCGGCGCCTCGACATCAAGCAAGTCCGCCGATCTGACCCAGCCTTCGAAGTCCGATCCCGTACTGAGCGAGCGCTTGATGTCCCTGGATTTCTTTCGCGGTGTGACCATGTTCCTTCTCATCGCGGAGGAGACTCACCTCTATGAGTACCTGATTGCCCCCGAGTTTGACGGCACGTTGATCAAGACGATCGGCACCCAGTTTCACCATCACCCGTGGAACGGATTGAGGTTTTGGGATTTGGTCCAGCCGTTCTTCATGTTCATCGTGGGCGTGGCCATGCCGTTCTCAGTTGGAAAGCGCTGGGAGCGGGGCGATAGCTGGGGGGCCACCTTTCGGCATGCTTTACAGCGGTCGTTCCTGCTATTCCTCTTCGGGTGGGCACTCTATTGTATCGGTCCTGGAAGAATTACTTTCGAGCTGTGGAATGTGCTGGCTCAGCTGTCGTTCACCTATCTGGTCGCATTCCTGCTGATGCGACGGTCGATGTCAGTGCAGATCGGTGCTTCCTTCGGGCTGATCGCCATCAGCGAGCTGGCCTACCGGCTCTGGCCGGTCTCCGGCTTCAATCAACCCTTTGTGCCGGACCAGAACTTTGGTTCGTATGTGGATCTCCTTTTAATGGGAAAGCTCTCACGCGGCCATTGGGTTGCGTTCAACGCGGTGCCCACTGCGGCTCACACGATCTGGGGAGTGGTGGCAGGTCAGATCCTCAGAAGCAGGCGGTCCGTCCTGCAGAAGATCCGGCCTTTGGTCATTGCCGGTCTCATCGGCGTGGTCGCCGGGTACGCCATGGATCCAGTAACCCCAATCATTAAAAGGATTTGCACTAGTTCCTTCGTGATCGTCAGCGGGGGATGGTGTCTTCAGGCCCTGGCGCTTTCCTATTGGTTGGTCGATGTGAAGAAGCGCCGCAAGGTCGCTCAGTTCTTCGTCTACGTCGGCATGAACCCGCTGTTGATTTACTTGTTCACCAACACGGGCGGCGCGGAGTGGGTAACCAGAATTGTCCAACCATTTAGCCTGGCCATCTTCAGCTGGATGGGCAAGGCCTCGGCGCAAATCCTGACCGGTCTGAGCGTTTGGTTGGTGCTTTGGTACATCTGCTACTGGCTGTACCAGAAGAGGATCTTCGTACGGATTTAACCGTGGCGGGCCTTGCTCCTGAGGCGGGAAGGGAAAGCCGCGCAAGGAGCTGGCAGGGTGAGCCTTAACAGAGATAACGTCTGATAATGTATATTATGTGAGGCAAAGCCTGGCCCACCTGCCCGGTGTTCTTCTCTTCGATGAGCCTCTCGCTGCTCCGCTCCAGCCCGGAGCTTTGTCAGGACGCTGAATGCTGGCTTCGAAACCCACCGGCAGACAGGCAGACCACAGGGTCCGCAAACGACGAGTTCGACCAGATGGTCATTGGCGAGATCGTCGAAGCCCATAACCACGCTCGACTGGTGGCGCCAACTGCCGGCCGAAGAACGTAAGACTCTCTGCCAGCGCCAACTGGCCGAGCCACCCCGTAAGGCAGCCACAGTTGAGACCGACCAGCGGGATTTGGCGAACCGAGCCAAGACCAGCAGATCGGTTGGCAAAGCCGCCCGCGCCGGAGGGACACGATGAGCGAGGAGAGAAAACCCCAGTCCATCGAAGCCCGTTCCCTCGTTGCAGCCCGCAACTTAGAACCCCAGGTTCAGCTGGTTCTGCTGTCCAGTGACGGGAGTGAAGAGCCTGTTACGCAGTGGAACCCAACGGAGGCGTACCACCACGCCATGGCAGTCGTCGTCGGCGTCGAGGCCGCCAACACCGACGCCTTCCCCTCCCAGCCCTTGCGCACATGGCCGTAGGTAGCAGGAACTGTGTTGAACGGGCGACCTGCCAACCCAAACAAGGCCCAGCAAGGCTGCATAGAACAGAAAACGATTGACATCTGTTTTGTATTGTGCTATTACCTGCCCCAAGTAAATTGCCTATAAATGGCCGGAATGGAGGTGAGGAAAGAATAGAAAGACCACTCTTTTATTTGTCGCTCCTCGGTTTTTTGTCGGTGCTTGTGCTTGCACCTACCCAGTCCTTACACGCCTTTGGCTGTCAGGCGTGTGCGCAGTGGCCGGCTCCCCCCAATGTACAATGTGGTACCCCGTTGTGTCATGATCCCTGTCCAACTAGCTGCAGCTGTACCCAAAACGGTTGTCAAGTCACCTGTAGGTATATCGCCTGTGGTGGTAATCTAAAGATCATGACCTGCCCCCAAGATATGTACCAGTGGAAATGTTAGAAGTCCCGAGTTGAACAACAGGATACATCAAGGCAACTCCCGAGGTAAGATCAAGTCACCGGAGTGGGGGGATAGGGCAACGCTGGAGA
>JBFMEW010000069.1:0-14831 GCA_040753175.1 Acidobacteriota bacterium | reverse complement strand
TCTGGATGTCATAGCCGTCCCCGAGCAGGTACGTCGCAACGAATGCCGCAGTGTGGGGGGCCTCAGTCATCTCGGCGGCATGCCGTCTGCCATGAAACAGAATAAACCCCCGCATGCAACCGACCTGGGCGTCCTCGGTGCGCAGGCTGTCGTGCCGCGTTCGAATAGCGGCACGAACCCGGTCGAGCAGTTTGGGCTGCCCGACCGGTGAGCGAGCCAAACGAAAGCCCTGAACCGTTGCCGCCATGAGAATCCTCTGGCAATAACTTATAGGAACAAAACAGGCGTATCCTAGCGATCTCCGGTCCGAAAGTCAACCGGACTGTCGTGCAGGTTCGTGCACGGTGAGCGGGCGTTTTTCGCCCAAGCAACAGTTGTCAAGCGAGATTTCAGCGACGCCCAGAATGGTGAGCAATGACACGAGCATCTCACTGGACTTTGTATACACACCAATAGGCTCATCAAACATCATGATTCTCTCCAGCGATTGACCCCTCGGTTCCGATCTTGTCTTTTCCCCTCAGATTTTTATGAATTATTGATAGCCGTCCCGCCCCTTTTGACGCCATTTTGACTTTTTCCTCTTTACTCTTCAGAAGAGTCGGAGAGAGAAGACAGAGGAAGCGATGCAAATGTCAGTTTGGCTGAAGCTGGGTGTCTATGTGGTCCTGGTCTTGGGTTGTGCACCCGTGCTTGGCTTTCTCCTGGCTCGGGTCCTGGATAGAGAGCACACGTGGATCTCACGGCCATTGGCGGCATTGGAGAAAGGAATTTATCGAATCTGTGGGGTCGATCCTTCGGCAGAGATGAGCTGGAAAGAGTATGCCGGCTCGCTCATAGGATTTCATGTGTTGGGCTTCCTTTTTCTGTTGACCCTTCTCTTGGCCCAGGGTTGGCTGCCGCTGAATCCGCAGCAGCTGGCCAGTGTGCCCCTCTGGCTTGCGGTCGAAACGGCAGCCAGTTTCGTCACCAATACCAATTGGCAAGCCTACTCGGGAGAATCGACACTCAGTTATCTAACTCAAATGCTGGGTCTGACAGTCCAGAATTTCCTGAGCGCGGCCGTCGGGATTGCCGTCCTGCTGGCCCTGACTCGAGGATTGACCCGATCCGCAACGCAAAATCTAGGTAACTTCTGGGTGGACCTAACCCGCAGCGTGCTCTATGTCCTTTTACCCATGTCTTTTGTGATAGCCCTGGTCCTGGTGAGTCAGGGTGTGATTCAGAACCTGTCGCCGTACGTGACTGCTAAAACGCTCGAAGGTTCTGCGCAGCTGCTGCCCATGGGACCCGCGGCTTCCCAGGTTGCGATCAAGCAACTGGGCACCAACGGAGGTGGATTTTTCGGAGCGAATAGCACCCACCCCTTCGAAAATCCAACGCCACTCTCAAATTGGGTGGAGATGGTTGCCATTCTGCTTCTGCCGGCCGGGTTGGTGGACGCTTTCGGACGCCTGCTGCGGCGTCGCCGCCACGCCTGGTCGCTAATGGCTGCGATGATGATGATCTTTGTGCTGACAGCCGGGTTCGCTCTCTATGCTGAATACCAACCAAACCCAGTGCTGCACGGAGCACCGTTCTTGGAGGGAAAAGAAACACGGGTGGGACTCGCCGACAGCGTGATCTGGGGTCTGGCCACGACGGCTGCATCGAATGGGTCGGTCAACGCGATGCACGACAGCTTCTCGCCGCTGGCGGGTGGCTTTGCATTGCTGAACATCCTGCTGGGAGAGGTGGTTTTCGGCGGAGTGGGGGCGGGATTGTATGGCATGGTCTTGTTTGTGGTGATTACGGTGTTTATTGCAGGTCTGATGGTGGGCCGAACTCCCGAGTACCTGGGTAAGAAAATCGAGTCGAAGGAGGTACGGATGGCCGCCGTGGGCATCCTCCTTCCCAGTGCCTTGATTTTGGTGCTCTCAGCCTTGGCTTGCCTTGTTCCGGCCGGGCTCTCCAGACTCGGGAACGGAGGACCCCACGGGTTGACCGAGATTCTCTACGCATTCGCGTCTGGAGCCGGAAACAACGGGAGCGCGTTTGGCGGATTGAGTGCAAATACCACCTTCTACCACGTCATGATGTCGATCGCGATGGTTGGAGGACGCTTCGGAGTGCTTCTTCCGGTTTTGGCCCTGGCTGGCAGTCTGGTAGTCAAGAGGAGCGCACCGGCATCGGCCGGCACGTTTCCAACCGATGGGCCGCTGTTCGTGCTGCTGCTGATCAGCGTCGTCCTGATTGTTGGAGCACTCACGTTCCTCCCCGCTTTGTGCCTGGGACCCATAGTCGAGCACGGACTCATGATGCGGGGACGTACCTTTTGAGGGATTGATGAGCAGTCAGACCTTGCCACAAAATCTTTGGGCAGACCGGAGGATTCTCACTCAGGCCGGCCTGGATTCCATACTGAAGCTGAACCCGCTCAACCAGTGGCGGAATCCTGTTATGTTCATCGTCTACCTGGGAGCGATGTATTGTACCGGCGCCTGGATGGTGGATCGTGAGAGCCAGGTACTCCAGACATTCGACCTTCAGATTGCGATCTGGCTCTGGTTGACCGTGCTTTTTGCCAACTTTGCCGAAGCCCTGGCCGAAGGACGTGGCAAGGCTCAAGCTCAGAGTCTGCGCAAAAGCCGAAAGGAATCTTGGGCACGACGCATCGCAAACGGGAGTGAGGCGAGAATTCCTGCCAGCCAGCTGGGGAAGGGAGACTTGGTCGTGTGCGAGGCGGGGGACATTATCCCCGCGGACGGAGACGTTGTAGAGGGTGTGGCCAGCGTTGATGAGTCAGCCGTCACCGGAGAGTCGGCTCCCGTCATCCGTGAGAGTGGCGGTGATCGGAGTGCGGTGACCGGAGGCACGCGGGTGCTGAGCGACCGGATTGTGGTTCGAGTCACTTCGGATCCAGGTCATTCGTTCATGGACAGAATGATCGGTCTGGTTGAAGGCGCCCGTCGTCAGAGAACTCCCAACGAAATCGCTCTGGCGATCCTGTTGATGAGCCTGACGATCATGTTTCTGCTGGCCGTGGCTACATTGAAGGTCTTTGTGATCTACAGCGAAGGCAAGGGAGGGAGCGGACCTACGCTTTCCTCTCTGCCGGTGCTCATCGCGCTTCTCGCGTGCTTAATCCCCACTACCATTGGCGGCTTGCTTTCCGCCATCGGGATTAGTGGGATGGACCGGCTGATTCGCAAGAACGTCATTGCCATGAGCGGCAAGGCGGTTGAGGCATCGGGGGATATTGATGTGCTTCTGCTGGATAAGACCGGAACCATTACCCTGGGAAACCGCCAGGCCACCGCTTTTGTTCCGGTGCCCGGCGTTTCGCCGGATCGTCTGGCTGAGGCGGCACAGCTCTCCTCGCTTGCCGATCTGACACCGGAAGGTCGTTCCATCGTGGTACTGGCCAAACGAGAGCATGGCTTGAGAGCCAAGGATCTGGTCGCTGCAGACGCTACCTTCGTGCCCTTCTCAGCCCAGAGCCGGATGAGCGGGGTAGACTTCAACGTGGCCGGCCAGTCACGGCAGCGAAAAATCCGTAAGGGTGCGGTGGAGGCCGTGCAGAGATGGGTGCAATCCCAGGGCGGACACTGGCCTACCACCCTTAAGGAGATGGCTGAAGAAACAGCTCGTGGAGGCGCAACGCCTTTAGCCGTCGCCCAAGACGCGGAAGCCTTGGGATTAGTGGTATTGAAGGATGTCGTCAAAGGTGGCGTGCGCGAGCGCTTTGTGCAGTTGCGGCGAATGGGCATCCGAACGGTGATGATCACTGGAGACAATGCTTTGACAGCTGCGTCCATCGCAGCCGAGGCCGGGGTGGACGACTTCATTGCGGAAGCCACACCCGAGGCAAAGCTAAAGAGGATCCGAGAAGAACAGGCTCAGGGGCGTCTGGTCGCAATGATTGGAGACGGCACCAATGACGCCCCGGCCCTGGCTCAGGCCGATGTCGGCGTGGCCATGAATACCGGGACGCAGGCGGCTCGAGAGGCCGGAAACATGGTTGACCTGGATAGCAATCCCACCAAACTGATCGAGGTGGTGGAAACCGGAAAGCAACTCCTGATGACCCGTGGAGCTCTCACCACCTTCAGTATTGCCAATGATGTGGCCAAGTACTTCGCCATTCTTCCAGCCATGTTCGCGTCTCTTTACGCCGCCCCGGGTCAGACCGGGCCACTGGCGGTCCTGGACCTCATGCGGTTGCACTCCCCCCAGAGCGCCATCTTGAGCGCGGTGATCTTCAACGCCCTGATCATTCCGTGTTTGGTCCCTATGGCTCTCACAGGCGTCAGGTATCGTCCGGCTGGCGCCGTCGCGATTCTGCAACGCAATCTGATGATTTATGGTCTGGGTGGCATTCTGTTTCCCTTCGTCGGAATTAAGGTCATCGATTGGACCCTCGTGGTCTTGAAGCTTGTGTGAGGAGTGGACGATGAAAAGCCTCAGCCAGTCCATTCGAGTGCTAGGGCTGTTTACCTTACTGACCGGGATTGTTTATCCTCTCCTGGTGACCGGCTTCGGCCGGTTGTTGTTCCCCTGGCGTGCCGGAGGAAGTCTGATCTTGTCGGGTCACCACGTCATTGGTTCCGAGTTGATCGGGCAACAGTTCCAGTCCGATCGATACTTCTGGGGGCGGCCCTCGGCCTCCAACTATGAGGCCGTTCCCTCCAGCGCCAGCAATCTTGGACCAACCAGTGTGGATCTTCTAAAGATCACCAACACGCGCCGCCGGGGTTTGCAGGGTCACGCACAGGCCGATTCGAGCGTGCCTCCGGAGCTCATCTTCGCTTCGGGGAGCGGACTGGACCCGCATCTTGGTTTGGAAGCGGTGTCGTTCCAGATACCCAGGATTGCGCGGGCCAGAGGGTTCGGCCCAGTTCAAGTCCGGCAGTTGCAGACCTTGGTGCTTCGCTCTGTGGAACCGCGACAATGGGGCATGCTGGGTGTCTCTCGCATCAATATTCTTAGGTTGAATGTGGCGCTGGATCAACTCTTGCCATGAACAACACCCATGGTCAAAGCCGTCCCGATCCCGACCAGTTGTTAAAATCAGTTGTTCGAAAGGGAGGTCGGGAAAAGCGTGGCCGTCTGAAGGTCTTCTTTGGCATGGCGGCTGGGGTGGGCAAGACCTATGCGATGCTGGAATCTGCCCACGAACTCGTGGCGCGTGGCGCGGACGTGGTGGTGGGTTGGCTGGATTCCCATGGTCGGCAAGAGACCGAAGCCTTGCTAAGTGGACTGGTCACGCTGCCTCGCCGCTCGGTCTCCTACCGCGAGGTAACTCTCCAGGAGATGGATCTGGACGCCATCTTGCAGCGGATCCCCCAAGTGGTGCTGGTGGATGAACTGGCCCACTCGAATGTTCCGGGCAGTCGTCACGCAAAGAGATACCTGGATGTCCTGGAGATTCTCGATTCCGGAATTGATGTTCTCACGACCCTAAACGTTCAACACCTGGAAAGTCGAGCTGAAACGGTTCGCGAAATCACGGGGGTTCCCGTGCGGGAGACCGTACCCGATGCGGTTCTGGACCAGGCTGATGAGATCGTGCTGGTTGACTTGGCCCCTGATGAATTGCTCAAGCGCCTGAAGGAGGGCAAGGTTTATCTGGGCGAAGGCGCGGAGCTAGCGGCACACCACTTCTTTCGCGAAGGGAACCTGACGGCTCTCCGGGAGATGGCCCTGCGGGTCACGGCCGAACACGTGGACCGTGATCTTCGAGACTACAAGCAGTTACACGGCATCGAGGATGCCTGGAAGAGCGGCACCAGACTTCTGGTTGCGGTCTTTGCGAGCCCTTTTTCGGAGCCGCTCATTCGCTGGACCCGAAGGCTAGCTTCGGTAATGGATGCGACCTGGCTGGGAGTTTATGTCGATACAGGCGCTCTACTCTCGGATGAGGAGAAACGCCTGTTAGCTAGAAACTTGACCCTGGTTCAGGAATTGAACGGCGAGGTTGTGACGACCACCGACGAAGACACGGTCAGAGGCTTGCTGCGAGTCGCCAGACAGAACAACGTGACACAGATCGTTGTTGGAAAATCGCGGCGCTCCTTCTGGCATCGGTTTCGTACAAGGGGATCCATCATTGGCCGGCTGCTCCGTGAGAGCGGAAATATAGACGTCTACGTGGTTTCGTCGAAGGATGCCAAGAGCGATCTACCAAGACCGCGCCTACCCCGCGCTCTCAGCGCTTGGACACGGCAGGACTTGATTGCGGTCGCGATGGTGCTTCCGGCTTTGGCGCTCGTGTTTCGACTGATGTTGCCACTGATTGGTTACCGCGCAGCCGGTATTTTCTTGTTGCTGACGGTGATCCTGTGCGGTGTGCGGCTTAGCTGGTGGGGTGTTGGAGCCATGGCGCTTTTAAGCGGCCTGCTCTGGGATTACTTCTTTATACCGCCGCACCACACGTTTTATATTTCGGCTCCGGAGGACGTGGTGATGCTGGTCTCTTACTTTGTGGCGGCAGGTGTGACAGGCTATCTGACTTCGCGCCTGCGTCGCAGCCAGCACGCCCTGCAGATCCGGGAAGAACGAACAGCTGAACTCTATCGACTGAGTCGCGATCTGGCTTCCAGCCAGTCCATGGAACAGGTCCTGTCGGCGGCAGTCCGTCGACTGGGAGCTATTTTCGAAGCTCGGGTCCTCATTTGGGTCGCTCCAGAAGGGCAGAGGGGAACGGAAAAAGTTCACTTTTCGGAAGGATGGCTTTTCGACGAAAAGGAGCAAAGTGTGGCCTCATGGGTGGTTGCTAATGGAAAGGTCGCTGGAAGGTTCACGGAAACGCTCCCGGCGGCTCGTGCCCTCTACATTCCCTTGATGACCCAGCAGGGAGCTTTGGGAGTATTAGGATTGGATCCCGAGGCCACAGCCCCCATCTCAGAGGACCAGTTGGCCTTTGCCGAAACCTGTGCCCGTCAGATCGCGGCTGCTGTGATGAGGGAAAAGCTTCAAGAGAAAGCGCGCCGGACTCAATCAGTCGAGCAGGCCGAGAGGCTCTACCAGGTGTTGCTCGACTCCGTCTCGCACGAACTGAAAACACCCTTGGCGACCATCCACGGTTCGGCCACCGACTTGGTTTCGGAACCGACGCGCTCCAATCCAGAAGCGGTGGCGGCCCTGGGAAGGGAGATCCAACAAGGAACCCGGCGCTTGCAGCGACTGGTCAACAACCTTTTGGACATGACTCGGCTCGAGTCGGGATTCTCGAGGTTGAACCTCCAGCCGACCGACCTTCGTGACTTGCTGGGCGTAGCGCTGGGACGCCTCGACGAGGAGTTGAGAGAGCACCGCTTGGTCCTTGCCATTCCGGACGATCTACCCCTGATATCCTGCGATTTCGCCCTGATCGAACAGGCCCTTGCCAATCTTCTGCACAACGCAGCCAGTTACACTCCGGCCGGATCCCTCATCGAAGTTCAGGCCAGACTGGAGGATCCTGGCGTGCTCCTGGTCGTGCGTGATCATGGTCCAGGCTTGCCCGTTCAGGATACCGAGCAGGTCTTCGCAAAATTCTATCGTGGCGATCCTTCTCGACCTGGCGGGACGGGGCTGGGATTGGCGATTGCTCGTGGTTTTGTCGAAGCCCACGGCGGCACTCTGAAGGCACGCAACCACCCTGAGGGCGGAGCCGAGTTCGTTCTGGTCCTGCCAAGAAAATGGGAGTCATGAGCGTCCACTCGCTGGTCCTGGTCATCGATGACGAAGTAGCCATTCAGCGTTTCCTCAAGATCACTTTGGAATCGCATGGTTACAAGGTGGTGGAAGCCAAGTCCGGAAGGGAGGGACTGATTCAGGCCGCCTCGCTACCTCCGGAGGTCATATTGCTGGATCTGGGACTGCCCGACCTGGATGGACTGGTTGTACTCCGAGAGATTCGAAATTGGTGCAAGTCACCCATCCTCATTTTATCGGTTCGAAACGACGAATCCAGCATCGTGGCCGCCCTGGATGGCGGCGCAGACGACTATTTGACCAAGCCCTTTGGGGTTCCCGAACTTCTGGCGCGAATGCGCGTAGCATTGCGCCATCGCCAACCGGACACCGGTAACCCCCTGTTTCAGTCCGGTGAACTGGAAGTAGACCTTTCGACAAGGAGCGTTCGCTCGAGTGGGCGGGAAGTCAGGCTCACTGCCACTGAGTATGACCTGCTTCGAGTCTTGGTGCAGAACGCCGGTCGAGTCCTCACGCACCGCCAAATCCTGCGTGAGGTATGGGGCCCCAATGCCGTTCAACAAACTCATTATCTTCGTGTCTACATCGCACATCTGCGAGCGAAAATCGAGCTGGACCCAAACCGGCCAAGGCACATCCTGACCGAGCCGGGAGTCGGATACCGCTTGCTTTCTTCGGTCTCCTGACAATAGGCGGCCCAAGCAACGGAAACGACAGTAACCGCTTTTCACGACAGTCTTCGACGTTTAGCGAACACTGAGGACCGATCTTACGACTTGATGTCTCGGCCAGTACCAACAATTTGCCGCAACGCAGGTCGCCATCGAAAACGACACGAGAGCGAATTGATACCATTGGTGGGGCCCGATGTTTCACGACAAGCCTTTTTTGACCCCACACAACGCTTGAACTTTTGGAACTTCTCGCGGTCCTGGCCGGGTAATGAGAGGCCCGCACGAACTCCCTACTTCGCTGGAAAAAGAATTCTCGGATGGTTTCGCAAGAAACAACATGATTGAGTGTTCTGTCCGACTTGCTGATGTGGGTCATGCCCTCGGCCGGTTCCTCGTGCTGGTCAGCCTCACGATGTGCTTGCCTTTGGTCTTCGCGGTGTTTGAAGGCCCGGACAGCGTGAGATCAATCCTTGCGAGCTTGTTGATCACGCTGTCAGGAGGTGGACTGTTGGCATGGCTCTGTCCCAAACCCAAGCGGGAACTTGCAGTCCGTGAGGCGCTGCTGACAGTCGTTGCGGTGTGGGTCGCAGGGTGCCTTGTCGGAAGCCTGCCTTTCTGCTGGTCCGTCTACTTCGCAGACTTCACCGATGCTTTCTTTGAGGCAACCTCCGGCTTTACAACCACGGGGGCAACCATCCTGAAAGATGTCGAGATTCTCCCACCGAGCCTTCAGTTCTGGCGGCATTTCACCCATTGGCTGGGGGGCATGGGCATTATCATGCTTGGCATTGCGATTCTGCCTGTCGTCGGCGTGGGCGGCAAGACACTCTACAACGCGCAGTTCGCAGGAACGCCGTCAGAGGCTCTCAAACCGCGAGTTCTGGAGACGGCACGGACCCTTTGGAAGGTCTACGCTGCCATGACGGCGGCTGAGTTTGCTGCGCTCTATGGCGCTGGAATGAGCCCATTTGATGCCATCTGCCACACCTTCTCCACCTTGGGCACCGGTGGATTCTCGACACGTACCTCCAGCATCGCTCATTACCACGACCTGACGATTGAGATCATTGTGATCTTCTTCATGATCCTCTCCAGTTTGAATTTCGCTACGCAGTATCGAACGCTGTGGGTTGAACGTCGGCTGTTTTCTTTCTTGCGAGACCCGGAGGTGCGGTTTCACTTGATGGTCCTCGGCATCGCGACGATTGGTGCTGCGGTGACCTTGGTGTGGTATTCCAAGGTTGCCCTCGGACTGGCCTTCAGGCAGGCTGTGTTCCAAGTAACGTCAATCGGCACCACAACTGGATTCGCGACGGCAGACTACGAACTCTGGCACCCATTCGCTCAACTGACGCTTCTGATGCTGATGTACCTGGGGGGAAACACAAGCTCCACCGCTGGGGGGTTCAAGTCGTTTCGGATGCTTTTGTTGCTGCGGCTGGTCGTGCGGGCGATGACCCTCATGGTGCACCGACGACAAGTGGTGACCATACGGATCGGAACAGCCGTGGTTTCGAACTCGGCACTGGCCTCCCTGCTGAACTTGGTCCTGCTAGGTCTGATGTTTAACTTCGGCGCCTCCCTCCTATTGGCCGCTTCGGGTTTGGACTTGTTGACCAGTTTCTCTGCCGTTCCGGCCTGCATGTTCAGCGTCGGCCCCGCGCTGGGTTCTGTAGGCCCGGCAGAGAACTACGCACATCTATCGGCCTTTGCTAAGTGGGTATTGAGTGTCGCGATGCTCGTGGGTCGCGTCGAGTTCTATACGGCGCTGGTTCTGCTGACCCCCGCGTTTTGGAGAAAGTGACCGGCGACCGGCCTCCTCCCCGCCCTCCAACGCCAGGATCAGCAAAGAACCGGCAGCAACTATTGATAAGAAGATTTCTGTTCGGGAACGGTCAGCCGTAGGCCGCCAAGTTCGAGAATCCTGGACCGTAACAAACATCTGGACGAGTTTGAGAGAGGAAGTTCACATTGATCAGCCACGACAACTCAGTGGCTCTGGCGGTTCGGTCCAGTCCACGTTCCAAGGGAACGGCAATCCATGCGAGGTTCAGTCTGCCTACTCAGCCTGCTTTCTCAGTGCCAGGCAGCTCCTGATGATTGATCGGTATGGGTTTTTCGAACCGCGAGTATTCGAGCGATCCGTCATCTCCTTACGGTTTTGTATCGGGGCAGGTTTTCTTCCCTCCACCCTAAGATGTTTCACAAAACCAAAATGAATCCAGACCTTCCTCGGTCGCGCCACATCAGAACAGGAACTTCAGCCCAAATTGAAGCAGCCGGGCCGGCCCTGCTTCGATGATTCTCCCGAAGCTAGGGGAGGCCAGATCCGTCACCGGAAGCGAGAAGTTTGCGTGGTTGGCCATATTAAAGCACTCAACCCGAAATTCCAGCTTGCGGCTTTCTGACATCCTGAAGCTCTTGAGGAGTGAGAGATCCAGATTCGCGTACCCTGGACCCCGGGCTATGTTTCTCCCTGCATTGCCGAATCGTCCGGCTTCCCTGATGGGATCCAGGCGGCGAAAGGCCGACCGGCTCAGCCACTGCTCGATCGTGCGGGGACCTTCATTCGGATTAGCCACAGCGTCGGGGCGGCTGGCAAAGAAGCCCGATATCGGCGGATGATTCGCCTGAAGTGAGACATTGGCACTATCGAACACGGTGAAGGGGGTTCCACTGGTGATGTTGGCAATTCCATTCAGCTGCCAGTTTCCAAGGAGGGTCTTTCGCCACCCGGAGAGCCGTCTTGACACAGGGATTTCGTAGCTGCCACTGAATACCAATCGATGCCGGGCATCAAACAAGGAAGGTCCGTGCTCCGCACCGAGGTCGAACGGATTCTGGGCCATGTCATTTTCTCCGGTCAGAGGGCGGGCCGCTGCTCCACTCAGATTCATGGCCGACAGATAATCCAACGTCTTCGAGAGCCAATAGGACACATTGAATCCTGCTCCTGAGGTGAATCGACGGGAAAACGAAAGTTGGCCGGCGTGAAAGGTCGAGTTAGTGATGTAGGAGAGCAGCGCAACATGCCCGATGGCACAAGGGGCCCCGTTGGCCGGACAGTTTCCGTAAATGCGCCTTCGCTCGGCGTTGGAGGCCGTTGCCCCAGGACCGAAGATCGCGGGATTCGCTTCGATGTTCCGCGGAAGACGCGTTCCCTTGCTTCCGACGTACCGTGCCTCCAAGAGATAGTTGGAGCGGATTTCCCGTTGGATCGACAAGTTCCAGTTCTGAGCGTAGGGGGGACGGGCATTCTTGTCCAGAGCCACCACGGTCGCCGGCCTGACAAATGTGTTGGGTTGCGGAGGGGGTCGAACGGCATATGGATCCTGAAATGTCACAGCGGGTCCGGCCAGCTGCAAAGCCTGAGTCCAGGGTAGTGAACTGACCGGTGCTTGGGAGAGCAATCCGGAACCGGTTGACATGGCATCAAAGAAGATGCCGTAAGCCACGCGGATGGCCAGTCGCCCATTTCCGCGGGGATCCCAAGCCAATCCAACTCGTGGCATGTACCCTTTCCAGAAGATCGGTGCGATTCCTCGAGCGATCCCAGCGTCTCCGGGGAAGAGAATAGCAGTCTGCGCCTCTGGAAAGACGGTGGACTGTTGCCCAGGAACAAAGGCATTGAGGCGGTCCCGGACGTCGGTGACGGGCGTGTTGACTTCGTGGCGGAGGCCGTAATTGACCGTCAAACGGGTGTTGACCCGCCACTCATCCTGAACATAGAGGGCACTTTGCCACTCACGCAGTCCCCGTCCGACATCACCAAGTCCCTGGAAAAAGACAACCGGCCTTCCAAGCAGGAAATTGGCAAACGAATCGTTGGTGGGAAAGGATGGTGCAAAGACGAAAAACGCGTTCGGTGCAATGATCTGAACGGTGTTGACGTGATTGCGGCGAAGCTCCCCTCCGAATTTTAGGGAGTGTGCACCGCGAACATGGGAAACCGAATCGTACAACTCAAGACTGCTTTGCGCCGAGACGCGCGGTCCGGTGATCGCACCACCGACCGGCGAATACCCACTAATGTTGAAAAACGGGGGGCCTTGCCCCACCCTGGCAACCGGGTCGTAGTTGAAGCCCAGCTCTCGGGGAGAGGTCTGGTTGAGCCGCTGGTCAAAGTGAAATCGATGCCGGAAATAGGAAAGGCGGGCCGAGTTGATTGTTTTGGGAGAGAACACGTGTTGTTCCGACATCGTGAGCGAGTGGGTCTTGAGATCATCGCGTACCGGGAACCCAGGCAAATCGGAGCCGCGAATGGAAATCGGGTTTACGTTCGATCCCACGGAGTAGGAGTACCGCAACCAGAGTTGATCGCTCTCCGAGAACAAATAGTCGAAGCGACCGCCGCCTTGATCGGAATTGTTGCTCGCCACCACGGTGGCCGTGTAGACCGACGGAGATATGTTTCCCAGAGGGTAGTAAAGGTTCATGATGTTCAACGCGACAGAATTGAGCTGCTCGGGCGGAAGTTGATTGTTAGGAAAAGGGATGCCCCCGGCGGCAAGATTCAGGAGAGGCGTTGAGCGGGCCGAGAAGTCGCCGCGGCGCTGCTCTGGTGTGGGAACGATGCCAGATCGGGTAATGCCCTGCCGATTACGAAAGCCCTCGTAGTAGCCGAAGAAGAACATCCGATCAGGCTTGAGAGGTCCACCCAGCGTGCCTCCGAACTGGTTCTGCTTCAGGGGTTCCACTTCCTTTGAGAAGAAGTTCCGGGTGTCGAACTGGTCATTGCGCAGAAACTCGTAGAGCGAGCCGTGGAAGCCGTTTGTTCCGGATTTTGTCACAACACTGGTGTTCGCGCCGCTGGTGCCGCCATACTCGGAAGGAGCGGTATGCGTCAAGATCCGGAACTCGGCGATTGCATCCACTGGAACGCGCAGGGCGAAACCGCCATCCATTCGATTGATGTTACGCGCTCCATCCACCAGAAAGTTGTTGGATTCCGGCCGCTGCCCGTTCACCGAGTACGCCTGCCCGCTCCTGAGGCTCCCTCCCGCGCTGGCAACCCCTCTCGTCAGTCCGGCAACTCCCGCCTGGAGCAATCCGAGCTGGGCGAAATTCCGTCCGTTGAGGGGAAGGTCAAGGATTTCCCGCGTCGTCACCACCTTGCCAAGAGTGTTCGTGGCTGTGTCCACCAGTGCTGCGTCGGCTTCGATGACGATGGATTCTCGCTTCGAGGCCAGCTCCAATTGGACGTCGAGGCGGACGGTTTGACTGACATTAAGCCAGACTGGCTGCTGCCGAAAACGGGAGAAGCCGACCTTGTCGATGGACACGGAGTAACGGCCCACCGGTAGCAGGGATAGCCGGTAAAAGCCGTTGAGACTTGTCATCTGGGTCTTAGCGTATCCGGTGTCGAGATGGGTCACTGTGACGTTAGCTTGCGAAACAACGCTGCCGGAAGGATCGCGTACTTCTCCTTCCAGAGCCGCCACAGGGTCTTGCGCCCACCCTACAGGGTGGCCCAGCAGACTGCCAAGAATGACCAAACAGACTGAAGTGCTTAAAGAAAGCCAGCGCCGGAGGCGCACCAACCTCGAGTCTTGATCCATCCTATCCTCCAGACAGTTACGATCTTGAGTAGTTCTCTACCGGAGGGGCAAACGACAACAGACCTCCGCCACCGCCAGGACCTTCGTGAGCCGGAAGCAGCTCCTACCAAGTCGCTCGCTTTCCCCGTTCGAGAAAATCGAATGCGGTGACGATAGCGGAGGGCATCAGGCAGCGTGTCACGAGAATGTAATATCTTCCTGGTTGGCTCGTCGTGGTTGGGCTGGACACCATAGGGGAGTCTCCCTGGCCAAGAAGCCTTTCAGATCTGATGGTGAGCGAACAGCTGGAGAATCCTGGCCAGGGACACCGTCCAAATTCGAGCGTTTTCTCCTCGGAGAGGACGGGCGTGTAATGAGTCTCACCGGTCTCTAGAATGTCTCGTTTTTGGACAGTTTGTCCTAACGGCGGAATTCAGAGAAGCTTCACGTCGCTTTTCTTATTAAAAGTGAGCCACTTAAGAATTGGCAGCTCCATTGCCTGCAGGAGGATTGTTTGTCTTGCAGAGAGGTCAATAGTTCATGTCCCAAGAGTTACCGCCAGCCAATGGTGCATTCCACGAGAAGCGGAGGCTGCGACGGGTCAGGATCGGTCTGCCGGTTCGAGTGCGGGGAACCAACGCCGGAGGTGTTCAGTTCGAAGAGATGAGTCGTTCAGTGGACGTTAGCGCTGACGGAGCGCTCTTCCTGCTCAAGCAAGATCTGAAGAGAGGGACGTGCGTGACCCTGTCTCTTCCACTGCCGCGCTCCATGCAAAGGACGCTGGCATCAAAGCCTGCCTATGAAACAGAAGCAGTAGTGGTGAGAATTGAAATGACCTCCGATCACAACACCTATCGAGTTGCGGTTCGCTTCCGCAGTGGCACGACCAAAGCATATTACCGAGAGGTTTCCTGACAGGTCGCGCCGACACCACAGCTTAGGA
>JBFMEW010000068.1:0-15281 GCA_040753175.1 Acidobacteriota bacterium | reverse complement strand
TCGGCTTCTTTGAGAATGCGAATGATCTGCTCTTCACTGAACCGGTTCTTCTTCATGCTCGAATTCCTTTCTGAAGTGAAGGAATTCTAACATCCTTCCTGGATCAGTTTTTGGGGAGCAGGTCACATCGGCCCACATCGGTTCCGGTGACGGTTTATCTGATACCCACCGATGGCCCGCCGCAGACCCTGACCGCGGAGCTGTATTCACGGGGGAGTTTGGTGCTGAAAGACGTTGTGCTCCAATCGTTCGGGAAGGAAACCTCCCGGGGGATCATTCGGGTCACCAGTCAGAATCTGGATGCCACGCTCTCCGCTCGTGCGCGAATTTACAATGTGGGTGGAAGCCAGGGCGAGTTCGGGCAGAGCATGCCGGCGCTTCCCGTTTCCCTGCTGCGCCGGCAGAATTACCTGACGGGACTGAGCGGAATCGAAGGCAATCGGACCAACGTAGCTGTGGTCAATCCGCACGACGCTGAAGCTAACGTATTCATCTCGCTCTTCGAATCCAGCGGCGAGCTGCGCGGCGGTTTCTCGGTGAGCGTGGCGCCATGGCAGGTCTACCAGTTGAACGACATTTTTGCCGCCTTTGGCACCCCCCCGTTTAGCGGTGCCACCGTTCAGGTATCTTCATCGTCGGGGGTTTATACCTACGCGACCATCATCCGAAACGACAATGGTGCCCCAGATATTTTGTTGGGCGCGGCCCCTGGGCTGGGGGAGGACGACTCCGCCCCACCGCCATGCTCGAACCCGGCCCCGCTGTACCCCGCCGACCACCCGGCTCCGGGATGGATCGTGGTCTTTCAGGACACCGTCGACGCAGCCCAGACCACGGCTGAGTTCGCGCAGAAGTACGGCTTCACCCCCATCTCCGTCTACGAAGCGGCGTTCAAGGGCTTCACGGCCGAGCTCTCCGCCACTGCGATCGCATCCCTGCGCTGTGAGCCGGTAGTGAAGTTTATCGAACAGAACCAGCAGTATATTCTGGCTCTGACTCCCTAAAATCTTCCTGATGACCGGTCCGAGCTGTGCGGAGGTAGGTCACAGAATCGGGAGACTCCCACCGGATGCACCAAAAGAGGGCTTGGGAGAAGATGTCATGTCTGGTCGTTTAGTTGATTGCCTGGGTAACGGATTAACCCAGCTTCTCCAGAAAGCCCTCGACCTGATCCCCGCAGCTTGCCCAGAAATCACCCAGCGTGAGCACTTGATGGCTACCTAACATCAAGTAGTGGATTGCCTCCTGCATGTGGACCACTCTGCTGTGCTCACTATCCGCAAAGGCCACAAAGAATTTGGGCCTCCCTGTGATCACTTTTTCCGCAAAGGTGTTGACCGGATTGGATATCCAGTTTCCAATTTCAATTCCCTTGTTGACGACGTTGCCCCAATAGACCCGATGTCCCTTCACTCCGGCTTTGAGAGAATCTTCCGGCAAGTGGCCAAAGCCTCCCAGAAGCGCGTGTCTCTGATGGAGGTAGTTCAGCGGGTCGAACTTTTCCGTCTGCCCTCGATAGCGGCCTACGCAGGCCTTAATCGGTGCTGATCCTTCTTTCACAAAAACCTTGAAGGCATCGTGCTTTTCAAAGAACGGTTCAAATTGATTGCGATCAGGGCTCGCGTAGATCAACGCCTGCCATGTCGTCAGATCCCACTTTCGCGATTCGAAACAGATGGGAGCTGGCCCCTCCTCCTTGTCAATTCTCACGACGCTTTGCTCTCTCAAGTGTCCCATAAGAACTCCTTAGAGCTACGAGTAGTGGATGCCTGCTGGGCATCTACCGGTTACCGATTTTCACAGGCGGTCGGCCCTGTCGCTGTAAAAACTGGCTTGCGCTCTTCCAGTCCGTTCCCGTTGCCATATCAGAAACTGTGAGAGTTTGGGTGTCAACGCTGTACTTTTTCTCGAGTACGAGTACGCAGTTCAACAGATCTCTGGTTGAAGGTCTATAGTGACCACTGGAGTTGGACACCTTGGTAATCTTTCCCTGGTCTAGGGCAATCTCACCAGCGCAAAGCACCGGCTTGCCTGAAAGAAAGGAGGAGTGATGGAAGGTGCCCGCCTGCTTTGGCGGTCCAACGTACAGGAACTCCATGTCGTCCATCGCGAACAGATCCAGAATTCGATTTCCATTTGCGTCAGTAGCAGTGCTGGTTTGGTAAGGAGTATCGCGGCCCGCCAAATGGAATAACCCGTCAGGCCACTTTTGGAGGTGGCACGCGCGACGCTCCAGTTTGGAAAGGTATTCCAGGTTTCTCGTGACCTGGTGTGCCCCTGCGGCAAGGATCTGAAGCTGATCCACGTAGTCCGTAATCTGTTTATCCTGCAATTCCTTCTTGTAGCCAGTCAACTTCTTGCTAGCCGCAAAGTTGTTGATAAACGTCAAGGCACCATGCGCTGATCGACGCGTGCTGGTCACATCCGTCCTGAGTCCAAACTTGTTTCTAGCATCGCGGGGCTGCAGGACTTCAATGGGGTCTTCCTCCAGCTTTTTGCCCTTCTTTCCCGCAATCCTATCCTGTGTGGCCTGCAGCATCGCGGGTGTGCGCAATTCTGATTCAATCTCACTGACAAGCTTCTGTACATGCGGACGTCGCCAGGAGGTTTCTTTCTCTCCCTTGCTGACCAACCATTCAGTGCAGTAGTAAAGCATCAGTATCAGGATTTTCTGCTTTTGAATATCAGTCTTGCCCTGTTTGTGATACTCGGCCAGAAGGATGTCGATGTCCAAAATGAGCGGGTTCTTGCGATCACTCAAAACTTTGGAGGTGTGCCCCCTCCACCACTTCAGATCTGGAATCGGCATGGTTGTCTATCCTTAGACCTTGGATTCAAAGTAGGAGCTCTCACTCAGAGCCGCTCTGTAGGCGCTGCGCGATGACAAACTTCGAGTTCTCAAGCCACGGCTCAAGCTTTAGCCGTCGGCACCTAAAGACCGAAATAGCACAATTCGGTGAAGGGCCTCGTGAACGACGCCAAATTAGATGCGTAATCCCAATTCTCCCGATTGAAGTATTCCGACCACGGGATTCAGGAACTTAGGTCTAACGATGGCTCATCTGAGCGCGATTCTAGTGTGGAGCGTAACCGGTAGTCAAGGCATGCTCAATCGTGCCAATCGTGCCAATCATGCTCGATCCGGGTCTACGGGGACACCAAGAAACCGGGAGGGAGATACGAACTTATGCACGAACCGCAGTGGAATCAAATCATGCGGCCACTCACAATCACCTCCATCGGCCGGCCAGCCGGGAAGGTGGTTCTGCCACCGATTCGACGCGCAGCAGCCGGACGCGATCCTCTCCTTTCATCGTGGCCAGCGGCATGAGGCCGTGGCTCGCGATGGTGTCGGCCGCTCGCTGCGTCAGGAGAATTTCCGCACAGGGTTTGGCAATCGATTCGCCGGCCTCCTCGTACACATGCACCGGCAGTCCGTCCACATCCTGCTGGATTCCTTCCGAAAAATCCCAGCCCGACTCACTGAACGTTCTTCCGATAAGCAACGCCGCGACAAAGCATGGATTCCCCCAGAGGTAATGCTCGTGTTCCGGGGACGCCCCCATCTCCTCGAACGGAAAGGACTCCACCGGATCGAAACGCTTCCCGTAGGGCAGCCGGAGCAGAAAGCGAGGGAGAATAAGTCCAAGCCAGGAGGCCTCGGGCAGACGACGCAACGCCTCCCAGCGCTGTGTGGCGGGTGTCTCACCCGGCACCGACCAGTCGTCTGGGTCAGGCGTGGACGCCAGAGACGCACAACCGATCAAGCTGGAACCGGCATTCGCCACGAAAGGGGCTCCGGCCGCCGAGGCAATCTTGGCAATCCGGCCAAGGCTCTCGATGTCATCGCTCTCCAAACCGAACACATAGCTTCCAGCCAGGAGTGCCCAGGGATTTGCCCCAGGGGTTTGAACGGTCTCTTCAACCATTTTCCTGTAAATTGCCGTTCGGGAAAGATCCTCGACCGAGCGAAGGTCCGTCGCAAGTTCTTTCTTGGTGAGGTCCACCAGGTAGATCTTAAGCTCACTACCGGTCTCCAACTGACTCACCAGAAAGTAGACGCCTCGCCAGGTGGCTTCCAAGGCCTGGAACTCCGGATGGTGGAGGATGGCCTCCATCAATTCGCCGATGGCCGCGTCGACGTAGCCGACCAGCTGCGCTTGCGCCGGATCTTCCCTTTCAATACGGTAGGGTTCCACCAGTTCTTTCAGCATCCGGGCCCAGTCGCTCGATTCTGCCGAGCCCCGCCCGCCGGCCTTGCGCTCTTTCAGCGCGTCCAACAGAAACCCCGCGCTCAGCTCCACGTCCTCAGGTTCGCTTTCGGATTCCCCTTGATTCTTCTCTTCCGGCCGCGCCTCTTCGTCTCCCACTCCGGCCCATTTCCTGACCTCGGCCGCAGCTTCAGCAAATGTGGCGGGGTTAACCAGCTTTCTGCGCATGTCGCGCAGGCGTTGGAAAACCGATAGGGTCGTCAGAATCCGATCGGGATGGAAATCGTCAAGCGATTCGAACCGCAAAACCAACCGCTGGCGGGACGTGCCGAGCTGGAGATGGGCCTGCACGCCGAGCTCCTGAAGAACGTCCTCGAAATTGTCGCGATCAATGAAAACGGGATGAAGTTTGGCAGGTGGAACCCGGACCTTCTCTCGTCCAGCCTGACCGCTGAAGTCGCCGAGGACCGCAATCCGAAACGGGACCTCCGAACTTGGAATGGGCTCGGAGCGACCGGAGCCGGCGGAAAGATGGAGATCCAGATTCCCAAACGAGAAACGTCCTGACATGGGTACCTCCCTCTCAGCCGGCATCGCAATGCCCTGCGCTGCCCGCCGACTTCACGTTGCTGTCAGCTCTCCCTGCCTTTCCAAGCGCGGGACGTCATCGCTGCAGACAGCGGGGATCCAGAACGAAAAAGCTACGCCTGGACAGTGCACAGGCCTGATGGCGGATTCCATCCGGCGCAAGACCACCCTCTTTTCAAGCGCGCTGTCCTGTTCTTGAAGCCTATTCTCTCGCCAAAGCGATGTTGAGCTGAGATCGTGACGCCGTCAGTTCGATGTCCTGAGCCACCGTCCGAAACCCCTTGGCTTTCACGAACAGACCGTATTTGCCCGGTGGCATGGCCTTGGGGAACTTGAACAGCCCCTTGGAATCCGTGGTTGCCAAAGTCAGGTAGTTGTTGAGCGTTACTTCTCGACTGCCGGCTTTGAGGAGGTAAAGCACGGCCTTTTCGATGGCTTCGCCTTCCCCGCGGACCGTCACCCGCCCGCCCACGACCAGACCTGAGCCTCCGCCTCCTGAGCCGGGGCTCGGCGGAACCAATGGCGCCAGAGTCGGCGTGGGCCCCATGGGCGCATCCTCCACCGGAGTCAAAGTCAACGCCATCTTGATGGGTTGTTCCAGCAGAGGCTTCACCAAAGCTGTGGCTTCGGGAGTGAAGTTCTGGGTGAGCAACGCGGTCTGGCCCAAGGCTTCGGCCACTGCCGATTTGATGGTCCCGATCTGCGCCGGGGGTTCGCCGGCTTCCACGTAAGCGTAGAGTTCCTTATACACCTTGCCCAACACTTCCAGGTACTGGGCTGATGCCGGTCTGGCTTCCGTAGCCGAAGCCACGAACTGGTGGATGGGCCGAAAACTCCGGATCAAGCCGTCCTGATCGACATTGCCGGAAGACTTGCCATCCAGTCCAGACCAGGTATTGTCGGCGATGGTTCGAAACAACCGGAGCATCGGAGAATCCTGGGTTTTTGTCAACTTGCCCAATCGCTCGGCGGCGTCTTTCCGATCCTTGAACCCGGCAATCTTGATGGCTCGCAGGAATTTCGACCACTCCCCCGCATAGTCCGAGAAGTACAGCTCGCTCAGGCGGGCCGTCATGGCTTCCTGGGCGGGTTTCTTCGGGTCCACCCCCGTGGCCGGGGCCGCCAGGACCCAGCTTCCCCGGTCATACTCCTGGCTGATGGTCTCGATCATTTCCTTCACCGAGGTTTCCCAGCCATTGCGCGTGAAGCTCCCAGGGATTTCGTAGCCGCCGGCAAAGAGGTCCAGATCCTTCCCCTCCAGCGCGCGGTTCAGGTTCATGGGCACCGCTTTTTGATTGCCTGCAGCCTGAAGCACGCTGTAGTAGTTGCCAACCACGTCGAAGGTGAGCAGGAACTGCCTGCGACTGGCGATTAACTGGGAATCGTCAGTCTGATTCCGGGCAACCAGGTAGTTGGGATCCTTGTGGTAGGCCAGCAAGTGCAGATAGAACTCAAGCTGGCGTTGGGCTTCATCCTTGTCTTGCGGGCGAACTCCCTGAAACCACAACCGCGGAAGCGGTGACGTCTTGGAACTCAGGTACTTGTCATCGGCCCGAATGGGATCGGCCTCCGTCATCATCAAAAACGTCTTCAGCGCGTTGTAAATCAGGGGAGTCGCGGCTTTATCGTCCCGCAGCTCGATTCTGACGTCCTGTGCCGAGGGCGCAATAAAGGTCTGCTTCAGGCGCTGGGCGTAGATTCTCCGGCCGGCTTCAGAAACTCGGTCGCCAATGAACATTCCCCATTGGAATCCGGGTTTGCTCGGCGAGTGCGGGCAATCGTCCAGGTGCTCCAGCTGCTGTCGCAAGTCCGCGAGCAGTGTCAGTTCCTCAGGGGATTTCACGGCACGCAAAGGCGCTGAGCGGGCCCGCTCAATGGAACGCAAGAGAGCCTGGTTGTTGCTGTAAGAGCGAATCACCATCCACAGGAACAAAGGCAGCAGCAGGCCAAAGCCGATCCCCAAGGCAATCTTGATCAGCAAGCCCTTACGACGAGAAGCCGCCGAAGATCCGGCCAGGATGCGGTCCGGGAAGACGACCAGCCGCAGCAGGTTTTGGATGAAGCAACTGCGTATCTCCGAGGCCCGGACCGGCGTCACCGGCAACGCCGGGAACTGTGCCTTGCGGTCGATGTACTCGGCCGAGAGGTCCACTCCAGCGCCTTCCTGAGTGCTGCTGACAAAGTAGAAGCCACGGAACAAAGGGCGCTCGCGAAAACTGTTGGCTTGAAACAATTCGGTGATGAAGTCCACCAGAGAAGCCTTGGCCAGTTGAAGCTGGAGAGGAAAGGCGAAGACCTTATCCCGGTTTTCCGAAGCTCGCGAGGTGAGACGTGGGGTTCGGCGGGAGATCAGCCCATCAATCAGCAGCCGAAGCTCTTTTTCGAACTCCTGATGAAGTTGCAGGCTCTGATACTGCTCGCGACGGAAGGTGCAGCCCCAGACCTGCTTCTGATCTTCGGGAGAAAGGTCGGCAAAGAACTCGGAGAATCCCACCAGCTGATCGGTCTTGGTGAACAACAAATAGACGGGAACGATCATCCCCAGTCTTTGCGCCATTTCGTCCAGACGAGCGCGAATCTTCTTGGCCAGATCTTTGAGCTGATCGGTCCCCGCGGTCACCACCGAGGCGGCGTTGACCGCCAGCAGGACTCCGTCCAGCGGCTTGTCCTTGCGCAACCTCCGAATCTGATCCAGGAGCCCAACCCAGATGGCTTTGTCCTTCTCGGAATCGCAATAGCGTCCGGAGCTGTCGATAAACAAGGCCTCGTTGGCGATCCAGAGGTCGCAGTTCCGGGTGGGTTCAATCCCGCGACTGGCCAGAGAACGGTCGGGCTCGCTATAGGGAAAGCTCAGTCCCGATCGGGAAATGAGCGTGGACTTGCCCGAACTGGTCGGCCCCAAGGCCAGATACCAGGGGATTCGATAGACCACATCCCCTTGCTGGCCGGACTTTCCAAGCTTCGATCCGCGAAGCCATTGAATCGCTCTCTCCATCTGACTCCTGAACGCCGAAACCTCATCGTCGCTCTGAGCCGTGGGAACGGCAGTTGCCGAAAGCGCCGGCGAAAGGCTGGAGCTCGGAACCGAGACGCCGGGGGTGGGCGCCGAAACCTCAGGTTTGACCTTGAGACCGGGCTGGCTCTTCCGCATGAAAATCAGGATGACCCAAAGCACGATCAGAACCAGAGCGGCGAACACCCGAAAGTCGACGCGCGACAAGCCAATCAACGGCCCGACAAACCAGATCAGCGCGATCAGGGCCAGAAGCACCAGCCCTGTCCAGACAATAAAGTTTTTGAGGAGAGACATGAATCTTGGAGTTTTCTGACCTGAATTCAACCGCGACGGAACCCGGCTCCCGGCCGGTCACTTTTTAAGAACGCACCGCTTCACAAGGCGACCAATCGGTCTCCGGCAATTCCCTCCTGGCCGAAACCAGGATCCTGCTGCCGAAACCACCCTCCCAAACCGCGGCGGGCATTGTGAGTGATCCCATCCCAAACACCCCCGGCCCGCTCCGGGCCATAACCGTCTACCCTCACGGCGGTCTGACTCTGGACGGCCTCGCGCAGAGAGTCGGCATCGTGACGAACCTTAAAGAAGAGGACGAGGTATAGAACCACCGCAAACGCGGCCAGGCCCCAGCAGGTATAGACCACCCACCCTGGCAGCCGGTCCCCAACGGGGCCTTGAGGGCCGTCGGGCACTTTCCAGTGCGGCGCCAGTTCGTGGGCCCTGCCCGCTCGGGTTCGATTCAGTTCGGCGCCGACGCTCTCGGTCAGGCTGTGGAGCTTTTCCAGGCCGCTGACGCCATACTTGCCCTTGAACCCCAGCAATAAACAGAAATAGTAGATCTCCAGGAGTCCCGACTTGGCCTCCGTCTGAGCCCGAATCTGGTCCAGCTTATCGAAGAAAATCTCCCCCGCCAGGTACGTGCCGAAATATTCCAGCTGCAGCGGGTTGTCGGCCCAGCGGTCCTTGTAGGGCCAGTGTGAGTTGAGGACGGTTTCATCCATGAACGCCGCCAGGGCGTAGCGGGCGTTGGAGACATCGTCAGCGTCGATACTCTGGGCCTTGCAGTTCTGTTCGAAGGCCTGAAACAGCTGCTGGATAGCAGGGTGAAGCGTTTCGAATGACCCGACATCCGGGGTTCTCTGAATGCGAAGAATGCTCAGGAAAATGTCGGTGCTGAGTTCAGAAAGCGTCTTTCCGGCCAGGGAAGGTTGAGTCATGGCGGCTTATTCCTTGATGGACCACAGTTCCAGTTTCAGGCCGGTGAACCGCTTTGGGTTGGGAATTCGGATGGCGATGGTTCGCGACTTGCAGATGGAGTCCCAGTGTTGCTGCATTTCCGGGCTGCCCTGACTTTCCAGACGGAAGTACTGATAGTCGAGCTTCACTCGCAAGGGGGAAGGTGGAACGGGACGGTGGGTCAACCCCACGCCGGGCAAGGCCAGGCCCAACAGGGACTCAATGCGATCCATCGAGCTGATCTTGGCCTGCTGAGGCAACTCGGTAATGAGCTGCCCCTCGGAAATCTCGGCACTGGCGGCCAGAAACACCTGGGCGCCGATCAGCAGCTGGTCGTCAACAATCTGTCCGGTGAACTTGGACTCGCTCTCCTTGCGCAAGGGGATCTGGACCGCGCCGGTCGGAATCACCGTTTTCAGCAGTTCCTGGATCACCTCGTCCAGCTTGACAAACGTCAAAGCCAGGTTGGTGTGGTTGTACTTGGGCAGATCGCGCGGATCGCCGGAAGGCGAAAAGGTCATCAGCTCGCCCGCCAGCTGGGCCAGCGCCAAAAACAGCTGTTCCGGATGAGTGCGGACGGTGCGGTAGTAATGGTCCACGACCGGGATAAAGGAGTTCACGGTATGAAGCAGCCAGAAATTGGCCACGTCCGAGGTACTGAACTCCGCCAGTCCGCGCGTCCTCTGCCCCCGCTCCCCGGCCAGGGAACTGCTTTTGGCATGCAGAATTTCAAGCAGCCGCAAAACCATGTCGCGCAGAAAACCGGAAGCTGAAATTCGCAGGCAAGGCGGAATGTAGGTCTCCTCCAAGGCCATGAGACCCTGCCCCGTCCTTTTGAGTTCGGCGATCTTGATGCACTCGTAGTCCGAGACCGCTTCGTCACCGAAGAGAACCTTCAGGTTCTGTTGGACCACCGCAACCTCGCGTTCATTCTCCCCGGTCACTCCGTCGGCGATTTTGACCACGTCGGTCCGGAAGCGGGTGGGGCGAGGTCCCTCCTTGCCCGTTTCGCTGACGTTGGGTGATCCATCCCGACGCAGCCCAATACCCAGGAAAACATCCAGCGATTTGGCTGCCGCATCGAAATGCCCTTCCACCGAGCGGGTGGGGGGAGCTTCTTCCGATTCCGGAATGTTGAAGGCCATGCCGCCCGGCAAGATACCCGCGCACCGCGTCAGGGTGAACTGTCCATTAGCCAGGCTTTCACGGTGGATTTCCAGTTCGGTTAGTCCCCAGGCATGGGGAGTGAGAGCTTTCAAGTGGAAGTCGAGATCGCTCTCATGGTAGTGATCCCACTGCTGAAAATGGTGAGGGGTCAGGAACATCCCCTCGGTCCACAGGATTCTGCGGCTTCGGCTCATAGCCTCCCTGTCCTAAAACATCGTTTTCCGGCTGGTTGACTCGGAGATCCGGGTCGCCAGAGGCCCGTCATGGCCATTCGCTGATCCAGAGCTTCTTGAATTTTTCCGAATCGGCACAGGAACCCGGCTTCATTAACCCTGATGAAAGATCCAGTACAGAGGTGTCTGTTGTCAAGCCCAGCTAACATACTCATCCCAAAACGTAATGGCAAGCGCTTTTTCGGAGAGGTGAGCGAACCTTGGGGCCGCCACTGAAACGGGCCGCACACAGACCTGTGAGACGCGAACCAGGGACAGACACTGGCCGAAAAGCAACTTCTGATCCCCTCGCTTCCTGGGAGAGCAGTTCTTTCGCGCGATTGTGAAAAACACCTGGGACTGCGGGCGTCCCTGCCCTTCCTGCAGGCCGCCATCCCGGTCAGGTTTCCCTGGTCCTTCGATCCAGGAGGTCCCCTTTCAAAGACCTCCGTCGTATTCCTGAGATACAATTTGATGACCGCTCGCGCCGCCACATCCGAACCACCAGCCAACCCAAGTCCACGGGCTCTTCTGTGCACTCGCGTCGCACCAATTCTTATCGGGTGTCTTATTTGGTGGGTGTGGCGCGTGTCTTGCAGCGACATTCAATTCCCAATAGGTACTGACGTCCCTTCACTTCAACATATTGCTTTGCCCGTAGGGTATCGGTGTGATCATTGAGGGTTACTTCCGCAATTGCGTTTGTGGGATCCCCGTCAAGTGCACTTTCGAGTTTCTCTTCATTTAATGTGACGCCTATCGCCATCGAGTCCTGTCCCTCGGCAGAAGCCATCGATTCGTCAGTGTAGTAAACACTAGCTGTGATCTTGAGCTCGCTTTCAGGGAAATCATAATGACGAGTGGTCAGCTGCTCCTCACCAATTCTTGGAGCGAATTCTGGAGATATTCTCTGGGCTTTCGTTGCGCCCTCTTTGAAGGCGTCTTCGTCACGGTTCTCTTCATAACTCTCAAATGCTTTCTTCATAGCCGCTAGGTCCACCAGATAAACATGACACTTGTGAGCCTGATCATCGGGGTTGGTTTGAGCGGTAGCAATCAGAGCCAGCACCACAGGAAGGAAGAGTTTGATCATCGGAATGCTTTGAACTTGAAGAACACCTAACGGATTGCCGCTTCAGCCGCCGCAACCTGCACGGAAGAGTCCGGGACGAAGGCGACCCTGGATAAGCGTTGGGCCGCCCGAAGCGTGAGGCGGCGGCTTAGGCAACGCACTCGGGTTCAATCCACACGCTGTTCAGGAACGATCCGAGCAAAGGATCAACGATGCGGCTCACATCCAGCTCCAGAACTTTTGCCTCGGGATGCACGCTGCGGACCTTAAACCGATGTCCGACGATCGCTCGAAAGGCGATCTGCATGTCTTTGGGCATTCTGTCGAGATCGGGCGGAACGGCAACAACTTTCACGATGTTCCCGACGTCGACGATTCTTCCAGTTGAAGTTCGAGGCATTCTCTTCTGCCGTCCTAACGTTTAGGGCATCACCTGAGCCGCGGGCCGAGCGCGAGGGCCGTAGGTTGGGACGTATCGTTGGGCCTCATGTACTCCCGTTTTGGGCTGGCGCGTATCTGACCAAGATCGAACCGCGATCAAACGTCTCGACGCTGACGAGTCGGAAATCGGAACGGCTCACCAGATTTTCGAATAGACGCTTTCCCACATTCACGATAACCGGATGAATGAGTATCCGATACTCGTCGACGAGCCTTGCATTGGTGAGAGACTGCACCAGCGTTGGGCTGCCAAATGTAATGATGTCGCCACCCTCGCGTTCTTTTAACTCTTGGATCTGCTCTTCCACGTTGGTGCCGGTCAGCGGTCTTGGCGGTTCGAATTCTCCCCACTCAAGATTCTCAAGTGGATGTTTGCCGACTACCACAACTTTTGCAGCGGCATTGATTTTCTCTCCGATGCGGAGGGCGACATCCGATGCATGAGGCCATTCCTTCACCTTCGGCCACTTCCTCACCAGGTCTTCGTACGTGCCTCGCCCCAGCAGGATGGTGTCGACGTTGTCTAGAGACTTCAAGAATGATTCAAGCGAATCTTCAATACCGGCCTGTGCCCATACCATGAAGTTGGTTTCATCAGGCGGTGGCCCGGTGACAATATCGTTGGCTGTACTATGAATTGAGACAATGAGTTTACGCATAGGTTTTGATCCTCCGAATCGGGCCCAACGGCGTAGGGCACTTGCCAGCCACCGAGGCGGAACCCACCGCTGGGATCTGGTTTAGGCCCACGGGGACCCTGAAGAATGCCATCCAGACTGATGAATGCGGCAACCATGAGTTTGCGCAGATTCTTCTCCAAGTTCGTCCTCGTGAAAGTTTTCGTCAGGGAATGCCTGCAGTCACTACGACTGATCAGCTTCCATTCCCTAACGGATAATCGAACGAACCGCTGCGAAATCGACAGGGCGACAGCCGGAGCATTACCAGACACGATTGCCTGCAGCCTGCCCTGCCCCCTGTTCTTTGGCGAAGGTGTTCGCCTTCTCTCAAGGGTCGCATATCATCTCGCTTGCGAGAAGGTTTGCGGCCGGCTAACACATTGGGGGGATAACACGTAGCTGGCCGCCTATCCGCGAGACCTCGTCGGCGAGATTAACAGGCAAATGATGGGCATACAGAGAGATGCAGCCATTTGATCAGGCCGGTGGACCCGCTTGGCATTGATCGGGTGGCCCTGCCGTCGCAGCAGGACCGTCATCCGCCGGTGGCCATAGCAAGGATGGCGATGAGCTGAAGTCTTCAGGCTCCTCCGCCGGCGCGAGGATGCCGCTAGCGGCAACCAGTTCAACCTGTCAGGCCTCAGCTCAGTTGTCTGGATGAGCCCCTCCCTTACAACTTAAGTGCCCGCCGAATGGCGCTGGTCTGATCGCGTGCGACAGCCTGTGTCACCCAGGCAGAAGGAACCATCTGAAACCCATGGTACGCTCCCGGGTACACATGAAGCTCTGTTGGCACGCCGGCGTGGATGAGCCGCCGGGCATACTCCATGGACTCCTCAAGAAACAGATCGAGGGCGCCCACCGCGATGAAGGCGGGTGGGAGGTGCGCCACGTTTTCGGCTCGAGCCGCCGCCGCATAGGGCGATATGCCGTCGCTCCCCGGCTCCTGACCGAGCAGGGCTGTCCAGCCGAAGCGGTTTGATTCGCGTGTCCAGACGAATTCACCGGTGTACGGATGCGGCGGGTCGAGTGTGACGGTTCGGTCGTCGAGCATGGGGCCGATGAGCACCTGAAAGGCGAGCGGTATCTCCCCTCGGTCGCGGGCCAGCAGCGCGAGCGCCGCAGCAAGACCACCCCCGGCGCTTCCACCACCAACCGCCAGCCGGCCGGTGTCGACTCCCAGCTCTCCGGCATGGGCGTGGAGCCAGCACAGCGCGGCGTAGCAGTCCTCAACCGCACCGGGAAAGGGTGTCTCGGGTGCCAGGCGGTAGTCCACCGACACCATGACGCAGCCCAGGTCGGCTGCCATGGCCCGGGCCCGTACGTCCTCAAGATCTACATTGCCGCCCACATAGCCGCCGCCATGGAGCCAAAGCAGGCCGGCTGTCGACTCTGTTGTCAGCGTCGGCTGGTACAGAAAGATACGGACATCCGGCGCGCCGGCGGGACCAGGTACGCGCCGTTCGCGTACAGTAAGGTTGGGATAGTCGGGTACCGACAAACTCGCAACCATCGCGGCGGTCCTTGCCCGGTTTGTGGCCAGACTCTCCGCCGTGAGAGAGTTAGAAGGGAGCAGGTTCAGAAGCGAAACAAGCTCAGGATCGACAAGATGACGGCTGTTCATGAGCATGACCCCTGTAACAGTTCCTACCGGTTAACCCGGCACCGCTTCAGATTTCCGCACGCGGTCACATGAAGGCATCATTTGCGGCCGGCTAATACACTGGGAGGATCGGATGCAGCTGGCGCCTACCCCCCGGGACTTCGTCAGCGAGATTAACAGACAAATGATTGGAATACAGCGAGACCCAGCCATTTGAGCGGGCTGGTGAACTTGCTTGGGATTGATCCAGTGGCTTTCCTGTCGCAGCAGGCCGTCATCCGCCGGTGTGGGGAGACTGGGTCGGACCAAGGTAAGTCATTGCGGTACGAGGGGATCAGTTCCAAAAGAACGTGTTTTGGAGGCTCGGAGCGGCCTTTTCTCCACTCAAAAGCCTCTGATAAACCCTTTCCGTCTCTCTCAACTGGTAGCCACCTTCCACCGGCTGCATGGCCCGCCCTTTAGCCCTGACTCCCAACTGTCTCTCCAATGCCGCCAGGTACTGTGGCGTGCCCACGGCGATGCTCTCCGTCCACTGACTCTGCCTGCCTTCTAGTCCTCGTTCCAAGGCAGCCTCTACTTGCTCCCGGCACAACTGCTGCAGCGCGCCTCGACCGTTGACGCCCACCAACTCCATCAACTGATCCTCATCGATCATCCGCCAGCGAGCTTTCGGATGCTGGATCTCGACATAACCACATTCCGGCCATTGCTCCGGATGGGCCACCGCTCCGGCCCGGACCATGTTCAAATCAATGTACAGCAGGCACTGCCTCAAATGCTCACCCGTCTCCACGGCCGTCGCATGATACCGGTCCTCCCAGTACGCTCCCCTCCGCTTCTTCCTCTGGTTGTATTCCTGCCCGCTACGTCCAGCGACCAATTGGACCGAATCAGGAATCACATCACGTCCTTGCCGGTCGTAGACCAGCAGGTGGATGTGATTGCAGGTGACCATGTAGTCCAATACACACAGGCCGAAACGTTTCCTGGCTTCGAACAGCCAGGCCATCCAAGCCTGACGATCTCGGGCGAATTTCAGCAGAAACTGGCGCTGG
>JBFMEW010000067.1:0-16549 GCA_040753175.1 Acidobacteriota bacterium | reverse complement strand
GCTCGAAACCATTCCTCAACCTCGACCTTTGCCTCATTCTTGATCTTGACCTCGATCTATTTCTTCTCTGTTTCTCTGTGGCATTCTTTTTTCCTGACTCCTCTTACCTGCGTCCCAACGAGCCCAGAATCATGCTGAACTCCCCTGCCCCGATCACTCTCGCCACGCGTTCAATATCGGGTGTGAGGGGGCGGTCGCCGCTGAGCTTTGGCACCGCCTTCCTGATTGCAGCAAGCGCACGGGTACTCCCCTTACCCGGTTTCCTGTTTCTTATATCGAGTCCCTGTGCGGCGCAAAGAAGTTCGATGGCAAGCACCCGCCTGACGTTCGAAACGATCTCGGCGGTCTGCCGCGATGCTATTGTCCCCATGCTGACATGATCCTCCTGGTTCGCCGATGTGGGAATTGAGTCGCCGCTTGCCGGATGAATAAGCACCTTGTTTTCGGAAACCAACGCTGCTGCAGTATACTGGGCTATCATCAAGCCCGACTCCACCCCGCCTCTGCGCGCCAGGAACGCCGGCAGGCCTGAATTGTGGTGCTTGTCGGTCAGTTTCGCCGAACGTCGCTCCGAGATGCTGCCGAGCTCCGCCACGGCAAGACCGAGAAAATCCATCGCGAGAGCGACCGGCTGACCGTGGAAATTTCCCGCGCTGAATGCCGAGTGGCCGCCGGGGAAGATCAGCGGATTGTCCGTGGCCGAATTGATCTCGATCTCCAGCACGCGCCGCACGTGGGCAATGGAATCGCGCGACGCCCCGTGTACCTGTGGAATGCAACGAAGCGAATAGGAATCCTGCACCTTGTCCGAAGTATCCCAATCGGCGCTGTCCACCAATTGGCTGCCATGCACGAGCGCCCGCACGTGAGCGGCCACCGTCGACTGCCCCGGATGGGGGCGGATCCGATGGACCTGGGGAGCGAATGGGAGGGTCTTTCCTTTCACTGCTTCGAGCGACAGTGCCGCGGCAACGTCAGCCGCATCGGCGATCACTTCGGCATCGCAGAGGGCCAGGACGCCGATCGCGGACATTGCCTGCGTACCGTTGTTGAGCGCGATTCCTTCCTTGGCTTCGAGGACGACGGGCTTGAGCACCGCCTTCCGCATTGCCGCCGCACCGGGCATCCTTCGGCCGCGATAGAACGCCTCCCCTTCGCCGATGAGCACTGCAGCCATGTGGGAAAGCGGGGCGAGATCGCCGCTCGCGCCAACGGAGCCCTGGCTGGGAATCACGGGGTGAACGCCGCGATTGAGCATCCCGAGAAGCGCATCCACGGTCGAAACACGAATGCCCGAGAATCCCTTCGCGAGCGCGTTGGCGCGGAGTAACATCATGGCACGCACCACGTCCTCTGGAAGCGGTTCACCGACGCCCGCGCAGTGGCTGAGGATCAGATTGCGTTGGAGTTCGCGCTGTCTTTCCGGCGGGATCGAGACATTCTGAAATGCGCCGAAACCGGTAGTCACCCCGTACACGATTGCGCGGTCACGCACCGCCCTTTCCACCCAATCGCGCGAGCGCTTCATGCCTCTTACCGCCGAAGGGGCAAGCGAGACACGGGAGTACTCGCGAGCGACAGCCACGACCTGTTCCACGGTCAGGTGGTTTCCATCGATGACGATCGTCCGGGAGGGCATGAGGAGTGTGCGGCAATCAGGTGTTCAGCATCGAGCGGATCTTCTCGATGCAGGATGCACGTGGGACGGTGACCTGGACGGAGCGGGAGAGCTTCAGCCATTCGTCGCGTTCCTTCCCAACCGGGGCGTTCTTCTTGTCCTGCAGTAGAGCGCCGAGCTTCAGGTTCTTGATCGTGACCTCACCGTTCGCGAACTCATCCCCACCCACAATTACGGCCAGAGGGATCTGTTGCCGGTTAGCGTACTGGAGCTGCTTGCCCAGGCTCTTTTCGTCACCGAGGTAAACCTCTGAGTTAATGCCAGCGAGTCTCAGCTCACGGGTCAGCTTCTGGTACTCCATCATCTTGTCTCTCTCCATTACCGTCACCAGCACCTGCGCCGTTGAGGGCGCGAGCGCGATCAGGCCAAGTCTTTGCATGGCAGCGAAGAGCCGGTCGACGCCGATCGAGGCGCCGACTGCGGGGATCTTTCGACCGAGGAAGCGCTCGACAAGTCCGTCATACCGGCCGCCGCCGAAGACGGATCCGAACTCCGGGGCATCCGTCAGCACCGCCTCGAAGACAGGGCCGGTGTAGTAATCGAGTCCGCGCGCCAGACTGGGATCAAGAGCCACTGCCTCATCAGGCATATCGAGCGCATCGAGCGAGTCGCAGATGAATTTCAGCTCTTCGATTGCTTCACCGGCTGATTGCACTCCGGCAAGCAAGGCCTTGAGCTCGCCGAGCACCTCTGCTCTTGTCCCCTGGGGAAGCGCCAGAAACTCTTTGATCTTGCCAACCTGGGCGCTGCTGAGTCCGAGCCCCGGGACCTTGTCGCCCGAAGCGTCTGTCCGTCCGCTCGTAAGCTCGGCCTCCACATTCTCGCTGCCGATTTTGTCGAGCTTATCGAGCACCCGGAAGACTTTGTGCGATATGTCGTGCGGAACTCCGGCGAAATCGAGGAGGCTGTTTAGGACTTTCCTGTCGCTAAACCGTACGCGAAACCTTCGGATGCCGAGCGCGGTAAGGGTATCATACATTCCGCAGAGTATCTCCACATCGGCGGCCATGGATGACGATCCGACGGAGTCGAGATCGAACTGCAGGAACTCGCGGAACCGTCCCGGATCGGGTTTGTCAGCCCGCCAGACTGGTGCGATCTGGTATCGCCGGAAGGGGAGGGGGAGGTCGGGGTATTGCGCAACAACACGTGCAAGGGGAGCGGTCAGGTCGAATCGAAGGGCGACCCGCTCTTCTTCCGGATTGAGGAAGTTGAAGATCTGCTTCGTATTCTCTTCGCCGTACCCGAGCAGGGTCACCTGGTACTCGAGCGCCGGGGTATCGAGAGGGAGAAAACCGTACGACTCATAGACCTTTCTGATCGTCGCGATCATCTTCTGCCGGCCGTTCATTTGCGCCGGGAGGTAATCCCGAAAACCGCGGAGGAGGCGGGGCTCGACGATTTTTTCAGGAGGCATGAGCGAGAGCAGATCGAGATTGAGATCAAGATTGAGATTGAGGGGGAGAGCAGGTCGGATCAAAGCAGATCGAGATCAAGTTCGAGATTGAGGGATGAAGCAAGCCTCTTCCCTTGATCTCAGTCTCAATCTCAGTCTATCTTTTCCTTAACCTTAATCTCGATCTCAATCTCGCTCTGTCGTACTGGCGACTGGACTCGAACCAGTGACCCCCAGATCCACAATCTGGTGCTCTAACCAGCTGAGCTACGCCAGCAAAACTCACGTTAAAATATACACAATTCACGTCACTGATTCAACGACACAATGTCAGGGACCACGAGTGCATAAGCCGTCAGCCGCCTCGACCATAGGCCAGTGATTGGCGGAAAGAGGGGAGTGCGAAAGATGTTGGAATCGTCGACTATCATTAGGGGAACTCTATCGCAGAGAATCGAGTCGGCTCTGCAGCAAGTATGACAAATCGCCCACCTTGTCCCATATGACCGATGAGCCCTGGCAAGAACTCGCTGCCGTGACTAACGAGCCTGCTCATTGGCCTTGAGGCGGCTGCCATAGCTCGACCTTGTTTCCCTCTGGATCAATGACCCAGGCAAACTTCCCATACTCGGATTCGTCAATCTTCTGGAGCACATTGCAGCCTTCTTCCTTCAAGACCTTGACCAAGGCGTGGAGGTCTTCCACTCGGTAGTTGACCATGAAGGGAGCAGAGCTCGGAGCAAAGTGATCACCTTCTTCCGGACCGATGGACCAGATAGTTGTGCCTGCAACCGGCTTGCCGTCGGCGTCGGTCCAAGTGAAGGCAGCTCCGCCCCAGTCTTGGACATCGATTCCCAAGTGTCGCTTGTACCAAGCCTGAAGTGATGGAGCGTCTTTGGCCTTGAAGAAGATGCCGCCGATGCCAGTGACTCGTTTCATGTGACCTCCGGTGCGCGGTGGTGAGAGGAATATTTCTTCTGCGGCCCGACTGCTGGCGGCTGAGTCGCGGCAACGTGTGGTTTATGTTGTACTGTGCGAACGACGTTCTCTACGCTGAACCGTTGTTTCCATCTTGAACCAGGCCGGTGACCCGACAGGACTTCTTCCCCGATGATCCCGTCGGCTTGCCCGCCGATCTTCATGGCGGGCTCCAGCCGCTTGTTAGGCGGCGGCCCTGTTCACTCTGAAGTCTTGCGAACCCATCGAGGAGCCGGAATGCCCCTCTGGCTGAGAAGCATGTTGAGTTGCGCCGCGTGGTGTTGAACGTGACGCATGTTGTAGAGCATCATCTCCTCAACCGATAGATCCAGCCACGAGAACCCACATTTTGCTCTCGCCGATTCCTCTGTGAGTCCCTGGATTGCAGTCCGGCAATTTGACCGACCCCGCTCCAGGAATGCAAGAAGCTCTTCCTTCGAATAGACCCTGTCCGGAATAATGCCTCGCTCGTCTAGTTCATCAAGCGTGAAGGGTGACGGCGGATGATAGCCTGCCTCCGAATTCGAGACGTAGTAGTCTAGAAAGAACAGGGCGTGGAATGCTGTGTACCAGAATTCCGGGCGCTGGCTGCGATCGCCCCAAAGGGACTCCGGACACGCCAGGATGGCATTCTGCAACATGTCAATGGCAGCACCGAACTGTTGCCAGAGCACCCTCTTTGAGGTTGAGTCCACCCGTATCTCCTGAATCTGCAGGGGCCGCTGCCTAACGGCTGGCGGCTGAGCCGCGGCGGTAAATGGTTTACGTTGTACTGACCGAACGACGTACTCTACGCTGAAGCGTTGTTCCCATCTTGAACCTTGCCAGTGACCCGTCAGGCATTCTTGCCCGATAGTCCCGTCGGCCTGCCCGCCAATCTTAATGGCGGGCTCCAGCCGCTTGTTAGGCGGCTATGCGGAATTTGTCGTGAGTGCGCACTTGCACGTTATGTGTGCAAGTAGTATATTGCGTCCCATGATCCTGAGCTTCAAGGACCGAACCACCGAAGATATCTACAACGGCGAAGACACCAAGGCCGCACGTTCCTTCCCACGCACAATTTGGAAGGTGGCGGCCAGAGAACTCGACATGATCAACGCCGCCCGGGATGTCCAGGATCTGAAAGTCCCTCCCGGAAACCGCCTTGAAACGCTCAAAGGCGACCGGCGGGGGTGGTACAGTATCAGAATCAACGACCAATTCCGCATCGTGTTCCAGTGGAAAGAGGGGAACGCGAAAGATGTTGAAATTGTCGACTATCATTAGGAGAACACCGTCATGATTCCGAAGCATCGTCAGCCAACGCACCCGGGTGAGGTTCTGCTGGAGGAGTTCCTCCGCCCGATGAAGCTGAGCCAGGTTGAGCTGGCACGTCGCATGGGTGTACCCATTCAGCGGATCAACACCCTGATCAATGGGAAGCGCGATATGACTGCGGAGACAGCCATACTCCTCTCCCGTGCGTTAAAGACATCTTCCGAGTTCTGGATGAATCTGCAAGTCGCTGTTGACCTCTACAAAGCCAGCAGGCACCTCGAGCACGCCGCGTAGCCGCCTAACTGCTGGCGGCTGAGCCGCGGCAGTGACTGGCTTATGTTGTACTACCCGAACGAGGTACTCTACGCTGAATCGTTGTTTCCATTTCGGTCCCGGCTGTCACCCGTCACGGGCGGTAGTATGTCCCGAGCGAGGCCCGCGTTCCCTGCGGGCCGAGTCGAGGGATCCCGTCGGCCTGCCCGCCAATCTTGATGGCGGGATCCAGCCGCTTGTTAGGCAGTTGCGTGTGTGACAGAATTCCCCTAGTTTGAATTATGCCTGAAATAAGCCGGTTCCTTGGGATCATCATTGCACTTTTCTACCAGGACCATGTACCCCCACACTTTCACGCCAAGTACGGTGACTTCGAAATCACTGTCACCATCGAGGGGGGCGTGGTTACGGGTCAATTCCCGAGACGAGCGCTCGCTCACGTACTTGAATGGCATGCACTCCACCAGAACGAATTACTCGAGAACTGGAAGCTTGCACAGGAACGAAAACCGTTGAAACCGATTGCTCCACTTGAGTGAACCATGATTCCGAAAGTCGTAGAAGCCAGGTACGTTCAAGACTATACAATCTGGGTCAAGTTTGATGATGGCTCTGATGGCGAAGTCGACCTGAAAGATCAATTGTGGGGTCCAGTATTTGAACCCCTCAAGGACCTCCGATCATTCCGCAATTTCAAGGTCCATCCCGAACTCCACACGATCGTGTGGGAGAACGGTGCGGACTTCTCGCCCGAGTTCCTCCGCAAGTCCCTGCGCGCAACTGCCTAACTGCTGGCGGCTGAGCCGCGGCAACGTATGGTTTAGGTTGAACTGTCCGAATGACGTACTCTACGCTGAAGCGTTGTTTTCATTTTGGACCCTGCTGTCACCCGTCAGGGGCGGTAGTATGTCCCGAGCGAGGCCCGCGTTCTCTGCGGGCCGAGTCGAGGGATCCCGTCGGCCTGCCCGCCAATCATGATGGCGGGCTCCAGCCGCTTGTTAGGTGGCCTGCGGGGTTGACTTTATCGTGATTATGACATAATATTGATAAACTGTTGGAGGATGGTATGCCGATCATCAAGCCCATTTCTGACCTTCGAAATAAGTCGAAGCGAATCTCAAGACTTGCTCACGAGGCCAACGAACCGATCTTCATCACCAAGAATGGTGAAGGTGATCTGGTCGTCATGTCATTGGCCCGGTTTGGCGAGATGCAGCGGAAGCTCGAGCTCTACCGCAAACTCGCTGTAGCCCAAGGTCAAAAAGCTCGGGGTGACCGAGGAAAAAAGCTCGCGGACGTCGTCCGAGACCTCCGGAAGAAACTGCGTGAGCAAGCGTAGAGTCTCCATCCGACTCCTCCGAGCGGCCGAGGAGGACTTGAACGAGATCCTCGAGTACATTGCTGTCGACAATCCGAAAGCTGCTGAGGCCACACTTGAGCATATCCAAAGGACGCTGACACTCCTGACGCGTCGACCGCACCTCGGCCGAATCCCTACCGATGAGGAACTTGTCCGCATGGGATACCGGGTTCTGGTTGTAGGAGATTACCTCGCCTTCTATACTCTGGAAGATCGTTCCGTCCTCGTCCACCGCATCATCCACGGTGCGCGCGACTATCTTCGACTCCTCTAGCACTGCCCCGCTTGCACAGGCCACCTAACTGCTGGCGGCTGAGCCGCGGCAACGTATGGTTTAGGTTGAACTGTCCGAACGACGTACTCTACGCTGAAGCGTTGTTTTCATTTTGAACCCTGCTGTCACCCGTCAGGGGCGGTAGTATGTCCCGAGCGAGGCCCGCGTTCTCTGCGGGCCGAGTCGAGGGATCCCGTCGGCCTGCCCGCCAATCTTGATGGCGGGCTCCAGCCGCTTGTTAGGTTGCCCGCTTGACATTATATCAGATTTGACATATCATGATCTATGGCGACGAAAGACAAGCCCCTTGTCTGGTTGCATGGAGAGGTGAAATCACCCCCCTTCTCACGTCCCGCCCGACTTGAGGCCGGCTTTTTGTTGCGGCTCCTGCAGCGAGGGAACGTGCTCGGGTTACCGAAATCACGCCCGATGCCATCTATTGGGCCACGATGCCATGAACTTCGTATAAATGATCAAGGGGCTACCTGGCGCATCGTCTATCGGATTGATTCTGATGCAATTGTAATTCTCGAAGTGTTCAGAAAACAGACTTCAAAGACTCCGCAACATGTAGTTGATGTCTGCAAGAAACGTTTGAAATCATACGACAGCAAGGGATGAACATCATGAAACCTATGAAAAGAGCTCGCCTTGAGGCAAAAGGCTGGAAAGTCGGTTCAGCAGCCGAATTTCTCAACCTCTCGCCCGAGGAATCGGCATACGTCGACCTGAAACTTGCGCTGAGTCGATCCCTCCAAAGACAACGCCGAAAACGGGGGATGACTCAGCACCAACTTGCCCGATTGTTGAAGTCGAGTCAGTCGCGAGTTGCAAAAATGGAAGCCGGTGACGCATCGGTCTCCCTTGATCTGATCGTTCGCTCACTCCTCGCGCTAGGGTTCTCCAAGAGTTCGCTCCTCCGCACGCTCCCCCACTGACTCCGCAAGCGGGCAACCTAACTGCTGGCGGCTGAGCCGCGGCAGTGAATGGTTTAGGCTGTAATGCCGGAACCGCGTGACTTAAGCTGAATCGTTGTTTCCATTTCGACCACCGCTGTCACCCGACACGGGTGGTAGTATGTCCCGAGCGAGGCCCGCGTTCTCTGCGGGCCGAGTCGAGGGATCCCGTCGGCCTGCCCGCCAATCTTGATGGCGGGCTCCAGCCGCTTGTTAGGTGGCGCTGCCTCTTGCGTTATGTTATTACAATCGTTATAATATCTCTAAAAGGAGAAATCACCATGCTCAAGACGTCTGTCAGACGAGTTGGCAATAGTCTCGGGGTCACCCTGCCGAGAACGATCATTGAGAATTACCACTTGAATGAGGGCGACGAACTCCATCTCCTGGAGATGAAAGACGGTATCGTTCTCACGCCATTTGACCCAAAATTTGCACATTGGGCGGCATCATTCGAACGTCTGAATCGACGCTACCGGAACACGCTCAGGGCCCTAGCTAAGTAATGGCCGTCACCTTCATTCCAGACGAGCTCGTACCCGACATCCACCGTATTTTGATTCAACGATACGGGGGCAGCCTTGGAATTCGGGATCCCCGTCTCTTGGCCTCCGCGCTTGCCCAACCCAAGATGACCGTGGGCCGAAAATTCGTCCACCGCACCGTGTTCGACAAGGCCGCCGCCTACGGATACCACCTCTGCGCAAATCACCCTTTCATCGACGGAAATAAGCGGGTTGCGTTCACAGTGATGTTCTTGTTCCTGGAAAAGAACGGGTACACTCTCGAGGCAACCGAAGAAGACGCTTACCGCACGATGATCTCCATTGCATCAGGAAGGCTGAAGAAGCCCACCCTCGCGGCATGGCTCCGATCCACCTCCAAGCGAACCGCGCGCTAGCGGCAGCGTCCACCTAACTGCTGGCGGCTGAGCCGCGGCGGTGGATGTTTTAGTGTGTACTACCCAAACGACGAACTCTACGCTGAACCGTTGTTTCCATCTTTAACCTCGCCGGCGACCCGTCAGGCCTTGATGCCCGACTATCCCGTCGGCCTGCCCGCCAATCTTGATGGCGGGCTCCAGCCGCTTGTTAGGCAGCCTCACCCCGCGGGCCGGGTCTTGATTATGGTTCATATACATGTTAACTTGCCTCATGCGGACTATCAGATTCTACCGAACCGAGACTGGCCATTGTCCGGTGGAAGAGTTCCTCGAGTCCTTGAATCCCAACCATCGAAAAAAAGTGACCTGGTGCTGAGACTGGTCGAGGAACTGGACATTGTTCCGCAACAGTACTTGAAGAAACTTGTGGGATCAGAATCCATCTGGGAAATCCGTTCCCAAATTGGAGGAAATAGTTACAGACTACTTGGATTCTTCGATGGATCGACCCTACTTGTGCTGACGAGTGGATTCTCGAAGAAACAGCAGAACGCTCCGACTCAGGAAATTGAACTCGCAGAACGCCGCCGTCGAGAATACATAAGCAGGAGGAAGCCATGAGTGATGTTGAACGCTTCATAGCAAAACAAAAGAAGAAGAGCCCGGAATTTGCAAAGGACTTTGAATCGGGATACCAAGAATTCAAGTTCAGCGTCATGCTACGTCAGGCTCGTGAACGTGCTGGAATCACTCAAGAAACTGTGGCGAAGCGACTACACACGAAGAAATCGGCCATTTCCCGGATCGAAAACCACGCCGAAGATATCCGACTTTCCACTCTCAAGAAATATGCAAAAGCGGTTGGAAAGCGTCTCCGGATCGAACTCACCGAATAGCCAGCCGGGTGAGGCGGCCTAACTGCCGGCGGCTGAGCCGCGGCAACGTATGGTTGAGCTTGTACTGTCCGAACGACATACTCTTCGCTGAAGCGTTGTTTCCATTTTGAACACTGCCAGTGACCCGTCAGGCCTTGATGTCCGATCATCCCGTCGGCCTGCCCGCCAATCTTGATGGCGGGCTCCAGCCGCTTGTTAGGCTTACCGCTCAGGAAACGCAAACACAACCTTCACGAAGCACCAACCATTTGTCGGCTTATTCTTGTAGATAGCCGCGGAATACTCCGATTTCTTGGCGGCCGCCTTTGCGGCGTCATCAAAGAGCTTGTAATACGGTGGCTCTCGAGCTACGATGACCGATTTGGCGTTCAACGCATTGCCCATCTCGTCCACGAACACTGCAATACCTACCCAGCCCTCCATTCCCAAGGAGCGCGCTTCCTCCGGATATTCCGGAGCAGCCAGCTGAATCAGTTTAGGAGGCTGAAAGTCCTGCATCTTGAAATTGATCGGTATGGAGACCCACACCTCAACAGGATTGCCCACACTATCCTTTGCAGGAGAGTAACGACATTGCATCGCCCACCGACGCGCAGCATCATCAAACATGAATGCCATTTCTGGATCACGCTTGAGGATTTCTGTCTTTCCAGGAACTCCATCTCGACCGATTAACACTTTCACCCAGAGTTTGGCGGTTAGACTCGCCTCTTCGGCTTCTTTTGGAAAGGCCAAATCCGGCTTGAAAGTCATCGTTGGTTCAACAGCAGCGGGAGGGCCCTCTCTTTGTTGGCCGGGGGCAAGGGCTAGCGTGATAACAGCAAAGACGAGTAATCCGATCGGCTTGCGCAAATCACTGAATGAGAGGTTCATCGGTATCGTAGACTGATATTAGTGGTAAGCCTAACGGCTGGCGGCTGAGCCGCGGCGGTGAATGTCTTAGTTTGTACTGCCCGAACAACGTACTCTACGCTGATGCGTTGTTAACATTTTGAACCTGGCCAGTGACCCGTCAGGCCTTGATGCCCGATCATCCCGTCGGCCTGCCCGCCAATCTTGATGGCGGGCTCCAGCCGCTTGTTAGGTTGCCGCGGTTTGATCCGACGCATCTGTCATCATTAGGGGTCTGAGAAATTTACCGAATCGGGGACGATGACAGGTCTTCCTCGCTTTAGAATTGGCACGCTTTGCGGTCGCCATTTCCCGCTCTTAAAACGCGCTAGTATCGATGCATTCGGCCGATATGCCGGCTTAGCAGGTTCAAACACCCACAAATGATGGTTTTGATAGCATTGGGCTAGAATGCAGATCGAGTATGGAGGGCCTAGGCTTTCCATAATATCCGAAACGTGGATCCAGGATCGATCAAGAGTGCAGATCACAGTGCCAATCCTCCGATAAAGTCTGTGCCACCATACGTAGTGCTGGATCCGTTCCTGGAAGAGTATTGGATGCCCGTGCAATTTTGCCCAGAAGGTGCCAAGGAGAACCCCGACTTGATCATGTATGTCCGTCAGTCCTGCACCATCCAAGTATTCATGTAGGCCAGAGCCATCCAGCCATGACTGGCCGTCATGCGCAAGACATCGATCTATCTCAAAATGAAATCTATACATCTCCGATTCTGGAGCATTCCGTATCCCAGACAATACTGAATCAGGTAGCCTCTTTAGGAGAAGGTTGTGAGCCTCGAAAATTGAAATCGGCGGTATTTGGTCTTCCGCACTTTGTACCTGTGATGCCGTAATCGTTGGCCACAGCAGTATCCAATGGAAGAATGGTCTCATGAAACACGTACTCAGGTAATCCGCGGCAACCTAACTGCTGGCGGCTGAGCCGCGGCGGACTGTGGTTTTGGTTGAACTGTCCGAACGACGTACTTTACGCTGAACCGTTGTTTCCATCTTGAACCTTGCTGGCGACCCGTCAGACCTTGATGCCCGATCATCCCGTCGGCCTGCCCGCCAATCTTGATGGCGGGCTCCAGCCGCTTGTTAGGCGGCAAGTCATTTGAGAACCAACATCGTTCTATGAATCACTCCAATTGGAGTCCTTAGAGTGTAGAAGTACATTCCTGTCGCAAAGTCAGAAGCATCAAGACGTGTACGGTGCCTGCCGGCTTGCACGACCCCGCTTGCGAGCAATGCAACTTCTTGTCCGAGTATGTTCTGCACCTGCAGGCGTACGTCACAAGCAAACGGGAGCTCAAAGTCGATCGATGTAGTAGGATTGAAGGGATTCGGATAGTTTTGATGTAATGTGAACTGCCTTGGAGTGGCAATCTCGTCAGCAACCGAGACGGTCGTACCGTACGGAGTGCCGTGAATGATCGCACCTTTGAGCTCCCATCTTCTATAATACGGCCAGGCCCCGTCCGCAAAGTCGATTGCTTGAATTATGCCGAATCCGTCTGCCAAACTCACCTCAAACTGCACGAGCCCGTCGAGCCGATAGCCTTGGACAGTCCTCTCGACTCCGAAGATCGGTTGGTTGCGTTGGGAGAAGAGTCGGGACCACACAATTCCAGGCCATTTTATCGTGTCCTGCCGGCCAACCTCTGCGTGCAGGTTGTACACCCCCGCTTCAGAGGAGTCCATGGGGTTGTAGTAGTAGACAAAGTCTGAATCTGCCCTAAGGAAGATTGCACCCACGGCATCGGAGTAATCCAGTCTATAGTAGGTCCGACCATTTGGCATCAGCGTGTCCTTAATGACACCAATATGCGTGGACTCTGAATCCTCAGGTTGTGGATAGTTGTTGTGGAAGACCGTGTAGTACCACCGGTTACCTGTCTCCAAGGGGTAGAATCCCTGCGCGCTTGCCTGGGCTCCAACGTGAAGATGGAGCGCCATGGAGACCGTGAGTAATGGCACAATGCGCTTCATGTGACGGTGCCGCAGGACTTGCCGCCTAACCACTGGCGGCTGAGCCGCGGCAGTGTATGATTGAGCTTGTACTGACCGAACGGCGTATTACACGCTGAACCGTTGTTTTCATCTTTGTCCTTGCTGGCGACCTTCAGGCCTTCTTGTCCGACATTTCCGTCGGCTCCAGCCGCTTGTTAGGCGGTTTCGTAAACTCTACTTGATAAGGATCATCTTTTTGGTGAAGGTAGATGACCCTGTGTTCAAACGACAGTGGTACACTCCTGTCGACAATCCAGACCCGTCGAAGGTTACACTGTATAGCCCTGGATCCATGGTCTCGCTTTTCAGGAGCGCGATTTCCCGTCCGATCATATCATAAACTCTCAACTCGACGAGCTCCCGCTCACGGACCAGAAAGTCAATCTGGGTGAGCGGGTTAAAGGGATTGGGATAATTCTGATACAACTCTGCCACGTGTGGCAGTTGCTCGAACGCTCTGTCGATCGTGGTTACCAAATGGTACACTGTACCATTTATTTTGGCGTCTGTGAGAATATGGATGTACGGGAGCTGCATCGGGCCAACATACTCTCTGATGTGTATGATCCCAATCCCAGAGGCAAGTTCGTAAGCACGTTGCGTCAAGCTGCCGTAGTGTCGCACTTGCCTGATGTTCTGGAAGACCGCCTGCTCAATTACAAAATCATAGGTTCCGATGGATCCTGCTACCGTATTTGGCGGAGCAAGAAGGCTGTTAAAAAGTGTCTCGAACGCACCAAATACATCACTTTGGTAAACGCAGGCGGTTGTGGAATCTATTCTTTGAAAAGCATAATTACCCCAATTGTGGCCCGACGTTTGAAAGGAGATTATCTTGTACGTCCTTCCATTTGGCATGGTCGTATCACCCTCGACCTTAAGGGTGTAGGTATAAAGTCTGGGATTCGCCGCGAGAAAATTGGGCAGATACGCGTACGTCCATTCATCTCCACGTCCCAGCGGATAGAATGACAGGGCCGTATCAATAGATTGACCGAATGCTGATGTGGTTGCGACTATGATGAAAGTCCACACTACATTGAGTGTGTGCAATTTCGACTCCCTGAGCGAAACCGCCTAACTGCCGGCGGCTGAGCCGCGGCGGTGTATGGTTTTGGTTGTACTTCCCGAACGACGTACTCTACGCTGAAGCGTTGTTTCCATCTCGAACCCCGCTGTCACCCCCAACCTTCGTAGTGTGTCCCGAGCGAGGCCCGCGTTCTCCGCGGGCCGAGTCGAGGGATTCCGTCGGCTCCAGCCGCTTGTTAGGCAGCAACAAAGAGCCAAGTCCCCCGGAGCGGATGTTGCTGGCTCAAAGAAGGCACTGGCCAAAGTACCAGGCAAGAAGCCCGATGAGTACATTGGAAAGGGTGCCAAGAAGGAATCTTGATAATATGTATGATCCCAGTTGACGTCTTGAGCGAAAGTAATCGAACTCTGGAATCTTCGGCAGACTCGACGGCACCTTGACGATGTTGGCCCAAGCCTCCCACTTGGCAGCGAGCTTGAAGGCCAACCACCCCCCAATTATGCTATATGCTGGAATCCAAAAGCTGGCCAAAGCCACAAAACGCTCAAGCAAGCCTATCCAAGCTCCAGCCTCTTCCCGAGCGATAATTTCGTTCCACTTGACCGGGGCAATGCCCGTTGGTGGCCTTGGTCTCAATCTTGAAGTAGCGAACTCAAGTAATGGTCCAACCGTAAAACCAAGGAGCACGGTTACCAGACCGGCGAGAACTATCCTCAGAGTCTCAGACATACTGCCTCACTTTGTTGCTGCCTAACCACTGGCGGCTAACCTGCGGCGACGTCCACTTCCGGTCTGCACTGCAGGTACACCGTCACATGAAATAGACGTGCATACCATCTTGAACTTCGTTCAGCACCCGTAAGGTATGCGCCTCTGGTAATTCCGTCAGGTTCAGCCGCTTGTTAGGTGCTTGGGTACGTACACTCTCTTGGACCTGGGACCTGGTTCTTGACCTGATTCTGCTTTTGATCTGTACTGCCGCCGCCGCAAGCGGGAAGAGTACCGGTAGTAGATCAACTCACCCCGGAGGACCAAAGCCCACCTCAAGACTGCCAAATTGGTGGCAGCCTCCTTTAGTGCATTGGCAAATCGTTGGTAGACTCTCGCGCTCCTTCGCCGACGGTGGTTTGGAGCGGCATAGCCAAAATTGATGAGAACATTGGTCTTCAGGACTACACCACCGCCATTAGATACCCTCACCGCTTGCGGCCACCTAACTGCTGGCGGCTGAGCCGCGGCAACGAATGTTTTAGTTTGTACTGACCGAACGACGAACTCTACGCTGAACCGTTGTTTCCATTTTGAACCAAGCCAGCGACCCGTCAGACGTTGATGCGCGATTATTCCGTCGGCTCCAGCCGCTTGTTAGGCAGCACACTCTCACTGAGTCCAATCGTATGTCGCATTCCATGACTTGAAGTTTTCTATAGCATCCACTCTCGTTCGAAGGAAATCGAGTGCCTCCTCCTTATCCGTGCTTCGAAACATCAAGCGAACCGCAATATCAGTGAAGCCGCGGCTGTGGAGTTCGGCGAAGTATGGCGCGTAGTAATTCCAAATGAACCCGCTGCCACGTTCATGGGCAATAATCTCAGATGTGATCTGGAAAAATGAAGACAAATCTGCAGCAAGCGAAGCAAGATAGGAATCGAACGCTGAATCCTTGGTTAGTCGCGAGGCCTGAGTCATAGCTAGTGAGATTCCCAAAGATGTTACGTCGCCATCGATCCCGTCGGAGTCGGGAGAGACGAGAACCGTCATTTCGCCAGGATTGGATTGCTTGATGCTCATGGAATCAGAAAGCAACGATCGAAGCAAGGCAGCGGTTGAAGCAGAGCGGGCGCTGTTGGGCTCGATAATGAGAAAACGTGAGTAGGCAAAGACTGCTGGGATGCGCTTACCGAGGGAGCGATACAATGTCCCAAGCGCAAGATTACTGCTCGCATGAGATGGTTTTGATCTCAGTGCAGATTGAAGATGGATCCGGGCACTGTCGGGTCGATTTGACCGCATGAAGGTGAGGCCTAGATTATAGTGAAGCAGATAGCTATTGGGAATAAGAGCGAGGCCAATTCGATATGCATCTATGGCCTCATCGGTCCTTCCAAGCATGTCATATGCGTTGCCCAGGTTCAAGTAGAGATCAGCCCGATAGCCTGACTTGAACTTGAGGCCCTTGAGAGCCGTCGCAACAGCATACTCGTATTTCTGAGCCGCATTGTAGGTCAATGAGAGCTCCGCTATGGCGGCAACAAACGCGGGGTTTTTCTCAAGGATTGAAGCATATATTCGCACAGCATCATCATATGCACCTTGGTCATAGAGTGCAATTGCGGCTTTGAACAGGCTATCTTGTTCGGAAGTTGGGTTGACAGGGATAAGATCCTGCGCGGAGGTACGGAACGATAGCACGAGGATTAGACATATCGCCGACATGAGGTGTGTATGCATTTGACCCTCTCGGAGTGTGCTGCCTAACCACTGGCGGCTAACCTGCGGCGACGTCCACTTCCGGTCTGCACTGCAGGTACACCATCACATGAAATAGACGTGCATACCATCTTGAACTTCGTTGAGCACCCGTAAGTCTCGAACCTCCGGTAGTTCCGTCAGGTTCAGCCGCTTGTTAGGTGCTTGGGTACGTACACTCCCTTGGACCTGG
>JBFMEW010000066.1:0-17462 GCA_040753175.1 Acidobacteriota bacterium | reverse complement strand
ACGGACCTGGGGGCCGGCCGAATCGATTCGGCCGTCAAGAACCTGAAAGCCGCTGTGGAAAGCGATAGCCAGTCGATCGAGGCGCGGATGCATCTGGGGATGGCATTGGCCGCCAGAGAGGAGTTTCGAGATGCCGTTCGGGAGCTGGAGGCATCGATTCAGATGGCTCCTTCTCGTGCCGAGCCGCACCTCAACCTTGGGACCGTGTTCTTGCGGTTGGGACGCCACGCTGACGGCAAGCGAGAATTCACCCGAGCGCTCGACCTCGACCCCTATCTCCCCGAGGCTCACAACAACCTGGGGCTTCTGTTTATCCAAGAACACCGCGGAGAGAAAGCCTTGGAGCATTTTCGAATCGCGGCGGATCTTAATCCTGACTATTTGGAGGCGCTCTTCAATCTCGGCCTCACCTTTCGCATGTTGAACCGGTTCGAAGATGCCGTGCTGGCTTTTCAGCGTGCTGCTGAGATTGCCCCAGACAACCCCAAGGTCTTTCTGGCTCTGGGCACCTGCCTAAAGGAAAAGGGAGATTTGGAGGCCGCCCGTATCGCCTTGGAGAGGTCTTCCACCCTAGGGCTTGGGGAGAGGACCAAGCCGTGACCGTCTTTACTTCAGTCGCATTCGGATTCCGGTGAGCCAGTCTTTCAGAAAACCCGGCCGGCGACAGCTTGCTTCTCGAACCAGAGCGCGGGCTTTCAGTTGTCGAGTTCTTCCGGCAACGGTTGTCGATGGACTTCAATCTACTGGAGAAACAGGGAGAAATCACTCTCTCGTCGATCTGTCTTACGGAAGCCAAAACTAAGATCCCTGCCTACCGGAGATATCATGCAAAAGCTGAAAGTTGCCGCAGTGACCATGAATGGGTTGCTGGGACAGGCGGACCAAAACCTGAAGTCCATCGAAGAATGGTCGGCGAGAGCGAAGGACGCTGACGCCGATTTGGTGCTTTTCCCGGAACTGGTGGTACACGGTCACTGTGACCCGAACACATGGTATAGCGCCGAACTCGTGCCTGAAGGACCGAGCACCCAACGCCTCTGCGACTTAGCGGCCAAGCTAAATGTCTTTCTGTGTGTCGGACTCAGCGAGAAAGAGCGAGACATCGTGTATAACACTCAGGTGCTGGTTGGTCCCAGTGGTTATTTGGGGGCACAACGAAAAATCCACCTTTCACGGGATGAGGTCATTTACTACAAGGGCGGATCGGAAATGCCTGTGTTTGATATCGGCACATGCCGTTTGGGAATCGTGATTTGCTACGACAACTCGTTCCCGGAAGTGGCTCGCATTCTGGCGTTGCAGGGGGCCGAAGTTCTGCTGATGCCCCACGCGGGGAGAATGAAGATGTGGACCGACGATCCCGAGTCAGAGAAATCTGCAGTAGCCTATACTCGGAAGTTTTTCCTCACACGGCACCCGATGCGTGCCTATGAGAATGCTTGCTATGCTGTGATCTGTGACCAAGCAGGGCGGGCCGGCTATGTCGATCTCTATCCAAAGGACAGCCCAAACCAACCGCATCATGCCGGAGGCTGCCTGGTTATCGATCCACTGGGGGAAGTAGTGGCGCAGACTCAGTGCGAAAGGATTCAAGAAGACATGCTTGTGGTCGATCTGCTCCCTGAAAAGCTCTGGGAAGCTCGAAGTCAACCTAACTATACCATCCGGCAGAGACGGCCCGACCTGTTTAAGCTCTTGACAACCTGATGCGCCGTTCGACCTCCGTCAAGAAACATATTCTCAGAAATGTTGCAGTTCCGTCTCCGCCATGAGCGTTATCACCTAGACAGTGCCGAGCAGCCTTTCGTCGATTCGTAGGAGTTCGCGTGTAGCCCGCCCCCGCCTAGATTGGAGGGCCGGGATGCTGGGGGGAATTACGAATCCGGTGAAACCAAAACTCATTGACTTCATAAGGGCGATCCAATGACCTCAGATTCAGAAAGACCAAAATCCGCTGGTTCAAACGCGCTGTCCCGCCGAGCCTTTGTCAGGACGTACCTTGGCGGTTCGACCTTTCTCCCGCTGGCGCTTGGAAACAACCTTGCCCTTTTGGGCGCTCCTTTGTCCCGCACTGAGAAAGCGGAGTCCAAGACTGTGTCCACTCTGAGCGGTCCTGTCCGTTGCGAATCGCTGGGGACGACCCTCATGCACGAGCATGTGCTTTGGTTCAGCGGTCCCATGGCCGCCAATCCCGGCCATACGCCGATCCCGGATGACTTGCGATCGGACACGGTCGAGTTCGTTGTTTCGCTCCTGAATGAGGCGGCCCGCGTGGGAATCAACACCATCGTGGACGTGACTCCTCAGAGGCCCATGGAGCTGTACCAGCAGATTGCACAACGATCGCCCGTCAACATAGTTCCGGCAACAGGGTTCTATCGGCGCGAGAAACTTCCCAAATGGATGGCCGACATCGATGATGAAGGACGGATGGAAGAGCGGATGCTAAGAGAAGCAACCGAGGGAATGGACGGGACCAACATCCGAGCCGGAATCATCAAGGTGGCACAACAGCATTCTCCCCTTTCCGATTGGGAAAAAAAGGTCTTCCGGGCCGCGGCCCGGGTTCACCAAAAAACGGGTCTCCCGATTGCTACTCACACCGGCAATGCGCCTGAACAGTTCGAGGTGCTCACGCGTTCCGGCGTGGATCCGCGCCGGATCTTTTTTTCGCATGTCGATGTGGGCCGGAAAGGAAAACCGGGAGATCAGTTGTTGTCAATCGTCAAAGAGGGAAGCTACCTGGAGGTCGATACTTTTGGTCAAGACTTCTACACTCCATGGACGGACCTCGTGTCCTTCCTGCGTTCTCTCTGCGACGCAGGATTCGCCAATCGGATCTTCATTTCGATTGATTCCAACTGGCATTGGGCGGATGGAAAAAAGGTCTTTGAAGGGGCGGAGGCACCCAACTTTGATCCCAATGCTTCGAAGCGGACTTATGCGTACATGGTGACCGATGCCGTTCCGGCATTGCTAAAGTCCGGATTCAGCAAGAAAGAAATCGATACGTTTTTGATAGAGAACCCTCAGAGGTTCTTTTGCGCGTCTGACTGACTTTGTTCGATCTTCTCGGAGAGTGTCAAAGGAGGGATGCCGGATGATTCTTCTTATTTCTTTGCTCCGTTCTCGTCTCATCACATGGTCCGTTCCGGCACTCTCCCTTTCGATCTGCTTACAACCCAGGACCGTCTCTCGCAGCCAGTGGACGTTGTCGCCGTTCGAGTCCGATAGAGAGTGGTTCCGTGCAGCAGGGCTGTCGGCAGTTTCCTCAATCACACCTCTCCGATCTGGTGAGATGTCGCAAAAAGCAAAACACAGAGCGAAGTAACTCAGGAATGGAAAGGGGTTCGATGATGACGGTCGTACAACGAAGCGCAAAGCTGGACATGAAAGAGAGATTCCGCTTTATTCTCCACGTGTGCTGGGCTGCATTCGGGCTGGTCGCGACGATTGGAGTGATGAGCTCGGTCCCTGTCTGGGCTGAGGACGTCTTTAACTCTCACAAGGTTGTTTTGGATGATGAGGGCAAGATTATTCCCTGGTCGGTACCGGTTGAAAGGGCATACGATCATTTTCTCCGTCTGCGGTGGGATTTCATCAAGACGAAGGTCCCCCAAGCTCCGGGCCCTCCACCCCGATCATCCTATCCCCAGTACTATTTCTACTGCGCCTTTCGAGACAAGAACGGGGTCCTCGAGCCTGATACCTGGATGAATGATGTGGGTGAAAAGATCCCAAACTGGTTTGAGTCTGCTCGCTTGTATTACGCCTACACGGGCGATGACACGGTCATGACCATTGTCAAGGGGCTGATGGATTACGCACTGGAACATGGCACGAGTCCCCCAACCTTTTCCTGGTCGAACTTCCCCTATACGGCGACCAATGCCGGTGACCTGGAGTTCCGCGGGTTTACCTCTGCCAAGCGGTTGGCTCTCCATGAAGTTCAGGTAGACCATGCAGGAGAGGTGGGGCTGACCTATTACAGAATGTACCTCTATACCGGCGATTCCAGGTACCGGACCGCGGCCATCAATGTGGCCAATACGCTGGCCAGCAAAGCCAGGACCGGAACGGCAGAGCGATCCGTCTGGCCGTACCGGGTGGTCATGGACACGGGAAAGGTCACGGCCGAATACGGCGCGAATTGGACGGGGAGCTACATGCTTCTGGACAGCTTGATCAAAGCGAACTTGGGCAACGTGTCTGCTTACCGGAAGGTGCTGACCAAGGTTAGAGCCTTCATCCTGCAACACCCGATGAAGACGGGTTACTGGACGGATGGTCACTCCGACACGAGTATCACCAGCAATACCTACAAGAGCAACCTCAGCGCCAGCAACGTCAGTCTGTATATGCTGGACCATCCCGAGTTTGATCCCGATTGGAAAGAGAACATCCCTAAGCTGATCAAATGGACCGAGGAATTCTTTGTCTTTCGTACGGCTCCGGGAGAGCCTGCAACTCAATGGGGAGCGAACATAGTCGGCGAGCAGGATGATTTCATGCACAAAATGGACTATCAGACGGCTCGCTACGCGGCCCAATGTTCCAGGTGGTATGCGCTGTCGGGTGACGAAGCTTACAAAGAGAAGGCTTACCGGTCTTTGAACTGGGTGACCTACTGCAATAGTCCAGCGGGTCAGTGTGCTGAGAGCCCAGTCAGCAAAGACATTTCGAACTGGTGGTCTGACTGCTACGGTGAAGCACCCAGGATGTTTTACCATGCCTTTGCCGGCGTCCCCGAGTGGGCCCCACCCAGAGAGAACCATATTTTGTATTCCGAGGGAGTGCTGAAGGACGTTTCCTATGCTACCGGAAAGGTGCAATACACACCAACGGACGACCAGGGAATTGAATATCTTCGGCTGGCATTCGCTCCGAAATCCATCACAATAGGCGAAAGCGAACTCTCCTTACGTTCCGACCTCAAGGCCGAGGGCTACCTAAAGAAACACCTTGGAAACGATGACTATGCGGTGACTATCAAAAGGAACCGGTCTGGTCGGGTGGTCATCAGGTAGCGTGCCAGTTGATCCAACTGCTGTTGGGTGGGAACGAGACCTAAGCAACTCGATGTCGAGTCCGACCGCGATCGGCAGCTCCTATCTTTAGGAGTAGCAGGTTCAGAATGTGGATGAAGTTGCGCGATGAGACCGCGTTTCAAGAGACTGGTACCCTCGAGAGTCGGCCGATGCCGAAGTGGGCGGGAGGTTCAAGCCGAAAGCCATTGCTCACGATTGACAAACTGGAACGAGAATCATGATTGCTGATGTCCCCCATAGCGGGCCGCGCGCGATTAACTTGGAAAATGAGTGGCTCCAGATCACGGTTCTGCCCGAGGTGGGCGCCAAGATATACGATTTCGTTTCGAAGCGAACAGGCCGCAATTTTCTCTGGCACAATCCACGCATCGCTCCTCAGCCGTATCCCATCGAAGGTATCTTCGATAACTATTGGTGCGGCGGGTGGGATGATTGTTTTCCAACTTGCGATCCCTGTGAACTGCGGGGAGAGCATTACCCCGGCTTAGGTGAGTTGCGTTCGCTGCACTGGCAGGTGGATTCGACAGACTCGGAGGGGGGCGACTCCGTGGTCCGGCTCTCCGCCTTCGGACCGATCAGTCCGGTGAGGGCAGAGAAGACGTTGATCCTTCAGAATGACGCTCCCGTCCTTCGCATCCGATACGAAATCACCAATCTCGGCGTGCTTCCCGTGGATTTTATCTGGGGGACCCATCCAGCCCTCCAGGCCACCGGGGAGACCACTCTCAGAATTCCGGCCCAGCTGGGAATCGTTGGTGAAGCTTCTGCACCCAAGTTGGGAACGCCTGGCCAGCGCTACCATTGGCCCTCACTGGAGGTCGAGGGGAGGGTTGTGGATATGAGCCGCGTGCAGCACCGCGAGGCTGGGATTTATTGCGGACATTATGTGACACAACTTACGGAAGGCTGGTACGTGGTTGAAGACAGGCAGACCGGTGAGGGGTTCCTGCTTCAGTTTCCACTCGACATCTGCCCTTACCTGTGGCTTTGGCTCACCTACGGAGGTTACCGAGGCCATTATCATGTGATTGTTGAGCCTTGGACGAGCTATCCGGTCAGTCTGGCTAAAGCTATTGCTGAAAAGACAAATCGTTGTCTCCAGCCTGGAGAGAAGTTCACGGTTGAATTACGTGCAACTGCGTTCGCCAGGCCTGAGACCTGGCAAGAGGCTCTAAAGAGGATCTTGCCATAAAATGCTGCCGGCATTCCAGCCGGCCAGGTTGTTGCCCAGGAGTCGTTATGAAGCTAAGAGATCGAGTAGCGGTTATCACTGGATCCGGTTCCGGCATAGGACGGGCCTGCGCCAGAGGATTTGCTGAGGCAGGAGCCCGCGTGGTTGTGGCCGACATCGATCTGCAGGGAGCCAGGGACACGGCAGAGCAGATAACCGCCGCTGGTGGTTCGGCGGTCCCCATCGAAACGGATGTGTCCATGGCGGAATCAGTTCAGAGATTGGTCAAGAGGGTTCTCGACGGTTTCGGTCGCATTGACACTCTCGTCAACAACGCGGCCATCCAGGTCAACAAGACCATCGAAGAGACTACCGTTGAAGAATGGAACCGTCAGATCGCGGTGAATGTGGGAGGTGTCTTTCTCTGTTCCAAGTTCTTCCTGCCCCATCTGAAGGTCACCAAAGGCGCCATCATCAATATGTCCTCGGTGAACGGATTCTTTGTAGAACCGATGTGTGCCGGCTACTGTGCGACCAAGGCTGCGATCATCGGGCTGACCAAAGCCATGGCGATCGACCACGGGAGGGAAGGGATTCGGGTGAACTGTATCTGCCCCGGATACATCGACGCGGGACTGGCAGAAGGCTACTTCCAGGCCCAGCCTGACCCCGCCGGGGCGCGAGCTGCAGCCGGAAAACTCCACGCCTTGGGACGCATCGGAGGGCCGGAGGAGGTTGCACAGGTTGCCGTCTTTCTGGCGAGCCCGGAGTCATCCTTCATGACTGGATCGTCGGTTGTGGTCGATGGCGGCTTTGGTTCCGGATTACCTCCTCAAACCTGATAGCCACTCCCGCAGAGTCCGATATTGGCTCCACAGATATGGCGCGCACTGGATGGGAACGGATTCAATCAACCAGTGCGCCCGAAAAGTGGAAACTCGAGGACTTTACCTACGGCTCCCAAGCGAGAGGTTTGGCCACGTTGGTGGGTTCCCGGGCTTTGAGTTGCTGGAAGATGCGGGCCTGTTGAGCCGCCTCGGCATTTCGGCCTTGCGCCAGGTAGATGCGGCTCAGAAGGTAGTGGGGGTCAGCGTAATGGCCATCACACGTGACAGAGCGCTGCAATGCGTTCTCGGCTTCGGCGGCCCGGGCTAATGAGTTGAGCACTTTGCCCAGAAGGAAGAATGCTTCAGCACAGTCGGACAAACGCCCGGCCGCTTCTTCCAATACCGGCAGACTCTCGCGGTTCTGGTTCCGCGCCAACAGCAGTTTTGCCAGTCGAAGATAGGGCGAGCCATCGCGCTGGTTCTGCAGGTTGCCCAGTTCGATAGCGGTGCGGTAAGAGGACAGTGCCAGCTCGAATTTTCCGAGTTCCTCGTGGGAAAGACCCAGCAACTCGTGGGCCTTGTAAAAACTTGGGTGCAACTTCACCACGTTGGTGAAGGCCGATTCAGCGGCTGCGAATCGACTGGTAGAGAAGTAGAGCAGCCCGAGATGGAAGTGCAGCAAATGGTCTTCCGGGGCAATCTGACGCGCTGCCAGAAGCAGCGGCTCAGCCACGTCCAGGCGGTCCAAAAGGACGAAGTTCTTTGCAGCTAAGAAGAGGCTCTTCATCCGCAAGCGCCTCACGACTCCTTCAACTGGTTGGGAATCCACTGCCGCGAGATTCGGCCAGCCACGCAAGGGAACCAGCGAGTCGAGGATTTCCAGGGACTCTCGGAACTTCCGCTCTTTGAAAAGGATCTTTGCCTCCAGATAACGAACTTCGGGGCTGGGGCTAGAAGTAGGCAACTCGCCACTCAACTGCGCTCTGGCTTCGGCAAGGCGACCACTGTCAATCAAAAGTTCGATCACTTGCTCGGGCGCATCATCGGCTGTCACGGCACATGTCCACCCCGAAGCGAAGGAAACACACAAGGCCAGCACCGATTGGGCTCCTCGGAATTTGGCTAAATTGAATACACTTCTGTTTACCACGATCAGAACCGCCTGTTTGTCTATGCCAGTCCGAGAGGAAAAACGATCCCTTCTTACAAACCCGGCACGAAACGCCTGTGCGCCTGGCACAGCCAATACGGAACTGGAATCCCTTCCCGGCTCACGCCTTCAAGGAACCATCACCCGACCGCCACTGACCACAAGGGTGTGTCCCGTGATAAAACTCGATTGATCTGACAACAAGAAATAAGCAGCATCCGCGATTTCCTCAGGCTTGCCCACACGCGCGAGAGGCGTTGCTGTGACAACTCTCTCTGTTGCTATAGGCCCCAGGGATTCAGTCATTTCCGTCTCAATCAAGCCCGGCGCGATACAGTTGACCCTAACGTGCGGGGCTAAAGCTTGTGCCCAGCATTTGGCGAGGGCAATCACAGCTGCCTTGCTCGTCGCATAGTGGATTTGGAGCGCCCTTGGCTGTAAAGCAGCCAAGGAGGAGAGACAAACAATCCGACCATAGCGATTGGCGAGCATCTGATCCTTCACAGCCATGATACACAAGAACGCTCCGTCCAGATTAACGGACAAGATCTTTCTCCAGCTTTCCCACGAGAGGGTTTCGTGACTCTCAAGGAGGTGAAGTCCTGCGTTGGCAACCAGCAAGCCGATCGGGCCCAAATGCTGAGTCGTCTTGGCCACCCAGCTTTCGACGACTTGACGGTCCGACACATCCCCCGGAAGGAGTAAACATCTGACCCCCTCACGTTCAATGCGGTCTTGGGCCGCGAGAGCGTCCTGATGGCGGCTCAAGTAACTGAGCGCAACGTTGGCACCGTGGCTGGCCAAGCGGAGGCTTATTGCCAGTCCGATGCCACGGGAGCCCCCGGTAACCAGCGCAGTCTTCCCCACGAAATCTCTTTCACGCATCATCAAGTGAACCGATCCCCTTCGCCGTTAATGTCGGAAACCCTTAGGACTTTAATAAACCTGACAACCTGATAACATTTGTTAGGTGTCCTAAGTGCGATGATCCAAGACCACTTAATATAATCAATACGCCACCAGATTCCCAGCAATTCCTTTATCTATCAGACAACCTGATCTATACTGGAACGCCTCAAGTGTGGAAGCGCTCACCCCTTCGTTTGGCCTGCGAGTCCGAGGGGCTGAGTCTTTCTCCGGGCGTGATGCGGGAGCGATGAGATCAGAGCCAGTGACAGCCCTCATCAAAAGCCAACCTAGGCAAGTGTGTTTTTCTGTCGGGATGACAGCCGACCCACGGCTTGGTGTTCGTTCAATGGTTCATGCTCTAACAGCCGGCGTGTTGGTTTCTGGACTAACCCATGTTGCCATTGGATCTGCTCTCGAGCCCAGGGCCGAATCCGTCAGAGTCTCATTACAGCATTGCGGAAGGGTTCCCACCTCTGAGAATCAAGCGCCGGGGAAAGCGATTGCAGTGTTCAGGACGGATGTCTCCACCTCGCCAGAATCTGCCAAGGCCCGCCATGCTGTGGTGGATCCGTCACCAAAGAGCGCTATCCCAGAGCGTCCTGACGCGATGGATGAGTTGTTGGAGTTACTTCGGTCCAATCCCGATGATGTGAGCGCTCGCGTCCGGCTCGCCGGTATCTTAGATCGTAGCGGCAATGTAGAAGCCGCCGTCGACCAACTGCAGCACGCAGTTGGTATCGCCCCCAAAGCGGCCAGCCTGTGGATGCTGCTGGGTCAGGCGCTTTATCGTGCCAAGAAGCTTGAAGAGGCCAAACAGACGTTTGCAACGGCTTTAGATCTTCAGCGCAATCTTGCTGGTGCGCACTACGGAATCGGGCTGGTGCTGCGAGACCTGGGAAGAAAAGACGAAGCGGTTGACCAGTTCCAACAGGCGCTCGCATTGAACCCCCAGAACGCCCTTGCCCACTACCACTTGGGCAAACTCCTCAACGACGGACTGGCGCGTGAGGCGGCCGAAGCCCATTTCAAGGAGTCTGCCAGAATTGACCCGAACCTCGCCGAGAGCCATCTTGAATTAGGTTTTCTCTATTTCAAGAGCCAGCGCGAAGACGAAGCGGAAGGGGCTTTCCGCCGGGCCACAGCCATAAACGTGGAACTTGAGAGAGCATTGTACGGTCTTGGCATGGTGCTACAAGCGAAGGGTCGGACCGAAGAGGCTCTAGGTTACCTGGACCGAGTACAGCAACTCAAAGAGAAGAGTGCCCACGCCAGGCTGGCCACGAAATTCAATGACGAAGGCCGGTCGCTGATGGAAGCAGGGCGTCTGGACGAGGCGCTCCAGGCCTTTCGCCAGGCTTTGACCTGTGATCCAGAACTCGCCGTTGCGGCGTACAATCAGGGTGTGCTATTGGCGCGCCAGCGCAAGACTGACGAAGCTGCTGCGTCCTTTCGGGAGGCCATTCGACTGCGCCCCTCGTTTGCCCTGGCGCACTACGGCCTCGGTCTCGTGCTGAAAACAAAGGGTGCCCCCGGAGCTAGTGAGGAGATCCGGAAAGCGCACCTGCTGCGCGAATTTGTAAGGCAGTCGGGGTTTGATGGCTACCCGCAGCCGGAGGGCCCCACAGAAGTGACAACTGAGGTCCCCAGATAGTCAGGGTAGAGCCTCAAGTGGCTTTCATCAGAGGAAAGGCCCAGAAACGGTGCTGGTTACGGGTGGCTCGGGTTTCATCGGCAGTCATGTGCTGCGGGCGATGGCCGAGCCCGGAGACTGCGCAGTCAATTTTGATATCCGCCAGCCGCAATCGGCCTTGCGTGTTCGTTTGGGCGGCACGATCCACGTGCTCGAGGTCATGCGGATCTTCGGTCTTCGAAGACTGGTGTACTTCTTCACAATCGGCACATTGACTGCCTGCGAGTACGAGCTCATCGATGCTCGCCATCCGGTGATGACGGCCACCGATGGCCCGGGAGTAGGATTCTACGCGGCCTCCAAGGCGGCATCAGAAGTCTTCTGCTGGTCCTGTAGGCAGTCCTTCGGAACGGATTTCATCACTATCCGCCCCTCGGCGGTTTATGGTGTTGACCAGCAGGTTTCGAACTTCATCAAACCCATGGTGGAAAATGCTGTTCGAGGAGTGCCGAGCCATTTTGCGACTGGTGGGCCCCTGCCGCGAGATTACACGCATATCCTGGACATCACCCAGCTCACGCTGGGGGCGCTAGATATACCTGCAGCTGAGGTACGGGATCGCATCTTTTAGGGTGCGACAGGTGAACCGCTCAACACTGCGGCTGATGTGGCGGAGATCGTCAAACGGGTAGTACCCGGTGCCCAGATCAAAATCGGGTCCGCCATCGCGGAAGAAGACCAACCTGACATGCGCTTTCGGGGTCGGCTGAGCATTGACAATGCACGAGAACAGTTGGGCTACCGGCCCCGTTTCCTGCGCCTGGAGGACGGCGTTGCCCAGTACGTCGAAAGCTCTCGGCAATTTCTGCAGACTAGCCAAGCGGCGCCGTAGCGGCCCGGATGGTCGGGAACAAGCAATATGGTTAATTGGGGTTGAAGGTTGTCGCAAACTTGGGAACTTGCATCGATCTCCGGTGGGTCCTGAAATTGGGACGCGCTCTATGCCGAGCCGGATTCTGCTTCCTCACTCGGCAACAGCTTCAGCGATCTTACTAGCCGCATGTTTCATGTCACCTTGATATCGGTATTGGTTCTTGCGGGCTTGTTCAGCAGTTTGCCCGCTCAAGCCGTGAGTCAGGTGGCTGCGGCGGAGCGGTATTTCCGGCAGGGTGTCGAGTTGCAACGGAAGGGGGACCTTAATGGTGCCCGTCAGGCCTATCTCTCGGCACTTCAACTGGCCCCCGACCGGCCTGACGTCAATGCGAACTTGGGCTTGGTTTACCTTCGACTCGGCGAGTACGACCAGGCTGTCAAGCGTTACGCTGCCGCCCTCCGATCGTTACCGACCCACGAGGGCTTGCGTCTCCAGCTTGGTCTTGCCTACCTGCAGGCGCAGCAGTTTGACCTAGCCCAACACGAGCTGACCACGGTGCTGAAAGCCAATCCGAGACATCACCAGGCACGCCAGGCCCTAGGCATGGCTCTTTTGAGGACGAACCGCCTGCAGGAGGGAATCAAAGAGTTGGAGAAGGTGTATGCAAGCCAGCCGGGTAACTTCGATGTCCTGTACACATTGGGCTCAGCCTACATTCGGGTTGGTCGCCTCCGAGACGTTGCGCCCCTGATCAACGGACCTTTTAAACAGCTGGATACGCCGCAGGCGGCCCTGATTGAGGGGTCCTACGAACTGGCGAAGCGAAACTATCTTGCAGCGCTTGCCAAACTGCGAAGAGCTCAACGGCTCAATCCGAAACTCCCGGGGCTTCAGTCGGAACTGGGGTATGCCTACGTGCTCACCGGAAACCGCAAACTCGCCATCGAGATGTTTGAAGGCGAGTTACAAATCAATCCAGCAGACTTTAACGCCAATGCGTTTCTTGGCTGGCTGTACCGCGAGAACGGCCATTTGGATCAAGCTACCGTCCTCTTAAACAACGCTCTTCGTCTAAGACCGGATGACGGCGGGGTGATCTTTCAGCTGGCCCAAGTCAGTCAGGTTAGGGGTTCCCTGGATGAGACTGCTCAACTCCTGGAGAAGGCCGTGACGCTGAACCCAGATTTCACTCCAGCCCACGTCTTGCTGGCGCGAACCTATTTTAAGCAGAAGCGCTTCAAGGACGCTGAACGAGAGCGTGGCATCATTGAGCGACTCAACGCCGAAGAACAAGAACGACAACCCAGTAACCCCGACCTCCGCTATACAGGCATCACGGTTCCACTGAACTGAGCTCTGCAACGTTTCTTCCGTGCAGCGGTGGATAGAATGATATCTGTGAGACTCTCAGCAAAAACTTTGCTTCCCCTTTTCGTCGCGGCTTGGGCTTCAGCCTCCTTAGACCACCCGATCGAGAGCGACACGGTCCATACCCTGGTGAGGTTCGAGGAAGTGCCGCCTGAGGCGAGTGGGATTCATTGGTCACACGAAAACGCCATGTCACCCGAGCGGCACCTGCCCGAAACGACAGGCGCAGGTTGTGCCTTTCTCGACTATGACAACGATGGATGGATGGATATCTTTCTGGTAAATAGCGGTCGATCCGATTTCTTCGTGCCCACACGTCCCCTCAAGAACGGCCTGTTCAAAAACAAAGGTGACGGCCGTTTTGTCGAGGTCACCCAGCAAGCTGGCCTCGAGGGTGGCGAGTTTGGAATGGGAGTGGCCGTTGGCGACTACAACAACGATGGTCGACAAGATTTGTTCGTTTCGACCTATGGTCGAAGCTTTCTGTATCGCAACAATGGCGATGGAACCTTCACCGATGTTGCCTCCCAAGCTGGAGTTCAGGGTGACGGATGGTTCACCAGCGCTGTTTGGTTTGACTTTGACAATGACGGCCGGCTGGATCTGTTTCTTTGCAGCTATGTTTACTACGAGAAGACCTTAAGCCGACTGTGTGCCGACGAGCTTGGGAGATCTCGTTACTGTGTTCCTCGGCTTTTCAAGCCCGCTGCCAGCCGCCTATTTCATAACAACGGAGACGGAACTTTTCTCGATGTCAGCGAAAGCTCAGGGGTTAGTAAGTCGCTAGGGAAGGCCTTCGGTGTCGTGGCGACGGACGTGAACAATGACAGGCTCATCGATCTGTTCGTGGCCAACGACATGGTCCCCAATTTCCTTTTTATCAACCAGGGGCAAGGCAGGTTCGACGAAGTTGGATTATGGGCCGGTGTGGCCTACAGCGAGGCGGGTACGGCACGGTCGGGAATGGGTTGCGACGCTGCCGATTACGATGGCGACGGATGGCAGGACCTTTTTGTGGCGAACATCAATCACCAAAAGTTTAGCCTCTACAAGAACCTCACGGATCTGACGTTTGCCGAGGCTTCACCGGAGATCGCAGCGTCGACGTTTTTTCTGAGTGGCTGGGGGTTACGCTTCTTTGACTACGACAACGATGGCGATCCGGATCTGTTCTTAGTGAACGGCCATCCCGACGACAAGGTCGAAGAGGTTGAGTCGGAAGTGAAATACGAGGAACCGCTTTTGCTCTTTGAAAACGTGGGAGCATCTTTCAAAGACGTCAGCCGGAGCTCAGGGGCTGTGTTTGACAGGAAACTGGCCGGCCGCGGCATGGCCACTGGAGACTTCGACAATGACGGCGACCTGGACGCTCTGGTTTTGGTCAACGGAGGATCTCCCCTGTTGCTGCGCAATCAGGGGGGCAACAGCCGGCATTGGCTCGGGATTCAGCTCCACTCGGTCAGAAGCAACCCTTCTGCGATCGGGGCACTAATCACCTGGCAGGCTGGAGGGGTAAGACGCAGTCGGCTGAAAAACGGTGGCGGCAGCTACCTTTCTTCGCACGATCCCAGGGAGGTTCTCGGTCTGGGGAAGGCCGCCAGGGTGGAGTGGTTGGAAATCCGTTGGCCGAGCGGCCAGGTGGATAGGCTCGAAGGACTGACCACTGATCGTTACATTAGGATTCGGGAAGGTGCAGGTGTTCTCGGAGAGCAAGTGGCGACTCAGCTTTGAAGTGGGATGACGAGAAACGGTCGCACTGGCCCTGCCATCTCGCGGGTTCACGCCTCAGCACCTGAAGGCACTCGACGGCCATTGCAGCGGATCGTTGCCAGACCTGAACCACTTCATTCGATGGTCTTGCAGTAAAGCACAGCGGGCCCCAGGAACGGAACAGTGAATCTTCTGTTGGCGCCGCCCTTAACCTTGCCGCCCGGCGTGATTGTCCCTTCGACGGGGTGCATCCATTCCGACTCCAGCTCGCCTTGCACCGGAGTGAGGTCTAATCTGACCTCGTCTCCCTCCGGCAAGTACACCAGATACTCCTTACCCGGGTTCGCCAAACAATAGCCACTGGAAGCCAGTTCGCCATGAGGCGCGGCGGCCGTGAGGTTCATGCGCAGGGAATAGGAACGGGCGTGCCCCATGGCCCTCCGGACCGGCTCCCAAGTGGGATCGTCCCGGCGATTCAAGTCCCGCGTGGGGTGGCCAGGCTGGCTGGCCCAGTTGACACTCCCGCAAGGCGTTCCGGGGATGGGTTCCCAGGAGTCCATCAAGATGGGGTTGTGTCCCCGCAAGAAACTCTTCCAGACCCAAGCACTGGTGCCACCGTGTCCCCAAATATGATCCGTGTCAAGAATGCTGACTTTCTTCCCGTCCCAAGCCAGGGGGTCGGTCTTGATGTTGGGCGTCCGATTATCGGGTGAAATCCAGTCGGCCGGGCTAGCTAATTCTCGGTGCAAAAATCCCGGCTGAAAACCGCATGGAATGGCCTCTCGCGGTGGCGGTCTGTGGCCGATCGTATTGTCTTCTGGGCGAAACTGCAAAAAGTTCTTGAGTAAAAGATGTATATGTTCATAATAGAGTATATACAGAAGGTCTGCCATGAAACGGACGAAGAACGAAAAAATCGAAGACGTGAAGCGCTGGTTCCTGCGGGAGGCCGAACGGCGGTGGCCGCTGGCGTTAGGGTCGCTGTCGTTGCGGCGGGGGCCGTGCATTCGCAAACATTGCTCGGCCTGCGCCTCTGGGCGAGGTCATGCCAGCTGGGCCCTGTCGGGCCGGCAGGGGCGGCGGCGGGTTTCTTTGTATGTGCCTCAGGAAGTGGTGCCCGAGGTTCAGCAGGCGGTCGAGCAGGGGCGGCAGTTGCAAGAGCTGATGCGGGAGGCGGGCCAGCGCTACCTGGCGAGTTTGAAGCGAGCCCGAGGGCTGGGCCGGGAGTTTCGACGAAAGGCAGGGAAGCGATGATTGAACCGCGCTACCGGCAGCAGACGCTGTATGAACAGGCGCTGGTGGGTTTCATGCCGGATTACAAGAAGGTGCTGTGGGAACCGTGGATGCTGAAAGTGGATGAGGTGCTGGAGAATGACAAACTGGTGGAGATCGTGCATAAGGCCTTGCAGCAGCGGCATCCGCAGAGTGGGACGCGAGGGCGGAAAGCAACCCCGGCGGAAACGGTGTTGCGGCTGTTGGTCTTGAAGCACCTGAAGAACTGGAGCTATGAGACGCTGGAGAAGGAAGTGCGGCCCAATTTAGTCTACCGGGAGTTTACGCGGATTGGGGGCGAGACGGTGCCGGACGCCAAGACGATGGTGCGGTGGGGGACGGCGCTGGGGCCGAAGGTGATCCGGCAGATTCATGAGAAAGTGGTGGAGGCGAGCCAGCAGACTCGGGTGGTCCAGGGAAGCAAGCTGCGGGTGGACACGACAGTGGTGGAGACCAACATCCGTTATCCGACCGACAGCGGGCTGCTGGGAGATGGCGTGCGGGTGCTGACGCGGACCATGAAGCGGATTGAGCAGGAAGCCGGCAAAGTGGGGACGCGGCTGCGCAGCCGCGTGCGGAGCGTCAAGCACCGGCTGATTGAGATCAGCCGAGCGGCCAAAGGGCGCGGCCAGCAGGCGCAGGAGAAGATCGAGCGCGGCTACCAGAAGCTGATGGAAACCACGCGCCAAGTGGTGAGGCAGGCGAAGACCTTTGTGGAAGAAGTGGCCAGCGGTATCAAGCAAGCTACCACCCCGTTAGGGGATATCCGGCTCAAGGTCTGGGCGGAGCAACTGAAACACTTCAGCCAGCTCACCGAGCGGGTTTTAGAGCAGACCAAAGCCCGTGTGATCGAGGGCAATACCCATTTCAAGGAGAAGTTATTGAGCCTGTTTGAAGAGCACACCGAGGCGATTCGCAAGGGCAAAGCGGCCAAGCCGACCGAGTTCGGCAAGATGGTCAAGATCCAGGAAGCGGAGCATCAGATCATCACCGATTACGAAGTCTTTGAGAAACGGCCCATAGATGCGGACCTGCTGCTGCCCTCGATCGAGACGCACGAGAATCTGCTGGACCGGCTTCCCAGGCTGGTGGCCGCCGATGCCGGCTTCTTCAGTGCCGACAACCAGACCAAGGCCCAAGAAAAGGGAGTGGAGAAGCTGGCCGTGCCCAACAAAAAAACCCGGAGCAAGGCTCAGTGGGCGAATCAACGGCAACGCTGGTTTCGGCGAGCCCAGCGCTGGCGGGTGGGATGTGAAGGACGCATCAGCGTCCTGAAACGCAAACACGGATTGCTGCGATGTCGCTATCACGGGATGGCGGGAATGGAACGCTGGGTGGGACTGGGGGCGATTGCCAACAACCTGATCCAGATCGGGAAGCGGCTGGCTCAAAAGCCCGCCCAAGCCTGATACACCAGCCTTCCGCGGGTTCTGCCGAGGCCCGGACCGATACGAGAAAATGGAGCTTCCCCAAAAACCGATTTTTGCACCGAGAATTAGCTAG
>JBFMEW010000065.1:0-17760 GCA_040753175.1 Acidobacteriota bacterium | reverse complement strand
CAAGCAAAGGAAACATGAACGTTGTTATAAAACCGGCTCGGTCCCCCCCGGGGGGGACCGAGGGTGCCACGGAGGGGAACGGGAACTTTAATTGTCGTCGCCGGGAAGAATACTTGACGTTGATCACTCATCGCCCAGATGGTCAACTTCATCGGGGTCCTCCAGAACGAGTGGGCCGGCGCCCAGGCCTTCTCCAGTTTCGACACGTACTTGGCCCCGTTCGTGCGGCACGACGGGCTCAGCTACCGGGAAGTGAAGCAGCAGATCCAGAGCTTCGTCTTCGGCATCAACACGCCAAGCCGGTGGGGTTCCCAGGCGCCCTTCACGAACGTGACCCTCGACTGGGTGGTGCCCGAGGACCTGGCAGACGAGCCCGTCCTCATCGGCGGCGAGCCCCAGGAGAGCCGGTACGGCGAGTACCAGACGGAGATGGACCTCGTGAACCGGGCATTTCTCGAGGTGATGATGGAGGGGGACGCCGAGGGGCGAGGCTTCCCCTACCCTATCCCGACATACAACGTGACCCCCGAGTTCGATTGGGAGAGCGAGAACGCGGAGCTTCTCTTCCGCATGACGGCCAAGTACGGAACCCCGTACTTCCAGAACTTCATCAGGAGCGATCTCAAGCCCGGGGACGTCCGATCCATGTGCTGCAGGCTTCAACTCGACAGGAGAGAGCTCCGGAAGAAAGGAGGGGGGCTCTTCGGCGCGGGCGAGATGACGGGCTCGATCGGGGTCGTGACGGTGAACCTCCCCAGGCTGGGCTATCTTTCGAGCACGATCGAAGAATTCCAGGAACGGCTCGGACGCGTCATGGACCTCGCCAGGGACTCCCTCGAGATCAAGCGGCGCGTCATCACCAAGCTCATGCAGGACGGCCTCTTCCCCTACTCCAAGCGGTATCTCGGTACCTGGGACAACCACTTTTCCACGGTCGGGCTCGTCGGCATGAACGAGTGCTGCCTGAACTTCCTCGGGAAGGATATCGCGACCGAGAAGGGAAGAGCACTCGCCCTCACCACGCTCGATTTCATGCGCGAGCGGCTCATCCAGTACCAGGAATCGACCGGCAACCTCTACAACCTGGAGGCCACGCCCGCCGAATCCACTTCTTACCGGCTGGCGAAAATGGACCGCGAGCGATACCCCAAGATCCGCACCGCTGGAAAGACCGAGCCCTTCTACACGAATTCCACCCAGCTCCCCGTCGAGTACACGACGGACCTTTTCCAGGCCCTCAACCACCAGGAGAAACTGCAGAGGAAGTACACCGGCGGAACCGTGTTCCACTGCTTCTTGGGCGAGAGCCCTACGAACGTTGACACCTGCAAGAAGCTCGTCAAGGCGATCGCCGACAACTTCGCGATCCTCTACTACACGATCTCGCCCACGTTCTCCGTCTGCACCGACCATGGGTACCTCAAGGGCAGGCAGCCGCGCTGCCCGGAATGCGGCAAAGAGACCGAGGTCTATGCCAGAATCGTCGGCTATTACCGGCCGGTGAGAAACTGGAACAAGGGAAAGGTTGAGGAGTTCCGGCAGCGCAGGGAATTCCTCCCGGACCTTCCACCCGTGCCGCCGACCCCGGCGGGCCACGAAGAACCGGCCCGCCACCCCCCCGGACAGCCGAATTCGCAACCTGTCGGCGCCTCCGGAAACTGGAAGCTCTTCATCCGACCCGGCTGCCCGAAATGCGACGAGGTGAAGAGCCACCTGGGCGCGTGGGGGGTTCCCTTCCAGACAATAAGCCTCTCCCAGACGGCAGGGCACAGGCTCTTCGGCCGATACTACCGCCAAGCCAGGCAGAAGATCGGCCGGGACCAGGATTGCCAGATCGAACTCCCCGTCCTCGTTCTCGCCGACGAACAGGATCACGTGACTCACATCGCCGCAGGACCGGATGAGATCCAAACCGTCCTTCACTCTGGCCGCGGCACCCAGAACCCGGCCAAGCATTGAGACCGCCGCCTTCCTGCAACCTTCGCTGGGCCACAGAAGACCGGATACGCGGCATCCGGGAGATTCTGGGGCAGGAACGCAACAGGTAAAGGGCCTTGCACATGCCTGAGGACGACGCCCCGATAGGGATCCAGGAGTGGGTCCAACGAAAGGGGCTCAACGCCATCGAGCTTCAGCCCATCTATCTCGATTGCAGGAACGAGATCGTCGCGCCCGAGAAGGTAACGCTCATCAGTCAGTACTTTCTGGACAAATGGGCTCCGATTCTCGGCCCTACCCTTACTCTCCTCATCATCCGCTTGAGACGTTACTGCTATTTCAACAAGCTCACCAAGGAGCGACGCGACTGGTGCTACCCGAAGCATGAGAACCTGGCGGCAGAAATCGGGGTCTCCAGGTGGACGATCCTCAGGGAGTTGCAGCGGCCGATCGCGCATTCCTTCGTAAAGCGTGAGAAGCGCTACGTATATGACCCAGCAACGAAAAAGACGGTCAGGACCTCCGACATGTACTACATCGCCATGGACGATCCGTTGATCCCGGATGACCAAAGCAAGCTCAAGATCCTTGTCCAGCAGAGGACCTCCGGGGCAAAAACTGAAGAAGAGAACCGGCAGGAAAACAGGACAGTCGACCTAAGTAGCAAATTGCTACTTAGGTCACAAAATCCCGGAGGCGACCGGCCACCTAAGTGGCAATTTGCTACTCAGGTACGCTGTAGCAATTTGCTACAGGAAGACGTACTCTTAAGAAGTACTTTTAAGAACGTTAACGTTAATGCTAACCTGCCGGACCTCTCTGAAGATGAGATGGCACGGGAGGCCCAGATCCAGGGTCTGGCCACCGAGATGGCTGAGACTCTCCATGATCCCCAAAGCACGGGCTACTACCGTTTTCTGGCCGGGAGGATTCTGGAGGCGTACGGTTCTCCGCAGTTGATCTTCAGGGCGCTGAGCGAGACCAAAGACGAGGCCCGCAGGGGCAGGATTAGGCGTTCGAAAGGTGCATATTTTGTCGATCTGATCAAGCGGTATTGTGCAGAGCACGGAATCAATCTAAAACCCTGATCCTAACGCAGCTCCAGGAATTCCCTTCCGATGGGCGGAGCTCTTGTGAATCGTAAGGACCGGCTCGGAGACGGAATCCGTCAGGAACGTGGATCTAAGACAACTATTGAAGAACACCCTCTTCCGATGCAGACGCCTCTCATTCGTTCTCCAGTATCACTGCAGCCCCCATGCCGCCGCCTACGCACAAGGTCGCCAACCCCAGCGTTACACTTCGCCTCTTCATCTCGTAGATGAGGCTAATCAGGATTCGCGCGCCCGTGGCTCCGACGGGGTGTCCTAGAGCGATTCCGGATCCATTCACATTTGTGATCTCCCGATTCAAACCAAGCCCCTTTTCGCAGGCAAGGTATTGAGCAGCAAACGCCTCGTTCAGCTCGATCAGCTCGATCTGACGCAGGTCCAAGCCGGCCATTTTCAACACCTTCTGTGTGGCCGGCACAGGGCCGTAACCCATGAAGCGGGGGTCGACCCCAGCGACACTCTTTGCCACGATCCTGGCGAGAGGGGGCACACCCAAATCCTTCGCCCGGGCTCGGTTCGTGAGCACCAAGGCTGCGGCGCCGTCATTCAATCCCGAGGAGTTCCCGGCCGTGACGGTCCCGTCCGGCCTGAAAGCCGGCTTGAGACTACTAAGCGCTTCCATCTTGAGCCCGAAGCGGATGTGCTCGTCTTTGTCCACAACCTCGGGACGACCTTTAGTTCCTGAGACCTCGACCGGTGTAATCTCCTCCTTGAAAAGACCTGCTTTTGTTGCAAGCTCCGCATTGTTGTGGGAGCGCAGGGCAATAAGGTCCTGCTCCTCCCGCTGGATGTTGTATTTCTGCGCAAGGTTTTCCGCCGTCCGTCCCATGATGTACCCATTTCCTCTTTCGAGGAGATTGGATCCCGCATGCAGCACTTCCCATACAGGATCCATCATCACGTTGTGTTGAAGCCTGGCACCCCATCGGACGGCAGGAAGAACATAGGGAGCCGAGCTCATGGATTCCACCCCGCCCGCGAGCACGATCTCCGAATCTCCAGACTGCAGCTGCTGGGCGGCGAAAATGACCGCCTGCATGCCAGATGCACACCCGCGCTGGATCGTAACGCCTGGAACCTCCATTGGAATGCCGATTCCCAGGGCAGCGGTCCTTGCCGTGTTCGCTTCATCTGCACACTGGAGGCAGTCTCCTAAGATAACATCCGAGAGCTGCCCGGGCTCTATGCCCGCCCGGTTCATTGCCTCGGCCATGGCGATTCCGGCAAGCCGGTACGCCCTCAAGCTGCGGAAGACACCTCCAAAGCGCCCGATCGGTGTGCGAGCGCAACCGATGATCACTACGTCGCTCCCTTTCCCCATGGCTCCCCTCCCCATACTGACGGTACACTCTCGAGATTAATCCAGGAGTTGTCGACCCATCCCAGCCCTGTGTAGACCGCACGCTATACTGGAATCGCGCCGCCGCTGTGTGGACGCATTCCAGGTTGCAAGCACGGCCTCTAGGACTTCGAAATCATCAAGCGATTGGAGAAATGGCAGGATCAGGCCATACCGTCTACGACATCATCATGAGGAACTCACAACCCGATCTTTCGGGCGATGACGTTCTTGAGCATTTCGGAAGTCCCTCCTCCGATGGTCAATGCCAGCGCGTCGCGGACAAAGCGCTGGGCATCGAACTCCATGCTGTACCCATATCCGCCCATGATCTGCAGTGCGGCCAATGCAGCTTTCTTGGCAGTTTCAGTGGCAAACAGCTTTGCCTGCAGGCTTTCAAGGGAAGCGGGCATGTCCTGCTCCATCAGCCGGCATGCATGGTAAACCATCAGTCGAGAGGCAGCTATTTGAGTGGCGATATCCGCCAGTTGATGCCCCACTCCCTGAAACCTGCCAATGGGTTGACCGAATTGGACCCGTTCGCGGGCGTACAGCAAAGCCTCTCGATATGCCCCTTCGGCGACACCGAGCCCGCACGCCCCAACTTCGAGATGTTCAACGTCCAACGTCGCAAGAAGCTGACCCCACCCCCGGTGGATCATCTCAGGTCCGCCGAGGATAGCCTCGCTTCCTGCCTTTACATTGTCGAAGGTAAGCTCGCAGAATGACGAACACTTATACCCCATTTTTCGTATACGGCGGATCTCCAGGCCCTCTGCCGGCACATCGATCAGGAACATGCTCAGGCCTTGTTGTTTGAACGCTCCCTTGTCTGTGCGCACCAAGACGATCAGTGTTTTTGCGACGTCCGCGCCGGTGATGAAAATCTTACTGCCATGAAGGAAGAAAGCGTCTCCCTTCTGCTTCGCGATTGTCGCGCAAGAGGAGGCATCCGAACCGGCGTTTGCTTCTGTAAGTGCATAGGAAAAGAGCCAGTTTCCTGATACGATCTCCGGGAGGTACCGCTGCTTCTGCGATTCGCTGCCCAGTTTGGAGATGATCTCTCCTCCATAGAACACGGCCTGCACAAAAGCCCAGCCGAGGGCAGGGAATCGGGAGGAGAGGGTCTCGAGCACGATGATGGCTTCAAACAGATCTCGGCCGGTTCCGCCATACTCCTCCGCAACCGTCAATCCGAGCACTCCCAGCCTATCTAACTTGTGGAAGATCTCTGTTGGGAATACGTCTGCTTCGTCCAGTTCCCGAACGACATTCTTGGGGCATTCATTGTCGAGAAAACGAGTTAACGTCTCCCATAGCATCTTCTTGTCTTCGGGGAGACTGAAGTCCATCTTCTCTCGCGACCCTTCCTGCCCGAAGAACGTTGAATTGGTGGACCCCGCAGGCGAAGCACGTGAACTTCATCTGGCTAGGATGTGGATGCCGCAGGCTCCTCCCTCGAGGCCAGCGACGAACCCGCCCAGCATGTGAGCGAGTCCCACTTTTGCTCCCGGTACCTGCCTCTTGCCTGCCTGATTCCGCAAATGCAACGTGATCTCCGCCACGATGCGCACCCCAGAGGCGCTGAGGGGGTGTCCCAGCGAAAGAAGGCCGCCGCTTGGGTTGACAGGAATCTTACCTCCCAGTGCCGTGGCTCCCGACCTCAGCAGGGAGACCCCTTCTCCCGGTCTGCATAGGCCAAGATCCTCGTATCGCAGAATTTCTTCCGGCGCAAATGCATCGTGCATCTCCACCAGATCGACATCGTCCGGGCCGCAACCGGCCATCTCGTAGGCCTTCATGGCCGCCTCCGTCCCCAAGGGGGAAGAGGTGAGATCTTTTTGCGCCCAACGATAGCTGCCAGAGAGCAGCGTGGAACCGATGATCCTCACGGGGTGGGTCGTGTGCTTCCTGGCAACGTCCATCGAGCACAGCACCACAGCTGCAGCTCCGTCCGTGTTCGGACAGCATTCCAAAAGGGTAATCGGTTCGCAGATCATCCTGGAATTGAGGACTTCTTCGACCGTGAATTCCTTCTTGTACTGCGCGAACGGATTCAGACAGCCGTGGTGGTGATTCTTCACAGATACCATGGCGAAGTCTTCAGCCGTGGCGCCCATCTCCTCCATCTGTCTCCGGGCGATGAGCGCAAAAAGGGCCGGCATGGTCATTCCAAGTTGACCCTCCAGATCGTCCTTGGGGGGCGGGATCAGCTTGCGGGCAATCGGGCTTGTCGTCATCGACTCAATGCCCATGGCGATCCCCACATCATAATGCCCGCTTGCGATCTCCTTCCAGACTTCCCTGACAGCCGTCGCTCCTCCGGCGCAAGCGTTCTCCACGTTGACGACTTCGATCCCGGTCACACCCACTTCCTTGAGCACGTCCTGGCCAATCACCGAGCTATCGTACATCCTCGCCGCACAGGCCATTTGGATCTTGCGAGGGCTGATGCCCGCGTCCTTGATTGCTGCCAAAACCGCATCGCGCCCCAACTCCGCTGCAGTCTTCTGGGGCAGTTTGCCAAACTGACTCTGGCCTGCCCCCAAAACAGCTACTTCCCTCATCGGACTCCCCTTTCCCAGAAGCGACTGTGAAAACCATTCGCCGATCCTACTATTCTTCAATTGCGGCTCAACCGGGGATCGGCTGAAACATATACCCAATCACCTCGTTCCCACCTTCTTCCCATAGTTTTCCGATGAAGACCTCCATCTCCATCCCCACCTTGAAATCCGTTCCCCCCGTGCCTTTAAGAGGAGAGAAAATCCGAACTCCTTCGGGGAGATCGACGAAGCCCAGAGCGCAAGGGGGGGCGAAGTGAGAGGAAGGCATATGTGCAATGGTGTAAGAATACAGGACTCCCTTTCTACTCAACGGAACCTCCTCCAACTCTTCATGGAGACATGCCTGACAGAGCACGGCTTTGGGAAAGAAGATCCGCCCGCAAGACTCACATCTGTTTCCCAACAAGACACCTCCCCCAGGCTCTTCTCGAATGGCCCCTGCCCTAATCGGTACTCGATCCGCCATCTCATCCCCCTGCCATTTCTTGTGGTACGTCTGATCTCATGTGTTGCGCGTTTAAGAACGAACCCAAGCCGTTCAGGACAAGGAACTACGGCCGCTCGAGGGACGAGCGATCCGTAAGCTCGTAAAGGACACCGTTAGCACTCTTGGGATGCAAGAAGGCGATTGGGAAGGGACCATCCAGGATCTTGCTCACGATGCGCAGACCCATCGACTCGAGCCTTGTGCAGACAGCGTTGAGGTCTGTGCACAAGAGAGAGATGTGATGAATCCCGCCTCCCCTGGTCTTCAAGAACTGTCCTGCAGGTCCCTCCTCGGATGTGGGTTCTATGAGCTCGAAGCAATTGTCCCCCACTCTCACAATGCAGGAGATCTGCTGCATCTGTGGGACTTCCATTCTGTAGACCTCTTCGCAGCCGAAAGCCTCTCCCAGTGTGGAAAACGCCTCGTTCAGATTCTTTACGACGATACCCACATGATTGATTCCTTTGACCATCGTCGCGACTTCCTTCTCCATTTCAAACCTCCAGACCCACATGGAACCCTTCGTGAATGGCCTCCACGATTCTTCGAGGCTCCCTGGCGTCACCAACGAGAAAAACGGGGAAGCGGTTGTTCCGGCGGATTTCGTTGTAAAGGCTCTGGGATGCAGCTACGCCTGTGGCAAGCACAACGGTGTCAGCATAAAGTGTGTCTCTTTTCCCGTCCCTCTCCACATCCACGCCCTCGTCCGTAACCGCAGTGACTCTCGCATCGGTTACCATCTTGACGTGGTAACTCTCGAGACTTTGGAGGAGAATCCAACGAGTGGTTCGCCCCATATTCACTGCGAGCCTCGGCAGAACCTCGACTACCGTGACTTCCCTCGTACCCCTCGTCGCCAACTCACGGAGCATCTCAAGCTCTTCGGCCTGTTGAAGAAAGAGGAAATGAAGTGTTTTCGGGTCCAGTGTCCCCTCCTTGGCGATCTTGAGAGCTGTCTCGCATCCGGTGGCACTCCCCCCCACCACGACGACCCGCCTGCCCGCAACCTCCACATTTCCTCTGAGGATATCCCAAGCAAGCAACACCTTGGGATGATTCGCCCCGGAGAAGGAAGGTCTGGAGGGGTGCGCGCCCGTAGCCACAATGACTGCATCCGGGTGCTCGGCTTCCACAGACTCAGCCGTAGCCCTGACACCCCCTTTCAGGATAGCGCCTGCCGACCTAGCCTGCTGGACCAGGCTGGAAACAACGCGGGCGAAATCCCCCTTGTCCGGTGTTTGCGCACCTAGCAGAATCTGACCGCCGAACTCTCGCTCGTTCTCGAGAAGAACCACCTTATGGCCCCTACGCGCTGCAGTCACGGCACTCATCAGCCCAGCCGGCCCGCCGCCTGCAACGACCACTCTCTTCGGCTTCTCCGCTGGTCGTATTCGGACCTCGCCCTCGTGGCCGGCCATCGGGTTGAGCATGCAGCCCACGGGCTTTCCAGTAAAAACATGATCGAAGCACAGCTCGTTGCACGCGATGCATGGCATAATCTCATCAAAACGTCCCTCCTTAGCCTTGTTGGGCAGATGAGGGTCTGCGATGAGTGGGCGGCCCATGCAGATCACGTCAGCACTTCCCTCGCGCAGCACCCTTTCGGCCAGTTCAGGTGATCCCAGGCGGTTCGAAGCGAAAACAGGTATACTCACGACCTCCTTGATTCGTCTAGCAAGATGCACAAAGGCCCCCGGCGGGACGGCATATGTCACCTGCGGGACCCGAGTCTCATGCCACCCACCCGTCACGTTGACAGCGTCCACACCTGCTTCTTCCAGCCTCTTGGAGATAAGCCGGGATTCCTGGCTCGTAAGCCCGCCGGGCATGTAGTCGTGCCCCGCAACCCGCACCAGCAAGGCAAGACCCGCTCCTATTTCCCTTCTCACCGTCGCCACAATCTCCAGCAAAAACCGCATCCGATTTTCGCAGCTTCCGCCGTACTCGTCGGTCCGGATATTGGTGACAGGCGAAAGGAATTGAGAGACCAGGTATCCCGCAGAGGCGAGGATCTCTACGGCGTCGAATCCTGCCTCTCGCGCCCGAGCCGCTGCTGCCCGAAACTGTTCCACCAGTGCCCTGATCTCACATATGGTCAGCGCCTTCGGTGTCTCCCCGGTGAGTCTCGACGGGATGGCAGATGCGGACACCGCCTGTTCCCCGGTCTTTTCGGAGAAGCTATATCGGCCGGCATGGAAGAGCTGACAGGCAACTTTGACCTCGGCAATACCGTGGATCTCCTCGTTGCAGCTCCTCAGCTCGGGAACAAATCGGTCCTCGTCAAGCCCCAGAAGAGTCGGTCCTCCGCCGGCCTTGTCCACGGAGTAGGGGCCTGTAATGAGAAGCCCCGCACCTCCTCGGGCGCGTTCGTAATAGAACTGCTTGATCCGGTCTGTCATGCTCCCATCTTGCGTGTACACCAGCCCCATGGAAGGTAGCGCAATCCGGTTCTTGACACACATGGACCCTATCTGAATTGGCGAAAAGAGATGTTTAAGACGCATCGGATTCTCCGCGAACAAGCTCCCCTCTACCGCTGTCCGCTTCGCATCAGAAGACCCAATCGGCGACTTTCAACCTTTCACATTTCACGCAATCTCAAGTATAGACAGTTATCTGTTCTGCAGCCCTGCAAGGCACGACTTACGCCTCTTCGGGCACCGCACCTGCAATCATGTCATTCGCAGAACGCGATAGTACTTAGCTGCATTCACCTCACCATTCTTCCTCCATCCACCATCACGGCTTGTCCGGTAATGTAAGAGGAGTTATGGGAGCACAGCCAAAGGGCTACCCGTGCCACTTCCTCCGGTCGCCCGATACGACGCATGGGGACCAAGGCGAGCCCGATTTCGATCATTTCAGAACTCGCCGTCGCCCTTCGGAGCTCCTCTAACAAGCCCGTATCGATGTATCCAGGACAAACGACATTCAGCCGTATGTTGTCCGCCGCGCATCTCGCAGCGATACTCTTCGTGAGCCCAATCACACCATAGTTCGCAGCAACATACGGTGCATACGACGGTATTCCTATGAGTTCAGATCCCCAGGAGACGTTGACGATCGAGCCTCCACCCCGATGGAGCATCTCTCGAGTCTCGTAATTCATGCAAAGCCAAGTACCTTTCAGGTTGGAGTCAACAACTCCATCCCAGAGTTCCTCCGGGCACTCAGCAAATGATGCGAGATCCCCTCCGAAGGAAGCATTATTCACTGCACAGTCGAGTGCTCCATACGCATCCACCGTTTGGCAAATCAGCGATTCCACCTGATCCGGCCTAGACGTATCGGCAGGTACGAAAAGGAACTCATAGCCGGCTCCTTTTCCTAACTCCGCAGTTCGTCTTCCTCTTTCCTCACTCCTGTCCGTGACAGCGACCCTTGCTCCCTCTCTGGCAAAAGCCAATGCCGTGGCCTGTCCGACAGCGCTTCCAGCCTCCGTCACCAGAGCGACCTTCCCTTTCATCTCGCCCGACATCAGAATGCCTCCTCGTTTGCCGGATATTCACCACCAGGTCGGATCCTGCCACAACCGGGGAGTGCCTGTGCCTCATGATCATTTGACTCACCCGCGGTACCCCGACTCAACAAATGAAGGCACACCTACCCCTTGCCATGCCCCCATTCACCTTTGTAAAATCCCCAGCCCGTCTTCCTCCCTAGCCGTCCTGCATTCACCAGCCGCGTTAAGACATCGGGCGGCCAATACCCAGGGTCTTTAGTATCCTCCCATATCGAAAGCATGGCACCACGGATCACGTCCAACCCCGCAAAATCGGCCGCCTCCAGCGGGCCCTTCACCCAACCGAATCCCACCCGCATGGCTTGGTCGATCTCCGACGCAGTCGCTGCGCCGAGCTCCAGGAGCCGCATGGCCGTACCAGCGGCAGATAGGTAGATACGGCTCATAATGAATCCGGCTGTGTCCTTCTTTACCTCTACCACCTCTAGTCCCAGCGATCGGAGAAAATTTCCCGTCCGGGCAATCGTTTCAGCCGAGGTTGAAAGACACGGGATCATCTCCACCAGCCGCTGCGTAGTTGGAGGGCTCGCGAAGTGCATGCCAATGAAACGGTCTGGTCTACCACTTACCCCAGCCATTTTCCCGATCGGGATAGCAGAGGTGTTCGACCCAATAATGGTCCGAGCAGCGCAGAAATGCCCATATTTGGCGAAGACGGACTCTTTGGTTGCGAAGTCCTCTGGCACGCACTCGATGATGAAATCTGGAGACCATCCATCCGGAGGATCTAGCGAAAGGGAAATCCTCCCAAAAATCACCGCCGGCGCTTCGGCCAATTCCGCTTTCCCGGAGAGTTTCTCTAGAGATCGAAGGATTCTCTCCCGAGCACGGGTGAGAACTCCATCTTTGATGTCCACCAAGGTGACGGTGAAGCCCGCTTGAGCGCACACCTGCGCAACGGCCCCCCCAATGAACCCTGCACCTACCACTCCGACCGTCCTCGCGGTCCCGGCCTCCACACCCATTCCTCACCCTCCCGCTTATTTGCAGGCGTCACGGCTTGGATCCAACCCCAGTTTTCCCATCAGGGACGCTATCCTCACTTGCACAATGCCTGAAACCCTGTGAGGGTAAACTGTTCCTCTCTTACCGAGGGTGCTTCTTGATACCATATGAAGTGTGAGCTAACATAATCGGTGACGCTGGCATGCTGCGCTCGCTCATCCACTATCAACTCCAAAGGAATAGCAATTCCCCGATACTGCCCATCCTCGCTCGCTGCGCCGACGTAGCTCATCGAGACCGTCTTCCAATATTCTCCAGAACGATCCCATATGAGCTTCCATACGCCCGCAAACACATCCGCGTCCACGTAAATCACAAATTTGCCATAGTTGTAGTAGGGGTCCTTTGGTTGCCCCTCCACCACCCAAACAGGCCTCCGGACCCAGGTCTGCGCCGTGTTGATCCAAGGAGCCCCGGTCCACCCATCTGTTTCGAATCCGTACTTAGTCAGTTTTCGTTCCCCTGGATCCGGCTTCCACCCCATATCCGTCTTCACCCACCGGATCAAATCCTTTGACGCCCACGCGCCGAGCACCTCCTCTCTCCCGATGAGTTTCCAATCAACATCAGCAATCTCTCCATCATAGGTTGCAAACGACCAGTCGTCCCGCACGAAATCGGTCCCAAACAAGGATGTACAGCGGTCGGATGGACTCATACGCCTAACGCGCCGGATCGCTGGCACATATCCGTAGGACATGTTGGGCTTGACCCCGATGTACTGCCAGTCCATCAGTGCAGTTCCAGCCATGTCGTATGGATGTCTCACGATTACCTGCACGAGTTCCTCGAAATTGTGTGGGTTCGCCAGGCTCTTGGCCCCCGGGTAACCAGTGAAGGACATCGAGCTCGCATAACATGCTATATAGCGCTCCTGCCCGGCCTTCCGGTCGATCGATCGGATAAGCACGTCGTCCACGATGAACCGTCCGATTTGCAGCCGGAAGGATTTGGCATTGTACATGATCTTCGCCCCGGCCTTCGGATCCTCCTGACTGATTTCCGGGAAGGGGATCCCTTTGATGAATACAGCCTTCTTACCGGTTTTTGCCTCCACAATGTCGAACTCGTTGTCGAGCTCATAAACACCAACGTTTTCAGTGTAAGATTCACGGATCCACGGAAGAACGTATTCCTTGGGATTGAATCCCAGGGTATCCACGTTCAGCACGAGATCTCCCTTCTTGACCCACTCGACAGCTTGCTGTGGCAGAAGGCCTTCAGCCTCCTGCCAATTCATCTTGTCGATTACAGATGAACCTGTTCCGCTATGGACAATGGCCGGCATTGTCGCACAGAGCACTACCGTGAGAATGCAAACGGTGCTGATTCTTCCCGCCCTCATCTCTTGATCTCCTTTCCCTTTCGGGTGCTTGCTTTTCACGAACCGTTCCAGGGGTACCCGCTAGAAGAGAGCGGTCAGTATGAACGACACCTGATCGCGGTCCCTGAACGCTCCTATCCCATGGAACTCTCCGTTTATCGCAGACCACTGGACTGTCAATCGCAGGGGTTCATGGATGAACGTGACCTGCGGCTGAACAAGATAAGCTCCCCTGGGGTCATAGATAAACGTGAACTGCGGGTTGATCAGCCCGCTATGCCAGTTGTTGCTCACCGCGAACACGATGTTCTGCTCCAATCTCTTGATCGTCTCGAACTGCCCACTCGGGTACACCGGTAGAGCGACTCGCATTCTCTCATCAAAGTCCGGATACCACTGACCGAAATACTCGGCGGACAGAAAGAACATGCTCTTCTTATTCAAGGGACGAATCCAGATCTGCTTATCCAGTCCAACGCAAAAACTGAAGAACCGCTTGGTGGGAATTCTCCCAGATTGTGGAACGCCTACCAGCAACGGAGCGTTCTCCTCCGGAATGAAGACAGGCTGGTCCCAGGTATACGCAACCTCGGATCTTACGACCGTTCCCAAGGGTGGAACGAAAAAGCTCAATGTGCCACCTGTTACGTTCACGTCCGGAAATACAATCTCTTGAACGGGCCCAGGATCTAGCACCAAGCGTAGTGCCGGACCGTCGGGATAGCTTCTGTAATGAGCCACCGAGAAATTGAAGTTACTTGCCATGACCCACTGTAAGCGGAATCCGTACCGGCTGCCGTCCATATTTTCCTCGGGCCCGATAATCCTTGTTCCGATCCCTGCTGGGGCAGCAGGAGCCGGTACCGCATAAACCGTCCCGAATGGGGCAAGAGGTGCTACCTTGTCATCCATGAACGTTGGGTTCCAAAAGCTTTCCAGTGTCACCGTACCGAATGGTCCGAAGTCTCCGAAATTGTACGCACCACGCAACAGCATGATCGGAATCCGTCTGTCGTCGAGGTCCTCGAAGATCCCCCCGAAGGTATTGTCCAGAGGGTTGATCAGGTCCAACAGCCTGAAACCGTCCGTCTCACCCCAGGACAGATTCTGCTTACCGATCCGCAAAAACACAGGGCCTCCGACAAAATCTGCATATGCTTCCCATAGATCCGCATCCTTCTTGAAGTCGTCAATCGCATCCTCATCCGCTTCCCGGACATCCTGAAACTGCTCTGGTCCGAAGTCATAGATCCCCTCATACAGGAAGCGCCCCACAAGATGGTAGCGAACATTCAGTCCGGCAGCCCGGAAGGGCATCAGCAGCCACGTCTTGTCCATGAGCTGCCTCAGATCATGAGTCACCTCAACGTAAGCGATGTTTCTCCACTGGACCCAATCGCCGGCCGACACCTCCGGAAAGGTGAATCCGGACGAATCATCCGTGCGAATTGAAAATCGCGTCTGTATCTTCCCGCCCACTTGTATAGTCTGGTCCTTGTCTGCAAACATTCCGTGTGCCGCCCCTGAAAGGCCGAGCATGACGCCCAGGAAAACAAGTGCTCCGCAGCTTTTCTTTCTTGTCAGCATTTTACCCCCCCTTCTCTTGTGTTTCTACACTTCGAGTTTCCGCCGAAAAACATCTGCCCTATAGTTTCTTCTCCGAAACGAATCTGGGTCGAAAGATCGCCACAAGCGACGGAATCAGAAGCATCGAATTCGCCATGTTCAGGAACATCAGCAGCGCTAGGAGAATCCCCATCTCTGCCTGGAACTTCAGGTCCGAAAAGACCCAGAACACGACGCCAGCAATGAGCGTGGTGGCCGTGAAGATGATGGCCTTTCCGGTAGTCTCTACAGCCTCCAAGTTAGCTGCTTGGAAGTCGCGTGACCGACGATACTCCTCCGACACTCGGGCAAGAAGATAAATGCCGTAGTCGATGCCGATTCCGACCGCGATTGCGGCCACCGGCAAAGAGTTGATGTTCAGATCAATCCCCTTGGCCACCATGAAGACCTCGGACATGACCTGAGAGATAGCCAGGGGAATGATCAAGATCACCCCGGCCATGAACGAGCGGAAGGTGGCGACGCACATCACGAAGCAGGCCGCGAACACCACCAAGAGGGACACCCAGTAGGAATACTCGACCTCCTCGTTGACTGCGGCCAACACTCCTATTAGACCCCCCGCCAACCGGTAGCTCACCTTCTCAGATGGGTGAGTATCGATGAACTCTTTAGCCTTTGCGATGCTTCTCTTGATAAGTTCATTGTTGTATTCCTTGTAGAAGCAGGTGATCGTTGCATTGGTCCATTCGTAATCGATCCACTGATCCAGCTCCCCTGGGGCCGCGTTGTTTCGGATCATCGACCCCACCTGGCCCAAATGCTGCGGCTTCTTGGGCAACATTTCCCATTTCGGATTCCCCTCGTGGAACATTCGGTACACGCGCTTGATCATGTTGGTGAAGGTGAGCGTCCCCCCCGCTCCTGCTTCCCGCTCCATGTACCGCTGGAAGTCCTCCATTGATCGCAGTGTCTGGTAATCCTTGATGGCTCCCTCCTGTTTACCTTCCACGATGATCACCAACTGCGTCGCCCCCACGAAGTTCGTATTGAAATAGCGGAAGCTCAGGTTGTACGGATGGTCCGCATATAAAACCGCTGCCCCGGCCTCGGTGTTCCCAACCTTGAGCTTGCGTGCGTAGTTTCCCCCCACGATCAGCACGATCACGGCAAGAGCGAGCAGTACCCAACGACCTCTGCCTTGCGAGGGTCTGACGAGAAGTCTAGCGAACCAGGTGTAAAAGCTGCCGCGCACTTCACGCTTGACCTTGGATGGGTCCGGAGCGCCGATCAGGGAGAGAACAATCGGGTTCAGGGTAGGGACGGCCACCACCAGAGAGACGATCCAGAAGGAACCGAAGAACCCGAGGTTTCGCATAAGCGGAATCGTGACCACAGAAATGAGGAGCAACCCGAGCGCGTCCGTAGCTATGGAGAGGGCCGCAGGCGCGAACAGTTCCCCGTAGCCACGGATGATCGCCTCCCGCTTGTCACCGAGGGTCACATATTCCTCGTGATAGCGGCTCAGACACTGTACCGAATGGCTGATCGCGCGGGCCGTGATGATCAGGGGCACGACCAGGATGAGCGGGTCCAGCGTGTAGCCCAGGGTTCTGGCAAACCCCAGTCCCCAGAGACCCCCCACTGCGGCAGAGAGCACTGGAACAAACACCCCTTGCCAGGTGCGGAAGTAGTAGTAGAGAAGACCGATCATCACCAGCGCCGTGATCCCGAGAATGCGATAGACCTGGGGGGCCAGATGGTAGATGTACGCATAGAGAGCTGGAAATCCAGTGAAATGAATCGCGTGGTTCCCGTCCTCCTCCTTTTCTCGGATCTGTTCGAGCCGTTCGTACAACTTCAGAGGATCGACCCCCTCCTCCCAGAAACCGGCAAAGATCGATGCCGCTTTGTCATTAAGAGCCACATAGAAACCGCGCACCCCGGCATTCGTGTAGATGGCTTGCTTGAAGACTGCCATCCCACCCTCGTCCCTGGTGATTCCGCGGTTCAGGAGCGGCTGAATCGTGATCCCCCAGGCACTCACCCGCACGTCTTTGAGCTTCGGATGGGTGATCGAGATCAACTGGGTGGGGTTGCACCCCTTGATGGTCATCATCTCCTGGGTGATCCGGTCTACCTTCTTCATCGTTTCCCAGTTGTAGATGTCCCCCTTCTTCACCTCGACTGCGCACACCAGCACATTCGCACTACCGAACATCTTGCGGTACTGCTTGTAGAGCTGAATGTAGGGATGCCGCGGGGGATAAAAGGATATGAAGTCCGTGACGATCCGCAGACGCAAGGTCTGATAGCAGAAAAAGCCCGTTATTGCACCGATCAGGAGCAGGGAAAGGACCCGGTGTCGCAAGATGAAGGCCACGTATCGCTCTACCACCCGTTCGCGCTTGTCCATGAGCCCCCCAGACCCGTCCTTACCACGAAAGTTTCTCATCCACGATGCGGAACAGAAGCCCGCCGGCGCCTGCGCCATACCCAGAGAATCCGGTGGAGGAAACCAGGCTCACAGTGCCCAACCAGAAAAGCTTGCTCTGCTCTGGAACCTGCACCTTGTGCCAACTGCGTCCGCCATCACTCGTCTCGAGCACACTACCTTCGTCTCCCACCGCCCAACCCTCTTCCCCCCGAACTCCGATCCCATACAAGGATTCTTCGGAGTCAGTTTCCGCCTTTTCCCAGGTCTCGCCGCCGTCCAGCGAGTACACAACCATGCCATCCAGCCCGCCCGCGTAAAGTTTGGTACCTTCCTTACATAGAGCCTGTCCCAAAAGGTCGAAATTCGGTGTAAGGAAATGGTCATGATGATGACCGGCCACGCGGGCTTTGAGCTGACACCAGCGTGTTCAGCGCGATCTCACGGTCACCAAGCCGGAGATCC
>JBFMEW010000064.1:0-17989 GCA_040753175.1 Acidobacteriota bacterium | reverse complement strand
TCTCCTTTCCATGCGCCTCATCCACCCTCCTGGTCTCAGACTGGAAGGACAGATTAGCGGCTGTCGAGTTACAAAGGTGGGGCCAATTCAGATGATCAAAAGGGGCCAATTCAGAGTATCGAAATCACTTCATCGCTGCTTTGGGATTTCGAGCTCACCTCGATCTCGACTTTCAGTCCCCTCTTCGTTGGGGAAGGCACTTCATCAAGAATGGCTACGTTACTTACGACATGCCCCTCTTGCTTTCAGTCCCCTCTTCGTTGGGGAAGGCACTTCATCGCGCTCGATGCTGTCGAGCCCCTGGGTCAGCTCCGTCCTTTCAGTCCCCTCTTCGTTGGGGAAGGCACTTCATCAGACTTAGGTGCTATTTTAGCTGGGTTTGTCCGGATACCTTTCAGTCCCCTCTTCGTTGGGGAAGGCACTTCATCGAGTACCACAAACAGCGGCAGAGGGTGACGGCGTGACACTTTCAGTCCCCTCTTCGTTGGGGAAGGCACTTCATCAGCTGACGGAGTGGGAATAGGAGGGAATCATGCCCTTCTTTCAGTCCCCTCTTCGTTGGGGAAGGCACTTCATCCGGGAGATGGCTGAGACAGCAGGGCAAAAGATCCGCTTTCAGTCCCCTCTTCGTTGGGGAAGGCACTTCATCACCATCGTTGACAGAAGAAAACGGGACCGTATGGGCCTTTCAGTCCCCTCTTCGTTGGGGAAGGCACTTCATCACGGGTCAAGGAGCTTGAATCCAAAGTCTCAGGTCTGCTTTCAGTCCCCTCTTCGTTGGGGAAGGCACTTCATCCAGGAGAATATCGACATGCAGATCTGGGCCAGAACATCTTTCAGTCCCCTCTTCGTTGGGGAAGGCACTTCATCCCGGCGGAGCGGCGCTCTATATCACCTCAGCAAGCACTTTCAGTCCCCTCTTCGTTGGGGAAGGCACTTCATCGTGCGGGCCGAGAATGACGGCTCAGCACATCATTTCCCTTTCAGTCCCCTCTTCGTTGGGGAAGGCACTTCATCCCGCATCGCCAAAAACTGCGAGGCGCACCGATGACAACGCTTTCAGTCCCCTCTTCGTTGGGGAAGGCACTTCATCGTGGAGTGAATCTCAATGGCTGCGGGACTCAAAAGACTTTCAGTCCCCTCTTCGTTGGGGAAGGCACTTCATCCCGCATCATCGGCTATGTTGGCGGAAACCACGAAGAGCTTTCAGTCCCCTCTTCGTTGGGGAAGGCACTTCATCAGAAGCTGATCCGTATGCAGCGGGTCAGCTTCTTTTTTTCTTTCAGTCCCCTCTTCGTTGGGGAAGGCACTTCATCCCAGTGGGAGCCTTTGGACCTGCGATCAGTGCTGCTTTCAGTCCCCTCTTCGTTGGGGAAGGCACTTCATCGATAAGATTATCGTCATGGATGAAGAGGCTCCCAAACTTTCAGTCCCCTCTTCGTTGGGGAAGGCACTTCATCGGAAACCGAGTACCACGCTCAGATGGACCGCTTGAAGTCTTTCAGTCCCCTCTTCGTTGGGGAAGGCACTTCATCGGTGGGAGCTGAGGATTGGTGTGGGAAGTGGGAAGGCTTTCAGTCCCCTCTTCGTTGGGGAAGGCACTTCATCCGTCCTCCTCGTCGTCTTCGCTGCTGTAACCATCGTCTTTCAGTCCCCTCTTCGTTGGGGAAGGCACTTCATCGTTCCCAGGTAATGCAGAAGATGACCACTTCGATGCCTTTCAGTCCCCTCTTCGTTGGGGAAGGCACTTCATCCGTGACCGTCACCGGCCAGGTATCCATCCATGAACGCGCTTTCAGTCCCCTCTTCGTTGGGGAAGGCACTTCATCATTCGAACAGATACCCCCCACTGGACTCGTCGAACTCTTTCAGTCCCCTCTTCGTTGGGGAAGGCACTTCATCTGCCAGCGGATGTTGCTAACGTGAACAGCAATCTCTCTTTCAGTCCCCTCTTCGTTGGGGAAGGCACTTCATCCTCGATGGCCACTGACGAGACATGGAAGGATAAGAACTTTCAGTCCCCTCTTCGTTGGGGAAGGCACTTCATCGCAAGCCCGAAGGTGCGAGAGTAGGTTTGTCATGTCTTTCAGTCCCCTCTTCGTTGGGGAAGGCACTTCATCTTGTACAGCTTACCGAGCGCAAAAAGAATATCCGCAAACCTTTCAGTCCCCTCTTCGTTGGGGAAGGCACTTCATCCGCTCGCGATCGCTATCATACCTAAGGCCTTATCGGGTGGAAACGACGAAAAACTTCGCAATCCTGAAATCCACCTCCAACCCCTGCCCTTTTGCGAAAAACGCAGCACCAAGTGACTTCCTCCTTCCCCGATCGAACCGATTCCCTTTGTCGCCTTCCGCCCGCCGTCGCCTCAGAAAACGTCGCCGCAATAGTTGCGGAACTCACAGTCCTGGCAGCGGGCCCGAACCGGAGTGGGGGCCGGAAGCACCGCTTCCTTGATCAGCGACCGAATTTCCGCCAGCCGTTTCAAGGCTTCCTGTTTCAGGCCCGAGGTGATGGAGACCCGCACCACCTCTTGAATGGGCGACAGGTAGATGAAACCGGTCGTCACTTGCCTTTCGAACCGCTCTTGGACCAGCAGCGCGTAGCCGGCCAACTGGCACAGGTGATTACGATAGGGGCGGCCGCGGGTATGCTTGAAGTCCACCGGAAAGCAGCCCTGCGAGGAAACGATCAAAAGGTCCAATCTGCCGCTCAAACCCAGCCGCTCGGAGGTCAGCCACAGATGGAAGTGGCGTTCGCCGGCGTCCAGCTGGTAGCGCTTCAGTCCCCGCCGGCGCTCCAGCGAATCCAGGCGGAACTCCGATTCCTTGCCGCGCTCCATCTTCACGCTGGCTTTGCGCTCGACGGGCATGACGGTATTGTAGAAGACAATGCGGGGGCAGTACTCGAACTGCTTCAAGTCATTCACTCGCAGCGGAAAGAGCGGTGTCTCGAGGTTGGCAGTTTCCCGGATCACAGCCACTCCTGGCCTTTTCCTCTTTCGGCCCGTGCTTCACCCTCCGCCGGAAGCCCTTCAGGAGGCGCCGTCGGGGGCGGAGGCGGTCTCGCTCCCGACGGGCGGGTGGGCCGGCCTGGATCGTTTCTTCTTGCGCGACTGCTTCAACCGAAGATCGAGTTCCCCGGTCAGGTCCAGGAACAAGTAGGCGTAGCTTGTCGCTCCCCAGTCCTTTTCGCAAATTGGCTGAATCATAATCTTAAACGCGGGTGTCCAGCGGCCCTGGGGCTCCCTTTGCGGGGGCTCGGGGAAATCGCTCTGCTCCACCCGGGTGCCTGGAAAGTCTCTGCGCCAGCGCTTTTCCCAGTCGCGCTGGACTTTTCGCATCCGCTCGTAGAGTTCTTCCCGCTTGTTGCGCGAGAGGGGCCCGCGAAAACAGCTGTACTGGATGCGCTCCAGGCCGAAGTCTTTGCAGGCTTCAGCCACCCGCAGGCGGGCCCAATCGTCTTCCACGTCGTAGATGACCAGGGTTTGCAGTTCCATCTCGGTCGTGGCGGCAGCGGGTCAGGGGCCAGGGCTGGACGGCGATTGGCGTTGCTCGGGACTGTCTTCAGCGCCGCTTTCCCCGCATCGCCTTCCCTACCACCGGAAGCTGAAGGGACGATAGCGACTCTTGCCTCGCAGGAAGCCGACCAGGGCGCGGGCCTGCATCTGAATGATCGAGCGCACCTGGTAGTGTTGTCCGCGGAACGGCTCCGGGCTGGCCAGGCGGTCCAGGACTTTCTGGCCGATCTCCTTACGGGTTTCCGGGTCGAGCAGCCCGTCCTTCATTCCAATCATCTGGCCCAGGTTGATGTAGGAGATGACGGCGCGGTCCACCACGGGTTGGCGGAATTCCTCCACCAGATCCAGCACCAGCGAGGGCTTGCCGGGGCGATCGACATGCAGATAGCCGGCAAAAGGCTCTAGGCCGGCGTTGACCACCGCGCCCCACACCTGGGCGTAAAGGATGCCGTAACCATAGTTCAGCAGGGCATTGACCGCGTCGCCGGCGCCTTGGTGAACACGGCCCAAAAACTCGACCTTGCCTTCCACAATCTGCCTGACGCCCTGCCAGTAAAGGCGACCGGAGACGCCTTCCAGGCCCATCAACTCCTGTCGTTTTTCCCCGACAGACTGGCCCTCAACCCGCCGCGCCTGAAGCTCCAAAGCCCGCAGCCGGCGCGCCAGATCCGAAAGTTCCCGGAAGCGCTCCGGGGACGACTGCTTCAGATATTTGCCCAAGTAGAGCAGCAGGTGCCGCTGGTTGCGGATCTTCCCACGGACCACCAGGCGGGCGAAGGCGAGCCCGCGCGAGTCCTCAAAAGCCAACAGCTGCTGGCGGCGCGTCTCGACCGTGGCCGTCAAGACCGGAGACGAGAGCATGGCATAGGGCCGGCCCGACGGCTCCGCGAAGGTCAGGCGGATGCCGCGCTCACAGAATTCCCGAACCAGGTCCGACGAAAGCGAAACGCCTTTGGAGGCCACCATCACTTCACTGATCCGAAACAACGGAAATTCGTAAACGGCTTTACCGGCCAGCTTCACCTGCAGCCGCTCGCTTTTCCTTCCCAGGAAAATCCCGAAACCGGAAAGAATCAGTTGAGCCGCGTCGGCAGTTTTCGATACCAGGGGCGGCTCGGGAGGTCGAAAGCGCGGTTTGCGCCCAAACACCAGCGGCTCGACCGGCACCGCGCCGCCCTGAGCCGGGAAGGAAAGGGTCACTCCCTCATCCACCGTGATCTCCCGCCCGGCCACATCGTGAGGCAGCACCATCCCCCAGTCCGGATCGAAGAGCCAACCGCTCTCGGCCGGCTTCCCCTCGGCCGGCGACACCGGCTCCGGCTCGCCGGTGAAGAGGTTGTATTGGACCGGGGCCGGCACCGGACCGGCCCCGGCGGAAAGCGCGAAAGCTTCTGGACAAGAAATCGGCGAGTCGGCACTCATCGGCTTAGCTCCTACGAGCGTCGTCATCGGATGAAGTGCGATTGAACCTTAGTCCTGGGGCCGCGGCACGGGACAACGGATCCACCGTGCTTCGCGGCCTTAAGCGGTTCAGAGGGGGTGGGAGGAACCCCATGCAGGTCTCGGCAGGCGAGGCCGGCCGACTTTCAGTCGGCAGGCGCCGTAAACCGGCCGTTCAGCGAGGGCGCCCCAGAATCTCCAGCAGGCGAACGTGGATTCGACGCACGCGCTCCACCTGGCCTTTGGCCGGGAAGCGTTCGTAGAAGCCCTCGGAGCGGAACTCCTTGCCGGCCTCGGCCCAGGGCTGGAGCCGCCGCCGGAACAGTTGCGGCGAGCCGTCTCGCAACCAGGCCTCGGTCAATCCTTCATCTTTCAGCAAATCGCCCAACACCCGTACCAAGGCCTTCAAGGTCACGTCGCGGGTGAACATGTACTTCTCGTTTTCACCCCACACCGCTCCCATCACCTCGCGCACGGCCTTGAAGTAGTCGCGCACCAGCTCATAGGCACGATCCGATCGGCGGTGAAGACGCTTCTCGAAGAAGGAGGGCTGAGCCTCAACCACTTTGTGGAGTTCGTTAAACAGCTCCGACTGCAGGATCCATTTCTCCTGACGGCTTCGTCCACCCAGACGGTTGATGCGGTAGCGCAAAGGCGAGTCCGCCTCCTGGTACAAATGATTCACAAGGCGCGCCGCGAACTTCTTTTCCGGCGTTTCCCACGACACCTTCTCGTAGAGGTCCACCAGGTGCGACTTGTTGATTTTGGTGTGGGTGGAGTTGATGATCACAAACATCTCGGTGGCGAAATCCCCGCTCTTGCCGTCGAAGAGGACGCAAGGCACTTCGACCTGATCGATCTGATCGGGATGCTTTTGCTGAAAAAAATACAGAGCCGCCAGCCGGTGCTGGCCGTCGATCACCAGGTACTTGCTGCGCGGTTCGCTCAGGTTGCCGGCCGCGGCAAAGGAGCCCACCGGCTCGAAGCGAAGCTCCTCGTCCGTAAACAAGAGGATGGTGCCCGGAATGAGGGGCTGGCTCACCGCGGTTTCGTAGAAATTGACAATCTGGCGGACCTTCTGGCGATTCAGATGACGCTGAAAAGCCTTCTCGTTTTTTTCGATGCCGGCAATGAAGCGCGCCACCTCGTCCTCGCCACCTGTTTCCGCTTCGATGCGCTCCCCTTCGAAGTAGTAGCGGCTGGTGAACCGTACCCGATCGAGTAGGTCGCGGGCCTTGTAGGCGATGAAGTAAAACCGGCCTTCCTTCTGTCGCACCTGTGTGGCCAGCATGGTGTTGACCTCCTTCCAATTCGTGATGGGAGGATCTTCAAAGGTCCTCGAACCGGATGTTTGGATCGTCGAAGCGGACTCGGGCCGGGTTAAAACGGTCTGGGTCGAAGGATCCTCCAGCCCAACCCAGCAGCTCCCGGTGCTCTGGATGACGCGGGTCCTTAATGGCCTTGAGGAAGCGCCGGTAACCGCCTACGCCACCGACGTCTTCGGGAGGACAGGCCCGGGCGCCCTCCAGGCAGCGCGGATATTTTCGTCGGGGCTGCCGCGGCTGGACCTCCTCCAGGCGAATTTCATGCTCCCACCCGTCGCCAAAATCGTAACGGTAAAACGCCAGGGGGTTCTGTAAACGAAAGTAGCGAGCAATGGGAACAGTCCATCCCGCCAGAACATCCCGGACGCCAGGGAAGTCCTCGTCGGGCAGGCCAATGCGGACGGGTCGTTTGCCTTTCGGATCGATGATCTCAAATTCGTGCAAATGGCAGTCGAGCCAGCCCATGGCGTCCTGAATGGCCACGTGCAGGTCCCAGAAGCTGTAGCTCTCCGGGACCTCGATCCGCCGCCAGATGGCTGGCCGGATATCGAGGAGCGTGATGTGAAATTGATAAACCTGGGAGAATGATTTCATGAGGGCTCTCGAAGGTTCCAAGGAGTGGGCCGTTGAGAGCAGTCGCCAAGCCGGCTGCTTCTGTAACTTAGAATTTCACCGGCGAGAAGGCAAGCCGGTTTCGACGATTCGCCGTATGGTGGCTGACCTCTGCCCACTGGTCCTGCTCCTCGCAATGCAAACCCCAAGAAAAAAAGGGTCTCCTCCTCGGTCGAGGAGGGGCAGCGCCGGCGGGGCTTCTTCCCCGCCCGGCGCGGGGTGGTGCGCTTCTTCCCCGCCCCAAAAAAAAGAGGGTCCCCTCCTCGGTCGAGGAGGGGCAGCGCCGGCGGGCTTCTTCCCCGCCCGGCGCGGGGTGGTGCGCTTCTCCCCGCGCCAAAAAGGTTGAAACAGCTCCCGGGCTCGGGCAAGTCTGGGTTAGCGTCAACCGCTGTCGACCACCCCCTGGCCCCCTCCTGGTCCCAGGAGGGGAACCGCCTGACCTCTGTAGCGTTCCGGAAGCAGGGAGCTGTGTCTTCCTTCCGCAGCGTTCCCGATCCAAGGAGGGAAGCTGCTGCGTATCTTTACTTGAAGCTACGTTAACCTCCTCGTCTGCCTTTGGTGGTGAGAAGTCGAAAGCAGACCGCGAGAGGCCTCTGCCCGCTGATCCTGCTCCTCGCCGTGCGAACCCCAAGAAAAAAAGGGTCCCCTCCTCGGTCGAGGAGGGACAGCGCCGGCGGGGCTCTTCCCCCGCCTGGCGCGGGGTGGTGCGGCTCTCCCCCGCCCCAAAAAGGTTGAAACAGCTCCCGGGCGTGGTCGTTGCCGTGCGTCACCGCTCTCTGTCACCGCCTGAGCCGTGGTAGGCTCGGGCCCGCTGTCGACCACCCCCTGGCCCTCTCCTGATCCCAGGAGGGGAACCGCCTAACCTCCGCAGCGTTCCCGATCCAAGGAGGGAAGCTGCTGCGTATCTTTAGTTGAAGCTACGTTAACCTCCTCGTCTGCCTTTGGTGGTGAGAAGTCGAAAGCAGACCGCGAGAGACCTCTGCCCGCTGATCCTGCTCCTCGCAATGCGAGCCCCAAGAAAAAAAGGGTCCCCTCCTCGGTCGAGGAGGGGCAGCGCCGGCGGGCTTCTTCCCCCGCCCGGCGCGGGGTGGTGCGGCTCTTAGCCAGTCATCCGCCGAACCTTGATCGATCTGTGGCACCAACCATTGGGGTGTTTCAGCTGCTTCCTGTCAGACCTGCACCCGATCATACTGCCCCGCTATTGTTTGAGACTCGACCGCATCAGTGCTGCTTTCTTCTGAACAACTCCAACAGCAGGAGCGCGGCGCCATCAAACGCTATGAAGTATCGGCCTGCCTCAAATACCGGCAACCGCCAATCCACCTCGGCTTCCACGTCCATCTTTGGAACGACTGTGAAGATGTGGTCTTCACGTGCCATTAGATCCGAGACTGGCGTTGACTTCCCGTCCTGGTAGAGCCGCAGGTGTGGCCAATTGCGTGTCTCGTGGATCATGCCACGCTCGTCGTTTACCGCTTGAGGTTCGGAACACCCCAAACCGGCCGGCAGGTGCAGTGGTAGCCAGAGCGTGGGCTAACTCCACTTGCCTGATCAGGGCAGGAACCGTCCAGAATCAGCGTCTCGTAATGCCTAAGCGCCTCAACCGCTCAGCAGCATCGTCCCCTTGCTGGTCTACAATCGCCGCAGAACCTTGCAATGAATCTCGCTGCAGGATGCCGATTGTATGCGCTCAAGTTTGTCCACCTCTCAAGATATACCTACAACCATACTTCACGCACGCGGTTCCATACTGTTTGAGACACGCCGATAGGCTGGCTTCTATTAACGGCAGCGAAGATTGGTACTCCAGGACGGAATCTCGCATGCTCGTGCCAAGTTGTAGGCATGATGTCCCACTCCATCCGACCATCCAACAGACGGGAGCGGACTGGCACGTTATGAACGACCGTCTCACCCGGTCGCAATGGCCGCGTTGGCAGACTACCCAGTTCGGTCACGGGCATAAGAGCCAGCGCCTCCTCGTTGCCGGTAGCCGCTGTGGGCCTGAGTTCAACTATGTCCGGTTGCGCACAATACGAAACCTCAAGACTCCCTTTCTTTGCTACGGGAGCGAGCCGCCCCCTCGCTGCATCGTGCAGAACTTCCAATCCTTTGCGCACAGGGGCCGCAACGACGAACGTAATGGTGTCGGCCAGCGTTTCCTCGACCACGGCCGGCTTTTTACCTTCGTTTCTACCCGTAAACCATATGGTCCCCTCGTAGTTGAAGATGGAACCGAGATGAGCACGGAAATGCCGACGTGAAGGCTGCGACCTCGACGGGTAGGCGCCTAGTGCGAATACTTCCTGATAGTCAGGGATGTCCTGCAGCCTTCTTGCGTCTAACCCGATCGCATTCCCCTCATGCCATCTGGTGCCACCGGCAAGTTCGGCGAGGCATCCTGACGCGCTGGTCGGCGGGAGAAACGGATAGCTCGACCACGTGACGTTCGACTTGAGGGCATTCCGAGCCATCAGTGGCGTGAGGAGTGTCCCTCGGAGCAAGAGCACAAAGAGAAGATCGTTATTCATCTCCACCACTGCTTTCTTCTTTATTCGATTCGTCCCCCGCCACATTGGAGTCGGCTCCGGGGGATCCAGCACTTTCTGTGCCCGCTCCTTTTCCTTGAATGGCTTGGGCATATCCTTTGGCTTCTGTTTGAAATTGAGACCTCCAACTTGAATCTGCAAGCTTCTTCTGAGCCTCGACCTGCTTCTGCCGCAGATAGCCCAGAGCCTGGCTCCCATAGTAGCGATTCATGAGCTCGTCAGAACCTTGGTGGACAACAAGGGCGTTTTCTTGTACCTCAATCGTCAACTCGATGCCTCCTCCTTTTGCCGCCAGCTTCGTCTGACCTGACTCGACCGCAAATCCTTGCTTCTGCAGTTGAGCTTGAAATGGTAGGAGAGAGATCGGACTGTTCTGGGTTGGCACGAACAGTTCAACGGCTTTCCGAAAATCCGTCTCCCAACCAGCCAGCTTAGGGGCGGAAAGAGGAAAAACGCCGTGAGAAGACTCGTCGACCACCAGCACTGGCTCATTATTATGCTCGACAAACCGCATTCCCCCTTGAGCCCGAGACGCAGCGCTATAGCGGTTGGCGTTCAGGTTCTCTAAGAAGGCGTGAGCGAAGACACCGATCTCCCAGTCGAGCACATGAATCAGAGAGGTGTAGACAGGAAAGTGCGTCCCTGCAATGACCATCTCCTCTTCATGTATTCCTGCAGCGCCAGCCGTGGTTTGTGATTTTTCATCCACTTGGTTTCTCGAATGTCGGTTGAGGCAACGAGAGGTGTCCTCAAGGGAAACCGAAGTGGCATAGAGGACCCGAGACCTTGCGTTGATCTGAGCTTGCTGAGTAGTTCCAGTGAAGCCGTAAAGCCAGCAAATCGGGCACTCCATGCACAGATTGCCGACGTAACATTCCTTTGAGTCCCACCCAAGCTGATTACGAAACTCATGGATCGTTCGTCGATCTACTCCGCGGCGCTTTGTTCCCGCCCATATTGCTTTCTCTACACTACCATTCGGACCCAGAACCGTATCTTTCTCCGTAATGGTCGTGGCAATGTCGGTGCCGTCCCCGAATCGAACCTGCCCTGTAACCTCTAACAAGGCGCTGACAAGCACGGTCTTCGTTCCAGTGGCATTAATGCCTGTGTATTGGGTTATGGGCAACTTGCCATTTCCACTTGATGGGGGCGCACCGCTTTGTCCTTCTTGTTTCTTGGATCGAGCCATTTCGTTATCCTCCTTTGCCTACCTGCTCGACACGTTACGAACGTTCAACATCAAAAGAGCGAGGGTACGAGCTTGCACTTCACCAAGGAACTTGGTCCAGAGACCTGGGTCTTTACCGTGCTTTTCTCCAAAGCTCTCAATCTTAGCTTCAAGGGCGGTCTTCGGATGTTGATGTCGAAATGCTGCCCATAACCTAGCGGTTTCTTCAGCCGATTTGCCTTCAACGGTGGGCTTAGCTCCATACAGCTTCTCTAGAGATTGCGATTTAGCCCAACCATCACCGTCCCGCTCTGCTGCGTCGGCCTCTTGGCAGACGGCATAAAGGAATTTCGCTACACGGCCATCCTTGAAATCGCGAACAATAAAGGCCGTATACTTCCGCGCTATACCTGAAACAGCAGACCTACTTTTCCGAACTTCCCTCTGAACAAGTGGCCGCACCAAATCCAGGAGGTAGTTAGAAAACTCAATAACGTCCTCATACAAGTCAGAACGCATCTCATCCCCTCCTAAGCCGAGTGCCAGTTTGGCTGCATAGTGCCGATTCCCTACAAACTCTCTCTCGAAAGCGTGAAGCCCTCTACTCAATACACCGCGTTCTCGTCCGAAGTCTCTCTCTGGTTGCTGTGCCTGCGTTGCTAGGTAAAGAGCGGAGAAGGGCCGTCCCTCAGTGAGCGCGCGCGTAACTCGTTGGGCAAGAACCTTGCGGTCTTTAGTCTCGTAATACCTTGGCATGCGGGCAAAGTGTGACAGACCAATGGCCACATGAGGGTGAACTTCCGACCAGAAGTGAGGCCGGCTCCCCTCGATCTGAACCCGCATTGGCCGGTCGAGGTTCTGAAGCAGCGGCACGTGATGTCGCAGTTGAACGTAGATCTGAGTCTTCGAGTCCATCTGGCCCTGCCGGGAATTCTTCGACAGCAAGAGATAGCGGCTGGGCAGAATCGAAATTGCCCCAACCCGATTCAGGGTTTTGAGTGCCACCGCACCGGAGACTCCCTGCAGGTGCTCGTGCAAGGCGAAGAGTTCGAGGAAATTGTCGGAGGGAAACTCAAGCACACTAGTGTCGCTGTTGGGGTAAATTGCCGAGAGGTATGCGACGAACGCACAGTTGCTGCAAAGCCTGGGCTCGACAAACGCTGTCGGAGACTCGTACCAGCGTTTTTTGGACTCCGGCAAGAAGCTCACCGCGCCCTTTAACAGGTCAAACCTTGATCCGCACACAACACAGCGACTGCCGGATGCCAACGTAAGCGCGGTGACCGCCATCGACGGTGTCGATCCTCTGAGTCGCGTGACGCTGAATGGCGGTGACGAATTTGAGTCCTGATTACTTATAGTGCCGACGTCGCCCAGCGGGGGAATTCGGAGAATCGCTCTTGCTCCTGGTGGGTCAGCCTTGTTGACAAACCGGAGGGCGAACCTCTTCTCTTCAGACACATTTCGCAGAATCGTCACTGGCCAGCCGAAGATCGCGATGTCAGCGCGGTCAGTCTTTCTTGACAGGTGCCAGGCGACGACGTTCTTGCAGGTCTCTGAAACTGCAGCTTTGATTTCCGCCAACGCTTTGCCTTCCTTGTTCTTGAGGAAAGCGACAAGTGCCTCGTTGCGAAAAGAGTCGGACAAGCTGTCCACCAGCTTTTCAGCACTCAGCACAGGGACGCTCCGGCGTCCGCTCAACGGATGCCTTGTTAGCCCAATCTCGGATGCGAGAGTTGAAATCAGCTTTTGATGTTCTTCGTTGTTGGCGATGGTGCACGCGACCCATCGATCCAGGTCACGTGTACCAGAGCGGACCCGCTCCAGTTTACTCAATGCCTCTTCAATACCCTTGTCGATCTCATCCGCCCTCGCGCCCTCTTCGTCTGTCCGCGGCCGAACAACACCGTCTCGCTTTCCAGCTTTGCGGTTTCTGCCGCTTCCTTCGCCGCGCCACAACCCTCGCACATATCGAAAGGCCATCGGCTTGGCGGCATCAAACGCCTCTTTCACGATCAGTCCAGCAATGTTGCAGACAACGCTCTTGGGGTCTGATCCGTTCAAGCCTTGCGCCCAAAGGTGTTCCATGGTCTGGCTACCTTCGGTAGTAACCGGCAAGGCGCTTCTCCATCTTTCGATATCATTGCGGGAATAGAAGTCGAGCCGCATACCACCTTGAGTTTGGAACTCTCGCTCGTGGTGCGGCAGGATCTCCAAGAGAACACGAAAGAGTGCGCCCCTGGCGAGAGGGTCAGTTACTGCGATCGCTCCGATATTCCCCACAGCAGACAGAGCCGCTTCGATTCCGTCGCGAAGCGCGTCCTCCGCAAGCTTGGAATTTTTGAACTCCTGCCACACCTGCTCCGCGTCGTCCGGAAGTGGCGAAGCTGGGGCGGCCGGTAGCTCGGGCGCCCAGAGCAACGCCATGCCCTCAGTCACTTGTAGCGGGACCGCCGCGTGGCAGTGGTAGAGGTGCTTCAAGAGAAGCCCTGTGAACACGCTATAGGCGATTCGCATTCGAGGCTCAACTGGGACAGGCACTGTCAGCAGGTGTGTCGGAGACGGGAGCAACACACAATCGGCTTGTGCGAACGCCCTCCGCACATATCGCATGAAGAAACCGTCGTCATCCCGAGCAAACAGCCCGGCCGCACGCAGCAAATTGCGAAAGTCGGCTTCGGCACGAGCTCCAAGGTGAGGCTTCACGGCCAACGAAGCAGCCACCGCCTTGCTCGGTGCTTCGGCCTGAGCGAGCAGAGACCAAACGATTAGTTGAATGGCTTCCTGACGGTTCATGATCTAGCCCTTCGCGTGCGTGGGCGTCTGCTCGCCCGCTGTTGCCGATCTGTCGCCGATGTCTCCGCTTCGTCTGCCAACTGCCTCAAGTCCCAATCCACCGCTAGAGCGTAGTATCTGACGAACAGTTCCGCCTCACGCGCATCCCCAGTCTCGCCAGGCAGCTTGGACCGTTGCAGGCGTACGACACCGACTTGAAGGTCGTGGTCTGAACCTCGTGCGGTAGCCTCGACAGCAACGTTGATTTCCACATCATCGAAGAAATCTACGGACTCGGGTTTCTCTAACCCTCCTTCGAGTTGCTGGACGACATACTCCGCCCAGCGAGATCCGGCGTGGTCGGCGACGATGAGCCGGTAGAGATCCCGCGCGATGCCATCGCCGTGTTGCGCGCACGCGCCAATAATGCGATTGGGTCGGAAGGAGTGGTGCAGGCGGACAAGGTTCAGCACGTAGTCGCGCTGCGCGGGTGCTTCCGCTAGAACGACCGAGCCGTCGCGGTACGGAAGCAGGTCTTCTTCTGTGGCCTCGGCAGCGTGGTTGCCAAAGGGCGGATCGAGGTCAACTCGCACCTCGCTCACACTTCCGTCATCTCGTCGAAAGGGCCAGAGCCGCCTCCGCCGAGGGTCCCTAGCAAGTTCCAAGAACCCCCGGGATGCATCCCTGGCCGAAAGGCTCATGGAAACCTGCCCATTTCCATAGAAGTCGAGCAGCAGATCCTCCTCGGACGGAGCAGGCTTGCGACCGCATGCGTGAAAAAACTCGTATCGAGTACCGACCTTCTTGTGGACGTCATGGAGAACGGCGCCAGCGTGCTGCACCTCGGTTGTGTCGGGGAAAAGCCACTCAAGCATCTCAACCACGTGGCGCACGTGCTCCTCGACGGATACGAGCACTAACTTGGTCAGAATGAGCGGGTCACTCACGCTCCGTACCTGGATGATCTTGCCCGGAACAAAGATCTTCGGGTGTGGGTTTGGGATGGTCATGGGGTTCCGTCCTCCGCCGACTGGTCCTCATCGTTGGGCTCGAACCAGTAGAGCGGCAATTCGTACCTCCCTTTCTCTTTTCGCAGGAGAACCTTACGGACCCTGAGCCGAGGCGAAGGCGAAAAGACCTTGGGTTCTTGATCCAGCTTTGCGAATTGACGCCGATACCTAAGACCGACGTTGGGCTCCTCGTAGGGCCAGGCGCTGCCGTCCTCCGCCTCAGTGCCTTCACGCTGACTACCCAAGATCAGAATCAACGGCAGCCCCAATGCGTAGATGGGCTGCACTTTGTTCTCATCTTGCTTGCGGCTGCGTGCGCTGATGCCGGCTAGTCTCAAGGCTTCGGTGAGCGTCCTCTCTTTGGACCCTCCCATAACGATTCGCTGCGTGTACTGATTCGCCTTGTTGTACCCTTCGAATACCCATGTGCAGTATGGCGCGATATCTGCGGCACCAGAGAGCGGCAGTAAGAGCTTCTCCTTCAGTTCCTTCGCACGCCAGAAGTCGCGGGCAGGAATTCCCGCGATATAGTCTTTTCCGTCTCGCTGCTCGCTGCGGACAAGCGCGATGGACGGTTCCCATGCTCTGGTAATTACCACACCCTTTTCCCAAAGCTCCTGGTTTTCTTGAACGAAGTCATAGACGTATTGGTATAGACTCTGATCCTGGAGATATTCGAGACGAAGGTGAATGCGACTCAGATCCGGAATGAAGTTGTGCTTGTTCAGTTGCTGCTTTACCTCGGCGTCGATTGAGCTGTCCACGGTTCGATCCTTGAAGGCTCCCCACAGCGCTCGGCCGCGCCGTCTCTGGTCACCATCGGCGTCGATCAGGTAGACCTTGCCGGACTCGCCCGGGCGCCGGGCGCAACGGCCGAGGCGCTGTACGAAGCTGTCGCATTCGCACAGGTCCGTGATCATAACGTCCGAGGATATGTCGACCCCAACTTCCATCGCGGACGTCGTCACGAGGATGAATGGTTCACCCTCCTTGAGGCTGCCATCTGCGTTCGGCTTCCAGCTTTCATCTAGCTCCTTCAAGCGCTGAAGAACTTCCTTCCGATACTGCGACATCTGATGGCCATGGTAGGTGAGAATAGTGCCTCTCACTCCACCTGCACCATCTGCTTGTGCAACAGCAGCCTGAGGAGACTTGTCTGTGGTGCGTGCTTCAACGTCTTGAAGCAGCCGTTTCCAAACCTCATGAAGGGTGCGTCCTTTGGCTTGCTCGGTGTCGCGAGGTGGCACAACGGCGTCAAGGACGATGATCACGCGCTTGCCTTGGTCGAATGCATCGAGTGCTTTGTCGACGACACTGGCGGCTGTGATGCATCCTGCGTAGAACAGTCTCCCAGACCTGGCCCCATCGTCCGCAACCTTCTCGAAGAACGGGCCTTCGTTCGTGCCGCGGGGAAAATAACGGCGATCCGGGTCCTCAAGCGCATCGATGAGAGCTGGGGGAAGCGTGGCCGAAAGAAGAACGGTTTGAACGCTGCGCTCGTATGTCAGCTTCTTGAGCAGGAACCAGAAATGGGAAAAGGTGACCTCCTCGTATGCGTGTGCCTCATCCAGGATCAACATAGTGCCGCGTGTGTCGTCGAATCCGATGCGATAGGGATAGAGATAGCTCCATCGCGTCTTTCCATAGCCGAAGAACCGGTACAGAAACTTGTCGAGGCTCGTGAGGATCACATCGGCGCGGTAAAAGGTCCTGTCGTCCTCGTCGCCGCTATCGACCGCAATCGTCTTGCCCGCTGCGCGCTGCGCGATGCGCGGCAGCTGATCCTGAAGCAGCGCCTTAGTCGGGTAGAGTGCGATGACTCGGCGGCCTGTTGCGAGAGCCGGCAGGAAGGCTGCCTCGGTCTTTCCGCTCCCGGTTCCGGCAGAGATGAGGACATTGCGACCGCCCGTAATATGGCACCAAGCCTCCCGCTGAAATGAACGCGGTGCGCTGATACCTGTTGTGCGGTATGCGGAGATAACATCAATCATCGAGGATCGTCTCCATCCTGGCTGCACCCGCGACGCTCTGCTCGACCTGCCCGTTCTTGCTTCATGGCTCGATCGATTCTCGTCTTGAGGCTGGCCGCTATGTCCTCGGTTGCGGCAATGCCAGGCTGAGCGTTCGGGTCAGCTGCGTAGAGCGTGGCGTTACACAAGAGCCTTCCAACCTCGTTGCTGAAACCCGGCGGGCGCAGCATGGTGAAGAAATACTGTCGAGACATCCAGACAGCTGCTTTCGCCATCACGCCTTTACAATCGATCATGCTGTCTCCTGTTTGGCAGGTCTCGCACCGCGCATGGTGTGCTGTGTCCTCCCGTAGCTTTCAGCAGAGACTAGTGCTTGTAGATCCTGAGCCATGAGGGGATTCGGCCCGGAACCCAACAACTCTGCTTTGGCCTCAACCGGTGTCGACCACCCCCTGGCCCCCTCCTGATCCCAGAGGGGAATCGCCTGACTTCTGCAGCGTTCCGGATCTGGATCTAAAGAGGGCAGCGACCTGGTCCTCGCAATACGAGCCCCAACAAGGGTAGTGTCCCCTCCTCGGTCGAGGAGGGGCAGCGCCGGCGGGGCTTCTTCCCCCGCCCGGCGCGGGGTGGTGCCGCTCTCCCCGCTTGAAACAGCTCCCGGGCTCGGGCAAGTCTGGTTAGCCTCAACCGGTGTCGACCACCCCCTGGCCCCCTCCTGATCCCAGGAGGGGAATCGCCTGACTTCTGCAGCGTTCCGGATCTAAGAAGGGCAGCACCTGTTCCTCTACCGCGATTCGGATCCCGAAACTGGACTTCTTCTGCTGTGATCATCCTCTCCAGTCGACCACCCCCTGGCCCCCTCCTGATCCCAGGAGGGGAACCGCCCGACCTCTGCAGCGCTCTGGATCTAAGAAGGGCAGCGGCCTGTTCCGCTGCCCGCTGATCCTGCTCCTCGCAATGCGAGCCCCCAAAAAAAAGGGTCCCCTCCTCGGTCGAGGAGGGGCAGCGCCGGCGGGGCTCTTCCCCCGCCCGGCGCGGGGTGGTGCCGCTCTCCCCGCTTGAAACAGCTCCCGGGCTCGGGCAAGTCTGTTAGCCTCAACCGGTGTCGACCACCCCCTGGCCCCCTCCTGATCCCAGGAGGGGAACCGCCTGACTTCTGCAGCGTTCCGGATCCCAGGAGGGCAGCGGCCTGTTCCTCTGCCCGCTGGTCCTGGTCCTCGCAATGCGAGCCCCCAAAAAAAAGGGTCCCCTCCTCGGTCGAGGAGGGGCAGCGCCGGCGGGGCTTCTTCTCCCGCCCGGCGCGGGGTGGTGCGGCTCTCCCCGCTTGAAACAGCTCCCGGGCTCGGGCAAGTCTGGTTAGCGTCAACCGGTGTCGACCACCCCCTGGCCCCCTCCTGATCCCAGGAGGGAAACCGCCTGACTTCTGCAGCGCTCTGGATCTAAGAAGGGCAGCACCTGTTCCTCTACCGCGATTCGGATCCCGAAACTGGACTTCTTCTGCTGTGATCATCCTCTCCAGTCGACCACCCCCTGGCCCCCTCCTGATCCCAGGAGGGGAATCGCCTGACTTCTGCAGCGTTCCGGATCTAAGAAGGGCAGCACCTGTTCCTCTACCGC
>JBFMEW010000063.1:0-21591 GCA_040753175.1 Acidobacteriota bacterium | reverse complement strand
TCGCGGACTCCACTTGTAACTCTTACACTTCGGACACCGAGCCACTATGCTTCAATGGGGCCGCGATCCTTCAATCGCGGAATCGGTTCTTGCTCTTCGTCTTCTTCGTCCGGCTCTGGGCTTCAATGGGGCCGCGATCCTTCAATCGCGGAATCCCGAAGCCGTGCCACCGGCGCCGCCGGCCCCCCAAGGCTTCAATGGGGCCGCGATCCTTCAATCGCGGAATCGGAGCTGGCTGAGGCTAGGATTAAGGTATTAGAGGCGCTTCAATGGGGCCGCGATCCTTCAATCGCGGAATCGAGAATGGTTTTTAGTCGTGCTTATGCTGCTACTTCGCTTCAATGGGGCCGCGATCCTTCAATCGCGGAATCCCTGGAAAACGGTGCAGCGGTCTGGGCGGACATTCGGCTTCAATGGGGCCGCGATCCTTCAATCGCGGAATCGGGCACCAGATCGAGTGTCTGATCGAGCGGGTGAACGCTTCAATGGGGCCGCGATCCTTCAATCGCGGAATCTTCCGGCACCCCCCCCCTATCGGGTTGGGTTGCCGCTTCAATGGGGCCGCGATCCTTCAATCGCGGAATCGAAGGAGGCAAGAGGTGATCGACAAAAGTTTCCTCGCTTCAATGGGGCCGCGATCCTTCAATCGCGGAATCAGCGGCAGCATGGACATGGGCCGCGACGTGTCGCCGCTTCAATGGGGCCGCGATCCTTCAATCGCGGAATCGAAGGTCAAGCTGGGACAGCTCGAACCATTTTCCGTCGCTTCAATGGGGCCGCGATCCTTCAATCGCGGAATCCTGGCTGTACTGAGCAACCCTGCTGTCCGCAACATCGCTTCAATGGGGCCGCGATCCTTCAATCGCGGAATCGACTCGCAACGAGTCTGACGGCAAGGAGGCGGCAGAGCTTCAATGGGGCCGCGATCCTTCAATCGCGGAATCTCAATCGAAAAGTCTGAATCGGAGCGAAATATGTAGCTTCAATGGGGCCGCGATCCTTCAATCGCGGAATCGGCGAAATCAAGCCCTGCCCCTACCTGGGCCTCGCTGCTTCAATGGGGCCGCGATCCTTCAATCGCGGAATCCGCCCGCCTCCCATCCTGCTGACCTCGAAAAACATACAGTGCGGTTTGCGAACGGGAGGCGATTCGGATCTGGTTGCTGACGCGTCATCGGACAATGGTTGATGACAAACTATTGAATACGAAGGCATTTTACTCCAGCGAGCGGCTCCAGCCTTTTTGATCTCACCTCACCGCTCGCCCCCTCCCAAACCGGCTGTTGGATCGGTGGTGAGAACCAGCGGAAAAGGCACGCGGAGTGGTGTGCCACGAACCTCACCGTTGGCTCCCCAGTCTAGCACAGCCTCAACCCAAGTGAGGAGGTTAGAGCGGGCGGGGACGCCCGCGCTCCCAGGGGCTCCACAAAGCAGCTCACGTCACGAACTCCATTCGTGTAAAGGGGGCAAAATGTGCGCGTTCAATCCTGGGATCGACTTTCACTTTGCGGGAGTAGTCGGCGCCGACCTCATCCTCACGAATGCCCCGCCATACCAACAAGCGCCAGCCTTCGGTCGAGACCAGGTAGCGGTCGGTCGTCGCTCCGGGTTTCAACCAACGGAGGCCGCTGCCCACGTTGATGTGTTCATGCACCCGGTATTCTTCCTGGAATCTGGCTACGCGGTCGAGGAAGCGGAAGGGGTCGCAACCAGCAAGCTTAGAGAGCTGCAGGCAATCATCCCACGCTGGCCTTGAAAGGAAAGGAACCAGAGAGACCGGTCTCCGAACCTCATCCAACAAGAGATGCCCAAATCCCGACAGAGTGACTTGGTTGCGCTCCTGTTCGATCATCGGCTCCAACCGCCGTCGCTGGTCCAGCGGAATAGACCGATCCCAGTCACCTCGTGGAATGGCTGTTTCGCGCTCGATGCGCTCAAATACGGGGCAGTATTCTTCGAACATGCTGCGGTCCAAAACGACCGGCAACGGCGGCAGGTCCACGAGGACCTCGGACTGCTCAAAAATGTAGCAACAACGAACGCCTTTGATCATGCCGATGACGACGGCATAAGGGACTAACGCCTTGAAACCGCCAGTCGCGTTCAAGATGACTTGATCAGGCCCGTAGGACCTGATCTCCTCCAAGCAGCGGCGTGCAAAGTTCACCACACCTTTGCGGCGGAACGCGGCGGCGTCCCTGACCTGAAGGCCCTCAATCGGCTCCATCCTGGTACTGATTCCGTTCCTGTACTTCTGCAGGTACTGCTCCACAGCCAGGGCGCATGCCCTTCCATCGTCCGTAGAAGAAGCGAAGAGCAGGACACGATCACCGGCACCGACGCTCATGCGCATTAGCGAGTGGATTTCGGCAGACAGAACCTCCCGCAGAGCCCGGCCCTCAGGCGGAACGTTGGCAAAGGTGTTGAGGATCTTGGGGGCGGCCATGGTCGCGCCACCTTCCTGGCGCACCCACGCTTCCAGCTCATGCGGGCGACACACTTTCTTGGCTGCACTGGTGCCCACGGTACAGATGATCGTTTTTGCCATTGTGGCCCTCCCTGCTGCCCAGGAAAGCCCAGCGTGGGCAGGCTTTCCAGTCCGACACACGGTTCAATCTATCTATTTCCCGGACCCTTTCTTGGTGAGGGATCTTCCTTTTCTTGTCGAGGAAGGCGAAAGTTGTAGCCGTCGTTGAGGGCCGCGGCAACTTCCAGCCGAATCGTCTGGCCGATGGCGATATCTGGGACCTCGTCCGCTTTGGCGCGAACGATTGTCCCACCGAAGCCGTCGTCTGCTTGAAACCAGGGACGGTTCTTGCCCCGAGGATCTTCGACGCGCTTGACTAGCACAGATGTTCCGGCCTCATAGCGCGACCTTCTTGTCCCGGCCGGAGCTGAAATGGCTGTCGTCTGGGCAGGACCGGAAGCACTATCGGCGGGCGCCAACTTGTCTGAACGCACAAAACGACCGTAACCGACGGCGGTTTTGGCGCCTCCACCCAGCCATGCCAGGGCCTTATGCAACCATGTCTCTACAGTGGGCAAATGGGAGACATCCTTGGGTGTCTTGGGCACCATGGCAAACTGAAAACGCTGATTCGCTGCCACGACCAGAAACGGAATCGGAATTGGGCTCATCCAATCGCCAGGCGGGTCGCGGTCAGGATCGTCGCTCTGGTAGTACGCTGCGTAGTGCGGTGTCATCACGTCGGCTTCGAGCTGGACCGGCTGCAGCGGCAGGGCATCGAGAAGGACGACCCGGCCCACGCGCTCATGCTGGCCCAAAATTCGGTTCTGAATGCCCTCTTCGGCCTCCTCGCGCGCCCACGCCCGAACAATCCCCTTCACGCTTGACCCAGGCAAATACGGTGTTCCCAAGATGGCGTGCCAAGCAAAGCCATTTTCCACCGGATGCTCGCGGCCCAGTCCTGTCACAAAGCGACTCTCGGTGGTGAACTCCAGGCAGCTGCCACCGAGAGCCGTTACCATGTTCCGCTGGCGCCTTAGGTGTTCGGACAGCAGTGTGGCTTCACCCACTTTCCGAGTGACTGTCTTGATCCAAGCCAGCTTGTCTACATCGGCATCAGTCCACCTTTTTCCCTGTGGAGCGCGCCATGCGTTGCAGAATTTGTCGTACCAGAGCCCTGCGTGACCAGTGGGCTCCCAGCGTTCAGGGCCAACCGACCGGTAAAGCGGCCTGGGCAGAGGAACGTCACTTGACATAATTGGAACCTCCACTGTCTGCCGGCGCTGCCTTGAGAAACGCCTGAGCAAACTTCTTCAACCAGTCCAGGTAAGCTAATGCCTCAGCCTGGGCGTGGACATACTTCTCCTGGTCGTTTTTGACAATCGCGTCGATCAGGGACTCTGCCTGGGGATAGACGGCAGCTTCACTTCGGCAAAGCCAGTCTTGTAGATGTTTGTAGAGCAAATCGTACGCTCTCGCTCGTGGCGAGTTATCCCTGCTGCGCGCCATTAGGGTAGCGCAAGCCTGTCCCAATCCATTCATCACAATGGTGGCGGGCAACGACTCAACATAGCTCCTGTAGTGGCTGGCGAAGTCATCGGATACTTCATGCACGATGGACAAAGCGTGAGCGGCGCGTTTCTGCTGGAGGGTTCTTGGGCCTGCTGTCATGCCTCACCTCCCTCAGCCACTTCCGGAAACTTGACTGCAAACCACCCGTGACCCACCGTCTCGTTACCGCCCATTTGAAGATAGGGGCGGTTCTCGAAGAGTTTTGTCACCGATTTAATTGCCCCGTCGTTAGAGCGTTCCGCCAACAGGCAAGAGAACAGAGTATCGGGCGGAATGGTTTCCTCGTACCAAAGGTTGGTGCTCGTCTTCTTTTCGTCGAGCACGTTGCGGGCGTTGACGGACAGACCGTAACGGGCAAACCACACGAAGTCGTCATCATGCACTATGACCAATTGCTGCTCTAGGCGCGCGGCAGTGCCCTCATGGAGGATAAGCCCTTTCATGACCGCAAGGATCTCTCCGAGCAGCGTGCCTGCGTGAGTGAACTCACGCTCTTCCAGAAAGAGCGTCCCGTCGGCCGGGCCCTGATACGTGCCTCGGTCAATCGGAGGCAACGAAGCAACTGGCGGCTTGGCTCCACCACGGGAGAGATCGCGCAAGAGACGCTCCACCAGGTGCGGGCAAGTGACCCACTTGTATTGGGACTTCAGGCTGCGGACCGGCAACAGGACCAGCCGCGCATCGGAAACCAGGAGGGAGCCAGCCTGATCCTGCTCGCCGAAGACCCTCTCGCGTGTTCCGTTGTCTAGACGACAGGTCCGCGCCAGGTCCAGCAGAGCTCCCTTCACACTGGAGCCCACAATGACCGGATAATCGGTGGCCGCCTCGCGCGCTACCGGAAGGTCCACAAAGCCGGCTGAGCGGCCCGAGCCCGGATGAATGGGGGTTTCGGCCAGCAGGCCGAGAAGAACGAATTTCATAAGGCAGCTCCTTTGTCGTTCCAGGTTCCGAGAACGATTTGACCAAAACCATAGGCTGTTCGCAGACCGATGTTTGTACCGTGACGTTTCAGCAGCTCGTCGACAGCTCCGCGCTCAACGTTGCAAAACCAAGTGGACCCGGGAGGAAGGGCTGGCGTGAGCGGCACTGGACGGCGTTCGAGTGAATCCCAGCCACCCAGTCGGAGCGGTCGTCCAACGCAAGCCGAAAGAATCCTGGCGCCTGGCAGGCCGGGCAGAGGCTGGCCAGGAGCGGGATGGGCGATCTTCTGATCATCCTCGAGGGGCAGACACATAGGCGTCAGCAGCGTCACAGTAACTCGCCCGGTTTGCCGGATTCGTTCAATCGGAGCCTCAGGCAGCGACAACAACGGCGCCTCCGCACAGTCCGCCAGCCGCCCTTCTCCTCCCAGAGGGATCGTATCGGGCAGGTTCCAATCAGACGGGATCCCACGAACGATCAGTCCCAGCGAAACGTCCCGGCAGAGGCGGACGTAGCGCGTACTATAGAGGGCCTCTTCGCCCGCAATGCGGGTGGCCTGATCGCGTGCCAGTCCTACCCGAAACTCTTGCCGCCAAAGCTGACGCGCGGAAAGTATCTCCGAATTGCCGGGCAGCATGCCTTCTAATAGCAAATTCAGACCACGGTTTGTGATCCAGAGCCCGGTTGCATCACTGAGGCCGGCTCGGTCCGCTCTGTCTGGCGCTGGAAGGTGCACTTCGCCCAGATCACAGAGCACCTTCTTACCCGGAACCAGCAGGGCGACTGGCGTCCACAGCGCGTGGCAGTGCAGTGGGTCGTGCCTTTGCCGGCCAAGCAGATGCAGCGGAGCCGGAAAAAGCGCTTCCAGTTGTTCCTCCCTCTGACGCACCAGGCACGGTCCGGAGAAGGAGAGCTGGCCGAGATCTTCAAATCCGTCTCCGAGGATCGCCGTCAGCGTCTCGCTCCAACGCAGGAAGCCATTCCAGCCCCGCTCGCGTGCCAGCGCCGCCCGAATCGATCCAACGAGCGTCGTGGGCGCAGGGGGAAATAAGCTTTCCACGTCCATCTGATTACCCTCGTGTTTGTTGTAGGGGCGGCCATCCCTAAAGAACCACGCATCAACCGGCTTCAACAAGAAGGTGGTAGCGTTCATGACTCGTCTTCTCTCCCGATCATGGCCAGAAAATGGATCAATCGCACGCCGTCGATTCCAACGCGACATGAAGTGCCCCCTCTCCCGTCATGACGGACGATATGGCCTTCGCTATCTCGCGTCACGCGGAAACAGACTTCAAGCAGCAGTTTGATATTCTGTTCCGCCGCAGCGCGCTGTTGCGCATCGTCTTCTTCTCGCCTCGAGCGGTGAGCCAACCCCCGCAAGTACTCGGCTAGTAAGAGCGCAAACAGATTCTGCGCCTCCACCCCCTCCACCACCGTCCCAAACGAACCCGGCTCTTCGAGCGGGCTGTCAGTCAAGGAAGCGAAAAGTTGTCGCAGCCGGTAAAGGAAGCTCGATGAGAACTGAGCTGGACTCGCTTTGACATCAAGACGTTCTTGGGGGCGCAGCTTGGCTGCCAGTTCCTCAAGCAGGTTGCCTCCCTGCCGCCGCAGATGAGGCCAGGGAGCAGCCCACTGGGCCACCAGTCCACTGCCCTTCCAGACAGCGAGGACCAGACTGTCGCGTCCGGTAGCGTCTTTCGCTACGTGGTCGAGCAGCTGGTGGGCCGATTGCAGGACCGAGCGGAGCGGAAGCTGATAATCGCAGTACAGGAGAGCCCCCGAAAGGCTGGCTCGCGCCGCCAGATCTGATCCGCATGGCTCAAAGGGCTTCCGATACTGGTCGCACAGCCTCTCGGCACAGGCGAGGGCTCGATCGTGGGGTAGCAGGGCGAGAACATCGTCGCCGCCAGCGTAGACCACAATCCCATCGTGATCCTCCACGACGGAAGGTACACTTCCAGCAAAATGCCCCAGCGCTCGGGTCGCCTCGGCCTCTTTCCCCCGAATGCGCGCCTCTCCCAGCAGCTCTCCCATCGAGTCGCCATCCATGAGCAGTATGGCGTAAAAGGAGCGTAGGCTCGCCTTGGCCTTGTCGCCAATGACCTTCAGTTGCTGCAGCAGCTCCTCGCGTAATACTCCTGCGGGCAGGGGCACGAAGCGTTCGTTCTTCAAAGCCCTTTCGTGAAAGAAGTTCCCGTCGAGTCGATAGAAATCACCCAGGTCCTTGGACTGGTTCAGCGCGGACAGGCTCTTAATTCGGGTGTGACGCTCTCCAAGGGCTTGCTCAGCCACCCTGCGCACCTTTGCTGCATATGTGCGAGCTCCCTGTAGCACCCCAGGCCGGCTTTCACCAATGCCCCTTAGCCAGGGGATGGCGGCAATGTAAGGCGTCGAAGGCCAGTTTTCAGCATCGAGCTCCCTGCCAAAGGCCTGCGCAGCCACGCGGGGAACAAGCCTCTTAACTAGGGCGACAGCACAAAGCCGTTCGTCTGGGTCAAGGTCGAGTTGCCCAGCTTTTCCACGAATGGCTTCCCAGAACCGATCTTGCTGGACCCTCTGCTGAGAACGAATGAAGCCCGAGAGCTCTTGCCACTGTCCCATCATGCTGCAGTGGTCGCCAGGTTCGACCGTAACCGGAGATGTTCGCCAGTTCTTCCGGCGCGGGAGAGGGTCCTCGTCCGAGCTACCCACCCCCCAGCTAAGCTCCCAGAAGTTGTTGGCCTGACGGTTCCATATAGTTCGAGTCCCGTTACCCAAGTTGAAAACCGGCTCAACAAAGCGATCCCAGACTGCCTGCACAATGCGTTGCCATGCGTCATGAAAAGCTTGAGTCACTGAGGTGACCACCCCGACTGGATCGGAGACCTCGGCAACGAAGCGGTTCGGAACGTTTCCATGGGGTGGCCCTGCCTGAGATCCATTCGAAGAGAGTTCAGCGGGCAGCACGATCTTGCCGCGGGATGTTACAACGGCATCCATCGCCGCTTTGGCTAGAAAGGACAGCAGAAATGAGCTGGCCCACAGATCTCGGGTTCGTCGCGACTGTGATACGAAGCCCTGAACCGGGCCGATGGAAAAGTAGAGGCGCCCTGGGCTAGACATGGGACACCTCCACGATTTTGCCGAATGGTTCCTCGGTCCTCCCTCTAGAGAACCGGTCGAGCAAACTCAATACTGGATTCCACAGGTTGTCAGTGTTCAAGGGAACGCGTTTCCCGCCGACGGAAATGTCAGAGCGATTTTCAGGTAAAAAAGTGGCTGGCATAAAGCAAAGTAGAGCGATAGCAGGAGCACCGTCGGACGACTGATGAATATGCAGCCAGAGCGGGCTCGCTCGGCGTTTGAGGTCCTGGTCGGCCGGTGTCACCTTCTTGTTTTCTTCCCTGCCGTAATTGTGAGGGAGGCCAAACGCGATCCGCTCGGGATGAGATGAGCGCGCAGCCACTGGCTTCTTCATCAGATCGTGGTCTCCCTCGAATTGCTTTTCGCTCTGCTCGTTCTCCTTTCCCAGAATCCGTCCGTTCCGTCCCCAACTACGGTAACGAATCATTTCACGACCAAGGTAGTCGAGCAGCCTCAGCGGGCTCGTGCTCGTCTCCCTGGGAGGAACAATCAGAACCTTGGTGTGATTCGAGAGCGCCGTGAAGGGAGGATGGCCGCCGGTGGCTGCGGCACCGTTCCTGCTGGCGCGACCGTGGAGAGCCTGCTTGAAAAGTGCGTTGAGAGCCGTGCGTAACTCCTCGACTGATGAGGGTGGTGACCAAACCTCTTTGCCTGCAACAATGAGTCGGCTAAGCGTCAGACTGCCATACCCCTTGCGAGCCTTGCTGCCAAGAGAACCAAGCAAGCCGAGGAACTTAAGCGCCAACAAAATCTGCTCACGTTGAGTTTCGTCCAAAGCTCCGCGAACGACCAAGCCCACGCGGAATGAAAATGGTTGCGACAGACACTCACGAGTGAGTTGCCCAGCGGGAGTATTCTTCTTGGTGCTGGCAAACGCCTCCATGACGCCATAGCCAAGGTATCGTACCCCCTGACCTACCACGCTGTTCCCGTCCTTTAACTGGGTGCCGACACGATGGGCCGCTGGCATGTCGGAATCCATCCGGAGCCGAAGGCTGACTTTCGACTGGCCTACCCGCTCATCGCTGGAGCCAAACAGCTCTGCTTCCAGCCGGTGCAGGTCCTTTACCGATCCGCCTCGTGCAGCAATGCTGGGCCACACGCTAGCCCTCCACCAGAACCGCAGTGCTCCTTTGAGACTAGGCAGGCGCAGTTCGGCCTGCTGCGGCTCGGCCCCGCCGAGAAACATCGGTGTGGTCACGCGATAGGTGGCTTCAATCGTAGGCATCTCGTTCTCCTTCGGTCTCGTCATCCAGCCAGCGAAATTCGCTGGCCACGTAAGGCTGAGCATCTTGCTCCGTGGGGGGCCTGCGGTCGATGAGGGCAAAGCGCCGTCCAGGTCGTCCCAGCTTTTGTCCCAACTCAAGCAGTTGCTGCACGGCAATTCCCATCAGTGTAGTTCCCCCGGTCAGATTGGCGACGACTTCATCTGCCTCAAGCAACCAACTTCGGGCCTCTTTGGAGAGGGCCGGAAGCTCATCGAAGCCGCTGAACGGATCTTGCAGAAGCAGCTTCTTGACCGGCCCAGCCGATCCTGCCTTCGAAGCCGCTTCCTCCACTGTCGCCTGGGTTTGCAGCGAACAGACCACCAGGCATCGATTTGGTTCGGTCGCCTTGAGCGCTGAGTAGAATACTCCAGGTCGTGATCCCTGCGGCGTGATGAGCAGGGTTCCGCCACCTCCGCCAAAGGCAGACAACAAAATTTCGCCTCTGCGAAGACACCCCCAGAATTCCAGTACGGGCTTTAATGATTCCGGAGCGCTTTCCCATGATTGTTCCCGCATACCGTGATGATGGACCGTGTTGCGCAGCTCGGTGAGCTGGCTCCAGAAGCGGCTCCACTGTTGGTGGCCGCCAGAAGCCTCAGTCGCATGGGCGGCGAGAACACCCAACCTTTGGGAGGCCTTGCGGCGCACCTCTTTGAAGTCCAGCCACCTTACCCTTTGATCCTCTTTCAACTCATGAAGGATGACCCAGGATACAATCCACTCTTCCAGAAGACCAATGGCGGCCGGAAGATGGTTGCTTTCAAACAGGCGCTCAATGAGTACTGCCTGCCGATCTAACTCGGCTTGGTTCAGAGGCACCTTGCGTTTCCACTCACCGCTCCAGGTCGGAGGGGACAAAAAGCAAAAGGGCGCGTTGGCCAGGCTCAACTGCTGGAAAATCTCGTTGCCGAGGGGAAGGGAGTTGACAAGGGGGCCTGGAATCCTCTGGCCTGCCAGTAACGTCGAGGCTTTGCCCAGCTCGAGCGGCAGCCCGGCCGCAACAGCGTCGCCGATTCGCTCCAGTCTCTCAGCAAATTGAGCGACCTCGGTGGCTTGCTGATGAAGGGACGGGTCATTCCCTTTCGCGATGGCGTGCTGGCGGAGATGCTCAGCCAACGGTTGGACCAAGCGAACGATAGGATGGGTTGACCCAGCTTCCTTGAAGACTCGAACGGCATGAAACCATTCCGGCATCTCGATCAGTGGTTGCAGGTTGACGATGGGCTTCGCATCTTTTTCATCGCTTCCTTCCAGCATGCCGTAGTAGGCACCGCGAATGCGAATGCCACGCAACGACTGCAGATACAGGCTGATACCGTACAGCAGAAATGGAAAATGACGGAGTCCCTGTGTGACGTCGATCGTTACCTCTATCGCTTCCGGGACCTTGGCTGCTACGGCTTCTACGATCTGGCGGATTTCTGAGTCGTTGCGCCCGTCGGGGATGGCAATGGGCTCGGGGGCAACGTTGATTGCCTGTTGAACGCCGTCTTGAAACAGCGTCCATGTCTTCTCGCGTGCTCCTCGCGTGACCATGGCGAAAACACGATGCGGTCGGTCTGGTGGCTCGAGCAACTGGATCAAAGCCAACGGAGCCAGTTCTGCAGTCACCTGTCTGCCGCCGAGGGTGTAGCAAACGCGCTTTGCGCGCTCTCCCAGTCCGGTCAGAAGGATGTGGTTGGCATTGGCCTGTGTTGAATTGCCTGTCATCCCATTACGCACTGAAGCCCGACGATGCTCTGATTCAATCTCCCGAGCTGTCCGAGGAGATCAGCTTCATCCGTCACTGGCTTGCTGCTTCTCCGCGTGATCCGAAACTGCCTTACAAGTGCTTTCTCCATTCCAGATAGGCGGCAAGGTACAGGTGACCGTTCGGGAAGGGAGGCAATAGGTCAACCGAACGGGCGTCGATCCTGTAGCGGCTACCGTTGCGCTCACAGACTAAGTCGAGCCCAAACGTGTCGTCGTCCGGCCAATCCATCTTCACCACTTGCACGGTCTCGCCCAACACGCTTACTTCGAACGGAAACGTCACCTCATCCTCGATCATGGTCAGCAGCCCGGTATGTTGCTCGTAGTCGCCGTAGCAATCGACAACGGCTTCCTCAAACGCCTGACGCACTTGCTTCGGGTCGAGTAACGATGTCCATTTCGCTGGGCGCGTGCTTGATACTTTCGCTGGCTTCTTCATAGTGGACTGTTTTGTAACGAACCTTCCGAGATAGAGATCCCGATCGAGTCCCTTTAGCGCCGAAATAGCCCTGCCGTTCCGGTTCTGACAGGAGCTACGACGGCGGAGCCACAAACAGGCCGAGGCCAAAATGGGCGCCGTAGCCGAAGGCCAGTGGTCCGGCGAGCGGTTCGGCCAACTCAATCTCAAATCCATAGGCGTACCCCTGGCCACGGTTGCCTTGTCCCCGCAGGCGCTCGAGTCGGAAGGCAGCCCATGGGATAGAGCCGTCTGCACGCAAACAGCGTGGCAGAAGTTTCAGGCTTGCGGGGCGTGGCAGGCCGCGCTTGACCATCTCATCGCAAAGCTGATCGGGTGGATTCTCGCGGGTCTTACCCCTGAACTTCTGGTGCCGCGGCGGGACAAACGGTGTCGCCGAGCGCCAGCGTTTGGCTGGGCCAAGCAAGGGCACTCCCGAGAGTTCATCAGCGGACCCCAATGCCAACAGCACCAATCGAAGCTGGGCCTGGCGGCCAAGCTGGCGCAGCCGCGTGAACTGGTCGAGCGCCTGCAGCTCCGGTTGGCCGAAGCCTAAATCGCGGCCGGCCTCACTTCCGCTTCGGGCTTCTCTCTCTCCGCGGGCAAAGATCGTCAGGTGATCAATCTTTCCGTCGCCGTCTTCGTCGGTCGGTAAGTAAAAGGCATGACGGTGCCCTTTAATCACGCTGCCGTCCGCTGCTCTACCGCTCAGGATGGGAGAAGCTGCGCCTTGATGCAGACGTCCGTAGATCCCTTGCAAATACTGGCGAGCCAGTTCGCCAAGTGACAGCGTCTCTTCCACTGGTGGCAATTCCTCTCCGATGAACCGATAGCGCGCAACGGTCATGGCCGGAGCGTTTCCCGGCTGCGGCTCCCGCCCACCCGTGGCCGCCTCTCGAACAGTAAGGGACCTCATCGTTCAGCTCCTGTTTAAAGCCCGCAGTGCCCGCGAGGGAACCCAACAGCAGTCCCTCAACCTCAAATCACAAGCGCGGGAAAATCTCAAAATCTCGACTCGCCGGCCAAGAACCAGCTCCGGCTGGACTCCGGCCGCGCAGCAATGATCTTTTGCCTCCAACCTTTACTGCCTTTCAACCACGTATCGAATGGCCTCCTGCAAGTTCTTTTCCCTGAATAACAATCGGACACTACCCCCTTCCGTCCACCAATTCTGACGGGATGGAGCGGCGAACTCTTCCCGGACCGTCACTTTCCCCTCGCTCGCGCTTTGGGGTTTTTGATTTCCCTCGCTTGCGCTTCGGGGTTTTTGATTTCCCTCGCTCGCGCTTCGGGCTTTTAGCTTGCGGGTGGACCATGCTTTCAGCTGGGCCATGACGGCGTCGGGAAAAACGGACTTCGCTGTGACGACAACGTGCACGTGGTTGCTGCGACAGTTCACAGCGTGCAAAATCCAGCCACGAATCTGGCAATGCGCTCGGATCACCCCCTCCACAACTTGTCGCTGCCGAGAGTTCAGTCTGCAAGCTGTTTCGGTCATCCGCCCTTGCGCTTCCCGCTCGGCAGGCAGGTTGGGAAGCTGAAATCCATGTCGCTTTCTGACCCATCCGCGCCGATCACCGGGCAACCAAGTCCCGTAGGTAGTCCAAGTCAGGAAATAGGCAACCGGCTCGGAAAAGAGCATATCCATACCCACAAAAACAGAAACCCGAAGCGCCTTAATCCCAAAGCGTTCTAAGCCCGAAGCGCCTTAAGCCCGAAGCGCCAGCGAGGGGAATCAAAAACCCCGAAGCGTCTTAAGCCCGAAGCGCCAGCGAGGGAAATAGGAACCCGAAACGTCTTAAGCCCGAAGCGCCAGCGAGGGAAATCAAAAACCCCGAAGCGTCTTAAGCCCGAAGCGCCAGCGAGGGACGCCAGCGAGGGCCGGGGCCGGCAGGCGCACCGGCCAGTCTGGAAAGCCTGACTTACTGTATCGCCGGCATGAACAGCCCGAGGCCAAAGTGGCACGAGTGGCCGAGGGCAATCGGGCCACAAACGCTGCGGCCGAAATCAATCCGAAAGGCGCCTGCAGTGCGGTTTCCTCCGTCATCGCCGCGTCTCTGGCGGAAGCGCTTGAACTGGATGGGACGAAGATTGAGGTTTCCCGCCTCCAAGCGAAAAGCACCGTGTTGATCTGTCAGCGGCGCGATTTGGATGGCATCCAGTAACAAGTCATTCAGATCCGGTCGGCGCCCAACGAGCCTGCCCAGTTCCTCACGGAGAACTGTAGCTAGAAAGTTCTGTGGAGAGTTCCACAGTTCAGTCGGGTCACGCTTTGTTCCACGTTTTTTCAGATAGCGCGGGGCAATGAATGGCGTGGCAGAAACCCAAACTTTTGATGCGCGGAGCGGGAATGGCTGGTAGTCATCGAGCTGACCTAAACCCAGCAACAGCGCCAACAACGGGTGACCCGACCGTTCCCGTTCCGCACTCTTTAACTCTCGCAGTAGGTCGAGGGCCTTAAGCTCGCGCTCGCTGAAGCCGTCAGCCGCCACGATGGTGAGATGGTCCAGCCGGCCATCGTTGTCTTCGTCCGTGGGCAGGTAATAGGCGTGTCCGTGGCCCTGCAGTGGTTGGTCCTCGCCATCCTTGCCGGAAAAGATGGCCGAGCGCCCCCTCGAGCCATCAGAAGCCGGGAATCTCCTCCCGTAGATACCGATCAGCATTCGCCGAACCGACTCTGCAACGGGCAGCGCCTCCGTAATCAGTGGTAACACCGTTGAATCCAAAGCAAATCGCGCCACTTGCATCCTGTGGACTGTTGTGGGCCGCGGGGCGCGGCGCGCTGGTTCGACTTTGAAACAATCGCGCCGGCGCGTGTAAACAACCCAACGCGAGCCGGGCGGATCGGACCATTTGGCTTTGTGCAGTTGGAGAGTTTCCATGCACAGATGCCAGTCGGGATCGTAGCGGTTTTGTGTGTGCTTATTATCGAAAGCCGAGTCGGGGTTTGCGCACAAAACGCGTACAATCTCGGAATCTGCCGGTACTGCTGCGCCATTTATTGGACCGCAATTCACTTGTTTGAGGGCGTCATCGGCATCGCGGTCGCCAAGCAAATAGGCGGCACACCAGGCCTCAGCGCGGCCAAGGAAGTTCAGGTGCTCCAGCAGCGAGGTTAATCGCTGACGTTGCGCGTCTGAGAGCGGCTTCGCCTCTGGCCAGAGCATGACTACATGCGCGTCGCGCGCGAGGCTTACGAACGCGTCGAACACTTTTGTTTTCGCTTTCTCTGCCTCTCCTGGTTTCCATCCTTTGAACCAAGGCATGTAGTGCCGCGTATGCCCCGTGCCGGCGGGTGGCAGCACGAATTGCGGCGGTGTGAGCAGCGAACCCAACAGCGCCTTGACATCAGGTTCGGTGAGTCGGTCGTTGAGTTTGCGCCTCCAGGCGGCCACCAACGCACGGAGAAACCGCCAAGGTGACGGAGGCCATTCCGGCACGCCCTCGTTGACATGCCGTCCCCAAGGCGTGGCGTGGAAGCGGCCCGAGGGAAAACTAAGACTGATCCCGATCATTCGTTCTCCTCCGCTTCTCCCGGCGGTGGCTCTTCCTGTTCGGACTTTTCAGTTAGAGCCTTGTCAATTGCGTCTTGCACCGGCTGATTATCGCTGAAAAGTCCCTTTGCTTTCTGGGCAATGGCTGGGTCAAGCCCTTGCACAAATTCAAGTGCTGGCGCTTTCTTCTTTGTCCCCTTTTTCCAACGGATGCTTTTTTGCAGTTCTTCTGGAATCTGGGGTTCAGCCGTTTCGGGAGGGAGCGGGACTTGAACGCCATCCGCTTTTTTCGGCTGGTACTGGAATTCAGTCACGCACGGTCGGGCAAAAAGCCCTTTGTCACCGCATGAACGGATGAGTTGGCGGCACTCCGTCAAGAGTTCAGATTCCTGCGGAACAACGAATGCCGTCGGCGTTTTAACGGCCAGACCGTCGAGCATTTGGAGATTACACGCCGTTCGCAGCTTTAGCCCCGTGGACAAGAACCTCTGAATTTTCAGCAAGGCTAGAGCAATCAGCAACTTCGTGGCTTCCTCTTCGAGGCGGTATCCTCGCAAAAGTGCGAGATCAAGATTGAAGTAGGCCGTGATGCTCTCGGCGGTGAACTCGGTGCGATGGAAAGGCAGCGTTCCATAACCTGTCTTAGCATTGGCTTCCTCTTCGGTGCGCGCTGCATTTTTGTCAAACTTCGTTCCACCGTTTTCAGCGGCACGGACATTCCGGGCTTCGATGAATCCTGACAGCGTACGCGTGACCCTGACACGACCGCCAGAGAACACTTTCTTGTACTGCTCCAACGACAGCCACACGCCATGCAAAAGGCAGCAGGGGTCGAACTTGAAAAAGGCACGGAATATTTTCTGATCGTTCAGAGGAAAATCGTCGCGCAGGTTCAGTTCGGTAGCGAGCGTCTTCGCCCACTCGTCATTCAACAGGTAGGGTGAGGACAATCGGTGAGCCTCCAAATATGAAGTCGTAAGCACTTCGCCTTTGTGCGTCGATCGGACATAAGGAAGCCCATCGAGCTCGGTGAGCAAAGTTCGCTTGTCTTCCTGGCAACAGGCCAACTCCATTCGGTTGGCGACGGACTGGGCGGATTCCAGAAGGAGCATTTCTACCCACTCCATATCCCCGTTGTCGCGACGGTGCGGCGCTGTGTATCGAGCCGGACCGAGATCGGCAAAGCCGGTCGGTTGGAATCGGTCGCCTTGCAGCGGGCGAAGCTGTGCTTCCATCAGCAAGCGCGGGCTGTTTTGTAGTGCAGTGTAATCAATGGGCATAATGGGTGTCTCCTTTTATGACGTGGTTTGTGGTTCTGTAACGGCTTCCCGGACAACAAGCGCGCGCAGCCGGGCTATGGATGTGTAACTCAATGGCAACAACATCGCGGCGGCCAATCGTTGCCCGTCGTTGCCGAGATGTTCCAATTCCTGCCAATCGGCGTCGCGCACAGAGCCGCCGCTATGCGGATGTGGCAATGGCGACAGACCGGACGCGCGCAATCGGCGCATCGCGATTCGGCAGGCTTCGGCAACATGGTCTGCTGTGAGCAGGCTCACGATGGACGGTTCAGCTTTGATGTTTACGGACAAGCTATTCAGCGTGAGCTGCTGCGCCAAGAACAGGAGCTTTAAGAGCGCATAAGAGCGCGGCAATGACGGCGCATCGGAGTCTTCAGCCGGACGCTTCAACATGCCGGGCATCTGCGGGAACAGCATCAAGCCCCAGAGTAGGTCTCCGATGCGTTGATCGTCCAGTTCCCCGGCCAGAAACCGGCTGACGGCATCAAGAGATGCGAAGTTGCCGGCGGCCAGTGGAAGATTGGTGCAGCCATGTCGTTCGCCATCCATCAACCGACGGCGTAAAACCGCCGCAAGGTTTGCGGTGAGGCCGGCGGACTTCCACACCACGGCGCGGTTTTCATCAGCCCACTTCGCAGCGAGTCTTCCGTTGTCACCGCGCCACACCATGACGGGTTCGAGGTTGGATCGCAGCGAACCAATCTTCCTATCGCTGTCGTAAATGCCCGCCAATGCCAGAGCGATTTCAAACTCCGGCGTGTTATCGTTTGCTGCGACAATCCACTCCGCAGACAAGTTGGTGATTGGTGAAACTGTGCGCTTGCCTATTTTGCCGGCGGACAATGCTAACTCATTCTCAGCCCGGCCCATCGCTACGACAATGGCTTGGAAAAATGCAGGCCCAGCGTACTGGCAGAACTGGAAAACGGACTTTTCGATGGCCCGCAACGCTGCTTGGAATCGCTGGGGTGATTTGTCGTCAAGCGCGTCGCGAAAGGTGTTCAGCCAGCGGTCGAATTGGCGAAGCAAATCCACATTACTGACCATTCGGCAGGCGAACTTTCCTAGCGAATTCGCCAGATAATTGTCGCCGAGACGCTTTTGGAATTCATATCGAACAAAGCCGGTGAACCCACGGTCAGTTCCGAGGGACACCGCGGCGCGGGCGAAATCTACCGCTGTCCGCGCGGAACGTCTGCCAAGTTCAGCGCGACCTTCGCCAAGCAAAGCCTTGAGTTCTCGAACGGAACAGGGGCGACGCCATAACGGTAGCCATAATTCTCCGCGGGTGTCGTCAATTCCCGCTGAAGCAAAGCCGACTGAACTGGAGTCCGCAGAAAATGGAAAGGCAGCCTTTTCGCGATCCGCACCGAGGCGTTTGACGACCGTGCCGCCAAGGAGTAACGCGCCCTCGATCATCAGGACATAGTCCCAAGGATTCACGAAAGGTTCTGCGCTTAACCCTTGACCCATGTTCGCGTTCCCCGCCTTGCCCGGATCGAACTGATCCACGCTGTAATCCAGAAGCCCTGGCGCTGCTTCGGACCACAGAGAGGCGGACAGCCATGCGGGTGAACGTGGGTTGGCAGTGGAAGTGTCATTCAAAGGGACGACGGTGGGCAACAACTGCATAAAACGGGCGGAGAAGTCGCTGTTACCGATGTTGCCTCCTGACCCGAGCGCAGGGGCTTCCGTGCGATTTTTCTTTTGACCCGTTAGCAGAACAATGGCCGCATCCAACCAAGCGAGTGATTGGTCGTCGAGCACATGACCTCGCAACTGGACAAGAAACTCGTCCTTATCTGCTTTTCCTAGGGAAATTGTTCCTCCATCGATCTCAAACAGGAGGAGCGAGTCGAAGCATTTCTTGATCGCTTCTTTGCGCTTATTCGCACTCCATCGTTCGCGCTTCGCTTGGTCTTCGATTTCCGCAAGCTTTGCATTCAGATCAATCTGCTTTCCAAACTTTGCTAGTGCCGTCTTCGTGGAGATGAGTTGCTTTCGATACGGTTCAAACCGATCCGACGTGGATGCCGCGATTGCCTCCAGCGCCTCCACTACATCGCGGTCCTTGAACCGATGCGTGGTTGGATTCCACTTCTTGTAGAACCCTGAACCGCCATTCCAAGGCGCAACGATTGGCGTCGGCTTGTAATCATTCACGAAAAAGTTGACCAGCACCTCGCGATCCTTTGACGAATCCCCTGTGAACAGTTTGCTGTGCAGCGCAAATACATCGTTGCGCCAGCAGCCGCGCGCTTCCGGGTCGCCGTGTTCGTTGTCCTCGCTCACGAGACGCAGGACACCGAGCGCCTTCAGGTAATTCATCAGCGGTTCGGGTGTGCAACCGTTCAGGGTCAGTTCAGGCATTCTTGCCCTCCGGTGGAACTGTCATCTGCTGGCTCGCATGTCCGCGGCGCGCAGAATTGCTTCCAAGTACGCAAGACGGAACGGGCCGAGTTTGTCGCGCAACCGCAGCATCCGGTCTGCCCAGCTTGGCTGGCCGGCAAACGGTGCTTTCTCACAAAGGCCCAACTCCATCGGTTCAAGCGAGAGTTTCATTGCTGGAGCGCTCACACCGCCCCCCAAGTTGGTTTGTGGCAGTTCGTCATCGTCCCAGACGCCGCGCGCAAAGCGGCGGTCGCCGGGCGGAATAGTTTCTTCAGGCAAAGAGCGGATGGAAAGCCGCACTTTCCCATGATGAGCGGCGACCAGATACGCGACAACGTTGCGAACGTCTTCGGCGATTTGGTCGTGTCCCACCATCAACACAGCGAGTGCCGACGCCAGTTCGTGGCGGAAGTGCTTCCGCTTGTAGCACCGCCACCAACCCGGGTCGCCCGTCGCTTTGTTTCGACCCGGCGCTTTGCCGATGACGCGAGAGCCTTGCCAGCGGACAGGACGCGCTCGGCGGCCATCCTGGCCGTCGTCTATTGCTTCCTGAAAAGCTTCGTGCGCCTTTCCGAAATCATGCCAGCGGGCGGCCAGCCGGAGCACGGCCGCATCGGCGATGCTCAACCCGTCAAGAATCGTTTCCAATTCGCGGCAGACCCGGTCCGTGTGCTGGGCGATGGATTCCCAATCCGATTGTGAAAGCGGATCGGTATCGTTCGCTTCGGGCGGTCGCGCGGATTGCGGTAGGAGCAGCACCTGCACCTTTTCCGATGACTTCGCATCCCAACCCGTGTCGGCTGTGTAGCCGCCTGCTTCCGCCTGCAACAGATAAACCTGACCGGGGAAAATGCGGTTGGTATCAACTTGCAGCCATTGTTCATCAAGGTAATCCCAGCGAAAGATAAGCTTTGGTCTCTCTAAAGTTTTCACGAAATCCCGGAACTCTCCCACTGGAACTGGGCAGAGTTCCTCTCGACGCGGGGCAGTTGTGTCGCTTGGTGGCGGTTGGTCGGCGGACCACTCGCGCCAGAACACCTGCACGTCACATTCCTCGACTTCGCGAACGTAACGCTCGACATCAATGTCATTTCCGGCGAGGTCAGGCGTTGTGTCGAACAGTTCGACAAAGTCCTTGGAGCGGAGAATGTGTCCGTGCTGGTACGCGAGAGGAGAATCCATTTTCGCGAGCGAAGCCGGGCTAACGTTCTGACATCCCTCTAAGTGCTGACAGGATTCCTGCAAGTCAGTAGTCCGGTATGGCGCGCTGAATCCGTCGTGTTGCTTGTCGTCGTCTGGTAGCCCAATCCAGAACACTTGCGCCTTGTCGTTGTCCTTTCCACGTCGGTTGCACCGACCAAACCGCTGCACCAGCGATGCCCACGGCGCAAGTTCAGTGAAGAGTGTGGTCGCGCTGACATCCACGCCCGCCTCGACCACCTGGGTGCTGATATCAATCATTCCATGCTCACCCGGTTCGGCCATCAAACGGTTTACCTGACGCCGACGATCTTCGCGACGGAAACGCGAGTGAATCAACACCAACTCAGGCTTTGACCCGATAGATTTCGTCTTGCGCGCAAGCTGGTGGTACAAGTCGCGCGCCCTTTTGACCGTGTTCACGACAACCAGCGTACGACCGCCAGCCCGTTGATGTGCGTCGAGAATCTCGGCAGCCAGTCCCGACGAATCGTCCATGCGTGATGTTGTTGGCTGGAGAAGCTTGCGCGCTTCTCGACGCTCGCGAACGTCGCGGTTTTGGAGATCCTCTTCATCGAGCTTGCCCAGCGGCAGTGTTGAGGGATCAGCAGCGTCCACAGTCTTCAACCAATCTTTCTGAAGTGTGGCGGACATCCAAAAGGTGGCGCAGCCATTCTGACCAAGGGTGTTCCGAAATGCCTCAAGCTGCGCCGTTGTCGCCAGCCCGCTGCCCATCAATTGGATTTCGTCGAACACCCATAGGCAGTCCGTATGCAGTAGCCCAAAGTGCATTGGCCAACGGTAGCGGGACATGGCATAGCCGCGGTTGAGGGCGCGGGATAGCAGCATGTCCTGTGTGCCGACCAGGATGGCGGACTTTTCCGGGTAGAGGTCCCAGTCTTGCGAGTCCTCGCCGCCCATCAGGACAACCGGAGAATGTTGGCAGAGCCAGATGAGTTCAGCACGAGCCGCATCCGAGGCCATCTGGACCAATGAACCACTTTGGGTCCACGTTAGGTCTTTGCCGACTTGAGTCACTGCGTCCCTCTGCTTCTGCTCCAGTTTTGCCAGGGCCGCTTCAACCGTGGCACGCTCCCGACTCCCGTCGGCTGTCGAAGCCAGAGCAAGCCGGAAAAGCCAGGTAGTCACATTGTCGCGGGTTTGTTCGACCAGCACGCGCATCGGCAAGCAATACACCAGGCGGCGCGGCCACGTGGGACTTGAAACCGCGAGGCGGTTCCACAGCCAGGCCAGAACTACAGCGGCCGTCTTTCCAAGGCCGGTGGGAATGTCGATCAGACGCGACTGGCAAGCAGCGCCGTGCGAAAGCCATTGCTGCTGGCTTTCATTCGGTTGGCGTTCCCCACAGGCCAGGCGGCATTGGTAACCATAGGGTGTGTGGCTGCTCGCGGCCTCGAAGAATTGAGTGAATGCTGGTGTCATGATCGGTCGCTGGAGATTTCCTCGCTGGCTTCCCTCGCTCGCGCTTCGGGCTTAAGGTGCTTCGGGTTCTTCCCTCGCTGGCGCTTCGGGCTTAAGGTGCTTCGGGTTCTTCCCTCGCTGGCGCTTCGGGCTTAAGGTGCTTCGGGTTCCTATTCCCTCGCTCGCGCTTCGGGCTTAAGGTGCTTCGGGTTCCTATTCCCTC
>JBFMEW010000062.1:0-21676 GCA_040753175.1 Acidobacteriota bacterium | reverse complement strand
GTCAAGCCTGCAGGCTGGACTTCGGCCTATCAGTATGCCTTTCGAGTGGCTCCGTAACTCAAACCGAAGTTGTCCGCACCAATGAGGGTCTCTTTGAGTGATGCTCTCCTGCTGCTTTTGAAATTGGAAAGTCGGCCAGTGGGGGTAGGGGCCTAGCTCTCTGGCAATCTGATCAACCTTCCAGCTTGAAAAGAGCAACTCCCTCGCCTTGACCCATCTCCATCCGGAGCCACTCGCACGTTCAACACCTCCCAACGTAGCAAAGGTTGGAGCGGTAATCGCTCAAAAGCCTGCTGAATCACTTCCTGAATCAAGGGAGGCAAAAGATCCTCTTGCTCCCCTATGAGCTCTTTCAACTCTACGTTCTCTGTCTTATGCTTTCTCTGGGTCATCGGACCTTCTTTTCTTCATCGCAAGTGAACTCCGGAAAAGGATTAGCATGACCGACTCCTTTTTGCAGAACCTTCAGCATATAACCCGATCGACCTTTCGTTGACGGTTGAGCGGTCCGGTTGCTGTCACGTCACGACCTGTCATCTCAGGAACGAACCGCGCCTGCTGTCGACTACCCAACAAGGGAACCCTCGTGAGCCATCCCTTTCCTCGAGATCCAAACGCGGCCCTCGCAAATCTTACCCTAGGAGAAGTCATCAGGAACTTCCAAGTCAGTTGGCGACCGGGACGTCTCCATAAGCATTCAGTGCGGCGACAGATCTTCTTAGTCCTGTGATAATAATATGGTTGCATTGGAATGGCGCTGGTAAGATGAGCTGGAGAATGTCGATCATCTGGGCTTTTGACAGTCTGTATAACAGTTGTTATAGTCCTCCTCATGAATCGTCGAAGTGCACCCGTAAGTCACACTTCACCAATTCCGTCTAAGCACGTTCCTCCCGATTGCCATGAGCGGATAAAGCACATTCGGGGGCGACTTGGGCTAACACAGCAAGCCTTGGCCGACCAACTCGGGGTCTCTTTCGCGACCATCAACCGCTGGGAGAATGGCCAGACAAAACCCTCTCGCTTCTACTGGATCAAGATCGAAGAGACTCTCCGGGAAGATCGCCCAGCCGAGTCAATTCGTCAGACGCCGATCACGGGCACTATCCCGCTGGACTTCACCGGAAATCCCGCGGCAGTTTGTGCCCTGGCCGAAGGCGAACGGCTTTCTTTTGGTCACCTCGCCAATCCGGTATTTGCCACAGAGATTTCGAAGATCGATCCTCTTCCCCATCAAAGGATCGCTGTCTACGACCATATGCTCAAGCAAGAGCGGCTGCGCTTCCTGCTTGCAGATGACGCAGGGGCCGGCAAGACGATCATGACCGGCCTTTACATCCGCGAGGGTCAGTCGCGCCGCATGCTGCGGCGGGTTCTAATAGTTTCTCCCGCAGGACTTGTTGGTAACTGGCGGCGCGAGATGGCCAAGCTATTTAGTCTTCCGTTTCGTATCGTCAGCGGCAACGATGCACGAGCCACCAATCCTTTCACAGGCGAGGGAAGTGACCGCATCATCGTCAGCATAGATACTCTGGCCAGTCGCCGCGTCTTCGGGCGCCTCAAGGAGGCTGGTGTGGAACCCTACGACCTTGCGGTCTTCGATGAAGCGCACAAGCTCTCCGCAAATCGGGACGTAAACCTGTATGTGCGAAAGACAGACCGCTACCATGTGGCTGAGGCTTTAGCTGGTGTAAAGGGTCTCTCCGAGTCGTGGTCGCTTCCTTGGAGCGCACACCACCTGCTTCTGCTTACCGCCACGCCGCACATGGGAAAGGATTACCCGTTCTTTGCTTTGTGGAGGTTGCTCGAACCCGAGGTGTTGTCCACGCAGGAAGCGTTTGAGGACTATCCCCGGGAACGACGTCATACGCACTTCATTCGGCGCACCAAAGAGGAAATGGTGCTTCTCGACGGGCACCCCCTTTATCCAACTCGTGTCTCTGACACGCTTGGTTATGACCTCTCGCAAGGGGAAGCCAGCGAACAGCGGCTCTATGACGAAACCACCGAGTATCTCCGTTACGTGTACAACAAGGCCAAATTGTTGAATCGCTCAGCAGCGCGTTTGGCTATGAGCGTGTTTCAACGCCGTCTCGTCAGCTCCACATTCGCCTTGTTGCAATCGTTTGAGCGGCGAATGGAAAAGCTACAGAACCTGATCGAGAAAATTCGAGACGGGGAGCTCACCATGGAGCAGCTCATCCTGATGCAACGCCGGATCCGTGAGGAGGACGACGTTTTCGACAGCACAACTGCAGATGATGAAGCTGCTGAAGAGGACCTCGAGGAGAACGAAGCTGCCGAACAAAGACTCCTGGAAGGGGTCATTGCCACATCGCTGGCTGACCTCCAGGCAGAAGTCACACAGGTCAAGCAGTTGCGCGGCCTGGCTCAGCGCATCTACGATGCAGGAACCGAGTCAAAATTCAGCCGGCTCGCCGAAGTGCTCGCGGATCCCCGCTTTGAACAAGAAAAACTCATCATCTTCACTGAGCACCGTGACACTCTGACGTTTTTGGTTCGCCGCCTCGAAGGGATGGGCTACACCGGTAAAGTGGCTCAGATCCACGGCAAGATGCCGTACACCGAGCGGGAGGAACAAGTGGAAAAGTTCCGGAAGCCGCTTCATGAGGATGGAGCCCGTTTCCTGGTCTGCACCGATGCGGCCGGTGAAGGCATTAACCTGCAGTTCTGCTGGATCATGATCAATTACGATATTCCGTGGAACCCGGCCCGCCTGGAACAGCGAATGGGCCGCATCCATCGATACGGTCAGAAGCACGATCCGGTCGTCATCATGAATCTGGTTGCCCCAAAGACGCGAGAGGGCAAGGTGCTTCACACTCTTTTGGAGAAGCTGGAAAAAATCCGAAAAGAACTCAACTCCGACAAAGTGTTTGACGTAATCGGCCGTCTTTTCCAGGGTGTCTCCATCAAGCAGTACATGGAAATGACTGCAGTCGAGTCTCGCGCCGACGAAGCAGCCCGCCAAATTGAAGGCCACCTGACTAAGGAGCAAGTAGAGGCATTGCTGGCCAGGGAGAAATCTCTGTATGGGACTGGCGGTGACGTCGCCAAGGAGCTCCCTAAGCTGCGCGAGGATGCCAGCCGGGAGCTGTATCAGCGACTTTTGCCCGGATACGTTCGTCACTATTTTGAGACCGCAGCTCCGCTCGTAGGGGTTGAGATCGCCGGAGATCCGGCAGGCTGCTTCTCGTTGAAACCGCTTGATGCCAAACTCGCTGGCCGGTTACTCGAAGTCCTGGAATGGTATCCTGAGGAACAGCGCAAGTGCCTTTCGTTCGTTCGCCCCAGGGATGGCCAAGGCGTCTGGATTCATCCCGGCGAGCCGGTGTTCGAAACCTTTCGAACGCTGGTGAACGAGCAGTTGGGTAACGAAGCCCAGCGTGGGGCAGTGTTTGTAGACCCAGCGACTGAGAGGCCGTATCTGTTCCACCTGGCGCTGGTTTCGGTGGTCCGCAAGGCCGATCCAGAACTCCCCGAACTGTCCCACGAAGAAGTTCTGGAATACCGTTTGGTTGGCGTCAAGCAGTTCGAAGGCTCTCAGATCCATATTTGCCCGATGGAGCATCTGCTTCTGCTCAAGGGTGGTCACGGGCTGCCCGCTGCAGCTCAGCGGATGGCAGCCAACGGCGTCGAACTGCGAGAACAGGCGTGCGCTTTCTTTCTGGAGCGGGTCGGTCGCGAAATGGCGCAACGGCGGCGCGAATGGCTGCTTTCATCCCTGGCGGAGAGGGAAACCTTTGTTCAGCGCGGCTTCGACTATCAGGAAATGGAGCTGGCTTCAGTTCGCTCCAAGCAGTCGGAAAAGGCCCGAACAGGCAACGCAGTCGCCCAGAAGGAACTGACCCGAATCAAAGACGAACAGAAACAACTCGCACAACGCAGACGGGAAGCAATCGAAAGCCTGCGGCGAGAACCGGAATTGATCGGTCCACACTCGATCGAGTTCATCGCCCATGCACTGGTCGTTCCCTCCGATGACCCTGTGGACAAGGAACAGGTTGACGCCAAGACCGCCGAAGTGGCGATGGCTGTGGCGTGGGCATTCGAAGAGTCTGAAGGGGCAATCGTCCGTGATGTGCACAGTCCCGAGCTTGCTCGCTCCGCGGGACTTACTGAGAACCCTGGTTTCGATTTGCTCTCCACTCGTGCAGACGGCAACCGAGGTATCGAAGTCAAAGGTCGAGCGGCGATCGGCGATGTGGAGGTCTCTGCCAACGAGTGGGCAAAGGCCTGCAATTTGCGAGACGGATACTGGCTGTACGTCGTCTATGATTGCGCGACGCCCAATCCTCGTTTGGTGCGAGTTCAAGATCCTTTCGCCAGTCTTTTGACCAAGGCTAAGGGAAGTGTCGTCATCACCGCGAAAGACATTGTTGGAGCCGCACAAGGAGAGATCTGATGTCGCTCATGACCCGATTCACGGTCAGTCATTTCCGGCAGTTTGAGAAGCCCACTTCGGTTCAATTAGATCCCATCACGGTCCTGATTGGCGCCAACAACAGTGGAAAGACTGCCATCCTCCAAGCACTCACTCTTTATCAGTATTGTGTTGAAAAGTGTCTTACTCGCAGCTCAAAGACTGCGCCGCCATCCCAGTGGCAGTTGAAGAAGACAGAAAACGTGCCACCCGATCAGTTTGGCCCTTTGCCCGTGGCCACGCCTACTGATCTTTGGCCGCAAGGCAAGCCCAAGCAAGCCATCACCTTGACGGGTGAATTCGAGGGAAGCGGCACGATCACTTTTGAGATCAAGCTGCAATACAACCTCTTCAACATTCGCCCCACCGTCGCAGGGAACTTGGACATAGACAGCTTGTTCACAACCTTTGCCATTCGATTGATACCAGTCTTCTCGGGGTTGTTGCCACGTGAAGAGTACCTGGTCTTGCCTGCCAGACAGGAGCGCCAGCAAGCCCAGCGCTATGGGGAGATCGTTCGGAATTTGCTGTTTAGTCTCAAGAAGGAAGCTCCGCAACGGTATCAACTGCTGACCAAGCTGCTTCTGCGGCTGTATCCTGACGTGGTGCTGGACGTTAACTACGACGAAGAAGTTGCCCGTCGTATCGCCTCGGCGCGGATCGATTCGACCTACCACGATTCTCTCCTCGCGCGAGATCTGGATCTGATTGTCGCCGGCTCCGGATTGCACCAAGCTGTACAGATCCTGGCGGGCATGCTCCAGCCCGGAGTATCAATGGTGCTTCTCGATGAGCCCGATGCTCACTTTCACGCTAGGCTTCAAAGTGGATTGATGCGCATTCTGACAGAGCTTGTCGAACCCGAAAAATTGCAGTTTGTTATTGCCACTCATTCTCCACAGTTGCTGCGCGCAGCACCCTCGGGCTCGCTTCGAGTATGCAAACAGGGCGCGCTGGTTCCCTTTGCACCTGGGCCAGATCAGCTGGAGCTGCTCGACCACTTAGGTGCGCTTGAGCGCATGGAACTGGTCCCGCTCCTGCAATCGCGCCGAGTCGTTTTTGTCGAGAACCGTGACGACCGGCACCTGATTGAGCTGTGGATGAGGAAGAGACTGCAAGCCAAGGCAGACGCTGTGCTGAACAGGCTGACTTTTCTCTATACCTACCAGGAACCAGTTTCCACGCGAGTGCTTGAGAAGGCCCGGCAAGTGAATGATCTTCTGAAGAGTAAGGACCTCGAACCGCTCGGTGCGCCGAGTTCAGTGGCTTTCCTGGCAGTCGGCGACCGGGATTACCGGAGCGACCAGGACCTGAAGACAGAGGAACGGGTTCACGCCCGCAAGTCAAAGCAGCCTCCGTTTGGGTTCGACTTCTCTCTCTACTTGTGGAGGCGTGCCGAAATCGAAAACTACTTGCTCGATGTGGATGCGATGTGTCGAGCCGTTCAAAAAGTTTGCGCTGAAAGTGGTAAGCGCACTGCGTGGAAACGAATAGAGGCAAGTTTTCGAGAGCTGGTTGCAACGGAAATGTCCAACCAGAAAGACGCGGTGCTCGAACGCTACGCTGCCCGCATTCAAGACCGAGACCGGCGTCTCAACCTGACCAGCGCCATGCAACAAGCTCGCGCAGCCTTAACTACGTCGTGGGGCGACGGCTCTGCCTGGTGCGATGCTAAGAATGTGCTATCAGCGGCTAGGAGGTTTTTGCAGGAGCAGGGACTTCCGGCACAGGCATTGTCTCACAAGAAGATTATCGAGGCTGTCGTCAGCATGCCCCAGGATGTCGAAACCCTGATCAAGAAGCTGACCAAACTCTCACGTCCGACAAAGAAGGCCGTATCCGACGTGGTGCGAGCACATTCAGTAACGACAGAGGCGCCATGACCGATTTCCCTCGCCTGATCGAATACGCTTTTCCCCTTAAGCAGGCATCGTTGGACAGCGTGCACGAAAAGAATGTCCGCCACGGGCACATTTCGACTTTGCACATCTGGCCTGCGCGGAGGCCGCTAGCGGCTTGCCGGGCAGCATTGATTGCCACGCTGTTGCCCGATCCGAGCGCAGAGCCCAAGCCAGAAGGCATGCACGAGGAGGAGTGGCAAAAAGAAGTGGCCCGCCGCCGCCGCGAGCTGTGCGATAAAATTGGCGGCACCGTGGTCAAAAGGATCGAACGGAAGCGGATGCCGGGCGGCCAGGTGGTGGAGCGGGAGAAGGAAGAGACGGAAGGCGGCATTCTCCACTGGGGACGCGAAGCTGAAAACGCTGAGACGCTCGAATGGTTCCGCCAGGAAATCCGCAAGGCGTATGGCGGGCGGGCTCCAAAGGTGCTGGATCCGTTTGCGGGCGGCGGAGCTATTCCTTTGGAAGCCATGCGGCTCGGTTGCGAAGCCACGGCGATCGATATCAATCCGGTGGCCTGGTTCATTCTGAAGTGCACCTTGGAGTATCCTCAGAAACTGGCTGGACAGAAGCGCCAGCTCCCGTCCTTTATCTTGAAGAACCGCGAGTTTATGAAGGCCTTCTTCAAATCCCAGGGTCTGAGCAAGGCCGAAGTCCGCCGCGCCATGGAGAAGCTAGGCCATCTTGAGGAACAGCCCTTCCTTGAGGGCTTGGTGATTGAAGGTGTCAGTCTCGAAGCCGACCTGGCCTGGCACGTCCGAGCCTGGGGGCAGTGGGTCCTGGACCACGCCCGGCGAGATCTAGCGCAGTTTTACCCAGTTTACGCAGATTTCGAGCCGCTGGAGAGAAACCGAAAATCCTACGAGTACCAGCCCATGCAGTTGGTGCCTTTGAAGGAAGACGGCACGCCCGACGTCGATGCCCTGAACAAGGATTTCACAGCAGAGTATCTTGGAGACAAGGGGAACCCACGCTGGATTTCGAAGCCCACGGTGGCCTATCTTTGGGCACGGACTGTGACGTGTAAGAACTGCCGGGCGACCATACCACTGCTCAAGACCCGCTGGCTCTGTAAGAAGGACAGGAAGCGTGTTCTTCTGACAATGACAGCGAAGCCTGACCGGACTGGTGTCATCTTCTGCATGGAAGGCGACATACCAGTCAAAGGTGGAAATGCAGCGCAGCGCCGCGAGCACGACAAGCGGATGGGAGCCGGGACGATGAGTCGGGCTGGAGCAAGTTGCCCATGCTGCCCAGCGATTATGACAATGGAAGACATTCGCGTCGAAGGACAAGCTGGGCACCTGGGTATGCAGATGACATGTGTCATACAGGATGGCCCGAACGGGAAGGAATATCGATCCCCGACAGCAGCCGAACTGACGATGTTAACCGGATTCGTCGGAGACTTGTCTGCAGCAAGAGTGGCTGGAGCAATGGAGACTCGCTTCGATCCTGCGAGTACCAGGTCAATATCGTGTCAGCTCTACGGTGTTGGTAAGTACGCGGATTTGTTTACGCGTCGTCAAGCTTCGTCGCTGAGCCGCATCGGTCAACTCATCCGAGAGACTCTTTCGGTGCTTCAGCGACAATCTTCGCAGCAAGGTATTTGGCCGCAAGCGATTGGTGCTTATTTGTGCCTAGGCTTCAATAGGCTGTTGGCGTTCAATTGCGTTAATGTTCGTTGGAAAGTTGATGCTGAAGCCGTAGTTGACGCTTTCGCCCGATTTTCTATTTCCCTTCTATGGGATTTTGCTGAATCCATACCAACCGGAACTGCCGCCGGATGCCTTGATCTTTGCTTGGAGCGAATTGCCACCGCACTCGATAGCTTCGCCAAGTTTCCATCGGGACCCGGACCCAAGGTCGTGCAGCTCTCAGCAGATGAACTCAAGCTCGACGTCCAGTTTGAAGTAATTGTAACGGACCCTCCTTACTATCAAGCTATCTCCTATGCTGATTTGGCCGATTTCTTCTACGTTTGGTTGAGACGTATCTTTGGTGATGGTCTGGCAGAGTTCGCTGATGAACTATGCCCAAAAACGAAAGAGATTGTCCAACACGTTCGTGAGGATAAAACTCGACAAGACGAGAAAAAGAAATACGAAAAGAAAATGGCGGAGGCCTTTAGTAGGGCATGGTCCTTACTCTTGCCTGGTGGACGTTTCGTGGTTGTGTTCGCTCACAAAGAGCCCGATGCATGGGAAACATTGGTTTCAGCAATGATTCAAGCCGGGTTCGTCGTAACCGGAAGCTGGCCCGTCGCAACTGAGATGCAGTCTCGGCAGCGTGCGTCTGAATCGGCCTCACTAGGCTCATCGGTGTGGCTTGTGTGCAAGAGGCGTGGTCTCGCCTCACTTCCCGGCTGGGACAACAAGGTGCTCGAAGAAATGAGAACGAACATCGCCCAACGCCTTCGCGATTTTTGGGACGCAGGAATTAGGGGCCCCGACTTCGTTTGGGCCGCCACTGGGCCTGCTCTGGAGGCCTACAGCAAGCATCCGGTTGTTAGGAAAGTGAATGCCCCTGGCCGAAACCTTACGGTCTCCGAGTTCCTGACCTATGTCCGCCGCATGGTAGTGGATTTCGTCGTGGGCCGTGTTTTGGCTGGCGACCACGAGGAAAGCGAATCCGCAGCGGCCGACCGTCTAGACGAGCCAACGGCGTACTACCTTTTGCACCGGCACGATTTCGGTCTCGATGAGGCACCCGCCGGCGCTTGCATCCTGTACGCGACGGCTTGCGGTCTCTCAGACCAGGAACTCGTTCGCGATTGGGACTTGCTGGTGAAGACGGGCAGTGACAAGGAAACCGGTGAGGAGCAGGATGAAGAGTCAGAAGGCGATGAGGAACTCATGGAGGAAGCTGGCTCTGGCAGCAAGGTGAGACTCAAGGTTTGGAATCAGCGCCGGGGCCGGTCGATGGGCTACGAAGCTCCCGGGGGGCGTCCTGTGCCTCTCATCGACCGGATTCATCGGCTGCTGCACCTGTGGAAGGGCGGCGACGTCCACAAAGTGGATGAATACCTCGACGAATACGGACTGCGACGCCATGAACTTTTTGGCCGCGTCTTGCAGTCGCTCATTGAATTGTCAAAGGTAGCCAGCGAAGAGCGCTCCCTCTTGGAAAGCCTGAGCAACCACATTGGCGCCAAAGGAGCCAAAAGGCATGATCCGCAACGAGCGCTGGCTTATGCTGAAGGCGAATGATTGAGTTGGAAGAGACGGAAGGAGTCTCGTTATGACTCGAGATCAACTGCAGGAGCGCGTTTCCATGAATCCCTACACTTGCTCGACGCGAAAATTCCTTTCCTGAGTAACTGAAAGCCGCTCGTCGACGAGATCTCAAGCACCGAAAGGAGTTCTCCAATGACCTGGCAGGATCGCATCATCATCAACCTGGACATTCTGGCCGGCAAGCCGGTCGTCCGAGGAACACGAATTTCCGTTGAGTTTGTGATTGACCTTCTGGGACGGGGGTGGTCGCCGCAACAAATCCTGAGCGAGTACGACCACTTGACGCCTGAGGACATTCAAGCATGTTTGGCCTATGCCGCTGATGTGCTGAAATCAGAGCACGTCTATCTTCTGACCACAAAGTGAGGATTCAATGCCGCTCAGAATCCTGGCAAATGAGAACATTTCGGGCACGGTCATCCGTGATCTCCGCAAGCAAGGACACGATGTCGTGTCGGTGAAGGAGTCCATGCGCTCTGAGAGGGATCCTGTGATCCTGGACCGTGCCCAGTCAGAAAACCGGTTGGTGATCACGCACGACAAGGAGTTCGGCGAGCTGGCCTTCCGGTTTGGGCTGCCGGCGGACTGCGGAGTGGTTCTCTTTCGGCTGACGGGAACCGATCCGGATTCAGACAACCGGCGCGTGTTGGATGCCTTAGCAAGTCGAGGGGATTGGAGCGGGCATTTTAGCGTGGTGACAGATGATCGGATTCGCATGCGCCCGCTGCCTGGTAGCTCATCTGCTCAAGAGGAGCCATCAAATGCCTAAGCTGCCCTGGAAACCCTGGCACGAAGTCGTATCTCTTCGTGATGATGTGAAGACGGGAGAACTGTCTCTCCAGATGTTTGCAGCGGACCTTTATGAGGTTTTGATGCAACGCGGCAAACAGCCGGTCTATGAAAAGCCGGAAAACTTCTTCAGCTTGACGTTTCCCACTCACAACCTGCGCAAACTGGTGCGGGACGTTGGCCTCCGGCTCGCCAACCGCAACGACAAGGCCGTGCGACAGCTCGAGTTGACCTACGGTGGCGGCAAGACGCACACCGAGATCGCGCTCTATCATCTCGCTTTCGATCCAGACGGCTTGCCGGACCTCCCCGCGGTTCAGGAGTTTACCCAGGCCATTGGTCAGAAACCTCCTAAAGCCAGGGTAGCAGGTCTCTGCTTCGACAAGCTAGACGTGGAAAAGGGGATGGAAGTCCGAAGCCCGAACGGCAAAATCCGGCGCGTGAAGCAACCGTGGAGCGTTCTGGCTTACCAGATTGCCGGCGACGACGGCCTTCGCTTGCTGCACGCCGACGGCCAAGCAGTAGAACGCGAGACTGCTCCGGCTGAGAGTACACTGTCTGAGTTGCTGGAACTGCCTGCCAAAGAAGGGCTGGGCATCTTGGTCCTGATGGATGAGGTCTTGATGTATGCGAAGGAAAAGGTGCTCCAGGACAGAAGTTGGCGTGACCGCCTCATCAATTTCTTCCAGTACTTGACCCAGGCCGCCACAAAGGTGAACGGCTGCTGCATTGTGGCCTCCCTGCTGGCCACCGACCCTCGGAAGTCGGGCGATGACCTGGGGCGGCAGTTGCTCAGCGATTTCTATGACATCTTTCGGCGGGAAAAGGAAGAAGGGATCGAGCCTGTTGTAAAGGAGGATGTTGCGGAGGTCTTGCGCCGAAGGTTCTTCACACCCGAGTCGATTCGCAATCGCGAAGTGTTCAGGCAGCACGTCATTGCTGGCCTGAAAGGGATCCAAGCCGTCGATGAGCAAACGGCAAAAATGGGATCGGTTGCGGAAGAGCGTTTCTTGAATAGCTACCCGTTCCACCCCGACCTGACCGAAGTCTTGTACTCGAAGTGGACGCAGATGCGAGGCTTCCAGAGGACCCGTGGCGTGCTTCGTACATTCGCTCTCGCCTTGCGTGAGGCGACGAAATGGGACGAAAGCCCGCTGGTGGGACCGGCTGCTTTGTTGAATGCTCCCGATCAAGAAGATCTTTCTGAAGCAATGCGAGAGTTGGTGACAGTTGCCGACACGGAAGAACACGAGGGACGCAAGACAGCTTGGACGCCGATTCTGGTCGGTGAATTGAGCCGGGCCCGAGAGGTGCAAAAAGACTCGGTTGGGCTCCGGCGTGAAGTGGAGCAGGCGGTGATCGCAACTTTCATGCATTCTCAGCCAGTCGGCCACAGTGCCCACACGCGGGATTTAACGGTGCTGGCTGGTTCCACTCGGCCGGACAAAATAGAGCTTGAGAAGGGTTTCTTGCGTTGGGCACAAAGCAGCCACTGGCTGGACGACCTCTATGCTCCCGATGGAGACCAGTTGCCTGGAACGTGGCGTCTTGGCAATCGACCGAACCTGAACCAGATGCATGCTGTGGCAATGAAGAGCACATCCACCGATTTGGTGCGAGCGCGGCTGATCGACGAGGTTGCAAAGGTAAAGAAACTGACAGCCGGAGCCTCAGCTTCCGGGGTCCAAGTTCACACACTGCCAGTGAAGCCAAGCGACGTGAAGGATGATGGCTCGTTTCGCTATGTGGTGATGGGGCCGGTTGCCGCTTCCGATTCTGGAAAGCCCAGCAGCGAAGCGCGGCGATTTCTGGATGAGAACACGGGACCTGATAATCCGAGGGTGTTTCGCAACGCAGTGCTCCTGATTTGTCCGTCGAAGGATGGTCTGGAGGTCGCCGAGGGGCGCATTCGTGACTACCTAGCCTGGGAGGCCGTTCGAGACGAACTCAAGAAGCAAGAAGAGGGAGGCAGCCTGGATGCGGCCCGTATGCAGACGCTGCTGATGAACATTGAGAGAGCCAAGGGACGCATACCGGAATCGATAAGGCAGGCTTACAGTACTGTGGTCACGGTCTCGGAGAAGAATGAAGTGCAGGCGTTCAAAATCACTGTGACTGATGATCCGCACTTCACCACGATTAAAGATGACAAACGGGCACGCATTCAGGACACGGCAGTAACGGCCGAGGCGTTGCTTCCCGGAGGACCCTATGATCTGTGGAAAGCTGGCGAAACCAGCCGTCGTGTGAAAGACCTGGCAGGAGCCTTCGCCCAGCTGCCGCATTTGCCAAAGATGCTGAAGGCAGAGGCGATTGTCGAGACACTGGTGGGCGGCTGCGAACAAGGATCCTTTATTCTTCGCCTGACCCGGCCCGACGGGTCATTTCGGACCTGGTGGCGCTCACGGCCAGATGATACAGCTCTGAAGGATCCAGCGCTGGAACTGGTGTTACCGAAGGCGGCACAGTTAGGCGAACTATCCCCAGCCCTTTTGCCGCCTGGCACTTTGCCCGGACTGTGGCAGGGCGTCGAGATTTCCGTCCAGGATGTCATCGATTATTTTTCAGGCGGCAAGGTCATTCACATCGATCGGGGTGGCTATCAGGAACCCGTTCAGATCCCGCAGGCAACCCAGCAAGTGGTCGAAAAGGCGACTGCCATTGCGGTTGAACGCGGTTCAGTCTGGTTGTTATCGGGTCCAGCCAGCATACTTGGTGAAACCATTCCTGCTGGAGTTCTAACTCCATTGGCGAAACTCTCCTCACCTCCCGACATCATTCCAGCAGCCGAGATTTTGCCGGAGAACCTGCCTTCCGCCTGGCAATATGAGCAAACGACTGCATTAGCGATTTCATCTGCGCTGTCACAAAAAGCTGGCAAGGTCCTCCCGTGGAAGACAGTTCGCGATGTAATTACTGCTTCCCTTCAGGCGCGTTTTATCGAATTGATCGAAGGTTCCGACAAATGGCCGTGTGATTTTCCGGCAGCTCAGTCTGTGCGACTGGGAGTGGCCAAAGCGAGCGACAGCGACAAGAAAACGAAAGAAACGAGGGGCCCAAATTTGGTGGCAGCTGCATATCTCGAACCCTCACAGATCCAGGATCTGGGCGAGTCGATGCCAAAACTACTAGAGATCAAAACGAAATCCAAGGTGCCGATGCGGTTCCGAGTAGAAGTCGAGTTGGGCGATGGTCAGAAACAGCCGCCGAAGGATATTGCTGCCGAGGTTTCAAAAGTCCTCGGCGAGATCAACGAAGGATGGCAGTTGCGATAGAGGTAGTGCCTGGCGCCATGGAAGCCACTGTTGAGCAGATTCGAAAGGAAATATTAGGACGTCTTTACGAACGCTGGCCTGAACGGCGAGAGCTGAATGTCGTTGAATTCAGCAAGGAGTGTGAGGTCAGCCTTGGCAGCGTGGATCTTGCTACTCGTCGAATGGTAGATGAGGGTGTGATCGCATTTCGCAGTATTCAGCTTGTAGGGTTGACGACCTTGGGCGTTGAAATCTTAGAAAGCGAAAATCTCGTACCCCCGGAAGTAATCCAGAAAAATCGCGAACTAAGAAATCGCCTGCTGGCGGCGCTGATGCTTCACGAAGAGACCGATCGCGGAGGCAGTTATTTCGATGTTTCCAAATTCGCAACATCAAACTGCATCTCAGAGGAATCATTCTGGGGTCTTTCGGACTTCTTTGTCGGAAAAGGGTATGTCACTCAGCAGGGCAATTGCCCGCCCGAATTGACTCATGCAGGTCGCGTGAAAGCCTCACAGCTAGGGGCGCTAGATTCTTCATCGAGCGGGTCATCTGACCTGCGACTGGCTTCGAAGGCTAAGGATCAAGACCCGATAGCGACAAATCAGAACGATTACGAAGCTGGTGTGGAAATATTGAAAGCCACAATAACTGAAGCAAGACTCGATCCACCGACTTTGCAACGCCTCTTTGACCGATCAGCCGTGTCTGTTGAGGTCAGCGCCGGAGCGAACAGAATGTCCTTTGTTCTGAGCGACGAGTTCCTTGAAGACTTGAGGGCGACCAAAAGTCATCGGGAGACCCTAGCACGCTATATCCAATCCGTTAAAGGAAGGATCAGAAACGTCGCTCCGGACATCTTCTATTGCCTCTCCCATGAACCCGTCGAAATCGCGATTGAATGGCCCATTCAATCGTTGCACCCTCGTGCTGCCAGTTTCGTACGAGTCGACGTTCGAAACCTTCGAACGGGATTAGTTGCCCAGTGTGCAGCGATCATTACATATCAATTGGAGAAGCACGAACAGCTGAACCATGACCCGTTTCTTCGAGAGTTGTTGGTCATCAATTCTGTCCGCCGCCGCGTCGACCGTGGCGAACTCCACCTTGCGTCAAAGGATAATCTCCCTGACACACTGACAGAGATCAAAGTACAGGGATCTCACGAAGCTGTCGCTCCGGTTTCAGATGACGATGTGCGTCAGTTTTTGGCCGAAAAAGTCTACTGGCTTGGATTCAAGCAAGGGAACAAGCTCACTCGTGTCTGGATTGCGGACCCTTGGGACGCAAAATACTTGGGGGTGGATCTCGGGTGCTTGCTTCGAAATGCGCAAGTGCTGGAAGCCAACCAGGTGATCAAGTTATTCGGTGAGTATGCGGCGAGCGGAGAGGAAATGTTGAGAAGTCCAGGCGACTACGAGCCACAAACAAGCAAGAAAAGCTCTATCCCTTCTGGCAACCGGACTGTTGCGACAAGTTCTCGTAAACAACAGGTGGACATAATCCGAATCGTCGCTGCTTCGCCAAGCGACGTCCAGGAGGAGCGCGATCGCTTGCCTTCGATTCTCGAAGAAATCAACGACGGTATTGCAGGGCATCTGGGCCTTCGGCTGGAGTTGTCGCGCTGGGAAACGGATGCGTATCCTGGTTTTCATGTCGAAGGCCCCCAAGGTCTGGTCGATGCTGCCTTGGATATTGAGGAATGCGATGTTGTCATTGGCATTTTCTGGAAACGATTCGGTACCCCGGTCAGTACTGCTCAATCCGGAACAGAACACGAATTACGTCGCGCGTATGAGGCGTGGAAGCAGAAACGCACGCCTCAGATAATGGTGTACTTCAATCAACAAGCTTACACACCTGGCTCTCCAGAGGAGACGGACCAGTGGAGCCGAGTTCTTCAGTTCAAGCGAGATTTTCCTCAAGAGGGTTTTTGGTGGAACTACAACGGGGTTGACGAGTTTGAGCGGACCGTACGAAAACACCTGACCCGCTTCGTGCGCTCATTCAGGAGCGGTGCTGGAGTGGAGTCGAATAAGTCGATGGGCTTGATAAACGGAGAAACCAAGGAGGTGGAGGCAGAAATCAATCTCGCGAGAAAGCTCCGTGAGCGTGCGGCTGTTGCCCATACAGATTCTCGCCTGGCACAGCTACACGACGAATATATTGAGTGGCGAAAGAGAGCCGGGAATTTGATCAGGCAGGTTTCAGGATCTTCAGGCTCCGCAGACGATTTCATGCAGAACCCTACGTCGATTCAATATGTGCCTGTTGACGTTGGAGCACGCCAACTTCAAAAGAATATCGACCGCGACAATCATAAATTGGAACTCCTGCTGGCCCGCATCGAAGGCCATGAATCTACCACTTGAAGTGCACAATTGGGCCGGTCGAGCCATGGCGCAGGCGAGATCAGCCAGCTAAATTGCGCCTCGATGTTCTGAGGCCCACGTTCTGGAGCCAGGTATGGAAGATGTCATCGAGAGAATTAGAGCGCTCGCGACCAAGCAAGCTCGCTCTGACACTGAACTCCGCAAAGCGTTCAAAGATCCCGCGGTCCGTATTTCAGAAGCGCTCGGCGGCATTAATGTCGCATGCCACAGCCCATATTGGAAATATCATGCGGCCGCGTGCTGACCGGTCTCTCACTTCATCCGCCTCGCTTGTCCCAGGGCCTTTGCCGCAGCGGCCCATCCCCTCTTTCTTGAAAGAACCCAGAGGGTTAAGAGCGGAGTCAGTCTACCTGCTCTACTGAAGCTCGCGCTCTTCTTCATGAAGCAAAGTTTCCATAAGGTAGCTCGCAGCAGCCCCAGCAGCGTTGACCGCGAGCCTGGCCTGATCATTTGTAAGCGCTAGTCGGTCAGGACCAGTTCCATGGGCGGTACCCGCATGCGTCCTGAGAGCTCCGACACCTGTTACCACGGAAATCGTGCCTGACATGATTTTCCGCAGATCTTCTGAGGATTGTGGCTCGGGGCTTAGCTTGAGCACTTTCAGCGTTTGATTCAGCAAAGGCCCTATACCTTTGTCTCCTGGCAACTCTATGCGCCTCCGTTGAAGAATGTGAGTGGAGACACCCTCTAACAAACTACTAGCGCGGGTAATTGCATCAGGAGGATCGAGACTTATCGTGCCCTGATCCTTTTTCCAGCTGTCGATAATGTACTCGGCACCAATCCCTCGATCAGCAGTTTCCAGAGGCAGTTGGAGACCCAGTACCGCAGGATGTAGACCTGTGCGCAGGATACTCAGTCCTGCCTCTGATTGTGATGCCTGGGATTCCAACTATGTCGAGATATTACTGAAAAGCGACTCTATGATTCCTGGCGTGGAAAGAGCTCGGAGCCAACTGATCGAAGACTGGTCGACAGTTTCTACCGCATAGGTAACTTGCGCGCGGACCGGATCTGGAACTGAAGGAGCGAGCGGATCCAGGCTTTTGCTGGCCCAGCCAGCACGCTGCTTTGAGCGTTGGAGAGGGTGTTTACGCTTTTGGCAAACTGCCTGAGCAACGCGTTGGCGCGAGAGGGGTGGGCGTGCGGGGAAAGAGAGAAGGTGCCCACCGCGCATGTCTCAAAAGTATCCTGGCTACTCGCCAGGAGTGATTGCGCTGAGGATCTGGGAGGCGGTTTGCTGAACGAAATGAAGCGACTCGACCAGCAGCAGCTTGCCACCCTGTCAGAGCTGAACGTAGTCCGAGGAACTGCTTGAGAGCTCCAGACCCACGGCGGTCGAGACCACGAACGCCACGACTTCAGCATTGGATTGAACCGTGTCTCTGAGGTGGAACCAGCGAAGCCAGCGGGGGTGAAGCCGGAGGGGCATTACCCCCAAGACCAAGAGAGACGACTCAATGAAGGGAGTCGATTCGTGAAATAGGTACCAGACCAAGGCGGCCCTTGATCTGAGACGACGGTACCGGACCAACCAGGTGCCTCCAAGGCCCAACGTGTTCAGACAAATCGAGCGACCGCTTGAAGTTCATTTTTGTTGGGGTTCTGCGTTGGTGGGTTTCTGGTAGAATCAAGCGCCTCACTTGCAGCCAAAGATACCTGAGGATTAAAGGAGCCGTGGAATGTTCAACTACAAGCAGACCTTGGAAGGCATGAAGAAAGAGCAGGCGGCAATGGATGCAGAGTTGGAGAAGTTGACGCGAGCGATTTCGGCATTAGAGGCGGTGGTGGACAGTGGTTTGGTGCCGAAACCAAAGTCACGGTTCACATCCCTCAGAAGCTCGAAGGTTACGACACCGCAGAGCAAGAAGGCGAAAAGAGCGCAACGACCCAAGGCCAAGATTTCTGCCCAAGGCCTGAAGAACATTGTCGAGGCCCAGAAGAGACGTTGGGCCAAGGTGAAGGCTGCCGCGAAAGCCAAACCGAAGGCCGAGGTTGGTAAGGCGTGACGAGGAATGGAATCACGCCGGATCGCTCACCTGCGTTAATTTCTCCTGACCAGAATCAGGCGAATGACAGAAGAGGCTCTGATTTTAGGACATCGAGACAGGGAAAGAACTCAAAGAAGTAAGGAACTAGGGTTGAATCAAGACAAGAATAGTAGCTGAGTTGATCAAAGGGCCTGCCAAGTGTTGCCGGTCCGCAGGCGATGACCAGGCACCTTTGAAATGTGCAGCTCAGACCTGCATCAACGCTGGTTCCACCGAAAGTGAAGTTGGGATCCCAAAAGAGGGGGCTGGGCTGCTGAGGCAAAGGTCTGGGACAAGCGAAGCGGATGAAGTGAAAGACCGGTCAGCACGCGGCCGCATGATGTTCAGAAAATGGTGCGCGCGGACCGGATCTGGAACGGAAGGAGCGAGCGGATCCAGGCTTTTGCTGGCCCAGCCAGCACGCCGCTTTGAGCGTTGGAAAGGGTGTTTGCGCTTTTGGCAAACTGCCTGGACAACGCGATGCGTGCCTGAGGGGCGGGCGTGTGGGGAGAGAGGGAAAGTGCCCCGAAGGGCCGGCCACAGACGTCCTGGCTATTCGCCAGGAGAGATGGCCGTGAGGATCTGGGAAGCGGCCTGCTGAACGAAATGAAGTGACTCGATCAGCAGCTGCTTGTCACCCTGCCAGAGCTGAATATAGTCCGAGGAGCTGCTTGAGAGCTCCAGACCGACGGCGGTCGAGACCACGAACGCCACGGCTTCAGCCTCGGTCTCGCGGCTGGTGCGAGTGGTTTGTGCGCGACGGTCCGAGCGGTGCAGGAGCTCATGACTGAGCTCATGAGCCAAGGTCGAGAAGGTCTCGGCCGGTGACAGGTCAGGAAGCAGAGTGATCTTGCCACCATGGGACACGCCCTTGGCTGGAGCGATGTCGGAGGAATATTCGAGCGCAATGCCGAGCTGCTGGACGTAGCTCTTGAGACGATCGCTGTATCGGCCCGGATCGCCGGTCACCTCAGCGAACTCTGAGAGCGGTTCTCCATCCGTTTGCGATTGATCCCAGACATAGACCGGGCGGAAGCCGACCAGTGCTCGATCTGCTGCCGAAACACCGTCCTCGGCGGCGGTGACACCCTGATCGGCCCGTCGTTTGACCACGATCGGGGCCAGGATCATGATGCCTTTTTCGCCCTTCTTGACGAATCTGCGCAGCGACTTCCAGGTATGGAATCCTGCCACCCGGGAGGCGGAGGGCATCTGGAGTGCGATCAGAAGCAGGTTGCCCCAGGAGTACCGACGGAAGCGGCTCATGGTAGCCAGGTAGGCTTTGAGGACTTCGCTCTTTCCGGCTTCCAGTGCCTGAATCAGTTGGTCCAAGGCTTGATCGGTGAGTTGCTTGGCTTGCTCGATTTTCATTTTGGGTTCCTCTCTGTTGTTTTTTGTGGTCCTTCGCCCCAGAACTGCGGACCACAGAAAACGGCAGGAGGAAACCGAGCGGAGAGCCAAAGGGAAGCAGGGCCGCGTAACAGGCAGTCGAGCCTGACAGCAGCTGGTTGCTGGCGGGCCGAGTGCTTAGCGAGCCCGGACGCATAGCGGGCTTCCCCGGCTCACAGCGCTCAATGAGAGCAGGCCAAGAGGAACCGACAACCCTTGACTATCTCCGACTCATCAGCCTGAAAAAGTCCAAGAATGAAGAGCTACTCGTGGCCAGTGGGCCGAGATGCCAATCGGAGGTTCCGACCACGGTCCGATGATTTGATCAAGACGACAGGCGCCTTATCCTCAGGGGTCTTCCAAGTCCAGACTAGGAATTGCTGGAAGTCGCTCGGACCCGGAAGCTTCCGCGAGTTGGGCCGCTCGGCCCGCTGGGTCAATTCTCGTTCCGCCGACTGCCTCTTTAACGGTCCGGTCCGGCCGGTGGGCGCTGGGTTTTCGTTCGCTTGTCGTGAATCAACTCGCCCTGGATCAAAATCTGCACCACTTGCCGGTGAGACTCCTCCAGGATTCTTTCGATCTCACTCATTGCCAGTTGGTGATTGAAGGGATAAGTTAGAGATCATCAGGGTCGGATTTTGCCCTCGCGCCTCAAATAGATGGCGTCTTTCGGCGTCGGGAACTCAGTTTGTTTGACCCGAAATCCCTCTCCTCTCCGGCTAGAATTCAATAGCAAACTCAGATCTTCACGACGATTGAGGAAATCCGAGGGCTCCTTTGGGGGTGTCTCCTGAAATGAAACACTGTTGCATGGTTGCGAATCAGGTCAGGCGCGAGGAATTCAACCAGGAACTCCTTGGTTCGCAGTCTTGCAGCATTGAGGGACGAAAGAATCAACAAAGGGATTAACATCACTGGCGGTCGTGGCACCTCTCGTGATTCCATTTGAGAGCTTGGCGCCGCAACCCTAAGATCTATTAGGGTTGGCTTTCAAGCTGCACAGGGTAGGCACCAGAGGCACCTTAACTGAAACTGATCTACCTCGGCAGGCTCAGGTTTGACGGGCTCGTCGACGCAGCCGGCATGGTAAACTGCTACGATGCAAGGTGCATGGGTTTTACTGCGATCTCGAAAATTGATCAAGAGATTTTGGATCTCCTCCACCGCCTTCGGACCACGGACGATATGGACCGATACGCGGTGAACACCCGTGCGAGCTTGTGAGTTCGCCGCGATGGGCAATCGGTATGATCTTCGTTTGTAAAGAAGGAGGCTGGTATGACTCTCCCGGCGCTAAACGCAATACCTCTCACGCGCCTCATTGTCGTTCCGAGTGCCATCACGCTCTTGGTGACACTGATGCGGCTCGTGGGCGAAGTCCGGCATTGGTGGCCTGCGCTGTTTAATCCCGCCGCAGGCGGCGGTGGCGCGCTGGTGGGCATCACGTGGTTGGTGCCGATCTTCGGGATCTATTTCGCCCTCAAATTATCCAGAGCCGGAGAAGGACCGGTGGGAGTGGGGAAAGCCAATGGCCTGGCAGTCCTCAGTGTCCTCATTCTGGCGGCAGGTTCCTTGGTGGCTATCGCGCCTCAAGTTCAGTTTCCTGGAAAACAAGCCGTTGGGCTTCTCCTTATGGTAGCCGCGACGGCGTTGCCATTCAAGGCCTGGTCAGCGCTGTCCAAGACCCTGTTGATGTATGGATACGCGGCCCGAATTCCGGTGGCCATCGTCATGTTTTTCGCCATCCGGGGCAGCTGGGGAACCCACTACGACGCACTGCCTCCGGGATTCCCCGAGATGAGCTTCTGGCCGAAGTATCTGCAGATTGCGGTGGTGCCCCAACTGATTTTCTGGGTGGCCTTTACCGTTATTGTAGGAGTGTTGCTCGGAAGCATGGCCACCACTCTCTTTGGGCGCCGTAAGGCGGGGCCGCCGTCGCATTGGTGAAACTCCTTGGCACTCCCTCCGACGATGGCTCCACTGCCTGCTCTGCGGGGGGCTTTCGCGCCACTCGTCCTGATTGGATTTTCTATTGACATAACCCTATATCCTGCGTACTTTTGTGCTTGGGACACAATATCTAGCAGGCGTACTCTTACTTTAGAGAAGGGAATCTAACCAGGGGCGTCTTGCTGGAGGAAGTTTTGCATGATCGAGGTTCGGAACCAGGAATCGCTGAAGCGCCGTGTCATCCAAGAGGTAGCAAAGCTTCAGATTAGCGCGTCGGTTGAAGTCAGGGTGGA
>JBFMEW010000061.1:0-22005 GCA_040753175.1 Acidobacteriota bacterium | reverse complement strand
TCCAACCCGAGCGGTGGCTGCCTACAAGAAGGTCCTCAACCTCAAACCCGAATGGAGTTCCATCTCGGAACGGTTGGCACAACTCTATGTGGAGTTGGGTCAGATGGCCAATGCGAAGCTTCAGTACAGGGCTTTGGCGGACCAGAAGCTTCGTGCCGGCGAATACGAAAAAGCCACCGAGATCTTCCAGCGGCTTTGCTCCCTTGATCCGAATTGCTGCGAGACCCAGCATCTTTACGCGCAACAATTGGAACGCGGCGGCAGGATCGAGGAAGCCTGTGATGCCTACCTCCAGAGCGCCAAGCTTCTGCTGGGCAAGGGACAATTGGATGCGGCTCAGACTGTCGCCGAGAAAATCTTGACACTCAAGCCAAGGAGTCAGACGTTTCTAAAGGCATTCTTTCCGGTGTTGGGGCAAACCAGCCTCGTTAACCGGGGACTTGAATATCTGGGAACGCTTCCTCTCGATCACGACCTGGAATTAGAGGTCATTGTGGGGGAACTTCTCGCTGATGGCCAGCATTTGGAAGCGGCCAGGCATCATGTGATCAAGGTGATTGGCCGGAACCCCCAAATCCATCCCCTCGGTATCCGGCTACTCCAGAAGTTGATCGAAGCAAGAAACATGGCAGGCTGCTTGGAACTGGTTGAGGCAATGTTTGAGCCTGTCATTCAGGTTCGCCAGGAAGCGATGTTTGGGCTGATGCTGGAAGGGCTGCTAGACCTTGAGCCGGGCAATGTCCGAGTGCTGAAGATCATGACCACGCTGCTGATTCGCTCCAACGACCGTGAAAAACTGGCACCCAGCCTGAAGAGGCTAGTTTGTGCCCAGCTCCAGCAGGGACAGGCCGCTGAAGCGCAAGACACACTCAACAAGTTAGTCATCCATGACCAAAGCTCGATGTATCTCGATAGTTTGAAGATCCTGAACCAGGCTATGAACAAAGGGCAGCCGCAACGCCTGTCAGCCACGTGCCAGCGCCTCGCTGCAGTGATCGAGCATGGCTCCACACAGTCATTTGGTGGAGTGGCTCTGGGAGTGACGGACCTCGATCTCTCTGCGCTGTGAGCGACGATTCATTGGAGTACGACAGATTCCTCGCACGTCCTGGAGGCCGGGCGATGAGCGGTTAAGGCTCCTAGGATTGAATTGAAGCGCAACACGCTAACGAAAATAGGCTGGATTCCGGTTGCGGCTCCGGGATTTCTTCTGCCGTTGCGGTCGCCTCGGCCGATTGGAAATGCAATTCCCTTTCTTTCACCGGCTTTCCCCTCGTTGCCCGGCCCATCGGGCGACACATTTTGCGGCGGGCTTGTTGAGCCTTGTATTAGATTGGTGCGCCCGGAGAGATTCGAACTCCCGGCCTTCTGATTCGTAGTCAGACGCTCTATCCAACTGAGCTACGGGCGCATGAAGGACTCACAGCCACTGGGGAACTGCGGATTGAGAACTTCGGGTGCTTCGGCGGTCTGAATAGTCAACTGAACGCCTCGAACTCCCCACCGAAACGCCGCTTAAGTTAACACGGCCCCAAGTCCTTGTAAAGACCGCCCTCGAGCCTATCGAGCCTACGCAGCGATGGGGAGCCCTGTTTCTTCTCTCTTCCCAAACATCGGGTGCTTCCGCGTCGTCCCGTCCGCGCGGGAACCCTCATGCGAAGAGGTCTTGTTTGGGCTCACGCTGAGAGACGAAAACATGAAAAGAACTGAGTCGGAGGCCACACCTCAGGCCGCTTGAGTCAGTCCGTATTCAGTGTTGCTCCCTGAGCTCTACTCGATCGGCTTTGCCAGGTTCAGCACGCCCATGTTAGGATCAGCCTAAGCATTTGCCCCTGGGTCAACAGCGCAGCCTGCTTCAACCATAGATGGTGTTCCGGTTCTTCACCTTTTTGCCGGCCACGCGGTTCGGACCGTTGGCTGGTTTCGGAGGGATCATCGTGGCACTGTCGATCCTCGTTGTCGAAGACGAGCAGCAAGTTCGTGCTTTTGCCCGCAAGGTCTTGGAAAAGGCAGGCTACACGGTCATCGAGGCGTGTAGCGGAAAAGAGGCCGTTTCGCTCGTGGGCACCGTTCACCTGGACCTGGTTCTGACAGATCTTGTTATGCCTGACTTCGAGGGACTGGAATTGATCCGCCGGCTAAGGGAATCCAATCCAGACCTGAAGCTGGTAGCGATGTCCGGAGCGTTCGAGGGTCAATTCCTCAAGATCGCGAAACTTCTAGGAGTCAAAGCGACCCTCCACAAGCCATTCGTTCCAGGCGCACTGATTGCAGCAGTGCAGAGCGCTTGTCATGACTAACGTGGAAAGCTACCGGTGCAGAAGGTCGCCCTGGAAGGCCATCTTCTCCGCCCATGCCAAGGCCGCCTGACGGTCCCCACCAATGAGTTGAGCGTGGGACCTGAGGGAATTCTGTCGCCTTCTCCAAAACCAGAACCTGCGAGGGGAGGGAGTGGATGGGTTGAACTCCTCCTCTCCCTTACCTGCAGCAGAGCGGTGTTTTGCGTATGGGAAAAAGTAAAGCGGCGGGACCAGGGCCCCGCCGGAGTCAGAGTGAGTCAGTCAATCACTAACGATCTTCTTGAGAGGCCCAAATCACGAACGTAAAGACCTTGTGGCCGCGTCCAAAGTCCAGTTCGTAAAGCTCTGTCCGCCCTGCCTGTGAACGCCGGATTAGCTTGCCCCACTGGGCCGGAGTAGCAAAGTCGATGTCGTTCATGGCCGGAGGCATTTGATGCCGGCTGGTGAGCTGATTGACGGTGTTAGTGCTGTCTAAGTGCCCGTAGATCGATTCCAGCTGCGCATAATCGTGCGCGTTCGGGTGCTGATTCGGCTCCGGATTACTCGAGTAATCCATGCAGCTTCCCAAGGGCGCATTGCCGAAGTTCTCGTCTTGGTGGTCGAGTCCGAGTGTGTGGCCCACTTCCTGGCACATCACCAGATTCCGCCAGGCAGGAGTGTTATATGTCGGCGTGTTGAAATAGGTGTCGTTGACCCTGACGGTACCCTGGGTAATGTGACTGCCGCTTGCCCAGATTTGAGCGACACCCAGCCAACCGGTGTTGCCGTAAGTGGAGCTGCAAACCTCAACCTGCCCGCTGGTGGGCCGGCAATTTCTTGGCTTCGAGGCGCCTCTGACGATAGAGGTGTCCAGGACGGACGACACGCTCCAGTCCGACGAGGTTGTTGCCAGATAAGCATCCCAGGTGTTCGACACGTTGTCGCCAAGTTTCAACGTGAACGGATTGCTCGTGCGCGCCCAGTGGTAATTGCCCCACGAATGCCCGGCGTAACCAGCCGCCGGGGCACAAACAGCCACGACAACCAGCCAAACCGCCGTCCAGCGCCGTTTAATCATTGTGACCATGCAAAGGCTCCTTCGTTGTTTGGGATTGGTGATCTGAAGTCATTAGGTTGATTGGACAGAACAGGCCTAGCCCCAGCAATCGTCCTGCCAAGAAGCATCCCTCCCTGTTCGGGTTGATGTTCATTATCGTCAACGTATTGACAGTGCATGAGGGTTTTACCGGGCTGCTGAGCTACCGAGAAGGTAGACACTCTGCAGTAGCAGGATTCCCAAAAAAGGCAATCGGCAACCATTGACCTTCCGGCTAGGTGCGAGACTCAGGTGGGCAGGAGTTGAACTTTGAACCGGCGCTGAACATCCAAGGCCGCCCTTGACGTCGGCACCAACGATCCGAATCGAAAGACTTCGTTGTAACTGAGGGCAGGTTGGACAAATGTTTGAAAATCTTGGGCCGTGCCCGTTCTCGTGCAGTGAATTCGGTCACTGCCGTGCTTCGACGACTGGATTCCTGTTCGAAATCGGGAGTAACATTGGTTTTGGGTTCAAACAACAGAGAGGTGGGCGATGACTGACCAGCCGAGTGTCAGAAGGTCCCTGGAAGATCGCGTTGTGTTGTGCGCCGATTGCGATGCCACTCGCACCTTGTCTCAGTCGATATTCGGGAATCTGGTTTGCTCCACCTGTGGATCGGATAACTGGATGCACATGCCCGTCACCGCCAACGTCAAGGAATCGGTTTCGATAAGGGGAGAAATCACGGTTGAAGAGGACCTGACCATCGAAGGCTGCGTGGAAGGCCGGATCGAACTCGGAGACCATAATCTTTGGATCGGTCCGCAGGGGAACGTCGCAGCGGAAATCTGCGCCAAGAGCGTGATTATCGCCGGCCGCGTGAAGGGAAACATCTTTGCCAGCGAGATGGTGGAAATCAGGCTGTCCGGAAACGTGGAGGCCAACATCAGATGCCCGCGAATCTCCATCGTCGACGGCGCCAGATTTGAAGGGAGTATCGACACCGGGACCAAGACGAACGCCATTCCACGGACTGAACCGGGCAAAGCCAAGTCTGCCAGGATGGCTCAGGGTGCCTCCTTCGGGAGGCTTTTGTCAGATCCCAAGGTGCAATAGGATCGCCGGGCCCCATCCCGCCCGGCGGGAACCTCCCTCCAGTCCTTCAGCCCGGGACCTCCGAATTCACTGCCTGAATCAGGGCCTGCAGATAGCCGTAAGCAAAGGCAAAGGCCTGGAGGCCGGCCGAATCGTCGGGATGGCGCGGCATGTGATCGGGGCAAATTGAACCGGAATACTGCACGTCTCGAAGAATTCGCATGATCTGGAAGAAATCCATCTCTCCCTCGTCCGGATAGACCTCTTCGAAACGGTGCAGCCCCCCACGAATGTTGCGCATGTGGATCTGATGGATCTTATTCCGCTCTCCCAGATATTGAACGATGGGCAGCACCTCCACACTGGGCCTTGTCAAGCCCTCGGCAGTCGTGCCCAAGCACAATTGAAAACCGTTGTAGGAACTCTCGACAATCGACTCGTACCGTTTGATGGCCTCGAAGATGGATGGGGAATCCCAGTTGTCAACTCCCAGATAGCCTAAAGGCAGCCCTGGAGGATCATAAGGGTGGCAAGCCATTTTCACGTCGTGTTGGCTCGCCACGGGAATCACGTTCTCAAGAAAGGTGGCGATCCGTTCCCAGTAGTCTTCGGAAGGGACCCGGCCTGATTCGCCAACAGGCAATTGCCGCCAATTCTCCTGGAGTTCAAAACCGGCATAGCGGGCATTGCCCCGGCCTGTCACCTGCCGGTTCCTTTGGATAGGGATGACCGTCCAATGATAGGTGACGATCTTGACCCCGATGAGTGCGGCTTTCTGGATGTTGCGCCTGATTCGGTCCAGCTCCCGTTCACGCTCGGGGCCGCTCTGAAGCTTGATGTAATCCGCCTCCATCCTGATCGCTTCGAGAATGACACCGTGCCGGTCGCAATCGTCTTTCATCCTCCTGAGCTCATCCAGGTCCCAGCCGTCGCCATCGGAGCGCTTCTTTGCCAACACCGTGAGATGCTTCACACCGTGGCGTAAGTTGAATTCCAGATTCTCTCTGGATGTGATTCCAGGACCCGCAACGCTGTGGTAGTCGCCACCCACATGCATCCGCGTGTTCTTTCCAGCCGGATGTGGCGACTGAGCTGAAACGAGTTCAGGAACACAGCAACCCGCCATGGAAGTCCCCAGGGCCCCACTTACCAGTTTGTGACCAAATTCTCTTCGTTTCATGACGTAACTCCTGCCCCCGGATGCTACCCTTCCAGATGATCAAAGAATTGAACGGACATGAAATGGCACGCACGGAAGAATCGTCAGGAAGCCGTTAACCCAACGGCAACGGCAGCCGCAGACCGCCATACCCTTCCAACCTCCAAAATAAAACTCCGCTTTCGATCCAACGCTAATGCTTTTCGATAACCAGGGCAAAGTCCGTAAGCCCCCCACCCTTTCCCGAGCTGCAGTCGGACGAGCGGCAGAGACTCCGCGAGTCCTTGTCCTGGTGCATCGTTGCGGCTGCGCATCTTTGCGCACAGGAGCGATAGCGAAAGTCCCCTCGGGTTGCGACATCCCGCGGACCACTATATACTGAAACCATTCCGAACAAGTCGTGTCGTTTTGCAGGCACCAGAAAGGAGGCCGCCCCGATCTCCGATGATGAAAGGCATGGACGACTTCAGAGGACCAGCACAGCCCACCGAGTTCTTCGATACCGGCTGTTCGAGTCCTATCGCGGGGAGCGACCTGCCACGGTTTTGTCGACTGGCTGGCCGGTGAGCACCTCGTAAATCGTTACTGCCCTGTTACCCGAATGAACCCCAAGCGATTCCCGCATCTCTGCGACGCCCCTGGTTAGTTCCCCATCCCCCTGCAGACCCCGACGGGCTGGTCACTCATCGGCCCATCCGCTCGAAGCGAACGTCCGATCCAGTTAGGGTTCTTTACTTCATCCTTCATTCGTAACCCAATAGGAAAAGGAGAAAGCACCATGACCATAGATAAAGCCACCTCTACCATCCTCACCGACACCTGGTCGCGGATCGAGGCGAAAGCCCAGCAAGCGAAATTCCTCGAGGAATCCGCCCAAGCCTTGACAGCGGCATTGCACAGCCAGTTCGAGGAATCGGTCGTGATCGCACGGGTTTTTATGACTGTCCCATTCGGAACACTGCCGGTAGCCAACCAGAGCTTTGTTCGAACGGTTGCGGCATCCGCCGGCGCAGATTCCCAGATGAAGCCAAACACGCCGGTGTTGTCGCTGGTCGGAACTCACGGTCAGGAACAGGAGTGGCGCGATCGGCGCAAATCCAAGGGGCACGCGGGCATACCGCTGATGTCGGCATCGTTCGTTGGAGCCATCCCGATGATCTCCCGTTTGTTGCGGGAGCTGGGTGTACCGCTGGCGTGGGTCGACAGCCACGATGCCAAGACACTGGTGCAGACCATCGGCAGCGCCGCCGGCTTATTCTTCGTGGAAGACGCCTCCAAAGCCACCGATGACCAGGGACGTAAGATCATCGCCGCCCAAGACTTTGTTTCCAAGTATCAGGTTAAGAGTGTTTTCGGGGTCGGGGGAGCTTACTCCGGTGGAGAAATACTCGTCATCGTTTTGTTCTGTCGCGACGTCGTCACCAGAGCGACGGCTGAGCGTTTCCTGGGATTGACCGAATTGTTCAAGAGCAAGACCGCACAATTGGTGGAGAGCCAGAAGATCTTCTCCTCCTGAGGCCCAGGAATCCGCTCAGCCGCTGCGCAGCCTAAGAGAAGGGAGCCGATTGATCGACATCTTGCCGATCACCGCCGACGTATACCAGACTCATTCCAGCTGTTTGTTGGTGGAGTCATCCTCAGAGCTGAATGACCCGGTGCGCCCGCCGCCACCTTGGCAGCAATCCCTTCCTGGGTAGGAGGTCACTCTCCGGAAAGGGCGATCCCTGGAAGAAACGTCGGATCCTGTGTCCTGTTGTCGATCAGGCTGGCATAGATGAACAACGGAGCCGACCCCTTCACCTCCAGGGTAAATGACGTTCCGGCCGGGAACTCAAATCCGGAAAACAGCTGCGCCACGTTCAATTGCTGGTAGTCGAAGGGCTGCAACACCAGCTGGCGTGTGGCCGCAACGCTGCCGGAAGGGTCTCTCAGAGTGCATTGGACCGTCTGCAAGACGGCAGTGGCATTAACGTAACCGACATTGGTGCGGAACTGGTCGTCCTGCCGCAGCCCGGCCACCGCCACGTTTCGGGCTGCTTCCACCAAGTCACTGGTGTTCACCTGAAGACCGAAGGTCCCTTCCCTGGCTGCGATCGGCGTGCTGGTAACACTGGTCAACACGGGCGCCAGGCCTGACTCCGAGGTCCAGTGAATCCTGACGGCGCCATAGCCGCCGGTTTGTCCGAACAATTCCGTGATTGCATCCGATACCAACAAGGTTTCTTTAGGGCCGATCTGCCGGATCTTGCCAACAGCCTGACGATTGTCTGTTTCGGGCTGCTGCCAAAGCAAGGTCAGAGTCACCGGCATGGTTCCGGGGTTAAAGACGGCCATCCGAGAAGACCAACGAGTTCCGAAGGCGCCGTCAACTTTTGTGATCACCGGGACATAGGCCGTTCCACTGGTTTTCCCTTCGATTTGGGGCGCGGCATAAATGAAGGAAGCATCGCCGGTCCGATTGTCGATGGGGGTCGCATAGGCCAACACCCCCTGAGCGGCCGAAGTCGTCACAGTGGCCGTCACGCCGGGATAGTCGGGGCTGGCACCCGCAAGCAGTTCTCCAGGGGGGAACTGCAGACTCGATAGAGGTCCGATCACTCCAGAAGGACCTGTGGAGGAAACGAACCCACCCTTTTGATCCAGCAAGCGAATGGAATAGGAGACGGATTGGTCGGTGAGGTTGACCAATCCCACGTTGGTTCGAAAGGCTGAGTTCTGAGGAATGCCGGCCAAATACAGAATGGAAGAGGCTGACAACTCGGAGCGACGTCCCTCGGAGGAGAGTCCGTAACCTCCCCCGGAACCGTCGCCGGCCGGAGTCGAAGTCCGGGAAACAAGGACGCATCGGTCAGCGCGCAGCCCGCTGGCTTTGAATCGAACGGGGCCGAACGTGTTTGTCCCGATCGAGAAGAGGTTGAAAAGGATGTCGGCCACAAATCGGCTTTGATGGGGCCCCAGCGGAATGGAAGCCACCGAACCGCGTGGCGAGCCGAGAAATTCCGCTTCGACGGTCACTTCAGAGTCCGAAGGGTTGCTTAGCCAAAGGTCCGTTGTGAAGAAAGTGCCGCCGAGGCCCGGAGATCTGGCAGCCGTGGCCAAGGCATAGACAACGGTTTGCGGCGACGCCGGACACGACGTACAAGCCGGCAGGCTGACTGACACTTCGTTGGAGTTGGGACTCTCCTGATCGGCCAAGAGCGCTGAAACCACGTACACGTAAGCGGAGCCTGCGGCCGCCGAAGAATCCAGGTATTCCGTGTCGTGGACGCCCACAGCCAGAACCGAGAAGGTGCTCTCGCTCGGCCCTCGCCGTTTGATACTGTACCCGGAGGCTCGGGGCGATCCGATCCAGCTCAGCTTGACGCCTTCCGTGACGATTTTCGCCGAGAGTTCCAAGGGCGAATCGGGAACGGGAGTTGGCGCCGGAAAACCCTTGCTGAAGCCGACGACCATCAGCTGGTTGTTGCCCAACGTCTCGTCCTCCCAAATGACCATCACTCCTCCTCCGGGAGCCGGAAGGGTCAACGGCAGCGTCGCTGCCTGTCCGAGGTTGTTGGCAAGGTTGATCGCCTTGGAAAACGTTGTTCCACCGTCGCGCGAATAGGCAAAGAAGGTATCCCGGCCACCCGGAAAGAGAATTCCCCCAACCAGAGCCGTCCAGGCCACAGCAGGGTTTCCGTCTTCGTCCAGCACCAGAGAGGGATCGAACGATTGTCCGCCTTGAGTCGACAACCGAGAAACATTGACTGGGGGAGAAAAGGTCTTCCCTCCGTCTTTTGAAGCGGCGTAGTAAATTTCCCGTTGATTGAGTGAATAGTCAGAGAACTCCAGCGCCAAATGGAGGTCTCCGTTAGGGGCGACTCTCAGAGCCGGATGATACAAGAACGAAGTTTGCGGTTCGTGAACAGCCAGCCTGGGAGCCTCGAACGTCGCTCCATCGGCCGAACGGACATAGTACAAGCCATCTGCAGCCGTCGCCAGCGCCCGGAAGAGGATATGAGTCATTCCATCCGATCCAATGGCCAAGGCTGCTCGGGAAAGGGAGGACAGAAAGAAGTCATTACTGACTGGAATGGCGGCCCGTTGCCCAAAAGAAGCTCCTCTGTCCGTCGAACGCACCAGATAGAACTGATCGAGAGTCCCGGCCGTCAGGTGATAGAGCACTTCGACGAGGCCATTGGGTCCTTTCGCCAGGGTCCCCTGAGATACGAATTGCTGTCTGCTCCGTATCTGCGACAAATCGGTCGGAGCAGAAAATGTCGAACCTCCGTCGCTGGAACGCGAAAAATAGAGATTGGCGATTCCGGAGGGATTCACTCCTCTCCAAAGAAGGAAGATCGATCCCTGCTCGTCAAGCTCCATCTGGACCTCCGAGATTTCAAGAGCCTCTTCCCCCGGAGCCACCACCAAAGCCGAGCGCACGAGTTGCGTCCCTCTGTATCGCGAGTAGACCAGGGATCGAAAGGAAGACATCGAGCGGTCCGTACCCCCTCCAGCGATGACATGAAGCTCTCCTTCAGCGTCAATTCCAGCTCGAAAGCCGAAGCGTACATCTTTGAGGTCCCCGTACACGGTCGGAGAGGCGCTCAGTTCCAAGGGATCGGCGATCATCAAGCGCATCACGACACCGCGCGATAAGGGTCCGGCCCGGCCAACGACTTCGATGGAATAGCTACCCGGAGCCATCGAGCTTGTGGTCTGCACGTCCAGAATTGCTTCCTCTCCCGGCCCAATGGCGGCTCTCGAGAACTGAAACGTCAAGCCCGGCGGCGCTGATGGAACCTCCAGCTGGATGGACTGCTGGAAGCCCAGGGATCCCTCGGCCCGAATTCGAAAGCTCCGGGCTGTTCCCGCCAGAATGGCTCGCCCTGGCAGGTCTACAGACAGAGAAAAGTTGGGAGCCGGAACTCGAAGGAAGGATAGTGGAAGGATGGCCGAATAGACATCGGGATCCTTTCCGGAGCGGTCGTCGGCCCAGGTAAAAAGGACTCCAAGAGGGCCAAAGCTGAGCTGATTGTAGTCGCCGTGGTAGCCCCTTCGGAGACCAAACGGCGTCGGAATCAAAGGCCAACTGGAGGAGGTAAGCCGTGTGTTCGGGCTGAACGTGGCTCCACCATCCGTCGAACAGGTCGCGTACACATCCAGCAAGACATTGTTAACGGGGTCATTGCGCCGATCATACCACATGGCCACCAAAGTCCCATCCCCCGCCACGCCCACAGCTGGATGAAACTGGTCGGTGGTGGTGGCGTCGTCGCTCATCCGAGTCGGCGGCGACCAGTTCATCCCGCCGTCGACTGAACGGACGAGAACGACGTCGCTGTCGTCGGCCGCGGAGGGTCTCAGGTTCAGAGCCACATAGACGCTTCCACGGTGAGGTCCGTTGCTCGTGTCGACCGCCACAGAGGGAAACAGAGGGTTATCGAATCCTCCGGAGAGCACCTCAAACAGTTGCAGCTCGTCCGCTCGATAAACAATCACGGGACTGGAGAAGGAGTTGCCACCGTCCACAGATTTGGCCATGGCCACGCCGGGCAAGGACGAATCGAAATAAGCCACGTAGACTTCGCCATTGGGACCGATTCCGATGTTGGCCCCCTGAACGACGTGTTCTTCTGACGCTGCTCCGGCCACCCGAACTGAAGAGGACCAGGTTCTCCCGCCATCGCTCGAGCGCACGAGGTTAATGGAGGTGTCGTCTGAAAACCGTGTCCAGACGATGTAGATCGTCCCGCGGTAGGAACTGGTTGTGTTATCCACAGCCATCCAATCTTTGTCCTGAAAATCGAAACCGGAGCTCACACTGGCCGTCGCATCCACCAGTGCCGACCAGGTCGCGCCGCCGTCCAAAGACCGCGTGAACCCAATGGTTGAAGTTCCCTGGCCGTTGAAGGCCAGGTTGGCATAGTAAAAGGTCCCATCCGGTCCCACTGCCAGAATGGGATCTCCGCCGGATTCTCCAAACGGGTAGAGTGGCGGCAGCAGGTGCTGCCAGCTCTTCCCGCCGTCCCGGCTGTACGCCAGACTTGACCCGTAGCCCGCGAAGCTGGTGTCATTGAAGGCGACCACCATATTCTGGCCGTGGACCGCATTCGTCGTTTCGCTCTGCACCCGCTGCAGCAGATCCAGGGAAGGCAAGTTGATTTTGATGTTCCGACCAGGCCCATCCTCTTCCTGCAACCCTGCCGTGGCTGGCGGGGTCAGCGGGGTCCGCTGTGACAGCGCGGCTGGTGGGAGGCCCTTGTCACGAATCGAGGCACCCTGCAGAATGCCGTACTTGTGGAGCAGAAAGGTTTGGGCCGACGACGACAAGTAGTTAAAGGATGGCGAATAAAGAATCCACATGTCGTGTGGATTGCGGTATCCCGACTGCAAAACTGGAGTGCGTTCCGGAGCCAGATAGCGCAACAGGTTGTCGGCTTTCGACAGGGGCTGCAACTCGGATGTCTCTTTCTGCGATCCCTGGGCAACCGCTTGGGCACAACTCAACGCGCCGAGCGCCAGGACTAAGATGACGTTTTTCATGACGTGGCTCTCCGAAGATCACAAGGCTTTACCTGTACTTTTTCGAGTCGAAGAAAGTGTGCTGGATGTATGAAGCTGCAATACTCCGGGGGTGGTGTTTACTCCGAGACGAATCGGAACCGGTTTTGACACAGTACGCGACGATCAGATGAACTTCTGCGTGTCCTCGTCTATTCGGCCTGCAGCTGAAAGCCGTTTCCACTGAGCACCTTTTCGAGCACCTCGGCTCAGGCTTTCGGCAGCTGTTGGCAAGGGCGAGAAAGCCATTCGCAACCCGGAACCTCGAACCTTGAGTCACACCAACTAGGCAGATATTAGCACATGTTGTGCGGACCCCAAGTCAAATTGGACCAACTGCCCTCAACCAATGTCCGAAGCGAATTGGAGAGTGAGGAGTCGAACCGGCTGACGGAGCGAAGGGGTAGGACGACCAGCCGACTCACCCCCGCGTGGCGAACATGATGGTGGGCTCGCTGTGATCGAGGTCACTCTCTCGAATAGACCGGTCCGGGGGAAATGGTTTGCTTGGAGAGGCGATTGCTTGGGGAGTGAAAGGCTGGAGGGAAGCGCTACGAATCTGCCAGGCGGAATGCACAGGCGGCGAGTGCCACTGCACAGCCAGGCCTGGATGTGGGCGAAACCTTTTACTCTGTTCTTAGCACATCCAAATGGTCACGGTAACGCAGACGGACGTCAATAAACTCCTTATGCCTGAGCTTCAGCTCGCGTGATATCTGACGGATGGTGCTGTCTTCCACCGAGGAAATCGAGTGATTGGCGGCCGAGACAGCGAAGAGGCAGTCGATCAAATCCAGCTTCTGGTCGTGTGTTGCCACCCGGTTGAATTCACGCGTGACTACGTAGTCTTCGATTCCGCTGAAGAGGGTGCTTTGCGTCCGCGCGATCTGCACCACCAGTCGAGCCTGTTCCTCCGACAGATGTCCGCGCTCGGCGACGATCCGCTCCATGATCCTGGTTTCCTCTTCACTGAACTCCTGGTCGGAACGCGCAACCCGTCCCAGAACATAAGCGAACGCCGCCAGAAAGCGGGCCCGATCGGCTTCCATGTGGTCCAGAGCCGTCATGATTTTCCGGACGCTCTCGGTCTCCGCCTCTGAGGAGGGTGAACTCTCGCGCAATTGATCCACGCCGAACAGGTTCCAGATCGACATTATCTCTCATTCCTCCCGGCCATGTTGGCTCGTCCCCGAGCTGGAAGCCCGTGCTGACCGGCCGAAGGCTCGTCAACCCTTAGCCAGGGGTGGCGCCCGCCGCGCCACCCCTGGATTACGAGTCCCTCATCCAATCCCCCGACCCCGCAGCGGTCGCAGACCGTTCGCCACGACGCTTCATCAATTCACGGCAACTGGCACCCCTTCGGCATGAGGTGCGGGCGAGACGCCCGCGCTCCCAGGTGCGGTTGGCGTTGCCGTTTGACTCCTGCCTCGTTCGCTAGTTCGTCGAGCCACCCAGCCGATCTTGACATGGACAAGCCGAGGGCTTGCTTGGACAGGGCTTCGCCCCATCCAGGCCCGTGCAGGCAGGCGCTTCGCCTTGAGCTACTCGTAGCGAAGCGCATCGATCGGATCCAAGCTTGCCGCCTTGGAAGCGGGATAGTACCCGAACGCAATCCCGATGCTGGTGGCAAACAAGACAGAAATGAGAATGAAGTTCGGTGCAATGGAAGTCGGCCACTCGAGAAAGTGGGCCATTGCCGAGGCCGTACCCACTCCACATATCAGACCGAGAATTCCTCCTACCAGGCACAGCACCACCGACTCCGACAAGAACTGCAGTCGGACCGAGTTGGGGCGGGCGCCGATCGCCATCCGGATCCCGATCTCGCGGGTTCGCTCGGTCACGGCGACCAACATGATATTCATGATGCCGATTCCGCCCACCAGCAGTGACACGGCAGCGATGCTGCCCAGCAACGTCGTCATGATTCGGTTGGTCTCGGCCGCAGTCTCTGCAATTTCTCCCAGGTTGCGCACGCGGAAGTCATTGTCGGTCCCTGGACCGAGGCGGTGACGCTGGCGCAGCAAGGCCGTGATCTGTTGCTCGGCAGCATAGGTTGCGCGAGCGCTCACCGCCCCCACGATCCCGGAATCCACGTACTGCACATTGCCCAGGAATTTCTTTTGAACCGTCGTGTAGGGAACGATGATCGTGTCGTCCTGATCGCGACCCCAGGCGTTGAAACCCTTGCGCTCCAAGACCCCAACAACCTGGAAAGGCAGGTTTCGGACGCGAATAAAATGGCCGATGGGATTGCTGCCTGCGAAAAGCTCGTTCCAGACCGTCTGCCCGAGCACGGCGACGCGAGCTCCCACTTTGACGTGGCCGGCCTCAAAGAATGTGCCCATCGCGATCCGCCAGTTTCGCAGCCCAGGAAATTGCTCGTTATATCCCTCGATGCGGGTATTCCAGTTCTGATTCCCAAAGACAACCTGAGACATGATGCGGGCACTGGGACTGACGGCTCGGACCGTGGGGCACTCCCGCAAGATGGCCTCAAAGTCCTCAGGAATGAGGGTATTCATGGTGCCCGCGCCGGCCCGGATGCCCCAGGAACGACGACTCCCGCTCCGAATCATCAAGGTATCGGTCCCCATCGAGGCGATTTCTTCCTGCACCTGTTGTTGAGCGCCCTGACCCAGGCTTACGGTGGCGATCACGGCAGCGACGCCGATGATGATGCCGAGCATCGTCAGCAAGGATCGGATCTTGTTTCGATTCAGGGCGACCAGGGCAATCTTGATCGTCATCCAAAAGCTCATGGCTTCAGTATAACACCCACACCCGGGAACACATGTCGGGCGATCACCCGATGAAATCCGTTTGCACTCCTGAGATCGAACACATCGAAGTCAAATCCATTTAACGACACTGTTACCTGAAGTTCATTCTGCTGCAAAGCGGCGTTGTTAGCCTTCCCCCGTTTCCGATCGCGGTTCGCACTGGGACGTCCCTCACTTCCAACCATCTCACTCTTTTAGAAAAGGAGGCCCATGAAGAAGAAGATCGCCATTGTAGTGGCTATAAGCATGGTTGCGGTCAGCCTGTCTTTTGTGACCCAGGCAAAAGAGCTGTCGCTGTTTGACACGGACAGGGAAGCGCTGACGCAACAGCCACCCGAGGTCGCGTTTTGGATCTGGACCGACAAGTACGTCTACACGCCGGGCGAGCAGATCACGCTCAAAGGAACCATCAAGACCAACGGCGACCTCAACCCCTATACGCTGGTCGTGTATCGCCAAAACAACCAGACCGGCGTTCGGACCTACTTCCCCAACAACAACACCGAGGTGACCGATTTTTACGGCCGCACGAACCTGGACTTGTTCGGCATCAACCACCTTTTCGACGCCACCAAGGCCACCATCATCGGTCCCGGAGGCTCGCTGGCCTTCAATGTCACGGCGCCGAACGAACTGGGGATGCACACCTGGGTCGTCGAGATCCGCGATTTCACGGGTTACCGCGTGGTCAAGACGGCCTACTTCAAAATCGGCGTGGTGAGCGGCTTTGAGACGCTGCAGGGAAACATCGAGGCCGACCAAACGCTCGTCAATACCAAAGCCTATCGTTTGACCGGCGTGGTGTTTGTCAGAAACAACGCCGTCCTGACGATTGAGCCGGGAACCTTCATCATCGGCCAGCCGGGCTCCCAGCCGGCTTCTTCCCTCATCGTCACCCAGACTGGAAAGATTCGCGCCTTGGGAACGCGCAGCCGGCCGATCATCTTCACCAGTTCCCTGCCCTTTGGCCAGCGCAAAGCCGGTGATTGGGGCGGCGTCATCCTGCTCGGCAGCGCTCCCGTCAACTGGCCGACCGGATTCGGCAACATCGAAGGTCTGACGGCGTCGGACGATACCCGCTACGGCGGAAACAACGCAGCCCATGACTGCGGAACGCTGGAATACGTGCGCATCGAATACGCGGGAGCCGAGTTTCAGCCCAATAACGAAATCAACGCCTTGACCTTCGGCGGCTGCGGCACGGGCACCACTGTGCATCACGTTCAGACGCGGTACGGGCTGGACGACATGTTCGAGTGGTTCGGCGGCACGATGGATGCAAAGTACCTGGTCGGAGCGTACGCGCGTGACGACTACATCGACGTTCAGATCGGCTGGACCGGACGCCTCCAGCATATCCTGGCGGTGGCCGGCAGAGATGTTCCCGGCAACCGTGGGTTCGAGTTCGACAACAACGAGCTGGACTTTGGGGCCACCCCCAACTCCACGCCCAAGATCTTCAACGTCACCATGGTGGGCGTGGGCGACACGCTGACCCAGGGTTCCGACGAAGGCGAGAGCGTGGCCGGAGCCTGGTTGCGCCGCGGCACGGGCGGTTCCTTCAACAACATTGTGTTGTTCAACTGGATCGCCAACGGCTTCACCATTCGGGATGAGGCCACGATGGGAGCCGTTGATCGCGGAGAACTGACCCTCAACGGTCTGTTGATGTGGGACAACGGAAAGGCATCAGGGAAAACCAACACCCTTAACGGACAGACCTCGGGGAGCAGCAACCTGGCGCTGCCCTTCCTTTCCGGCCAGAGAGGTCAGGCTCGCAACGTGCTGGTCGTCAATCCGCGGATGCGCCGTCCCCTCGAGTTCAGCGACCCGGATTTCCGGCCCGACCTTGGTTCCCCACTGTGGAGGGCCAACTGGGTTCAGCCGCCCGACGATGGCTTTTTCGATCAGTGGGCCCGCTGGACCGGCGCCTTCGGTGACGAGGACTGGACCGAGGAATGGACCTGCTTCCACGTCGAGGCAGACATCGCTCCCTAACTTTGGAGGACGAGAACAATCTCTTTTCGCGATTCACCCCGAGGAAGGTCTACGTCCCGACGTAGACCTTCCTCCATTTCTGTTCAGTGAGTGCCTTAATTCTTGATGATGGTGCGAGGTGAGGTAGTGACAACGTTAATCCGCAATTCTGTACTATGCGCTCTCCTGGCAGCCTTCTGCCTGCCGATGGAAGCCCAAGATTCGAAGCCCGGAACAGTGACCGGCATTGTGCTGGACGCTGTCACGGGGGAACGCGTCCGGCAAGTCCGCGTGGAGGTTGAGGGCCGGCCCGAACTCTTCACCACCACGGACTTGGACGGCCAATACACCCTGAAGCTGCCCCCTGGCACCTACAAGCTCCGGTTTCTGGCCGACAACTATTACGAGAACATGCTGACCGACATCGTGGTGACTTCCGGCGGCACGCTTGAAACCAGCACAGTGCTGTCCAACAAATCAACCATGACCACGACCGTCGACGTCGTGGAGAAGGTGGGATCGGTGGCCACCGCCGAGGCCATGCTGACCGAACGCAAACTGGCCCCAGGGGTCAGCGACAGCATGAGTCGCGAAGAGATCCGCAAGACAGTGGCCTCTGATGCCGCCGGTGCGGTTGAGAAGGTCACCGGCGTGTCCATTGTCGACAGCGGTTACGTTTACGTGCGCGGACTGGGAGAACGATACAGCGCCACCATGCTCAACAACGCTCTGCTCCCCACGACGGAACCGGAGCGACGGGTGGTCCCCTTGGACATGTTCCCAGCTGCTTTGATTGAAAACATCACGGTGCTCAAGACCTACAGTCCAGACCTGCCTGGCGAGTTTTCCGGTGGCCTGGTCCAGATGCGTACGGTGGAGTTTCCATCCTCCAGAATCTTCAATGTGGGGATGAGCTTCGGCTACAACTCACGAACCACCGGCGATCGCTTTCAAAGCTATCGTGGCGGCAACCGAGACTTCTTCGGATTCGACGATGGAACGCGCGACCTGCCCAGCATCATCCCCCAAGACCGCCTGTTTCCCGGAGCCTTCACCAACGAGCGGTTTCAGGAACTCGGCCGGGCCTTTCCGGTCAACTGGGAGCCCGAGTTCAAGGACTCGGCCCGCCCGGTTCAAACCTACACGGTGACCGGTGGCGACACGTTCGGGCGACTGGGCGTGGTCGGCGCTTTCACCTTCAGCAACAAACCGCAGCGCTACCAGGAGAGCCAGCGTTATCTGGTGAACGCGGGAGGCGGACAGGCAAAAATCTTTACGGACTATCCGGATTTCGAACGGGGTTTCGAAGCGGCGCGAATGGGCGCCGTTCTGAACGCGGCCCTGCGCCTCACACCCTCCAACAAGCTGGTCTTTCGAGGGACCTATACGCACGACTCCGAGAAAGAAGCTCGACGCTTTGTCGGTTTGAACGGCGGCATCGATACAGTGATCCAGGCCGACCGCCTGCGCTGGATCGAGCGGGGGCTGTTTTCCACCAGCGTAGAGGGAGAACACTCCATCGCCCGACTGGGCAACAGCCTCTTCCACTGGCAGATGACCTATTCGGAATCGAACCGGGATGAACCTGATCTCCGGGAAACCATTCGGGGACAGCGTGAGGACGGAAGTTTCGCTTTTTTGGCCTTGCCACAATCCGCCTTGCGCTTCTCCAACAGCCTGGACGATCGGATCTATGAACCCCTGCTGGAATGGGGCAAGCCCTTTTACAACAGCCGAATCAGCGCCTTGCTTAAACTCGGCGTGCGCGGCACCTTTCGACGACGCGACTTCGAAGCACGGCGCTTTCGATTCGTGCCGACCAATGCCTCCAGTCTTAACTTTCTGCTTCCCACCAATGAACTGCTAGGTCCCGAAAACATCACGCCCAGTCGCTTCGTGATCCGTGAGAACACTCGGGGAACGGACACCTATTCCGCCGAAATGGATGTCTACGGCGCCTTCGCCATGGTCGACCTGGCCCTCGGCCCCAAGTGGCGGGTGGTCGGCGGGGTGCGCGTCGAAGACGCCAAGATTGAAGTCGTCACAATCGATCCGCTGGTACCGGGCGGCATCCCGGCCATCGCCCAACTGGATAACCGCGATCCCTTGCCCAGCCTGAGTCTGACCTACGCTCTAACCTCCAAACACAATATCCGCGTGGGATACGGGCGAACCCTGTCGCGCCCCGATTTTCGCGAGCTGTCGCCTTTTGACTTCACCAACGTCTTGGGTGGCTTCAATACGGTCGGGAACCCTAATCTGCGCCGGGCCAAGATCGACAACTACGATCTTCGCTGGGAGTGGTTTCCGGGTGGAAACCAGGTGATTGCCGCGAGCTATTTCTATAAGGACTTCACCGACCCCATCGAAGTGACCATCCAACCGACCACGGACTTGCGGCAAAGCTTCCTCAACGCCGCGGGAGCCCAAAATCAGGGCATCGAGCTGGAGTTTCGCCGCGATCTGCGCTTCATCCACAGCGCCTTCACCCCCTTCAGTCTCCACACCAATTTCACCTTCGTGGACTCGGACGTCGATATCCCGGCCGATCAGGCCCTGCTTCTGACCTCGAAGAAGCGCCCGCTCCTGGGACAGTCGCGCTACATCTTCAACCTGGGCGCCGAATGGAACAAGCCGGAGTGGCGCAGCAGCGCACGTTTCTACGTCAACTCCGTCTCCCGTCGCATCACCGACGTGGGCACCTTTGGCCTGCCCGACATTTATCAGGAACGCAACACCTTCCTCGACTTCGTTTATCAATACACGATTGGTGAACGATGGAGTCTGCGGGTCACCCTGGAGAACCTGGGCGACAACCACTACCTTTGGACTCAGGCTGATATCACCCAGCGCAGTTTCCGCGTGGGCCGAACCTTCTCCGTGGGCACCAGCTTTTCGCTCTTCTAACGCCGCGAGGTGGTGGCTCCCAGCAGTTGCACCCCAGTGTCAGAAGGCAAGCCTTTCCGCACTGGGGTGCCTGCTCGAATCCCTGGATGCCGAAAGCAAATGGCGCAGCAAGGCTCTCCATAAGTAGCTGGCTCCATCCCTCTCAAGCCCTTATGAAGAGGGAGCCCTCGGCTAGCTCCGGAGCACGGAAATCACCCATCCAAGAATGATCGAGACCACGCAACTCACCTGCAGTTCCTGACGTGCTCGTTCGAAGTTCTTCAAGACCAGAAGCGGATCGTTGTGTATCAAACCGACGACCAGGAAGCCGCCGAGGGTAAGCAATAGAATCGTGGACAGTGTCTTCATGCCCAGGAGAAGGCAAACCGCCCGCCAAAGCCCTAACCGTTTTTGGATCAATGAGATGAGCGATCCCGTCTGCTTGGGAAAGGGAAAGACGTTTCTCGACTCGTCCTTTGGAATGGACTGGATGAGACACGCCAGCTGGCTGAGTGCAGGAGTGAACTAGCAATAGAGACCCTGTCCAGGCCCTCTTGCGCGGCTCCCTTCGCCCCAGCCGGGCGGGTCTTCTGCCAGTTGTGCAAGTCAAGTTCGGCAAATTGAGAATGGGGCGATGCAGGCTTTTCCGGTGAGGGACGGCGGCAGAGGGCCGAGCCCATAACCGTGGCCTCTCCAAGCAGCTTGTGTGGGCCAGGCGGAGTGGTTGGTGGTCATTCAAGTGCGGCTTGGCCACAACCGCTGCTCTACTCGCGGCTGCCGCGGCTCGTCCAGCGTCAGGGTCAGGCCGCCGTCAATCTCGAAAGTATTCGATTAACCAACCCAGGGGAATCGCGATGATGATCGTCGCGACAATGCAATCCATCACACGCGACGGATTCTTAAAGACGATCAAAAGATCGCCGTAGGCCAGACCGGTAAGGAGGCATCCCGCCAGCAGGAGAATCACGATCGGCCAGTGCGCGCGCATAGGGTTTCGAGCACCTCGTTCTTTTTGGCGCGACACCCTATCATGTCCGCTTTTTCTCAACAACTTATGCGCCATTTGGCGGACACCGAGACCTGGGAAGGCGGGCGTCCCCACCCGCAAAGCCATCCTGGGAGCACGGGCGTCTAGCCCGCAAAAAATCTCGGAACGCGAGGCCGATCAAAAAGGAAAACCCCCGAACGGGCTTCCCATCGCATTTCGAAGTTTTGCCGAAGCAACCCGACGCTGGGGATGGAAACGTCTACGGCGTCGTTGCCGATCCATTCATCCTCGATGGGGAGTCTGCCGAAAAGGTTCACGCTGACTATCAGGCCCTGGCGGATGAAGCCTACTTCGACGAGATTTTTGCCGTTACCTCCGCCGAATTGCTGAAGGAAAGGATTGAAGGAGAGAGTGCGATGAAACATCCAAGGAGGAAGCACCAGACAGAACTGGAGAGGATCTCGTCAGCGGAGTCTCTGGCGAAGAAGGTGGTGGACGGGCTTCCGGAGGAACTGGTGGAGAAACTGGGGTACGGCCAACTGGTGAGCGATCTCCAGGCGGAAATAATTCTGACAGGGGAACCGAGCGAGGAGCTGGCAAACAGCATCAGAGAGCAGATACTGCGCCGGTTTCAGGGAGAAGGTTCTCGCTAGTGGACTGTAACAGATGACCTGGTACTACATACCGGGCCGTAGACTGCGGCAGTCGGCGGTGCCAGCTGTCTGATTTGGCAGTTCACCAGTCTGGAAACCCTCCACTGCTTTAACTCCCACTCAGCGGGCGGCAATCAACCACCGCGTCAAAGAAATCCTTCAAACCCCACGATCACCGCAGCCGAGGACGGCAGCAGGATGCTGGTCCCTAAGGTTTAAATCCCTTCTTCATCAGGTCTGCGATTCAAACACAAATCTCAGCAAGGATTCGAACTACTTGTTCCTTGTCTTAATCCCTTCTTCATCAGGTCTGCGATTCAAACAAGAAGTTGGCTGAGCTCGTCGAAAAACTGCGAGTCTTAATCCCTTCTTCATCAGGTCTGCGATTCAAACGCCGGCACAAGTCGCACTTTCTGACGTGCCCGGAGTCTTAATCCCTTCTTCATCAGGTCTGCGATTCAAACTAGGTTTAGGGTTTGATTTCGATACTCTGAATTGGCCCCTTTTGATCATCTGAATTGGCCCCACCTTTGTAACTCGACAGCCGCTAATCTGTCCTTCCAGTCTGAGACCAGGAGGGTGGATGAGGCGCATGGAAAGGAG
>JBFMEW010000060.1:0-22077 GCA_040753175.1 Acidobacteriota bacterium | reverse complement strand
CTTCCCAGACCGCCCGCTCTACCCAAGGAAGTCTGGATCAACAAGCCACCAACGGAGGACGATTCGACCGAGCAGTTCTACACTAAATCTTGAATGAGAGTGTCTCATTCATGTTGACATCCTCCGTACCTGGGTCGATGGATACAACAGTCTCTCTCGAGGCAGAAGATTACCGGAATTTCGTACGTCTGACCCCGATCAACTCATTCATCGTAGCAGCGAGGGAACCGCTGACTTCTGCAATCAGAGAGGTATATGAGTTCTTGACCTTGGTCTGTGATCGAACGTTACCGACAGAGAACAGGGCGGGAAAGGTCAAATTCCGTTAGCACTTCTTGATTGGAACATCTGCGTATACCCAAGGACCACTTTCTTGAGATGAAACTTGATATCCGGTGGAGTCCGGTAATGTCTCAGGACCTCATCGAACCTCTCGTGAAAGTGATTGTTCACGACATAGCAGACGAAGGGGCCGGGCTTCGGATCGACTGCAAGCTGTGACCGTACGGTAGGGTAGAGCTGATCGATGTAGCATGCGAAGAACAGGGCGTAATCGAGGATCTGTGAGATGACTTCCAGTTGGGAGTCGTTGATCTTCAATTCGATGACGGAGAGCTCCCTGTGCTTGTTGAGAGTGACGATGTCCACGAATTCGGTGGGAAGGACCCTGTAGGCTCCGGCCACCTTGCCCCGGAAGGCACCTGTCGGGAACTCCCTGAGAATGCCTAAATTCCTTTTTCCGAGTTGGAAGAAGTCCATGCCCAGGACCGCCAGCCTTTCGTTTGTCCTTTCCGGCCTATCCAAATTCTTGCCGAACAGGAACGTCTGGAAGTCTTTCTCGATCCGGCCTGGCTTGTCATCGTCGCTCCTTGGGGTGACGTCGTTGCGGACGACCTCATCGGGCGGCCTCTCGAACAGGGTCTGGCTGTCATAAAGCAGAATGCTGCCGCCCGTGCCCTGAATACTGAAAGCCCGGTCATGATTGCACAACTGGAGGTAGGAAACCCGTCGGACAAAGGCTTCGAGGTTGTAACGGGATTCGGGACTGGCCCCGAGGATGTGAAACTTGATCCCTTTCGCTCTGCTCGCAGTTTTCTTCTCGAACTCATTCAAGAATGCAAGGGCCCAGGCATCGAAACGGCGGAATTCCTTCTTGCCATACCCCTTTCTCATGGTGACCGTGAGGTAGTCTCCATCGTGCCCATACTCGAAGCAATCCGGCCAGCCACCGGATTTGCCACGGGACCCGTTCACCTCGTCGAGTACCCTACGTCTCCGGCCTAATGCGGATGGCACAACTGCTGAGGCGCAGCTGAGTAAGGGAGACGATGACACGTGAGTCGACATTCAGAATACTCCTTCGTATAAGTTGGCGATCAGCCTCTTTCTTTCCCTTTTCGGCAATCTGTCCCTCTGGCGTTAGGATCTGCCCCGCGCTCCGGGTCTAACCTGAAATTTGCGGCGGTGACCTTCGGGTGGTACCCTTTGCTTCCCAAGACCAGTGTTCGGGGGGCGCCATGCTCGAGAAGATCATCTCCGGCGGCCAAACCGGAGCCGATCAGGCGGCTCTGGACGTGGCGATGGAACTCGGTATTCCGCACGGGGGATGGGTTCCGAAGGGCAGACTGACCGAAGCGGGGCCACTTCCAGCGCGATACCTGCTGACGGAGATGCCCACGGGGAGCTATGAGGCTCGGACTGAGAAGAACGTCGTCGACTCGGATGGAACTCTCATCTTCTCTCATGGACCCCTGAACGGCGGATCTGGTCTGACCCGCACCCTGGCCAAGAAGCACGGGAAGCCTTGGCTCCACCTCGACCTCGATCTCATGAATGCAGCACAGGCTGCGCAAGCGGTCATGTTCTGGATCCGAGGGAAGGGAATCCGGGTCCTGAATGTCGCCGGCCCTCGGGCGAGCAAGGATCCGTTCATCTACGATGACGTGAGGGCGGTGCTGAAAGTGGCGGTCCGGGAACTCCTTTGGGCAGAGCTGAAGAGGAAGGTCAGCTCCTAAACGGTGCCCTCTGGATCTGGTACCCTCCTCTCTCCTTCGCGTGCCTCTTGGCATCTCCTCCCTGACCTGATATGAGGGAATCCTGTTCGGATCCGGATCATCTCTGGACCCGGAGCTTACCCAAGGACAGGAATTTTCAGTGGCATTCCTCAAACGCCGCATCGTCATCGATAACCGCATCACTCGGGTTTGCGGGTGAAAGGGGACCTAGACTGGATCCGACAGGTCGCCTGGATGTTCCGCACCGGTGAGGAGAGGAGGGTTGGATCATGGAGGCGAAGGGAAAGGACCTCAAGTCGAAGGAGGTAGCCCACATCCTGGACTGCAGCCCTGACGAAGTGATCGATATGGCACGGAAGGGAACGTTGAAGGCTCTCAAGGAAGGCAGATACTGGAGGGTCCGCGAGGCTGATGTGTGGTAAGTCAGCCTTGAGGGAGATGCATGTAATAACCAAACCATCGGGAGGGAAAAGGCATGCATGAGAAAATCTACAGAAGATTGGCCGAGAAGTTTGATATGTTCGTGACCGGCGCGCCGAAAAGAGGGGGGGATTTTTCTCCTGCATTTCTGAATTACTTGGGGATCCTGTTCACGCCCGATGAAGCGGAGCTCGCGGCGTTCCTGTCCGTTGCACCCCAACAGATGACGGCCGAAGAAGTTGCCCAAAAATCAGGGCGTCCCGTCGACGAAGTCGAACGGGTGCTCAGTCACCTTGTGGAAAAAGGAGCCGTTCTCGGGTTCGGCGGACAATACATGCTGCCGATCATTCCTATCCTGGTTAACCATTATCCATTCAGAAACACCGACGACGAAGATGCGCGAAAGGCTGGGCGTCTGTACGAGGAGTATTACATAAAGGACGGTTTCTACAAGTTCTACGAGTCATCGGCGGCAGGAACGCCGTACCGCCGTGCCGTGCCTGTCAATCAGTCCATCGCAGCGGGACAGCAGGTACTCTCACACGAAGAGATCGCTGCTTTCCTTGACCAGGCCAACATGGGCGTATATGCGATGGCGCCGTGTCCCTGTCGGAACAGGAAAGAGAAGCTCGGGACCCGCGAATGCAAAGACAAGTTCCCCGTAGCCTCGTGTGTGTTTGTCGGAATGCTGGGCATGGTCATGATCGGGAGGGGGGATGCAAAGCAGGTCTCGCGCGAAGAGGTGGACAAGTATTTCAAAGAAATGAGAGAGCTTGGCCTCGTGATCATGACCGACAACGCGAAGGAAATGAAGGACGGCGTTATCTGCCTCTGCTGCGGCTGCTGCTGTTCGATCACGCGCGGTCTCACGAGATGGGACAATCCGAAGGCATTTGCCAGATCGAACTTTGTTGCGAGGGCAAGCGACGAGTGCGCCGCCTGCGGGACCTGCGTCGATCGCTGCACGTTCAAGGCTTTGTCACTCGGCGACGGCGACGACAAGGTTCAGATTGATGAGAGCCGCTGCATGGGATGCGGCGTGTGCACCGTGACCTGTCCGACGGAGGCACTCAGGCTTGAAAGGCTCGAGCGTGAGCCGATTTTTCCGAGCTCGCCTGAGTTATATTCAACGGTCTCGGCCGAGAACGAAGCTGCCGGCCAGAAGCGGCCCCTCGAGTAGAAGGAATCCACAGCGCTTCTGAAGATGGGCATGCTCAAGAAAATCATCTCCGCGGTCAGACCGGAGCTGACCGGGCTGCGCTGGATGCAGCCAGTGAGGCGGGAATCCCGCACGGGGGATGGATCCCGAAGGGCAGGCTGACTGAGGCGGGTCCACTTCCAGAGCGGTACCAGCTGAAGGAAATGCTCACGGGCAGCTACGAGGCTCGGACCGAGAAGAACGTCGTCGACTCGGATGGTACCCTGATCTTCTCTCACGGGCCCCTGAACGGCGGATCGGCCCTTACTCGCAGCCTGGCCAAGAAGCATGGGAAGCCCTGGATCCACCTCGACCTCGACCAAATGACCGCGGCACAGGCGGCGCAAGGGGTCATGTTCTGGGTGCGAGGCAAGGGAATCCGGGTCCTGAACGTAGCCGGCCCCCGGGTGAGCGGTTGTGGGTTGTGATGGTATGATAAAACTTTCACCTTAGATAGGAGGTACGGATCATGGCTCTTACCTTTCTAATCGCCGTTGCAGCACTCATCATTGCTATCCTGGCCTACAAGAGGTCGGGAGGGTCAAAGCAAGATCTCCAGAGCCAGTTGGATAATCTGCGCCAGAAGACAGCGGATGCTCTATCCAAGATGGAGAAATCCCTACGAGGAGAGGATAAGACAGAACACTGAGTATTTTGGGGCTAGAGACATTGACCCCCGAAAAGTCGGATTGAAATAGATTAAGCGGCTCACCTGTGGAGCATCTAGCCCATGAAAGCCAAGGTAAAGTATCTTAGGGGGAGAGAGATTGCCCACATTCTGGACTGCAGCCCTGACGATGTGCTCGATATGGCTCGGAAGGGAACGTTGAAGGCCGTCAAGGAAGGGAGATTTTGGTGGTTCCGCGAGGCGGATGTGATGGCATACAAGAAGCGGATGGAGGTGACCGGCAAGGGCAAAGCTGCCAAAAAGTGAGCCGGTCCTGATAGGACCCTCGGCATCATTCGAGATCCATTCCCATCAAGATGAAATCGAACTTTGCATGGATCGGTTTGCCGGCCGTCTTTTCAAGGGGAGTCAAGTTGCGCTCCAAAACTTGACCGTATCGATTCAGATCGAACCCGGCAACAGGCGCTGGCACGGCGTTCTTGAAGTCGAGCCCGAGGAGTATGGAGAGATTCTTGAAGACTGTCTGTAACACGCTGACTCTGGAAGACGGCCGCAACGGGCTTGTCATCATAGAACGTAGAACGGTGAGGGCGCTGGGAGCAATAGAGGTGCAGTTCATGGGGGTCGGCGTATCGCACCGGCGGAAGGAACGGAGAGGAGACTCAAGAGAAGAATGAATCAGCTCACACGATACCCTGATTTCGCCGATCGCCTGGTGATCCTTCTGACACAGGTCGGCATGCGCCCGAACAGGTTCGCGAAGTTTGCCGGGATTCCGTTGGAAACCCTCGAGGGTTGCCCCCGGGGCGAGCTCCCCGACGTCATGAGCCTTTACCGGATCGCAAGGGCGCTGGATACGACGATGGAGTGGCTGATCGCGGGAGAGGAGGAGGGATTTTGACCTGCAAGCAACAGAACGGCTTTGTCAATTTTGCAGCCGGGAAGATCCGGGTGCGCCGTAGGCTGAGGTTTTCGGGCATTGGCGCAGTGGCTCTGCTCATACTCGTGCTGCTTTCTACGATGTTTGCCCCGCCAGTTTCGGCCGAAACGGCCGGCGACAAGGCCCTTCGGGGTCTCGCGAATATCCTGACAGGCGTCATGGCCTTTCCGGGCGAGATCTATGAGACTTGGAAGAAGGACGGCGCAGCCGTTGGGCTCACCGCCGGGACTGCACGGGGCCTGGGGATGATCGTCGCACGAGAGCTCGTAGGAGTATTCGAGCTCTTGACCAGTCCGGTGCCTTGGCCGGATGCCGGCTATCGTCCCATCCTCAAGCCAGCCTATACGTGGGAATACTTTCAGCAATGAGGAACTCGAGTGCTACTCCTACAGTCTCCTCCTCTTGCCTATTGGAATCTCCTTCCTGACCTGATATGAGGAGTCCTGCCCGGGTCCGGATCATCTCCGGATCCAACCTCACAAGAGGACAGGATTCTCCCATGTCTCTCCTCAAACGCCGCATCGTTACAGATAACCGCATCACCCGGATCTACGACAGGGGAGGGATCTTCCTGGGCGAGGCGGGGGAGAGCCTGAGGGACATCAGTGAGGGAGCGATCTCGGAGGGAACGGCCGACTCGGCCCGCATAGAGAAATGTCTCCTCTGCGATGGTCCGTCCGTCCACTGGGGGTTCTTTCTTACAGGAGAGGAATCGATGGTCTACGCGAAGGGAGGGTCCCGGGCCGAAGCAACGGGTACCTTCTTCGGGCTCTGTAACGGCCATGATCCCCACAAGGACGAGGACGAGGTCTGTGACGCGGTTTACAAGATCATGGAGGGCCAGCTGAGGGCCGAGAATGACCTCCAGATTGCAGAGACGGTCATGAACACCTGGTTTGAGGAGCTCGTGAGGGAGGGGAGAAGCAGAAAGGATAGTCTCAAGACCATGATTTCCTTGCTGAAGGCGGGCAGATTGACCGAATCCTATGACCTCTCGGAGCCTGTGAAGCAAGCCATGCAGATCGTTCTCCAGGAGGAGCTGCAAAGAGAAGGTGATTGATTGCATCGACCGGAGCGCCATGCCCCAGGGAGGTCTCATGCGAACGATGAAGGCGGTGAGGATTCATGAATACGGGGGCCCCGAGGTCCTGCGGTACGAGGAGATCCCGCGGCCGAGCCCGGGGCCCGGGGAGCTCCTGATCCGCGTCCATGCAGCTGGAGTCAACCCGGCAGACTGGAAGATCCGTCAGGGATATGCCAAGGAGTTCCTGAAGCACTCGTTGCCCCTGATCCTGGGATGGGACGTCTCGGGGGTCGTCGAGGCCGTAGGCCTTGAGGTCACCGGATGGAAGGAAGGGGCCGAGGTTTACAGCTTTCCGGATATTCTTCGGGATGGTGCCTATGCCGAGTATATCGTGGTCCGAGCATCGGCCGTGGCCCTCAAGCCAAGGTGCGTCGATCACGTCCAGGCCGCCGCAATCCCTCTGGCTGCCCTTACGGCTTGGCAGGCGCTTTTCGATGCGGGCGGACTTGTTGCAGACCAGAAGGTCCTGATTCACGGTGCCGCCGGTGGTGTCGGCAGCTTCGCTGTACAGCTCGCAAAGTGGAAGGGTGGGCACGTGATCGGCACGGCATCGGCACGTAACCAGGTATTCCTCCGCGGCCTCGGAGCCGACGAAGCAATCGACTACGGAGCGGTGCGATTTGAGGACGTAGTTCGTGGCGTGGACGTGGTCTTCGACACGGTCGGCGGGGGGACGCTGAAGCGTTCCTGGAGGGTGCTGAAGAAGGGCGGAATACTCGTTTCCATTGCCGGCCAGCCGTCGGGGGAAGAAGCTGCTCGCGCCGGCGTCCGCGAGGCCTTTGTTTTCTGCCAGCGAAATGCCGCTCAGTTGGCCGAGCTCGCAAAGCTGGTGGATACGGGAAGACTCAGGCCCATTGTCGAGACGGTCCTCCCACTGGCCGAAGCCCGTCGTGCCCAGGAGCTGAGCCAGACCGGTCACACGCGCGGGAAGATCGTCCTGAGGGTTGTCTAATACCGGGGAAGGCCGGGGAGCACATTGAGTATGGAACCAGTTTCCCATGCCCCCAGGTCATTCGTCTCCATGCGCCGGCTCTTGCCGGCTTTCATGTTCCTCCTCGTTGTTCCCCTTGCGCCAACCACCTTGCGGGGAAAGGTCGTGGGCGTCTCCGATGGCGACACGATCACCGTTCTCAACGAGAAGACTCCCATCAAGGTTCGCCTCTACGGCATCGACTGTCCGGAGAAGGGTCAGGCATTCGGCGCCAGGGCGAAACAGCTCACCTCGGACCTCGTCTTCGGGAAAACCGTGGACGTTGAGCCGGTCGAAATCGACCAGTACGGCAGAACCGTGGGGATCGTCAAGCTCGAGAACGGGAAGATCGTCAATGCGGAGATCCTCCGGGCCGGGTTCGCCTGGGTCTACGATCGGTACTGCACGAAGCCGGTGTGCCTCGAGGGGGGGGCGCCTGGAAGATGAGGTACGGGGTGAGAAGCGGGGGCTGTGGCAGGACAAGAGCCCGGTGCCGCCGTGGGAGTGGAGGAGGAGCATGCGCCCCTAGGGTCAGCCGGATCGAGATGGCGCGTGTCAGAAGGAATCATAGTCAGCGGACCGACATTCAGGTGCCTGCGAACGCGTGCCGCGCCACCGTGTACATCGTGATCAGCGACTCCTTCGCATCCGACTGGAGAATCTCTTCCGGATACGAGCGTGCTTCGAATGAGCGTTGTCCCATGCTGAGGGAGTGCTCGAACGACCTAAGGTGGACAATTGGATTACGAATGAGGCGGAGACGGTCAATTCTGTCTAACAGGATGGGATCAATAAGATCGTGTTCTCTGCAGCAGTCGACCATGGCTGCAAGTCCTCGTTCGGCTTTCTTGCCGAACCTTCGTTTTGAGAGATGAGCCGCCAACCAATGTTCAACAAAAGCAGCGGAGAGGAGGATGGTTGCCGCAAAGCATCCATACACGAATGATGACTTCGCCTCCTCGAAGACGAAGTGTGTCTCCAACGGGATGAGCAGACCTAGGTTCTTGGGGATCACTCCTTCAAGCCAGCGAACGCGTTCTGCGCGATTTGGTAGCGTCGCCTTATCAGCACGAGAGAGCGACCACTCGTAACGGGGACGCCGCTTCCTGACTGGCTTCCCGAAGAGATCTCTTTCTGTAATTCGAGCAGGCATTTTTCAGAACTCCCTTGATTCGTAAAGGAATACTCTGGTTATCACGGCACTCCGTTTCGGGTCAAACACATCCGTGGCGGAGGGGCGAAAGGGCGAGCAGGAGTCAGTGAAGGTTGGGGACCGTACGGAATGGAAGATGAGAACCTGGAGAAGCGTCAACGGAAGCGCGGAAGTAGGTTCGATTCGAAGAAGGTCAGCGAAGAGCGATATCAGGCTCGGCTTCCGTGGATGAAATGGCGCTGGGAATTTCGCCGGCGGGACCCGGAATACAAAGCGGCGTGGCGGGAAGTCCAGGAACTCCGCAAGACGGGTAAACAGTCGGGGCCAGCGGAGAGGCGTCTTGCACTGCAATTCGAACTCTACAGAGCCGAGCTACTGGATCCGGGGAAATCCTTTGACGAGTTATGTGAAGGTAAGGATCACAGATGGGTGACGGAGACCTTCATCGACCCCCAATATGACAAGGCTTTGAAGATTATCGGCACATGGCAGCCAGCAGTTCTTATTCCGGGCGCCCTTTTCAAATGGGCATTCCTCATTGACTTCACCAAGGTGAACTCCATAACTCAGCTGAAGAAGGACGTGACTAGATGGATCGGTGAATGTTGGAGCCTTACCCAGAAGAAGTCGCCCGAAACCAGGACCACACAGAAGATGAAAGATTTTGGCCGTATCCTGAAGGTCGGAGAGCTGAGGGGTGAGCACAAGACGTACCGGCAGATCATGGATGAAGTCGGCTACCCGGACTGTAAGGACGCCGAATCCGCGGAGCAGCGAGCGAAGCAGGATTACAGGCTATACAGGGAGCTGACTGTTGGCGGAGGCTGGCGGCACTTGAGCTATCCATGATGCTGTTCAGGGGGAAGGATTTTTTCTGAAAGAATCCTTCCTTGTGGCATGGAGAGTTTTTGGGGAACCTACTCTTGTGGGTTCCCCCTTTTTTTTCAGCTGAGCGATGGGGACAAACCACAGCAGCGGCGGCAGATCCGAGTACGACAAGAGAAAGGAGACGCGTTCATGAAAGAAGCAGAGAAGGAGACAAAGTTTGTGAGGAAGAGCGCACTAACAGCTCCACGGAAACGATTGCTGGGAAAAATGCAGGAGATTGGCTTTGGCAGGATCGAATCACTGTATTTCGTAGGTGGTGAGCCAAGATTCGATCCTCCACCGCGCGTAATCCGAACGGTGAAGTTCGGGGGGGAGAACGGCTCACGACCTGAGACTGGGTTGGCCGACTTTCTACTCAAGAAAGAACAAGTGGATCTTTTCAATCGTCTCGAGGCACTGAGGAGCGGTGTCGTGGAACGGATCGAAGTTCAATGCGGATTGCCCCGCTTCATGGAGGTACAGAAGGGGTCAACTGCACAGTAGCTAAAAGCTAAGCCAGCTCACCAGACAATGATCTAGCCGCCAAGCGGGGGTCTTGTGGGTGTCGCCAAGACCGGCGAACTCATGGGACCTCCGCTTCCTTTCTGAAACCACCACCCCTCCCGGACCCACGCGATACCCGCACGGGCTCCTCCTCGGCGGCGAGGAGGGTTTGCGATGGGTACCTGCAATCGATACGAGGATATTGAGCCTTACGCAGTCCGCATCCTCAGAAGAAAAGCGCACCAGCTGACCGGTCGAGCCGGATTCACAGCTTCCGACCATGAGGACATCGAGCAGGATATCGTCCTTGACCTCCTAGTGCGCCTGCCAAAGTACGATCCCAGCCGCTCCCAATACAGAACTTTTGTGAACCGCCTCATCAAGCACAAGGTCGCCACCATCCTCGAGGCACGACGTGCTGAGAAACGCAACTGCGATACATGTGTTTTGTCTGTAGACAAAGAGATGGGGCATGAGAACGCAGACGGGAGGGTCCTCAATGGGAGGACCCTACTGGACGAATACTCATTTCGAGCAAGCCAAGCGAGCCGGTCCTTTGCCGAGCAGGTCAATCTTTACCGTGATGTGCCCAGAATCGTGTCGACATTGCCAGTGGGTGAACGTGAACTTTGCCATCGACTTCGGACGAAGTGCCTGAAGCAGGTGTCCGAGGAGACGGGCGTGCCGAGGGCGACGATCTATGAGGCAGTGGACCGGATCCGGCGGCGCTTCCAAGAAGCAGGGTTGAAAGAGTACCTGTGACACCCGACAGTTTTCGAACTTTTTCGGTATATGAATAGGTAGGGGGCTATTCATTCAAGCCCTGCCAAGATGATGAGCAGACTCTCTGGATGGCGGCACCAGCGGAAAGGGGAGAACCAGTGACCGGCATGTCCTACCGATACAGTTTCCCGCGGAGTATCGACCCAGAATCGGTGAAGGAGGCCCTGTTCCTTGCATTACTCGCCGCAGAGAGCCTCCATGGCCGGCCCCGGGTGCGCCTGGAAACCCTCTTTTCCGTCGACGAGCGGGAGGGGACCTGTCTGATCCAGGCTGGGACCGAAGTCGGCGAGCACCTGGCCAGGATCTTCACCGGGTTCCTTGGGCAGGAGTTCGGCAGCGAGGCGTTCTCCGTGCAGGTCGTTGGTGGTGATGATCCCGGAATGGGCGTGGGCAGGGACAGTCTCTGCACCGGGAGGAATCAGTGAGCTGGGTTCTGTTTTGGATTCCGAGGTCGTGAAGGTAAGCACCATGAGCCAGAACCTCCCTGCCGCGAAGCTCGAAGCTGCCCGGAAACTGGTCGAGGAGGGCAACCCCGTCCTGCCGATCGTTCCGGGGACAAAGGTGCCACCCAAAGGCTTCCAGCTGGCCGAGTCCTGGAAACGGACGCCCGCCGAGGCGGAACTGAAAGACTGGTTCCTTCGCGACAACATGGATCTGGCCATGGCCACGGGGATCCACCGGGCCGTCGTGGATGTGGACGGCGCCAAGGGCGAGGCTTCCCTGAAGGAGCTTGGCGGGGTGCCTCTGACCTATCAGGTGAAGACCCGCTCGGATGGTCGGCACTACCACTTCTCGGGGTCACCCGAGGAACTGGCGAAGATACCGAGCCGGAACGGAGTCCGGCCGGGGCTCGACATCAAGTGCCGCGGGGGCTACGTGCTGGTGCCGCCTACCCCCGGCTACGAGCCAGTGACCGACCCTGCCGACCTGGCGCCCCTGGCCGCCCTGCAAGGACGCTCTCTTAATCTCTTATTCTTGCATTCTCTTGGTGTATGTGGGGACCCCAGAGAGGACGCCCCCGCCGTCACTCTGGACTTCTCACAAGGGCACCGCGATGACACCCTCTACCACACCGCCGTGTGCCTCAGGCGCGGTGGCATGGCCAGAGGCGACGCCGAGAAACTCATTGAAATACTTGCGAAAAGCTGCTCTCCCCCGTTCCCGCCAAGAGAAGCGCTTAAGAAGATCAAGTCGGCTTATGGCCAGGAATTGCCTGCCGAGAGGAACCTCACAGCCGCTGTCCGGGAGTGGGTTTTGTCGACAAATGGCGTCTTCGCGTCGACAGATGTCGACAAAGATCTGGGATTGTCGACACGTGTAGACAAGGGCACGAGGTCGAAGATTCTGAGCCGGCTCGCAGAAGATGGACTGATTGAAAGGTGGGGCGAGAAGAACGGCGTATTCCGACGCCTGGAGAAGAATTGCAACTTTATCGAATGGGAGAGTGCCGACGTGAAAAACACGTTTCCGATCTACTGGCCGTTCGAGCTTGAGCGGTTCGTGACCATCTACCCGAAGAACGTGGTCGTGGTGGCCGGCGACCAGAACGCAGGGAAGACCGCTTTCCTCCTGAATGTCGTCCAGAAGAACCTTGTGCAATACGACGGCCGCATTCACTACTTCTCTTCAGAGATGGGACCGGAGGAGCTCAGGCTGCGGATCGACAAGTTCGGCTTGCCGGATAAGTTCTGGAGAGGTGCGAGGTTCTGGGACCGGTCAACGCGGTTCGCCGATGTCATCGTGCCCGATGCCATCAACATCATCGACTTCCTGGAGGTCTCAGACAAGTTCTATGCCGCAGGTGGGGAGATCCGGGAGATCTTCGACAAGCTGCACAAGGGAATCGCCATCATTGCCATCCAGAAGGCCGCAGGGAAGGAACTCGGCCGCGGCGCCGAGTTCGCCCTTGAGAAGCCTCGCCTCTATCTTTCGATGGATCACAACCGCCTCAAGATCATGAAGGCGAAGAACTGGGCCACGAAGGGCCAGAATCCCAACGGCATGACTTTTGACTTCAAGCTCGTGGAAGGGTGCAGGTTCATTCAAACCGGAGGGTCGGGCACATGATGAGGTGGAGGGGTGTGGGGAAAGGGGTTTCCTTTGACACTCAGTTGAGCACGCGGCTGCGTCCGTGTGCGTCAGGGGGGGTGACGACATGGCGAGACCGAGAAAAGTTCCCATCAACAGGATTGACTTGAGGGAGAGTCCTTGTCCACGGAGCGCGGGAGTCAACCCCGATGTCGTGGAGGAGTATGTGGCTCATCTCCAGGGCGGCGGCAGTTTTCCCCCGGTGACGCTCTTCACAGATGGCAATGTCTTCTGGGTTGCCGATGGTCGGCATCGCATTTCCGCCACGGTCCGGGTATCAGGCAAGGATGGCGAGGACCTGCCAGACGAGGTGACGATCGACGCGGTCGTCCGTGACGGCACCCTGCGGGACTGCCTGCTCTATGCAGTAGGGGCAAACGCGGAACACGGGTTCCGGCGCTCGAATGCCGACAAGCGGCACGCGGTCGAGCTGGTGCTGGGCGAAAAGAGCTGGGCAGGTAAGACGGACAGCTGGATAGCTCAGGCCTGCAAGGTAAGCCATACCCTTGTGGCAAAGGTGCGGTCCGAGGTCGCCGCTTCGACTTGCAACGTTTCAAGTCAATCGCCGGTCCGAGTCGGCCGGGACGGGCGTGCGATCAACGTTCAGAACATCGGCAAGAAGAAATCCGACTTGCGTTCGGTCACGGATGCGACCTTCGATGCCGAGGTACTGAAGAGCGGTCGACCCGTGGTCGTCTTCTTCTTTCAGCCAGGATGCGCTCCCTGCGATTACTTGGACACCGCCATGAGGCGGCTGCGCCCGAAGTTTGCTCAGTACCTTGCCATGAGCAGGATGGACGTGAGCACGAAAGCGGCGATCGCCTCCCGTCTCGGCATCAATGGCACGCCCACCTTCCATCTCTATAGGAATGGAAAGCTCGAGGCGGAGCAGATCGGGAGCATCCCGGTGGGCGCCCTGGAGCGGATGCTCAAGGCATGGGCGCATCCCGATAAGGAATCACAGGGCCCCGAGCTTCAGGAACATCCGGAGGCACAGGAGGACATCGCTCAGGAAACCACGATCAAGCCGGACGAGCCGAACCCTCAAACCAGGCAGGAGCTGAATGCACCCCCAGAGCCAGACGTGAAGGATAGGAACGATCGGGCAGCCCTCCGGAGTAATGCCGAACAGGAGATCCTGGATCGTCTCAGGAACGGTGAGAGTGCTGAGGCGATCCGTGAGGCGCTGTGGAACCACTTGGACCGGAAGCTTGGAGAAGCGCTCGGCTACACGCAGACGGAAGCTGAAGTTCCCGCTGAACCGGCATCCGGTCGGCAAACATGCGAGCACGTACTCGACATGCTCCGGAAGGGGTTTGCATACAGGCTCGAGAACGGAGCCGCTGAGCTGAGAGTCAGCGATGGTCGGCGGATGACGTCGGTCCGCGAATTGAATTTCTGCCCCGTCTGCGGTGAAGGCGTACTGCAAGTGGAGACGGAGCAGAGGTCGCATACGAACATGATTCAGGAGACGGGGGGTGAGTCATGGATAAGACAGTGATGACTTTCCAGAAGAACAGCCAGGAGGAGGTGCAGGCCGGGATCCAGGAGTTCAAGGGGCGGCACTACGCCTCCGTCCGCGTCTACGTCGAGAACGACGCCGGTGAGCACATCCCCACAAAGAAGGGGATCACGGTGCCGGTCGAGCTTCTGCCCGAACTGGCCCGAGCCGTCCGGCTCCTTGCGGATGAGGCCGTGAAGCAGGGACTGGTAGCCCAGGAGCGCTTCGAGGGCCGGCGGGAATGAACTGGACACCGTTCCGGCTCCAGCAAGCGGGCGAGATCCAGCAGATCGTGGATGAGCTGGAGCCTTATCATCCACTCACGCTGCGGAAGGTCCATTACCAGGCCGTGAGCAGCGGGGTGCGTGAGAAGCTCCGAAGATATCAAGCGGTGGCTTGAAACTAATCCATCCCCAACTTCATCCAGTATGGGATAGCCTTACGGGTCTCCTGCAGGCTGTAGGCCGATGCAGCACCAGGCAGGAGGTATTCCTTAAATTCGATTAACGTTGCTTCATATAACAGGCGGGCTCCGTCGGGGCTCAAAGCGTACCAGGCCAGTGGTTTCGGCCAGTACTGCCTCGGGTCCGTCATTCTCAATGGAGTGCCGTCTGGCATTTTGTGTTCAAGGAAGCTATTCAGACTCGCGACCATCGGGAAGTGGTTGATCACAACGACATGGGCATCAGTCTCGTAGGATCGAATGAAGCGGTTCCAGTTTGCGTCGAGGGCTTGGATGAACTTCTCATAAGGCGTCAGCTGGTGTGGTCGCCCTGATGTGACGTCAAGCCACTCTGGCGGCATCTTCGAGTAGAAGCGTTCGATCTTCTCTTCCAGTTCATCAGCAACCTTCCTTGCCCGTAGTCCTTCGACATACGCGCCGGCCAAGACCAACCACATGTACGCCTCCGTACCCTGTGCCTCCTTCGGCGGTATTCGGTACTTCTCTCGGAACTCTCTCTTCTGGGTTAATGCTTCTATGAGCGAAATCAGTCGCATTTCTATGACCATGAAATAGAACCGGTTGATCCTCCAGTGTAGATAACCCTGAGCCCTTCGCGTAAGCGTCGTCCGGTATTTCCAGTATCCATCAATCCACCTCTCCCAAAGATTGGAATTCAACAACTCTTCCTGTGGCACGCCCAACTCTTGGAAAAACATAACCTGTTCGGATGCTGCAAACTGCCCTGAAACATTCTGCGACTGTCTTGAGCCCTGCTCCTTATCATAATCAGGTGTAAAGGTAGGCGTTGCTTTAGGTTCTGGCTTGTCCGAGGCCTCCTCGCGAACCCCCGATACGCTCCCTGCATGATGCATTGGCACGTCCCGTTTGTTCGGCATGGCAGGCTCCAGTATGTTCATTTCTCAACGGTCTCGCGCTGAGGCGGCACTGCCCCATCGTATCGCCTCACAGAATAACTGTCATCGCCATCATTCTGCCAGGGACGGTCACTGATCCTCTCCCTTAGATGGGTGTTCTCCAAGCATGCACGCTCAACGTCAAGCATTCGATGAGCCATCTGAAAGGCCTCAAGAAGGGGGACTTGTCCGGGCATAGCCTCGACCACAAGTGCATCCTCCGCAACCTGAACGCGCCGCTTAGTGAATAGTTCATCCAAAAGCGCTGGGTCCTTGAAAAAGCCAAGTGCCATAAGCCTTTCAATCAAGGATTCTGTTCCCTCTTGAAAGTGGTGCTCCAACTGCTCGAGAACGTTATCCCAATCCTTGCCCAGTTCGGGAGCGGCTCCTATCAGCTCACGGCCAGTTGCCATATTTGTGACTAACGCCTGGAAAAGGGCTGCCGACTTTCCCGTGAACAGATAAATCTCCTCATTACCATTGTAGCCAAGCAAGTTTAAGCCCTGTGTGACCTGGGGGAGTGGATACCCGCAGAAATGGTCTTGGCGCAAAACCATCTCGTGATCGGTCCTAAATGAGCCCTGCCATATAAACTGAATATAATAACAAATATTCTCCCTTAAGTGACTGATGACCCGATCAATTCTGGATCGGGCTCTAGAGTGCGCTTGCTCCGAAGAAATATACTCGTTTCTTGCGTCCGAAACCTGGTTCTCCCTCGCACGTCGCTCTTCGCGCCATCGACTCAACTCTTCTGCGTCTGACGGCGCTCCTTGTTCGATAAATGCATCGAGATCCTCCTTCAACTGATTCATCTCAGCTCTGCGTCTCATGAGGCTGCGGGATAAGAGATCAATTTCATCAACGACCTCTTGAGCGTCAACGGATAGCTGAGTTGGTAGTGCCCGTATTAGCAGGTGAATGTATCGTGAAACCCACTTTTCGTCTACCTCCGCAGGGGAAGGGATGTCGCGGGAGCGTAGTAGCACGGGCTTCATGTCATATAGCTGCGTGATGACACAGTATTGGCGAAGGAGCTGATAGTAGAAATAGTTGGCAGTTATCTCCTGATTCGAGTTGTGAATCTCTGTTGTAACTTCGCGAACATCCTCGGTCTCTCTCAGTTCGCGGATCTTGACTTCTCGCTTCTCATTGAAACTCACCGAGCTCTTCATGATCGACTCGGCGATGGAACTCTGTGCTGCTTTGCTGGTTTTGGCTAAATCCAATGTCATTCCTACAGCAGCATCTCCGCCCCAAACCCCAACGTCAAAATGCCCCGATGAATTGGTCGTGAAGTTGAAGTTGTTAGTAGCCTCTTTCATTACATCGGCAGTCTGCCTCTGCGTGAGGCTGTAATCCTCCTGTCTTGCACTCACAAATTCTCGGGCGGTTGTTGTTTCGGAAGTAGTTTTGACGAACGTCCTCCGCCTGATTGTTTCCTTCTCGTTGGGGATTAGTGTCTTGTAACCAACAAGTTTGCCTTGCGCGTAGCCTTCGGTAAACCAGTATTGACGAAAAATCAACTGAAGCGCGAGGCGTTTGGAGCCAGGTAGAGCAAGGCGCCTTGGAAGCTGAAGTAGCTCTGCAATGGTGTCTAGGATTATACTTAAGACGTATGAAGTATCGTTAACGAGACCAGCGGCCATCTTCTGGAACTGGGCGGAATAGTCGGCATATCCGAGACTAGCGTTTTGAATGGCGCCAGCGACTTCGACTGCCTTCGTCTTGAGGGACGTGATTTTCGGATATAGGTCTGCCTGAAGCTTAATAAGGTAGGACCTGAGTTCATGATACTGTGTCGGATTACGATATATCCAACCCTCAGAGGTGGTGGCGTAATTAGTCTCATCTGCGTTGGGCAAGGAAGCGGCTGGGGACTCGAGTACATGTCTTGTCCTTGCGTCCGTGCCAGCGTCCTTTGTGGTGGGAATGCGACGAGTTGGATTACTTGCGACCAGATTATCTGCGGCGGTGCGCAGTTGTGCTGCAAGGGCATCGAAGTCAGAGACCGGTGGGGGCATCCAGATCTCTGTTCGAGCCACAAGGCGCAAAACGCCGGCGAGTTCACGGCAGTCTCTGCGGAGATCGATGAACGCTAAGGTTGAGGCACTCGGAGCCAGGGACGCGGCACGAGCGAGCAAGCTGCCAAGCTCCTGGACCACGGGAACAGGGGCGTCTGCTGGGTTTGGAGCGGGATATTCACCAAGGGCTCCTGCGATCCCTAATGATCGGAGGAATTGTAGAACGGCGTTGCCCTTTCCAACGAGTACTCTGATGGCGAGCAAGGATCTATGCTCTTCGGCGTATTCGTTCCTGCATGGACCACACTCGACCTCAACTGGAATCAGAATTGAATAATCGTAGAAGATGTCCTCGGCGCGTCTTAGTTGTTGGGGAAATGTATATCTCGGCTCGGTGCCGGTAGGTGTGGCAAGCGTGGTCTGACCGGAAGCTTGCATAAGGTGTCGGGCGTTGCAGATATGGGAAATGGGTGGCGAGCCCTCTACTTCGGCTCCTGGCGTGGGGCATAAGTCAGTCGGTTGCGCGGCCAGGGCTGAGCTCGGGTGTTCGGTTCTGTTGTGAGTGGGGTTCTGGGGCAGGGTGGATAATGAATTCGTGGATTGTGCGGCTGTATGGTTAAGATGTTCGGTGGAACAGCCCTTTGTATATGCCGCTTGGCGCATCGCACGAGCTTCTTCGCCGTAGCGGTGGTAGGACCAAGAGGAGACGCTCGGCAAGGGTGCCCGTCGCTCAAGAAGTTCTGAGAGGGGAGGCGGGTAGTCGCTTACATCAAGTCTTCTGCGTGTTATTGCTTCCCATCGATTTTGTATGTATCGGAATCCGGTGCGAATTGCTCTTTGGAACGACTGCTGTGCTGCGTCCGCCTCTTCGGGGGTCAGACGGCCTTCTGAGAGGTATGACTTGACCTGTTCGGCTGCTCGCTTTAGATGACAGAGGTCTGCAGGAGGTAGTGCCTCGGAGAATACTGCATTAGGGGAGGCCATATTCAGCTCTAAGAGTTGCACATATTTCTCTTCGCTAGATATAGCCGAAAAGGCTGCGTCGTCGAGGTGCAGCGCGGCTTTGAGCGCCGAACCTTTTGCGGCAACCTCGATGGCCATACGGTGGCGGACGAGCTCTGGAGAGTTCTGCAGTGCAATGTACAGAGAGAGCGCGGTGGCGCTGGCCAGGTGGGTATCGAGCAGGTCCTGGGATTCTTTGGTCACCTGCAGTGTATGCTTGAAGTCTTGCCACTGCTTCTCGCGCTCCGAGTGCCCTGGCTCCGTCTCCGTTGAGGGCCCTGATAGAAGTCGTTCTAGGTCTAGATCATGACGGTCTGTCTTTGAATGCATGGTGGGTTTTCCTTTTGGGGAGTTTCGGCCCCTACGTGAGGAACCGGTGGAAAGGGAGGGCTGCGGAGTTCCACATTTCCAAAGAATGGACCGAAGTCCGAAGAAGGGCGGATATTCGGGGATTCGAGATGAGCGCACAGGAAGGGTCCGCCCCCTCTGAAGCTCGAGAGCGAACTATGAAACGCAATATAGCTTCAAAAGGACCAGCGGAGCAAGAAAAATTCTCTACTGTCTCCAATCCCTGTCCCGGGTGAGGGGAGACCCTCTGTTGTGTCCCAGCTGTGAGGCCTCACTCGGCTTAGCAGATGAGTGCAAGCCTGCTTGGCGGCACCAGTGATCGCAAGGTTTGTTTGAGGGCGCTATGGCCGTGCGAAAAGAGTAGCCGATGAGTCCGACACTTTCGAGATCTTTCCGGTATATGAACATATAGGGGGCATGTGTCATGTGGCGGAGGAGGTGGGGGCTCCGCAGATCTCTGTGACAGAGAAAAGCCAGTGATTACGCATGGTTCCTTACCGGCCGGGTACCGGTCTCAGGGGTGCGCGGGCCGCAACTGGCCTCCGCGCAACTGACGATGAATTTCTAAGGCGCGCGCACATCGAGAAAAAAATGGAAGACCAAGGTAGCTCTCAAGATCTCGGAAAAGTTCTACAGGCCGGACACTTAGCCAAGGTGACCCTCTACCGCCAGCTCCTGAAAAAGGTGGCAACTGGTGCCAAATTGTGCGCCTACGAGGTGCGCGTACTGCGTGATTTGGGCGCAGAGCTGGAGGAGATGGCCAAAGGTGAAAAGGGGGTCGGTGCGCCTAACTACGGACTTCGATCGGGTCTCCAGGAAGGACCTGGCGAAGTACGTCTTCAGGGTGTCGCCACAGACCGTTTCGAAATGGAGCTTGAAGGAGGATATGCCCCGGAACGAGGACGGCACGTTCTCGATCGGGGACTGCCTGGAATGGTTCATCGATCGAGCCGCGCAGGCGGGTGCCAGCAAGGACGAGGTGGATGAGAGTAGTGTTGGTTCGCGCGGAATCCTGATGGAAGGAGGGGGAGAAATCTCAGGATAGATTGACCAAGATGGCGGGAGAGTCGGATTATCTTGAGCCTCGGCAGGAGGCTCTTTCAGTTTTCAGGAGAATGGGAGCCGGGGATGTGTGGGCATCCCCGGCCACCGAAAACAGGGTTTTGAAAGAAGGAGGCCGGAGATAGCCGTTTTCAAAAGGAGCCGCTCTCTCGGGAAACCCAGCGGACGCCTTTACGCCCAACCGCCTGCATGACATCCAAATTCTGAGTTGTAACCCCACTGCCCAGGGACAGAGAATCTCGAACTATTATCCTCCAGAGACGCAAGCCATTGTGATGAGAAAAATCTTGCTTTGCGAAGCAACATTTCCTACTATCCATCCTAAATGGCAAAACCAAAATGTACTGAACCTAAACTTTAGACTCCCGCTGTTGCATGGTGGCCCAACTGTGCGGCTGAGGCGTTATTGCAGGGGGAAGTTCCAGATGGGATGGCGCTCTACAGGGTGGCAAAGGCCCTAGATTTATCGAAGGAATGGCTCATGGCGGGGGAGGAAATCAGATCAGAGTAACTACAGATGGACTACTGATGATTTGGAGTATTCTTACGGCACGTGACCCTCTCATCTTCCCGAGGATATCGAGGCCCTAGATGATGAGTCTGAAGCGCGGGTGCAAGGATACGCAAGTCTTATCCATACAGGAAATTTTGGTCGCTCTCGGCTTCATGGCCGAGGACTGGGGTGACGGCCTGCGGGTCGAGTCCATAGCCGTCGATGGAGATTTCGGCCCGCAGACCGAGGCTGCCGTGGTGGCTTTCCAGAAGGAAGAGGGGCTCTTCGCCGACGGGATCGTTGGTCCCGCGACCATGCAAGCGCTGCAAGACGCTTACATGCGCAGGCAACTCGAGCTGACCAGTCCGACAGCAGACGCGGCCGCTGGCCTGCCCGAGCGCTATCGCCTCGTGCGCGTCGCCGCAGACCGCTACCTGCAGGGGTATTCGCACCTGCTGTTACGCTCAGACGCTGCAGAAGAGTACCAAAAGGTCGCCGAGGCGGTGCATGAGGCGGGCGGAATTCTCACTTCCTCCGGCGGGATCCGCAGCCTGGACGACCACGGCGGCATCAACCGGAGCAGATGCTCTCTTCATTACGTCGGCCTCGCCCTGGATCTCTTCGTTTACAGCGGAATGGTAGATCCGAAAACTGATCCCTATGTGATCACCCGGAGAGACCCGGAAGACTTGGAGGCGAGCTATTTTCAAGTATGGGCGCGGTGCGATCCCGCACGTGCCAGAAAGGACGTGGCGCTTCCCGCGAAGACGCTGAAGTGCGCTGTGACATACGCCAAGCGAGGCCTGCGAAGCGAGAGTACCGAGCCGGACACGGAGGGCTGTTTCCTCGACCTCACCTCCGTTTTCCAGAAACACGGATTCCGGCCGATCAAGCCTCGACCAAGTTTTGGTAAAGGGGGCTCGATCATGAGCGCAGAATGGTGGCATTTCCAGTATGAGAAGCCGCTCGTGCCCGGCGTCAGCACGTTCGGCGGCGAGTTGCTCAAGCTCTATTCGCGCTCGTCGCTTGAGGGTAAGGGCCCTTGGGCAGAGCGTGACCGTCTGTTCGGCATCAACTGGTGCTGTGCGGAACCCTCACCAGGAGGAAGCTAATGCCAGAAACCGAAGCCCCGAAGAACCTAAGCGAAGCTCTGAAACTCACAAAGGATGGATTCTTGAAGTTTATCGCAGAAGCTCAGAAGTTCGTGAAGGATCTGACCACCATTGATGTGCTGACGCTGACCGGGGAGATAAAGGTCACAAATGCCGAAGGGCAGATCGCCAGCATCAACCCCGACGAACTCTTCAAGAGCATCCAAGGCACAGTCGTTCCCAACCTGGGTGTCGTCGCGCTCACGCACGTAGAATTCGACCTCGATTCCGTCAACTTCGTGGTCGCGGAAGCGCCGCAGTCCGCGCTGAAACTGCACACGGATTCCGTCAAGGCAGCCATCGATGCGCGCGTCGCGGTCGTAGAGCTCCTGAAGGGCCTGATTCCGATCCCAAGCATAGCATAGAGCCTGTCCCAAAAGGTCGAAATTCGGTGTAAGGAAATGGTCATGATGATGACCGGCCACGCGGGCTTTGAGCTGACACCAGCGTGTTCAGCGCGATCTCACGGTCACCAAGCCGGAGATCC
>JBFMEW010000059.1:0-22600 GCA_040753175.1 Acidobacteriota bacterium | reverse complement strand
GGTACTGTCACTGGAGCTTATAGCACACCAAATGGAGCAAAGCAGTGGCATCCGCCCCGCTTTGCTCTTTCTTTTTGGCCACTAACACCTCAAAATCGTTGCTCAACTACTTTTGGGACAGGCTCTACTTAGAATATCCATACCGGTATCGGCAGCGAACGGTGCGCCTGAGCAGTGGCCAGAAGCCGAAGGCGGACGGCCATCTGCCTCCAGGCGCTGGTTGGGCATCGCTTCATTCGCGCACCGCAGTGGGAACGCGACCCTTCTGCCAGACGTTCCATTGGCCCTCGCTTCCCGGCAAGTAGCTACCCTTCATGGTAGATACGTTCAGTACGGCGATGGACAATAGGATAAAGGTACTGGCTGGGATGCGCGGCAGAGCTAGACCGATTGCGTCAGCCTTCACGAGATAACCAAGTACGCGGACGCGGTCTTGGACCTCAGCAGGCGCAGAGCCAGTAGATCCGTACGCTGCCCACAACGTAAGGCCGTCGCCTGCTGTCTGATTCGCAAGCCTCAGGCGAAATATCGGCCGGCCACGGTCAAGTACGACTTCTGTGACAACGCCTTCGAATGCCAACAACTTCTCCGCCCAGATCGTGGGGCGCTTCTCGTTCTCGATCAGCGTCCACGGTCCGTGCGGGGCCGGGAAAGAGCCATCAGCTCCAGCCAAGGACCACATGAAGCAGAGCAGAGCGCCACAAACCACTGCCCCTTTCATGTATACAACCCGGTAAATCGAGCACATTCAACGGTTCCCTTTTCGTATGCCCAATGGCCTGCCTCAGCAGCGGCGCGCTCGGCTGGCCGGTCTTCTGCAGATGACAGCTTTCCGCGCCGCCCGCTGCAGGCAGAAGTCAGACCATGACACGAGGAACGAATAGAAGGAGAATGATCCCGACCCCATCAAGGAATAGGCCAATGACATAGAAGGCTTTGACCGGCGATGACATCGCTCGACAGCCCCACGAAACCCACACAGCTTTCCTCAATTGACTGATCTTGGAGGCGGTAAAGAGAAGAAAACCCAGGCAGATCAAGTAGAGAGGTGACTTGGGAAAAACGCCTGCTCTGGCCTCCACGAACATGTTGTAAATGAAAACAAACATGCAGCTTAGGAGGATGAAGAAATATTCAAATGGGATGGTAGCGCTCGTGACTTCGACCTTGCCATCCTTATCCCTCCGGAAGAACAAAAAGGACACAATACCCTCCTACCTTGGTCTAACCCATCTTCTACAGTTTCCGCCGATTCAAAAAATCAGAATGCTGCGAATTTGATGACTTACGCGTGCTCTGAATCGATTGACACTCGCAACATGGTGCCACGTCAGCCCTAAATGGTTGAATGATGAGCTTGACTGCATGGTCGTGAAGTAGTATTAGCATGGTGTCCCACATGGAGGACGCCATGTTTTTTCGGGTGAAGAAGTCCGGACCGAGACAGTACCTGCAAATCGTTGAGAACCGCTGGGAACAGGGAGGGAGCCGTCAGCGCGTGATTGCCACCCTCGGCCGCATGGACGAGCTTCGGGAAGATGGGTCGTTGGATGGCCTGCTGAGAAGCGGCTCGAAATTTTCTGAGACCATGATGGTGATCTCCAGCCACGAGCGCGGGGAATCGCTGGAGGTGGGAACTCATCGTATCGGTCCGGGGCTGGTTTTTGAGAGATTGTGGCGAGAGACCGGATGCCGGGAGGTGATGGAGAAGCTCCTTTCCGGGCGGCGTTTCGATTTCCCGGTGGAGAGAGCGATCTTCCTCACGGTGTTGCACCGGCTGTTCGATCCCGGTTCGGATCGCCAGGCGGACCGATGGCGCGAGGAGTACCGCATCGAAGGCGTGAACGATTTGCAGTTGCACCATCTGTATCGGGCGATGGCTTGGTTGGGAGAGGAGTTGCCCACGGGCGAGCAGTGTTCCATGAGCCGTTTTGCCCCCCGCTCGACCAAGGACCTGATTGAAGAGGAGCTGTTTGCCAGGCGCCGGGACCTGTTCAGCGGCCTGGAACTGGTGTTCTTCGACACCACCTCGATTTACTTCGAGGGCAACGGGGGCCAGACGGTGGGGGAGTGGGGCAACTCCAAGGACAATCGTCCGGACTTGAGGCAGATGGTCGTGGGAGCGGTTCTGGACCAGGAGGGCAATCCGGTCTGCTGCGAGATGTGGCCTGGGAATGCCACGGACGTGAAGTCGCTTCTCCCGGTGGTGGACCGACTCCGGAAACGGTTCGGCATCGGCCAGGTGTGCATCGTTGCGGATCGAGGGATGATCAGCCGGGAGACCCTGATGGAGTTGGACAGCCCGGAGCGCGGCTGGAAGTATATCCTGGGTGCCCGGATGCGCAGCCAAAAGGAGGTGCGCGAGGAAGTGCTCTCCGTGGCGGGCCGTTACCGGGTGGTGCATCCAAAGAGTCCCATCAGGAAAGAGCCCTCGCCGCTCAAGGTGAAGGACGTGGTGATCGATGGACGCCGCTATGTCGTTTGCGTCAACGAGGACCAGGCACAGAAGGACAGAGCGGACCGGGAGGCGATCCTCTCCTCCCTGCGAGAACAGTTGAAAAAGGGGGATAAGGCTCTGGTGGGCAACAAGGGCTATCGAAGGTACCTGAAGACTACGGGCCAGAGATTTGAAATCGATGAGAGCAAGGTCCTGGCGGAAGCCCGCTACGATGGGAAGTGGGTCTTGAGGACCAACACGGATCTTCCCACAGACGAGGTGGCGCTCAAGTACAAGCAGTTGTGGATGGTTGAGAGTCTGTTCCGCACCCTGAAGTCGATCCTGGAAACGAGGCCGATCTACCACAAGCGGGACGAGACGATCCTGGGGCACGTGTTCTGTTCTTTTCTCTCCTTCTTCCTCATGAAGGAGTTGCAGAGCAGGGCAGAGCGGCTTGGGTATGTCCTCGAATGGGCTGACGTGATCCGGGATCTCAACCGGCTCCAGGAAACCGAACTCGAGCAAGATGGCAAGCGCTTCCTGCTGCGTACGGAAGCGACCGGAACCACCGGGAAGGTCTTTCAGGCAGCCGGGGTGGCCATGCCTCCTACGGTTCGCCAGACCGCCTGAGGCCAAGAACTCCATGAACTCTGAACCGCCAAGAATCCACATCATGGTGCCACGCCCAATTTGGGCTCACGCAACCCTTTGTTTTTGCGCAATTCTGTTTCTGAAACTGTAGAAGATGGGTCTAACGAGGCTGTAGGAAAAGTTTGAAAGGCCTTCCGGAAGTCCCTCTTCCCTCAAAGGAGTCCGGCCTATTTTGAGGAAACTTGGCAATCCGTGAAAGCTCAGCCGCGAGCGGCATCCGCCTTCTTGCGGTATGCCCAGCCACGCCTGGACGCTCGTCGGCTGCAGCCGCCTGTTGGGGCGTAGTACCGTTACGGTATCACCCTCATTACCAGTGTGATGGGAAAGGCACAACCTTGGCCTTCATCCAAGGGTGGACTTGGAAATATGGACCTTTCTATGCGCTGTGCAAAACAAAGGGAAACATCTGTGGTTGGTGAAACTTCGACCGAAGAAAGCTGGCCCGATTCGGATACGTACGCTACGACCACAAAGTTTCCCGGGTGGGGAGGCGCTAAGGGCGGCAGGCAGTTGCTCATTGCATCCTGAACAGTAGGCCCTAAAGACAACTCATACGCCTGCCCTTCGGCAGTCGAAAGCGCCTGCCGGCCTGCAGCCACCCTCAAATTGAACCCGTCTGAGATAATCTGGCCTGCTTCCAGCGGTTCATCTGAGCAGGGAACGGCCAATCCAGGACTGCCACACGTGAAGAAACGATGTCCTGCGAGCATTTCCGTAAATGTACGATAGTCGTCATCCCACGAGGACGGGTCCGTTGTCGTAAGCACGACAAGGACCACAGTTTGCCGATGGGGAATGAACGCGAGTGCTTCTCTGGCTTGGCGTGGGTCTGAAAACCCAGAAAGAATTCGAACGTCTGCTTCGGTGGAATCACCGCTTCTCAGTGGCGGGGCCACGCTTACCCTGAGATCCGGGCAACGTTCTCGGGCACGAGCAATGGTCCCTTGTATAACTTCAGAGAGGAGAATGGCACAGTCAGGTGGGTGGATTTCGTTCACGTAGATGATTGTCTTGGAGGCATGGAACCCGCCGCCCTCAGGGAAAAGAACCAGGCGTAGTCCATGATCGTGAGCTTGCTCGAAGCTGAAGTCCCATCCTGGAGGCACGGCGAACGTGTACGAATAACGGTTGGATTCGAGCACCAAAGGTGGAGATTTCGAGACCTTGGCTGTACAGGATGGGAGCGCGATCAAAAGCAGGAACGCTGCAAGACAGCTTCGCATTTGCTCCCCTCTGTGAATCTACGGCCTTTCCCATCCAGAGCGAATCGATACAGTCGCGCTTGAACCTAGATCGGCCCAACAATCTATTCGAATGCGAGGGCGCAATGAATTGGCAATAGCAGACCGAACTCGGCTAACACATTTATCCAATGATAAACCTTGCGTATCACAGAGCCAATTCGCGAAAAAAATACGGTGATTGGCTACGAGTTCATCCTGCCAAAGTTTTCCTCCGCCTTCCCCGATAGGGATCTCAGCTCCATCTCGTCCGAGGAAATCCTGGTCTTTCTGACCAAATTCTCCGAGGTCAGCTTCACCAGTGGGCCGCACGCCCCGCCTGAGAGCAAACTGTTGTATTCGGTACCGTGCTCGTGACTGAGAACAGACGGACCAACCACGATGGCTCTACTTGAACTCTACCCGTGTCGATTCCCCGGCGTGGAACCGCCTAACCACGAGCGAGGGAACCTCTGTGGCCAGATTCATTTCCACCGAGTATGCAATGCACTCAGGGTCACTGGCGGTATGCGCGGTCAACCAGGCAAAGTCGTGCTCCGCACCCCGGGGGGTTCGGGCGTCCGGCCTGCAAACCTTCCATTCGAGGATGGCAAGAGGCTTGTTGCTCGAAACATGCCTCGGAAACCAACAGTTCATGGCGGGCTGTGGCCAGATGACAAGGTCCTTACGAATACGAGCGTTCCTACCTTTTCTCGATGTGGAAGCCGCCCCGACTTCTATGCCGATTTGGGTAGGGTCGACAAGTGGACCCGACGCCGCGCACTCCCGCTGAAGAAATCCGAAAGCGTACAAGCTTACCGCCTCGTTCTCGCGACCGTACCATGTGTTCTCTCGGACGTAAGTAATAAAGCGTGCCAAGGATCGCTCGATGATCAGCCCTATGTCGTCCGTCATAGCCTTTCCCGTGCGCCAGAACGCGGCGCGGCAAGCCATTCGCCCGACTGAACTGGCCTTGTGCCCGCCCGACGGGTGCAAGCGCTTGTTCGGCGACCCTCATGAGCCGCGAATCGTACACAGCCGCACCCAATTCCCGCTGTTGTCCTTGAACCGCCAGAAGGACCAGCCATTAACCTGGCGCCCTGCGATGGTCCTCGCCGCTGCACTCGGGGAGCCGTACATCTTCCGGCCGAGCCGAATGCTACCATCTTTGCGGATGGTGGCCTTATATGTTTGGCCCTTATACTCGGCGCGAAGGAGAACGCGCCGATCCGAAACCAGTGCTGCATGGCCACCACGGTGACGCGCCTTGGAACGGCGCCGTCGCTCCGCAACTGACCCACCGAGCATGAGTGCCCTGCGATCGGCGTCGATCTCCTTGATCCGCTTGTTTACAAGGCGGAAGAGGTTCTGGGAGCCCGAGAAGTTTCCGGAACGACGGTTGCCGGATGGGTTGACAATGCGGAGGAGGAGACATTCGAGTTCGCTGATATGCTCAAGATGCACCGTCAGGTACACGGAAAAGCGATCCCACAAGCCCTGATGGCGATCTCGGAGATGAGTCTTAAGGCGCCCCCGCAGATCCGATGCGAGTCCGACATAGTGTAGCCGCCCCTTCTTGTAAAGAGCGTAGACTCCGTGACGGTCACGGATCAGCTCGTTTACGATCTGGGGATAATCCTCGAGCACGCGCCAGGAGATGTCTTCCAAGTGACCTACGAGAAGAGCTGACCGGTTCACCGCCTATCGTCTCCTTAGCATGCTGAACAAATTACTGGAATGCGAGGAGATAGGTATCCTTAAAGAGCAAAGCGAACTTGGCCCAAGAGATTTATCCAAGCATAAACAATGTGTCAAGCCCCTTTTGCCCCTTGGGTAGCGGAAGTTCGGTTTGGGGGTTTCTTAGATCCACCGGGGGACCTTTCTTCGGTTTAGCTTCAACTAGAAATCAGGAGCAGACGCGAACATGGCCGGTTGCTTCGACCCTTCCGGATGGCGACAAAAGCCGCTCCTGCCCACCTTCATATGCCATTCATGATACCTTGCCCCCTCCACCGCTCCTTGCGAGTACGTATTTCTTGCTCTCGGGGATCGTGAGGCTGCTCGAAAGACATTGGGCCAATCAAACAGAGTATCGCTGGCCGAGATTTCTTCCTTCCCCGCAGTCGGAGACAGGCGCGCTGCATCGCAAAATATGCAATTTGGGGTAGCGCCAGTCTCGTCTCATGTTTCGAAGGTGAGATCTTACTCGCTGCCTTCAGGAGAAGGGAACTGGGCCGCTTACGAGACTGGTGGCACAACGACCAGGCTGAGCGGCGCGGCCGAAGGCCGCGTCCGACTCCTGCCTGTTGTTATACGGCTAGGGACTGAACGGCAGCGTACTCCCCTTGGGTTCTCTCGAGAGGCTCGCACAATTGGCTTTTCATTCGGGCGCCGCCGAGCCGACATGGTAGCCAGCGGCCATAAACCAATGTAAGTTCCCAAACGCCTTCTTGTGAATTTGCTCCATGAGTGTGAGGCAATCCTTCTGGACTGTCTCAATATCAACTTTGAAAACATACTTTTTCCAATCAAGCACCTCGATTCTTCTCAGTACCTCATCATAGGTATCCGGAGAGGCCATCTGAGAGGAGGACGTGCCTACCGTTGTTCCATGGGCAACCTGATTCCTCCACTTCATCAATTCATGAACGGTGTTGAAGGGCGCCTCGTGGTGTTTCATCTCGATTTTGAGTGCCTCGATAAACATTCTAAGTTTCCCCATGGGGGACATCCCACGCTCAATGTGTTTCCAGGATTGGAAGAGATGCTGCCCGACATGGTTTGCAAACGCCTCGATTGCGAAAGCAGCCATTGTCAACGCGGCAAGTTTCAGACTACTCCAACCACGCTCCGTGGGATCAATTCGGGACTTCAACTGAAGAAAGGCGTCGTACAATTCACCATAAGACTGAAGAGTGGTCTTCCTGGAAACGCGTACCTGGTCCATGATCTTCTTCCAGTTCAAGCCTTTGATCGTGCACTCGGCCAGCCGTACGCTCGGGCTGAGCGGCGTGGCCGAAGGCCACGCCCGCTCCTGCCGGTTGTTCGGCGGTGAACTTCGGCTGTGATCAAGATCGTGCGCCCACAAAGAAGAGATGATCCCGGCGGACTGGAAATTCGCCGGCGCTGTACTTGCGCTCGATGATAGCTGCGACCCTCTTGTCGAAGGCCGCCATGTTCCGGTGCACGGTTATTGCATACCGCAACAACTCGACCTTTCGAGAATAGCGGAAGCCAAGGATCTCGCGGACGTTTGGATTATTTGGGAGCTTCGCCCGGAACTCCCAACCAGTGGGGTACTTCGTGAGGGTTACCATTAGCATTGTGTCGACCGGTGTGTAGTGGATGAAGCAATCCCGATAGTCCTTCATGCGCTGAACCCATCTTGTCTGGGCTCGCCGGAACTCTACCAGCAGTGGGTGGTCCCCGGTCTTCTTGCAAAGCTTGTTGAACGATGGTGGAGATTCTTGTGCAAAAGCTGGCCCCACGACTCGCGCCAGGAGATCAAGGGCGACATTCACCTCGGAGAGGAACGATTCAAAATCCCAATAGACTTGATGTGCGGTTGCATTCCCGCATGAGAACTCGAACGTCCTGTCATCATTGATTGCCAGAGCAGCCAGATGATTTGACAGTTCTGTGAGCGCCCTGTGAACGCTGCCGAGCCGAAAGTCGGCACCGTCCATGTGAAACCTGTAGCAGCGTGGATACTCTCGAGCGAACCAGCAGAACTCGGAGTACTCATTCTGATCTGCAAGCTCGAACCTGACCCGGTCGAGTACCTGAACCACTTCTGGCGACCGGAACTTCCGCATCTTAGGCATCGAAGGCACCAACGTTTCGGCCGGCAGCAACGTGGTTTCCAGGTTCTTCACATCATCCTTCCACTGCGTATATGACATCCGCCGAACGCACGCATCACCTGTGAGCGCGTCCGGCGCGTCAGCGCCGGATTGGCGCGCCGCCTGCTCCTGCAAGTGGCGGGACAACAGCGCTCAACAGGTGCATGCGGTTGTTAAGCGGCGCCACTCGACTGACGAGAGTCCCCCTGCAGGATTGCTCGGAATTCATTCTTCAATTCTGCTTTGAGTGGTGGCCACTTTTGCTTAAGCCGCTTGTGCGCATCTCGCCAAAGGCCAGAATGGTCTGGCTTGTACTTGTCGCCCATTTGTGCAACATCGAACGTCACAAAGACCGAGTGCAACAAATCGATAATCTCTTCGACCTTGCTGCAGGTTGAGTCCGCGAGATAGATCTGATTCTCATTGAAGTGGTCCTGCATGTCCTGAGCTGCTTGAGCAACCTGTATCTTCTTGTCTGTCAGCGATGGTCCTCCACCTGGCTGAAAAATGTGAATCAGACCTGCCAACCGAGAAGCTGTGCGGGCAATCTTGCCATAGAGCTCGCCTATGACCTGCGCTCGCTTTTCGTGCACCAGTGAGTACCTGGTCTTGTGCTCGAAGAGAGCTCGGTCAAGTTGAGCTTTGAATGTCTCGAGGTCCTTGGAAATCTGGGTATCCAGTAATCGTCTTGCCAAGTAGGCGAATACCGCGATGACGGCTGCAGGCGTGAAGATAAGGGCCACGATTTGCTGAGTCAGAGTCATGTCTACTCCGGACGCTTAACTTATTATTGAACTGCCACAGAATCAGGCCGGATAGCCCGGCGTAGGGAAACAACTTTGTGGTTGGCAATATTGCATCGTGGCAGACTATTTGTCAAACAGAATCAAGCCATTTTCCCTGCCCGCGCTCAAGGGCTCGGACAACCGGGAGAGACCGCCTGGACAGCGTGCTATTCCCTTGGAGTCCGAAGGCGAGAAAGGCCGCCAAGGTCAGAACCGTGATTGTTGTTCAGAAGGGGTCGGCCGGGCTTCGCACTCCTCGACTTCCCCTGCTCACAGTGTCGATCGCGGTGTCCCTGACAATATCTCTCCTTCCGATCTTCATCCCCAAATCGCCCTCTGTGGTTCCAGATACCTTGCCCCGAGCACGTGGTTGCCGCTTCGAGTGAATGTGCGGAATGCGTAATCCGGTGAACGTGCCCACTGGATCCGGTTGAAGCTGTCCACCTGATCCGGCATGCCTGAGGTACTTCATGTCCGGTATCGACTTGAGGGCCGGAGGGGGAGCCGGCAGGGGCTCCTCGGGGAAAAGTTTCCGCTCGAGGGTCGTGTCGTCCAGCCCTTCGGGAAAGGGCCAGGGAAGCCCCGAACGGTAGAGCGTGCCCATGTACTCGGATACCGTGCGATGGCTCACCGCACAGCTTCGTCCGATGGCCCGGTCACTCAGCTCGTGCTCGATCCGGAGCCTCAATACTTCACGGAGCTTTCGCATCTTCAGTCTCTTCGCTGGCATGATCCCTCCTCAAGTAGCCTCTGTCTTGAGGAAAGATCCTATCGGCTGGCTTGCCAGCGTCGACTGTCGCTCCGGGATCTCTCCGGGGAGTCAGACAAGGAATCTCCGTCCGGGTCCGGCCGAAAGAATGGACAGATTCAGACCGGATTCAGTGGACAGCTTCGTCCGGATTTGGTGGGCAGACTGGGCCGGATTATGCATGCGGAACAAGTAAAACGAGGTATCAGCTGTCAAGAACGGTGGATTCCGCCAAAGATCGAAGCCACCCCCTTCCGCAGTGGCGGCGACAGAGCTCCCTCTTTCAACGGGCAGAAGCGGCCCACGGCATAGGCAAAATCTACCTATCTCGGTTTTGGCCTCAGATTGAGGCCGATTGCATTGCAAGCGCAGCGGAGCGACTCGGGGCTTGTGCGTGGCGTAACATACAACCAAGAATCACAGTCTTCGCAACGGAGGCACTGAAGAAGCTCCTCGAACGCGGCGACAACCGGCTCGAAATCCTTTTTCCCGAAATTGGCCCATTCGTTATAGTGAACGGCCTTGTTCACCGCCCACTGCTCGACGTTGGCCGCGCCGTTCGACTTGGCCAGCTCGGTCTTGCGCTCTGTCGCAGCTTCCTTCGTTGCAGTGTTCCCCCACGACTGTGCGGCATCGGCAGCCTTGCCGTACAGTTCCTTCATCCGCTTCAGAACGCTCGGCAGCAACTCCCCGAGTTCGTAATTGCCATTGGCCCGAAACGGGATCGGCGCGCCGAGCTGGTCCGCTAGTAGCCGGGAGACATATTCAAGATGATGTCGTAGGGCTGCCGCAGCCGCCTCGACCTTTCCTTTCGCGAGCGACGCGGTGATCTCGGCCCAGATCTCCTGGTTTGATTCGACCAGGGGACCCGTGTCGATCGTCCAGCCATGGAACGAGAGGAATCGCTTTCCTGTGACAAGGCCGGCCGATTTCATTTGCTCGGCCCATAGCCGATCATGAGTTGTCATGATGAACTGGGTATCGGGAAAGTGCGTCTTAAGCAGCTTGCAGAACTGGTAGCGGTGGCCGGCGTCGACGGACATGACTACATCGTCGAGCAGCGCGAATGTGAACCGCTCTCTGAACAGCCGCTTCATCAGAGCGAGGTAAAGGCAGACACCCATTCCGTCCTGATGCCCCTCGCTGTGATAGGCAGCCGGAGGGAACAGGCCTCGCTCGTAGAAATTGACTTCAAGATCAAGCTTGCCTTCACTGGGCGTAAGCTTCGCGGTGAACGTCGACTCGTCATCCTCGTTGATCGCCCGGTAGAACGCGCTGAAGTCTTTCTCCACCTGGTCGTAGAGCGCGTTAAGCTCCTCCTCCAGCACCGCGCAATACTTGCCATAGGCCTCCTTCGCAGAAGCGCACGCAATTTCTGCAGCCTCGTTCTTTCGCCGCGCCTCCCTGTAATCGCCGAGGCGCAGTTGTGCGGTCGTCAAGAAGGTCTGCGCATCCAGAGCCATGGTCTGGTCGGGCTTGGCCATCACCTTCTCAATGAGATCCTGCAATCCCTTCGGAAATGCCTTCGGCACCGCAAGCCAGCCTGACGTCAAGCGCTCCTTGAGACCTGTCAGTCCGTCCAGGGTCGTCAGAGTTCCTTTCAATTTTTCAAGATCGGCTTTCCAGTTACTCAGCAACAGCCCGAACCAGGCCACCCCTTGCCCCTCCGCTATCTTCTGGACCGGTGCGAACAGGCCCTCAACCCGGATCGCCGCCTGCGCGATGGCCGTGCCCCTGGTGAACAGGGCGTCCGTAATCTTCTGCGCCTCTGCCGACTTCGCCAGCTTCGCTTTGATGTGGTCGCGGAGATGCCTCTCATCATCCCATGGAGTGTCGCAGAAAGGACACGTGGGACCGTCGATCAGATCAAGCCCCTTCTCGACAAAGGCACGGCGGTGCAAAGCGGCAAAAAGGGAGGGTTCGCTCTCCAGCTTGGCGAGATCGGCAAGGATGGCGTCAGCGTCAGCTTTACCGAGGTCCGGGAAGCCCTTCGCCCACTCGGAAAGATTGTTGAGATCCCGGAGAGCCGATTGCTTGTTGAAGTCGGGCAGCCTGGCGGTCGCCGACAGGTCCACATCGAGTTTCGTATCGGCGGTCAGTTCCGCTATCTCTGCAAGCTCAAGCAACTTCCGACGCTTGTTCACCGCGTCCAGCAAATCGTCGGCGCGCATTCTGGAAATCTGAAGATGCAGTAGCAGGGCATCGCGGCTGGACTGCATCTGCTCTGCGGCAGTCCGTTGGGCAGTCTGGAGTCTGTTTTGGGCGGAGTTGAGTGCTGCCCGCGTCTGCCCGATTTCCTCGAGCTTTAAGATGGTCTGAATTTCCTCGGAACGCTTGGCAGGTTCGATCAGGATGAAGCGTAAGATTTCGCGACGGGAAAGTGTGATCTCCGGATGGACGGAGATTTCAGCGAAGGCGGCCTTCACGTCCTCGTCGGCGGGCACGATCTTGGGCTTCGTCGGAGCCGAGACCTTCCGAGTGATCGTCGCCGATTTCCCGAGGGCTGGTAGGAGGACCCGCAACTCGACAAAAGCCGCGTCAGGGAATTTGGTCTTGTCGACATGCGGGCCGTGCTCTACCACGGAGAGCCCTTTGGTCCCCCTTCCGGTCAGTCGGCCGATTTGCCCGGTAAGCCCGAATTCGATGGCGTCGACCACGCCGCTCTTGCCGGAGCCGTTCGGCCCGGAGATGGCGAAGGTCTCTTTCTGGAAGTCGATATCGAGTTTCCTGATGCCTCTCACTTCCTCAATATGGGCGGATTCAAGCTTGATCACTTGATGTCCCTGCCGCTGGGAAGGGTGAAAATCTTCACGAAATCATCCGCCTTCGGCTTCTTGCTGCCTGTCAGCAACTTTCTGAGCTGCTCGATCTTGTCGGCGTCGACCTGCTTAGATTCCGCGAGCTTCGCAAGGAACTTTGCCGCTATCTGTTGCTGAAGCGTACCCATGATTGCTCGCCTCTACTCTGGCTTGGGCCGAGCACCATTTCTGCGCACCCAAGTCCGCGCCTCAGGACCGGCGCTTACCTGAGGTCGTGGTGCATCAACGCGCAGCGGGCCGTCGGGTGCAGCGCCCGGGTGGACCCCACTTTCCGTGAGGATGGATCCCCAATTCTCCTGGAGGAACTGCTGAATCCCCTTGCCGGGACGATATCCAGGGCACAGATCCGCGAACGCCGCTTGCGCAGCGCCGAAAGAGTCGTCCGGGATTGTCCTCAGATGCTTCGAGAGGAACAAGAGAGCCAGGGTAGGCGCCCTTGATTCGCCCTGATTGCAGTGGATCAGCAGCGAGGCTCCTCGATCGTAATGCTCCGCGGCAAAGGTCAGGAAGCTTAAGAACGTCTCTATCCTAAACAGCGGGACGGGGGGATCGATGATGTTTAGGTACAGATCGTAGGAATGCCTGAGCACCAAGTAGTTAGGGTGATTCGGCGGCAGACTTCCCTTGTACCTCAAAACGCGTTGATGGCATGGAGACTTGCACGCATGTACCACCGCCAGCTGGGCCGAACCGAGTCGGCAGGAGCCTTCGTCGGCAATGAACAATCTCTCGTGTACTTGCAACATGTTTCCCAGTTCTCTGCTGATCCCAATGCTTTGTGTCATGCGCGGATGGAGGCGGGAGTGCAGCGGACGTCGGTATCAGTTCTTCAAGATTAGGAGATGATTGTCTCCAGATAGCAAAGGAAACTTGGCCGCGAGATTTTTCCAAGGATGAGCCATGTTGTCAAGGGTCCTTTCCCTTCCTCGACCACCAGCCTCAGTCCAAAGATAGGCTTCGACCTCGAAGACACGGACAGGCCCAACATGGCTAATCCGTGAGACCTTGCGCTCTAAGCGCCTCAGTGCGATTGGAGATACTTTGCCCTCAGGGGATCCTGAGGTTGTCCAGAAACGCTCTGCCAATCAAACGGAGCCTCGGCGACCGAGATATTCTCCTCCATATGCTCGAAACCGGCCCACCGCATGGCAAGATATGGACCCGCTACTCCCTGCTCTGGCATCAACATATCCGGGGTATCATGTTGTCCCTTCCTGAAGAGAGGAGACTCTCCTCCCGCTCGTGCGTTGGCTCCACGCTCAGGGCCAAAGTTCCTGCTTGTCCTCCACGAGCCACCGGCATCAAGAGCCTTCATGACCCTGAGGATGTGTCTGGTAGATCAGGCCAAGCCAGAATGGCTAGCAGATAAGCATCAAGTACCGAAAGCGAACCAGGGATAACGTATCTCTGAGACCATCGAGCTTCCGGCATAGAGTTGGACCTGAGCTTGACTGTCTGTCAATTGAGGCGAGACCCGGGTTGGCCAGTCCGCGAGTCCGTCTTCCTCGAATTCACCTCGCGGCGGAGAAAACTTTCTGGTTGGACGATAGTTGCCACCGAAAGAATCAACTAACGAAGAGCTTCCGGTCTCTTTCCTTAACGTGTCCTGTCCGATAATACTGCGCAAACCACGGCTTTCGTCCCGATTCTGGGGGTTTCGCTAGACGTAGCACTTGCGCCGCATCCTCCTCCTGCGCCTTCACTCTGAAATGGAAGTGATCAAATAGTCGCAACGCCTCGATGGCATATGCGATTGCGACCTTCCGGTCCTCGATACAAATCAAGTTGTCCCCATTGTCCTCCTCACCGCCATGAGCCATGTTCGACGACCCGGTATACACGATCGGACGATCCCCATTGAAGTCGGTGACCAGAAACTTGTGGTGAACCATGTTTGACTTCCAAGTGGTCTGCCCCGACCACTCCGACTTGAATGGCTCGGGGGCGTTCTCTGTCAGATACGCGAATGGGAGCAGGCCACGGGAGCCGTCCGGCTTCTGCACCGTCAAACCACTTACGCGCTGAGCTATGCCGTAAGAAAACAGCGACCGCTGCATGAGTTCATCGAGTGCATCACGCACTGTACCCGTAAGCTGGTTAAGAAACACAATCGAATAGAGTACCGAGGTTTCTGCACGCTCGATCGCACGAGCAATGGGATCGAGCGAAAGCGCACTATCCGAGTGGGGTGAAAAGCAGAGCGAAATCCGCGAGCCGGCTTCGTCGCGGACAACCCACCACTTTTTTGATAAGGGGTTCTGCCGAAATCTCTTCGGGGATCGCCAGTAGGCGTCAAACAACTCGCCATACTTGGTCGCCACCGCCTCATCGTCGAAGAGAAGTGCGTTATTGGCCTGGATGTGGAGCCCTCGCAATGAGAAGTTCGTCGAACCGGTAAGCACAGAGATCGGTTGCCCCTCACGACGAACGATCAGTACCTTGTTGTGCTGCTGCCTGCCGAAGTGGATACGTTTCACTTGTGCCCCGGCCGCAACAAGCCGGTCTGCCGAGATCGTCTCTGCGCTGAAATTCGCGCCTTGCTCGCCGTGATCATCAATGATGGCTCGCACGCGATTCCCTATCGCTTCGATGCGTCCCAGAATGTCGGGCTCTTTGCTCTCGTAAATAAGTGCATCAAGCGTCAGAGCGGAATCAGCAGCCACCTGGTCCAGCAGACCTACGATCAGTCGCCGCGCCTCGAACCCCAACCAGGCATAGTTGGCCGCGAACGGCGACATGTCATGATCTAGGCTTTTCGCGGCTGCTGACCCTGGCGGCGGTAGGATGCCGGCTTCATTGTTGAATCGGAGAGCGTACGCCTGGGAGGATGCAAAGCCCCGCGTAAATCCGACGTTCAGGAAGTTATCAATGGTTTGAGGCTCAAGGGAAATCGCGTTCTCCACCTGAGCCCCATCATGCAATTTGCCATCAGCGTCCATGTAGCGAGCAGTGACACGATAACGAAATTCTCCCGGCGGTACGTCGGTCGGAACGTGAATCCAGCGGAACTTCTGGAATGGTGCTTCCGTGGAACGAAACGAGCGCGGTTTGTCAGGTGTGGGCGGATAGTCGAAATGCAGGCGGTTTCGCAATGCTCCCCAGTGGTCCGACCCCGGATATCGGACTTCGACCGTAAAACCCACAAAATCATCGGTCGCCTGTTTCGGATCGAGGTCGAAGGCCAAGAGCGCAGCGCCTTCGCCCCGACACAGCTTAAACGTAAGACCGTCTGCAGACTCTTTACTCTCAAAATTATTCGGCATGACAACCCCCCCTATAAAGCAGTGAGGTGAGATCTTCATGACTCCCGAGAGGCCTTTGGGAAACTATTTGCCCCAATGGAGAGTGATCGCTTTGCCGGGCTGGAATATGGCACGATAACGTAAGGTGTGTCAAATAGAAACTCGTGTTAGAAACGAACGAGGGGGCAACGCTGGCGCATAGGTCGCCTGGCAACCGTGCTATCTTCGGGCCGTCTGGGTGTGGGACAGGCCGCGAGAAAGAAACCTATGCAGCGCCTTTGTTCAGAACCTCTTCGGAAAGCCGACAAGCAATCGATCCGAGGTCCTGCACGGTCCGCATGTCGCTGCGGTTCTGGATGAGGTAGATGGCTTAGGGTAATGGGAGGAGACCCGCTTGGGGTACCGAACCGGCGGGTTGTCTCCTTGACCGTTTTCTGGATGACCGATCGTGGAGATGATGGCGGAAGAGGAGCCCGGATTCGGGGTCCATGACAGGTAAGATCGGTGCCGAGAATCATATCTCTCCCTCCGATCTTCATCCCTAAACCCCACTCTCAGGTTCCACATAACTTGCTCCGAGGGTGTCCGAGAGTGCCTGCTTCCTCGATTCTCACGTCCGCAAGGCTCTCCCATGTCGTACCGGCGCTTTACCCAGCGGTTCATCCGATCATCTTCCATACGCATCCCAGGACAGCGGAAACGAGGATCACCGGGATCATTGGCCACTTGAGAAACTGCATCCCCGCAAATGCGACGACCGAGGCGATCAGCGCGAACCAGTCGAATCCGCCGGTCTCGGGCAAGAACGCATGGCGGGTGAAATTCACGGCTAGGTTCAGCACGACACCCACGACCGCGGCGGTTATCGCTGCCAGTGCTGCGGAGAGCTTCACCTTGCTTCTGAGCGATTCGATATAGGGAGCGCCGATGAAAATCCAGAGGATGGACGGAACGAACGTCACCCAAGTTGCGAGGAGTCCCCCGATGGCCCCGGCAACGGCAGGGGACAGTCCCGGCGTATGGTGATATGCAGCCACATAGGCTACAAACTGGTTCACCATGATGAGGGGTCCCGGGGTGGTCTCGGCAAGCCCGAGGCCGTCGATCATCTGCTCTGGCAGCAGCCATCCATGTAAGCCTACAACTTGTTGCGAGATGTAGGCCAGAACCGCATAGGCTCCCCCGAAGGTCACGACCGCGGCCTTGCTGAACAGGACGCCGAGGTCGACGAGGATATCGTCCCACCCCCGCCACAGGCCGAGAACCACGATCGGAAAGAACCAGAGGACGAGGCCAAGTGCGGTAATCCGTGCGGCGCGAGCCCATCCCCCGGCTCCGCTCGGGGGGTCCGCCTCGGCCTTGGCAGGAACAGCCGCCTCGGCGCCCGACAGAGCGCGTCCTGCAAGATACCCGATCAGCCCTGAGCCGAACACGATTGCCGGAAATGGGACGTGAAGAAAATGGATGCCACCGAAGGCCATGGCGGCGAGTCCCATGAGCGGGCCGCTCTTCAATGATTTTCTCCCGATCCGCAGGACGGCCTCCACCACGATAGCCACGACAGCAGGCTTGAGCCCGTAAAACAGGGCTGCCACTGCCGGGACTTTCCCCAGGGACGCGTAGACCCATGACAGTGCCCAAAGGATGAAGACCGCGGGGAGTACGAAGAGGATCCCTGCAGCGAGCGCCCCTCGCGTACCGTGCATCTTCCATCCGATGTAGGTCGCGAGCTGCTGCGCCTCAGGCCCGGGCAGGAGCATGCAGAAGTTCAGGGCATGGAGGAACTGATCTTCGGGCATCCATTTCCGACTTTCCACGACCTCCTTGTGCATCATGGCGATCTGGCCCGTGGGACCGCCGAAACTGACCAGGCCGAGCTTGAACCAATAGCGCAAGGCCGTTCTGAACGTGATCTTTTTGCCTTTCAACTTCGAACCCTCGCTCAGCACCTTGACTCCATTCCCGGGGACACCTGAACCTGGCGCCCGAAGAGCGCAAGACCCAAAGTTCCCATAGCCCCGAAGACAAAGGCTGCGAAGAAGTTCACCTCCGGGCTGATCTGCCAGAGAAACGCGCCTCCCAAAGCGGCGACAGAAACGAAGACGTCACGGACCAGATAGTAGAGCCCGAACATGCCGGCCTTGCAGTCGTCCGGAGCCAGATCCATGATCAGGGCCTTCCGGGCGGGTTCACCGAACTCTTTGAGTCCCCGGAGGATGAAAGCCAGAACCAGCCACTCGAACGAGCGGCTGTACAGGAGCACCAGCGGAAATAGCGTGAAAAAGACAAAGGTAACGATCACAAAGGGTCTCTTGGCGCTGCGGTCCGCCAGGTAGGCCACCGGCACGTAGACGAGCACGGCGGTCGCCATTTCGATGACGGTGAGCAGCCCGAACTGGACGGCTGAGACAGGCTCTGCAATGACTTTCATGCACCAGACGACAACGAAGGCGTATGGAATCTGCTCACAGAAGCGCACCAAGATGTCGGTGGCGAGCAAGCCCTTCAAGCCCGGACCCATGCGGCGCAACAGCCTCAACGGATTCTTTTCCGGTCGCAGCTTCAGCGCATTTCCAGGGGAATGCTCGCTTGGGTGGTCGTTCTCGATCAGGCGTTGCTGTAGAACGAGGGCGGCCCCCGCCATGACCAGGGCCACTGCAAAAGCCATGCGCACTCCGTCGCGCTCGCCCCAGAAGCTTATGCAGATGCCGCCGAGGAGCGGCCCCAGCGCCATCGGGATGCGACGCACCAGGGAATGCATGCTGACCCCCATGGTGCGCTTGTTCTGCGGCAGCACCTTGTACATCAGGCTCATGGTGGCGGGTAGCGATATGGCCGACCAAGAGATGAAGAGCACCGCTCCGGCCAGCAGCGCCTGCCAGGCAGGGAACAGGATCACGACGGCAAAGCCGGAGATGGCCACCAGGTTGAAGACGAGGAGTGCCTTCTTGGTGCCGATACGATCCGAGAGATAGCCGCCGGGGAATGAGTAGACGGCCGAGAGCAGGTTGTCCATGGCGTTGAGAAGGCCGATGGCGATCGCGCCTCCGCCCAGCGCCATCATGTAGATGGGCAGAAAGCGCTCGGCCATGTGCTCCCCCAGTCCGACCAGCACGACCATGGCGAGCACACCTACCGTGGTGCGCTGGAGCGCGAGAAAGGCGGAGACCTGCGACGTTCCGGTCTGCAACGTTCGTCGGGCCATTCCATTCCTGACTTGATTGTGACCCTTGAGCACGGTGCGGCTCGGTTTCACAACCTCCCCGGATCTCGGCTGGTCTTGAACATCCGCATCAGCTCCCCTTGCTCTTGGTCACATCCAGCCGGCACCAGGCGTAAAGGGCATCATAGACCGGGAATTGCCGCTCCAGGTTCTGCAGATCGCTCGGAAAGCGCAGACTGTACCCCACCGCAACCGCTTCAAATCCTGCTGCAAGGGGATCGCGATCGACTCGGCCGGTGTCCGCCGCATTGATGATTTTGGCCATTCTCAACAGCGCCTCGTCTCTTAGGTCATAGTCTCTGAGAATCACGTCGAAGGTGCACAGATCATCCCGATGGTGGAGCTTTGCGCCCGGGCTGTCAAAAGGGATGGCGCCTTCTTTTTCGGCAACCTCCAGTACCCTACTCTTGGATACAAAGAGAAATTCAGCGTCCGAGTCGACGAATCGTGTAATCAGCCAGGGGCAGGCCACCCGGTCCACATGGACGTGTGATCGTGTTACCCATTTCATCCCTCATTGCCTCCCGCTTCCGTAATGCCTCTGTCTCCGGAAATGCGCGTACAGGTTGTCGAAAATCTCAGCGCCGTGGTCCATCCGCTCCTGGTCGCCCGCATGCTCCGTAACCAGCCCATCGAGCAAGGCCTGTACGCCCTCCGTTTCAGCGCGTTGGTACTTCCCATCCTTGAGATCGATGTCATGGACAATTTTGGAGATGGGGATAAGCCCTCTGTCGTTCAAACCAACCCGCTCGATCATCACCTCGAAGGTGCAGCGGTTGCCCTCGTGGGTGAACTCGGCGTCGGCCATGTCGAAGCGTAGCTCGTTCTTCTTGGCTCGGTACTCCTTTGCAGCGACGAACTTGAACCTGGCTTGGTCGTCAACGAAACGGCGGATCAGCCATCCCGTGGCGATGCGATCCACGAAGACGTTCGTCCGGGTCACCCAGATCTTGGCTTGAAGGTCCGAAACGGGTTCTGTCCTGACCGTGTCCTTCATGGATGGCTCGGAGAGCTGGCGTTGCAGTTCCCGCAACGACATTTCGGCAGTGGCCTTGTCCGGGGTCTCGAAGAAATCGATTGACTCGATCTCCTCGATGCGATGCTGGGCTCTGCGAAGCTGGGCCTCGATTTTGCCGATCTGCTGGCGGGAGGTCGGCGGCGAGGCGCTCAACAGGTCCCGCAGGTGGCCGCATTCCCGGGTGACTTCCTCGTAGTCGGCCTTGCGGGCGCTGCGGAACAAGGAGACGACCTGTTCGTCACTGAGCCCCTCAAGAAATCGAGCTTCCGATATGGAAGCGTCTCCGCCGCCCTGAACGATTTCCTTCAAAATCCAGCTCAGGTCCTCGTGCGCCTGATCGCTCTGCGGCAGAGCATAGACGGATTGCTTGATGGCTACCGCTCCGATTTGCTGAAGTCTGCGCCATATCCTCACCCGTAGAGTGTTTGGCTTGGGCGGGATCTGGTGAATCAGCAAGAGCCATCTTCTTGGGATGAGTCCCTCCATTCGTGCTCCTTGTAACAACTGTTACTCACATTCTAGATCAAATGCAACAGAGATCAAGAGGGTGAACCTCACAGGCAGATTGCGGGGCCAGCCCGGTTGGGACGGAAGATCCGTTTGCAGTGAGCGCATCGGTTCCGGTTGATCATGGCTTCTCTCCTCGAGAAACCAAGATCGGCATCAGAGCCAGCACAATAAGAATCGATCCGAAGAAGATGAACAGGGAAAAGTGGTCAATTAAGGAGGGATTGTCAGGAAGCAGAATCAGAAGGTTCAGTAAGGAAGGACAAGAACCAGATACAAACCAGATCCACGTAATCTCTCAACATAACAAAACTCGCGCCATAACTTGCTCACTCAAGAAGCGGTCCAGGAGGCCCACCCTCTAAGCGATCTCCCCGGTTCATTCTGCCTTCGGTACTGCTTGCGCCTGCGGCAGACGGCGCTGCTCAATGGATCGGTTGGTGAACAGAGTCCAGATCGCCAGCTCGTAGTCCATGCCCTCCCCATCCCAGCACGGCCCGCTGGTGCTGGCGTCGATATCCAGGCCAAGCGCGGTGGCGGTCCCGGAAAGCCTCCAGCGGATTCGAAGGCGCCTTGAAGGGAGCGGGTATTCCCGGCATGGGCTTTCCGTCCGGGTAGAAGAATGCGAGCCCGCCCGGCGCCCTCCCCTCCATGCGGAATCCGCCCTCGTGTACCGCCCAGTGGTGACCGCGGCACAGCAAGATGCAGTTTGTCAGGCTGGTCTCTCCCTGGTTGGCCCAGTGTTGAATGTGGTGAGCGACCAGCTGGCCCGTGCGGCTGCACCCGGGGAAACGGCACATCCGGTCCCGGGCGGTCAGAGCCCGCCACAGGGGCCTCGGGATCTTCCGGCTTTTCCTGCCCACGTCGAGGATTTCGCCGTTCGGCCCGTGGGTCATCGTGACCACGCTCGCGTCGCAGGCGATCCTCCGGCACGTTTCAGCTGAAACGTGCAGACCGTCTTCGAGCTCGCACTGGCCTTCTTCCTCCGAATTGGTCAGAACCGGGACATCCACATGCACCACGACCTGCCAGGGCTCGCCCCTCGAGCCTCCGGAGAGGCCGTTTCCCAGAGCCGCTTCGGCCAGGAGCCCCAGCGCATCGGCCCGCATCTGGCCACAGTTGAAGCTCCCGTACGGCTCCAGCACCGAATCGTCTGCAGCAGCCGGAGCAGGGACTGCGCCGTCTGCGGCAGACCGGGGCGCTTCAGCTGAAGCGGGCGGCGGCGCTGCTCCCGGAACCCCCGCCACATTGCCAGCTGGTACTTCCCGGCCGTTCTCAGCCGCTTCAGCTGAAGCGGGTGCCTGCTCCCCTTTCGCTGAACCCGCGGCCTTCACGTCATTCTTCCCATTGCGGGCCCGCTTTCTCAGGGCGTCCACCGCGGCATCCAGGGCCGTCTTCACCAGGGCTGCGATCTCCGGAGGCAGCCGCCCGCGGATGACCGTCATCCCGTCCTCGTCCAGATAGAGCTCAAGGTAGCTCCTCTCCCGCTGCCTCCTGGCCTCCTCGACCTCGCCGGAACGGTCCCCGCGGCGGTAGGCCCACACGAACTTCTCCAGCTGGTTGGCCGTGCACTGGAGCGCCACGAACAGGACGTCCTTCTCGTTCTCGGGCGTTGCGATCCGAGTCATGGCGCGCACCTTCGAGTAGCTCAATTCTCCCTTGCGCAGGGCCTCGGCGATGAGCGGCAGCTCGTGCACCGCGTGGGCCACCCGCACCTTTTCCCGGGCCGTGATCCGATCCATGCCGATGCGGAAGCTCAGCCAGTGAGCGCACGAGGCAAACCCTTCCCAACCGCCCAGGAGGTCGAACTCCCGGATCGCCTCGAGGAGCTGGTAGGTGGCCGCGTCGATGTGCGCGGCCAGCTCCCCGATCTTGTTCTCCAGGCTCTTCAGCCTTGCGGCATCTCTCCTGCCGGGGCCGGGGTGGCTGGCGGCGGGGTCAAGATTTGGGACAGCAGCTGTTGGCGGCATCTGCGGCTCCTGCTCTGACTCACAAGCTCGGTGACGTATTCTTCATCATGCCGAATGGCATCCCGCGAGCGTGGCGCCCCCCCTGCGACTGCTGTAACCGGGAGGTTGCCACGGCCCTCCGGGCCTCGCAATCTCCAG
>JBFMEW010000058.1:0-23792 GCA_040753175.1 Acidobacteriota bacterium | reverse complement strand
GCTAGTGTCACTGGAGCTTATAGCACACCAAACGGAGCAAAGCAGTGCCATTGGCCGGCTTTGCTCTTTCTTTTTTGGTTACTAACACCTCAAAATCATTGGTCAACTACATTTGGGACAGGCTCTACATAGGCAAAAGAGTGACCCCTCCACCACTTGAGGACGCTCCTCCCATCTATGGCCGCCGTCGGTGGTTTTTAACATCTTTCCAAACTCACCGACCATCCAGCCGACCTGGCTGTCGAGAAGTCTCACCCCGTACAGCACCACATCCAACGGAAGAGAAACGTCTTGCCAGGCGGCCCCTCCGTCTTCGGTTACAAGCACGGCGCCCCAGTCTCCCACCGCACATCCGTGCAGGGGATCTGCGAAATCAATGTCGAAAAGATGTTTATCGGTCCCGCTGGTCTGCTGCCTCCAGCTCTTCCCACCGTCTAAGCTATGAAGAATCACCCCGGAACTCCCAGTGATCCACCCTCTGTCACTGTCAACAAAGCTGACAGAGAAAAGCAGCTCTTCCGTGGCGCTTGGGACTTCCTTCCAGCTCTGTCCCCCGTCCTGGGAGCGAAAAATCTTCCCTCGGTCACCAACCATCAAGTAATCGGTGTCCGACAGAATCTCCGAGGAGAAAATGTTCTCCTGAAAGTCTTTCACAGGCGCAGCCGTCCCACACGCCGATGTCTGTGCCCGTGCGGTCGTCCCTACCGAAGGGAGCAGGCTGAGCGAGAACAGGATTGTCAATGCACACATCTGAACTCTCGCGCTCACCGGGTGCCTCCTTCACAAATAGTCTACAAGACCTTATTGTTTTGCAGCTGGAGGCTCGCTTTCTGCAGGACTCGGTTGTTATGCACTCTTATCATAGCCTCTTCCCCTGTGCGTCACACGGGTACATGTCCCATTGTTCATGACGGATCAGCATGCCCGTGCCGCTACCGCTGATCGGAAATCCATCCGGGGACTCTCGGAAGATGATCACCGGCCGAAAGAGCATGTGTCGCTTCTTTTCCCCCTCGCGGGCGTAAGTCATTATGAATTCGTAGTAGAATGCGTTCGGGGCAAGCATCTCCAGATGCAGGGTACGGATTGAGAAGGAACCAAAGGTTTTCTTGAACTCCTTGAACCAGTCCAGAAGTTCCTTTCTGCCTCTCACAGGTACGGGATTTCTCGGGTCGACTGCCAATACGTCTTCTGTGTACCCGAGTACAAAATCCTCCAGCTTTGCATCTGACCACATGCTGATCAACCCGGGGAAAACTTCCTTCAAGAGATCTTCCGTAATGGGCATCTTCAACTCCTTTCTCTCAGAATTGTGAAACGTACGATAAGAGCCAGCCCCTAATCTCAGACCGTAAGTACGTACCAGGAAAAACACACTCGCAACCCTTTTTCTTCAGGCTCCGCGGTCCCTCGTCCCACCGCCTGGATGCGGTTCAGCCAGCTGTAGTGCTCATGACCTGTCTCGAACCTCGGGGTTGTAAAGGTGCTCGGAGCCGGAGTGAGGGCCTGGCCGGCCATCATCTGTTCGACCTGCTCCTTGGTCATGTCGATGATTCCGGTGTAGGAAATGTGTATCTTGGCGCCATCCTCTGTCTCGACAAGAGCACGCACGTCCAGTTCCATGCAGTTGTCCGCCCGAATGAGGGCCCAGTCGGCTCCGACGGGGCAGACCCTTCCATTAAGCTTTTCCCCCGTCACCGAGCCCTCGATGACTGGCAGGATCAGCCGAACGCCCCTGCCCGAATGACCCACGGCGATCGGCCATCCCACGAGGGCAGAGAGTTCTGCCAAATGTTCCAGCGAAATCGAGTATTTCGGCATGAATGGATCCTCCCCTTGCTCCTCTCTGCTACAGCGCTTCCGGAAACTGGGACCCCCTCCCGAGACGTCCTACATGGCCGTCACACCGCCATCCACCAGGACCGCAGTTCCTGTGACCAGGGAGGCGGCTTCCGAGCAGAGCCATAGCACCACCTGTGCCACTTCTTCCGGACGCCCTATTCGGCCGATCGGCGTCTGGTCGAGGAATTTCCGAATCACCTCCTTAGGCCAGCCTTTGATCATGGGCGTTTCGATGACCATCGGGCATACCGAATTCACTCGTATTCCTTTTGCTGCGCACTCGAGCGCGACGGACTTGGTGATCCCGTTTACCCCGTGCTTGGCACCGATATATGCCGATACGTACGGTGCCCCGATGACTCCGCCGACTGACGCTGTGTTCACGATCGCTCCTGCTCCTTGACGCGCCATCTGGCGGACTTCGTATTTCATACACAGCCAGACACCTTTTAAGTCGACCGCAATCACTCGGTCCCAGTCCTCCTCGGGAAACTCTTCGATAGGGCCGATCGCTCCTTCGATCCCCGCGTTGTTGACCGCACAGTCAAGGCGTCCGTATGCCTCAACGGTCTTGCTGACCAGGGATTCGACCTCTCTGGCCTTGGTGACATCGGCTTGGACAAAGACGGCTTCGCCCGGGATCTCCTGAATCATGCGCACCGTCCCCTCGCCCCCTGCCGGAACGATGTCGGATACCACAACTCTGGCCCCTTCACGGGCAAAGGCCAGAGCACATGCGCGGCCGATGCCGCTGCCGGCGCCGGTGACGAGAACCGCCTTCCCGCGAATGCCGTACTCCATGTCTCATCCTCCTTGATTCGGAATGGTCACTCCCCTGTGTACTTTGCCTCGCGCTTCTCCAGGAATGCGCTGACCCCCTCGGCGCAATCCTTGCTCCCGAAAAGAACCGAGATGGCACCTCGCTCGATCGCCAGGGCTGCATCCAGATCCGAGGTTTCCAGCGAGAGATTGATGACGGTCTTGGCCATCTTCAAAGCATTCGGGGACTTGCCATTGAGCTCTGCTGCGAAGTTCCTGGCTTCGTTCAGGAGTGTACTTCGAGGTGCGAGCCGATTCACAAGGTGAAGACTTTTCGCCTCAGCAGCGGAGAATGTTTTGCCGGTCATGATCCATTCTTTGGCGTTTCTCGAGCCCAGGGCGCGAGCGAGCCGCACACACCCTCCCCATCCCGGAATGATACCGATGTTGATTTCAGGAGCGCCGAACTGCGCGTCCTCGGCGGCGATGATGAAGTCGCAGGCAAGGGCGATCTCCAATCCCCCGGCCAGGCAGTACCCTTGGACCGCGGCGATCGAGGGCTTTTCCATGACTTCCATCAGGCGGTGGATCTCATAACCCAGATCGCGCATCAGCCGATATCCTCGTACAGAGGAAATGCCTTTGAAGACCTCGATGTCGGCCCCTACCGAAAAAGCTTTGTCTCCCGCTCCCGTGAGGAGGATGACTCGGGTGTCCTCCTCGTCGCGGCACCGGCGCAGGGCATCCAGCAATTCTCCCTGCATCTTCCTGTTGAGGGCGTTCAGCTTCCTCGGATTGTGGAGGACGATGGTCGTTACACCCCCTTGTCGCTCGACCTTCAGGTACTCGTAAGGCTCTGCCAAAGCTGCCCCCCCCTCTTCTAACTGTTCTTGATCAGCCGAAACTTGGGCAGGGTAAATTCGTCCGTGACTTGCTCGAAGACCACTTGCACAGAGAGCTCGCACCGCACCTCTTCCGGGCTGCAGTCCACGATGTTGCTCATCATCCGGACGCCCTCGTCCAGAGTGATGACCGCGATGACATAGGGGACATCCTGGGAGAACTCCGTGGGCTGATAGGCATGAACGACCGTGTAGGAGTAAATCTTGCCCTTGCCGCTGGACGGGACCCAACTTATATTTCTGGACAGGCAGAAAGGACAGAAAAGCTTCGGATAAAATATATGTTTCCCGCACTCACCGCACAGCTGTACCAGGAGCTTTCCTTCCCTGCATCCAGCCCAGAACGGTTTGCTCCAGGGAGTCGGCTTGGGTAGTGGCTTAGCGTATTCTCTCATGGCACTTCCCTCCCCAGCACGACGACATGGGAATCCATAAAAGTCCCTCCCAGTGAGGTCTCCACGGCGATCTTGGCATCCCTGACCTGGCGCTGTCCGGCTTTGCCCATGAGCTGCCGGATGGCCTCGACCAGCACCGCAACCCCGCCGCCCGCGGCCGTGTGGCCCTGGCCCAGCATGCCCCCGTTGGTGGTCATCGGCAGTCTGCCTCCAGGCCAGGTCTTCCCTTCGTGGACAAAGGCGCCCGCCTCGCCCCGTGCGCAGACGCCCAGCCCCTCGAGGGTGATGAGCGGGAAGATCGGATACCCGTCGTAGATCTCGACGATATCGATATCTCGGGGACCAATGCCTGACATCTGATACGCCTCTCGAGAGGCCTCGTAGAAGCCCAGGCGCGTCAGATCCAGGTTCTGGGATAGCGCGTAATGACAAACCCTCGAGCCGAACCCGAGAGGGTAGACCGGGGGGTTCGGCAGATCTTTGGCCCGTTCGGCTGAGGTGACGATAAAGGCGGCCGCGCCGTCGGCCAGGATGTTTCCCTCTTTGGCGGTAAGCGGAGTGGCGACCATTTTCGAACCCAATACCTCTTCGACCGTCACTTCACGGCGCAGCATCGCGTTCGGGTTCAGCGCAGCCCACTTCCTGTTGGAGACCACCACAGAGGCAAGCTGCGCTGGCGTGGTCCCGGTCTCGTGCATGTAGCGCGTGGCGAACAGACTCCCGGAGGCGGCCATGAAGAACCCGAAAGGGGTTTCCCATTCCTCGGGGATGCCGAAGGTCGCGAACAGGTTGATCATCTCCTGCACGGGAGCCGAACCGGTCCTGTCCGACTGCACGCACAGGATGACCTTGGACAGCCCTGCGTGGATCAGCCCGCAGGCCGTCTTGAGCATGGTTGAACTGCTCGACCCTCCTGCGAATACCTGGAAGTTGTTCCTGGCCTTGCCCAGGAGCCCGAGCTCTTCCACGAGCTTCGAGAAGATCATGTCCGTGTTGTAGCGCCGGTCGAAGAACGTGCCCGTGGGAATAACCGTGTCTATCTCATCCTTGTGAATCCCGGATTCGAGAATGGCCTGCCGGCACACCTCAAGAGCACTTTCAAGGCAGTGCCGCTCCGGAAACTTCCCGGTAGGCACTTCCCCATATCCGACGATTGCCACACGACCCTTGAAGGAACTCATTTCCCCCTCCGTCTACACAATCTTCGGCTGTTTCTCGTAGCTCTTCTCGATCAGCTTGGTCTTAGTCCTCGCGCGTTCCAGGCTTCCCGGCTTGAGCCAGGTGATGGCCGGCCGGATCTTCACATCGTGGTGCATCTTCTCCAATACCTCCCTCTGCAAAGCGTCGAGATCCCGCTCCTGTATCTCCTCTCCATACTCCACCTTGAGCTTCAAGGGAGGGACCACCCGCGGAGGCGGCTCATCCAGAAGAATGCGGAAAGCGCCGGTCAGACGCGGAACGAACGAATTGATCACGCCTTGAATCGCGGCTGGATAAACGGGCACTCCTTTCACTTTCAGCATGTCGTCCGCTCGGCCGACGATCTTGTAGCGGAATCCGCTCAACCCGCACGGGCAGGGGTCGGTGAAGACTTGATGGATATCATTGGTTGTCGTCCTCAGATTGAAGAAGAACAAGGATGCCTCCGGCTCCAGTGCCGTAAACACCGCAAGACCTGTCGCCCCGTTCGAAAGGGGTACCGGTTTCTTGGTTTCGGGATCCATGAGTTCGTAGTAGCAGTAATCATCCGCGTACGAGTGCATCCCCTGGTAGACGGAGCAATCACAGGAGCATCCGATCCCTGCGCCATAGTCAAAAACCTTCGCCCCGTACTCGGTCTCGAGCCGACTTCGAACCTCAGGGATCCCCGCGCCGGGCTCTGCTCCGCAAAGGAGGGTCTTCAGCCCCAGCGATTTCACCGGCGCACCCAGCACGGCTGGCGCGCGCTCGATCAGATGCAGGGCCAGTGAGGGGGTCCCCGTAAAGGCATTCACTTTGAACATTTTCATGAGTTTTAGAATCCGCTCAGATCCTGCCTCGGCGCCGATCGGATAGAGGGTGATTCCGGGAAACTTCAAATACCATAGCAGGTTGGGCGTGCCGGCCACATGCATGCTCAGACCAAAACAGATGGCTAGGCGGTCCCCGGGGCGCAGCCCGACCCGCCAGGCCATCCGACCGATGATCTCCGCCTGTCTCGATACGGCCGTCCCGAAGATTGGGTAGGGCGTGGGTATTCCCGTCGTCCCGGACGTGCTGCACATGACGTAGAGTTGTCTGAACCGTTCCTCACCGAACAGCTCGGAAAAGAGCAGGTCCATGTCCGTGCCGACCACATCTGTGAGGGCCCGATAGTCCGCCTGGCCTGCACAGGGAATGGACTTGGCAAAATCGTCAAAGGAGCGGATATCTTCCGGCCTGACCCCGGCTCTCTCCATGCGCTTGCGATCGAACGGCACCTTTTCGTAATGGTAGCGGATAGTCCGTTGCAGTTTTTCCCACTGTATTTCGCGCATTCGGGGAGTGTTCAGCAGCGGCTCGATTTCCATATCAAAGTACTTGCGTTCAGTTGATTCCATGATGATCGCTCACCTCGGCTCCGCTCAGTGGGAATCCCTAAACGGTCGGATAGTCGATTACACTCTGCCCGATGAGAGCTTCGAGCAGTTCGGCTGCACCGCCTCCGATCTCGACTCCCATGTTATCGCGGAAGAATCTTTCAACCTCGTATTCGCGGCAGTAACCATAGCCGCCCAGAATGTGCATGGCCCATATGGTCGCTTCCTGGGCATGTTGCGAAGCGACCCGTTTCGCCATTGCAGCTTCTACCGTGCATCTCTTGCCCTGCTCGTATGTCCGTACGGCATAGTGACCAAGCAGGCGGCTCGCATGGATGTAGGTTGCGATTTTGGAGAGCATGGTCTGCACGCTCGGGAACTGAATAATGGGCTGTCCGAAAGCAAAACGCTGCTTGGCATAACGAACAGCACGCTCATAGACCCCTCGCGCAATTCCCGTAGAGAGGGCACAGCAGAGAATGCGGTCAACGTCTATCCCCGAGAGCGATACGCTCATACCTTTCCCCTCGGAGCTCAGCACGTTCTCCTCAGGTATCGGGCAGTCTTCGAAGCTGATCTCTGATTGGGAGGAAGACCTCATCCCGCAGGTATCCAGTGATTTGGATACCGAAACACCTGGAAAATCCTTCTCTACCAGAAAGCTTGTCATGCCACGCTTGCCCAAGGCAGGGTCCGTCACGGCAATGAACACGCCGACGCTTGGCAACGGGCCTCCGAAGTTGGTGATCAGAGTCTTGGTCCCGTTCAAGAGATAGTATCCATCCTTCGTCTTGTGCGCTCGTGTCTTCATCGCGGCTACATCAGATCCTGCATTCGGCTCTGTCATACCGATCGCCCCGATCATTTCCCCACTCACGAGCCTCGGCAGGTACCTCTTCTTTTGCGATTCCGTACCCAACTTGGAGATAGAGTGATACCCAATGACCCCGGCGGTAACCATGTAATCCATACCCAGCGAGGGCAACTCCGTGGATATCTCCTCAACGACCGTGTACACAGCCATTAGATCCATACCCGAGCCGCCGTATTCAGGGGGAATAGCGGCACCGAGAAACCCCAAGTCAGCCATCTGGCTGAAGATCTTCACCGGGAATTCGGCCTTTTCATCAATCTCCCGGGCCTTGGGTGCAATCTCGGTTTTTGCGAAATCCCTGACCGTGGACCAAAGCATTTTGTGTTCATCACTGAGCGGATATTCGAACATCTCCCGACCCCCTGTCAGCCGTCCTGTTTCCTATGCAGCCCTACTCAAAATTCGTTACGGCACGGAGTGCCCCCGGTGTGTAGCCGCCACGAATACACTCTATTTAATGGTATTCTCCTTCAGCCTCCCTTTAATGGCTTCGACCTTCGGCCGAACCTCCATCACCGCTTCGAGCAGTATTTTCTTGTTGGTATTCTGAAATTCCGTGAACTCCGGGTCTTCTTCGACTTTCACGTACTCGGGAGGCCTCTCCCACCACTGTCCGTACCCCTTCATCGGCGGTTTCAAATCTCCGGCGAACATCGTCCAATGCACGGGTATGTTATTTCGGAGGAGTTTGGCCTGGCTTTCTGGGGTAACGACCCTCCCCATAATCGGCCGGTTGTAGTACCAGAGTTCCGAAATTGGACCCAGCGGAAGCGCCATGACGGCGGTAACATCGTCCATGTATCCCAATGCATTGGCGACAAGGCCGAAGCTCGCCAGGATCCGGTTCTCTATATTAAGCTCCCATGCAGCGGCACACGCATAGTCGCAGGCAATCCCCCAGTCCAGAGACTTCCAGGCACATGAGGGTCCAGCGACCGACCGTCCAGGACCCCCATGTTCCTTGAAATACTTCATCATCTCACCACAGGTTGTGAACCCACAGGCGCCGCAGTCCCAGCCCACATCCGCCCTGGCGAGATTGGCCCCGAGCAGGAGGACAACAGGAGACTGCCCCTTGTCAATGGCGACACGGAAACCCAAATAGTCGACGTAGAGCGGGAAAAAGAAGTTCTGAGTCGCCTCGTGCCCTCCAACCTTTTGAGCAAGCACTTCGATCAACTCGAGCATGGGCATCAACTCCTCGCCCGAAACGAGCAGCGCTTTCTGCTCAAGCCGGCTTGTAACCAGGGGAGCCTTGAAGTAGGCGTTCAGGACCAACGCCGCAGACTGCCTCAGCTGTTCCTGGGCAAACGCACGCCCCTCGACCATTGCCATAGAGGTGACCTCCTCTCTCACTCCTCTCCGGATCCGCGCGCCTTCTTCAGGGGATGGATACGGTAATCGAGACCGAACTGCCTGGGGATCATGAACGCCTGCTGCACCGATTCGACAATCCGACGCATGTTGACCAAATGGTAGTTGTACGGGATGTCCACAAAGGCGTTTTTCGATGTGGAGGCAACTAGAATACCAATAACCATTGCCGAGTTTCTGCAGTAGCCCAATCGGCTCGCTGCAGCACCGACAGTCATGAAGGGTCTGGCATCCACCAGCAGAGTCCTGGCAGTCCAGAGGGCCGATCCGACACCGTAGCCCAGATTGTGTACGTACATCTGGCACAGAGGACCGTCTATTGTAGTCTTGCACAGACTCTTATCAGAATGGTCGATTTGGCCCGCCACGGCCCGGCGTCGGGAGTATACGAACCCACATCCGGTCGGACCGCCGCACATCCCGCAGTTGGCATCAAAAGGCATGTTCCGGGCCCGGAAGCTGCCCAGAGCGAGGACGCAATCCGATTCTCGAACCATCTGGGCCTCGGTGCGGAATATTTCGTCGGCGCGCCTGTTCTCCGGAAGATAGGACAGCTCGTCCATTTTGTCTGCGAGCTGATTCAGTTCCTTTTCGCCCCAAACCAACTCGGTCTCCAGATGATCTACCCCGCCGGTCACAGGCGCAGAGTGCGCGGCGCTCATCATCAGCTCGGCTGCGGATAGCACGCGGTCCCGACGATTTTTGTCCGAGTCCGAATACCAGGGGAACTCCTTAGTATGAATGCTTGGCATGACCCCTCCCCTTGTCAGTCAGTGAGGTACGGTTCGCCTCAGAAGCAATCGTCATGCCGAAAGACCAACTCAAGCATAAGCCAATACGCACAGGCACTTAGCGCAAGAGAAATGCGAGCAAGAAGACTTTGGTATTGCACTGTGAATTACCTGGGAGTTGCATTTCGCAATATCTATGGATAAGGTTACGCCGAACTGAGAGCCGCGGACACTTTCATCCGCTCGCGGGAGGGGCCATGAAGTCCAAACTGCCAGCATTCTCAGATTCACAATGGAAGTTCTTGGCCGTTATGCACGCGATTGGAGAGCCTGCCTCTCTGGACACCCTCACAAAAGTAGTCCCTCTTTCTCCGAGCCATTTGTCGAATTTCTTGAGGCGAGCTCAGGAAGCAGGCATTCTCCGTAAGCGAGGAGCAAGGCTTTATGGTCCGGCCCCTAATCCGCCCATCGGCTTTGTAGAGCGCGCCAATGAAATTAACAAATCGCTGATGGCAAATGCGGCCAATTATGATGAATGGAGCCAAAGATTTTCGAGTCTAGGCAGGGCTTCAATGTCTAGGCTGCTGGTCTCGGCTGGCAAGACACAGGAGGCAGCCGCAATAGAGATCGAACTTGCCAGAGAAGCAGCAGCAAGATCCGACTTCGAGAGGTCGATTTACTTCCTTGAGCAAGCGGCAGCACACCGACGTAACTCGGAAGGACCGTCTCCTTGTGACGCTGCATTCATCGCAGCCGCCCTGGAGGTTTCGCAACTTTCGGTCGTCATGGGGAAAGACTTCGCGAACATTTCTTCTCTGCTTGAAGAAGCCAGGACCTGCACGGAAAAACTTGGAGACCGACGGTCCAGAGCTCTGATCGACTTGCATCTGGGTCGTCTATTTTACTTTTCCGCCCGTCGCCCCGAGGCCTTGGTACTGCTTTCTTCCGGATGGAAGGAGGTGGAGGAGCTTGGGGATGCCGACATCATGAGCCAATCGGCTGAATTTGTCGGTCTCCTCTTCTTTTTGAAAGGCCTATTCAAGGAAGCGATGGTGCACTTTGAGCACATTATGGTCTCGCACCGAGGGGGTAAGCCTATCAATCCGCTTGCCCCTATATTCATGGGCTTATGCGCCGGCTTCCTCGGACATTTTCATCGTGCGATCGGACTCCTGGACAGTTATTGGCGCACAGCGCAGATCGAGGGAGATAAGAGCCTTGCTGCAAGTTACAGGTCTGTTCTGGGGCTAACTCTTCTCAGAGTTTTGAAGTCGAAAGAAGGCGTTTTTCATCTGCAGGGCGCCTTGAATGACGGTCTCGAAGTTCATAACTCTCTCGCCGTTTATCTCGCACGGGCGGGCCTGGCCCGGTCTTTTTTTCTGCAAGGCAGGACGTCAGAAGCTCATGACATTTTGGCCCAAGCGGTAGCTGAAGCCATGCCTTCGGGGATCATCCGGCAGTACAGTTCACCGTATACCCTAGAAATGCTTTATGAATATGATAGGTTGGGCTATGATCCCATCCCGGGAATGGATTTTCACTCGCAGGTCGAAAGGGCGATAGCGGAGCCCAGCGTCCACTTGCGTGGAGTTGTCATGCGGCTGAAAGCCCGAGAGGCCTTGGCCAGAGCCGAGGAGATCACAGTTGCGCAATCCCTGCTCGAAACGAGCGAAGATCTTCTCAAGCGCTCCAACGATCCGGTAGAGCTTGCCGAGACCTGGATTGAAATGGCCCGTCTGGCGCTTAAGACAGGGGACCCAGCGAGAGCACGGGAGCTGGCGCATCGAGCATGGGAAGGGCTCATGGGCTACACGGATGAGTTCTTCCCAGACGATCTGAGATACCTGTTGGAACCCCCAGAGGGGAACCTTGGCCGCAAGAGAGCGGATACCCCAGAAGCCATGCTTCAGCGGTTCTTCGTCATGCTGGAAGATCTCGCTCCTAGTCCGGATCTGAACGAGTTCCTGACGCGAGCGGTAGCGGCCTCCAACCGCTTCCTGGGAGCTGAACGTGGCGGCCTGTTCTGGATCCAAAGCAATGGAGGGCAAGCACGTCCTATCCTCAGAGCAGCCTGTGGCTTGACAGAAAAAGAAGTGAACTCGGATCACTTCCGTTCAACGCTAGCTTTGATCATGAAGACCTTTCACGAAGGTCGGCCCTTACTGGTCCACCCGAAGAAATCCGGTCGCAGTCAGATTTTCTTGCCAGTGGAGGCAGACGGAATGGTACGTGGTGTGTTCTACCACGACAATTCGTACCTAGAAAACTGCTTCGATTTCCTTGACGGACCGCTGTCGATGCGCCTGGTCAAACATATCAGCGCCTTTGTCGACCGCATCTGGGAATATGGGCAGCTGTCGCAGAAAAGGTCGCGCAGTGCATCTCAAAAAGCTATGGATGCAGAACCCTCCGTCGAGACGAACGTGCTATGCCGCAGCCCGGTCATGTCAAATCTCCTCGGAAAGGCCGAAAGGATTGCACGGTCCGACTCCATCGTACTCGTTCTCGGTGAAACAGGGGTCGGGAAAGGCCTTCTTGCCCGGTGGATTCACTCCAAGAGCTCCCGTCGTGATGGTCCTTTCGTCGTAATCAATGTGCCTACCATTCCAGATAATCTTCTGGAAAGCGAACTCTTTGGACACGAAAAAGGAGCGTTCACAGGCGCGGATCACCAGAAGAAGGGCCGGATCGAACTTGCGCATGGAGGCACGCTCTTCCTGGATGAGATCGGCGATCTGCCGCTTTCCATCCAGAGCAAACTCCTCTGGCTGCTGGATGAGAAAACATTTGTCCGCCTTGGCGGGAATCGCGTCCTTTCCGCAGATTTTCGGCTGATGGCTGCAACCAACCGGGACTTGGCCCGAGAGGTCTCGGCAGGACGCTTCCGTCAGGACCTCTATTATCGCTTGAATGTCGTGCCGCTCGTGATCCCGCCATTGCGGGAGCGCAGTGAAGACGTGGTCTACTTGGCTCACCATTTCATACGCCACTACGCCGCACACTTTGAGAGGGAAATTCCTGCTCTGACTCCCGGTGACGAAGCAAAACTCTCCCGCTACTCTTGGCCGGGAAATGTGAGAGAGCTGAAGAACGTGATCGAGCGTGCGGTCTTGCTCGCTACTGGCGACCATTTTTCCCTGGACCTGCCTTTGGCTGTAAATTCAGAATTGAACAACCCACTTGCCGACCGGCCATCCATGGATGAATTGCAGGGCAGGTATATACGTCTCGTGCTCGAGGAGTGTGGAAACCGCATCAGTGGGAAAGGAGGCGCAGCCGAGGTGCTGGGCATGGACAAGGTCACACTCTATCGCCGCTTGAAGAAGATGGGCCTGAGATGACGGCACATTCGGGTTTCCTACCTTCTGCACGGAAATGTGTCGGGCGTGTTCCTCTTCTTTAACTTTTTTCATCTCCGAGGAAGCATGAGCCTGAAGCCGAACCTGAAGCACCGAGCCATGCCTGATCTGCCTCGAGCAGAAACCCCCTCTGCCCCACCCTCACCCTCCTCATCATCCGCCTCAGGCGTCCCTGATATTTCAACATACCCGAAGCATGAGACCCTCGCAGAAGAAATCGGCGTGTCCAGGTGGACGATCCTCAGGGAGTTGCATTGACCGATCGCGCAGTTTTTCGTCAACCGCGAGAAGCGTTACCTATACGATCCGGCAACCAAAAAGAGGGTCAGGACCTCCGATATGTACTACATCGCCATGGACGATTCCTGGAATGACGAAAGGAACCTGAAGATCCTGGTCACGACAGAAGACCTCTCGGGAGACAAAATCTCGAGAAGATAATGAGGAGGGAAGCAGAACCGCTAACCTATTATGATACTCGAGAGCATGCTGTCAAACGTTCCATTCAACATTTTACGGCTCGCGTCAAAATTGCCGCCAGCTTCGCCGCGGAACGCATCAACATCAATAATGACGGCTCGGTGGCTGCGTCGGAGGGTAAGTGCCTGCTTCTTTTCTGCCCGGACGACATCGAGCACGCCACCGCGATTTTCGATAAAGAAAACCTCCGACGTCGACATCATTCCCGCGCGTGGCCGCGGTTACCTGTGGCAGATCGCCAGGCTTTACGTGCGGCGCTTGTCCTTGTAGAGCTGGTTCGAGATCACCACGCGCTGGATTTCAGAAGTTCCCTCGTAGATCGTGAATACGCGGGCATCGCGGTAGTAGCGCTCCACGGCATACTCCTTGGTGAAGCCGTAGCCGCCGTGCAACTGGACCGCCCGGGCAGTCAACCGGTTGACCATTTGGCTGGCGAACAGCTTGGCCATGGAGGCCTGCATGGTGACATCTTCGCCGCGGTCTTTCATACTGGCGGCCGAGAAAGTCAACTGGCGGGCGGCTTCCAACTCGGTGGCCATATCGGCCACGATCCAGCGCAATCCCTGGAATTTGGAGATGCTCTGACCGAACTGCTGACGCTCTAGGGTGTACTGAATGCTTGCATCCAGGGCGGCTTGGGCAACCCCGAGGCTCTGGGCCGCGATACCGATACGCCCGCCGTCCAGCCCTTTCATGGCGATGCTAAATCCCTGGCCTTCTTCCCCGATACGGTGCAACACCGGGATGCGACAATCCTCGAAAATCAGATCCGTGGTGTCCGAGGCCCGCAAGCCCATTTTATCTTCTTCCCGGCCGACCTTCATGCCCGGGTCATCCTTGGTCACGATGAAGGCCGAAATGCCCTTGTGGCGGCTGCTCTCGTCCGTCTTGGCGGTCACGATCACGGTCCGGCAATTCTTGCCGGAGGTGATAAACCGCTTGTTGCCGTTAAGGATATAGTGGTAGCCGTCGCGCACCGCCGTGGTCTTCTGGCTGACCGGGTCGGAACCGGCATCGGGCTCGGTCAGTGCGAAGGCGCCGATTACTTCGCCCTTGGCCAGCGGCACCAGGAAACGGCGCTTCTGTTCTTCGCTGCCGCAGCGGTAGAGGGTCTCGCAAACAATCGAATTCTGCACAGACATGATCACAGCCGTGGAGGCGCAGGCATAGGCTATCTCGGACAGCGCCAGGACATAACTAACCACATCCGCACCGCTTCCACCGTACTCGGATGGGATCATCATGCCCATCAAGCCCAGTTCGCCCATCTGCCTCAAAACTTCAAGCGGGTAGATCTTATCGTGATCGCGTTTGGCTGCTTCGGGCGCCACCACTTCACGTGCGAATTCGCGCACCATGCTGTGAATCATCAACTGCTCATCGGTGAATTGGATGAACATATAAAGACTCCTTCTAAAAGCCGATTCCCGCCATTCGCGCAAATTGTCCGTCAGGGATGGTAGATCACCACCAGCAGTTCCGCTTCCGTGTTGCCAATATTACGGATGTTATGCTGTATGCCAGAGTTGAAGTGCAGTGATTCGCCGTCGGAAAGCTGATTGAGGTGATCGCCCACGGCTATTTCCACCCAGCCCTTGAGCACATAAATGAATTCTTCGCCTTCATGATGATAGCCTACGCCTTTGTGATCCTTTTTGGCCTTGATTTTTACCCGAAAGGCTTTTAGGTGCTTATTTTCGGCGCCGGGTGAAAGGGTGCTATAGGCGTAATTCCTCGTTCGCTGGGTACAGGCCTGCACGCGGGCACTGAGGTTGTCTTGTGGTTCCTTGAGCAGATCACCCGAATCGATCTGCAGCGCGCGGGCGATTTGAAGCAATATTCCCACCGGCGGCATCTGCTTGCCACTTTCGATACTTGCGAGGTAACCGGTGCTGCAACCGGTATCATTGGCAACCTGGTCGAGGGTCATTCTCTTTTGAGTGCGGGATTTCTTGATCTTGGCGCCCACGCTGGTGAGAGCGGCTCTTCTAGCGGTTGGCATGGATATCTCCTTTGGACGAATGGCAACCGTTTGCGATTGGACCCGGCCGGTCCGCCCCTCCGGGGTTGATCCGGACCGGCCAAACCGGTCCATTTACAAGGTGCGCGGATTGAGACCCTTTACGACGGGTTCAACGATTCCAACAGAATTCAGTATTCATAAAACCCACGGCCGGTCTTCTTGCCCAGCCAGCCAGCCTCGACATACTTTCGCAGCAGCGGGCAGGGACGGTATTTGGAATCCTTGAAACCGTCGTAAAGGGTCTCCATGATGGCCAGGCAGGTATCGAGGCCGATCAGATCGGCCAGGGCCAAGGGCCCCATGGGGTGATTCATGCCCAGCTTCATAACCGTATCGATCGCTTCACGGCTGCCGACGCCATGATAGATCGTAAAAATGGCCTCGTTGATCATGGGCATCAGGATGCGGTTGGCGATAAAACCGGGGAAATCGTTGGCCTCGGCCGGCGTCTTGCCACATTTTTCGGACAGCTGCCAGGTCGTGCGGAAGGTCTCCTCCGAAGTGGCCAGGCCGCGGATTACTTCGACGAGCTTCATGACCGGCACCGGGTTCATGAAATGCATACCGATCACCTTGTCCGGCCGCTTGGTCTGGGCGGCAATGCGGCCGATGGGAATGGAAGAGGTATTGGTGGCCAGGATCACCTCGGGCCGGGAGATCGCGTCCAGGTTCTTGAAAATGCCGAACTTGACATCCTGACGCTCGGTCGCCGCTTCCACGACGAAATCGGCCGTGGCCAGATCTTTGATGTCGGTGCTGGTCTTGATCCGGCTCAGAATGGCGTCCCGCTCCTCGGCCGGCAGCTTGCCTTTTTCCACACTGCGGGCCAGGTTTTTGGTGATCGTATTCACGCCCCGTTGGACGAACTCTTCCTTGATATCATTCATGATCACGTTCAAACCGCTGGCCGCCGCGACCTGGGCGATACCATTGCCCATCTGTCCGGCGCCAAGAACGCCGAAAGTTTTAATTTCCATCTTTCTCTCCTTTGCTGAGTTTCGGTTAATCCGATAACTTTTCGAACCGGAGAGGCCGACCTAGCGCTTCACCACCATGGCCACCGCTTCACCGCCGCCCAGGCACAACGATATCAACCCGGTACGGACATTGCGGCGGATCATTTCGTACAGCAGGGTCACCAGAAGCCGGCAACCGCTGGCGCCGATGGGATGCCCCAGCGCCACGCTGCCGCCGTTCACGTTGGTCTTTTCAGGGTCGAGATTAAGCTCCTGCATGACGGCACAGGTGGAGCCTGAGAAGGCTTCGTTGATTTCGAACAGGTCCACCTTCTCGATGCCGATGCCCTCCTTGGCCAGGCACTTGGGCACTGCCCAGATGGGAGCCACCAGGACGTACTTCATGTCGAGGCCATAGGAAGCCTGGGCGCCGATCATGGCCATCATCTTGCAGCCCAATGCTTCGGCGCGCTCGCGCGCCATAACCACCACCGCGGCCGCCCCGTCGCTGATGATCGATGCGTTCCCGGCAGTCCCCACGCCCCCCTTCTTGAAGGCACCTTTCATCTGAGCCAGCGCCTCGTAAGAGGTCGGCCGTGGACACTCGTCGCGCTCGAAGAGGACCGCATCGCCCTTGCGTTGGGGCAGGTGGACCGGCACAATTTCATCCTTAAACCGCCCCGCTTCGATGGCGTCCAAGGCCCGCTGATAGCACCTTGCAGCATACCGGTCCTGGGTTTCGCGTGAAATATTGTACTTCTCCGAGCACAGTTCATTAGAAATGCCCATATGGAAATCGTTGACGATATCCCACAGGCCGTCGTGCACCATGTGATCCTGGATCTGGCCCTGCCCCATGCGGTAACCGAAACGGGCCTTTTCGAGATAGTACGGGGCCATCGACATGTTTTCCATGCCGCCGGCCACCACAATGTCCGCATCCCCGACCTCAATCGCCTGTGCGGCCAGCATGACCGCTTTGAGGCCCGAACCGCAGACCTTGTTGACTGTGAAGCATTCGGCTTCCCAGGACAGATTCGCCTTGACCGCGGCTTGCTTGGCCGGGTTCTGGCCGTAGCCACAGGGCAGCACCTGCCCCATGATGACCTCGTTGACCAGAGCGGCATCGATGGCCGCGCGCCGGATGGCTTCCTGGATGACGATGGCTCCCATTTCCGTGGCGCCCGTGTTGGCCAGACTTCGGTTAAACGCGCCCAACGGGGTTCGAACGGCACTGACGATGACTGCTTCGCGCATGTTTATCTCTCCTTCGATCGTTAACAGCCCGTGGAAAACGTTTCGTGCTCTCAGGAAATCTGATGCCTATGTGTGTTCAGTCGTCGTTCATTGTCAGATATACTGCGGCGCAAGAATTCACGCGACGCATGCTTGAGCAGGAGGGGTTGAATCTCTGTCGGGAAGAAGAGCCCAATGAACGGGACCGAGCCGCTGTGGGTTTCCTACCACGGGGTCCCGAAGGGTCCGAGTCATCCTTTTCTATACGACGCTGGAGAGAAACCTGAAGCCTCTTGCGAGAAGCTCTGCGAGCCTTACTATGCCGAGGTCATGGGAACACCGCCGATTCCTCCTGGGGTGTACTTTCGCATGTTGATGGTCGGCTATTTTGAAGTGATCGGCTCCGAGCGGTGCATAGCCTGGAAGGCAGCGGATATGGCCTACTACCGATTCCTCGCCGGGAGGATTCCTGAGGCATGCGATTCCCCACAGTTCATCTCCAGGGCACCGAGCGCGACCAAAGATGACACCCGCGGCGCAGAATCAAGCGCTCCAATTGCGCGTTCTTCGTCCGCCATCATCAATCGATATTGCGCCGGCTATAAGCTCCATCTGAAGCCCTGATCCTTTTTGCAGCTATAAGGGAACTCCTCCCGAACTGAGGTCATATCATCATTCCGCCACTGCACATGGTCCGCGTCACTGATCCAGCAGTCCTTCGAACAGTATGTTCAATATGATGTCCGGGACCTTGGGATATGTGTGACTTTCGGGACTCTTTAGCCTAAGCAAGAGAAACCCCTCTGTCAGACTTTCAACGGCCACGGCAAGATGAAAGGGGTCGCCAATCCTTCTAAAAAGTCCTTTTTTCATCCCGCTCTCGAAAACAGATGCCAGGATTCGCCGGAACTCGCCACGTCGCCTCCCGATCTCGGAATCCAGCCCCGCCATGACATTGACGCTTGCCCCATGAGTTTCTGCAAAGTAGAGCCGGATCATAGACTCTCGAGTACAAAATGCCATGCCCTTAGCCACTACATACCTGCGAAGCTTATCCGTCTCGTGTTCGCATCCTTCGACCGCCTTCTTCACCTCATCATCCACACTCTGGGCATGCTCCAAGATCAGCGCGCTGTAAAGGTCATCCTTGTTCCTGAAGAACTTGTAGAGCGTCCCGATGGCAAACTGAGCCTTCTTTGAAATCTCTTCCATTGAAACGTGGCAGTACCCTTTGTCCGAGAACAGTTCCAGTGCCGCAACGAGTATCCTGCTACGTCTCTCAAGCCTTTGTCTTTCACGCCTTGGGAGGTTAACCTCCTGCACCCCTGCGCCCATTGCTACCCATGTCCTCCCGAGCTCATCTGAATGTTCCACAACCCGCGCAACAATCTTACTGCACGCAACCTTATGGATAAAGTCTTGGCGACCAATTCAACCCCAGCATTTCTCGCGCCTGAGCCGGAGTGGCAACCTCACGGTTCAACTCATGAATGATTCGCACAGCTCTCTTTACCTGCTGGGCGTTGTTCTCCGCCAGTTCCCCCTTGCGGTAATAGACATTGTCCTCAAGTCCGACTCGAATGTGACCGCCCATGATCAGGCTCAGTGTCGTGATCGGCAGTTGGAGCGCTCCGACACCGATGGCCGAAAATAACGCTCCAGTGGGCATATTATCGATCATCTCCATGGCCGTCTTGACCGAAGGCGGGCTGGAGGTTCCGTCCTGACCAAAAACCAGCTGACACCAGCAGGGTGGCTCAACGACTCCCTGATTGATCAAATTGTCAACAAACCACCAGCTCTGGCTGTTGAACACCTCCAGCTCTGGTTTTACATCAGTGGCTCTCATAGCTCGGGCCAACTGCTCCGTCTTGGTATATCCCAGTGCCACAACGCCTTCGTAATACATTAGATTTCCCGGCAAAACCTCCGTTACAACATCACCTGCTCTTCCGAACACTCCAAGCTCTTTATCACGCTCCATCTGCTCGATCATTTCAGGCGTAGTCTTTACCTTAGCCCTCATATAGATCATTCCCACGTCCAGTGAGCAAACCTCCGGATGACAGATTTTCAGAAAATCTGTCATCTTTTCTTCGTCGAATTCGGGGCCGAACATATTCGACCCCGTGTCATTGATGATGATCTCCGGGCACCGATCTCGAATCAACTTGTTCACTCTGTAAAAATCCTCCGCAGTAGCAGACTGCGAATCGTAGTACCCTGACGCCGGCGACCGCGCATGGATATGAACAATGCTGGCACCGGACTTGTAAGCCTCATAAGCTGCATCCGCTTGCTCTTCGGGACTCTGAGGCAAATTCGGATTCGCTTCTTTAGTATGAACGCCACCAGTTATGGCGCAGCTGATGATGACCGGCGGCCAGTTCCTGAAGTGCTCAAACCATTCCCGGTTATCCGTAAAGCGCCAGCTTACATCATTTAACTTGTATGGCATACCCTTAACCCTCCTGGAATTGTTTGGACGCCTCTTGAACCCAAACCTCTAACCGGTCATCCATGCACGGCCAGCGGTTCTTGATCCGGACCGGCGGCATCGAGTACCGACCTCAGTATCAAAACCCCCGGGGTCGTTTGCTCTCTCCTTAACTGCAGCGCACAGGCGTTCTTCCCTCACTCTTAAGCTGGGCCGCGTTCTCCTCCAGAATTACCAGGGCATCCACGGCAACGGGTTTGCCGTCTCTAAACTTCATCGGATTTATGTCAATTTCGCGGATCAACGGATTCTCTATCCCTATTCTCCCCAGAGTTACTAATGATTCCGCCAAAAGCCCTGTGTCGACGGCTTTCTCCCCACGGAAGCTTTCCAGGATCCTCTTGGATCTGATCTCGTGCATCATCTCCATGGCATCCCGTTCTTCCACTGGTGCCAGGCGGAAACTAACGTCATTGATTACCTCTGTGAACATGCCGCCAAAGCCGAACATCACGCAGGGGCCGAAATGTGGATCTCTGGTAAACCCAATGACCATCTCCCGGTGCCCAGGAACCATCTCCTGGACGAGAATCCCCTCAACTAATTCGGGATCGCACCAGGTGAGATCGCGATATGCTTTCAGTACATCGTCCGACCCCCTCAACCATAGACGAATGAGGTTACGCTCTGTCTTGTGGGCGAGCTTCGCTCCGCACACCTTCAGCACCACTGGGAAGCCTATCCGCCGTGCCTCTTCTACAGCGTCTTGTTCGGATTGCACCAGAGACTCCTTGCACACCGGAATTCCATAATATGCAAGAAACCGTTTTGATAGGAATTCTGACAGACTTCTCTGATCGGTCGCGACCGCTTCCTCAATGATCCTCATGAGTTTCGTTCACCCTGTGTTCAGTGTTAAGAAAGCGACAGTTCCTCTAATTCTGAATAATGCACCCGGCCCGGAGGGCGGATTGCGAAAGATACGACTTGTCTCCGCGGGGTCGTTTATCGTGCCTGTCCCTGAACACCGATCCACAAACTCCACGGCTAGGTCAACACCTGCGGCAAGACATGCGATCAGTGATCTCGCCGTCCCAGATTTCCATGATTCCCCCATCCTGCCCCGTCTGGGCCGGGATGACCCTCCATGCGTTAAGACCGCGCGTTTGCGAAAAGGCGTCCCAGCAGACGCTCGGAGGCGCTGTAAATGGTCTCTTGCCGCCTCGATACCTTTGCGGTGAGCTCATCGAGCTCGGCCTGGCCGATCGCCGTGCCCAGCATGTGGTCCAGGGTGCCGAGCTTGACCAACTCCAGGATCTTGTCGCGGGCGATCCGTTCTTTCCTCAGGGCGAGCTCTCCCCGGGAGACCATGTGGGACCGGTGGCGCCAGACCGCCTCAAGCAGCCGGTCAACCCCCTCACCCGTGATGCCGTTGGTCTTGAGCACCGGAGGCCGCCACGAGCGCTCTGAAGAAAGGTCGGTGTCCAGCATCAGGTCGATCTGCAAGGCGATCTCCTCCCCGCCCCTGTCCATCTTGTTCACCACGTGAATGTCGCCGATCTCCATGATCCCCGCCTTCTGGACTTGAATGAAGTCGCCCATGCCAGGGACGGAAACCAGGATGATCGTGTAGGCGAGCTTTACGAAGTCGTAGTCGGTCTGCCCGGCCCCGCAGCTCTCCACTATCACGACGTCCTTGCCGAACGCCTCGTAGAGCCGGCAGATGTCGAAGGCTGCGCGCGCTAGCCCGCCCGTGGCCCCGCGCGTGGCGATGCTCCGCACAAACACGGCCGGCACGCCGCTCAGCTGGTTCATGCGCACCCGGTCGCCCAGGAAGGCGCCCCCGGTGAACGGCGAGCTCGGGTCGATGGAGAGGACCCCGACCGTCTTCCCTTCGTCCACGATGCCCCGGGCGAGCAGATTCACGAGCGTGCTCTTGCCGGCCCCCGGGCTCCCCGTGATGCCGATGATGTAGCTCTCCCTAGCAAGCTCCTCAGGGCCGAGTCGTTCGAAGATCGCCTTCGCCCTGCCCGGGTGGTTCTCCACGAACGTGATCAATCGCGCCAGGGCCGTGCGGTCCTGGCTGCGGAACGCATCCACCCAACCGTCAAAGTCCCGCCGCCCGGATCTCGGAATGTCTGCAGCGAACATGGCCCTCGCTTCCTCCCGCTCTGTCAACTCCCCCCAGCCCCCTTTTTCAAATAGAGGTGTTGCGGCCCCGCGCTTGCGCGCGCACACTCACCCCGCGGAGCCCGCGCTCAGCATCTCCCGGTCCCGCTCCTCATGCCGGAGCCGCACGTTCTTGGTGGTGAAGTCCACGATCTCCGGAATCATGGTCCCAGGGCCGAACGCCGCGGAGACGCCCAATTCCTTCAAGGCCGCGAAGTCCTCGCATGGAATCGCTCCGCCCACCAACACCATGAAATCCCCCCGGACGCCCTCCTGATCCAGCTTCTCCATCAGACGCCGGGTGTAGCCCACGTGAGCACCCGAGTGGATGCTCAGCCCGATCACGTCGATGTCCTCCTGGATCGCGGACTCGACGATCTCCTCCACCGACTGGAAACCGCCGAAGATCACTTCCATCCCTGCGTCCCTCAAGCCCCGCGAGATCGTCACGATCCCCCGCCAGTGCCCGTCCGTCCCCGGCTTCGACATCAGTACCCTGATCTTTCGCTCTGTCATGGCGATCCCCCTTCATTACACAACGATGGGCGGCTCCCAGATGCCCAGCACCTCCCGGTAGACGTTGCAGATCTCGCCGGTCGTGGCCAGCCGCGTCGCCTCCATCATCACCGGCATCACGTTCTCTCCGCCCGCCACCGCCGCCCGGAGCCTGTCCATCACACGCCCGTACTCGCCCGGGTCCCGCTTCTGCCGGAGCCGGTCCACCCGCTCCTGCTCGATCCGCATCGCCTTCGGGTTGGTGCGGAACACGCACGGCACGCGGTACTCCCTGTTGCCCGCGTACAGGTTCACCCCGATCATCCCTTCCACCCCGGCCTCGATGTTCGCCTGCCGCTTCTTGAACGCGTCCCGCATCTCCCGGTACAGCCACCCCGATTCCAGCGCCTTCACCACCCCGCCGGCCCGCTCGATCTCCTCCATGTACTTCCACACCCGCTGTTCCAGCTCCGCGGTCAGCGACTCCACGAAGTAGGAGCCCGCCAGCGGGTCGATCGTGTAGCCCACCCGCGTCTCGTCCTGGATCACCTGCTGCGTCCTCAACGCCACCAGCACCGCCTCCTCGCTCGGCAGGCAGATCGCCTCGTCGTAGCTGTTCGTGTGCATCGACTGGCAGCCTCCCAGCACCGCCTCCAGCGCCTGGAACGCGGTCCGCACCACGTTCACCATCGGCTGCTGCGCGGTGAGCGAGCTGCCCGCGGTCTGAATGTGGAACCGGAACTCGTAGGAACGCCGGTCCCGGCACCCGTAGCGCTCCTTCATCAGCCGGCACCAGATCCGGCGCGCCGCCCGAAACTTGGCCACCTCTTCGAAAAAGTCCTTGTGCGCCGACAGGTGAAAGGCCAGCCGGCTCACGAACCCGTCCGGCTCGTAGCCGCGCTTGACCAGCTCGTCGATGTGCGCCGTCGCGTTCGAGAACACGAACCCCAGCTCCTGCACCGCGTCGATCCCTCCTTCCCGGTAGTTGTAGCCGGTGAAGTTGATCGGGTGCCAGAGCGGGACCTTCCCCTGGGCGGTCGTGAACTCGATCAGGTCGCAGGCAAACCGCAGCAGATGCTGCGGCCCCACGTTCTTGTAAGGGACGTAGCCGAGCGTCTGCGTGAGGATGTCGTTCTGGGTCGTCCCGCGCACCGCCGCCAGATCCAGCCTCTTGTCCGTGCAGCAGTTGAAGTACATCGCGC
>JBFMEW010000057.1:0-25045 GCA_040753175.1 Acidobacteriota bacterium | reverse complement strand
CGGCATGCCATTGAGGACTTCGTCGCCGCCTATGGTCCAACGGCCAAACCCTTTGTCTGGCGCAAGCGTGAAGTGCGAGGTTCTCAGTTGAGAAACACTATCGTTAACTTACGCAATTAAACACTAGATATTGTGTCCCAAGCACAAAAGTACGCAGGATATGGGGTTATGTCAACAGAAAATCCAGTCAGGACGAGTGGCGCGCGAAAGCCCCCCGCAGAGCAGGCAGTGAAGCCATCGTCGGAGGGAGTGCCAAGGAGTTTCACCAATGGGACGGCGGCACCGCCTTACGGCGCCCAAAGAGAGTGGTGGCCATGCTTCCGAACAACACTCCTACAATAACGGTAAAGGCCACCCAGAAAATCAGTTGGGGCACCACCGCGATCTGCAGATACTTCGGCCAGAAGCTCATTTCGGGGAATCCCGGAGGCAGTGCGTCGTAGTGGGTTCCCCAGCTGCCCCGGATGGCAAAAAACATGACGATGGCCACCGGAATTCGGGCCGCGTATCCATACATCAACAGGGTCTTGGACAGCGCTGACCAGGCCTTGAATGGCAACGCCGTCGCGGCTACCATAAGGAGAAGCCCAACGGCTTGTTTTCCAGGAAACTGAACTTGAGGCGCGATAGCCACCAAGGAACCTGCCGCCAGAATGAGGACACTGAGGACTGCCAGGCCATTGGCTTTCCCCACTCCCACCGGTCCTTCTCCGGCTCTGGATAATTTGAGGGCGAAATAGATCCCGAAGATCGGCACCAACCACGTGATGCCCACCAGCGCGCCACCGCCGCCTGCGGCGGGATTAAACAGCGCAGGCCACCAATGCCGGACTTCGCCCACGAGCCGCATCAGTGTCACCAAGAGCGTGATGGCACTCGGAACGACAATGAGGCGCGTGAGAGGTATTGCGTTTAGCGCCGGGAGAGTCATACCAGCCTCCTTCTGTACAAACGAAGATCATACCGATTGCCCATCGCGGCGAACTCACAAGCTCGCACGGGTGTTCACCGCGTATCGGTCCATATCGTCCGTGGTCCGAAGGCGGTGGACGAGATCCAAACCTCTTGATCGCTCTCTCGATCGATTTCGAGATCGCAGTAAAACCCATGCACCTTGCATCGTAGCAGTTTACCATGCCGGCTGCGTCGACGAGCCCGTCAAACCTGAGCCTGCCGAGGTCGATAGGGTTGCGGCGCCAAGCTCTCAAATGGAATCACGAGAGGTGCCCACGACCGCAGTGATGTTAGTTCCCTTTCTTGCTTCTTTCGTCCCTCAATGCCGTAAGACTGAGAAGCAAGGAGTTCCTGGTTGAATTCGTGGGACCCGACCTGATTCGCAACCATGCAACAGTGTTTCATTTAAGGAGACACGCCCAAAGGAGCCCTCGGATTCCCTCAATCGTCGTGAAGATCTGAGTTTGCCATTGAATTCTAGCCGGAGAGGAGAGGGATTTCGGGTCAAACAAACTGAGTTACCGACGCCGAAAGGCGCCATCTATTTGAAGTGCGAAGGCAGAATCCGACCCTGATGATCTCTAAGTTATCCTTCAATCACCAACTGGCAATGAGTGAGATCGAAAGAATCCTGGACGAGTTTCACGGGCAAAGCGAACAAAAACCGAGCGGCCACCGGCCGGACTGGACCGTTAAAGAGGCAGTCGGCGGAACGAGAATCGCTCCGGGCTGGCCGAGCGGCCCGAATCGCGGAAGATCTCGGCCCGATCGATTCCCACCAATGCCTGTTCTTGGAAGACCCCTGAGGATAAGGCGCCTGTCGCCTTGATCAAATCACGGACCGTGGTCGGAACCACCTACTGGCACTCTCTGCTCGCTTGTCGCAAGTAGCTTTTCATTCTTGGACTTTTTCAGGCTGATGAGTCAGACATATCAAGGGTTGTCGGTTCCTTTTGGCCAGCTCTCATTGAGCGCTTTGAGCCGGGGAAGCCCGCTATGCGTCCGGGCCCGCTAAGCATTCGGCCCGCCAGCAACCAACTGCTGTCAGGCTCGACTGCCTGTTACGCGGCCCTGCTTCCCCCTGGCTCTTCGCTCGGTTCCCTCCTGTCGTTTTCTGTGGTCCGCAGTTCTGGGGCGAAGGACCACAAAAAACAGAGAGGAACCCAAAAATGAAAATCGAGCAAGCCAAGCAACTCACCGATCAAGCCTTGGACCAACTGATTCAGGCACTGGAAGCCGGAAAGAGCGAAGTCCTCAAGGCCTACCTGGCCACCATGAGCCGCTTCCGTCGGTACTCCTGGGGCAACCTGCTTCTGATCGCACTCCAGATGCCCTCCGCCTCCCGGGTGGCAGGATTCCATACCTGGAGGTCGCTGGGCAGATTCGTCAAGAAGGGTGAAAAAGGCATCATGATCCTGGCTCCCATCGTCGTCAAACGACGGGCCGATCAGGATGTCACCGTCGCCGAGGACGGTGTTTCGGCAGCAGATCAAGCACTGGTCGGCTTCCGCCCGGTCTATGTCTGGGATCAATCTCAAACGGATGGGAACCCGCTCTCAGAGTTCGCTGAGGTGACCGGCGATCCGGGCCAATACAGCGATCGTCTTAAGAGCTACGTCCAGCAGCTCGGCATTGCGCTCGAATTTTCCTCCGACATCGCTCCAGCTAAGGGCGTGTCCCATGGTGGCAAGATCACCCTGCTTCCTGACCTGTCACCGGCCGAGACCTTCTCGACCTTGGTTCATGAGGTCAGCCATGAGCTCCTGCACCGCTCGGAACGTCGCGCACAAACCACTCGCACCAGTCGCGAGACCGAGGCTGAAGCCGTGGCGTTCGTGGTCTCGACCGCCGTCGGTCTGGAGCTCTCAACCAGCTCCTCGGACTACATTCAACTCTGGCAGGGTGACAAGCAGCTGCTGATCGAGTCGCTTCATTTCGTTCAACAGGCCGCTTCCCAGATCCTCACGGCCATCTCTCCTGGCGAATAGCCAGGACGTCTGTGGCCGGCCCTTCGGGGCACTTCCCCTCTCTCCCCACACGCCCGCCCCTCAGGCACGCATCGCGTTGTCCAGGCAGTTTGCCAAAAGCGCAAACACCCTTTCCAACGCTCAAAGCGGCGTGCTGGCTGGGCCAGCAAAAGCCTGGATCCGCTCGCTCCTTCCGTTCCAGACCGGTACGCGCGCACCATTTTCTGAACATCATGCGGCCGCCTGCTGACCGGTCTTTCACTTCATCCGCTTCGCTGGTCCCAGGCCTTTGCCTCAGCGGCCCAGCCCCCTCTTTTGGGATCCCAACTTCACTTTCGGTGGAATCAGCGTTGACGCAGGTCTGAGCTGTCCATTTCAAAGGTGCCTGGTCATCGCCTGTGGACCGGCAACACTTGGCAGACCCTTTGATCAACTCAACTACTATTCTTGTCTTGATTCGCCCCTGGTTCCTTACTTCTTTGAGTTCTCTCCCTGTCTCGATGTCCTGGAGTCAGAGCCTCTTCTGTCATTCGCCTGATTCTGGTCAGGAGAGGTCAACGCTGGTGAGCGATCCGGCGCGATTCCATCCCTCCTCACGCCTCGGCGACCTTCGTCTTTGGTTTGGCTTTCGCGGCAGCCTTCACCTTGGCCCAGCGTCTCTTCTGGGCCTCGACAATGTTCTTCAAGCCTTGTGCAGAAATCTTGGCCTTGGGTCGTTGCGCTCTTTTCGCCCTCTTACGTTGCTCTGTCGTAACCTTCGAGCTTCTGACCGATTTCACCCGTGACTTTGGCTTCGGCTCCAAACCACTGTCCACCACCGCCTCTAATGCCGAAATGGCTCGCGTCAACTTTTCCAACTCTGCCTGCATTGCCGCCTGCTCTTTCTTCATACTCTCCAAGGTCTGCTTGTAGTTGAACATTCCACGGCTCCTTTAATCCTCAGGTATCTTTGGCTGCAACTGAGGCGCTTGATTCTACCAGAATCTCACCAACGCAGAACCTCAACAAGAATGAATCTCGAACGGTCGCTTGCTTTGTCTGAACACGTTGGACCTTGGAGGCACCCGGTTGGTCCGGTACCGTCGTCTCAGATCAAATGCCGCCCTGGTCTGGTACCTATTTGACGCATCGATTCCCTTCATTGAGTCGTCTCTCTTGGTCTTGGGTAATGACCCGTCCGGCTTCACCGCCGCTGGCTTCGCTCGTTCCGCCTCAGAAACACGATCCGGTCCAGTGAGGACCAACAATCCGGACACTTGGAGTCAACCAACAGGTTGCAGCTGCAGATGGAGGAGGTCAATGGTCGAGCCCTACCGTCTGGTCCGAGTCTTGGTAGTGGAGACACACGAACACTCGAGAGGGAACGGAGAAGCGGAACCTGGTGTTGCTGGTGGACCAGAAAAGGAAAGGCGACGCACCAAAATCGCAGGAGTGTGGTCAAAGGTCGCGCGTCATTCCACCGCTAAGCCCCAAGGGACTGGTCAGTTCGGCATTGCCTTGCTGAAACCTTCCCCCTATCGAGTGTGAAGACTGCTGTCAACGTTTCGGATCCCCAAGCAAGTCGCGATATGACCTGAACTTCACCTTGAAGCGATGCTCCTCTAGAATTCGAAGCGCTGCATCTGCTTCCGCGATTGAGAGAGCGCCGAGCCGGGTTGCCACGAGTAAGATCCCGGGCGTATTGAGGATTCGATCCTGCCTCAGGCGAGCTAGAACTTCGCGACGGAATTTCTTTCTTTCGTCTGAAGCGATCATCCATCCTTTGGTCACGGCGAGGCTCAGGCAGGCCGCCTCGCCTTTACCCAACGTCGCGACCAACTCTGCGTAAAAGCTCAGCGCGGCAATCTCTACCAGGGACACCTCCCTTAACAAGCCCTGGTCCAAAGCCGTCCTGAGTGCCGCTGCTTGAGTTGCTTCAGTGATTTCCTGAACGACTTCTGGCGGGACAACGAACTCAAAACTCGCCAACTTTCCGAGTAGATCAAGCCTTCCAATGTGAATCAGGTTAATGAGGATATTGGCATCGGTTACAACAACTCGGTTCACGCCGTCGCCCTCAGGTCAGGTCCTCACGTGGCAGGAACAAGAACATCGCCGGGTTCCTCTTCCTCCAGACCCGAGTGTTCGAGGAGAGACCGAGCATCCTTCCTCTCAACGCCAACCATGCGGGCTAGTTCGAAGAACTTCGCCTTGCTGATCTTGTCCCGTCGCAATGCCTCCAACGCCAGCCCGAGAAACCGCCGAGTGAACTCGGCGCCGTGTTCGCTGGTTTCAGCTTCCGGCAGGCCCAGAAGCCGCGCGATTTCCTTACCGTCACCCTGATCATCCTGGGCCTTCAGTCGTTCCAGCTCGCCTTCTGCGATCAGGCGAAGGTTGCGTAGCCTGTACAGCGCCGACTGAATGCTGACTCCGAAGTAGTAGGCCAGTTGAACAACATCGTACAACTGAATGTCTTGGGTGCCTGGTTCGGTTCGCGAATCCACGGGTAGCACGCCCGCCTCATCGAAAACCTGGGCGTGAACACGACTGGGAGCCCCTTTCCCGACAGCCGCCAAAAACTGGCTCACGCCTTCCTCCGGCATCAGGAAGTTGGCAGCAAAGGAATTCGCTCGCACTTCGACAAGATTGCTTCTGTCAGCCGTACGGCTGATCAAACCAATGGCGTCCCGGTCCAGCAGCACGTGTGCGTATTCGTGGCACCAGGAGAAACGCTGCCGTTGCGGAGCGTGCGTTTGATTGTTGACGACGAATAGACCGACGCGTGAATCGCTGATCGTCAGACCAGACACCTCATCTGGCAGCTTTGCCGTTCCGGTACGCACGCCTTGGCCTTCGAGCAGGTGAACAAGATCTCCAAGGGGAGCGCTGCCCAGCCCAAGTCTCCGACGTTCTTCTCTGGCCACTTGCTCCGCCGACTGAATCGCCTCCCACTTCGATCTTGGGGCAGGAAACGGATATGCAGCCACCGTGGAGAGCGCTCGATCCATTCCCAGGAGTTCTTCAAGGTTGGTCAGTTCTTTCCCGAGCTTGATACATTCTCTCAGAGCGTCATTGAACCCCTCTTCGGAAGCTTCGCAGTGGGATCGAAAAAGCGCGCGGACGACATCATCTTCGGCGAACTCATCAGCCAGAAATTCACGAATGTCACGCGCAAACAGGTACGCCAGCTTGTCGAGTTCGAGGCTTGAAACGGCACGATTGCCCAGCTCAATCTGGGCAACTGTGGGGCGGGAAACTCCAAGCCGTTCGGCAACCTCTTCCTGCGTCATACCGCAGGCTTCGCGGGCCTGACGAATTCGGCGACCCAGCTCCGATTGATCGACTGGCATAAGGCTTCCTCCTTACAAAATCTAGGTTAGCTATGATAACATTTTTTGCTTTATTTGGAATATATGTTAGAATTGTAACCAGACTTAATACATAACTTGGTGAAATACAAAGATGGAGTAAAGAACTTGACCATCTATACTGGAATTGCGACTCAGGGCTAACGGGAGTGCCAATGAACTTCAGTTACTACGATCTGAACAGTCGATCAGCGGGAGAAATCGTGCAAGTTAATCTGTCTGGCAACGCGGCGAATGTCTTTCTGGTCGACAGTTCCAATTTTCAATCATACCGCGCAGGTAGAAGATACACGTTCTATGGTGGCCATGCGAAACAGTCCCCGGTCCGACTTCAGGTCCCAAGGTCAGGGCATTGGTACGTTGTTATTGATCTGGGTGGCTACAGTGGATCGGTCCGACACTCAGTTCAGATGCTTCCTGGTGCTTTACCACCATTGAGAAAAGCTCCACTCTCCTCCGTTCCTTCTTTGATTCAAGGACGGCCCACTGCTGATCAAATCGATGCCTCCGAGGCAGACAATCGTGAATTTGATGTCTTCATATCTCATGCCTCAGAGGATAAGGTCGACGTCGTCCGGCCCCTGGCGAATGCACTACAGAACGGTGGTCTCCGAGTTTGGTATGACGAATTCGAGCTGAAGATCGGTGACAGCCTGAGACGAAAGATCGATACAGGCCTAGCGAACAGCTGCTTCGGCGTCGTGGTTCTTTCAAGATGTTTCTTCAGCAAAGGCTGGCCGAATTACGAGTTGGACGGTTTGGTTACACGTTCGGTGACCGGCGATCAAGTGCTGCTACCCATTTGCCATAACATCTCCAAACAGGAAGTTGTGCGGTACAGCCCTTCTCTCGCTGACAAGCTGGCTCGAAACACGTCCATGCACACCGTTGAAGAAATCGCAGCTGAGATTGTCAGTGTAATTCGTGGCGACTAGCTGGCTGACTGCATTTGTATCCGTGGAAAAGGATTCGTACCCAATGGAAAATCCAGGCGCTTCTTCCGGAAGCGTTGAATTCTAGTCATGTCTGGTCTGTTAAAAGGCTCAGCAACCCGCTCCAGGTGTCTATGACATCAATCTCTGACTCTTTTCAAATCTTGATCGACCGAATTCAGCCACTTCAGTCGGAGATTGACGCCGCTGATCGGCATTTGACAGAAATCAAGTCACGGTTGGAGAAAGCGTTCACAGTGAAGAGTTTTCTTGTCGTTGGAAGCGCAAGTCGCAACACTTTTATTCACGGCTATAGTGATGTGGACCTATTTGCGGTTGTCGCCCGAAACGACTTGAGATGGGGAGGAAATTACGTCAGCTCCGAAACCGTGCTCAACAATTTCCGCAAAGAACTGGAAGGACGCTTTTGGAATTCGAATGTTTACCGTGACATTCATGCGATCGTAGTGGCATTCACGGATTCTCAGGTTGATGTTGTACCAGCGTTCTTCGCTGGCCCTAATCCAAACGGATGGCCGTTGTATTCCATTCCGGATGGCGCACGCGGCTGGATGACAACGAGTCCTGGCTACCATAACGCTTACCTAAAGCAGAAGAATGAGGAAAGTCGTGGCAAGCTTCGCTGCACCGCTCAACTCCTCAAATTTTGGCGTGCCTGTCGGAGTCCGAGTGTCCCGCTTTCATCGTTCCACATCGAAATGGTGCTTGCTCACGAGCGACTCTGCGTCGGCGCGAGAAGCTACGCAACCTGTGTGACTGAAATCTTTCAAAACCTCGCATCAAGGGAGTGCCGAGGCATTCACGATCCCTTAGGGGTCTCTGGCATTGTCCCTGCCGTAAAATCCGAAAGTCAGCGTCTGAATGCTCTGACCTCGATCAGGTATTCGCGAGAACATGCGAAAGCAGCGTATACCGCTGACTATCATGGCAACCTCCACGAAGCTCGAAGGCAATGGGACATCGTCTTCAACAACCAGTTTCCCTGGTGACAGTCGTGTCGAAAGGATGTGAAATTCCTAACAAGCAAAACGTCGAACGTGGGTTGCAGTTAATCGCAGCCTGGAGCCACCTGTACAGAAAGGCAAAGGTTATCGCTGGTTGGCAGTTCACCCTTTCGGTTCCAGTTGCTCTCACTCTGTCGCTCATCGCCCTACGGTGGCCAAACGCGAAGCTTGTGACAACTCCACTGTCACTGCTATTTGGCTGGATTGATATGCTTTGGCTCGACCCTATTCAGGAGGAACGGAAGAAACTCGGCGCGAGAGTTCAAGAACAATTCGACTGCGAACTTTTCGACCTTCCGTGGAATGGGGTTCGATGTGGCTCGCTACCGCCCACAGAGGCAGTGAATGAAGCAGCCGAGATAGGCCGAAAGCTCACGGAGACCTCTCGCCTTCGTAATTGGTATCCTTCCGAAGTTGGACGGCTCCCAATCTCCTTCGCGCGACTCATCTGCCAGCGTGCTGCCGTTTGGTGGGATATGTCTCAGCGAAGGACGTATGCAGCCTGGCTTGTGGGGATCATTGCAGTGCTAATTGTCAGTATTGTTGCCTTCTCATTCACAGTTGACCAACGCGTCCGAGACATGATTTTGTCAGTCTATTTGCCGCTAGCCCCAGCCGTCATTTGGGTCGTACGAGAATCCAGGCGCCAGCGAGACGCTTACAGAGGCCTTGAGAAACTCAGAGAGCAAATCGAGAGTTTCTTTGAAGCAGCCATCGTAGGAACTCATGACACTAGCCAACTGGCCCCGTTCTCAAGGAGCGTTCAAGACATGATTTTCGACGGCCGATCGCGAAATCCTCTTTTTTTCGATTTTATCTACAAGCGGCTCCGCAAGCAGCATGAACTGCGGATGAATGAAAAGGCGAAAGAGCTTGTGGAAAGAGCCCTGGCTGCTCAGGGACTGTGGAAACTCTAGGCGGCTTTCTAAGGTTTGCCGTCCTCACGAAGTCATAACGCAACGGTCCTGACGACACCGAGGAACTAGTCTAGGCTAGCTAGTAGTCGTGTGTACAGCAAAACTGGTGTGGTAGGCTTGCCGCTGCAAATTCCCGTAGACTTCGATGATTAGAAGAAGTGAGCGAGGAGAGATGGTGCGCAAGGGCAAATCGGAAGTTAAGCCAAAGAAGAAGAAGCCGATTGAGCAGTATGAGCACAAGGACAAGAAGCGGTTGAACAATCCGCCAGTAGGGTTGGTGGATGCGCACACGGACCGCGTGGAGGGGCGAAAGAAGTACGCCTATGATCCTCATCTCGATCCCACGCTCCAATGGGCTGGTAAGGCTGAGCGCGCCAGTTTCCAGGTTCCAACTGTTTCGCTGCATGTCCACGAGCGAATCGATCCCCGCACCATCTTGGAGGCGGTCCGCAAGAAGAACGGTAGTAACTACGAGCAACTCTCACTGTTCAGTTCCAAGACTGAAAACCCTCCGTTGCGCGAGGCCATCGATTTCTACCGCCACAAGCATGGATGGAGCAACCGGATCATCGCCGGCGACAGTCTGCTGGTGATGAACTCACTGCTCGAGAAGGAAGGGCTTGGCGGGCAGGCGCAGATGGTTTACATCGATCCGCCTTACGGTATCCGCTATGGCTCGAACTTTCAGCCGTTCGTGAACAAGCGGGACGTGAAAGACGGCAAAGACGAAGACCTGACGGCCGAACCGGAGATGATTAAGGCGTTCCGGGACACTTGGGAACTGGGCATCCACTCTTACCTGAGCTACCTGCGAGATCGGCTGTTGCTGGTGCGCGAGGTTCTCGCGGAGTCAGGCTCCGTTTTTGTTCAAATCGGCGATGAGAATGTCCACCGTGCTCGAGAAATCATGGATGAAGTCTTTGGATCGGAAAACTTCGTCGCGCAGATTTCGTTTAAGGCCACCGATCCATTAGGACAAAAGGGATTGGCAAGAGTTTACGATTACATCATTTGGTACGGACGAGCTAAGGCACAGATCCGCTTTAGACCCTTGTATAGAGAAAGAGACATCACTGATGACAGAGAATACCGTTTCGTTGATGATCCGTCCTCTCAACTCAGCTACCGCAAACTCTCAGAGGCAGAATTTGCAGAACTCGGTAGCGACAAGAGAATATTTCGAAGACGCAACCTAACTTCATCTGGCTTCACGCCGACCTGTATTTTCCCCTTTGAAATCGATGGCAAGAACTACCCACCACCAGGGGGAAAGAGCTGGTCCACAAATCGCCAGGGTATGGAGCGTTTGAAGGCCGCTAATCGCATCTTCGTTTTGGGCAAAGATCCTTACTTCAAACAGTACCATCAGGATTTCCCCTGGTCTCAGTACGAGAATTGTTGGACAGACAAGCCCCCTGCCATTGCAAAGGCCTACGTGGTTGAGACTGCTCAGAAGTTTATTCAGCGGTGCATGCTCATGGCTACTGACCCGGGAGATCTGGTTCTCGACATCACCTGTGGTAGTGGAACTACAGCCTTCGTCGCCGAGCAATGGGGCCGCCGCTGGATCACCTGCGACACCTCTCGGGTTGCAATCACCCTGGCGAAGCAGCGCCTGATGACGGCCGTATACGACTACTATCAACTGGCCCATCCCGACGAAGGCGTCGGCAGTGGGTTTGTTTACAAGACGGTTCCTCATATCACGCTCAAAAGCATTGCCAACAACGAACCGCCCGACCAGGAAACGCTCTACGACCAGCCGCTGATCGACAGTTCCAGAACACGCGTGACAGGACCCTTCACTGTGGAAGCCGTGCCTGCCCCGATGGTGAAGTCGCCTGCCGAGCTGAACGGCGAGCCTGCCGATGCCCTGCTTCCCGGCGATGAGTCTGTCGCGCGCTCCGGAGAAACACTGCGGCAGGAGCAGTGGCGCGGCGAGTTGCTTCGGTCTGGTATCCGAGGCAAAGGTGGGCAGATGATCCTGTTCTCACGCGTCGAACCGCTGGCCGGAACCCGTTGGCTCCATGCCGAGGCAGAAACCAAGCCTAACGAGGCGGGACGAAACCGAGTTCGTGAAGGCGCAGCCAACGAAGTGCAGCGCGTGGTGATTTCGTTTGGCCCGGAACACGCGCCTCTGGAGCAGAAGCAGGTTGAAATGGCTTTCGAGGAATCCCGAAAGCTCGTGCCGCGACCCCAAATCATCGTCTTTGCCGCATTCCAGTTCGACCCGGAAGCCGCCAAGGACATCGACGAGACACAGGTTTCTGGCATCACGCTGCTCAAGGTGCAAATGAATGCCGACTTGCTGACTGAGGACCTGAAGAAAAAGCGCTCTAGCAACGAAAGCTTCTGGCTGATCGGCCAGCCAGATGTGACTCTCAAAAAGTCCAAAGTCAAAGGTCCAAAGTCCAAGGCAAACGGAGAAGAGCTGTGGCAAGTCGAAGTCCACGGGTTTGACTACTACAACACCAAGACGGGCACGATTGAATCCGGCGGCAGCGACAAGATCGCTCTCTGGATGCTCGACACCGATTACGACGGCCGCAGCCTTTTTCCGCGGCAGGTGTTTTTCCCCATGTCAGGCGAGAAGGACGGCTGGAGTCGTCTTGCACGTAACCTCCGAGCCGAGGTTGATGAAGAACTGATTGAGTCCTACCGCGGCACGGTATCGCTTCCTTTCCAGGCTGGCAAGCACTCGCGCGTAGCCGTGAAGATTGTGGACGACCGGGGAATTGAGAGCTTGAAGATTCTCGATATATAGGCGCAGCCAGCCAGAGTGCGCCTCAATTCAGTGTTGCTCTTTCAAAGGGTAAGATGGCCGTAAAGGAAACAAAACTTGATTCCGTGGATGTCCTGTTCAGCTGGTTGAGGCCATCAAGTGGCAATTGGCCTGGTCCCGTTGGCTCATGGATATTCCGTGGACAAAAAGACAGCAAATGGGGCCTGAGACCGTTAGTATTTCGAAAGGATATAGTTCAGGATTGGCCTCAATTGGCCTTTGATGGAACGATAGGCCAGCAAGATTTCGTCGACAAGGAAGTGGCAATCCTTCGGCGATTCGTGGAGGTGGCGGATTCGGTTGGGATCCGCGTTCCAGGCGACTGTTATGAATTTCGGGTAAAGGACCACATAGATGAATGGCCACCCATGCGTTACATGGAAATACTGGCAATCGCCAAACATCACGGCATGCCTACAAGGCTCTTGGATTTCACATACAGCGGTCTTATCGCGTCATTCTTCGCCGCAATCGAATGTTTTCAAAACCCGAAACCTGGAGACATTGATGGTGAAATGGCGGTCTGGGCATTCAACCTTGGAAAGTACAATGAAATGACTTCGTCCTCAGCGAGGAGTATTCAGATCGTTACTGTCCCAACCCACGACAACAATTATCTATACGCTCAAAAAGCTCTCTTCATCTACGATCGCCTCCTCAATGAACGGTGGAAAAAGCCCTTGCATCTGAATGAAATCGACGCGGACCTCGATAGGGTAGTCCTGAATGACCTTCAGAAATGTGAGCAGATCTCTAGCAACGACGAAGTTCTGCTTCAGAAGATAGTTGTTCCGAAACACAAATGCAGAGAGGTCATAGGAAAGCTTCACGCGGAGGGAATACATCTTGCGTCCGTGATGCCGAGCTACGACAACATTGTGAAACAGCTCAGACTTGAAGATCAGGTAGGAATCAAGCGAATCTAAAAGGTGCATACCCGAAGGGGCCAGAGGAGAACGCTCTTGAAAACGATTAGACAAAAACCAAAATTGCCAGCGCTGACGGTCGTGATTGAACCTGGCGTTGATGGGTACTTTGTGGCCACCTGCCCCGAGCTGGAAGTGGTGAGCCAGGGCAAGACGCGCAAAGAGGCTGAAAACATGGCCCGTGAGGCTGTGGAGCTGGTCCTGGAAACTGCGACCGAAAAGGAAATCAAGAGACGGCTGGCGCGGCGCAACGTGGTCGTAAAGCCCTTGGAACTGGCCCCCGCTTGAACACGGACTCTCGGGTCCGCAAGTAGTTGTGCCCAATCACCAGGAGATGGACCGAGGTGCCCGAAGAACAACTTTCCCCGCCAGCTGTTCTTCCCGCATGTTTGGCGAGCGCCGGGTCAATTAAGCTTGTGAATGATAACAGCGCATTAAGAGCTTGAAGATCTTGGAGATGGAATGAGGCTCATAACGCTCGAAATAGAACGATTCACTGCCTTCCGAGAGGCGACTCTTGAGTTTTCGCCTGGTATCAATGTCTTCATCGGTGTCAACGGCACCGGAAAGTCCCACCTCTTGAAATTGCTGTATTCAGTTTTGAAGGCGAAACGCGAGGTTGCTTTGAATGGGCAATCAGCCGGCAATTTGCTGGGTGTTGGTCTGGCCAAGAAGCTCGCCGGGGTCTATCGACCGGACGACGGTGCCATCAAGAGACTCGTCAATCGCAGGGTCGGCAGATCTAAAGCTGTAGTACGGCTTCGAACTGACAACGGAGGGATAGATTTTCGGCTTACGACACAAGGCAATCTCTACATTGACCGAGATGACGTGGGGTCTCCAGCTCCTTGTGTTTTCATCCCCTCACGTGAAGCCTTGGCCATGTTTGAAGGGTTTATCAGGGCCTATGAAGAGCGTGAGTTGTCTTTTGACGAGACTTACAAGTTCAATGTGTCGCTCTTAGCGGAAATCCTCTCAAGGGGCGAAGACTCGGCGAGGTTAGCAAACTTGCCCAACCACTTGAGACCGTGCTTGACGGACGAATTGTCTTGGAGGGTAGCCGATTCTATCTGGCATCGCCTCAAGGGAACCTGGAAGCCCACCTTCTCGCAGAGGGAATGAGAAAGATTGGAGCGCTTCTCCACTTAATTGTGAACGGGTCTCTTATGAAAAACGGATTCTTATTCTGGGATGAACCCGAAGCTAACCTCAATCCCAACCTGATCACCAAGGTAGTTGAAACTCTGCGTCAGCTCGCGAAATTTGGCGTGCAAGTATTCTTGGCTAGTCACGATTACCTGCTGACGCAGCGTCTGTCGCTATTGGCCGAGCAAGACGTGGGGACAAGAACACAGTTCTTTTGCCTGACGCGACCACTGCCGGATGCCCCCGTAATCGTGTCGCATGGACTGAGTCTTGCCGATCTTCCGGAAAATCCCATTCTGACAGAGTTTGCCCGGTATTACGATGATCAGCGCGAATCGTTCGAGCGCAAGGAGTGAGACAGTTAGACATGACTACAGCGATTGAAGAAGGGCATCTTCGGTTTGAGTTTGGCAATTCCAGGAGTGTCGAGCGTTACGACGGACAGGAGGGCGTAGGTAAACGCGAAGCGCACAGTTTCTACCGAAACAGGGTGAGCAAGCTTCCAGAGACAAAGGCCGTGGATTTCGTTGGCCTTTCAAACCCTCATGGCGCCAGCTATTTGATCGAAGTGAAGGACTTTCGTGGATATCGAATTCAGAACGAGAAAAGGCTCACAACAGATGAGCTGGCCAGAGAAGTGGCTTTCAAGGTAAGGGACTCTGTTGCCGGTGTGGTCGGCGCAAAGCGAAGTTACCAAGAAGGAGTTCTACCTGAGGCTGCGGACAACTTAGTGATTCCCGAAAAAGACGTCGGCGTGGTTCTCTGGCTCGAGGATGACGCTGCCAAGAAGGCTGATTCTTGGAAAGCAGAGCTGGCAACATTGGTCGACAAGATCAAGGCCTATCTCAGTTGGCTGACTTCAAAGATCCTCGTTGTTAGCTTGTCTACCCACCACTATCTGCCTCCTGATCTGAAGGTGACAAATCTTCCCGGAGCCGGTCAGCCGAATCCATGACCAACACCATCACGCACCTGATTATCAACTCGCCGTACGAGGAGCCGCCGCGGCACTGGCACTATCGTCGGGAGACTCGCAACTTCTCCCTTGAAGAAGGCCGCCGGCCTGCCGGTTACGTGATCGCCTCGGAGAGCTCAAAATCTTTTGACGACCCTGGCCGATTCATTCCGATTGAACTGGTGAACCAGATTCGTCCTCGCGTGCAGGCCTGGAGAGAAGACAAGGAGAATCCGTACGCCGGCGTGACTGGCATGACTCGCCGGCTGCTGGAGCATTGGAATGACCCGGAACTGTGGGAAGGCAGGAGGTTCTTCTTTTGCCAGTTGGAAGCGATCGAAACGTTGATCTGGCTGACAGAAGCGCCTGCCTCCGAACGCGTTGGCATCGTTATTCCGTCGGATGGCGGCGAATTTTCTCGATGCTGCACAAAGATGGCTACTGGAACAGGCAAGACCATCGTGATCGCGATGCTCATCGCCTGGCAGGTGCTCAACAAGGTTGCCTATCCGCAGGACAACCGCTTCTCAAAGAACATCTTTGCTGTGGCTCCAGGGCTGACGGTTAGAAACCGACTCCAGGTTCTCTGGCCCTCGGCTCCCGGAAACTATTACGAACTGTTCCACATCGTCCCGTCCGGTTTGCTGGAACAGTTGCGGCAGGGCAAGGTGCTCATTCGCAATTGGCACGCCTTGAACTGGGAATCGGAAGAGAAGCTGCGGAAGAAAAAAAGCGTGGACAAACGTGGCGCCAAGAGTGATGAAGCCTACGTTCGTGAAGTGCTGGGCGAACTGGCGACGAGTCGAAACCTGGTCGTAATCAACGACGAAGCTCACCACGCCTGGCGAGTTCCCGCGGAATCAAAGGTCCGCGGCATCAAGAAGGAAGAGATCGAAGAGGCGACCAAGTGGGTCGGAGGGTTGGATCGAATCCACAACGCGAGAGGCATCCTGCAATGTTTCGACTTTTCCGCCACGCCGTTTGCTCCCAGTGGCAAGCAGAGTTCGGAAGAAGCTCTGTTCGACTGGATCGTGAGCGACTTCGGCTTGAATGATGCCATCGAATCCGGACTGGTGAAGACCCCTCGCGTGGTTGTGCGCGACGATGGGATGCCGGATGTGAAGACTTACAAATCGAAGCTCTATCATATTTACGACCATGTTCGCGACGACCTGAACCGAAATGCACAGGAGCAGGAACCTTTGCCAGACCTGGTAACGAATGCCTACCTGCTCCTTGGGAAAGACTGGCTGATCACCCGCCAGGCCTGGGATAGACTGGGGTATCCAACCCCGCCAGTGATGATCACCGTTGCCAACCGGACCGAAACAGCCGCCCGCGTGAAGTACACGTTCGACAAGCGCAAGGTGCTCGTCGATGAGCTGTGTGATCCAAAGCGGACGTTGCACATTGACTCCAAGGTACTGGCGATGGCGGAGGCACGAGAGGAAGAGTTGGAAGCTGAACTCGGCGGGAACTTGAACGGCACAGAAGGAGAAGAGGACGAGGCTCCGATGAAGAAACTCACAAAGGCTGACCAAGCAGAGCTGCTGCGACGAAAGGTGGATACGGTGGGCCGGGTAGGCGATCCGGGCGAGCAGATACAGAAGGTGATCTCCGTAGGCATGCTCTCCGAAGGCTGGGATGCCAAGACAGTGACCCACATTATGGGGCTGAGGGCATTTTCAAGCCAGCTGCTCTGCGAACAGGTGGTAGGCCGAGGTCTCCGCCGAACGTCCTATGAGGCGGAGGAGAATGGACTGTTCAAAGCGGAATACGTCAACATTTTTGGCGTTCCCTTTACTTTCCTGCCCCATGAAGGTGGAGAAGATAAACCGCCGCCACCGCCAGCACCAAAAACCAGGATCGAGCCAGTAAGAGCAAAAGTAGCTTTTGAGATCCGCTGGCCCAACGTGATACGGATTGAACATGTCTACCGGCCACGACTTGAGCTCGACCTGCCTAAGGTCCCCGTTCTGCGCCTAAACGCCACCGATAAAATTGAGAACGCTGAACTCGCAGCCGTGGTCGCCGGCAAACCCAATTTGGCGATGTTCACCCAAATTGATCTTAAGCAGATCGCGGAACGCTTTCGCCTGCAGAGAATCATATTTGAAGTGGCCCGCGATGTTTTCGACCAGATGAGGCCCACGTGGAAGGCAAGTAAAGAGAATTTACTGGCCCAGGTGATCCAATTAACAGAGCGCTTCATCCGCTCGCATCGGCTGGAGATCAACCCACCGCTTTTCTATCAGGATGAGTTGAAACGGCGCGTGATGCTGACACTCAATATGCAGCGGATTGTGCAGCACGTTTTCGAGCGGATCCGATTTGCGAATACCGAGTCGCTGGAGCCGGTGTTCGAATCAACTCGGCCCATCCGTTCGACCGGCGACATGTTGCCCTGGTACACGGGGAAACCCTGTGAGGTTGCTCAACACAGTCACATCAACTTTTGCGTCGTGGACTCAACCTGGGAAGCGCAAGCCGCGTACGAGTTGGACCACAACTCTGAAGTGGAGGCTTGGGTCAAGAATGAGCACCTCGGATTTGAGATCAACTATGTCTTCGAGGGCGTCTTTCGAAAGTACCGGCCCGACTATTTGGTTCGGTTGGCGAAGGGAGTTCACTTGATTGTGGAGACGAAAGGGCAGGACTCACCCCAGGATCACGCGAAGCGGCATTACCTCGATGAGTGGGTTAAGGCTATCAACGCCCACGGCGGATTCGGTGCCTGGGCTTGGAGAGTCTGCTTTGAACCGTCTGATCTCCCAACCATGGTTCATGAGGCTCTGGCCAACCCATCTGAGGCGCGAAGGTCAACATGATCCAAGCCCGGACGACAACTATCGTTCGTTTTTGTCCATTGCTTGTAGCCGCAGTCCTGATCTACTCCTCACGGCACGGCGGATCGAAGAACACTTTGGAAAGCGCAATACGCGCTTCTCCTGACGTTAGACTTTGCCCCAGCCGAGCACCCGTAATCTATCCGAACAAGCTCTGGCTGAGCGTGTCCCGGCTCTCATCTCTGAGCTGAACGCGAAGCTGACGATTCAGCTCTAGCTCAGAATTGAGCGTCACCCACCCAAACTGCCCAGCGATACCCGCGGCAGTCAGCTGGGCCTCGTCCCATGGAGGGCACGCCCCTGGCTCGCAAGCGCCCCACTGCCAAGCCCGGTTTCCACCGATCCTCCGCCTGAAACCCACTCAAGACATTGAGACCCGAATTGCGAGGGGGGAATTTTCAATCAGAACTAGCGGATTTCATCCAGCATCGACAAATCACGCAGAATACCTACGGGTGAACAACCCAACTGGACCAGCCTGTGCGTGTTGCCAGCGTTCCCACATGAGGGCTTGCAACCAGAGACCGACCCCTCGTGTCTGTTCGTCACTCTGGCCATCTTTTTTTGCCGCATCCACCACCACCCTCAAGAAAATTGCTTGACCGTGTAACATTTTGCCCATTTCATGTCTCTTAAGATTGTGAAGGTTCGAATCGGTCCTCAAACTAGACAAATAACTCGATGCGCTCGGGAGAGCCCTCCTTCTGGCTCAATCCGCTCTTTGAGGATGGCCAGCTCATAGACGAACTGTTGATTCGCGCCGCCGAGGAGTTCTGGCCGGAGGCCGTCCGCGCCACTCGAAACGCACTAAATGACAGCACGCGGGCAGCGGAGATCCTTGAGAGGTCCGTTCACGAAGTTTGGGCCAAGCAGGTTGAGAATCGGATTCTCAACCCCCTGAAGATTCACAGTTACCTTCGCGTGGTCTTCTATCGGATGTTGTATCGAATTTCCTCCAGGGAAAGCTGCGTCTTCTTCTACGCCCCGGACACCTTGCGTTTAGACCGGGACGGCACTCGACCCACGCACAGCGATACTTCTGGTCGAGACCCGACAGAACCTGCAATCAATCTCACGGCGCAGTGGCTCCGCCGAAGCCACAAGGCCACTGCAGTCTGGGATTCACCGAACACTGAATCGCGCTCAGGCCCAAACTACATCGAGACCATGATCGACCTGGACAGATTGCTGGCCGAACTCAGCGAAGTGGAGAGCATTGTCCTCAGGTTGTCGTGGTTGGAGGGAGAGGATTGGCGATACATCGCAAAAAAGGTAGGCATCACACCCGGTCATGCCAGAGTAATTGGGCACCGGGCCTTGAGAAAGCTCAAACACCTGGCCGCCTCCCAGAAAGAACTGAAATCCCGATGTCAAGCTACAATCATGACCTTTCCCAAGAAGAAAGGGAATTCGCCAAAGGGATCCGGGAAATCCTAGCCAAACAGAATCCCAATCCCGGGCGAGTGGGCTGCAGCACCTTTGTCAAGGATCTCCACAACTTTGCCTGGCATCGCCCCCTTCACAACGGCCTCAAGAATCTGTTGGACCACGTCTGCCATTGCTCCGAATGTTTCACGGAACATCAACAGCACAAGGCTCGATACAAGAGATACCTCTTCATCCGGCAATGTGCCCTAGCGGCAGTGGCCGTGTTGGTTGTTGTGGCTGGCTTGGTCCTGGGCTTCACACTGCGGAAGGACATCTCACAACCGCCGCAGGACTATCGGGAAATAGTCATGGATCTGCGCCAAGCTAGATCCAGAAGTTCTGGAGAGGTCAAGGGGCCACAGGAGCTTTTACTTCCTAGAGAAAGGGTACTGCTGACGATCGTACTGCCGGCCGGTAATGAGAGCGGCGATTACGAGGTGCAGTTGTCTCGAGATCGAACAATGCCATTGGTGTCGGCCAAGGGAAAAGCCATAATGAATCGCGAACTGCTCTTGGTGAGCGTCAAGATGGATTGCCGTGCACTCGCGCCCGGCCGCTATTCGGTCGGCATTCGAGAACTGGGCTGGGACTGGACCGATTTTCCAGTCCAGGTCCAGTAAGCGAGTGGCTTTCGTTAAGTGGGGAAACGAAAAGAAATGTTTCGGTCTCTTGTTCCGCTCACGCTGACACTGACCCTGATGCGCCCCGCGTACAGTATGGCTGATGAAGGCTTCTGGCTGGTGAATCACTTCCCCAAACAGGACGTTGCCCGGAAGTACGGCATTAACATCAGCGATGAGTGGCTACAACGTCTTTTCAGAAGCTCAGTCAGAATCGTCAGAGGCGGGTCGGGTGCGTTCGTCTCCTCCGATGGACTGATCGCCACCAACCATCACGTCGCCTTGGGTTGCATTCAGCGCCTTTCTTCGAAGGACAATGATTTCTTTCGAAACGGGTTCTACGCGGGGTCTCGGGATGAGGAACAGCAGTGCCCGGACTGGGAGATCCACAGCCTGCAGGACATCCAGGACGTCACTCAAGAAGTCACGGCTGCCGCCGGCGCCGGAGGGGATGATGCAGCTGCTAGAGCTGCCCGGATGGCGGTGATTTCTCGGATCGAGAATGAGTGCCCGTCGAAGGATGGGCACCGCTGCGAAGTGGTCAGTTTGTTTCAAGGAGCTATTTACCACCTCTACCGATACAAGAAGTACACAGATATTCGCCTGGTGTTTGCTCCTGAGCACAGTCTTGGCTACTTCGGAGGCGACCAAGAGAACTTCAGCTACCCCCGTCACACGCTGGACGTGGCTTTTCTTCGGGCCTACGAGAATGGGAAACCTGCGTCAGTGACGGAATTCCTGCAAATCGAAGAGGCTGGAGTACGAGATGGCGAGCTGGTCTTTATCGGAGGAAGCCCAAGTTGGACGACACGGACCACAACGACGGCGCGACTCCGGTTTCTTCGAGAAAAGTATTATCCCTTTGTGCTGCAACTCTACGAACACAAGAAAAAAGCCCTTTATCGCTTCGCTGGCCGAAGCGACGAAAACCGGCGCCTGGTTCGAGACGAGATCCAAACCGTTGAGAACCTGCTCAAGAGAAACCGAGGTCAATACGAGGGTTTGCGAGATCCGGCCGTGATGAAGCGCAGAGCGGAGGAGGAAACCGCTCTCCAGGCTCGAGTGATGGCAGATTCCGACTTAAAACGAAAATACGCTCAGGCCTGGGAGGGAGTGGCCAAAGCCCAGTCCGACCTCAGCGAATTCGTCCGTGAACTGATGTTTCTGGATCAAGGACTTGCCTTTGATTCCCGACTGTTTGACATGGCGCGAACGATCGTCAGGTTGGCGGCCGAAAGGAAGAAACCCAACGAAGGCCGGCTGAAGGAGTTCACTGAAGCGAACATTCGTACCACCGAGAAACTGCTCCTATCGGGCGCTGAGATCTCGAAGGAGGTGGAGCGAGTCAAGCTGACCGCGGCTCTGTCGTTCTTCCAGAAGACCCTGGGAACCGACAATCAGTTGGTCCGCGCCGTCCTCGGAAAACAGCAGCCCGAAAGGCTTGCGCAGGATGTCACTTCGAACAGTAGGCTGTTCGATGTGGCTGAAAGAACGAGACTCGCTGACGCCAGCTTGGAGACTGTTCTGGCATCGGACGATCCAATGATTCAGCTGGCTGTCCGGGTAGACAAGGACGCCAGGGCGCTGCGTCAAAGATTGGAAGAGAAGGTCCAGGCCGTTCAGACCAAAAGCTACGCTCTGATCGCCAAGGCAGTTTACGAAATCAAAGGATCTGCCGGATATCCTGACGCCACAGGAACATTCAGAGTGAGCTACGGCCGTGTCAGCGGCTACCAAGACGCCGGACTAATACTCGAGCCGTTTACCTATTTGCGGGGCTTGTTTGGGAAGGGCCACTACACCAACAGGGGCTTGAAGGATGATCCGTTCCAGCTTCCCCCGCAATGGTCGTCATCCAAGGCAGCGCTGCGGCTTGATACACCCCTCAATTTTGTTTGCACAGCAGACTCGGTGGCGGGCAGTTCGGGCAGTCCGGTCGTTAATGGCGCAGGCAGGCTGGTTGGATTGAATTTCGACAGCAACGCTTTTGCCCTGGGTTGGTCGTTTGTCTACTCCGATGCCAAAGGTAGGAGCATCAATGTCGACCTCCGCGGAGTAGTTGAGGCCCTCCGTGGGGTGTACCACGCTTACGGGCTTCTGGAGGAACTTAAGATTCCCGTGCTACCCAGTGAACGTCGTTCCGTGTCTCATGAGAGTCTGAAGTAATCGTGTCCGCAGGCATCGACGGGCTGGTCTATCTCACGTGGGCTCCAACCACCCGCGCTGGTTTGGGCCATCGCCTCCCCTCCTTACCCAAGGACGGGAGCTTCCTCCCGCTGTGTCTTAGCTGTCAGATTCCCTCGTCGGTTAGCCAGAGGGTGTGCGTTGTGTGCTCCTCTCCTCGCAGAGATACACCAATGAGTCGAGACTCCAAACTGTGTTGGTTTCGCAGGCCGACGGTTCAGTCCCGCAGCAGGATCATGAAGATCATCGGCTGGATTACCCTCATCGTCTCGCTACTTCTCCCCGGCGGCCTGGTGTTGCGCAAGCTGCACCACAAGGGGCCTTCCGCAGAATCAGATTGCTCGAATACCGAAGGTCTGAGTCCTCTCATGGCTCGAGGTAAGTCCTTCTTCGACAGTGGTAACTTCCAAGCGGCTCTTTCCTGTCTGGAGGCTGCGGAAAGGACTGCTGTGGCCAAAGGCGCCAAGAAGGAGCAGTCCCTCATCGCAGTCAGGATGGGCAGGATCCACCAGGCCCAAGGGCTTCAGACGAAAGCATATGAAGATTACAACCGAGCCTCGACCCTAGCCGACGCACTTAATGATGACCGGCTACGCGCCGAAGCCCTGATCGGCAAGGCTGCACTCGAGTATACCCAGTCGAGTCTCTCGGGCGCACTTCGAATCTATGAAACATGCAGAACGCTGGCAGGCGAGGATGTGTCCCTAAAAGCCAGAGCTGAAGCCGGCATTGGGTTAATCCACTATGCTCGAGGTGACTACGACCTGGCCCTGCGCTACTACACCGAGAGCCTGGCCAAAGAAGAAGCCTTGGGCAGCGCCGAAGGCAAGACTCGCATGCTGATCAACCTAGGTGCCGTGTACACCAAGCTGGAAGATTACGCTCGTTCCTTAGGCTACTTTCAGCAAGGCCTGGAACTAGCCCAAAGCCTGAAAAACCGTCCCCTGACGGCCAGCGCCCTGACCAATATTGGCGTAGTGCGGCATCTGTCTGAAAACCTGAGCGAGTCTCTGGAATACTACCAAGAGGCCGAGGTCATTCACAGTGCAACCGGCAACCAGGAAGCGCTGCTGGCAATCCTGATCAGGATTGGGCAGGTCTACTATGCCCTGGGTGAATTCGAACCATCCAAGGCTTACTACCAGCGCGCGCTAACTCTGGCGAGAGAACTGAACCATCGTCACCTTGGCTGGATTCACCAGTGCCTTGGCGAACTGTTGACGGCCCAGGGGCGGCTGCCCGAGGCACTGGAGCACCTAAAGCAAGGCCTCGAATATCACGCCCGCATGGGACAAAAAGAACCTCTGGCCAGGGATCTGGCTTCCCTCGCCAGCGCCTATGCACAGCTGAGTGACCTGACCAGCGCACTCTCGCACGCGCGCCAGGCTGAAGATCTCGCCCGTTCCATTGGCTCCAAAAAGACTCAGTGGGACGCCTACTGCATTGAAGGTGATGTTCTCCGTTCAGTGGGCAGAACCAAAGGCGCAGCCCGCGCCTATCGCAGCGCCATTCGCGCGATTGAAGAAGTTCGGTCCAATGTCTCCAGCTGGGAGGTAGGTCAGCAGACGTTTTTCGAAAGCCGCCTGGAGCCCTACCGGGAAATGGTGCAAATTCACCTCGGAAACAGACACTATCGGGCGGCATTGTCCTACGCAGAGATGGCCAAAGCTCGCTCTCTCCTGGACCGCATGCAAAGGAGGAACGGTTGGCCCCAGGGGACGAGAGACCGGCAGGAATTGGCAGCCGTTTCCACGGGAGATTTAGGCGCTGCGCTCGACGCTGGGACGGTGGCGGTTGAGTATGTCGTGACAAAGGGTAGGACTCAGGTGTTTGTCCTCAGCCCAGCGGCAGGGCCACAACCCGCCTTGCACACCTTCAGCATCGACGTCCCTGCCGAGGTTTTGCTGGAGAAATCTCGACAACTGCGAACGGCGCTGGAAGAACGGACGATGGACTTCGTCCAGCCAGCCAAACTTCTCTACAAGTGGCTGGTGGAACCGGCTGAGGGGCAACTCGTGGGGAAGGACACGGTCTGCTTTATACCCGACGGCGGTTTGTGGGACTTGCCCTTCCAGGCTTTGATGACATCGAACGACCAGTTCCTTCTTGAGCGGCACGCAGTTTTCTATGCCCCATCTTTGGCAGGGTTGCGAGCCTTGAAAGGTCGGGCCAACAAAACGAGCCGGTGCGCTTCTCCCACTTTGCTGGCCATGGGAAATCCGACTCAGTCGGAGCCCAGCCTACTCTCTCAGGAAACTTCTTACCGGGGACTGAGCTTGGGCCCCTTGCCGGAGGCGGAAACTGAAGTCCAAACCATTGGAAGACTCTATGACGGAGGAAAGGCTGAGATTCTTGTGGGACCAAAGGCCCGGGAAGCGACCGTGAAACAGCAAGCCGGCGATTACGGGATTCTCCATTTTGCGACCCATGGCGTCCTGGACAACCTGAATCCGATGCGGTCCTACCTGCTGCTTTCCACCAACCAGGATGATCACGACGAAGACGGCCGATTGGAAGCGCAGGAGATGATGAACCTGACCTTGGAGGCAGACCTGGTGGTATTGGCTGCCTGTCAAACCGGCCGGGGGAAAATCCGCAATGGAGAAGGACTCTTGGGAATGTCTTGGGCCCTCTTTGTGGCCGGCTGTCCCTCCACCATCGTAAGCCAGTGGAAGGTGGATTCAGCAAGCACCATGAAACTTATGGTCGATCTTCACCGTAATCTCCAGTCCGGCCGCATGGCCAAGGCAGCGGCACTCCAAATGGCGGCATTGCAGGTGAAGTCGGGCAGCCTCTATCGCCACCCCCACTACTGGACACCGTTTGTCTTGATTGGTGCCAACTCCTGCCGGTGGCAGGCTCGGGAAGGCGTTAGCTATCCTTCATTCGCTGCAGCGGCCCATCGCCAAACTGAAAGGAGGTGACCCCCATGAAAGTCCGAACCAAGCTGAGAGCAGGAGTGAACCAGCCCGAGGACATTCCACCGGGTGGCTAGGGGTGCGAAATCACCAGGAGT
>JBFMEW010000056.1:0-26281 GCA_040753175.1 Acidobacteriota bacterium | reverse complement strand
ACACAAGCTGAAGATTGTCGGCGGCTGGTCACTTGGTTCGAATGCGGCGATCGTGGTCGATCTGAAGACGGGCGTGTTGCACGCGGGAGCGGATCCGCGAGTCGAAGCCTACGCCCTGGCCTGGTGAGGCGACCGAGTCCCAGCCGTGACCGTTTGTAAGCCGGGGCCGGAGCAGCTGCCGGCGCCTGCTGGAGTTTGCTGGCTGCTTTATCACCTACGCCTTGGCGCTGTGCGCCACTGCCCAGGACAGAGGCAGACCCAGTTGGCTGGAGCGGTCAACCACCCCCTGCCGCTTCGCGGCCCCGCCCCTCCTGATCTCAGCCTGCTCTCAGGAAGGGACTTCCTTAAACCACCAAGAGCGCCAAGAAGGGCAACGGTCTTGACGAAGTTCCTCCGCGTCCGTGTGTGTCATGGCGACCTGCTCCCCAAGAACTCATTCGGAGGGAATGTTAGAGTTCCTTCTATTTGACCCGCCGGGCTTTCCCCGGAAAACTGGGCCAGGAAGACCTAAGGTTTCCTTGCTGGTCAGCCCCCTATCACCAACAACCTTCAGCTAAGAGGTGGGTCAGTGAATCGGCGTGTTGCGACCCTTGGTGGCCAATCGTGGCACCGGCGCTGGCCTGCCCTGTTATCTCACTGGATTAAAAGTCAACACGGGTAGATAGAGAACCGAAGGGCGCCGAGGCTACGGGTGATGAAACATGCGGACACTTCCAAACGCAAACCACAAATGCAAATAGAATCACTTAGAAGCAGCCGTGGAATTCAGGGAGCAGTCTAACCCATAAAAACCAGTGGTACTTAGGCGGTCCTCGCGACCCACAGGCAAGAGCCACGCCCTGAATTTAGCTAGTCCTGAGGCGCTCGCTCGCGTGTGTAACTGTAATTAGTACGGTTACGAGCGTGCTTCAGGCTCCAAGAAGGCTTAAGATGTTTTTGCACTAGGTGAATCTCTGTTGATCAATTGCAGATGTCGCGAAGATGAGGGTATCAGCGGTACGTCACGGCCCAATAGGAGGACCAGGCGATGACAATGCAATTCAGCCTCGCACACCTATCGATACTCGGTTGTGCACCCCCGGAGCTCGCGTATATTGCTGCTCGTGCAGGATACGATTTCATCAGTCCGCGGCTGATTATGATGGGCGTGCCTGAGGAACACAATCACAATTACAATCTTGCAACAAACAGGGAGATGCTTCGCCAAACCAAGGCAGCTCTGGCCTCGACAGGGATTAAGGTCCGCGATATCGAACTCGCCCGAATTCATGATGCCATTGACGTGAAATCGTTCGTTCCGGTGATGGACGTGGCAGCTGACCTCGGAGCACGCCACCTAATCTCGAGCGTCTGGACTGCCGACAGGAGCCTCGCACTTGAAAGATTTGACGAGCTTTGTGATCTTGCCGTTCCGTTCGGTTTGACGGTCGATTTGGAGTTCGTGACTTGGTCCAGTTTAATCAACCTCGCTCAGACAGTCGAGTTTCTCCACAAGGTAGGTCGCAGAAATGCTGGCGTTTTGATCGACGTTCTCCATTTTCATCGATCGCGTGTCTCCCCTGAGGAACTGGAGGGGGTTCCTCGCGAGTGGTTCCACTGTGTGCACCTTTGCGATGCGCCAACAGAGATTCCGAAAACAGAGACAGGCTTAATCCACGCGGGACGGGCAGAACGGCTCTACATCGGGGAGGGCGGCATCGATATTGCCGCGATCGTCAGGCGAATTCCCTTGATCCCCTATACACTCGAAGTGCCTCACGTTGAGCGCTCGAAAGAAGTAGGCTATGCCGAACACGCGTTGCGTTGCTTGGAATCAGCGAAAAGGTATCTATCCATGAATTCCCTGGCTGAAACGAAGGGCATGTTCGAGTGTGAATCGAGCAACACTGCATTTCCCCGCTAGCCTGGTACGAGATCTACAGAGGCGTCGGCGGTGCCGCCGCTGATCGAGTCGGTGGTTTGCCGCGGGGACAAGTGGTTACTCCAAGAGGCTCCGCTGTGGAACGAAAATCACGATTGCTCCTGGGCCGTATTGGTGCCTCTATCCAGGAGTCCCAGGCGCTTGCGATATACGAACTCGAAGCAGCTGCAAATGGGCTACGTTGCAGCTAGCAGCCTATCGACCTCGATGTGCTCGGAACGGGTGTGGACGAGCCTTCTGATCTCGCGACGGCCAGCGCATCGGCTACAACACAGACTGGATCGGTTTTTCCAAAAGTGTCCTGTACGCCTTACCTAAAGTGCCCATGAAGCACGTGGTGCAGCTTGGCGCGGAGGGTAATGGAGCTGCTACGGCATACACAATGCTGAAGAATGGTGTCGGTCACCTGACGATCATCGATATTGATGCGAAGCGTAGTGCTGGTCTGTCGGCACGCTTTGGCTTGACGTTTGGCAAGAGTCGCGTCGCTATATCGGGCGATCTGGCCGACTCTCTTGCTTCTGCTGACGGCTTGATTTACGCGATGCCAACCGGCATGCGCAGCCAACCGGGTATAGCAGTCCCTGTTCATCGGATCAAGGGTAGTCTCGGGGGCGTCGATGTTGTCTACTTCCCTCTCCACACGGAGCTTCTGCGTGCAGCCATCACGGCCGGCTGCCGCACTCTGGATGGCAGTGGGATGGCAGTTCATCAAGCCACCGAAGTCTTTCGCCTATTCTCGCGGCTGAACGCTGACCCGGAACGAATGCATCACCACTTCCTATCGCAGGTATCACCTTGATGCCCTCTTTGCCTCAGGCAGTCATTCCTGCTCAAGAGAGCTCGCCGCGATCGCGGGCGAGGTTCCAAGTGCTGGCACTGATTTCGATCGGCACGATGATCAACTATCTTGATCGCACCGTGCTCGCGGTCGCTGCGCCGGACATGGCAGTTCAGCTGCATTTATCGCCTGCGATGATGGGAGTCGTTTTCTCGGCTTTCTCGTGGAGTTACGCCGCGGCCCAGATTCCTGGAGGCTGGCTACTGGACACGATTGGAACACGCCTAACCTATTTCTTGGCAGTCGTCTTCTGGTCCCTATTTACCTTGCTCCAAGGACTTGCCAACAGCCTAGGGGCTCTTATCGGACTTCGCCTCGGTCTCGGAGTCAGCGAGGCACCTTGCTTCCCTACGAACAGTCGGGTGGTTGCAACGTGGTTCCCCGACAATGAGCGGGCAAAAGCCACGGCAGTATACACAGTAGGAGAATACCTAGGCCTGGCCTGCTTTTCTCCGCTGCTTTTCTGGATGACGCAGCGACTCGGTTGGAGATCGCTGTTTTATGCAGCTGGAATGTTTGGTTTTGCATTCGCCTGCATCTGGTGGGTCCTCTACCGTGACCCGGTTCATGGACGACAAGTCGAGGCTGCACCCAGCACATCCCGAATGAAGTGGAGACAGGTACGTGAACTGCTTCGGCACCGGCAAGTGTGGGGCGCAAGCATAGGACAGTTTGGATCAAACTCTACCCTCGTGTTCTTTCTAACCTGGTTTCCAACTTACCTGGCGAACGAACGCCAAATGAGTTCGCTCAGTGCAGGTTTTCACGCCATCGTGCCTTTCACCGCCGCGGCATGCGGGATCCTCTTTGCTGGCTGGGGATCAGACTTGCTTCTAACGCGCACCGGCTCAACCAACATTTCACGGAAGCTGCCCCTAATTGTGGGATTGGGTGGGTCGTCCACGATTATGCTTGCCAACTGTGTGGACAGCGACGGGTTGATTATTTCGATCTTCTCGCTCGCATTTTTCTGTCAGGGGATGACTGGCTTGGGATGGACCGTGATTTCCGATGTGGCGCCAAAAGACCTCATGGGGCTTACGGGCGGCCTCTTCAACTTTGTAACAAACCTAGCTGGCGTGATCACACCCCTTGTGATCGGAACCATTATCGGCAAAACGGGATCGTTCCATTATGCCCTCGCTTATGTTGGCGCATCAGCGCTACTTGGTGCGTTTTCATATATCTTCGTATTAGGGAATGTGAAACGCATTGTCCTTGCACCAACCGTGGAACCAGTCCCAGGGACTGCTTACCGAGGGTGAACTCTTGTTTGTACAGGCAGCCGTAGGTGTCTACTTAGTCTTACTTGCCACTTCTTATTAGATTGGGAGGAGCTTTCTACTTGGGGGAAGCGATAACACTATTCCTGTAATAGTCGAAACCCCCAGGTATAGCTAAAGAACTATATGTCTACGTTAACTCACAAATCCGGAGCCTATTCAAATGTTGAGATCCAGGTCAGAGATCTCAGCAACTACGTATTGCCTGGGGGCAGAGTAGGTGAAACCCTGGCTTGCGGACGTCCAGTGGGCACAGAAGAGCGGATCTCTTCGTACCTGCTGGTAGAATATCTTGAGAAGCTCGGCGTCGAAGTGATCTTTGGCCTGTGCGGGCATACGATCGTTGGTTTCCTGGATGCCTTGGGAAAAAGCCGTATTCGCTTCATTTCAACTCGACACGAGCAGGTCGCCGCGCACGCTGCAGAAGGTTATGCACGCGTGACTGGCAAGCCTGGGGTGCTGCTGACGCATGTGGGTCCCGGGTTAGCCAACGCGGTTACTGGTATTGCCAACGCCGCACTCGACTCCATTCCCATGGTAATAATTGCCGGTGATGTTCCCTCGTACTATTACGGCAGGCACCCTCACCAGGAAATAAATCAACACCTTGACGGCGGTCAATTCGAACTGTGTCGTCCGTTCTGCAAGCGCGTCTATCGAGTGGATCGAGTTGATGACCTTCCTCGGACCGTAGAACGCGCGTTTCACCTGAGTGTTAACGGGCGCCCGGGCCCTGTACTTGTGGACGTTCCCATGGATCACTTCTCGTCGAACCTGTTTGTTGATGCATTTAGGAAATTGCCGCCGGTTATCAGCAAACCATCGCTAAACGCGACAACGGCACAGCTGATTGTAGAAACGCTCGCGGAGGCAAAGAACCCAGTTGTGTACGTAGGCGGAGGTATCACAAACGCATTGGCAGAAGGCGCACCGGAACTACTAGCAAGGTTTGTGGAGGCGCTCGAAGTTCCTGTGGCGCACAGCCTCATGGGAAAAGGGTGTCTGGCTCATGATCATGTACTGCTGGCTGGTCAAACAGGTTTCTGGGGAGTTCCGGTCGCTAATGAACTGTGTCAGAACGCCGATGTTATACTCGCCATCGGCACACGTCTCGCTGAAGCGAATTCGAGCTCTTGGGATGATCGCTTCACGTTCCAGATCCCGCCCACAAAGCTAATGCACATCGACATTGATCCTGGAGAAATCGGTAGAAACTACCCCACTGCTATTGGTGCGGTGTCCGACGCGAAGTTGGCTCTTGAGCAACTTGTCGCGGCAGCGCGGGGTGTGAAGCCACGAAGCCGCGCTGACGTCCGCAGAAAGATCGCGAAGGGCAGAATGGAATTCTTCGGAAACTTTCGAGAATTCTATTCATCTGACCAGTTCCCGTTGCGCCCTGAACGAATCCTCGGAGATCTTCGGAAGTCTCTTCCTGAAGATGCGTATGTCGTGACGGATGTTGGATGGAATAAGAATGGACTGGCGCAGCAGTTTCCCTTCCAGATTGCCGGAACGTTCATTACGCCGAGTGGACTCGCAACCATGGGTTTTGGCCCGGCCGCAATCCTTGGCATCAAGTGCGCTAAACCGCACCGCGCCGCGGTGGCGTTAACAGGAGACGGCGGGTTCAGCGCAAATATGTCAGTGATCGCGACCGCCATGGAAGCCAACCTCACGGCCATCTGGGTTATTATGGATAACTCGCAATTCGGTACGATAGCGGGATTGGAGAGGGCAAAGTACAATTCGGGCTTCGGATGCGAGTTCCTGCGCAATGGAGCACCTTATAGCGTCGACTACGCCGAAGTGGCACGAGCCCACGGTGCCCATGGCGTGGATATCAACGCGGCCGACGCACTTACGCCAGCTCTCAAGGCGGCGCTCCAGGCCGACTTGCCCACCGTTATTCGCGTTCCGATGGTGAACATACCGACTCCCACCCCGGGTCATTGGAACATTAATGACATCTATCGATGTGGCAGGTAGGTCGGGTTAAGCTGGGAGTTTGACAGCTTCTCTGGAGCCCAGCTGGAAACTGTCACGCTTACTGGGTGTTGGTTGCCCGCTGTCGTGAAGCCTGTCGTTCAACACGTAACACAACAGCCTTAAGGAGGAAGGATTGTACATGGCTAACCGGGGCATTGACGTGGTGATCAGCGAAGTCGGTCCACGGGATGGGTTGCAGAGCATCAAGCGCGCTATGCCTACGGCAAGTAAGATTCGTTGGATCAGAGCCTTAGCGAATGCTGGCCTGCGCGAGATAGAAGTTGGCTCTTTTGTTTCGCGGAAGTTACTCCCTCAAATGTCAGATACGGACGCGGTTGTCCGCGAAGCAGTCGGGATCAAGGGACTCACGGTAGTGGCGTTGGTGCCCAATCTCATGGGAGCGAAGCGGGCGATAGAAGCGGGCGCCAATACCATTACGATGCCGGTTTCTGCATCCGAGAAACACAGCATAGCGAACGTTGGATTGACACCCCTGCAGGTAGTGGAGCAGCTAAGACAAGTCCGAGAGCTTTGCAACAGCCTTCCGAAGAATTGCTGCCCCCATATCGAAGTTGGAATCTCGGTCGCGTTTGGCTGCTCCATAGAAGGGCCAGTGCCGGAAGATTGGGTGATCCAGTTGGCCGCTATGGCCGCCAGTGCCGGGGCGGATTCTGTAGGACTATCGGATTCTCCCGGCTACGCGAATCCTACGCAAGTCAAGAGGATGTTTAAGATGCTCAGAAGAGAGATTGGTACAAAGGCCGGCGCAGCTCATTTCCATAACACCCGTGGCCAGGGACTTGCGAACGTGGTGGCGGCTCTCGACGTCGGTGTCACGACGTTTGATTCTTCTCAGGGCGGACTGGGTGGTTGTCCGTACCTACCAGGAGCAACCGGTAACATCGTGACAGAAGACCTTGTATTCTTGCTTGAGTCCATGGGACTGAGGACTGGCGTCAATCTTGATCAACTGCTTGCGGCGCGCGAATTGATTCTCGAGGGATTGCCGGGCGAACCCCTTTACGGTCACTTACCTGGCGCTGGCCTCCCGAAAGTTTTCCATTATGCTTGTGACCATGAGTCGACGCGTTAACCATTAATGATACTAAACGTAATTGCGCATGATAGAGAAAAGTGGCATTTTGATAGCATGACACCATTAATGATCCTGCTGTGATTCTGGGATTGCGGATGAGCGTTCGGAACAAGCTCTGTACGATCATCGGTTGCATCATGTCCTGTTGGTTGCCCAGGCCACGCTGTTTGGGCTATGCACCCCGAACCGTCCGCCATCTTCCTCGCGAGCATGGCTTGGGCGAAAATCTGTGGGATGACAAGACTTTGTCGGTTTTCCTGGAGAAGCGGTATCGAGTCCAATTGGGGGTTCGACAGTGCCAGCGTCCGTTTCGGCAGCCAGGATTCCGCTGCGCAAGTCCGACCCAAAGATTGCTTATACTGATCCGTTTTTGCAAAATCGGCACAACGATCATCACAGTCAGGAAGCCCCCACTCAAGCCCGCGATGCTCAGGACTCGGCATGTACCGCTGCCGACATGCCGGCGGAAACCATGAGGGTAGTATATGAGAGTTCGAACGCAGAAAAGAACAGTCTATTTTGCCACGGTCGAGGCTTTGGCCTGGCGCAGTTCCTTGACCAAGCGATCCTGCAGCGTCTGAAACAACCGTTCGATCCGTCCCTTGGCCTACACTGACAACTGCGCCGCAAGGCGACGTTACGGCGCGAACTTTCCGCATCACTCACCCATTCCACCCGTGGCATGGCCGCCAGTTTGAGCTGGTCGCGTACAAGAGCGCCTGGGGTGAGAACCGGGTCTACTTCTACAACGAACAGCAACAACTGACCACAATAGCTGCAAGTTGGACAGATTTCATCGCGGGCGATCCTTTCGTTGTGGTTTCGGCAGGCCGAGCCGTGTTCCGGGCTGAGGATCTTTTGGAGTTGGCTGGGCTGGTTCGCCGTTTGTTGCCGAAAGGAGGCCGAGATGTGTAAAGCAAATTCGGCTGCATGTGTAAAGATAATGGTGTCCCAGTCGCTTGCTGGCTCCAAGCGATCGATTCGTCATTGTCCCTGTTCTATACCTTAATATTTAGTTAAACCCTATCGACAAATAAAGCTTGACAGCGAGACGATATGCAACATAATTATATTTACAAAGACTATGGCTGCTTCGCGCCAGACCAAACGACGATTCCTCCGCCAGCAGGGGACGCTGAATCCTCGCCCTCACGCCGTCCGGCACGAGAGCTTTCAGGACAGCGAGTTTTTCGATCCAGAGGACTTAGTGCAGGTCAAATACGAAATGCTCCGGCGAGTCGAGATGGACCAGCAACCGGTCAGCCAGGCTGCCAAGGCATTTGGCTTCTCGCGTCCCTCCTTCTATCAGGCTCAGTCCGCGTTTCAAGGCTCCGGGTTGGCCGGTTTGTTGCCGCGCAAGCGAGGCCCCCGGGCGGGCCACAAGCTGACCCCCGAACTGATGCAGTTTGTGACAGAACTTCGCCTGAGCGAACCGGGGCTTTCGAGCTCTCAACTGGCCGAGCGCCTTCGAGAGCGCTTCGACGTGTCTATTCATCCCCGCAGCATCGATCGGCAACTGCGGCGTCAAAAAAAACTCTCATGACTTCGCAGCCGGCTGCGGAGTCGCTGAGCGACCATCGACTGGTGACCGCCTACGAAGAGTTACGGTCTCAAGCAGTCCAGGGATGTCGGCATGGGCCTGGGCTGACTGTCCTGCTGACGCGCGGGTTCCGCTGTTGGATGGAAACCAACCTTCATTGGCTGGATGCCGAGCCTGCCAAACCGGCACGCCCGGAGCAACCGGCTCAGCCATTACCGTCGGGCCTCCGTACGGAAGTCGTACTCCTTCTCACCAACATGTTGCTGGACAGGGCTTCAAAGAAGATCGCATGAAAGCAGACGCGCATCAGAAGGTCAAACCAACGCACCTGAAACGGACGGCTTATCTCTAGATCCGGCAGTCGACGCTGCGTCAGGTCTTCGAGAACACCGAAAGTACCCAACGGCAGTATGCGCTTCGCCAGCAGGCAGTCGCCTTGGGCTGGCGACCGGATCAGGTCATCGTCATTGATTCCGATCTGGGGCAATCGGGAGCCTCCGCTGCCGATCGCGAGGGCTTTCAACGTCTGGTAACGGAGGTCAGCCTGGGGCGCGCTGGGATTGTGCTCGGACTGGAGGTTTCCCGGCTGGCACGCAATTCGACAGACTGGCACCGCCTGCTGGAGATCTGCGCCCTGGCCGATACGCTGATCCTGGACGAGGACGGGGTCTACGATCCCGCCCACTTCAACGACAGGTTGCTGCTGGGTCTAAAAGGAACCATGAGCGAAGCAGAGTTGCACGTGTTGCGGGCGCGGCTGCAAGGGGGCATCCTCAATAAAGCCGGCCGCGGAGAACTGTACATCCGTCCTCCGATCGGTTTCGCTTACGATTCAGCCGGACGACTGGTCCTCGATCCTGACCAGCAGGTTCAGTACACGCTGCGCATGCTCTTTGATACCTTCCAAAGAACCGGCTCGGCGATGGCAACAGTCAGAGAGTTCCGCAACAGGGGGGTCCTTTTTCCTCGCCGGATTCAGTCTGGCCCCGGCAAAGGAGACCTCATCTGGGGTAAGCTGGAGCACAGCCATGTACTCCGCATCCTCCATAACCCGCGGTATGCGGGAGCCTTTGTTTACGGCCGCAGTCGGACACGCAAGACCGTCGCCGGCGAATACCGAGTACAGTCCCTGCCCCGGGAAGAATGGCATACCTTTCTTCCTGAATCTCATGGGGCCTACATCCGCTGGGAGGAGTATGAGCGGAACCTCAAACGCCTCCGTGAAAACGCTCAGGCCATCGGATTCGACCGTCGCCAGAGCCCTCCTCGCGAAGGCCCTGCGCTGCTACAGGGCTTGATCCTCTGCGGCAAATGCGGCCGGCGAATGACACTTCGCTATCATAGCCGCCGCGCGGGCTTGTGCCCTGAGTACGTCTGCCAGCGCAAAGGAATCGAGAACGCTGAACCACTGTGTCAGCGCATCCCGGGCGACACTATCGATCGCGTGCTGAGCGACCTCCTTTTGGAGATGGTGAATCCGATGACTCTGGATGTGGCTCTAACGGTGCAACAAGAACTTCAGTCACGCCTGGATGAATCGGACCGCCTGCGTCAGCAACAGGTCGACCGTGCCCGTTATGAGGCAGAGCTCGCTCAGCGCCGAATACATGCGCGTGGACCCGGAGAACCGCCTGGTTGCTGATTCGCTCGAAGCCGACTGGAATCAGAATCTGCGTATTCTCACCGAGGTTCAACAGGAATATGAACAACGCCGCGAGCAGGACCGTCAGAGGTTCAATGAGGAACAACAAGCCGAAATCATGGCGCTGGCCCAGGATTTTCCCCGGCTCTGGCGAGATCCGGCTACCGAGGACCGGGATCGCAAGCGGATGATCCGATTGTTAGTGGAAGATGTCACCCTCATTCGAGCTGACCAGATTACACTTCAGATCCGATTCCGTGGCGGCGCCAACAAGACCATCACGCTTCCCAACCCGTTGAGATCCTGGGAAAGCTGGATGACCGATGCTGAGGTCGTCAGCAGGATTGACCAGCTCCTGGATTCCAAAACGTTCGTTGAAATCGCGGCGATTCTGAACCATGGCGGCTTCCGCTCGGGCAAGGGTCAGCCCTTCACTGCCCGTTATATCGCTCGTATTCAGAAGCAGTATGCTCTTCGCTCCCGCTTTGACCGGCTCCGCGGTCTCGGCATGCTCACGATCGACGAAATGTCCCAGAGGCTGTCAGTCAACCCCAAAACCGTGAAGATCTGGGCCGCTCACGGACTGCTCAAGGCCCATGCGTTTACAGACAAGCCGGAGTGTCTGTACCAACCGCCGGGGCTAGATTGCCCCCGTAAAGCACAGGGTAGGAAACTTTCCCTACGACGGCTCGTCACAACCCTCGTGCCGGAATGTTCGAAAGAAGTGCAGTGTGAAGCGTAAGCGTTGGCCGCGGGCGAAAGCGCATGGGTGACTTCCACCATGCAGTTCTCTCATAGCCCACTAAAACAGGCTTTGGGGTTGCTCCCGTCCCTCCTAGTCTTATAGTCTTATAGTCTAGTTCCTCTACCTTTGAGCGTCTTCCAAGGCCGATACGTCGAGTGTTTGTCCAGATAAACACGGGCAGTCGATCCACCCAGTTTTCGAAGGCATCGGGCGAAGGATCGCTTACAAATCTCTCGACTCATCGGGGGTTGGGGAAGACGGCAAGAGAATTCGGTAACTGAGCCGCCGCTATAACATTAGGGAACAGGCCTTGTCGCTGTCGACGCTTCCAGTGTCGCATACATCCCTAGCCCGAATTATTCATGAAGTAGGGAAACAAAAAAGGCCTCTTCGTGGTACAAAGCAGTTGTGACGCGGCTTTGAACCAACAAGGAGGCCTTTTTTGCGTAGCGAGACTATAAACAAGCCCCTGGCCGTGCAGTTTGACCAGTCGCACACCAGCAGTGATGGCGGAGCCGTGCTGCTGAAGGCCGCCGACCAACGGTTGGAATTGACGGCCTCGCTGGCGGCCTGCCTGCGAGATCGGCGCCAGGCCGGCAAGGTGGATCATGAGCTGATCGAGTTGCTGCGGCAGCGGGTGTACGGCCTGGCCTGTGGCTATGCCGATGGCAATGACGCGGCGCGGCTGGCGCAGGATCCCGTGCACAAGCTGCTGCTGGATCGCGATCCGGTCGAAGGCGAGGCGCTGGCATCGCAACCCACCCTGTCGCGGTTTGAGAACGCCGTAGGCGGCAAGACGCTGTTTCGGCTGGGGGAGACGCTGGCGCAGGCGGTTATTGAGCGGCATCGGCGGCGGCGCCATGGCCGCGCCCGGCGAATCACGATCGATCTGGACCCCACCGACGATCCCACCCACGGGGCACAGCAGTTGAGCTTGTTTAACGGGCATTATGACACCTGGTGTTATTTGCCGCTGCTGGGCTTTGTGCAGTTTGATGACGAAGCCGAGCAGTATCTGGTGGCAGCCCTGTTGCGGCCGGGCAACGCGACGGCGCACCACGGGGCCCTAGCCTTGTTGGCCCGGCTGGTGGCCTGTTTGCGGCGGGCCTTTCCCAAAGCCCGGCTGCGGGTGCGGCTCGACGGTGGTTTTGCCAGCCCCGAGCTGCTGGACTGGCTCGACGCTCAGCCGCAACTGGAATACGTGATCGGCTTGGCCAAAAACGCAGTGCTGAAACGCCGCGCCCGGAGCTTGATGGGCCAGGCGCGCCGCCGCTCGCGCCGTAGCCGACGCACGGAGCATCTCTACGGGGAATGCCGCTACGCCGCCAAGACCTGGGCTGGGCCACGCCGCGTCATTATCAAAGCGGAAGTGGTGCGCCACCCCGACCGGGCACCCAAGGACAATCCGCGCTTTCTGGTTACCAACCTCGCCGGCAGCCCGTGCCACATCTACGAATCGGTCTACTGCCAACGCGGCGAGATTGAAAACCGCATCAAAGAACTCCACGAGCTGGAAATCGACCGCACCAGTTGCTCGCGCTTCTGGGCCAATCAGTTTCGCCTGCTGCTGACCGCCGCCGCTTATGTGCTGCTGCAGGAACTGCGGCTGCGGGCGGCCCGCACCAGCTGTGCCCGCGCGCAGGTGGCGACGTTGCGGCTGCGCTTGTTGAAGCTGGCGGCCTCGGTCCAAGCGTCGGTACGGCGGCTGGTGTTTCACCTGCCCTCGTCGTTCCCCTACTTCCAGGACTGGTGCCGTGTGGCACTGGCCTTGGGCGCCCGCACGGGTTAACCTTCTCCCCACAAACAGCCCGCTGTGTCGAACCCAGGCAAAAGTGTCTCTGGCGCGCACCTTCCAAGCCGTGGGACACCTCACTGCGTCTGCGTTCACCGCCTTTTTGCCGGGATCCGCAGGCCTGACGCCATTTGGAGCTCCATCTCCTCACCCCATTTATGTCACAATTTAACGCACTCAGACCATTCATGAATAATGCGGGTTAGAGGGGGGCAAGTGTGATTCTACGTTGGAGGTCTTCGCGCCTGCAAGTGGGTAACAGTAACTCCACGGTAACACGCCCAGCAGGAGTTGGTGGCACATCAAAAGACATAGATCTACCAAATTAAGATGTACGTTTGCACTGACGTTACACTCAAGATCAGCATCAAAGGACGCGCATTCGGTGACACCAGCAGGGTCCCGTCCATTCCCCTCTCCCCGGATTGTCGAACTCCTTCTTTCCAGTTCAAGCATCGGTCGGGATCCTATCGGAATCTCTATTGCCTTCCCGATTTTCGGCTTCACGTGCTCGCCAAGCTCAAGGCGCCCGAGACCGCCTTGTATCCGTCCGGCGAATCCAGGCGGCACGGTGTTCACATTGAAACAGGAGATGGTCGGCCGTGCGCTCAGGTTGGCAGGACGAGGTCTTACGGCGTGAAGAGCTCGCCGCCTTGGACCTCAGCGAGGCATTCTTCCACAAGGAGGAGTTGTGCGCCTTCCCACCACAGGCCGGTGTACTGAAGTCGGGCGACTTTTGATTCGAAGAAGGGTGACAGAGCGCGGGATCCCGGAGAACAATATCTTGAACAAAAACAGAAGAAGACCCCACGCCACTTGACGTAAAGATCCACGAGCTAGTGGGCTGTAACAGATCATCTGGTACTACATATCAGTCTGTAGACTGATGCAGCCGGTACTGCCGGCTGTCTGACGTGGTACCAATCTTTCTGTTACAGTCCACTAGTTGAGCTCCGCCTTTTGGAGAGGCGCTGGATTTTGCGCGGCCTCAAAGTTTGAATGGATCAGCGCCTGGGCGCGGCACTCGACCTCGCGTTAGATTTGCGCTGGCACAGGTCTTTTGAGCTGCCGAAATGCTCGTGCCGGATCGTAGATCCAACCCCATCGGGGCGGGTGCCGGCAGCCGATTTTTGACGCCGATGAGGATCGGCGGCGATTTGTGGTCACGCACAGGCAACCGTTTGCAAAACCTGTCAGGGCTGACGGACATCCCCTTTCCGCAGCCCCACGAGCAACTCCACCGCCGTATCCACCAGCGTCTGGATCCCCCCAAGCGACACAAAGTTCGCTCCCACCAGGGTCTCGTAACCCTCGAGCTGGAAGGCTTCCGCTGTAGGCTCGTAGCCGACCCAGTCGTTGGTCAGCTCAATCACGATAGTGTGGCGGAAAGGAGAGCGCTTCTTTATGGACAGGCCCCACTCAACAAAGAGCTCCCCGGCGTTAGTCGCGATGCCCAGCGGGCCAATTCGCCCGGCGTTTACCGGGACTTCGCGCATCTCGGGCATAAGAGCTACTCGGCGCTTGGCAGCTTCGAACTGGTCTGGCCGCCAGTCCAATCGGGTAAGGGTCTCTTCGCGCTGGGCAGCGGGGTCGCAGCGCCGGATCGTCACATCGCGCCGGGCATAGTCCACGGCGATTGGCTCCTTGACGGGAATCGCTCCCTTGGCTGCGTCCACCGCCGCCCTCGCAAAAACCGAAGCTCTCTCCCGCCAGTCGGGGGTAAACGGCACGGAAGGCGATATATTGCCGGAGGCGCCCTGGGTAAATACGCTTACCACCTGTTTCCCAAACGCCTCGGCAATCTGCTCCGCGATCACGCCGGGAAAGTCCGCTGACCACGTCTTAAGACGGATCCGGTCATGGAGCGCGGGGTGGTTGGTAAAGTTCACCAGCGTCCCCAGTACTCGTCCATCCAACGCGTCGAAACGAGCGACCCACAGCTCAGGGTCAATAGGTCCCTCCGTGCCCAACACCTGAGGGTTCTGCTCCAGGTCGTTCAGCTTCTTTAACCAGGTATTCAGCACCAATCCATCCGCCTTGGATATCACTCGCCGATTATGATGGCCCTCGAAAACCAGAGAGCGCCCCAGGAACATGCGAGCCGGCTGCAACGCTTTGTACGCCCGCTCGATGCTGTCGGCGATGAGCCCTGGTAGGGTCGATATGTAGTCCTTGTTGGTCGGCCCCGTCGACTGAACAAGTGGCGAACTGTGATTGTGACTGGGGCAAATCATCACCGCCTCACGCGCGATGCCCGTGCGTTGAGAGGCCTGAGCGATGGCCGCATCGGCCACATCGTGCCGTATCGCGATAAGGTCCACCCCCACGATGGCCAGCGTTCGATCGCCGCTCTGAACCACCAGAGCCTTCGCAGAGAGGGGGTCGTCCGTGCCTACGCTAACGGGGTGGACCGGGCCGGTGATTACGGCTCCGACAGGCGGCGTGATGTCCACCTGGCTGAACCCAACCTTCAGTTCTCCCACCGAGCCCTCACCAACCACGGCAAACGCGGGAACGGCGAACAAGGCCAGCGCCACACCCAACTTCAATACACTTCTCATAAGGCCCTCCTCATTTCTATTCTTGGGTATCCAACTGTTTCAGTACGTCCAGCGATTCGTTCTCCATTCAGATTTCCCGTTTCACGCCCAGAACCAGCGGGGGCCCCTTTCGTGACTTTGTTCCTTCTCCAAACGTGTGCAATTCCATTTCTCAGCACGACCACCTCAACAAAAGTATAGGTAACAGTAGTCATGGTCCGTACTCTGCCCAACTACCGTCCAGCAACGGCGATCTCTCTGGCCTTTTCATGGCGGAGGCGAACGACGTAGTCGCCTCCTTCCAGCGCTTGGACCGTATAACCCGAGCTGTTGAGGTCAGTGCGCTCTTGCAGTGGTTTCCCGCCCGCGGTAACTTGTACCGGCTTGAAATTCAGACGCAAGACAGCGGTTCCGAAATCGTCGAAAGTCCGGTAGCGGATGCTTCCCTCTCCATACTTCACCTCTTGCACCACGGTTGAAGATCGAAGAAGATGGTTCTGCGCTATCGGGGCAAACTCTGGTACAGCGCCTAATGCCCAAGCAAAACTCCGTCCGGCATCCGCATATCCATCTTCAAACCAGTACTCACCAACAAGCGCATTGTCTGGACGGGTTCCGCAACAGTTGATTTTGCCGTCCGAGGCGGCAAAGTAAGTCGCATAGTTCAGTGATCGGAAGGCGTGCTCGCGCGCCTGCCCGTCACGAGTCTTCTCGAAAAACATGGCGTTGATGGCTCCCCATTGTGCGGTCCGGCAACTCAACCCCGCCCGGGAACAACACCCTCGACCGTAGACACCAAGAAGGGCACCACCGGGGGCAGGGTAGGCGGTATCCTCCGAGGGAGCACCTCTGAGGCCGCCGTCGGGCCGCAATTGCTCGTCGATGGCCCAAGCTCCGAAGTAGGGACCGCGCCCCAGGAGCACTCGGCTCCGGTCAATCAGATGCCCCACATGCTTATGCCACTGCGGATCAACATCAGCGGGATTGTCGCGGGCGAGAATGTAGTAGCAGGTCATCATGGAGTTCATGTCATTCTCGTTTGCGGTGTCTTTTGGAATGTCTTCGTAGTAGCCGGTCCACTTGTCGTAGGCCTGGCTGAATGTATTAAGGGGATGTTTCAATATCCAATCCCAAGCCATATCTCGTGCCTTCTTGAACGCTGCCGTATCTCCCGAACCCAGGTGTATCAGCTCGTCGAAGAGTCGAACCGGGGCCACCACCAGGCCTCCGTACTCCCCTTGATTGATTAATTCGCCCGAGCGAGCGTCCACTCGAAACGGCCAGGGTGTATGGTTAGCGTCGCCGGCACGCACTTTCTCCGCCAGCACCTTGGCGCACTGAAGGCCGGCCTCCAGGTATTTGCGCTCGCCCGTCAGCTCGTAGAACTGTACGTAGGCAAGGCCCATTTCACCGACCTTGTCCGGCTCAATACCGCCATAGAAATCCCTCGGCATGTCCCGGATGCAGCGGCCATACTCCTTGTCGCCCCCACACGAAGTGGGAAACGGCACGCCAGGCCACTTCCAGTCCGCCGCAGTGGTGCCAAAGGCAAGCTGGTAATCCAGCATCTCCCGAACAACACCGATCGCCTCCTTATCACCAGAGTAGGGATACCAATTCACAAGCGTGTCGACGAAATGAGCAAACGTGGTCGCCGGGTTGTGTTGCCAGTAGGTCCCCTGGAGGGTATTCGGGTTGAAGATCGCGTACCTCAGATAGACCTTGTCGCCCGTGCTGGGATCCACGGGGACCTTGTTCTTCATGAACTCCCACCCCAATCTAAGGAACCGATCATAGCCCAAGTTCTTTTCCGGATGATACCAAGCCAACAGCTTCCCCTGTGCGTCGAGCACTACTTCATGCCACGGCATTTCAGAATTGAGGTACACTTGGCCATAGAGCGCTCGTGAAACAAATACCAGAAGAATTGCCGCTCCAGCCAGTACCCACCGCGAACAGCAATTCCTCATCAATACTTTCATCTCTAACCTCCATTCATTGCGACATTGAAATGGCAAAAGTAGATCTATCCCTCGCACTCTTTGTCGTAAAACCACCTCTGGTTACCCAACTTCCATTGGCAGCACCGAACTTCTTCCCTTGTTGCAGAGCGCAGCCCAGCTCGAAGCCTGATGACTATGGTGCTTTTTCACAACCTTGTCCTTACCCTTCAAAGGAAGCCTCCACCGTAAACTCCAAAAAACAACGTCGCTGCGCCGACGCCAATACCACAACGGAGGCTCCCGTACCTCGCTGACCGGTGTGGCGCTTGTTCTCCTCCCGGCAGTGAGCCCTGGGAAGGACGATCATAGACTAGCGCAGAATCGATTCTTCGAATCTCACCGCTCTATTGGAATTGAGGACTTGGATCTGAGCGACAAAGAACGACTTGATCTAGGGCAACGATGCGAGATAAGCGATCAAACGATCCATATCGTGATCCGAAAGATCGTAAGCTGGCATCATCGTTTCCCCGAGATTCTTTTCCGGGTGGCGAATCTGGGTTTCAGTCCATTCCCGAGTCCGGCGTTTCGCAACCCCATTCAGGGCCGGCCCCACTTTCATACCCTCTCCATTGGCGGAGTGGCAATTGCTGCATTGATGAATCTGATAGAGCATCGCGCCCCGGACAACCTCGTCTGGCGCCGACTCCAATACCCACGCATTCTTGGGAGTCAATCTGAGGAGGAAGGCTGCCAACGCGGCAAGCTGTTCGTCGCTCAGATGAATTGGCGGCATCGATGTCCCCGGAACCAATCTGGAGGGATGTTTGAAGTGATCGATCATCCAGGTCGGCGAACGACGGCTCGCGGTCCTGAGCAAGCTCAGACCTACTTTGACGTCTCCTTCAGACATCTTATGGCAGGCACCACATTTTTCCTCCCGATAGTAACCAATGCCCGCGAGTTCAACCGGAGAAAGCTGCTGCCATTCAGAAACGGCTGCAGGCTCTCCTGCGGCGGCAGGTTCAGATGTGGGTGTCCTGATGATCGCCGCAATCGTGAGCCCGCTCCAACCCACTCCTGTCATCGCAATAACTCCGGCCGCGACAGTCCGCTGCGTCAATCGCCGTATTTCGCCGCGGTCGACGAAGGGCACGCAAAGAAGCGCCAGGACCGCCAGTCCCGGCAACACCACACTGGCAAAAACCTCCAGGGAACCTTCGAAGAGCTTTAGCGTCTGAAAAAGAAAAAGGAAATACCAGTCGGGACGAGGGATGTACGAAGTATCCGTTGGATCCGCCAGGTTTCCGAGAGGAACTTTCACAGTGACCGCGGTGACAAGCAAAAACAGGAAAGCAACAAAGATAGCCACGGTGTTCTTGAATACCTGCTCCGGAAAAAACTTCTTTGTGGCGCCGTGGTCTCCAGGCAGTGGAGTAACACCGTGCTTGCGCACGAGATAGACATGCAAGACGATCAGCAGCGCAGTGACCGCAGGTAGCAACAATACATGCATCGAAAAGAACCGAGCGAAGGTCACCACGCCAATGCTACCGTCACTACCCATCAGACGAGTCAGGTAAGGCCCAACCAGCGGCGCCTTAGCGGCGATTTGAGTAGTCACCACGGTGCCCCAATAAGCCCGATTGTCCCACGGCAAAAGATAGCCGGTCAGGCCAAAGCCCAAAGTCAACAGAAATAGCAGCACCCCAACCATCCATGTCGCTTCCCGTGGCTTCTTGTAGGTGCCATAAAGGAATACTTGAGTCATGTGCACCACCACCACGACAATCATGCAACTGGCGCCCCAGTGGTGTAAGCCACGAATCAACGGTCCGCCGGTGAGCTCGGTCAGAATGTATTTGAGACTGTTGTAAGCTTCCCCAGGAGTCGGCGAGTAATTGAACGCCAGCAGAAGGCCGCTGAACACTTGAAGCAAGAAGAGAAAGAGAGCAACGCTGCCGAAGACCTGGTGCCAGCCACTCGAAGCCGGGATGTCTTCATAGAGAAACGTCTTGATGGCGCTCTCAAAGCCCGTTCGATGGTCGATCCAGTAGATGACTTGACTCTTCAGATCCCTCACGACAACCTTTCCTCAGACTTGCGAACCGATCCGACATAGAGCTTTCCTCCCTCGATCTTGACATCGTATCGGTCCAAAGACCGTGGAGCCGGTCCGGTGAGCACCTCTCCCTCTAACGAAAAGGTCGATGTATGACATGGACAGAGGAATGACTGGTCCTTTGAGTCCCAGTGATAGGCACATCCCAAATGGGGACACTGTGGGCCGAAGGCAACGACTTGCTGATCCGATTTCTTCACAATCCAAGCCGTCGTCTTTTCACTCGTAACCTTCCACCCGTCGGTACGATTTCGTCGAAAAACCCACTCGACAGGACTATCCCTCCGCAGATCGCCGACGCTTCCTACCTCCACCCACTCCTCCTGCCTGCGAAGGCGGGGCGGAAACAACAGGTAGATGGCCGCCAGCACAGCCACAACGGCCCCCATGAGGCTCCAAAGGGAATAGATGACGCTTAGATAGAATGCTCTTCGATTCATCTGTTTTGCTTGCATCGGCAGCGAGCAGATTATTCGATTTTCACTACCCTCTCAGTTTAGGGTCAACTCGTGGAGACAGCATTCTGCACAGCCGGGATCGGAACAGATTCCGGGGGGAGACATCAGCGTGTTTTCAAGGGCTTTGGTGATGTCGTCTTGTTCGCGCAAGAATTAGGACTAGGTTCGAACAGGTGATCGAACCACTCCCCCCGCCGCACTTGCACTCCGCTTCAGAGTGTGTCCGTATTGTAGAACTCACCAAACAATTCCGACTCCGCAGGACGGTCCTCTGGAATCGGATAAGACAGCCAAGTTACCTGCATATAGTGTTTCAGCGAGATATTCTCGTTGGTGATGTTGCCGCCCCAGATGCCGCAACCCAAGCTAGAGGTCATGGGCATGCCGTTGTTGAAAGCCCCTGCATTGGCCTTCGATTGGGGTTGGCGCACCATAATCCGGCTGACGGGTGCCGTCAGGGCCAGTTGATGAATATGATCATCGTCAAAGGAATAGATGCCACACGAATGCCCTTTTCCACCCACTTCATAGATTTGCCGAACCATTCCCAGCGCGTTGGCAAATCCGCCGCCGTACTGGAAGACAGAGAGCAGCGGACAGAGCTTTTCGCCCGAAAACAGGTGCTCTCTTCCAATCTTAGTTTCCTTAACGATCAAGAAACATTTTCCCGTCGGGATTGGGAATCCCGCGGCCTCCGCAATTTTCGATGCAGGCTGTGCGACCGTTTGGGGAGTCCGATGACCGCCTGAGTCCCAGAGCACGTTCTGCAGCTGCTGCTTTTCTCGGGCCGACACCAAGTAACCGCCCTCGACCTCTAATTGCTTAACGAAACGGCCGTAGATTGTCTCTTCGACAATCAGGTTACCGTCGGCAGAACACCCAGAGCCGAAGTCGGAGGTCTTGCTGATTCGGGTGTTGCGCGCCGCCTCGACTACATCAGCGGTTTCGTCGATAACCATCGTGGCATTACCAGGGCCGACACCGAAGGCGGGTTTCCCGGAGCTATAGGCGGCCTTAACCATCGCTGCGCCACCTGTGGCTATAGTCACATCGCAAATAGACATCAGCTCGTGCGCAAAGGCAATACTAGGCTTCTCAACACACAGGAATACATCCTCTGGTGCTCCCTGGCGTCTCAGGGCTTCCCGCATAATGCGTACCGTCTCGAAAGTTGTCTTCCTACTCGCGGGGTGAGGGGAAAAGATGATGGCATCTTTGCATTTTAAAGCGTAGATTCCATTACCTGGTTCGGTGAGAGCCGCATTGGTTACCGGAACAAGTGACGCAATCACTCCGGCGGGCTTCGCATATTTAACGATTCCCTTTTCCGGACACTCTTCAATCACACCCATGCTCTTCTGGCGCAACGCATCGCGTAAAATGCCCATGATTTTGAAGCGCTTGTTCGGCCGACCTTCGCGATCCCCCAACCCACTCTCGTCAACACCCATGTGGGCCAGGCGCGTGGCAGTTTTTTCGTTGGCTGTTGCCCAACCGACGGCCTGGCACAGGCGATCAATGCGTGCCTGATCGTAGTCCGCTATAAGCTCCATTGCTCGACGTGCTCGCCGCAATAATTCCAGAGCCTGTTGCTTCTCCTCGAGCGTGATCGGCCTAGCCATCGCTTCCCCTGTCATCAATCATCATCAGCTCAAACTCAACCTTCTGCCTTTTCCAGACAAAAACTGCCTTCGTTGGAGGCCCAGACAAACCTAACTTTGGTGGCCCTTCGTTGCCAGCTTCACTCAATCCGAATCAGCTTGCCGGTCCGCGTGGCTTCCTTCACAGCCTCAGTTAGCGTGAGGGAGCTTAGACCTTCGCGGCCGGAAACGAGTGGCTGTTCCTGACCGCGAATGACTCGGCAGAAGTGTCGAATCTGGAGCCGGAGTGGGTCCTCAAACTCAAATTGAAAACGCTCGACGTAGATCGGCTCCCACCAGCTGCGCTTATCCTTGAAGTTCCACACATCGAGCTTCGGAATTGCCAACGAGCCGTGAGTGCCGCCGATGAAGTAGCAAGACTGGTCCGTCAGGTGATACGCCGGATTCTCTTTAGTCGTCAGCTCCCAACTCCAGGGAGCGGCAATCGTGTCGGAAACAGTGACTGTTCCCAGCGCGGAGTTTGCAAAACGCAGGAGGACCACCGCGGTGTCCTCCACAGGGAACCCACGCACTGCGTTGGATTCGAATGCCTGCACGCTGGTTACCTCGCCGCACAGATAGCGAAGCAGGTCCATATCGTGGATTAGGTTTATGAAGATGGGTCCGGCGCCCTTTTCGCGCCGCCAAGACACATTGAAATAATCGTCAGGCTTCATCGACCACTGGAAATTGTGGACGGCGACGATCCGGCCCAGTCGGCCGGATTCAATGATCTCCTTCGCTCGCCAGACCATAGGATTGTAACGCCGGTGGTGCCCCACCAGGAGCGCAACCCCAGCGGCCTCGGCAGCCTCCACTAGTTTCGTCGCGGAAGCGACATCATCAGTAAGGGGCTTTTCGATCAGCGCTGGCAATCCCGCTGCCACAGCTTCCATCCCCTGCAACAGATGAAGCTGATTCGGGGTCGCCACAATCACGCCATCGGGTTTCCGCTCAGAGAGGAGGTCGGCAAGGCTGGGATACCACGGCACGCCCTTTTCCTCGGCCATACTTCTGCCGATGGGAGCGGGATCGACGATAGCCGCGAGCTCAGCCTCTGGCTCGGCTAGAATGTGCTGGATGTGACTCTTACCGATCAGGCCCGCGCCTAGCACTGCGATCTTCACACGTGTTGCCGTGCTTCCCCTTGATTCCATAGCAACCACCCCACGATGCAAGTTGTCAGGCAGCTAGGATAGCAGCCTCAGAGTAGTGTCACAATCGGGTAACAGTATCGAAACAGTTAAGTTAATCGTGCAGCCATGGTCGTAAATCTACCGATACACTAAGGAGCAGCTCCCGTTACGGTACAGGTCATGCTTTGGAACGAGATGACAAAGCCATTCGGCACTAGAAAAAGCAGCGATGGCCGGAGTTAAGAAAGGCTGTGCGGTCCGGGGGCGACGTCTTGGAACTTTCTATTTCCACCTATCAGGAAGTCGATCGGAGGGTACTACCTTGGCACTTGAGGTTGCGACAACTGAGAGCCCTAGTCTATAGTCTAGCTAGATTTGAGGATTTCCACACTCACTATTGCGCCGTATCCCGGTTTTGTGCCGCTTTGCCATCATCACGGCCACCGACGGCGGGAAACCGAGGATGGTTGCGAATCACGTCAAACCTCGGGTCAACGTCAATCGATAGCAGTTCGAAGCACCGGTCCTTGCACGCTCGATCCAGCCATTTGAATGCGGAGTCAGACCGGCCCAAAGCACAGTCTATTGATGCGAAGTCAAACGGCGACACATATCGATGTTCACGCAATTGATCGAGCCTCTTCAGAGTGCTGAAGCTAAGCTTACGCTGACCCGAGACGGCAAAGAGGCGAGCGAGGGCAGCCCGCATGCGAGCATTGTCGGGCGCGAGATGAATGGCCTGTTGAAATGCCGCCGCTGCCTCGTGGTAATCGCCTCTCTGTTCCTGAACGAGACCGAGCGTCCAGAATGCTGTGGGAAAATGGGGATTCAATTCGACCGCCTGATCACACTGCTCAAGGGCGAAATCAAACTCCCTTCGGTACCAGTAAACGAGAGCAACGTCGCGAGAGATAACCGGCGAAACCGGATCAAGGGAGTGGGCCGTGAGAACTTCAGTCAAAGCCTCGTCGAGCCTGCCCAGTGGAATGAGACAGGACATGGCATACCAATGGTGCGCCGTAGCATAGGTTCGATCCAGACCGATCGCCTGTCGGAATTCTTGTTCGGCGGTGGTCCAATCCCAGTCTTGTGTAGCCTTCAGATGTGCGAACGTGGTCCGCGCCTCTACGCTGCTATCGTCCAGGATAACGGCTAAGGATGCGCTGGAGGCCGCTTTGGTCCAGACCTCGGCAGGCGCGAGGAGGCCGTAGTGCCCCAGTAGACTGTACGCGTCGGCCAGCCCGGAGTGGGCAGGCGCAAACTGGGAGTCCTCGGCGAGAGACTTTTCGAACAACTCGACCGCTTTGCGCATGCTTTCTTCGGTTCGCTGGTTGAGATGGTACCGGCCTTGTAGATAGAGATTGCGGGCGGCGAGGTTCAAAGTCGGCCGTGGAAGTCTGGCGCGGCCCGACGAGGCTGCAACGCATTGCTGTAGTCTGTGGAGCACCTTCTGCGCAATTTCCTTCTGGGTTGCATACGTGTTGTCCAGCTGCGCGTCGACGGATTCCGACCACAAGTAACAACCGCTTGCCGCTTCAATCAGTTGCGCTGTAACGCGAACGCCACTGTCGGCTCTGCGTACACTGCATCTGACAATCATTCCCGGAATAAGGCGGTTTCCGTTTGGGTCATGAGTATCCCTCGATGGCATCACATCGGATGCAACGATTCGAAAGTTTGGCAGCTTGGTGAGACTGTCGATGACTTCTTCACGCAAGCCATTACAGAAGTAACCAAGATCTCCCTCACGGCTGTAGTCCAAAAATGGGACCACGGCGATCGTGTTGCTGCTGACAACTGCCACCGACAACGGACGCCTCGCCTGGATTCCATCTCGCACCTTGAATACCGGGCGATAGCCACCCTTCGGCAGATCAATGACCAAGTCGTCTCCACAGCCTTCTTGTTGATAATAGCGCTCCAACAGTGAACGTAGCCGCCGAGCCTGCACCCGAACAATGGGATCGGTTCGAGGGTCAAACGAGGACTTCTTGTCGAAGACCTCCACACCGATGACATACTCCTTCAGCTCCTCAAGGTGACCCGCAATTGCTTCTGTGACAATATATTCTAGGAATTTCTTCAGCCGAGCAGCATGATTGAACATTGGGCTGGCAACGATCCGATTAAGTTGCTCACCAACTTTCTGGTCAAAATCTAGATCTAGGGGCAGGAGGGTACGCATGGCGTATTCACAGTATACCACCGGAGTCAAGCCGACCAAGTAACTCCTCAGATGAACTCATCTGTCTTGACTTCGGCTAATGATTCGTTCGGCTTTACCGCAGCTGGCCTTGTTAGTTCCTCGTCAGGGCTGCGGTTCGATTCAAATGACGGCCAGCAATCCAGGCGCTTGAAGTCGATCAACCGGCGGCACAAGGGCGCAGGAGCGTGGTGGAAGGTCTTGCGTCAATCCGCCTCTAAGCTGCAAGCAGTCGCCCAGCTCGGCAACGTTGTGCCGTGACCTTCTCGAGATCGAGTGCGAGGACTGCTGTCAAGGTTTGGGTCCCCAAGCAAGTTGCCAAATGACCAGAACTTCACCTTGAAGCGATGGAGAATTCGAAGAGCTTCATCCGCTTCCGAGTTGCGAGAGCACCGCGTCAGATTGCCACGAGCAGGACCGGGCGGATTGAGGAGTCCGTCTTGTCTCACGCGAGCCAGCGTTTGCCACAACCGGAGAGAGTGATCCGTCCGGGGACAAGAAAGCCTGTAGTCTCTTCCGTCAGGCCCAGCTCATCCCCCTCGTGGGCACCCAGAGTGTCTCCAGCCTGAGAGGCACCCTGCCAGGAGAAACCTGGCGGACCCTGCGTCAGGCGTTCCGCTCATCCAGACTCGGGACAATGCCGAACTTGCCGGGTACAAGTCCTACCGCTTCAGGCATGCGGAGGTCAAGCTGGTTTCCTTTGACCGTCGATTCCCCCGTTTCTGGTTTTCCGTATCGTGATCTGTGCTTGACTTGACTATTCTCAGGTCCTGCCGCAACGCTTCTTGTACTTCCTGCCACTACCACAGTGGCACGGGTCGTTGCGCCCTAGCTCTGGGGTGCCTCCGGCTTCCCTGACCTTCAGCCAAGTCATAACGTTGGCCTTGAGATAGCCGATGCCACGGACCACTTGATCGAACGTCGGTTGTCCGCCTTTATCAATGCGGTAGCGGTCATGCAGCGCGTTCGGACCGCCGATCGAAAGGCCAACCAGGAACGCGTTCGCCGAAAGAAACTCGCCCCACACATCGTCTAGCAGCACTCCGTTGGTCTGAAAACCATTCTCAATTCTTTTTCCGCCGGAGTAGAGTTTTTGGGACACCACCACCTTGCGGAAGAAATCGGCTCCCAACAAGGTAGGCTCGTCGCCTTGCCAGGCAAAGTGGATGACGGGACAGTCTTGAGCGGCGATGTATTCCCGGATGTACGTTTCGAGGACGTCCTCCGACATAGTCCAGGATTGTTTGCCTTGCCGACCGAGATAGAGTTTCTCCTATGATGTTTGTCTACTCCCCGTGTGAATTATGGTTATTTTGTCTTTCCCAGGAGGCAGAGGTGCCGGAGCCGGCAGGACGGGCGACTCTGCCGAGACAGCCTGTGGCCTCCTCAGCCA
>JBFMEW010000055.1:0-27114 GCA_040753175.1 Acidobacteriota bacterium | reverse complement strand
CAGCCTCCACCCGCAACAGGACCGGACTTCTCACCATCGCAGAAGGGACACTTCAGGGCCCGGGTGGAACGCACGCTCCGTCGTGCGTTCAAGAAGAAGCGTGCGCTGGAGCGCCCGCTCCACCAGGTCGTTCCGTGTTCTGTGCGGATTCTACACCGCGTCAAACCTGCCCCAGGGAAAGTCGAAGCGGACCGCTGGCCGAGAAATCAGCGACTCCCGGGCCATTCAATCGGCATCCGCCGTTCTTCGACGTTGGATCCCTCCATCACCAGTTCCCCTGACAGGCTGCTGACTCCCTCCTTGAGCAAGTGCAGCTCTGCCGAAATTGTCCTGGATTCCCCCGGCAAAAGGTCACAGTAGTTGACATCGAAGACTGCCAGCACCGGGGCCTGTTCATCTTCCGCCTTCCAATTCAACCTCAGCTGAACCAGACGGGCAAAGTTGGGGCCGTTCTTGAGGTCGATGGTGAGCCGAGCTTTCCGTGCCGCGGTCGCCTGCAATCGCGGTTCAATGCTTACCCGGGCGGGCGCGGAGTCCTGCAATGTCTCGAACAAAGGCTTATCACGGGACTCGACGACGGTTCTGATGTCCTGGGCCGGGCTCTCTCCGGTCGCGGCCGCAATCAGCCGCAGAAACAGTTCAAAATAGGCTTTGGTAAGAGGCTGGGTATAGAACTCCTGGTCAACCATGTAGGAAAAGACGATTTGAGGATCCCGATGATCCCTTTGCTCCAGGTATCGAGGCGTGAATCCGGTGAAGGCTACGGTTCGCCCGGCCCCGAATTGCCCCGTCGCCAGCAACGGATGCCCGGAGATTCGCAGCAACAGCCGTCCGTCGGGCTTCGTCTCAACTTCATTGAATCCGGGCAGTCCCTCTTTCTGGAAGCCCTGCTCGCCCCAGCCTGAATCACCCTGCGACACGGGTTCGATTTCGCGAATCGGAGAAAAGCCCTGAACATGACCCTCGGTTCTTCCCAAAAGCGGGCCGTACACCAGATCGTTCCGATTCTTCAGCACGACCGGAAGCACTTCATCCAAAGAGACCAAGTCCAGAGCAGCGCCGATGCCGCGCCCCCCGTGATAGCTTCCCGGCCCTCCGGTGTGGATGAAGCCCACTCCTTGCTGTACGGCCGCCTTCAGCCCGGCCACCGCTTGACGGTTCAGCAGTTTCCAGATGGAATCAAAGGACGCCAGCCATACCACGTCGTAGTCCCTGCGAAGTGTGCTGGAATCTTCGAGTCTGCTGAGAAGAGCGGTCGACGTTTCATCCACCACGTCTACGGTGATGCCACCCGCCTGTATCATTTTGGCGATGGGTAAGCTGTATTGCCGTTGTCCGATCAGCAGGACTCTTACGGAACGCGAGAAGACTGCGGGGGTCACCTTAATCCAGGTTGAGTTCCAAGCCTGCTGTTCTCCTCCTCGCTCGCGGAGGTGTCCCCGCAGCCAGTAAATTCCGGGTTGTTGGGCAACGGTCCACTCGACCACACCCAGTTCCTTCGCTTCATCCGAGCCAATGGAGGACTGGAACTGTCTTTCCCAAACCTTCCTGCCTTGCAGGTCCAGGATCTCGCAGGATATTTCCAGCGGAATTTCCCGCCGGTAATCGTTGACCACCCAAACCGGTATCCGCAGCAATTTGCCGGCGACTTGAGACTCCAGGGCCTCTTCGTAGGCAAAACTGAGGGTCAGCGGCTTGTGGGCCTGTTGCAGGTAGTAGTAGCCCATCTTCGGTTCGCGATAGTAATCCAGAAAATTGAATCGAATGCCGGGTGTGACCTCGCCGTAGGCCCAGATGCGGGTTCCGTTGATCGAGTGGTATTTCTTGCGGCGGTAGGCCTCGGTCGCGTACTTGAAGAGGAAGGCTTGATACAGCTGTGAGTCCTCGACGAATTCTCGCAGCGAGCGAATATTGCGATCCACGAACTGGGTGGCTCGATCGATGACGCTGGCCAGGCCGTCGTACTCGAAACTGGTCTGGTAGGCGTAGGCCGAGACGTCGATCGGCAGGTTTTTCCAACGAGGCAAATCCCTGTTTCGCTCATCCCAGAGTTGTTCCGGGGGCAGGATCTTGCGCAGGCTGTCGAGACCCGGAAGAGCGATTCCTCCGTACTCCGAAACAAATCCGGTATTGGCTCCAAAATGCCCGGTGTAGTTGCCGGTGGTGCCCATCCCGGCGTTAGCAATCCAGTAGTGTTGTTCACCCAGGTCGCACAAGCTGGGGTGATAGATGGCGCCCGGTGCCAGTTCCGCAACCAGCTTCCCAATGGCCTCGGAGTAGGCATCATAGGCGGCATCGTTCAAATCCTCCCTGCCGAATCCCCAGCCACCGCCCTTGGCATGCGCCTCGGCGAAGGCAGCCCACTGGATGATGGAGGGGTGGTTGCGCAGCTGGATCACGATGTTCCGGAGTTGCCGGAGCGACTCCTTGACAAACGGCTCCCGGCGGGGAGAGGACGGCTCCAGAAGGTCAATGGGTCCCAATTGATTGAATGGGAACTCCAGGAACACGAGGATGCCCATTTCGTCGCAGAGTTCGTAGAAGTCCGGTTTCTCTACCACCGTAAAGGCCACCAGGTGGTTCATGTGGCCGGCTTTGAGCAGCTCCAGGTCTTTGATGTAAGTCGATCGGGCGGCCTTGGATCCGTAGTAGTCGCCCATGGGGTACCAGCCGCCCTTCAGAAAGATGCGGGTACCGTTCAGACGATAGCTCATGTCTGGTCCGCGAGAGACCGTCCTGATCCCGAATGTCACCTCACGCTGATTGGAAGTTCCGCCGGCCGCTTGGTTCAGCGACGCGACCGCCCGATACAAATTGGGCTTGCCCACATCCCAAGCCCACCACAACTGGGCCTTCGGGACAACGACTTCCAGGTTGAATGCATTGGGCCCTGGCTGCAGAGAAAGACTCTTCCGAGGAACGGCTATCGCCTCGCCCTTGAAATTCCGGGGGATCAGCTTCACATCCAAACCGGCTGAGAGGGTTTGGCGGCCATGGTTGAGCACCGTCCCTGAGATCTGGAGCGTGGCTTTTCCCTGGGCGTCGATCGAACGCGTCGATACAAACAGGTCATCCATCACCATCGACCCGGAAGAAACCAGCTTCACGTCTCTCCACAGCCCCATGGGAAACACGGCGTTTCCACCCGCCGGCAGACCATCCCAGTGCGGACCCAGAAAATAGGGAGGCTCGGGCAGCCTTGCCGTCTCCAGGTAGTTGTTGAACGTCCATTCTCCCTTCATGTATTCGAGAAATCCTCTGCCCTTCGGGAGCCATGGACAAGTCACGCGCACTGCCAGCACATTTTCGCCGCCGTAGTTTAAGATCCGGCTGACGTCGAAAGAAAACGGCACGTAGCATCCTTCGTGGTCCCCCAGCTTCTTCCCGTTGAGCCACACCGAGGCGAAGTAGTCGACTCCTTCAAAAACCAGCCGGAGCAGCTTCCCTTCCTCCGATCGGTCCACTTGAAACCGCTTTCGATACCACCACTCCCGATCGTTGATGAGTGTCAGGGCCTTGCTCTGAAAGTAGAGGTCCATCCCTTTCAATCCCAGCTGCAAGGCAATCTCGCCCGGAACAGTCACGGTTTTGAAGGATCGGTCATCGAAGTCGGGAAGAAAAGGTTGCTGCGATCCTGGTTCGTCGAGAGGATAGGAACCCAATTGCCAGTCCGGCCCGCTAAGCGATGTTTCCACACTCGGAGCGATGGAAGCCTTGACGGTTTGGGCAAGAACCGGAGCTGAAGCTGGAATCAAGAGGGAAAAAGTCAATGAAACCGAGAGACTCACAACACTCTTCTTCCAAGAAATGAGAATTTGATTGAGGAAAGCGCTGTTCATGGACGACTCCTGAAAAAGGTCTTTCCCGGCTGCCAGGACACGTTCGCCTATAGCAGCTCGCTGAAGATCACTCGACTTCTGGGAATGTCCCGCGGAATGTATCGTTATCCCTGTCACCGCGGGCTGGCTTAACAGGGAAAAGAAACCTGGAGATTGGCCTGAGGAATGGGTCGTCGTTTCGCGCCTCCAAAAACCAGGAGGCAAAGATATTATGACTGAATTGAATTCAGTTGAAAAGTCCTTTTCATGACTATTGTTCATCTTTTGAGCTGATTTGTTGGCGGTGGTAGCAGCCGCCGGCACATGCTGGAGTGGGTGAGACGGACTGGTCAACCACCCCGTGGAGAGGTCGCGTAACGACCTCCTATCCGAGCCGACCGATGGCCGAGAAACAGAACGAGTCCATCCGCGACAAGCGTAGGTCGCATAGCGACCCTTGATCCCGGCCCGGCCTTTCGAGGCCGGGAAAGCCAAGGGGGAAATGCCTAGTCGCTTCGCGACGGTTGAGGCTGACGACTATTTCGTGAGCACGCAGGCCCGCGTCGCACCCACCGTCTCCGGGCATCTCGTACTAGATGGAGGCACAAGCCCTCAGAATTGGTTTCTTGAGGCGCCTGGGGGAGGTGTCTGCTTGATTTCGGCATGCCAGACATGGTGAGGCTTTGCCGTAATCATCAATCGTCGCGATGCGACTGGGCGATTACCGAACGCTGTGTCCCGGCCTTAATAGGCCGGGCTAAATTCAAACGTCGCTACGCGACTCAACTCCATGCCGCGTGAGCGGCACGGGGCGGTTAGCAGGTCCGTGCAGTTGGGACTACGGTCTAGGCCAAAACCGTGAATGGCACCACCAGCACAGCGTCTTAAACCGCCAAGGGCGCCAAGGGGAAATCCTTCTTGCATTGCCTTGGAGGAATTGCTGTTGCACTGCCTTGGTTTCGACTATATCCGAACCAAAGCATTGGGGTCTGCCTGGCCCTTGCCTGCGCGCTACCGTTTGAAGAAGGACAAGTCTACGAGGGTGTGCAGAGCCGGAGCTCTCTCATAAACCTCAACCTTAGGAATCCTTGTCAGTTGTGTGTGTCAGGTTCTGAAGATCGCGAATGGACGAGGCAGGTCGGTGGACTTGCTATTTCAGCATTTCCTCCAGCACGCGGCTGTCGGACTCCATTGGGTAGTCCAGACCGAGCAGCGTGGCGAGCGTCGGAGCGATATCCTCCGGACCGCAGGGTTGGTCGTAGCGGCCGGCTTTGATGAGAGAACCGAAAAAGATGATGGGGACGTGGCTGTCGTAGTCATGGGGCGTTCCGTGTCCGGTTCCGCCGACTCGCGCGTCCAGGTAAAGGTAAGGCTTCAGGCAAACGATGATGTGCGGGCTGCGCGATTCAAAAAACGAGTTGCGGAAGCGTGAAAAGTAGGGTTGATCCGCGGCCGATCCGTCCACCATCTGGGCATGCGTATACACCACTTCGACCCAGCCGGTCTTCATCAACGCTTCCCGAATGACCGACTCCACCTTGCTTCGCTTCAGCTTCTTGCGCTCCAGCACCGTCTCATCCAGGTAGAAATGGGGAGCGTCATAGTAGGAGATGATGCCCGTCACGCCTGGGAAGCTCCGGGTCAAGGCCAGATCGACGGCTTCTTTGATTTGGCGGGGGTGAAGCCGCCGGGCATCGAGTCCGTGTTTCCGCGCAATCTCAACCAACGACGCAGCCCCGTGATCGGCGCTGAGGACGATCCAGGTGTTTTCAAGGCCCACTCGTTTGTCAATTTCCAGGAACAGCCTTTCCAGCACACCGTCCAGTCGCAAGAGCTGATCCAGGATCTCCTGACTATGGGGTCCATAGGTGTGACCGATCACGTCGGTGGCGGAAAACCCGATGGCCAGCAGGTCGGCGAACTCGTCCTGCCCCAGCTCGTGAGCCTGCATGGCTTTCAGGGCGACTTCCAGCGTCATTTCATCGGCGAAGGGGGTGCGGCGAAAATCGTCGTAGAAGGCACTGTCGGGCGGGCTGCTGCGAATGCGATGCGGGAAAACGGTGTCGTGCCGGTCCCACTCACCCTCCTCCGCGTCAGGCCCGGCGTACTTTTCGTAGAGCGACACATCCGAGTTGAGCCGCTCCCATTTTTTCCCCGCAAACTGGTCCACAAAGTGTCTGCCATTCCACTCTTCCAGCCAGGAGGGAGGAGTCCGCATATAGTAGGTACTGGTGATGAAGCGCCCTCCGGCGGTCTCGTACCAGTAGGCCGCGTCGGCCAGACGGCCGGTCATCAAAATAGCAGAGCGGTCTTTGAGGGAGACTCCCACCACTCGCGACCGGGGAGAGCGGACCTTCAGCTTGTCGCTTAGGGTGAATCCGATGAAGTTGATGGGCGACGCGCCTCTCCCCTCCCCGCCTACGGGCGAATGAAGCGGATCGTCGACCACATTGACCCGCTTCTTGAGCAGCGAGTCGTACCAGTCGTTGGCCACGATGCCGGAATGAGAGGCATGACGGCCCGACAGAATCACGGCGTGCCCGGGCCCGGTTTCGGTGTTGGCATGGCGATAGCGAGCCGCGGTGAAAACCGCGCCTCGGTCGAGCAGCCTCCGAAAGCCACCCTTAAAGAGCGGGTCGAAGCGAGTGAGATAGTCGAATCGCATCTGGTCAATCGAGATCGCCAGGATCAGCTTCAGATTGGTTTGGGTCCCGTGGCTGCGGACCGGCAGCGAAAGAACCACGCAGAGGGCTACAGCGAGTGCCGCGAGAACCTTGCTGGAGAAACGTGGCATGGCGGTATTCCTGACTCAGTGTCTTCTGATTCGAACCCTGGCTTCGTCGCTGTTCCTGATGAGCCGGTCATCAGCATTCCTCGGCCGCCCTGCCTTCAGCGCGCAACAGCTCAAGTTCGATGTGTGGAAGGTATTAGTGATGATTGAGACAGAGAAACGAAAAAGTGGGAGCAATGAGGGTTCTACTCCTCGGCAGACGAGATGGTCTTGATAGGGGGTTTCTGAAACCAGCCAGCCCGATAAAACACTCCCTTGTAACGTATTCTTTCCAGTTGGAGAGTGAGCTTCAGGAACTCAAGGGTCGTCAGGGGCCTGGTCACCAGCTCCAATTCGCCCGCCTTGATGGCGGATATGACGGCCGACACGCTCTTCTCCCTGGCGTAAACGTAGGAATAGGTCTTTCCCAACTGATTGAAGAAATGAACATCACCGGTGCCAACCAGCGGTTTCCTGAACAGCACGCTGGCATCATGGGCTTTCTGATTGAAATTGATGGCCTTGGAGTAGAAATGACAGTATTCGATGCCGTCGAAACACTCCTGGTGAGCCAGCAACCGCGTTCCCATGCAGGTGCTCCCCGGAAAGAACGGGTGAGGCGCAAGAATAAGGGCTTTTGGATTGGCGCGGCGGAACTCATGTAAAGCCTGAAAAGTGGGGATGGGTGTGAACCGCTCGATTCCGTAGATGAGGACGTGCTTCCCTTCGATGGTGGCTTCGACGCCCGGAAGTAACAAAACGTTCAAGGAAGCCGCGTAGGCTTCCAGATCCCTCGACCACTGAAGGGCGTCGTGGCAAGTGATGGCCAGGGCTTGATATCCCTGGGCCGCGGCAGCCTCAATGAGCTGTTCGGCGCTGTACTCAATCGGGTCGCAAGGATCGAAGTTGGTGTGGCTGTGCAGCTCTACTTTCAATTTCATGCGGCGATATTGTAGCAGGTTTTTGCTGGTTGTCTTTACTCCGGCTGGATGTGGTGCTAAAAGTACGCAGAATTCACAATCTTCTTGAACGGAGCCCTCTCATGCTCATTCGACCGACATCTCTACTCATCTGGTTCCTGGCCTGGCCCCTGGTGGCAATTTCCCAGGAGAGCCCGTTGCCCGAGCGCGACAGGCGCGCGACAGAAATCCGTCATTTGAACGCTTCCTACCGCTTCGACGGTTATCAGACCAAAGAGGCCTGGCTGGCCCGGGCGCAAGCCTTGCGCCACCAGATTCTGATGAGCGCCGGCTTGTGGCCCATGCCGGAAAAGTCTCCACTCAACCCCCAAGTCTTCGGCCGACTGGAGCGGGAAGGATACTCCATCGAAAAGGTTTATTTTGAAAGCCTGCCCGGCTTTTACGTAACCGGCAATCTGTACCGGCCACTCAAGAAGCCCGGCCCCTTCCCCGCCCTTCTCTCGCCTCATGGTCACTGGGCCTATGGACGTCTTGAGAATTCCGAGTTGGGCTCCATCCCGGCGCGTTGCATTAACCTGGCCCGGCAAGGACATGTGGTTTTCTCCTACGACATGGTGGGCTACAACGACAGCCGTCAAGTGAATCATCGGCTGATCGACAAAAGACTTGACCTTTGGGGTGTCGGTTCGCTGGGACTCCATCTCTGGAACAGCATTCGCGCACTGGACTTCCTGGAGACCCTGCCCGATGTCGATCCTAAGCAACTGGGCTGCACGGGAGCTTCCGGGGGCGGAACCCAAACCTTTCTGCTGACAGCGGTGGACGATCGCGTTCAGGTGTCGGCCCCCGTAAACATGATCTCGCATTACATGCAGGGGGGCGACGTCTGCGAAAACACAGCGAACCTGCGCCTCGACACCAACAACATGGAGATCGGCGCTTTGATGGCGCCACGACCGCTCTTGCTGGTTTCCGCGGCCGGCGACTGGACCCGAGACACTCCCCGCGTGGAATTTCCTGCCATTCAGAGCGTTTACCAGCTTCTTGGCGCCGCGGACAAAGTGGAAACGGTGCAAATGTTCGCCCAGCATAACTACAACCGTGACAGCCGCGAAGCCGTGTATGCCTGGTTCGGAAGGTGGTTCCTTAACAATCCCAATTCGGACGACTTCAGGGAGACGTCCTTCCATGTGGAGTTCCCCCCCAAGCTGCTGGTCTTCTTCGAGCGCGACCTGCCCTGGGAGGCCAAGTCGGAACAGCAGATCGTGGAGATGATGGTGCAGAGAAATCGAGCTCAATTGGACAAACTAAGGCCGTCGGATGAAGAGTCCCTCAGACAGTTCCGGGAGGTGATGGGCGTGGCGATGAGGCATGCCCTGGCGGCGGAATTCCCATCAGAAGAGTCGATCCTGCAGACGAGTCGCCGGCCGGGCCCGTTGGATTCGGTGGTGCTGGCCATCGGGAGAAAGGACATGGGAGATCGGGTTCCAACCTCTCTGTGGTTGCCGAAAGGCCGCTCGCGGGTGACGTCGGTGGCGTTGGTCATCCACCCGGAGGGGAAAAAGGCAATGGAAAGCCGGCATCAGGACCTGGTGCGGCCTTTGCTGCGCAGGAACCAAGCCGTGGTATCCATCGATGCCTTCAACACGGGCGAAGCCCTGGCTCAGCGGGACATGTCCGATCGCTTCTTCACGACCTACAATCGCACGGACGACGCCAACCGTGTTCAGGACATCCTGACGGCCCTGGCCTTCATTCGCAAGGAGTTCAGTGACGCGCCGATTTCTCTGGTCGGACTGGAAAGAGCAGGCCTGTGGTGCCTGCTGGCTCGGGCCCTGGCTCCCGAGATCCACCAGACGGCGGCCGACGTCGCCCGGTTCGACGCCGACCAGGACCAGTCTTACCTGGATCGGCTTTACATTCCACTTCTGCGGCGAGCCGGCGATTTCGGCACGGCCTTAACTCTGGCTCCACCTGCCCGTCTGTTGATCCACAATACGGCTAGTGCGTTCGATACCTATCCGGCGCGGCGCCTCTATCACCTGACCCGCTCGGAGAACCGCCTTCGAATCGAGACGAACGAGCTGACCGCATCCGACATTGTGGCCTGGTTGACCCAGTCGCGCTGAAGCTCATCCAGGAGTCAAAACTCGATTGTGACACCCGCAACGGGCAGCCACGGCAGGATCGAGTCGCTCCTTAGGCGGGCCTCTCCACTCGGCCGGATGAAGTTGATGCCATTGAAGCGGTGGTTCTTGCGGTTCAAGACGTTCATGACTTCGCCGTAGACGGTGATCCTCATGCGGTCGAGATGGAAGGCCTTGTTGGCTCGAAGATCGAGGCGGCTGTAACGCGGGACGCGAAGCCGGTTGCGTTGGTCGGACAGGAAGAACAGCCCTCCCTCAGAACGGAAGAAACCGACAATGGGGAAATTGCTGCCGTAACGGTACTTGCCGCTGAGGTTCAGCGACTGCGAGAACCGGTAGGTTCCATAGAGATTCAGAGTGTGGCGCTGGTCGAAGTCCGTGTCGAACTGAAGACCGCCGGCGTCTCGGCGGTGCGATCTTCCAAAAGCATAGGAAGCCCACCCCGCCAGGCGGTTGGCGCTGCGCCGTTGAAGAAACAGTTCAAAGCCCCGTGAATAGCCTCGCAAGTTGTTGCGAAGCACTTCTCCCGACCGGGGAGCCAGGAGTTGCCCACCCACCTGACGGTACTCGGCGTCTGGGGAAAAGATTCCATCGCGTTCCTGCTGGTTATAGCCTTCGATCCGCAACCGGAAATTCTCTTTGATGTGATGTTCGAGGGCTAAAAGGATGTGCGTCGAACGCTCGGCCCTCAGATGACGAAATCGGAATTCGCCCAAGAGATCTGCGTAGTCGGGAAACTGAGCATACTGCCCGTAGGCTAAGCTCAGTCGAGTGCCAGCGGAAAGCGCCAACGACAACGACCCCCTTGGCAGCCAGACCGATTCGCCGGTGTAGCTGAACTGGTCGGTTCGGATCCCTCCGGTGATCTGGAGTCTTCCGCTCCAGGGAGTCCAGCTCTGCTGCAGATAGCCGCTGGGCAGCCAGGCTGTGGCCAGGTAGCGATTGAGCGTGCCAAACCGGTTCTGGCTGAAATCGAAACGGCGGCGCGTGGTTTCCTCCCGAATCGACCGCACGAAAACGCCACCTTCGATTCGATGCCGGGAACCCCGGTGATGGCTTACATCGCCGCGCCAGGCGAACTGCTCGAACTGGGCTTGGTAGAGCGTTTCTCCATCCCGGTTAAGATTGTGGGCCAGCTCCCGGGTAGCAGAGACGGAAGATTCCACGAGTGTCTGTGACGACGACGCCCATCGCCAGGCCAGATCCAAGACCCGAGTGTCGCTGTCTGCCGTTAGAAATGCATTGGGACCGAGTTGGCCTCGCCGGCGCTTCTCATTGGCGCCGGCACCCCCCAGAATAGCCAAGGCATGGATCTGATGCCGGTCATTCGGCCTGAAGCTTAGTTTCCCGTGAAAGTCGGTGAAACCAAAAGCGGCAGCCGTCTCGGGATCTTCGGATAGTTTCCTGATCAGCCAGTCCAGGTAACTTTTGCGGACCGACAGCAGCCACGCTACTTTCGCGGTGCGTGGTAAGGGCCCTTCGCTTGTGAAGGAAAGGCTCGACCCGCTGACCGTCGCCCGATTGAACATCTTCTTCCGTCCCGGTTCGCGGGTGAAGGCCGTCAGGGCAGCGCCTAATCGATCTCCGTAGGGAGCTGGGGCCGCTCCGCTGATCAGGGACACCGATTCCAGCAGATCGCCGTTAAACACCGTCAGCGACCCGTCGTCCTGGATATCTCTGACGGTGTGAAAGGGAGAACGTAACAGGATGCCATCTAAATAGAGCCCAATCTTATCCGGAGCAGCACCTCGCAAGGCGAACTGGGCCCGAAGGTCGTCGGTGGCCGCCACGCCGGGCAGGCTCTGAACCGAACGAAGGGGATCATCCACCAGCACGTTGGCCAGATTCTTCAGCTCCGTACCGTTCAGTGTGCGTTCGGAGACCACACCCGTTTCAAGCGGGTCGAAGGGCGCGGCAGTTACCGTAATTTCCTCGGAAACCCTCAGCGATTCCTGCCCGAGCAGAATCTCCAGATCGGTGTCCTCTTGCAGATCGAGGTGCCGCCGCGCCACGCCATAGCCAACCGTGCCGATATACAGCTGGATCGGACCTGGAGGCAGGTCTTTTAGGAAGAAGGCCCCCGTATCGTCCGTAAGAGTCTCGCGCTTGAGGGCCTGAATCGAGACCAGAGCCTTGGTGATCGGTTCTCGAGTCTGGGCGTCCAAAACTCTGCCTTGCAACGACACCAGCCGTCGAGCAGATGCCATCGGCGGTTGCAGCGACAGAGCTTCGACAGGTCCCAGCAGAACGACAACGGTCAATAGTCCCAGTCGGGTTCTTTGAAAACGGCGTCGAGCCGGCTTCCTCCGGGTCCACACGGGATCGGCCGGCGACAGAAACTCCGGACCCCGGATTGGGTGTCTCATTGCAGACAACCATGTCCCCCACAGGTAGAAGTGTCGGCCCAAGCACCGGCTCGACGTCGGTGGAATGAACCAGGAACCCGTTGTCGACTCCCGAGAAGGCACTTGATGCGCATTAAGAGTCGTTAACAGACTCGGATCCGATTGACAGATAATAGTGCGCCTGTTTGCGAAATCCTCCTGGCAAAAATCCCTCAGGGCGTTTCAAATAAGGACGTTTTCAAGACAGCTGTCTTCAGGAGCTAAGATATGGCTTTCAGTCGACCCGTGCAACGACCGATTGGCGTTCTGCTGTGGGCCCTCCTTGCCGCCTGGTCGGCGGGTAGTGGCTTGGCCCAAACAACCCGGCTTCAGACTCCAGTCCGCCTCGATAAGACGCAGGCCAATCTTTGGTTACAAACCTCGGCAGAATACCGGGCTATCTGTCTGCAGACGTTTCGAGCCGCGCTGGCCGAAGTTCGGCAGGTGGTTGACTCGGCGCCCCGTCAAAGGAACCGGCCGGTGAGCGCGGACGGTCTGCCTCTGGCCGTGGTGGCGGATCTTGACGAAACGATTCTCGACAACTCCGGCTACCAAACGGAGCTGTGCTTGAAGGGCGAGGGATACTCGGAGACAACGTGGAGGAAGTGGGTTGTGAGGAACATGGCCGACCTCAGGCTGGTTCCGGGAGCCAAGCGGTTTATCGAGGAAACGGAGCGCCTGGGAGTCACGCTGGTTTACATCTCAAATCGTCCTCAGGCCGAATACGAAGCCACCCGGCGAGCGCTGGAGCACCTGGGGATCGATACGGCGGGCATGAACCGGGAAGGGCCCTCTCGCCTCTGGCTTCAGGAAGAGAAGCCCTCTTCCGGTCAGGAGCCGCCTTCCAGCAAATCAAAGCGCCGAAGACAGGTGGCGGAAACCTACCACGTCATCGCCTATATCGGAGATAACTTGAACGACTTTCCCGGAGAAACGGAATCCACTCTGCCCTCCCGATACGAAAAGGTAGACGCTTTCGACGCATTGTGGGGAAGCCGCTGGTTCATGCTCCCCAATCCGGTATACGGAGATTGGGAGAGAGCCCTCGGGCCGAATCCAAAGGATCATCTCCATCGTGCCCGGGATCGAGATTTCTTGGAACCTTCCCGATAGCCTCGGGTTCGGATCAATCGCTGGAAGAGGGAATACTGGAGGCCGCTTCCACCACTTGCAAGAGATGGCGGCGTAGCGCTGCGGGTTCGTGAACGAAGCTCAAGACCAGATGAGAGCCATCGATATCGTAGAAGTATCCGGGATGAACCAGAATCTTTGCCTCTCGCAAGAGCCGAATGGCAAGACGTTCCTCGTCCTGGCCGCCGGCCGGCTGCACTGTGATATGGAAGCCGCCCACCGGCGCAACAAACCGCAGGACGCGGCTGGAGGAAAACACTTCGACGGCAGTATCCCGGCACATCCTGACCCAAGAGGCGTACTGGGGCACAAAGTTCCTGCCGACCTCGAGAAGGCCTGGAACGGCGAACTGAACGGCCTCATTGACCGGAAGAAAGGTGTCGGAGATCATTTCCAGGCTTCGTAAGGACTGCCGCACGGCTTCAGCCTCTCCACTCACCCCAATCCAGCCGAGCTTGATGCCTGGCAGCGCCAGCATCTTCGAAAAGCCATTCAAAGTGAACACCAGCGGAGCGTTCTGCCTGGCCGGCCTTGGCAGTTGGTTGAGCCCAAACAGAAAAGGGCTGAAGACCTCATCAGCAATGATGCCCAGGCGGTGCCGCGCAGCGATTTCCACCAGTCCTTTCAGCTCTCGGTCGCCCGCTACGGCCCCCGTCGGGTTGTGCGGAGAAATCAGAACCAGCGCCCGGGTTTTGGTGGTCACCTGAGACTCCAGGTAATCCAGATCGATCGCCCAATGGTCGGCTTCCTGCAAGCGGTAGGAAGTCATCTGCACGTCGCACAGCCGTGCCACGGTCTCGAACAGGGGATAGGAGGGAGTGGGCGCCAGAATCTCGTCTCCGGGATCGGCCAGGAGCTTGAAACAATAGAAGTACGAGATGCTGGTCCCCGGCGTCAGCACGATCTGATCCGCTGGAATGTCTACGCCTTGGTCCGCGTAGTATTCGGAGATCGCCATCCGCGCTGCCGACTGCCCAAAGGAATCCGGATGATAAATCTGGGCCTTTTGTGCGGACTCTTGAAGGATGGAGATAAGCCGTTCCTGAGGGAAAAGCATTCCATGTTGAGTGACGTTTCCAGACACCAAGTCCTGAATGGAAACCCCCTGTAACAGCAACTCGTCTCGCACCTGGTATAGAGCGTTGCTCGAAACCGGGAACTGCCTGGACAGCTTCGACAGGTAGACGACTGGGGCCAGATGGGAGTCTGTCATCAGAGGACCGGCAACAGGGACGCTGGGGGAACACAACGGCTGAGAGCCCGACAGAGAGGCATCCTGTCCTCCACACCGAGCAGCACGATCATACGCATTCGGGGGTAGCCTCCGCGCGATTGCCGGAGCCGAGCACTTCACGGACCTTGCTGGACAGTGTATGCGGTGTGAATGGTTTGGGTAAGAACGCCGTGCCGGGAGTCAGTACGCCGTGCTGGAACATGATCTCGTCCGTGTAGCCGGACATGTAGAGAACGCGCATGTCGGGTCGCGCCGCGACCAGCCGGACTGCCAGTTCACGCCCGCTCATGACGGGCATCACCACGTCGGTCAGAAGCAGATGGATTGGCCTTTCACGCAGATGAGCAATGCGTAGAGCCTCTTCGGGTCCGCGAGATTCCAATACCTGGTAACCGTTTTTGGTCAGGATGGAAGCCGCCAGTGTGCGGACTACATCTTCGTCTTCCACCAACAGGATCGTTTCCGAACCGGTTGTCGAAGCGCCGGCGGTCTCGCTCACCTCGTCGGTACTGGCCTCCGCCTCAACCTGAGGCAGATACACGCGCATGGAGGTTCCCTGCGTGGGTTTGCTTGCGGCCGTGATGTATCCCCCACTCTGCTTGACGATCCCATACACGGTTGACAGGCCCAACCCTGTCCCCTTCCCTTGTTCTTTCGTCGTGAAAAACGGCTCAAAGATGTGGCTCAGTGTTTCATCGTCCATGCCGTTGCCGCTGTCTATGACCGACAACACGACGTACGATCCGGCCTTGACATCAACCTGGGGAAGAATCGAATTGTCCTGAAGACGCAGATTGCCGGTTGCCAGGAGAAGGCGCCCCCCGGCAGGCATGGAATCCCGCGAGTTGAGGACCAGATTCAGAATGACTTGCTCGATCTGGCTGGGATCGGCTTTCACCTTGCCCAGGTTGGGCGCCGGATTAAAGGTCAATTCAATGTGCTCACCGATCAGGCGGCGCAGCATCTTGGTCATGCTCGCGACCACGGTATTCAGATCCAACACCTTGGGTGTGAGAATCTGCTTTCGGCTGAACGCGAGAAGCTGGCGAGTCAGGCCGGTAGCCCGCTGTCCGGCCTTTCGAATTTCTTCAATCTCGCGACGCAAGGGATGGTCTCCCTTGGCATTGGCCAGCAGCACCTCGCTGTAGCCATTGATCACAGTGAGCAGATTGTTGAAGTCGTGCGAGATTCCACCCGCCAGCTTGCCGATGGCTTCCATCTTCTGCGACTGTCGAAGCTGAGCTTCCAGTTGTTTGCGCTCCGTCACATCCCGGAAAATGGTCAAATGCCTACCCGGCAGATAGTGTCCTTTGGCGCTGTATTCCACCTCGCGAAAGCTGCCGTCACTTCGCACCAAACGCAGCTGGCCTCGTTGCTCACCGGTAACCCGAAGGGCCTGCCAAAGCAACAGGGCGGCATCCTTTTGACTCGGATCCACAAAGTCGGGCAAGGATTTGCCGACGATCTCCTCCGCGCTCAGTCCCAGGAGTCCGCAGGCAGCGGGGTTGACCTCAAGATATCTTCCGGACGCATTGAAGATGGCCAGCGCGTCGGAGGCGTGGTCGAATACCGCACGAAATTGAGCTTCGCTGCGCTTCGAATCCTCTTCCGCCTGCTTCCACTCCGTGACGTCCCGTTGTATCACAACCAGGTATTCAGGCTCCGTGACGCTTCGGGGGAATCGCTGTACATTCGATTCGGCCCAGAACTCCGAACCATCCTTGCGATATTGAAGCCATTGGGTGCGACAGGACTGACCACGGCGCAGCTGCCCGGCCGCCAGTTCCAGATCGGTTTTTGAGGTTCGCGGGCCGAACAGCAGGCTGAGCTTCCGGCCGATGACTTCGTGCCGTTCGTATCCCGTCATCACCTGGAAGGCCGGATTCGCGTAGATCACCCTGGCGTCAAAGGGGTCGAGGCGGCCCGCCTCGGCAATCAGAATCACGTCCTCGCTGCTTTCGACCGCCGCTTTGAGCAAGTGGAGATCCTTGTCGGCTTGCCGGTGCGGGCCGACGACACGAGCATTGATGAGGAACCCGCGAACCTCGGCATGATCCAACAGGTTCTGGCCTACCGCCTCCATCGCAACCCAGTGCTGTCCGGCATGCCGAAGTCGAACTTCCAGAATTACGGGTTCTCCTGGTTGTCGGAGCAAGCGGGCACCGGCGCTTCCAGCGCCCGCACAGTCATCCGGGTGGAGGTAATCGCGCGCATTCCGGCCTACCATCTGGTCCGGCGGATACCCCAGAATGGCTTGCAGGGCGGGACTCCCATACAGAATCGTCCCCTGATCATCCAGGACGGCAATGACGTCCAAGGAGTGCTGCACCAAGGACTGAAACAGCGCCGCTCGTTCGCTTGGTTCATCTGGCGGTCTGTCGTTCAAGCTCTTCGACCTCCACCCATTCAACGACAGGCTCGGGATGACTCGTCCCTGTGCCTGCCCCCCTTCAGTGACGGCAGCGCGGCTCTGTTTTGAACAATCGGCCCCGCTTGCCAATGGAACTTCAATCCCTCACCACGGGATGCCCTTCCTGAACCCAGCTCTTGTAGCCACCGGCCATCGACAACACACGCCGATAGCCCATCTTGGTCAATGCGTCCGCAGCCAGAGCAGAGCGATAGCCGCCGCCGCAGTAGAGCACGATTTCAGCATTGCGATCCGGAATGGTCTTCTCGATATCCCGCTCGATGATTCCTTTGCCCAGGTGGATGGCTCCCTGCGCGCGACCGGCGCTCCACTCGTGATCCTCGCGAACGTCCACCAGGTACAACGCCTGTTTGGCGTCGAGCTTCTTTCGAGTGTCTTGGGCCGATATCTCCTGAATCCGGGATTTGGCATCGTTGACCAGATCTAAGAACCCTTTCGAATGCTCCATGATGACCTCTCCGCTTTCTGAAAATGAGAAATTGAAGACGAGGACTGGGCCAACCGCCCTGACAGCCGATCGCCGCCTATCTTAGGGGACGCGCTCCAAAACCAGGTCCAACTCGGCGGAGACATCGCCCTGCCGGGCCTGCAGTCCTTCAAAGTCGAACAGCTGCCGATCCAAGAGATGAGATGGGATGACCCGGCCCAGGGCCGCGATCATCGAGTCGCGCGCGGAGGGGATTTCCCGCTCCAGGCCCTGGATCAGCCGTTTGACCAGCTTGCGCTTGAGATTCTCCTGGGAGCCGCACAGGTCACAGGGAATGATGGGGAACTTCATGAGAGCGGCAAACCCGGCGATCTCAGACTCCCAGCAGTAAGCCAACGGTCGGATGACCGTGTTTCGCCCATCGTCGCTGCGAAGGACTGGAGGCATCGTCTTTAGACTTCCTCCGTAGAGGAAATTCAACAGGAACGTCTCCAGCAAGTCGTCCGCGTGGTGACCGAGAGCCACCTTGTTGCATTGCAGCTCAACCGCCGCATTGTAAAGGATTCCCCGGCGCAGCCGCGAGCATAAGGCGCACGTCGTTTCTCCTTCCGGGATCTTCGCCTTGACGATGGAGTAAGTATCTTTCCCGAGAATTCGGTATGCCTGCCCGATGGCGGACAGGTACTGCGGCAGTACCTCCTTGGGAAACCCCGGCTGCTGTTGATCCAGGTTGACCGCAATAAGTTCGAACGTAACGGGCGCCCGTTTCTGTAAGTCGCGCAACAAAGCCAACAAGGTGTAACTGTCCTTGCCCCCGCTGAGACAGACCATGATGCGGTCGCCCTCCGCGATCATGGAGAACTCCGCAATCGCTCGTCCCACTCGGCGCAGCAGGCGACTCTTGATTCTCTGAAGCTCTTCTGTCTGGTTGGTGGGAGGGTGCATGACGCCTGTGCTTCTTGCCGGCTTAATTTCCGGAACCCATGGCAACCGGCTCTTCCAGTCTCACGTAATCGGCCTTCCGCCTGCAGGGAACGAATCCTTCGTCCACAATCGCCCCGCGCAGCATCGCTTCATTGGCGCGGTGCCGGGCCCCAGCCGGCGTGATGACGTTTTCCTCAATCATGATGCTCCCCATGTCATTGGCCCCGAAGTGGAGACCGCGCCTGCCGGTTTCCAGCCCCTGAGTCAACCACGAGACCTGAATGTTTGCGATGTTGTCCAGGTAGATCCGGGACAGAGCCAGCCAGCGCAGGTACTCGTCGGGCGGGATGCGATCCGGATGTTTCAAGCCGGCTTTGGTATTGTCCGGCTGCAGCGTCCAGGGGATGAAGGCGACAAAGCCTCCTGTCCTTTTCTGCAGGCTGTAGATCCGGTCGAGGTGCTGCACCCGATGTGCGGTGTTCTCACCCAAGCCAAACATCATGGTGGCGGTGGTTGGGAGACCCAGTCTATGCGCGGTCTCCATGACCTCAAGCCACTGGCCGGTGTTGCACTTATTGGTATTCTTCTTCCGCACTTCGTCCACCAGGATCTCCGCACCTCCTCCGGGAATGGAGTCGAGCCCGGCTCGCTTGAGTCGCGTCAAGACCTCTTCGATCGTCAGGGAGAATATCTCGGAGAAGGCGTAGATCTCGGGCGGAGAAAAGCAATGCAGTTGAATTCCATAGCGGCGCTTCAATTCGCTGAGCAGTTCTTCATACCACTCCAACGGAAGATCGGGATGCAGGCCCCCTTGCATGAGGATCCCGCTTCCGCCCAAGCGTAAGGTTTCTTCCACCTTTTCAAAAATCTCCTGGAAGGTCAGGACATAGCCCTCGGGAGATCCGGGTTTGCGAAAGAAAGCACAGAAAGTGCACACTGCCGAACAAACGTTGCTGTAGTTGATATTGCGATCGACAACGTAGGTGACGACCTGGTCGGCGTGGAATTCCTGCCGGATATGGTCGGCCAGGTCCTGCAGAGCGTCCAGAGGAGCATGGTGGGCCACCTGTTCGAATTCCAGCGGAGTGAGCCGCTCCTTCAAAGCCATCCGATCCAATAATCTGGACACCGTCATCGTCGTCAAAATCCCCTCGTCTGAGGCTAAGCCACAGGAATCCAGGCTCCCGAGCAACTCCCACACGGCTATTGGACTTCCGTATCTGCCTCAGGCGATCTGGAGGAGCAAGAGTCCGCTCTTGAGTGGAAGTCCTGTTCCAGCTTGGGTCAGCACCCGCCGAACTCGATCCGGCCGGCCTCCGTCTGGATCGGGGCCGATTCCGATCAGTTCCTTCCCGCCAAGGTGACTTTCAATGTCACTCGTTGAGAGCTCCGGTTCACGGTCAACTCGACGGTCTCGCCCGGCTCGTGCTCTTGCAGGAGGTACGTGTAGTCGTAGATGTTCCGGATCTGTTTGCCGGCACACTCCACAACGATGTCGCCCGCCTGCAGCCCCGCCTTTTCGGCAGGACTCCCGGCGCGCACTCCGGAAAGCTTGACGCCTTCCACTTCTTCTCCGTAGTCGGGAATCGTGCCCAGATAAACACGGAATCCGCCCACCCGGTCGCCGCTGGGCTCAGGCTCGGCTGTCCGGGCGAATTGCGGACGATTGTCGCTCAAATCCAATTCCCTGGCAATGCTATAGGTCAGATCCAGAATCTGCTGCTCGGTCTCCAGGCGGATCTTCTGGTAGTCGTCGCTGGGCTTGTGGTAATCGTCGTGAACTCCGGTGAAAAGGAACAGAACAGGGATGTTCTTGGCGTAAAAGGAGGAATGATCGCTGGGGCCGAAGGCATCGTCCTGGAACTTCAACTCCAACCGCACGGGTTCGTTGGCCCGCTCCAGCAAGGCCTTCCAGTGCGGCGAGGAGCCGGTCCCACCCACGATCAACCGCTTCTCCTTCATCCGCCCGATCATGTCCATGTTGATCATGGCGACCGTTTTCTCTAACGGAACCGGCGGGTGATCGACGTAGTGCTTGGAGCCCAGCAGTCCCATCTCCTCGGCCGAAAAAGTTACGAAGATCAGGGTTCGGTGCGGATTCCGGTGCTTCCCAGCGAAGGCTTGAGCCAGCTCCAGGACGCCCGCGGTACCGGAAGCGTTGTCATCGGCGCCATTGTGAATTTGGCGACCGGGTTGGGAGGCCAACGAACCGTTTCGCCCCAGCCCCAGATGGTCGTAGTGGGCGCCAATGACAATCGCCTCGGACTTCAATTCAGGGTGCGTGCCGGGCAACATGCCGATCACGTTGGCAGTCTGGCGCTGTTCTTTGGTCAACTCGCAGGTGAATTTGAGCGAAACTCCATCCAAAGCCGTACGCAGCGGGGGCCGGCCGGCCTTCTCGACGGACGAAAAATCGGATCCGGCGCTCTCAAAGAGACGTCGCGCCAGCGAGCGACTGATCGCAAAGGCCGCAATCCCCGAGTCCGCGTAACTTTGGTCGAATCTCAAACGCGACAGCGAACTCTTCGAAAAGTCTTCTTCATCATCGATAAAGACGATTCCCTTGGCGCCTTTCTCGCGGGCAGTCAGGGCCTTGTATCGCAGCGCGTGGTACTTGGTAAAGCGACTATGAGGGGTGTTCCCTTCCGGCCCATATCGCAACACCAGGACGAAGCGCCCGCTGACGTCAATGTCTTGATAGTCGTCGTGTTTCAGGTCCGCCGCGGAGATGCCGAATCCGGCAAACACCGCGGGACCTTCGAAATCTCCACTCCGCGAAAAGGACGTGGGCATGAAGTCTGAGCCCAGTCTGAGGCCCGAGATGGTCAGTGGGTGGGGCGGTGAGCTGGGAGAGGGTTTCCTGACGATCACCTGCAACCCGTTCTTGTGTCCCAATCCGACGCCGGAAACGAACGAGAACCGCTGCAGGTAACCACCTTCGTCACCCGCCGGAACCAGCCCGTAGCGCCTGAATTCTCGAGCAATATAAGCCGCCGCCTTTTCGGCGCCCGGGGTACCCGCTTCCCGGCCCGTCAGCTCGTCGGACGCCAAATATTCCAGGTGGTTCAAGAGCTCGCCCTGGCTGATTTCCGGAGAAGATGGGGCGCGATGATTCCACGAGCAAGCGACACCCAGCCAGGTAAAGCAGGTCAGGCCAACGGCCAGCTGCAGGATACTGAGCTTCGATACATGCCGAATTACGTTCATGCCCCTCTGTCCTGAATACCTTGGGATCGAAGCCGCCTACAGTCGTCGCATGTGGAACCCACCGTCAACGTTGAACACCTCTCCGGTCGAAAACGGGAAATGGCCGGAAACGATCGCCTCCACGGCTTTGCCGACATCCTCCACCCTTCCCCAGCGCCGGATGGGAGTCAGGCCTTCCTGAATCAGCTTGTCGTACTTCGCGCTGACCCCAGCGGTCATGTCGGTCGCGATGACGCCAGGGCGGATCTCGAAAACCGGGATCCCAAACTCCGCCAGGCGGTCGGCGTAAAGCTTCGTCATCATGGAAATGCCCGCCTTGGATAGACAATAGTCTCCCCGATTGGGGGAAGAGGTGTAGGCCGAAATCGAAGAGATGTTGACGATGGCCGGCGAGTAGTCGGGAACCGACTCACGCAATTCCAGCATCCACTTGGCCACTGCCTGCGTGAGGAAAAACGGCCCCTTGAGATTCGTTGAGATCAGCCGATCGAAGCTCTCCTCGGACGACTCGAGCAAGTCGGAGCGAACCTTGGGAGCCACACCTGCGTTGTTGACCAACACATCCAGCCGGCCAAATTCGCTCCTGATAAACTCTACCAGCTTGTTACGATCCGCAGCCGAACTGACATCGGCCTGCACGACGGCACCCTGAACACCCAGTCCCATGACTTGTTTCCGGGTCTCTTGAGCCGCCGACTCGTTGCCTGCGTAGTTTAGGACGAGGTCCAACCGACACTTGGCCAGCGAGACTGCGATGGCCCTTCCAATTCCTCTGCTGGCCCCGGTCACCAGCGCAATCCTGTTCGGATGCATCACGTTCCTCTCTCGGGAGAGATGATCAATGTCTCTATCCCCGCGCCCCTCCCGAAGGAGACCCCAGCACGGGGAAACGGGTTAATCCCCGAAACTGGTCCCTACGGCCCGAGCGGCCTGAATCAGTTGCGATTCGACGGGCACCAACCGTTGCTGCAGGATCGCGTCTTTGATCTTCACGGTAACGACTTCGCTGCCCCGAAGGCTCACCATGCTGCCGAAATTGCCTTCGGCTGCGGCCTCACAGGCCCGGTTTCCGAATCGCGTGGCCAGCAGGCGATCGAAGGGGGTTGGGCTTCCGCCGCGCTGGAGGTGTCCCAGTACCGTGTAGCGGGTTTCAAGGCCCGTGCGGTCGGTTATCTCCTTGGCAACCTTTTCGCCGACTCCGCCCAGCCGGACCGCATCGGTGCGCTTGATGTCCATCTCTTTGACGGTGATGTCGCCACCGGCGGGCTTGGCTCCTTCCGCCACGCACACAATGCTGAAGCGCTTTCCTTCGGTACTTCGTTCAATGACTTTGTCGCAAACGCTCTCCCAGTGAAAGGGTATTTCCGGAATCAAGATGATGTCGGCCCCCCCAGCCATGCCCGCTCCCAGAGCGATCCAACCCGCATAGCGGCCCATGACCTCGATCACCATGACCCGATGATGAGCCGACGCCGTTGTATGCAGCCGGTCAATGGCCTCAGTCGCCACCGCCAGAGCCGAGTCGTAACCGAAAGTCACGTCTGTCGAAGACAAATCGTTGTCGATCGTTTTCGGAACGCCCACCACGTTGACTCCCATTTCGAACAGCTTCTGACTGATGTGCATCGTCCCGTCGCCGCCCACCGTGATCAAAACGTCCAGTTTCCAGGCTCGCAGGTGCTGCAGCGCTTTCTGAGAGGCGTCGATGATTCGCACCTCGCCCGTGGATTCAATTACGGGGTAGTGAAACGGATCCCCCTTGTTGGAAGTGCCCAGAATGGTGCCGCCAAGGCTCAGGATGTTTGAGACCTCGGCGTTATGAAGTTCGTGCATCCTGCCTTCGATCAAGCCTTCAAAGCCATCTTCTATTCCAATGACCGTCGCACCGTGGCGGTTCATGGCCGTCTTGCTGATGGCGCGGATAACAGCGTTCAGGCCGGGACAATCTCCACCGCCAGTCAAAATCCCCAACCGCCTCAATTTTCTGACCTCTGTATTCATATCGACTCTTCACGATCCAACCCAAAAGGGCTGACATGTCCGGAACCCCAGCGAACGTGGCGAGCTCCCGAACTTCGATGATTTGGCGGTCTCGTCGTGGAGACAGATTCTCTTCCGGCACCTCTTCCCATCGCGGGAAGCACAGTCGGCGCGGACAGTGCTGCGGCGGGCAGGCCCGGTAAACGCACCATTTTCCACTTTCTCTCCCCATCCGGCAAAAAGAAAAACGCCTGGACACCCTGGTGTCGCTGGAGATAGACCCGGCTCGCCTCGAGGCCCAGAACGTAAAGAACGTTGTCCAAGGCATCTCCCTCCGTTCCGGTGTCCGTGACGACGGCCACACTCAGCATCCCTTCCACCGGACGGCCGGTGCGCGGGTCCATGATATGCGAGTAGCGCTTGCCACCCGCTTCAAAGAATTTCTCGTAGTTGCCGGACACCGATAGCGCTTGGTTGTGCAACTGAACCGAGGCAGCGCTTTTGTTTGGGTTGTGCGGGGCCAGCGGATCCCGAATCTTGACGTCCCAGCCTGTTTTTCCCGGCGGGGCGCCCAGACCGTACATCGTACTCCCTCCAGCACTCACAAATCCGGCCTGGATGTGGAAGGTGCGAAGCAATTCAACCACCCGGTCGACGGCGTACCCTTTGGCGATGCCCCCAAGATCCAACTCCACGCCGGGCCGATCGAAGCGGACAGTCTGATTCTCGGCGTCCAGCTGGACGTGTTGATAGCCTACCTTGCGGCGGACATCCCAGAGTTCGAAGAACCAGGGCACCCGCCCCTCTCCCCGATAGAAGCCCCATGTCTTCATCAAGGGACCCACGGTGATGTCAAAGGCTCCTTGCGATTCGCGGCTGTACTGCAAGCACGCCTGCAGGAACTTGAAGAGTTCCAGGTCCGTCGACACGGGCTGGCTGGCGGCATGGCGGTTGATCTCGGAAATCGGACTGTCCGGCTTGTAGTTGGACATCAGATCGTCGATGCGGTCGACTTCCTCAAACGCCGCCTTGACGATTAACGGCAGCTGGCGTTCATCGCGGCCATAAACCACGATCGTGTACGTGCAAGCCATGGAGACACGGCTGTCTTCAAAACGAAACAGCGGCTCGCTTGTTTCAGCCTCGACCGCTGAAGGCGCTAAAACGAACAGCAGGCTGAGAATCAGGGAGAAGAACCTGCGGGGAGGGAACATCCTTGCACGAAGAAAGGGTCGAATTGCGGAATCAAGGGACCAGCGGTTCCCGGTGCTCCATTGAACCCCGGCGGCCACCCCTCTCGGGTGGCTCCAAGTCGGCCGGCGCATCGTGACCGGAGCGAGGCATCCGCGACCCTCTATACTACCGGCCACAACGCAACGTTCTGCAGGGTTCACTAGGACTTCTTGCTGATCTGGGTGACTGAAGAAGGCACCTCCGCATGGCTCGGCCAGAAGACCTTCTGATTCAGCTGCATGGCCTGGTTGGCGTAAATCACGGCCCGAGAATCGGCCGCGGCCACATCCAGATTGGCAGCGGGTTTCTTGCCCTCGCGGATGGACGTAAAGAAACCGTCGTGCTCGGCGGCAATGGCGTTTCTTTCCTTCTCGCGTTCAATCACGCCCATGTCCAACAACCATTTTCGAGCGAACTCGATTTCTTTTTCGATAAAGCCGGGATTCTGCTTGGGGGCTTCGGGCAAGATTGGAACGCCTTTCTTCTTCCCGCGATTGGAGAGGGTAGCGCCTGCCCACCAGTTCTGCTCCTTGCTATCTGCCTTCTTAACCTTGGCCGTGGGGGCATCGGGAGCCTTTCGTTCCGGATAGAACGTGGCGGTGGCACTGTTGGCCCCCAGAGTGATCTCGATGGTACCCTCGTCCCCCATGATTACTTCGGAGAAATCCAGGAAGGCGTTGTTACAAATCGAGGTGAAGACGAATTTCTGTCCTTCGGGGTATTCGAAGATCACCGAAACGTTGTCGAAAATATCGCGTCCGTCTTTCCAGTAGTCCAGCCCCCCCACTCCCACGACGGAAACGGGCTCGGCCTGAAACGCCCAATCGGCGACATCCACTTGATGGGACCCAAGCTCAGCCATCAGCCCCCCCGAGTATTCCCGGTAGCAACGCCAGTTGAGCAGGCGCTCGAATTTGGGATCGGGTACCGGGATTCGCCAGCTCCCGTTGCGGTGCCACTGGGCCCGAACGAACTGGACCTTACCGAGGGCCCCGCTGTGCACCATCTGCATGGCCACCCGGTAGATCATGCTGTAACGACGCTGCAAGCCAACCTGGAGAATCTGGTTGGGATGAGCGTTGGCCGCCTCGTAGACTTTCGGAATCTCCTCCTCGGTCTTCATCATCACTTTCTCGCAAAAGACATGTTTGCCGGCGTTGAGGGCGTCGACCAGCATCGGCACATGAAGATGATAAGGGCTGGCGATCATGACCGCTTCCACGTCCTTCCGCTCCAAGACCCGGCGGTAGTCGTTGGGCTCGGTTTCCGGATTGTTGCCGATGCTTTCGGTAGCCAGCTTCAGATTGGGAGGATAGATGTCGCACAACATGACACAGCGGGCCAGAGCGTTGTTCTTGAGCGTGCGCAAGTGCAGGTTGCCTTGGCGACCCGTGCCGATGAAGGCGAATCGCACCGGATCGCTCATATTCTGCGCTTGGATGATGGCAGGAGCGCCCAGAGCGGAGAAAGCGGTGGTGGCGCTTAGGGCAGCCGAACTCTTAAGGAAGCTCCTTCTGCTGACCGCTTTGGGTGTAACACTGTCCGCCATGATATCTCCTCCCGTCTAATCTAGAGTTAGTAATGGGTTGGGCGCCGTTCGATGAGACCCCCGACGAATTCTAGCAAATGCCCCAGTCGAAATCTACGCATCTGACAGGTCAGACAGACAAAGGCTGGGAGGTTGCCCCAATGTTCCCGGTCGCTGCCGCCCAGATCGAAAATGGCCTTCCCGAAGCGACCAAGCGTGCGGCGGTTTACAGATGGGGCACGATAACGCTTTTCGTGGACTGCCAGCGGGCCGTTGTCTCGATGGCTTGCGACGCTTGATCGAGCCGGAAACGATGGGTGACTAACCGCTCAAACGGGAATCGGCCAGCTTTGTTTCTCAGAAACTTCAGCGCCAGATCCATATGACGCTGTTCGCTGCCCCAGGCTCCCAATACCGTCAGTTGTTTTCGGGTGATCCAATGGGGGTTGAAAGGCACGGTTCCGGCATCACCGTAGTGGCCCAATACCAGCAAGCGACCGCCATCCCGCACCATTTCCAGGCCCTCCGGCACCACTTCGGGGAGGCCCACACATTCGATCACGGCGTCGGCGCCAAAACCTCGCGTTGCGTGCCGGACGAATTCCATGCGCTCCAGAGCACTGCGACGTTCGTCGATGTTCACACACTCGCTTGCGCCAAACTCCTTGGCCGTTTGCAGGCGCGCTTCCGGTCCCCCCACCACGATGACCTTGGCCGCCCCCCGGTCCACCGCCACGGCGAGCACCGCCAAGCCCACGGGCCCGGCTCCCTGGACAACGACCGTATCTCCCCACTCGATGCCCATTCGCTCGACTCCGTGAATCGCGGTCACCAGGGCGCAACCGGCTCCAATCACTCGCTCGGTGGGCAGAGTTTCCTCGAGCTTGAAAACCGCGGGGCCCGGCCGCAGGTAGATGTATTCGGAGTAACCGCCGTGGGCGTGGGGCGCTTCGTCGCAGTTGTAGGAGATGCCGTAAGCC
>JBFMEW010000054.1:0-30510 GCA_040753175.1 Acidobacteriota bacterium | reverse complement strand
ATTTCACGCGCCACATCGCCACGTACTACAGCCGGAAAGGTGTGCGGGCCAACTGCATCTCGCCGGGAGGTTACTTCGCTCACCAGCCGGAGGCCTTTGTCCGGAACTACACACGGCGGGTTCCGATTGGTCGAATGTTAGACCACGAAGACATCAAGGGAGCCGTCGTTTTCCTGGCCTCGGATGCCTCGGCCTACGTGACGGGAATCAACTTGTTGGTCGACGGCGGTTGGACGGCTTTGTGAGGTGTGAGTATCTGCGTGCGGCCGGAGATCCGGGGGCGAAAGTACCAGGGTGGATTAGGGAGGATTGCCAAGCTCACAAACATGCGGCGAACAGGCACCTTGCCAGTCTGCTGTCAGATCCAGGTGGAGAGTAAGGGGTCAAGATCGTTTCCCTGAATGCTCGGCCACAACGGGCTCGTCTCGCAACGTCTCTTGGCCGCAGTGAAGAGGACTCGATGCACTACCGTTCGTTTGGCAACACGGGCTTGCAGGTCTCGGAGATTTCGCTTGGAACCGCCGAAATTGGGATGGACTACGGCTTCAGGGGCACTCGGCATTACCGGAGGCCCGATGTTCACGAAGCCATTTATCTGATCCATGCCGCCCTAGACCTGGGAATCAATCTGCTGGATACGGCGCGATCGTACGGGGACAGCGAGAGGCTGATTGGCCTAGCCCTGAAAGAATCGGCCAGCAAACCTTATATTGTCAGCAAAGTTTTCGTGCCGCCTGAAGCGCTGCAGATGAAGTCCTCTGCCTTACGACAGCAGATTTTTCTATCAATCGAGACCAGTCTGGGGCAGTTGGGTACCGACACGTTGGATGTTCTCTTGATTCACAACACCAGCGCGGAGCATCTGCTTCACTCTGAAGTGGCGGAGTGTCTGCGAGAAGCCCAAAGAGAGGGGAAGGTTCGTTTCTTTGGCGCCAGCTGTTACGACGAGGAAGTTTCCCTGGAAGCCATAAGAATTCCGGGAGTTCGAGCTCTCCAGGTTCCTTTCAACATACTGGACCAGAAAGCACGTCATCTCGTTCTGCCGATGGCAGGCAATGAAGGCGTGGCCACGTTTGTGCGTTCGGCATATTTACGGGGGATTTTGACAGACCAGATCGTCCACGTGCCTGAGCGCCTGAGCCCGCTGCGGTTACAAGCGGAGCGAGTGCTGGAAGCGGTGGATCATTCATCCAGCCTGGCCGCAGTTGCCCTGAGGTTTTGTTTGTCATACTCAACTGTTTCCTCCGTTGTGATGGGTGTCAAAAGCGCGCAAGAACTGCGTTCCAACCTACGGGATGCAGAGGCGGGGGGCCTGCCTTCAGATGTGCTGGCGACGCTGGAGGAGTTGTCGATGGAGGAATCGCCGTTGGTCGATCCTCGCAACTGGCAGGATTTGATTTAACGTGTCGCTCATCTTCGGAATTCCAAGGAAACCTGAGCAAGCGGGAATAGCGGATCTCCGTTTCCCTTTGTCGGAGGAATGAGCGGGCAGTTTTTCCCAACATCCGTTTCTCCTATGCCAAGGCGGTTCCAGGTGGGTGCTCGGAATGCGACCGGCGGCAGGCCGGCGCTTTCATGGTCTCCCTCGACGACAGGAGCCGGCAACACCGGGGGGCCATGAGTTAACGATCAAGGAGGGGCGACGAAGATGATCCCGAGCAGAGTGTTGAGAAAGCTGCGAAACGGAGAAGTCGTCAGAGTGGCTGGCGTCAGTTGAATGGTTGATCCGATGCTGCTGCCAGGTGACCCACGGGTGCCGGGCTTCGAGCATCGGGTGACGGCATAGGCTAAGACAATCCACCTGGGCCTTCACACAAGCGGGACCGCCGTTTACGCGCGCCGTCCCGTCAAAAATCAGAAAAGGAGATCGATGATGAAGGGCAAAGGCTTCTGTTCGCGTCGGCGGTTCATTGGAAATGTCCTGGTGGCCGGCAGTGTCGGCACGGTGGCTGAGAGACTGGCGAACGCCGCGATGCAGAAACCTGTCGAGCAAAACACAAACGGACCATCCTGTATGAAGGCTCTGCTGTTTTTTGACGACTGGCTACTGCACCGGCGTGATGGTCTGGATCGGATCTGGCACCAGCCCACGTACGTGAAAGATGTATTCACGGATTTCTTTCCTGGTTTCTTGGGCTACGGCGGCTACTTGAGCGTCTTCCGCGATGAGAAAGTGGGGCGTTATGTGATGTACCTTGCTGTGTATCCGCCGCAAGCCGATCCAGGTGTGTTTGTGGTGCGTTTGGAGTCCGACGATCCCTACAACTGGCCACCCCCTCGCTTCGAGCGCCAGGTCACGCCAGCCTGGAAGGGTTTCCAGAATGTGGTGACCGACCAGCGCGGAGAACGCTTTTGGCCCATGCACATCCAGTCGCTGGCCGGCACACCCTTGGCCGAGCGAGGCTATGTCGCCGCGGAATGGTACGTGACCGAAGCCTTCCGGACGTATAAACGTTCCTTGATCCAGCAGCGTCTCGTCGCCGCCCCCAGGCCCTCTACCGGCGAAGGCAGCGTCCTCGGCTTTTCACAGGACGGCTTGCACTTCAACGTGGATCGCGAGCACCCGTGGCACTACCCGGGGTCCGATGTTCCGGGGGGCACCTTTCTGTGGAGCGACAAGGCAGGAGTCTATGTGATCTTCACCCGGCGAGTCGATCTCGACCGGCGCATTGCCTATTCCACGACCACGGATTTCGAGCACTTCTCTCCCATCCTGACAGCCCTCCAGCCCGACGCCCGCGACCCCATTGGGACTGAGCTGTATGAGATGCCCGTCCGGCCTTACGAAGATATGTACCTTGGGTTTCTGCATGTCCTTTCCAGCGATCCCCTTGAGAAGGATTACTTGAAGTGGGCTGGAAGGGAGGAAACGCAGCTGGCCCACAGCTACAACGGCATCAACTGGATCCGCCCAGTGCGCGAGCCGTTCATGGGTGTCCGCGACTATGGCTTGCAGGGGGGAGGAATGCTCATGTGCATGGAGATGCTCCGCACGCCGAAGGACCGCCTGCTGTTTTACACGCACAGTTCCTATGGTGAGCACGCCGCTTATCCTGTCATGCAGGCTGCCGGCAGGGACATGACGGGGTATGTCAGCCCTCTGCTCTACGAACTGCGCCTGGACGGTTTTTGCTCTCTCAGGACCCGGAGTCGCGACGGGGTGATCGAGACCAAGACAATCATCCCGCAGGCGGGCGATATTCGCCTTAATGTAAGGACGACGAAGCATACCGGCGTGCGTGTTCAATTACTGGACGGACTAACCCTGGAGCCCTTGCCGGGTTACACCTTCCGGGACGCGGTGGAGATCAGCGGCGACCACCTGTTCGCTCCGGTGCGCTGGCAGGCGCACGACACCATCTCAGAGTGGGTAGGCAAACCGGTACGCCTGGAGATCCAGATGCGGGAAGCAGAACTCTTCGCCATCCGGATGGAATACAAGAGCTACTACACAACGGCAGGCACCCCGCCGCTGGAGTCCCTGACGTAGAACGGAAGCCGTGAACGTGGCGCCGCTATGAAAGGCCACTCCAGGTAGCTGTTCGGAATGTGACCGGCGGCAGGCCGGCGCTTTCATGGTCTCCCTCGACGACAGGAGCCGGCAACACCAGGGTCCATGAGTTAACAATCAAGGAGGGTCGACGAAGATGATCCCGAGCAGAGTGTTGAGAAAGCTGCGAAACGGAGAAGTCGTCAGAGTGGCTAGCGCCAGCCGAGTGGTTGATCCCTGGCTGACCGAGGTCTTGGGGAAGATAGGCTTCGATGCGGTCTGGCTGGATATGGAACATCGTCCCTGGGGATACGAGGTCATTAACCCGATGTCGCTGGCTTGCCGGGCCACAGCCATTGACCTGATGGTGCGGGTTCTCAAGACCGGCTACACCAGCCCCATGCGCGCCCTGGAGTTTGGTGCCAATGGCATCATGGTGCCCCACTGCCTCAGTGCGGATGAGGCCCGGCAATGGGCGGCCTGGAGCAGGTTTCCTCCTTTGGGGAGACGAGGCTTTGATGGGTCCGGGGCCGACGCCGACCACATGTTGGCCCCACCGCTGGATCACCTGAAGCACGCCAATGAGCAAACCTTTCTCGCGCTTCAAATCGAAGATAAGGAAGCAGTGGAGTGTGTGGAAGAGATCATCGCGGTGGAAGGGGTGGATTTGCTTTTTGTGGGGCCGGCCGATCTAACCATCAGTTACGGGGTTCCATTTCAGTTGGACCATCCGACTTTTCAGAAAGCCCTGGACCGAGTCGCTGCGGCTACGGCCAAGGTGGGCAAGTGGTGGGGAATGGCCACGGGCTCACCGGAAGCGGCCCGGAAAGCGCTGGATCGGGGGGCTCGAATGGTCACTTGCGGGGCCGACCACGTCGTGTTGGTGCAGGGGTTTCAAAACGCATTTCGCCTGTTCAGTGAGTTGAAGATCCGTTAGTTGGCCCCTTTTTGAGGGCAGTTTCTTGGCTGAGCGCGGACAACCCCTTGGCACTCCCCCATGGCTCTTTCGGCGGCACTTGACGGAATACCGGCTGAGAGTTGGATTGAAGGAAGAGTTTACGGAACCGCGCCCCCGGATGGCTGGTCAGGCCTCACTGGCTGGGCGTGTGCCGGTTCTGCACTTAAAAGGGTCATGCGGAGTTGATGCCTGGGCACCAATATATCTGCCTTGAACCGGAGCCGAATTTGGAATCTTGCTGACGAGTTGACTGTTTCATATTTCTTGGGGCGTGCCCCGTCTGGAGGAACAAAGGTGAAGCGATTTGTGTACGTTTCCATTGTGGGGTTGTTATCGGTCGTTGGGTTGCTGATGTCTGCTGGTCGGAAAACGAATCTCGATGTGCTGGATGTCGGTTCGCGCTTGGAGATCCTGATCGATCGCTTCCTGATCGACCGGATGAGTGGGGTGCAGTTAAGGCTTGCTAGCCCGGTGGATGCCGGAATTGCCATCCAGTTCGACAAGCCGTGGGAAGGGCTTTTCTGTAACTTTGTGACCGTCCTGAAGGATGGCCCCACCTACAAGCTGTACTACCGGGGCAAGCGTGCTGTTGGAAAGGATGGTACTCCCGATGAAGTGACCTGCTATGCCGCCTCTTCGGATGGCATTCATTGGACCAAGCCTGATCTCGGGTTGTTTGAAGTGGACGGGACTCGTGCAAACAATGTGGTCCTCGATAAGACACACCAACCCGCCCCCCACAATTTCAGTCCCTTCGTGGATACGCGGCCTGGTGTTCCCGCCTCTGAACGCTACAAGGCGCTGGGAGGCCTGTTCGACATGGAAGGCCATGTTTCGAGCGGCGGTGTCCTGGCCTTCGTGTCGCCCGATGGGCTGCGCTGGAGCAGACTGAAGGACAAGGCCGTGATCAACCACTCCCACTATCGGGTCAAGTACAACGATACCTCGCCCCCAGCGGTCTTTTGGTCGGAGTCCGAGCGACGTTACGTCGCTTACCTTCGGGTCTGGGAAGGAACCACGGATCGGGCCGGATGGGGCGGGAGCATCCGTTGGATTGGTCGAACCACATCAGAGGACTTTGTCAATTGGTCGCCGGTCGAGTTTATGAGTCGGGAAGGCACTCCCGTGGAGCAACTTTATCTCAACCAGACCACTCCCTATTTTCGCGCTCCCCACATCTATATCGGTCTGGCCGCCCGTTTCATGGAGAACCGGAAGGTGGTGACGAACGAGCAGGCTGAAGCTCTCCACTTGGGCACAAACCAGTTCATCGGGCACTGTTCCGATGGCGTCTTAATAACCAGCCGAGGAGGCACCACCTACGACCGCAGTTTTATGGAGGGGTTCGTGCGGCCGGACATCGGGCCTGAAAACTGGACTGCGCGATCCAATTATCCGGCTCGAGGAGTCGTGCCGACCGGTGACAACGAGATGTCCTTCTATGTCGTTCGGCACTATGGGTATCCGACCGTGCACCTGCGGCGTTACACCTTGCGGGTAGATCGGTTCTCGTCTGTGAACGCTCCGTACAGCGGAGGAGAGTTGGTCACCAAGTTCCTTCGCTTCCACGGATCCCAGCTCCTGATCAACTTCGCGACTTCTGCCCCCGGCGGAATCCGGGTGGAAATCCAGGATGAAACAGGGCGCGCCATTCCTGGGTTTACGCTCTCCGAGGCTACCGAGTTGATCGGGAACGAGATTGAACGCGTCGTGTCCTGGCAACGGGGGAGCGATGTGAGTGCGCTGGCCGGCAAAACCATCCGGCTCAGGTTTGCTATGAAGGATGCCGATCTGTACGCCCTGCGCTTCCGCTGAGTGAAGGGAAGGATGGCCGAGTCAAACACGCGATCCTCCCCTCTAGGAAGTCAGGTGGTTTACCTCACTGTCTGATGGGGTTTTCGAGGCGGAGGACGACGATCGAACTCTTGATTCTGCTGTCGACCAGGGTGCACTCGTTTTCGTTGATCAGAAACGTTCCCACCCCAAAGTCATTGTCGTTGGCGATCGCCAGGGTCTGACCATCCAGGACTGCCAGACCCTCGATCTTCTCGGGAAATCCCTTGGCCGAATCCATTTCAAGCACCAGAGTCTTCGGGAGTTCCCGGATTCCGTTTTGGGCCAACCCGGCTTCATCCAACGCTTCCAAGCTGGGCGTGGTGGAGGCATCATCCCAAATGGTACCGAGCAGATTGGTGGCCTTCTTCAGATCGACGCGATAGATCTTGGCAACCTTGTCGGTCCGCTCCAGGACGAGCATCGTGTGCGGATCCAGCATGGCCAGGCCCGATACTTTCATTTCCGCCGGATTCGAGTCTCCAAACTCGGTGACCGGCTGAAACCGGTAAAGATACTCGCTCACCACCATTTCGGTTTCGACATCGAACCCGATGATCCTGGTGTTTCTGGAAGCATCACCGACCGTTTTGTTTGGATTGGAGAGGGGACTTTGCACGACGGCGTAGATGGTTTTCTGATTGGGTGTCAAGGCCACCCCTTCGAAACCGCGATTGGCCTTTCGTTTGCCAAGAATCTGGGGCAGCACTTCGATGGTCGGGTAGCCCGCCGTCAGGGTTGGTGGGGAGAGATTCACGGGCACAAAGCGCTTGCTGACTCTGCCGGTCCGGTCGACCTTGATGATCGATGGGCTGTACTCATCGACCAGCCAGAACGTGCCGTCCAAAGTCCGCACCAGACCCTCGGTGTCAAGACCATGGGGATTGAAGTCCAGCTCCGTCTGGGCAGCGCAATCAAAAGGCTTCTCGTCACGGCTGGTGTTCGAGATGCCGGAGACCCCGCCCAGAGCCGGTCCTAGACCCGTAATGGGGATGGCTTCCAGCACATCGATGCGGCCTTGGGCGGTTCTGACTTTTAAGATAAAGGGGGTAAACGCCGGAATCGGAAAAGTCCTGCGGTTGACACCATTCACGCGGATCTGACCGTTGGGTCCCCGATCGGTTACCGTCCAGTAGACGCCCGGTCCATCCTCCTGGCTGTGCCACAAATCACTTCCGATGCCACCCAACTTGATGTTGTGATCTTCGACGTCGAGGCCCAAGGTGGATTTCAGAAAGCTGGAGAGTGGCATGTCCGGTAGCGCATAGACAGACTCGATCTTCCAACTTTGGCCATACAAATGGGGCCCTCCAAGCGTGACTGCGGCCAAGAGCAGGGAATGGTTAAGAAACCTCTTCAGTGAGAGGAATCGCATTGAGTTTCCTCCATATGGATTTGAGAATGACGGACTAGACGACCACAACAGGCACTGGGCCGCCATCTTAAAGGGGCCTCTTTTCCGGCGAGTTAACTCTGGGTTAAATCCGTTGGAGCCCCTCGCCACGTGAACGAGGGCGGTATGGGCTGCGCGTGGGCTCCAACGGTGGGGAGGTCGACGATCAGGGCCAGTACCGCCGCAGGCGAGGTCGTACCGAACGAAAGACTGTTTTCCTTGGCTTGGGCAGGGGGGATGAGTTACGTTTTGATGCGATTGTCAGCTTCCTTCCCACGCTTACGGTCCGGACGGCAACGATGTCAAAACGCAAGATCGCCTTGGTCCATACCTCACCCGCAGCCATTGGTCCTCTCATGCAGTATTACGGAGAAGCCGCGCCCGAGCTGGAGATCACCAACCTTCTGGATGACGGGATTCTGCGGCTCTTCAGGCGCAAGGATGAGGCCACCGCGTTTGAGCGTCTGGCTTCGCTGATTGAGGCGGCCCGAGACGCTTACTGCGTCGAACTGGCCCTGGTCACCTGTTCCTCCGTCTCGATGGGGCTGCTGAACCGGCTCCGCCCGAAGGCGGGCATCCCGCTGCTGAAAATCGATGAACCCATGGCGCGGCTGGCTGTTCGTTCCGGAAGGCGAGTCGGCATTGCGGTGACTTTTCCGCCCACCCTGGAGCCCACTTCGCGGCTGTTGACCGATGCTGCTCAAGAGGCGCAAGTGGAGATCACGCTGGTCCCGGAATTGATCGACCTTGCCTACGAAGCGCTGCTTTCGGCGCGGACGGCGGAGCACGATCGGCTCCTGCTGGATGGCATGGAACGGCTCGTTCGGAAGAACGTGGACGTCATCGTTCTGGCCCAGGTCTCCATGGCGCGGATTCTTCCGCAGGCCCAAGAGAGGTTCTCCATGCCGGTTCTGACGAGCTTGGATACCAGTCTCAGTGCGGTCCGAGCCATCTTGAAATAGGCTGGCCGGGCGCCGAAGATGAGCCGAACCGGCTTGGATTTGGTGGGATCACAAAAGGAACGACTGTCGCTCCGCTTGACCGCAAGCACTGGAACGAACGTAGGGGACCCGCGGGGGCGAGAAACCGAAGAGCGGGGGTTTCAGTGTGCAGAGAATGAAACGGCTCCGCTCCGCAGTCCTCAGACTTCTGAAATCAGACCAGGGCCGTGGGACGCTTGGACCAGGTTTTGCCGCTCTCCTTGGCAATGGACTCCAGGTCCTTCACATAAGTCGTTGCCTGCGTCAGAATGTGATGCAGGTCGTTGCCGATGCTGATGAAGGTGAATCCCTGGTCCAGGAACTCTTTCACCCGGGCCGTGCCGAACAGAAACAGGCCAAGGATCACCTTGTTCTTTTGGGCTTCCCGAATGAGCGTCCGGGTGGCTTCCTGAAGCTCAGGCGAGGTGTACATGTGAGGGAACTCATACTTTTCGTACAAGCCCATGGACATGCATAGATCATTCTGCCCCAAAAACAAAACATCCACCCCCGGGACGGCGGCGATTTCGGCCATGTTCTGGATACAGGAAGCGGTTTCCACCTGAAGGGCTACGATGACGTTCTTGTTGGCGTTGCCCACATAGCCGAGCAGGCCGGCTTTGTTGGTGCTGCGTTGGGGGAAGTACACCGAGCGCGTTCCGGCTGTGGGATAGCGAGCACAGCTCACTGCCAGCCTGGCCTCGTCGGCGTTGTTGATGTATGGAACCAATACTCCGTCTGCTCCCATGTCCAGCGCCTGCTGAATTCCTGTTCGATCATGGTAGCCGGCTACCCGAACCATCGACTTGGCTCCGCCGCTGCTCACGGCACAAATCATGGCGGAAAGGCTCTCGTACCCCATGGGCCCGTGTTGTGTGTCGATCAGCAACCAGTCATACCCGCTGTGGGCCAGCTGTTCAGCCACCGTTGGGCTATGGGAGTTCAGGAACAGGCCCATCTTGGGCAGGCCTTCACGCAGTTGCTTCTTGAAGTCGGCTCCGGTCACGTTGGCATCGCTCATTCGCATTGTCTCCTTGAGGGGTAGGGTTGTTTTTCGTCCAGGCAAAGCTGGCTGAAGTCGGAGCACTCTAGCCGAGCCGAGCCGGCAGGTCAAGGAGAACACAAAGGGCCTTCCTGGCAAGCCGAATTCCTTCGTGGCGCCGGCCCAATCGATCTCTTGTCCATCATGTGTACATCATGTTCCTGACTGCCAATCGAAAATGGGAGCAAGCATGGCTGCCCCGCGCTGCAATGGTCATTTGCTTCCTGCTGGTCTCCGGCCATTTCAGTCTCGCACAGGACTACTCACGCCTGGTTCGCGAATTGAGGCCGTCAGACGTAGGTTCCCAAGAGCAGGCCTTATTGGACACGGTAGAGCGGGAGGCCAAAGCAGCGCTGGAGGCCATTCAGCACGCTCAAAACGCGAAGGAGGCTGACCAGCGCAGACCCATTTTGCGAAGACTGCTCGAAGAAGCCTTGGGCACGGCGAGGTTGGGTGGACGGCCCGACGTGCAAGCGCGCTCGGTGGGCGTTCTGGTCCGGCCAGGCTATCGCCTGGAAAAGATGGTCTGGCAATCTCTGCCCGGCGTGAGCGTGGCGGCCCACCTGTATCTTCCCGAGAGAGCCCAAGCGCCGCTGCCGGCGATCCTTTTCTACGTGGGACATTGGTGGGCAGACAGCAAGACCCGGCCGGACTTCCAGGCCTTCTGCATCAACATGGCGCGCCTGGGATTTGCCGTGCTGACCTGGGATCCTTTCGGACAGGGCGAGCGGGGCGTTTCTTCGCGCGACCACCGTCGCGTGGAGTCGCTGCTGGTCGGAGTGGCGCAACAGGGTATCGCCGAGTACGAAACCCAATGCGCACTGTCCTATTTGCTGTCGCGCCCGGACATCGATCCCGCGCGCTTGGGAATGACCGGCGCTTCGGGCGGGGGCTACAACACCTGGATTACCGCCGCATTGGATGACCGCATTTCGGTGGCGGTGCCCGTAGTGGGAACCAGCGAGTTCTACGAGCAGATTCATGTCACCCGGCCACTGGATTGGTACCGGGCCTCCGAGCATTGCCACTTCGTCCCGGGGCTCATCCGTTTCGCCAACAACCACGAGTTGCTGGCCATGGTCTCGCCCAGGCCTCTGCTGATCATCGCTGCTGCGGAGGACCAAAGTTTTCCGGTGAGCGGTGTGCGGCAGGTGGTTGAGTACGGGCGCCGCCTGTACCAGACCTCCCACAACGCCGACAGAATCGGTTTTTTTGTGGATCGCTCAAGCGGTCATGGGTACCAACAAAAGAAGCGCGAAGCGGCTTACGGGTGGTTCTTGAAGTGGCTGGCAGGGCGGGGAAGCGGGGAGCCGTATCCGGAGCCACCCACTGAAACCACGGCCTTCGACGCCGAGGAGTTGCGCTGCTTCCCGCCGGGACAGAACCAGGCTGCAGGGCCGGGGATCGTGGCCGCCGTCCGCCGCATCGCCGAACACATCAAGCCCAAGCGTTCTATCCCGTCCATGGAGGTATTCCGGCCCGACGTGCCCATGGATCCCGCAGCTTCCGTGCAACGTCTGATGATCCCGGTGGAAGACGGCCTCCGTCTGCCCGCCTTTTGGATCAGAGGCCGAAGCAGAGAGGTGCTGCTGGCTTTGGACGATCGCGGCAAGGAGTTCCTGCTGGAGGAAACGCGAGTGACGTCGGCGTTGCAGGACGGCGCCTCCCTGTGCGGCGTCGATGTCCGCGGAATCGGCGAGCTGGCCACGAGCAAGGTAGGCTGGCTTTCGGCGGTGAGTCTGTTGCTGGGCGATTCCTTTCCCGTCCTGCAATCCCGCGATTTAATGACCGCCGCCAGCCTGTTTGAAGGGCAACCGCTCACCCTCTTTGCGCGCGGCCCCAACGCTGTCCTGGCCGCCACCGCAGCCTTGCCGAACTTGCATGGACTGCGCCATTACACGTTGAAAAACGGCTTCCGAAGCGTTCGTGATTTTCTGGAGCGACCCCAATCGCTCGAGGCATCCTACGTGCTCCGCCAGAACAACGATGAGCGGTTTGCCTACGACCGCGAGATTCCATTCTTTTGGGTGCCGTGGGGAGGATTAGTGGGACCGGATCTGAACGATTTTTTGAAGGCCACCAAGGCCCAGGGAACTCTGGAGGCGATGATGAATGGCGATTGGGAGGTGCTTCCGTAGTCCGACCGGCGCTGCAGCATCGCTGGGAGGATGCGGTCACAGGCTGCGCCGCCGTTTGGGATTCGCAGGGGAGCAGACTCGGTTCCCCCTCGGCGCATTATTCGGCGGTCTGAGCGGCCCGTTTGCAGGACTCAATGAAGGCTTCCGGCGGAACAGCGGTTCGAATCCCGCGCGGGCGCTGGCCGGGGACCAGAATCAGGAAAGTCGGAAACCCGATGCCGCCGAAGTTGGCGAAAAGCTCGTCCTCATCTTCGCCATGCTCGGGATTGACGCTCACATAAAGGGTCTTCTCATTGAGGTACTGCTGCACTTCCGGTTGGCTCAGGACGTTTCGCTCCAACCGGGCACAGTAACCGCACCAGTCGGTATAAAAGTAAAGCGCCATGGGCTTGCCGCTGGATTTCTGTTGGCGGAGCGCTTCCTGGTAACCGGACGCGTGCTGGAATTTCAAAGAGCGGCCCTGGCCCTTGGCGGGTTTAGCGGTTGAGGTCGAGCTGTTGGCAGGGCCAGGCGTGGTGGAGGGCGCCGCGCCACGGACCACCTCGACCTTGGAGGTATGGCCGTGCGAAGGGTCGGCGGCGGTGGGCTTCTGGACTTGAAGACGCTTCACGCTCGTGCGTGCGACCGTTTGAATGCCTGAAGAAGTCTGGTACTTCACGCTCTCGCCTTCTTCCCATACCTTCTCTGCCACGATGATGTCGCCGTTTTTCAGATAGATCACATCGGCGCTCAGGGGTCCCGCGGCGAGCAGTCCGATCCAAAGGGAAAAAGACAACAGTGATTGTGCCTTCATGGATTCACCTCGTGTTGGGGCCGGCCGCCGATGGCACCGGCCGCACCCTGTGACCCTCTGAGCCGAGAGAAAAATCCTGTCGACGCTCAAGCGATCTCTGGCTTGCGGGGTCAAGAAAAGGCTGACCGAAACAAGCCTCAAAGTCAAGTCACCCGCGCAAGCCGGCAAGCAACCAGAGACTGGAACCGGCGACTGGCTTGGTCTGAGCAGCCGCACGGTGCTGATCCAGTTCTCAAATTTCTCTTGCACCTCTTGAAGTGATAGAGTGACCTTTCGGCCTGTGGTCGGATTCTGACCGTGATCGATCTCTTTCCGAACGAGTACCCTCACCTGCGCTTACCTTGAGAGGTGGCGATTGAAGATCCATCGGATACCAGTCAACCCTGCCTCGCGCCGGGAATTCCTGATCGGTCTTGCCGGTTTGGTCTCGGTGGGCCGAGGCCTGGAAGCGCAAGAGGGTCACCCGTCAACGGTGGATGACGACATCCGAAAGCTGGCCTCCGAAGCCCCGTTGAGCTTGAAATTTGAAGGGGAGACGGCGGAGCAGTGTCGGCAATGGCAGGCCCGGTTTTCGGACCGGCTTCGCTCGGCCCTGGGGCCTTTCGCTCCGCCGCATGCTTGGGAGACCGTCAGCCGGCAATGCGCTGAATTCGACGATCATCGCCGCGAGGAGCTGCTCCTGCAAGCCGACGGGTTTCCCCCGTTGCCGGTATATCTCTTGACTCCGAAGGGGAAGGAATCGCCACGACCGGGAATCCTGGCCTTACATGGGCACGGTGCCTATGGCCACCATACGGTGGCTGGACGCGACGATCTGCCCGGCGTGGCCGAGGCGATCCAGGAGGCCAACTACGATTACGGACGGCAGCTGGTCCGCCGGGGCTATGTGGTGGCAGTGCCGTGTTTCACACCGTTTGGTCAGCGCCGAGACGAAACGGTGGATTACGGCGGCGAGGACCACTGTGCCGTGACATTCGTCCGAATGATGCTGCTCGGGAAGGTTCTCATGGCTGAAAACCTGCGCGATGCCCTGTGGGCCCTGGAAATGCTGGTGCGTGATCGGCGCGTCGATTCCCAACGCCTGGCTGGCGTCGGATTGTCTTATGGTGGTCGGATGACGATGCTGACCGCCGCCCTGGAGCCGCGTATCCGGGCCGCCGTGGTTTCCGGAGCGCTGAACGTGATGCAGGAGCGCATCCAGGCTCCCTATAGCTGTGGCGCACAGGTTATTCCCGGCTTGCTGCAATACGGCGATACCCCCGAGATCGCTTCGCTGATCGCACCGCGCCGCTGCCTATGGGAAATCGGCAGCCAGGATCGACTCATTCCAGAACCCTGGGCCAGCCAGGCGCTCAGCAGAATTCGGAATGCCTACAGAGCCTATTCGGCTGAGTCGGCGCTCCAGGTAGATCGCTTTGAGGGCGGCCACCGCTGGAACGGACGGATTGCTTATCCGTTTCTGGAAAGAGTCTTGTCCTAAAGGAAAGGGACCGATGTTTCTGGCCAACCGACCGAACCGATTCGCGTGGGCGCTGTGGCTCGGGCTGTGCCTGACCACTGTGGGACTGCCCCCAACCCTTGCAGCGGCAAAGCATCGTTTGCCCAACATTGTGATCTTGGTCGCGGATGATCTGGGCTGGAACGACGTGGGATATCACGGTCCCGAACTCCATACTCCCAACCTCGATCGACTAGCCAAGACCGGTGTGCGCCTGGAGCGCCACTACGTTTACCCCACCTGCTCCCCCACCCGCGCCGGACTGCTGACGGGCCGCAATCCCAGTCGATTCGGCATTCAGGCTCCGATAGCCGGTCGCAGCGGCCAAACTCTTCCCAAAGGAACTCCCACCCTGGCCAGCGCTCTGAAGGAACGTGGCTACCGAACGGCCCTCTTCGGAAAGTGGCACCTGGGGCTGCGTCCGGAGTCGGGTCCGCGGCAGTACGGGTTCGATCGAAGTTACGGTTACCTGCACGGGCAAATCGATCAATACACCCACCGCTACAAGAATGGAGATCGCAGCTGGCATCGCGACGACGTGTTCGTCGATGAGGAAGGTCACGCCACGGACCTGATCGTCCGGGAAACGGTTCGGTTCATCGAGGCTGGAGGCGACGCTCCCTTTTTTGCCTACGTGGCCTTCAGCGTTCCCCATTATCCGCTTCAGGAGGCGGAGGAGTGGACTGCTCCTCATGAAACCGTCATCCCCAATCCCTCGCGCCGGCTCTACGCGGCCAGCGTGACCCATATGGATGCCGCCGTTGGCCGGATTGTCGAGGCACTGGAGAAACAAGGTCTGCTATCTGAGACCGTCATCCTCTTCACCAGCGACAACGGGGCCCAGGAGGAATACCATTCAGAAACCGATTACGACGGGAGGCACGGTCCCTACCCGGTCCTTGGCGATAATCGTCCCTTGCGCGGTTGGAAGGGAAGTCTTTACGAAGGAGGAGTCCGCGTTCCCGCCTTTCTCTATTGGAAGGGAAAGCTCAAGGCTTCGCAACTGCGGAGCCATTCGAGTCTGCTGGATTGGTTTCCTACCTTCCTGACGCTTGCAGGTTCCGAACCCAATCCGGATTGGAGACTGGAGGGCCGAAATCTCTGGCCCCAACTGAGTGGGCGGAAAAAGGGAGCGATTGCGCCCGTCCTCTACTGGAACGTTGGAAAAGCAGCAGCCGTGCTGCAGGGCGACTGGAAAATGATCGTATCGAAAGAGAGCCCGTCGGGTCCGGAATTGTACGACCTTGCGCGCGATCCGGCCGAAAACAAAAACCTGGCCGGCGGCAATCCCGCCAAGGTGGCGGAGTTGCAGCGGGTCCTGGCAGCCCAGCAAGCGCTGGATCCGTAGTGGGGTGACCGCCACCCCGTGACCAAAAGTGGCCGGGCCGGCTACCAGGTGTTGCGTTCAAACGGTCACATCCTGACTGATGACGTAGAGGGTCAGCCCCTTCTTACACTGGGCCGCGAAATGCAGCATCGAAACCACGCCCCACCGGTGCGCGCGGATTTCAAGCGGATCGGAAGTGTGGTCGGAGAAGTCATGCAGGCGGCCGAGAAGATCGCCCCGGTTCACATCGGCTCCAAGATCGACCAACGGCTCCCAGACTCCGTTGCGAGGACAGGGAATGTAGTCCTCCAGGTCGATGGCCTGAACGAAGCGGGGAGGGGAGGGACGCTTGGGATCGATCTTGACGATATCTCCCGGCAGCAGCCCGTAGTGTCGCAGAACATTGCGGATGCCTTCGTAAGCGTGCAGCGTCCCGACTCGGCTGGTTGCTTCTGCGTGGCCAAACTCCCCGCCGATGGTGATCTTGCCCATCGCTTCAGCTTCGTCGCTCAGCAAGCCCGAAGCCATCTGGCTGGAGTAGAGCATGACGAACGGCGTGTCGAACAATTGTGCCACCGTTACGATCTCGGCCCTTTGGACCGGATCGGCAATCGGATGGAACGAAGCGCAGAGAGGAAAGATCGCTTCATTTCCCCCGGAGTGAATGTCGAGCACCACCCGAACCTGCGGGAAGATCACCGTCTTCACAAAATTCGAAATGCGATAGGAAATTGTCCCCCTGATGTTGCCTGGGAAGGCCCGGTTCATGTTGACCCCATCCAGCGGCGACTCGCGCCGATTGGCGACACAAGCGCTTTCGCTCAACTGGGGGATGAGGATCACTCGACCCTTCATTTCCGCCGGATCGAGGTCCCGGCAGAGGCGCTTGACCGAGACCTGGCCTTCGTACTCGTTGCCGTGGGTCCCACCGAAGGCCACGACATTCGATTCCGCCGGTCCCTGCAGCCCGTTGATGACCGTGAGCGGTACGAGCGAGTAGCCCCAGTTGCCGTCCAGATGAAAGGCCAGCTGGTAGTGATGTTTTCCGGGCTTTTCGAAATCGATTTCTGCCGGGTTGAAGACAACGCGTACCATCGAAATGACTCCCTGATGAGGTCGAATGCGCTCCGCTGAGGCTGTCCAAGATGCTGGACAAGAAATCTCCCGCCGAGGCCCGAAGTCTATAATGCTCGGTTGAACTGTCAAGTTGTTTCTGCTAGCGTGTTTTGCTTGTGTCCAGACGGCTGAACGGTTTGCAGACCGATCCTCAATGAGGGATCGCCACCCTGGTCGTTGCAGCTTCTGGAAGTCTGAAGACCTGTTGCTTTTGATTTGGAGACCGAACCCATGCTGGTTGACGTGCACAGCCACTTTTTCAAGTATCCGGAGCACTTCAACGATGATTTTCGGAACCAGGCTCGCCGGGCCCGGACCAGCGAGGTAGACCTCACGGTGCGTTGGGATGAGTATCACGCGGCCGCTTCCACTTGCGACAAGACCGTTGTATTCGGCGGGAAAGCGAAACTCTCCGGCCTGTGGGTGCCGGACCAGGATGTGGTGGCTTATGCTCGGCAGCATCCGGACAAGCTGGTCCCCTTCCTGTCGGTGGATCCCACCCAGCCGGGATGGCAGGACGAGTTGACCCAGGGCCATCAGGACTTCAAGATGAAAGGCATCAAGCTCCTCTCCATGTATGCCGGCTTCAAGCCCAACCAGCCGGAGTTGGATCACCTTTGGCAATATGCCACGCGTCATCGCCTGCCAGTGCTGCTCCACACGGGCACGACCTTCGTGGACAAGGCGCCGCTGGAGTGTACCTTGCCGCGATGGCTCGACGACGTGGCCATCCGTTTCCCCGATGTAAAGATCATCATGGCGCATCTATCCCATCCCTACGAAGGCGAGTGCGTGGTGACGATTCGAAAACATCCCAACGTCTACGCTGACTGCTCGGCCTTACACTATCGCCCTTTTCAGCTTTACCATTCGCTCATGCTGGTCCAGGAATACGGGGTGTGGAACAAACTCCTGTTCGGCAGCGATTACCCCTTCACGACGGTGGATGCCAGCCTCAAGGGCATGCGGAGTCTCAACGCCATGCTGGAGGGCACGGCTTTGCCAAGGTTGGATGTGGATCAGATGGAGGCGATGTTCTACCGGGATACGCTGCAAATCCTCGAGATCGAAGCCTAACGGGCACCAGGTGCCGAATAGGCCGAATGCCGGGACATTGTGTCGTGCCTGACCGCCGTGCGCGGTTGGCTTGAATCGGGCCGGCCGTCACGTTTCACATGTTCTCCCACTTCGTTCAGCAGGAGAAGCCAACTTGCACTCTCTGATCTTTTTTTCTTTCCTTTCATTCTATTTTTTGGGAGCCGCCCTGATGACTGAAAAAGCCCCGCCGCTTCCGAAGGAGATCGGGCCTTACCCCGTGGTCGCCAATATCGACTTCGCCGAAGGGCCGATTTTCGATGCAAAAGGGAATCTGTACTTTGTGAATTACGTCCGTAACGGCACGCTGGGCCGGATGACTGCGGATGGGACGGTTAGCATTTGGTGCGAAACCGGCGGCCAGGTTAACGGCCTGAAAGTGGATTCCGAAGGCTACGTCGTTGGCGCCGATCCGGGAGCGAAGCGCGTGATTCGAGTTCATCCGGACGGCAAGCCCATTGAAGTCCTCACCGACCGCTATGAAGGGAAACCCTACCTCAGCCCGAACGACGTTTGCCTCGACCTGGCCGGCAACATCTATTTCTCGGATCCCTCGAATGAAACACCCGAGGCTCCGATTGGGTCGGTATACCGCATCGATCGCAATCGAAAAGTGACCCGATTGGCCACGGGCATGAAGTACCCCAACGGCCTGGCGGTGAGCCCGGACCAGAAGCAGCTGCTGGTGGCTGAGACCATGACCAACCGGATCCTGGTATTCGACTTCAAACCCGACGGCTCGCTCAGCGCAGCGCGCACGCTCTACCAGTTCCCCACCGCTTCGGTGGATGGGATCATGTTTGATGAATACGACCGGCTGTGGGTCGCACGCTGGACCAACGGCACGGTCGATGTGATCACTTTGGACGGCAAGCTGGTGGCGGAGATTCCGGCCGGCGGTACCAAGGTCACAAACCTGTGCTTCTTCGGTCAGAGCCTTTACGTCAGCGTCGCAGGAAGTCATTCCATCCATCGTCTGGACGTGGGTGTCAGGGGGAAGCCCTACACGAAGTAAACCGGTCCGTCGACTGCAAGCCGGATCGACAGCGAACGAACGTTGCAGGACAAGCGCCGGCCGGGCGCCACGGACGCAAGCAGGTTCTTCTTCACATGAAAATCACCAACATCACCACCCGCCTGATGCGGATCCCGTTCACGGAGTTCTTGCGGGCCGCCTATGGCGGGCGAAGTCACGCCTCCTACCTTCTGGTGACTCTTGAAACCGACGAGGGGCTGACGGGGTACGGCGAACACGACGGGCTGTTCTACGAGACTGCCGATGCCTTCATTCATTCCGAGCTGAAACCCTTATTGCTGGGAGAAGACCCGCTGCAGATCGAGTTTCTCAACCACAAGCTGGAGCACTTCCTGACCTGGAACACCTTTGCCGCCTACCCCATGGCCGCCGTGGATATGGCCTTGTATGACCTGAAGGGAAAGAAGCTGGGCGTCCCCGTTTACCAGCTGCTGGGTGGCCTTTACCGGGAGAAGATGGCGACCACCGGGCTCATTCACATGCATGGCGTGGAGGAGGATGTGGCCTCGGCGGTGAAGCTGAAAGAGCAGGGCTGCCAGGTGCTCAAAATCAAAGTAGGTTTCGATCTTCATCAGGACCTGGAGCGGATGGCGGCCATCCGCGACGCCGTGGGCCCCAAGATCCCCTTTCGAATCGATCCCAACATGGCCTGGAGCCCTCGCACCGCGGTCCGTTGGATTCGCCGCATGGAAAAGTTCAATTTGCAGTGGGTCGAGCAGCCGGTGCCGGCCTGGGATGTGAAGGGGATGCTCGAGGTGGCACGAGCCGTGGATACGCCGCTTTCGGCTGACGAGGGGTGCATGAGCGTTCGCGATGCCCTGGTTCTGGCAGAATCGGGGGCCGTCGAGGCCTTTAATGTCTACCTCACCGAGAGCGGCGGCATCACTCGCGTCCGCGAGATTGTGGCGATCGCCAATACGGCCGGTATTGCCTGTGTCATCGGCACCTGGGGCGAAGGCGGCGTTGGTCAGGCTGCGGTGCTGCATCTGGTGGCCAGCTCCAGAAATTTCGAGCATGCCTCCGATACCGCCTATGGTTTGGTGGCGGACGACTACATCACCCGCCGCTTCACCTTCGACTCGGCGGCTGGCTTAACCGTGCCCCATGGCCCCGGGTTGGGTGTGGAGCTCGACCCCGCCAAGGTCGAGCGTTATTCGAAGCTGGAAGGTCAGGATCGGGTGTTTACCTTGGGTTCCGATCCGAGATTTATCCCCCGCTCGCGCATGATCCTATAGTTGCCATCCGGTCGCGTCGTTGGGGAGAACTTCTGTGGCCCATCACCTTTCCTCAGTTGAAATCAAAGCCTTGTTGACTCATGTCTCCGAGGCGTCGCTCTACTATCCCCAGTATCGCTACAAAGTCTGGGGCTACGGCGAGTGGATTGCCCTGGAGGGTTTGCTGGCGGCCTCGGAGATCGCCGGCAACCCGCACGCTCAGGGATTCGTGGAGGGGTTGGTGGGCGGGTGGGTTTCCAAGCGAGAGCAGCTGATTCCAGCCGATCATGTGGCCCCGGGGGTGGCGCTGATTCGGTTGCACCAGCTTACGGGCCAGGACGTTTATCTCGATCGGGCGCTGGCTCTGGCTCGCCTGCTGCTGGATTCGCCGCGCTGCTCGCGTGGCGCCAGGCTCTTGCGGCCCGATGCCAACACGCACGTCTACGTAGACTGCCTCTACTCGGATCCAACCCTCTTTTGTCAACTCGGCCTGGCGACCGGTGAGACTCACTGGTTTGCCGAGGCGGTGCGGTACACGCGGGAGTTTTGGGATGCGCTGGTGGATGACACCCTGCCGCTGCTCTACCACGGTTACAGCGATACCACTCGCCAACACATCGGTCTGCTCTGGGGTCGGGGCGTCGGGTGGGCGTTGCTGGGGCTGGTCGATGAACTGGCGGCCCTGCCTGAAAACACGCCGGGTCGCGAGGGGATCCTGCAAAATCTGCAAAGCATGGCCGCAGCCCTGCAAAGTCTTCAGGCCTCGAATGGGCACTGGCATACCGTCCTGACCCATCCGGAAACCTACCTGGAAAACTCGATTGCGGCCTTTGTCCACGCCGCCTTTCGCAAGGCCAGGCGTTGCGGCCTGCTGGATGAGGCCTACGAGCCCTGCATCCAAAAAGCCTGGGAGGCCGTGCTGGGGGCCATTCAGCCGAACGGGCAGATACTGGTCTCGGAAGCCACGCCTGAAGGCGACCTGGCCTCCTATCAGGCGTTGAGGCTGGGTGTGTACCCCTGGGGGCAGGGACCGGTGATGCGGGCGCTGGTCGAAGAGCTTGCGGCCCGGGGGGCGTTGCGGGAATAGCGCGTTGCACCTCGACGGTTGAGTGGTCAGGAAATGAGGGGAGAGAAATCGCATCTTGCGATCGCTCTTCTGCTCTCTGAGAGTGATTGATCTGAGTGGAAAGGATAGGCAATGAGATTTCAAGACAAGGTGGCCATTGTGACGGCAGGATCCTCCGGTATTGGGTTGGCCTGTGCCTACCGGCTGGCCAGCGAAGGCGCACGGGTATTGAACGCCGACGTCAGCAAGCCCTCCGAAGAGATCGATTCTAGGTTTCACGGCCTGGCAGGCGAGTGGCGTTGGATGGAAGCGGATCTGGGGGATCGGAGCGTTCCGGCCCGGATCGTGGCCGAGGCGGTTTCGTTGTGGGGCGGAGTAGACGTCCTCGTGAACAATGCCGCGTACGTGAAAGACCAGTCCGCGGCAGTACTGCAGGCCGATCTGGAGCAGTGGGATCGCCAGTTCGCCATCACGGTGACGGGAACCTTTTTGATGACCAAGAGTTGCCTCCCGGAGATGATCCGGCGGGGCGGAGGGGCGATCGTCAATATCAGCTCAATCGGAGGCATCAATCCCTTCAACGAAGGAACCTCTTACTGTACCGCCAAGGCGGCGGTGCTGCAGTTCACCCGATCGGTAGCCGTGGACTACGGCCTTCAGCAGATCCGCTGCAACGCGGTTTGTCCGGGGGCGACCGACACGCCCGCCTTCAGCATCATCAAGAATGTTCCCTATGAACGGGCGGACCGCGAGGCCCGTGCCGCGCTGGGCCGGATCGGAAGGCCGGAGGAAGTGGCGGCCGCCGTGGCCTTTCTGGCCTCGGACGATGCCTCCTTCATCACCGGCGCAACCCTGGTTGTGGACGGCGGCTGGATTGCGTCGCACTTCAATCCCCGATTGGGGCCAAGAAACCTCACCTACGTGGCTCCCGACAAGTCTGCCGGTTAAGCTCCCTCACCCGCGACCAGGTCGCGTAGCGACCCTTGATCCTAGCCCGGCCTTAAAAGGCCGGGCTAGATTCAAAAGTCGCTACGCGACTCAACTCCGTGCCGCTGCGGGGTACGGGGCGGTTAACAGGAGCACGCAGTCGGCACGACGGTCTTCATCCCACGCGGACCAAAACCGACATGGCACCCTGCAGAATTCAGGTAGAAATCCCAGCCTTCTCCTCCGCTCGGCGGGGAGAAGGGGGACCGGCCGTGAGGCCGGTGGATGAGGGGCTGATCGCTGGGGGAGGACCCCCTCACCCGGTCCGCAAGGCGGCCCACCCTCTCCCCGCTGGCGCGGGGCGAGGGCCCAGCCGGATGCTGGCACGACTTCTCTCCCCGAGCGCCGATGTGCTGAGCCGGAACTTCGACCGGTCTCTGGCTGCCTGCCCTGCTTTCATGCCTTCTCCCCGCTTGGCCGGCCGGACTCGCCTCTTCAACGAAGGGGTAGAATCAAGTGCTCTGCAGGACCGGGCGACCGATCGAGTCAAGCTTACATCACTCACTTTCGTCCTGCCGAAATGGACGACCGCTCAAGATCCGGCAAGTGACCTGAAGGACAAGGTCTAGCCCAGCACTGAGCAACAGACCGGTACTAGCGCTCAGAAGAATGTAGTAGGGCTGGGGAATATCTCTCAAATAGGGGTAGAGGACTTCTTCGGGCAGAAAGTATATAACACCCACTAAGGGAGCCAACAAAAAGATGATTGAGCCCAGACCGTTGTCATCGTATGAAGCCTGACAGATCCAAGCTATGAGGACCATGGACAAGGAGAGAAGGGCCGCGGTTGTGAATGGCCATCGAGAAACGGCGCGAAGTATGATCAACGTTCCTCCTGACGGCAGGTAGTCTGCCCGAACCAAGGCTTCGAGCCGATTCGCCTTCGTTCCCGTGCAGCAGGGCAGCGGCGATCCCTTTGCGTGAACGACAGGAGCGGTTCTATCTAGAGACCACCAGCCGCTCACAGCACACGATACTTCTCGATTACGGAGTCGTCGATTTCGATTCCAATGCCCGGGCGGTCGGGAATCTCGACGTAGCCGTCTTTCATGGTGATGGGGTTCTTGGCCAAGAGACGGCTGATCTCCCCGCTGCTTACATTGAACTCGATGAAGTAGGCCTTTCGAAGGAAAGCCAGGAACTGCAGCGTCGTGGCGGTGAGCAGGTCCGAACTCCAGGCATGGGGAATCAGCGACAGGTTATGGTCTTCCACGAGGTGTGCGATCCGCCGGCCGGCGGTGAGGCCGCCGCAGCGGGTCAAATCCGGCTGGACCACGTCGATCTTGGCCCGTTCGATCAGGTGACGGAATCCCCAGTGAGTGGTTTCCTGTTCGCCGGCGGCGATCGGTGTCTCCACGGCCGCCGCCAGCCTGGCGTAGCCATCGTAGTCTTCCGGGGGCAGGCAGTCTTCGACAAAAAACGGCCGAAACGGTTCCAGACTGCGGACCATGCGGATGCATTCATCAGCCGTCCGCTCGACCAGCCAACCCGGGTCGATCAGCAGGTCCCGCTCCTCGCCCAGCGCCTCCCGGGCCGCTCGGACCAGTTCGACGTCTAATTTGGGGTCCTGTCCGAAAATTCCCCAACCGAACTTCACGGCGGTAAAGCCCTGTTCGATGTAACCCAGACAAGCCTCTTTCATGGCCTCGGGCGTCGGGCGGAAGAGCGTACTGGCATAGGCCCTCACTTTTTCCCGGTAGCGTGCTCCCAGCAGTTTGCAGACCGGTTGCTTGACCGCCTGGCCGATAATGCTCCACAGGCAGTTGTCCACTCCTGAAATGGCCTGGATGGCGACCCCACGGCGGCCGTAGTACACGCTGGTTTTGTACATCTTGTACCAGAGCCGCTCCACCTGGAAGGGATCTTCCCCGATAAGTGCCTGGCGCAATCCATCGATCATTCCGGCTCCGCCGGCAGGCGCGTCAATCACAGCCTTCGCGACGTGCGGCTGGGTTTCGACATCCGAATAGCCCACCAGACTATTGTCGGTCGTCACTTTGATGACCAGCATATACCCGACTCCGTGGGATTCCTCCGACCCCGTGGGCGCCGCGTAATCCTGCGAAGACCTCAGAACCATTGCTTCGACGTCTTTGATTTTCATCACTCCATCTCCCCCACCACATTGAATTCAAGGCTGGATCGAGTTTTCCGAGCCCGTCCTACGGAGACCCTCTGCTTGCCTGTCCATGATTCTGGACAATGCCTGGCCGCCTGCCTCGGCCTGTCCGGGAGCACTGCCCCATCTCCTGTAGGGTTTCCAAGGTAACTGAACATCAAGAGAGTTGTAAAGCGCTTCAAATGGTGCGGCACGCGAGCCACCAAGGAGCAGCGGCAAGCCAGAGAAGCTCGGCCGATCAACGGAGGTTTTTTTGTCCAAGATCTTGGACAGAGAAGAGAAATCCGATTGACGCGAGGAAACTTGAGCCCGATCATTAGGATTGACCCGTCAATGCAGACGTTTAGTCGCGACCCGCGATGGTTTCGGCCATGGTTGTAGGTAAGCGGGCCACACCTGCTTCCGTGAAAACGGACAGGCCGTGGCCCGACTCAAGAATTCGCCCAAGAGCAGTTGAATGGGCTCCAGTATAGACAGGGGTGTTCGGTGGTGAAGCGCACTGGTACAGATATCCGTGTAGGCCGTTGGATGATTGGGACACTGCTGGCGGTCGTCCCGGCTGCAGTGATCTGGCAAAGCGCTTCCAGCGCAGCTGAACCGGGCGGTCCGGTGTCCGCTGAGGGCGCTGCCCAGAAATTGTTTGTCAATCACATCCAACCGTTGCTGGAAGAGCACTGCCAGATGTGTCACTCGGACCAGGTCCGGCAAGGTGGGTTGGATCTGTCGAGTGCGGAGGGTCTCAAGCGGGGCGGCGTGAGCGGTCCAGCTCTCGTTGCAGGAAACGCCGAAGCCAGTTTGTTGTACCAACTGGTAGCCCACAAGAAGGAGCCGGCCATGCCGTTCAAGGCCGGGAAGCTGTCCAGTGAGACCATCGCCCTGATCGAGTTGTGGATTAATCTGGGAGCACCCTTCGTTAGTGCTGAGCCGGCTCCTGTCGCGGTGGCCGCGGCCTCAACTGCTTCGGCAAAGACGATGGCTTCCGGTTCCCCGGCCCTTAAGCTTTTCTCGGAGCAGGTTCGGCCCGTGCTGCAGACTCAATGTCTGATGTGTCACGGCGGAAAATTCAAACAGGCGGGGCTGAACCTCTCCACCAGCGAGAACCTCCTTCGCGGCAGCGATAACGGGCCGGTGATCGTGCCCGGCAAGGCCGATGAGAGCCTTTTGATCAAGAAGCTTCGTCATGAGCACGAACCTGGTATGCCCTACAAGGCTGCAAAGTTGGCGGACCCGATCATCGCTCGGTTCGTGGAGTGGGTGAATGCGGGGGCGCCCTACGACCAGCCCCTCCAGATGGATCCGTCTGTCATGCAGACGGAGTTGAGCCGTCCCGGAAGCGATCACTGGGCATTCCAGACTCCAAAGCGTCCGGTGGTGCCCCGTGTGAAGAATCAGTCGTGGGTTCGCAATGCCATTGATGCCTTTGTGGCCGCCAGGCACGAGGAGATGGGTTTGACTCCCGCGCCGCCTGCCGAGAAGGCGGTGCTGCTGCGACGGGTGTACCTGGACCTGATCGGGATTCCACCCACGCCGGAACAGACTCATGCCTTCGTGGCCGACCGCTCTTCCGATGCCTACGAGAAAGTAGTGGACCTCCTCCTTTCGAGCCCGCAGTACGGCGAGCGCTGGGGCCGGCACTGGATGGATGTGTGGCGCTACAGCGACTGGTATGGATTCGGCAGCCAGGTTCGCAACAGCCAGCCCCATATCTGGCAGTGGCGCGATTGGATCATCGAAGCCCTCAACCAGGACAAGGGCTACGACCAAATGATCGTGGAGATGTTCGCCGGCGATGAGGTGGCGCCAACCGATGTCAAGACGCTGCGGGCTACCGGATATTTGGCCCGCTCCTGGTATCGCTTCAATCGAAATGCCTGGCTACAGGAGACAGTGGAGCACGCCGCCGCGGGCTTTCTGGGCATCACGATGAAGTGCGCGCGCTGCCACGACCACAAGTACGACCCCATCGCTCAGGAGGAATACTATCGTTTCCGGGCGTTTTTTGAACCTTATGACGTACGCCTGGATCCCGCGCCAGGGGAAGCGGATTTAACCAAAAACGGAATTCCCCGTGCCTACGACGCAGAGCCACGCGAGGCGACTACCAAGGATCCTTTCTTGCCGGCCATCTATGCTGAAACTTACCGCTTCATCCGAGGCGACGAGAAGAGCCCGGACAAGGAGCATCCGCTGAGGCCCGGCGTCCCGGAAGCGTTGGGCGGCGCCAATCTCAAGATCGAGCCCATTTCTCTCCCGGCCGAGGCGGCCTATCCTCCGCTGCGAGACTACGTGCAGCAAGACCTGGTCAGACAGGCACAGGAGGCCATCACCCAAGCTGAGGAGGGCCTCGCCAAGTCGAACGAAGCGTTGAAGGCGGCCCAACACCGGATGGCGATGAGTTCCACCTCGCGCTTGCCGTCGTTGATCAGCGCCGCGGCCCCCGGTCCGGCGGCGGGTGAAGATTCGGCCGCCGGGCACGCCGAGATCGATTTTGCGAAGCAGATCACTCCGATTTTTGAAAAGAATTGCGTGACGTGTCATCGTAGCGGCAATGCCAGAAACGGGTTGGCCTTGGATTCGTTGGCTTCGATTCTCGATGGGGGTCAAGCCGGGCCGGCGGTGCTCCCCCGCAACAGCGAAGAGAGTCCGTTGGTCCTGTTCATCGAGGGCAAAAGAACGCCGAGGATGCCGTATGGCAGCGCCCCCCTGCCCGAATCTGAGATCGCGCTGATCCGGCGGTGGATCGATCAGTTGCCCGAAGAGGAACCCGCGGTCGCCCTTCGAAAAGCCGAGGCGGCGGTGGCATTGGCGGAAAAGAAGTTGCGCTCGGCCCAGGCCTATTTGCCCGCGCTGGAGGCAAGAATTGCGGCGGACCGCGCCAAATATGGGAGTACGCCTGATCCTCAGACGGAATCTCTGGCCAAGGCCGCCGGCGAGGCGGAGGGACGCTATCAACTGTTGAAGGCTCAGGAGAACCTGTTGCAGGCCCAGCAGAAGCTCAACGAAGTGCTGCTGCTGCCAAAGCCGGACAGCCAGGAGGCTGAGAAGGATCGCAACAAAAAGCTCGCCACGGCCAAGAAAGATCTGGAAGCCGCTCAGACCGCCCTGAGCAAGCCTCAAGAAGAATATACGCCGATCGGAGAAATGTATCCGAAATCGAGCAGTGGGCGAAGGCTGGCTCTGGCGCGCTGGATGGTGAGCAGCGAGAACCCGTTGACCTCCAGGGTGGCCATCAATCAAATCTGGATGCGGCATTTCGGCAACCCTCTGGTACCCACGGTCGCCAATTTCGGACTCAACGGCAGGCCACCCTCTCACCCGGAGCTGCTGGACTGGCTCGCCTGTGAATTCATGGACCAGGGTTGGAGCATGAAGGCCATCCATCGCCTGATGGTCACCAGCAGCACCTACCGGATGCGTTCTTCGGCCGCTCACCCGGATCATCGGGGCCCGAGATCCGATCCTGAAAACCATTACTTCTGGAAGATGAACCCGCAGAGGATGGAGGCAGAGGTCGTGCGGGATAGTTTGCTGAGCCTCTCCGGCCGGCTGGATTTAACCATGGGTGGCCCGGAATTGGACCAGGAGAGAGCGGAGCACCTCTATCGGCGCAGTTTGTATTTCCATCACACCCCCGACTCTCAGGCCGTCTTCCTGAAGCTTTTTAACGCTCCTGACCCGACGGATTGTTACAAGCGGGAGGAGAGCATTGTCCCGCAACAGGCGTTGGCCCTGGCCAACAGCAAGCTGAGCCGGTCCTTGTCACGCCTGTTGGCTCGGGAGATCTCGGAGAAGCTGGGTTCCGGCAATTCGGATGCGGACTTCATCAAGACAGCTTTCGAAACCACGTTGGGGAGAGTCCCAACCGCATCCGAGCTCAAGGAGAGCCGCCAGTTTTTGGTCGAGCAAGCTGCTTTATTCCGCTCGCCGGACCAACTGACGGTTTTGAAAACCGGCACGGCCGGCTCGGTTCCACCTGCCGGCGATGCCAGCGGGCGTGCCCGGGAAAATCTGGTTCATGTTTTGTTTAATCACAACGATTTTGTGACGATTCGATAGGAGTGACTCATGCATCATCTCAAACCTCTATCCCATCAATCCAGCTGCTGTGGCCGAGTCAATCGGCGTGTCTTCCTGGCTGACTGTGGGATGGGCTTTACCGGGCTGGTTCTGGGCGCCATGTTTTTCCGCGACGGCGTCCTGCGTGCCGATACCCACGGGGCGGCAACCTGGTCTCCTCCGGACGGCAATCCGCACTTCGCGCCCAAAGCCAAGCGGGTGATTTGGCTGTTCATGCTGGGAGGTGTGAGCCATATCGAATCGTTTGATCCCAAACCCGCGCTCAACAAATATGCCGGGCTGAGCATCGACGAAACACCACACAAGGATGTCCTGGATTCGCCGTTTACCAAGAAGAACGTGGTGGAGTTTGTAGCCGGTCAGCGCAAAATGATGACCAAGCTCTACCCTCTGCAGGTTGGTTATCGCAAGCATGGGCAGAGTGGGATCGAAGTAAGCGATTGGTGGCCGCACCTGGGCGAGTGCGTGGACGACCTGGCCATCATCCGCTCGGTATGGACTACGGATAACGACCACGCCGCTCAGCTTCAGTTCCATACCGGCCGTCACGTCTTCCAGGGCTTCTTCCCCTCTATCGGGTCGTGGGTGCACTACGGCTTGGGGTCCCTGAATGACAACCTGCCCCAGTTTTTGGTTCTGGGCGAAATGCCCAGTCCGTGTTGTGGCGGGAGCGCCACCGTGAGCGGCAACTACCTTGGACCGGAGCATGCCGGAGTCCAGCTGGAGGTCGACCCGCTGAATCCGTTGCCCTACGCCAATCCCGGATCGGACGTGTACCAGGAGGAGCAGGTTCGGGAGTTTCAGTTTCTGGAACGACTGAACCGTCTGGCGGGAGTCCAATATCCCGACGATCCGGGGCTGCGCGCTCGTGTCAAATCGTATGAGCTGGCCTTCCGGATGCAGACCGCCATTCCGGAGGTTTTCAAATTTGCGGAAGAGAGCCCCGAGACCCAGAGGCTCTACGGCCTCGACCAGGAGGAAACCAAGTCTTTCGGTCAGCAGTGTCTCACAGCGCGGCGGTTGGTGGAGCGAGGCGTGCGTTTTGTGCAAGTTTTCCACGGCACCGGAAAGAACGCCTGGGATGCGCACTCCGAGCTCAAGAAGAACCACACCAAGTTATGCGCACAGGTGGACAAGCCGATCGCCGGACTGATCAAAGATCTGAAGCGGCGTGGGCTGCTGGATGAGACGGTCGTAGTGTGGGCCACGGAGTTCGGCCGGACTCCGGGAGTCGAAGGGGAAAATGGCGGTCGCGACCACCATCCCTTCGGTTTCTCCTGTTGGATGGCCGGTGCCGGGATCAAGGGCGGAATCGCCCATGGGGCCACCGACGAACTGGGCTTTCACGCCGTTCAGGACCGGCACTACGTCACAGACATTCATGCCACGCTGCTCCACCAGCTGGGGCTTGATCCCCGAAGGTTGGAAGTTCCGGGCCAGAAGCGTCTTGAGATGGATTACGGCCAGCCGATCCAGGCGATTCTGACCTAGCGGCTGCCAGGCGAACCCTTCAGCCACCAAGACGTCCCAAACCACCAGTCTGTTTTGAGTGATGCCGCCTGCGTTGTCGCCAGGCGCCGCGGAATCGGGTGCTGAGACCTGTTTTCTGCGGGGTCCCTCTCGGGAAGTCAGTGGAAGTGCGTTTCGAGAACGAGGTAAAGATCCGATGTGCGAGAGACAGAGACTGAGGTTCCGGTTGACGGCCACACTGATGATGATCTGGCTGTTTCCCTGTTTTGCGGCGGCCATGGAGGCCAGGTTAGAAGCGGGGATGGCTCGTGTCGAGATAACTCCCACCTCACTGCTGCCGATGTACGGCTATGGCAAACGCCAGTGCAGTCCCGGCAACGTGGCCAACGGCACCCATGATCCACTTTTTGCCAAAGCGCTGGTGCTGGCCACGGGTGAGAAGCGCGTCGCCATCGTTAGCTTGGACCTCGGCAACCTGGTGTCTGAGAGGCTGCCGCACGATGTGGCAGAAAAGCTTGGGATTCCGGTGCTGCTGCTGGCCGCCTCGCACACCCACTCCGCGCCGGCCTTTCTGACCGCCGACGATGAAGAGAACCTTCCCGGCACGCCTTACCTGAAGGAGGTGGAGGGCAAAGTGTTCGAGGCCGTGCGGCAAGCCTCCCAGTCACTGTTTGCGGCCCGCCTGAGCCTTGGGCGCGGGTCGATTCCGTTGGGATACAACCGTCTGGTGGTTCGCGAAAACGGCCGCGCTCGGGCGGTCTTCAACAACCTGGACCGCGTGCCTTATGGGCCGGTGGATTCCGAGTTTCTGCTGCTGCGGGTGGAGGATGACAAGGGAGTCCCGCGGGCGCTGCTGGTCAACTACGCCTGCCACGCGG
>JBFMEW010000053.1:0-35594 GCA_040753175.1 Acidobacteriota bacterium | reverse complement strand
TTCTGGGGCAGGGGGTCGGCGACCGCATCGGGTGCCGAGGTGATGGACAGGCGAAAGCGTCCCAGGTTGTGAGTCTGATTGTCATCGCTGTTCCAGCCGCCGTGCTTCTGGTCCAGATAGAAGCTCAAGGTGGTTCCCTGCGGGTTGGAGATCGGGGCTTCCGCGACAAAGACGGCCTTGCGTGGCAAATTGCGCCGCGCCGGTCCACCGTCGATTCCCCATGCCGTCTCTTCCTTGCCATCGATAGCAAAAGCGACAGGACCGGTCACCCGATAACGATCCGTCTTGTCATAAAAAATTGCGTCCAGGGGAGTCTCGGGCGGATTGATGTCAGCGGTGGCGTTCACGATCTTCACCGCGACGGCTTTTTCGGGTGCGTCGGCTGGTGCAGCTTCTACCTCAAACTCCGTTAATGCCGCAGTCCCCTTGATCGAACGACCGGGGCCACCCAAAGGCAGGTTGGGGTCGTTCAAGAGTTCCAGCCGAAAGGCCCGGATGTTCTGGACATCCGTGGTGACTGTGAATCTAGGATGCAGCTTGGGGGGCGCGTACCCCTGGGCCAGAAAGGAGCCGTCCGGCATGAGCTGGTACCTCTGACCGCCTGCCGTGGTGTCATCGATGACAGGCTTCACGACAACCCATTCAGGCCGGGTAGTCCTGCTCACTTCGTTTTCCCAGGCTGCCATACGCTCCCGCCAGTCCGGATGGCGATGTTGCAGGTCGGCTTCGATCTCACCAATCTTCCGAAAAAGCTCCGCCCGCTTCATTTGCTCTTCCGGAGTGTAAACGGCGATGTTGGCTTCATGGGAGTCGTTCAAGAAAGCGAACAGCCGGTAATACTCTTCCTGGGTGAGGGGATCGTACTTGTGGTTGTGGCACTGAGCGCACTGGATGGTGACGCCGAGGACACTCTTGCCGATCGCATCCATGCGGTCGAACATCGCTTCCATGCGGAACTGCTCGGGATCGACGCCACCTTCCTCATTGATCATGGAGTTCCGTAGAAATCCCGTCGCCACGATCTGATCTTGCGTGGGATTGGGGAGCAAGTCACCGGCTAGTTGCTCGATGATGAACCGGTCGTAGGGCAGATCATGATTGAGGGCTTGGATCACCCAGTCGCGGTAGAACCACACCTGCCGCTGCTTGTCTGCTTCGTAGCCATCGGAATCGGCATATCGCGCCGCATCCAGCCAGTGACGTCCCCAGCGCTCACCGTAGTGCGGCGAAGCCAGGAGACGTTCCACTTGTTTCTCATAAGCCTTGCCACTGGTGTCTTTCAGGAAGTCATCCACCTCCTGGATCGTGGGGGGTAAACCGGTCAGATCCAGGCTGAGCCGACGCAAGAGCGTGACACGGTCGGCTTCCGGAGAGGGCGTCAGGCCCTCCTCCTGAAGCCGCGCCAGGACGAAATGATCCATGGCGTTGCGGGGCCAGGCAGAAGGCCGTGTCGACGGTAAATCAGGGCGAAGGGGTGCGACGTAGGCCCAATGCTTTTTGATTTCCGCGGCCTCGGCGCCCACGCCTTCGGGCCAAACGGCTCCCTGATCAAGCCAGGCCTGGACCAGTTTGATTTGCGCGGCATCCAGGGGGTCGCCACCCATTGGCATTCTGGCCTGGTCTCCCGCTCCAATAATGCGTTGATAGAGAATGCTGTCGGTGGCGTTTCCCGGACGAATAACCTGGCCCGATTGGCCGCCTCGGAGGGCCAGTTCTTTAGAGTCCAGCCGCAGGCCTCCCATCTGGACCTTGGCACCGTGGCAACTGAAACAGGACTTTTCGAAAATCGGCTGGATGTCCCTGACAAAATCAATCTTGCCCGAATCTGCTCGTGTCCCGGAAACCGCTCCAAGCCACGGTATCATGGCGGATAAGGCCAGAACGGCAATCCCCTTCAGGGATACCGCAGGCCACCTGTTCTTCATCACGGGATCGACAACTCCTTTTGTTGTAGTCGGTCGTTGCTGTCCGAGTAAACTGCGGAATCGCTCGATGCAACCACTCTCACAAATCGCTCGCAAGCAAGTAACGGTGTCATTACCGTGAAGGCGTGGATAGCGGTTGACGGGGAGCTGCTCAAGGAAACCCGCCAGCCTCCCAGGAGTCCGGCCGTCATTACTGCTAAGCCGCTGCCCCTCAGACCGCCGTGTGGATCTGTCGCAGCTGGCCCGGCAAACATGAGGTGAGTCAACCTGGAGCGGATTCTGAGCATGCCGGCTCGTGGGATGGAATCAGGCCAGGATTCCCCTCACGACTTCTCCTGAAACACCCGTCAGGCGAGCGTCGAGTCCTTGGAACTTGACCGTCATCCGTTCGTGTTCGATGCCCAGCAGGTGCAGGATCGTAGCATGAAGGTCATGAACGCTCACCGGCTTTTCCACGGCGGCATAGCCGAGTTCATCGGTGTTTCCGTAAGTCATCCCGCCATTGAAACCGCCGCCAGCGACCATGTAGGAGAAGCCTTTGATGTGGTGATCGCGGCCGTCCCCGCCCTGGGACATCGGTGTGCGCCCAAATTCACCGCCCCAGAGGATGATCGTGTCGTCAAACATTCCGCGTTGCTTCAGGTCGTTGATGAGCGCGGCGGTGGGGCGGTCAACTTCTTGCGCCTTGATGACTACATCGCTTTTGATGGATCCGTGATGGTCCCAGTCGCGGTGATAGAGCTGGATAAAGCGCACACCTCGCTCGGCCAGCCGCCGTGCCAGGAGGCAATTGGAGGCGTATGAGCCGTCTCCTGGCTTCGCGCCGTATGCCTCCAGTACCGACGATGGCTCCTTGCTTGTGTCCATCAGATCCGGAACGCTTGCTTGCATCTTAAAAGCCAGTTCGTATTGGGCAATGCGTGTCAGAATTTCAGGGTCACGAACGGTTTCGTATTCGACCTTGTTGAGGGCATTGATAGCATCCACGGACGCTTTTTGAATATTGCGGTCCATCCCGTCGGGATTCTGAATATAGAGGACCGGGTCGCCGAAGGAGTTGAACTTAACGCCTTGGTACTTGCTCGGAAGAAATCCCGAAGACCACTGGCGGTTGGCGATGGGCTGCATTTGGCCGCCTTTGCCGGAGGAAACCAGAACCACATAGCCTGGCAGGTCACTCGCCTCCGACCCCAGGCCGTAAACAACCCATGAGCCCATGCTGGGCCGGCCGGCAATGATCGATCCGGTGTTCATGAGGGTGTGCGCGGGATCATGGTTGATCTGTTCGGTGAACATCGAGCGAATGACGCAGATGTCATCCGCCACACTCCCAATGTGGGGGAAGTGTTCCATGATCTCGATGCCGGATTTCCCGAAACGCTTGAAGGCGTGCTGGGGGCCGAAGCACAGAAGCGGCTTCCCCTGTAGTTGGGCGACTTGCTGGCCTTTCGTAAAGGATTCGGGCATTCCCTGGCCGTTCAGCTCCGCGAGCTTGGGTTTGGGATCGAACGTTTCGAGGTGCGAAGGCCCGCCAGCCTGATAGAGATAGATCACGCGCTTGGCCTTGGGCAAGTGGTGGAGCGGGTTGATCGCTCCCAGCGACGCTAGACGATTGAAGGGCTTTTCCCAGGCGAATAGCCTGGGATTCATCAGGGAATTAAGCGCCAGCACGCCCAATCCAGAGGCTCCGCGAGCCAAAAAGGCTCTGCGGCGAAGTTGCTGGTTGGTCTTCTCTGAATCTATCATCGCTTCCTCCGTTAATTCCGTGTAATCGTCTCATGAAGATTCAAGATCGCGCGCGCCACGGTGGTCATGGCGGCGAGACGAACGGGGTTGACCGCCTTCGATGGCTGCGTATCGCCCACGTGACTCAATTCTCGCGCCTTGCTTGGAGTCTTTGAGAAATCCGCCAATGTCTTGCGGTGCAGATCGGAAAGAATCTTCAGTTCGCTCGCGGTGGGCTTCCTCCCCAGAGCCCTCAGATAAGCCCATTCGATGCGGCCCGAAAGCGACGGTCCGCCCTTCTGGATCATGTTTTCCGCCAGCGTCCGCGCGGCTTCCACGAACACGGGATCGTTAAGCAAAACCAATGCTTGCAACGGAGTGTTGGAATAGCTGCGATTCACTGTGCATTCCTCGCGCGGCGAGGCATCGAAGGCCAACAGGCTGGGCAAAAGGAACGTCCGCTGCCAGTAGGTATAGAGACCCCGGCGGTAAAGGTCTTCGCCGTGGCTGCGGGAATAGCCTCGCTTGGGGAAGTTCAGGGCAGTGAGGTAGCCTTCAGGTTGAGAAGGGTTGACGCTGGGTCCCCCGAACTTTCGCGAAAGTAGCCCGGAGACTTCCAGGGCTATGTCGCGGACAGTTTCCGCTTCCACGCGAATCCGGCTCTGCCGGGCCAGTAAGCGGTTGGCGAGGTCGTGCTCATCGAGCTCTGGCGTGCTCAGCGAGGACTGGCGGTAGGTGTGGCTCAAGACAATCGTGCGCAGCAGGTGTTTGATGTCCCAGGGTTGAGTGCCTCCGGCCTGCCATGTCGGCTCCATGAATTCGGCCGCCAGCCAGTCGAGCAGTTCAGGATGCGTGGGCCATTCACCCTGTGAACCGAGGTCGTCGAGCACCTTGGAGAGGCCCGTTCCGAACAGCATCCGCCATTGGCGGTTAGCGAAGGCTCGCGCGGTCATGGGGTTTTCCCTCGAGATGAGCCAATTCGCCAGATCCAGTCGCGTCGCGCGCCGACCTCCGGCTTCGACATGTCCCAGAAACTCGGGCACTGCCGGCTGAACGATCTCCCCTGAATCATCCATCCAGTTTCCACGTGCGAGGATCCGGGTGACCTTGGGCTCGTCCGCCCGCGTGACCATCACGCGAGGGATCTCCTGGTTCAAAATTTCTTGCGCGGTTTTGAGCTGCTCCAGTTTGGAAAGCTCGGGTAGCAGCCGAGGCTCGGACCATTGGAAATGCGCACGGACCAGTTTCGCCTGCTCCGCATTTCGCTGTTCTCGCGGGACCTTGAGGGCATCCATGACATCTTTGGGCACGCCTCCGATGGTCCCACCACGAGGGAGGCGCCCTTTCGACTGAAGTCCGGCTTCCAGGGCACTATCACCAGTTTCGGGAAATGCATACTCGCCCGTGGAGAGTGCCAGCCGCACTTGCCCGATCGCGGCACGCCTTAGCAAGGAATCGAAATGCAGACGAATAATGAGCGAGGTGTCTGAATCAGTAGTTACGGGTTGGGAAAAGCGTAATGCAAGGAAGGGATCCGTGCCCTCACGGGCTGTACCCGCCCAGCCCGTCGAGGGGTTGCCGTCAATGGCCGCCCCCGGTGGGTTTTCGGGAAAATACGGGGTGCCCAAATAAGTGGCGAGCGAGAAGTCCAGTTTCCGCGCGGGACTCTTTCTGCCTTGAGAAAGTTCCGCGGAAACTTCCGTCAGCACGAAGCGGTCAGCGCCGCGCCCCTGCCGAGCCGCAGGCAACGATTCGTCCTGCATGGTCTGCACAGCCAGAGCTGTCCAGGTTCCCGCGCCCGGCTTCAACGTAATCGTGTATGTTTCGTTATCGGGGTTGGGGCCGTTCGCAACGACGATTCCGTTGCCCGGCTTGGAGATCTCCTGGAGTGACCCGGCGCTATTATCAGGTTTAATCATGACATTGCGGACCAGTAATTCGTCGTTGAAGATGGTCAGGGTCGTGCCATTCTTGGAGTGGGCCGAGACGGGGCGCTGATAGTGCCACTTGAGACGACCAGCCCTCTGGTCGTCGAGAATCCTCCTCTCCCAGGCGGAGTCGATTAGGCTATCGGTCTTCTCCTCCAGGATCTTTTGCGCGGCTTGAATCTCTGTTTTCAACTGTTCGGCTCGGCGGGATTGTTCTTCACTTGGAATTCGAAGCGTGATTGCGTACGCGTCCGGGCCTGAGGCAGGCAGAATGCCGGTCTCTTTGATGTCGGCAAAAAAGGCCTTCATTGAGTAGAAGTCCCTGGTCTTCACGGGGTCGAACTTGTGGTCATGGCATTCGGCGCAACCCATCGTCAGGCCAAGCCAGGCGCTGGCGATGGTTCTCACGCGGTCCGCTCCGTATTTGGCCAGATATTCCTTGTCCTGGATGCCACCCTCCTCCGAGGTGCGGAGAACACGATTGAATGCGGTGGCGACCAGTTGATCATTGTTAGGGTTTGGGAGGAGGTCTCCAGCGAGCTGTTCCCGGGTGAACTGGTCGAAGGGCACGTTGTCCCGGAAGGCCTTTAGGACATAATCCCGGAATGGCCAGGCGGGCTGTTCGACGTCGTTATGGAATCCTCTTGTATCTGCGAAGCGCACAGCGTCGAGCCAATAGAGGGCCTGCTTTTCGGCATAGGCAGGGGTGGTCAGCAAGCGGTCCACAACCTTTTCATAGGCGTCCCGGGAATTGTCATTGATGAACGCTTCAATTTCGGCGGGCGTTGGAGGCAACCCAGTCAAGTCTAGTGTGACACGACGAATCAGAATGTGCCGGTCGGCCTCGTGTGAGGGTTCTAGCCCCTCTTTGATAAGGCGCGCCTGAATGAAATTGTCGATGGGATTTCGGATGGGCGCCCCGGAATCCTTCACTTCAGGCACCTCAGGGCGGCGGACAGGCTGAAAGCTCCAATGGCCCTCGTACTTCGCCCCTTCGGCCACCCACTGCCGGACGGTTTCCTTTTGTTTCTCAGTCAAGACTTTGTGAGACCAGTCGGGAGGCATTCTGACTACCGCATTGTCGGAAAGAACGCGCCGCACGATTTCGCTCTCATCTGGTTTTCCGGGGACTATCGGAATGATTCCAGACTCGGTCTTTTTCAAAGCCTCGTCGCGGAGGTCGAGCCGCAGGTCGGCCATCCGAGAGCTTTTATCGGGGCCGTGGCACCGGAAGCAGGTGTCCGACATGATTGGACGAATGTCGCGATTGAACCGAACTGAGTCCGCGGTCTGAGCGGTCGCGGCGATGAACGCTATGCTGAGAGCGCTGAAGGCCCTGCGAATCATGGAACTCCTCCCGAGCAAAGCTTATGACGGCGTTTACCCTGACATCTATATCTGCAAGTGTGTTACGCTGCCGCGCGGCTATCTACAAGCAGCTGCAAAACCTGTTATAAGCCGCCGTCAGAGCACGGTTCTAACCGTGCCAAGCACGGTTCTAACCGTGCCGAGCTGAAGTCTCGAGGGGAGCGGTTTTAGTCTCCGAGGGCCAAAGCAAAGCCTCAGGGGCTAAAGCCCGCTCCGTCACCAACCTCGAGCCGCACGACTAAAGAGTTCGTGTGAGGACGGGTTTTGTGTTTCGGTCCGGACACGATGGTGACGCTCCATATGGAATCTATGAACCTCGCTTCTTCCCAAGGTGGTTATTTTCAAGCTTGCGGCGGGTGTGTTTAGGGCTGGCGACTCCCGTCCGGCAGCGTGCGCACAGCCGCGTGAGGTTGCAGGCGGTGGCCGCGAGACCCAGTTCGGTCCCTACCTTAGCCAAGCCCCGCAAGTGGAAGCGTCGCATTCCGCCCTGTTCCTTCAGCACCCCGATCACCGGTTCGACGGTCGCCATGCGCCGCTAATAGAGGGCTCGTCCCGCCGGGTCGCGCGGCCTGCACCGCATCCGCCGCTGCGACGCACAAGCCGGAAAAGTGCGCGATTCCCCGCGTGCTCCGACCGCGTTCGTAGAATTCCAGAATGCGCTTGCGGATCGAAATCGGTAGAGCACGCGTGAGCCCGCTCTGCCACAAAAGGCCGCTCTTTGAATGCTATATTATTTATGGAACTTCTCTAGTCGCCCGAGATACGCGCCTCCTTGGATTTGACGCGACGCAGGCGAACAATGTAATCACCATCTGGTAAGGCTCGCACTGTGTAGCCTTCTTCTTTGAGATCGTTGCGCTCCGCCAAGGCTGTCCCTTGCGCTGTCACTCGGACCGGCTTGAAACTCAACCGAAGAACTTCGGCCCCCGCATTGTCAAACGTTCGGTACTCCACCTTCCGATTCCCGTAGCTCACTTTCTGAACTACGGAAGACGAGCGGAGAAGGTGGTCCTGGCCGATCGGGGCGAATTCCGGCACCGCGCCCATCGCCCACATGAAGCTACGACCCGCGTCGGCATATCCATCTTCAAACCAGTAGTCACCTCCTGAGCCCCTCCCGCAACAGCTGATCTTGCCGTCGGACGCGGCGAAGTAGGTCGCGTAGTTCAGTGATCGGAAGGCGTTTTCGCGCGCATGGCCGTCGCCGGTCTTCTCGAAGAATATGGCGTTGATGGCGCCCCACTGGGCACTGCGGCAGCTCAATCCTACCCGGGAGCAGCAGCCTCGGCCGTAAGTGCCCAGAAGTTCTCCCCCTGGAGGTAATAATGCAGGGTTCCCCCAGGCACCGATGACCCCCCCGTCCGGGCGTACGCCCTCGTCAATGCCCCAGGCTCCGAAGAACGGGCCACGTCCCAAGAGCAGCCGGCTGCGGTCGATCAGACGGCCGACGTGGATCTCCCATTGCTCATTGACCACGGAGGGGTCGTCGTGGGTAAGAAGGTAGTAGGAGGTCATCATGGGGTTCATGTCGCTGGTCTTGATGGTGTCTGTCGGATCATCTTCGTAGTAGCCGCTCCAGTTGTCCCAAGCCTGGCTGGTTCGATTGAGGGGATGCTTCTGTATCCAATCCCAAGCCAAATCCCGTGCCTTCTTAAACGATGCCGTATCCCCCAAGCCGAGGCGCGTCAACTCTTCGAACAGCCGCACGGACGCCACGACCATGCCCCCATATTGCTCTCCTGCGAAGACACTTCCAGTGCGCGCGTCAACCCGGAAAGGCCAGGGAGAATTAAGAGCGTCCCCGGGGCGAACATTTTCAGCCAGCACCTTGGCGCATTGCAGGCCCGCGTCCAGGTATTTGCGCTCGCCCGTCATTTCGTAGAACTGGATGTAGGCCAAGCCCAATTCGCCGAGCTTGTCCGTTTCGATACCCCCGACGTAGTCGACCGGCGTGATTCGAAAGCAGCGACCGTACTCCTTGTCGCCGCCACAGGCGGTCGGGATGGGGACACCCGGCCACTTCCAGTCCATAGGAGTCGTGCCATGGGCAAGTTGGTAATCCAGCATCCCCCGCACGACACCGATGGCCTCTTCATCCCCAGAGTAAGGATACCAACTCAGCAGGAAGTCAACGAAATGCGCAAAGGTGCTGGCCGGGTTGTTTCGCCAGCCAGTCCCTTGCAGCGTCTTCCCGTCGTAGATCGAACTGGTGAGATACACCTTGACGCCCGTTTTGGCGTCAATCGGAACCTTATGTTCCAGGAAATCCCAGGCCAATCTGACGAATTGGTCATAACCCAAGTTCTTTTCCGGATGATGCCAAGCTAGCAGTTTTCCTTGCGCATCCAGCACCGCCGGATGCCAAGGCAACTGAGAGTTGGTGTAAACCTCCTGCGCGCGCAGCGCTTTCACTTGAAAAGCAACGACCGACAGGAGAACAACTAAGAAAAGCAAATATGACCGTGAGCACCTCATTTTGAACTTACCCCCCTTTCTTAACAGGGTTGGCATTTCAGGCAGTCAAAGCAGGCCATCCTGTAGATCCGCGCTTGCCTCACTGGACCGGGTAGCCTCCAAATTCACGCACGCTTTCGTACATTGCCAGGACATTCTCGATGGGCACACGTGCCTGAACGTTGTGGACTGTGTTGAAAACGAACCCGCCGCCCGGGCCGAATGCCCTAATGCGCTCGCGCAATTCCTTGCGGACGTCTTCCGGCGTTCCGAAGGGCAAGGTGCGTTGGGTATCGACCCCTCCTCCCCAGAATGTGATGTGATCCCCGAAATCTCTCTTCAATCCCACCGGGTCCATCTCCGCTGCCGAGCACTGAACAGGGTTGAAGACCTCAAACCCTGCCTCGATGAAATCTGGGAGCAGAGCCCGCATGGAACCGCAGGAGTGGAAGAACGTCCTCCACGTGGTATTCCGGTGGATCCAATCATTCCATTGCTTATGGAAAGGCTTGAACAGGTCTCGATACGCACGCAGGGAAATGAACGGACCATTCTGCGCGCCGAAATCTGCCGCTGCTACCTGCACTACGGCGACCCTATCGCCCACAACCGGCCAGAGCTTTTCCAGGTTCTTCAGTCCAATCTCACACAGGCGCTCGAAAATCCTGTAAACATAGTCCCGGCGCGTTGCGAGGCTGACGTACCATTCCTCCACATCCCGAATACCCTTGGGATGCTTTATCGAGACCCCAGGAACTAGTGCGATATCGCCGAAATCTGGGCCTACAAATGTCGCCAGGATTGCTTTATCGGTCTCTCTATAAAGCCTTTCTGCCTCGCGCTCAAAGTACGCCAGTTCTTCATCCGAAATCGGCCCGAATTCCTCCAAGTTATCTTCTACGTTCAGCTTGCTGTCGTCGATCGGCTCTTGCCTTATGATGGCGTCGAAGTACAAACCATTCTTGGGCATACGCGCACTGGCCGGAACGGACTTGTCTCCTTCCGGATACATCAGAATGTCACCGTTAGGCTCGGGCTCAGTGTTAAAGCCCTTCGGGACCAGAACTGGCGTTCCGTCAAAGAAGGTCCACGGCTTCCATCCCTCGTTATCGAAGCCGAAAAGAGTCCTATTTGAACCTAAGGCAACAACATCAACTCCTAAGGCTTCCATGAGGTCTGGCTTGATCTCCCCCAGCATCTGATATGGTTCAGTTACTCTCACAGGCGTGCCTGGAGGATCAAGCTTCAACGCTTGTCGAAGCAGATAAACTGTAGTCACATGCATCCCTGATGTGACCGATCCTCCCAGATCCAGGGGAATTCGATCTGCTTCCTGGTGGTTCAGCGCAAGATTCACACGTTCCCGTGAACTCATCATTGCAGTAACTCCTCTTTGAATTCGGCGAACGTGCGATTCACACTGTCACATCGAGGCCGCGAAGGTAGCCGAATGTTTCGAGTCATGCCCAGTAACAACCACCACACCAAACTGAAATATGAACCCGCCGTTAGAGGCAGGAGGGTCAGTCCCTTTGCGAATGTGAACGCCCTGCCCAGGGAGTCCAGCCGTCATGACGGCTAGACTAGAAGCTGTTGCAATACCTGTTATAGGTTGCCGTCAGGCGCGGTTTTAACCGTGCCGAGCCGGAGTTTCTGGAAGAGTGGCTGCAGCCGCTGAGGGCAAAGGAAGATCCGTAGGGGCTGAAGCCCACTCCATAACCAATCGAGGGCCGCACGATTATACGGCTTCTAGCTGGTGTCCTTTCCGGTACAACGACACGCAAGCGCCAGACCAGGCTTGTGCTCAAGTTATTCGCGTGGGTGAGCGCAGAGGTATTTCTTTGTACTCGCCAGGCAACGCCGCGCATGCTCCAAGTAGCCTAATTCCTTGACCCGCTCGAGGTTGGGAATCTCGATCGAATAGGGGATTTCGGGCAGCCGGTTCACAATGGCAGCAACATCAATGCCTCCTTCGCCAGGAGGCAACCGAGCTTCGCGCGCGGTATGTACCAGGCCCTCGGTGGTGGGCGGAATCTCTTTGGGCGCGTCACAGACGTGCGCGAAGTGGAACCATTCGCGCGGTACGGCGTCCAACTCCTCCAGCCTGACGCGCGAGCGGGCAAAGTGAAGGGTGTCCACCAGGATGCCGCAGTTCTCACGATTAACGGCACGGCAGACATCTATAGCCTCCTGAAGATTGGTGACAGACGCAAACGTGACGAACTCAAGGTTAACCACCAAACCGACCGCCTTGGCCAGGTCGCAGAGTTCAGAAAGGCAGTCCCTTGCGTAACCCTGCCGTGGCGTCCAGATACTGGCAACTACGTGGCGCGCACCCAACTCGGCGGCCGTTTCCAGCGCGGGCGCGTAGGATCTCACATCGACGCAATCAGCGATCCTCGCCAGCTCAATATCGTGGACTCCGAGGCCCGTCTCGGCGAGTGCACGCTTGGTTTGCTGAAGCATAACCTTGTTTCGAGCCAGCTCATAGTTTCGCTCCCCGGCCAAACCCATCGGAATAATGCGGTATCCAACGAAGTCATAACCGGCACGCGAAGCGATGTAAGTCGCCTCCGGAGGTGCACAAGCGAAGATCGTAACGTGGGACAAACTGCATTTTACTGTCCCAAGTTTCCGCGCTTGACTCGCAGATCCGTTTTGGAAACTAGATTCGGATGCCATGGCCCAAGTACAGGTCAGCATGATCCTTTTCCATGCTTGACCTCGTTGCACACCGCGAGATTCGAAGGAAGCTCTCTGCCATACGGTGGATGCCCGCGTTGAACTGCCACACCCACCAACCCACCCCTTTCTCGATTATTCCCGTGCCGCCCTTTGAGTGACCCTCGCCACATCGAATTGCATCCCCAAGCAGGGGCACTGGGATCTCACGAGTCATAATCTTGAGTCGAGGGGCTGACACGCGCAAGTATGTAACGGTGCCGCGACGGTAACACCACGATTGGAAGGCTGTATACCTCCAAATGGTGATAGATCAAGGTACCGACGACGAATGAGCTTGACGTCCTGGCTAGTGAAATCGGTACTCGCGAGAGCCCTGCGGAGTCTCTTGATCGAAGGACGGTATGGCGTGCCCAACAAACTGATTCAGCGGAAATGCTAGAGCCCCAAGGCTGACCCACCCCGGGAAACTGGACCAGGAAAACTTAGGTCTTCTGCGGTGTTAGTGGGTTGAACTGCGCCTTGAACCGATGCTGGCCTGGGCGTCAGACAAGTCGCGACATTCCGTCCGGCAAACTTCCTCGTACTTCAGCGTTTTGAGAAACGACTTGCAGGCCGCGTTGTCCCAAGGATCGCCTTGCGTGACATGCTGATCCGGATGTCGTGATCGCACAGCAATTGTGTGTATTCGCGACTGGCGCACACCCTATGCTGCCGCAAATGCGGGATTCCTTGCACTGACTCGTGAGGCTGCTCTCGACTTCGCTTCGTTCCGGGTCCGCGTCAACGCAATTTGGCCCGGTTGCATACTTTCTGACAGCGGATGCCGCAGCTTACATCGCTGGTGCCACCATCGTCGTGGATGGACGGGTGCTGGTTCGGCCTGCCATTTGAACCAGGAGCGGGATGCGATTCATACAAGATTCGTTGTTTGCCAGATTGCAATTCCAGAAGACCACCATCCACCGATTCTGCTTCTGTCGCGTAGTTGACGCAAAGCACTGGTGGCCGGTGTTTGTAGCTGCGTCTTTGACGTCAGATTACAGGAGTTGGCGGACCAGTACGCCAAACATACTGGGAGCGCTGATCCTGCACGGCAAGTGAGTCCTTATACGTATCTACTGCCCAACGCATGTGTTTCAAGCTATGGACCCAGCTAGAATCCAAGCTTAGGTCACGAGAATCAGGTAGTCGATCTTCCCTTGGGCAATGTCGTTTACTACAGCCTTGCGAGTCATGACAGGATCTCGTCTTCGAATGCTTTCCACGCTCTGCTTGTGAAGAGCCTGAACGTCACGCGCTTGAATGCCAGAGTTACGCAGTTCCATATAACAAACGCGCTCCGTCCGCTCCAAGACGCCTGTGAGGAGCTGGACCAGCTTCACGGTTGTGTGTCATCCTCGCTAGGCACAGATGAAACTGCGCATGGCTGCGACAGATTCCTCATTGCGATCACAATTCGAAATCGACGGGGTCCTGCACGCGAAGGTTTCAGATTCATCTATTTCTGACACCGGATCGTCGGATCCAGGCGGAGTCGGAGGGTCTTTCTTCTGAAAGCTCTTCTGCCCCGCCCACGCTTCAATCAGCGTCCCATCCACGGTGAAGTGCTCCTCACTGAGCAGATTCTTCTGCCCGGCCAGCTTCAGTACCTGCTCGAAGAAGGCTTGCGCCACTTCGCCCTTCAGCAGCCGCTCCCGGTTTTTGGAAAACACCGTCGCATCCCAAACCGGATCGTCCATGTTCAAGCCCACAAACCAGCGGAACAGCAGGTTGTAGTCCAGTTGCTCCAACAGCAACCGCTCGCTGCGCACCGTGTAGAGTACCTGCAACAACAGTGCCCGCAGCAATTTCTCGGGGGGCACCGAAGGACGGCCCGTCTTCGAGTACAAGGTGTCGAACCGACGCGACAAGCCCTTCAACACTTCATCCACCATCCGCCGGATCGGCCGCAGCGGATGATCCGCCGGCACCCGTCGCTCCGGCGATATGTAGCTGAACATGGCATCTTGTTGAAGATCGTCTCCTCGCATACGGCCTCTCCTCGCAATAAATTTCCTGATCCGATTAAGACGTTTTTGCAAGATAACCGGTTTCTATTGCCCCATCCATTTATGATGGGTTTTTCAGCAACCTGCTAGCCTAGCAGGCTGTCGGACTTTTGGACGAGACGTAACATAGATTTCAGATTCGATTGCTATGATGGCAGCATGAGCGCACACTTCAAAGCTGTGGATCGAGAGACCATTTACTTATTTCCGCCGTCGGTGCAAGACTGGCTTCCCGAGAAGCATTTGGCGCGCTTCGTGGTCGATGTGGTCTCCAAGCTGGACCTGCATGAGCTGAAGATGCCTTACAGGGGCGTCGGTTCGGAAGCCTTCCATCCGGAGATGTTACTGGCCTTGTTGTTTTACGGCTATGCGACCGGAGTTTTTTCCAGCCGGAAGCTGGAACAAGCCACCTACGACTCCATTGCGTTCCGCTATATTACCGCCAACACCCATCCGGACCATGACACCATCGCCCATTTTCGCCAACGATTTCTGGAGCAACTGAAGCCGCTGTTTCTCCAGATTCTGCTGTTGGCCAAGGCGCTGGGGTTTCTCAAGCTGGGCAAGATCAGTCTGGACGGGAGTAAGATCCAAGCCCACGCCTCGAAACACAGTGCGCTCAGCTGGGGCCACGCCACCGAATTGGAGCAGCAGTTGAAAGAGGAGATCACCCGACTGTTGGCCATGGCGGAAACGGCTGACAGCGAAGACCTCCCCGACGGAATGGACATCCCCTCAGAGCTGGCTCGGCGCGAACAGCGGCTGCAGGCCATTGGCGAGGCCAAAGCCAAACTGGAGGCGCGAGCCGCCGAGCGGCACGCGGCCGAACAGGCCGACTACGAAGCCAAGCGGGCCGAGCGAGAGGCCAAAGCCCAAGCCCGTGGAGGCCCCCCAAAAGGACCCGAGCCGAAAGCGCCGGAACCGGGCCCGCGGGATAGCGACCAGATCAACCTCACCGACGAGGAATCACGCATCATGCCGGCCTCCGGCAAGAGTTTCCAGCAAGCCTACAATGTGCAAGCGGGCGTGGAGACCGAAAGCCTGTTGATTGTCACCCAGCCTGTCACCCAAAACGTCAACGACAAGCAAGAAGTGCAACCCACCCTGGAAGCGCTGGAGCAATTGGCCGAGCCACTGGGCCCTGCCGAAGCACTGTTAAGCGACCACGGCTATTTCAGCCAAGCCAACGTGGAAGCCTGTCACCAGGCCAACCTTACTCCTTTCATTGCGGCCGGACGCGAACCGCACCACCTGGCTCTGGAACAGCGTTGGACTGAACCGCCCGCCCTGAGGCCCGATGCCAACCCGGTCGAGGCCATGAAGCATCGGCTGCAGACCCCGGAAGGCCGGGCCATCTATGGGCAGCGGAAATGCACGGTCGAGCCGGTGTTTGGCATTATCAAATCGGTGCTGGGCTTTCGACAGTTCCGGCTGCGCGGGCTGAAAGCGGTCAGTGGCGAATGGACGCTGGTCAGCATTGCCTGGAATCTGAAACGGATGCACAGGCTGAGCCTACAGAAGCTCCAGGCTCAACTGGCATGAAGTCTGCTGGCCGACTCCAGCCAGACGATTCTGGCGACCGCTGCTTCAAACTCAAGCCGATCGCGGAAATTCTCAAAGACCCAACTTACCGATGCGTCTAAGTCACGCACGAAAATTGCAATGTAACGACAGCCTGTTGGACCTAGTCCGACAGGCTGCTAGAAAGCGAAGACGTAGGGCTCCACGTGTCTCATCTCAAGGTACCGGACTTCGGGAGCACGGATCTTGAGGCTCGCCTCGAATTGTTTGGGATCGATTGAATTGTCGGGAAACATGTCGTAATGACAGGGGATCGCTAATCTGGGTTTCACCCACCCAGCCAGTTCCGCCGCCTCCCAGTGCGAAAGATTGTTGAAGTTTCCGTTAATGCAAGGAATGAGAATTTGGGGAGAGTGTCGAGCCGCTTCGGCTAGCAGCTCGGAATGGTCTGTGTCTCCCGTTACGTACACTCGAACGTCGCCGGAGAAGCTCAGAACGAACCCGACGTGGTTCAAATCAGAAGTGTCGGTGGGCAATGCAAACGCGCCCCGGATCTTTATGTCCCGAATTTCAACTTCTTCGCCGGGCCAGATGGAGAGGATCCTTGAGTCCTCGACACCATATTCTCGAAATGCCTTGCAGGTCATGGGGGGACCGACGAATTGGATAACATCCTTGTTACGAAGGTTCTTGATGGTCTCCGGATCAGCGTGGTCGTAATGACTGTGGGTGCAAGCATAGATGTCTGTGATCAGCTTCGACGGGTCCATAAAAATGGGCAACTTGCGGCTGAGATTAACCGGGAGGTCGGGAAGGAGCTTTGGGACGCTATCGGTCAGATACAGGTCAACACTCAGCAGCGTTCCCTCGGCGCTTTTGAAAATGAACCCGTTTTGGCCAAGCCACCAGACCGCAACCGAGTTCTTGGGAGTGACAAAGTTGCGAACGGAATCCATCAAACTCACAATGGCTTCTCCTGTCTGCAGGTGAGCATTGCGGTCATTCCGGCATCAACCACGATATTCGCTCCGCTCACATAGGCGGCCTCCTCCGACGCCAGAAAGACAACCACTCCCGCGATCTCCATCGGGGTTGCAATTTTTTCCAAGGCAGTATGGCGGGTCCAATAGGACCGAAAGACCTCGGGATCTTCAGCACAGGCCTGGGCGTCTTCCCAAATCTGTGTCGCCGTAGCACCTGGGCTGACGCAGTTGATTCGAATTCCGAAGGGGCCGAACTCGGCTGCCAGAGCCCGACTAAGACCTACCACGCCGGCCTTCGCCGCAGCATAAGGGGCCGCCCCTGGGATGGTCGCGGTCGCATGGACCGATGCGATGTTGATGATGGCTCCCTGGCGAGCTTTGAGCATCAGCCGCAAAGCCTGCTGGGCACAAAAGAAGGTTCCCCGCAAGTCTACGCCGAGGACATGATCCCACTCCGCCTCGCTGACCTCCAGCGTGGGCTTGACGAAATTGACTCCGGCATTGTTAACCAAAATGTCCAGTCGCCCGAACCTGGAGAACGTGGTTTCCATCAACCGTTCGACATCGCCCAGGACTGAGACATCGGTCTCAATGAATAAACCATCTGTTCCGCAATCCAACATCGCTTTCTCAACTCTGCGACCTCCAGTTGAGTTGACCTCAGCGATCACTACTTTGGCGCCGGCCTGGGCGAGTCTCATGGCCACGGCTTCGCCGATGCCTCCACCGGCCCCAGTCACAATCGCAACCCGGTTTCTTAGACTCATCGAGCCCTCTCATTGAGTTTCACGCCCAAAAGGGACTTGCCGACGGACTTGATACACTCTGCGGGACCTTCGAAGGCCCACACCTGACTACAGTCTGCCAGCTCCCTTGCCTGGTTGGTATCGAGCGCAGTCGAATGGTACTCAAGCTCTCCAAAATCCCCTAACGTGCCGTCATCGTTGTAGCACTGGATGGCATATCCGGCTTCGTCGTTTGAATCCCACGGAACATCGATGTATGGCCCCGACGGATTGACCGTGATGTTTCGCACAATCAACGACCACGTGTCACCGGCAAGTCTTCGCAGGTACCCAACCCGTCCCGTGGAAGCGGCTGCGGTGATCGAAATCTTGTGCCTTTCCTTGGCATCGATCTTGAACCACACCCCATCTGCATCCACCAGCAAATGGCTTTCCCCAGTGGGTTCGAAGTGATCTCGAGGCCAAGTCTCGCTCAAGGTCGGAATGATCGCCTCGCCCCCCGAGGGTACTTGTATTAGGTTCCAGACGTCCACTTGGAAAGCGGGCTCCAATGAGGTGAGTGTCAGACGGGTTCGTTGATCATACCCGATATACTTGACAGCCTGAATCTCTGCGCCCATCGACTCTTGCGGGAGCGGGTTGGGAATCATGATGATTTGCTTCGTTAGCTGGAATGAGCATTCCCGTCTGAGTCTGTGATTCACAACGCTGAAGGAATTCCTCATTTTCACCGAGTTCCCGGCCCATTCCAGGCCGTAGTTGCCGGGATCGATGCCGCTGGGAACTTCGTAGGTATTCCAGGGATCCGCGAGGTCTCGGACAAAGATGTCACGCTCTGGCCCAAGCCACGTCCGATCGCCACCAAAATTCTTCCATCCTGCTTCCTCTATCAGCTCGCTTGCGCCGGCTGCGGCATACAGCCGGGGGTTCACCCAGATCAGACTGTTTTGACTTTCTCCAGGGAAGAGCGCCAGCACCCGTCCGAGCTTCGGAAGAAGAGTAGCGATTCCACCACAAACTCCTTCCAGAGCGATCGGTGACTGACCGGCATCTACCAGCGTGTTGAATAGGCTATCCCGCATTTTAGATCGCACTCCCGACGCCAATGGCAACAGTGCCAAGCCGAAGTCTCGAGGGGATCGGCTTTAGTCTCCGAAGGCCAAAGCAAAGCCTCAGGGGCTAAAGCCCGCTCCGTCACCAACCTCGAGCCGCACGACTAAAGAGTTCGTGTGAGGACGGGTTTTGTGTTTCGGTCCGGACACGATGGTGACGCTCCATATGGAATCTATGAACCTCGCTTGTTCCCAGGGTGGCTATTTTCGGGCTTGCGGCGGCCGTTTCCAGCGCGGGCGCGTAGGATCTCACATCGACGCAATCAGCGATCCTCGCCAGCTCAATATCGTGGACCCCGAGGCTCAGACGACTCTGTGCTGTCACCCAACCTGGAGAACTTTTCCTGTGTCAGATCTCCTAAAGCACTGTGCGACCTCGACTGACCGTAGTCTTCCGGCCATCGTGCCCGCCGACGCTCCAGCGTCAGAAATAGATGAACCAAAAGGAGTTGCTGCCACTGTGCGAGTCTCCAGACCAATACTGTCTGCGCCGCTGCTCACATTCCTCAAAATAGTGAAGGTAGTAGCCACTCGACTCGATAGCTCTACCCGCAGCCAGTAGCGTCTTTTGAAGCCAAAAGAACATTCCCTGTCACTGTCCACAACTTACAGGCATGCAAACTCAGTCGATGCACCATCTCCGAGAGCCAGCTCCACTTCCTTCTGCAGAATAGATATCATTGTGAGAACTCGCGAAAAATGTCTTCCAAGATCGCCAAGGTGTGTGTGATCTCTTTCTCTGTGTGGACCGTGGACACATAGAATCGACCATCTGGCAAGCAGTAGATTCCATGATCCAAAGCCCGGGACAAAAATCGATTCAACAGACTCCGGTCATCTGCAAGGGTGTCTCGATAGTTATACAATTCCGTCTTGGTTGTAAAATGGATTGAGAATGCGGCGCCAAATCCATTAACAGTCACTGAGAGCCCGTGTTTGCGCGCTGCATTGCGAATTCCCTCCATAAGCATCTGGCCCATTCGATTAGCGTGAATAAGCAAACTTCCGGTTTCACCCGAGAGTTCCTGCAATGTGACAGATGCGCCACACAGACTGACAGGATTTGCGTTGTATGTACCGCCGAAGAGGACCCCGTTTGCGAACATAGAGTCCAGAATCTCCTGGCGACCTGCCACGGCACTCACCGGCAGCCCGCCACCCAAAGCTTTTCCCAACGTCACCAAGTCGGGTTTCACGTCAAAGACGCCCTGGGCACCTCCCAGAGCAATGCGGAACCCCGTGATAACTTCGTCGAAGATCAACAAAGATCCATGTTTCTGACACAACCGGGACAGGTCAGACAGATAGCCAGGAAGGGGGAGGATGCCGCCACTATTGCACAGTACAGGTTCTGTGATGACTGCCGCAATATCAGGTCCGTGATTCTTAAAGATTGCCTCTACGATGTCCAGACGATTCCATGGCGCGACAATAACGTTATCCACTGCATTCGCGACTTGCCCTCGGGATCCCAGCACCACATTGGGCTTATCCGGGGGGCCGGCCTCCTCTTCAGCAGGGTGGTAACTCAGCAGGTTCGAGTCAAACCAACCGTGGTAGTGCCCCTCGAACTTTACGACCACTTTCCTACCAGTGAACGCACGCGCGAGGCGCAGTGCGATCTGAACTGCCTCCGATCCACTTGACATGAACAACACTCTCTGGGCACAGGGGACCAACTGTTGAACCTGCTCTGCGACCAAGTACTGCAGCTCATGCTGCGCAGGATAACCGTGAGGTCGATCAGCAATTTGACGCACAGCCTCACACAGCTTAGGATGACGATAGCCCAGAATCATCGGTCCCCATGCCAAAGAAAAGTCGATATACTCATTGCCATCAACGTCGCACAACCTGCAACCAGACGCGTCTGCGAAGTACACGGGCACTGATGCTGGTTTCCTGAACGAACTGCTTACCCCGCCAGCGAGTGACTTCTGCGCACGTTCGTAGAGCGAGTAACTCTTTTTGTACATGTTCACTATTGCCCCCCCTAACCTAGTTGAAGTCCTCGGCGCAACGATTGATTGTGCACGCAACAACCTCTCATTTCCGCCAACTGAGCACCATGGCAACTCACTCCAGTTTCATGCCTTGCTCACGCCCTTTCAGGTTATCAGTGATTCTTTTCAACCGCCTTTGAATCATCGCAGCAATAGCAGGCGAAGAATGAGGTTGCACGCTGCTTTTTGCTGCTGGATGATCTCGGCCCTGCCTACGTTGGTCAGCACCCAGGGAGGCCGCATGAGGCTTAACCCCCGGGCGCCTATCCAACCTCTAGTCAGAGCCGTTAGTGGACAAGCAGTGACAACGTCACTTCTGGCATCAGTATCCAATCTAACCGAAAAGCTCGCGTACGATCAGGTTCTGAGTTTGTTGGCACCGTGCTTGAAGCCTAGGTCTTTCTACCCGAATTGATGCAGGAGATAGGGCTCTTTTGGAGATTCCATGACGCAAGCATCAAAATGGTGAAGTCCAGCCTTTATCGACTCTTTGGTCCTTTGATTTCCAGGTACCTGAGATAAGCCCAGCCAATTCCTGCGCATCTAAACCTCAATGGGTACCCCGTGGTTCCGTCTTTGATTGGGGTCGATGAAGAACCACGCCAGGGCCGCCACCAACACTGCGACGCTGCCAGAATGAAGGCCCCATGTCCAGCCTGCCTGCTTCGCAATGTACGGTGTCAGGACCGGGGCCACGAAGCTTCCTAGATTTCCTACTCCGTTCATGATACCGCCAGCCGCTCCAACATGGTCTCTTCCAGCTTCAATTGCGGATGCCCAGAACGGTGCTTCGGAACTCGCCGCGAAGCCAAGAGACAGAGATAGTAAAGTGACCACCGCAGCTGGCGTCGTAACGTTGGTACCCACGAACAGGAGGATGGCACTTAAGACTAAACCTGCTACACAGACACTCTGGCGACTGAATTTGACACCCCAGAAGGGGATTAGCCGGTCAGACACCCATCCCCCAAGCGGCATCATGGCCATCATAGTGAGAAGCAATCCAGTAGTGTAAATGGCACTTTGGCTCTGTCCCAGGTGGCGAATCTCTCCAAAATAGTAGTAAATCCAATAAAAGAAGATACATTCAAAATAGTTGAGTGCGAAATAGCTGAAGGCAAGAAGCACGAGGTTGCGATTTCTCAGCAAAACCAAACAAGGAAATGCTTGCTTCTTATCTAGCTGTCCAGCAATACCTGGGTTACCTTCTATGGACTCCCCAGCGTCTGGACTGTCGGAAGGTGAATAGGGGCGGTCGCGGACGTACCAGAACCATCCAACAGTGACCAAGATCGTGACTACTGCAGCCAACCCAAAGGAAGCACGCCAGCCAAAGCAAGCAATCAACCAGGCAACAAGAACTGGTGTAATGGCGCCTCCCAGTGGCGCACCTGCAAGGATTAGTCCCTGTGCTCGAGCACGGCTCCGCAAAGGAATCCAGTTGGCAGTCATTTTGCCGCAGGCGGGATACAGCGGAGCCGTGCAGACTCCATATGCCAAGCGAATGACGAGGAATGAGGGCAGTATTCCGAGGGATTGATTCACGACCGGGTGGCCAGCCGCTGCCGTTAGAGCGGTAAACAAAGCCGCACCCACTCCCATCGCTGTCAAAGTCAGACGCGGTCCGAAGCGATCTGTTAACCAGCCCCCAGGGACCATGAACAACGCATAACTCAGGATAAATGCCGAGTAAATACTCCCCATCTGGGTCTCCGACAGACCAAATTCTTTGATAATGTGTGGCCCGGCGATGGAGATGATCGTCCGGTCGATGTAGCTTGTCGTGCTAAGACCGATCATCAAACTGACTACGATCCATGGGGCCTTGCTCCTCATGATTGACACCACTCTGGTCTTTCTGGGCTTCCATTGATCGTCTCGATCAGACGACACCACGTTCTCCGGAGAAGCGGCGTCTCATTGAGAAGGCCACGAGCCTTCAGATCCTGAAGCAAGGCCGCAATTGGCCGATCTGCCCGGACTGCTAGCTTTCGATCCACTCGTAGATCACCCAACTGTGAGTCCGTGTGGCAAACGCGGGAACGAAAGCGCGTTTCGAAGAATTCCGTCAGAATGCCTTGGGAATCAACCCATTTTGTGTTGGTATGGTCGTAGTCCAGGCAACAACGAGCCACAGTATCGGCGATGTAAATGCGCAACCTCGCAGATGTAGGACTCCACGACATCGACTACCTAACGGTAAACCTCACTGTAACCGTTTACTCTTCACACCTCAGACTCCAATACAGGAATGCCATTCTGTTCCAAGTCTTCACAAATGCTCTAACATTCTGAGAACTCAAGACAAGTGGGTAACGGTGTCACAACGGTTTAGCCGATACACAATTGCAGATAGTCGTAGGAGGATTCGTGCAAACTCCGGGCTGGCATGATTCTCGGAGTGGCTCCCTCTCTCATGTTTGACGTGTACCGGGAATTTGTACGGTACTGGGCTACGCAGTCAGTGAAAGCGATTGAACGGCGGCCAGGCATCGCGCGCCAAGATCTGACGGTTCAAGAATATGCCGGGAAGTTTCTTTCTTAAAGCCGCAAGGGCCACTGCTGGCGGCTGACATCACCAAGAATTGGAAGTTGGCTAATCGCTCAGAGACTATGACTTTGTCGTGACTGATCTTCAAGCAGCAGACTACTACCTGCCCCCGGCATTTCGCTTGTTTCAGGCTGGCTTTCAGGTGATGGCGACTTCCTTGGTCGCTCAGGCTCGGTTCTCGGAAGGTACCTTCTCAGAAGGGAGAGAATCAGCTTGGCGCGCTCGGAAACGCAAAGAAACAGGAGAAAGCCGCTCATCTGCGCATGGAGTTAAGCCGGCAGATGAGTTACCCGATTAATTGAGGCAGGCCATTCAACACCCCACAACATTACTTTGCTATCGAGGTATGCACAGCGGTCGAACACTCACGAACTTCAGAGGAATCGGCACACAGTGATTCCGTGACAACGGGTAGTCCCGCCCCAGGGCAACAGCTGTGGCTTGACTAAGGGACTACAGGCAACATGACGTATGAGGCCTTGCTCTTGCTATGATAGACAAGGTTTTCGGCTACCACTGATTCAATCTCATCATAGTTATTCCCTCCAGTATTCAAGTTTCGATCGAATCTGGGGAAATTGCTGCTCGATATCTGAAGACGAATACGATGTCCCGCGGGGAAATAGTTGCTTGTTACGTGCAAGTCAATTTTGAGAGGGTAGGTTTCGCCAGGCTTCATCCATACCTTTCTATTGAAACCTTCTCGATAGCGCGCCCGGAGAATCCCTTCCTGCAGATTGTAGGCAGTGCCATCAGGATAGACGTCCACTAGTCTCGCGGTGAAGTCCGTGTCGCGGGCACTCGAACCGACGAACAATATCACTTCAAGTGGTCCTGTAATTTCCACTCCGGCAGTGAGTGGAGGAGTGGTATAGACTAGCACGTCGGATCGCCTTTCTATCTCAGCCTGGTTCTGTGCGCCACTGCCAAGCGAAGGCACTGGGCTCTTTGGATCATATAAGAAACGATCAGCCGGTTCCTCAATTGGAGCGGTGATACTGAGAACTCCATCTCCATCGCGGCCTCGAGCACCTCCTTTGCTGTGAAGAAAGTACTTCGTGAACTTCGTGCGCGCAAGCGGCCACTCGTTTTCAGAGCGCCATTGGTTTCGCCCCATGACGTAAACCTGAATCCGGGGCATCGAAAGGACACCATTCTTCTGGCCCTTCAGCCAGTAATCGTACCAACGAAGATAAAGGTTGGAGTAATCAAAGCGGGCGTCACCCAGTTCGCGTTTGCCTACAACAGTCATTTCAGTAGCGGAATCGAAAGCACAGTGCGTGGTCGGAGCGATCACGAGAAACTGATTATCGCGGGCATTGGAGTTCTCTGCATTTTTCCGCATTAGGTCTGCTAGAAGGAACGCCTCGCTCGCCACGCTATCGTACCAGGAGCACACCTGCAAAGACGGCGTGTTGAAACGGTGACGCTTGTCCACGTAGCCGAACTTGTCCCACCAAGGATCTCCAGGCACGTGTGCTACAAAATCTTGGTAGTCTGTTCGGGGTGCGCCAGCCCGTTCTAACATTTCGACGAGGGGCAGCGTTAGCAGCATCTGCCTGACATCAACCCTTGGCAGCTCGGGCGCAGGCTCAACCTTACTTCCCCATTTTAGGAACCAAGGCGCATTATCGGCCAAATTAACAGCTCCGCCTTCAAGAACATCGTCGTAACGGTATGCTCCGCCCGCCGCTTGCGGAATCATCGCGGTGTGGTGCGGATTTCTGACTTTGGCCAGCGTGATTTGAATGGAGCCGACATAGGAACATCCATACGTTCCGATTTTTCCAGTAGACCATGGCTGTGCCGCGATCCAGTCCAACGTATCGGATCCGTCATTGGTATCGTTGGCGCTGACAGTAAACTGTCCTTCAGAATCGAACTTCCCACGTACGTCCTGAACGGCAACAACATAGCCTTGGCCAGCGAACATGCGTGCCGCTTCCGTTCGAACGGTTCGGTTGTACGGCGTACGAATCATGATCGCGGGCAACCTTCCTTTTACGCCTTTTGGAAAGTACAGATCCGTGGCTAGCTTCACGCCATCGCGCATGGGTATGCGTACGTTGACTTCAACGTGAACAGGGTAGCGCGCCGTGGGCGAAGGATATCGCTGTCCGGCGAGGCCCTGTGTTGTGAGCAACGCAAGCAGACTCAGGAACCTAAGCATTATGCAATTCCTCTACTTTCACTTGTGGTCAGAACGATCGGGTCGTCTGGTTTGGTAGGGACTTCTTCGAGTGACTTCAGGCAACGCTGGGGCTTAGCCTGATCGTTTGATAGATGTACCGATGCTCGTATCCGGCCGTCGGCTATCCAAACCACAACGCCTGCGCTCTGCAGGGCCGCACCCTATGCCGTCGATCTTTCACCTACGAAAGAAACAACCCTAGCGAGTTGCACCTTGAATCGCCTAGCGTTAGCAAGTTCACACTCTGACCCTGTAAGCCCTTTCGCAGTTCCCACACCCTAGAGAGCCTCCGCAGCTGACTTAGGTCCCCCAGCCGGCAGCCATGTCATTGACTAACTTAGTATTCATCTCAGACTTAACCGACCAGACTGACTTCGTTAAGCAGCACTTAGTTTCCTTTCTGCCGTCACCCCAACGTCCACCTTCAGTCCACTCCAACCCTCATTATAGTTATAGGTTTCACGGCCCGTAGCGACTGGCCACCAGCGGCGTCTCGCAGGTTGACACTCTTGAACACCCATTTGTTAGGGCAAGCAGCATCTTGCCCTAATACGAACTCACCTGAGCGTGCTCAAAAGTGATACCTCACCGCTAACGTGATCGTTCTAGCAGGCTTCGCACTTGAGATTCTGGCGGCGTCGGTGATACCAGGTCCCACCGTAAAGGAAAAGGCAGGCAAATCGAAATTGACGTTGTTGAACGCATTATAGAACTCCGCCCGGACCTGCAGGTATTGGTTTTCGAAGGTGGTAAAGTTCTTAATCAATCCTATGTTCCACTGACCAAAATGGGGTCCAAAAAGAATCCCGCGACCCGCATCGCCTTGAAACCCGTAACTGTAAGTAGACCGGAGCTCGGGGGGTATAGGTGACCCGAAGCACGCCGTATCGAACCACTCCTCGATCGTTGGGTTACTTCTGTTTCCGTCGCAAAAACGCGCGGGGAGTTGCCGAACACCCACGTTGTTTAGATTGATCGAGTAGTTTGGCGAGAAGCGGAATCCGGAGTGATAGGTTGAGGTGCCACTTAATGACCAGCCTCCGACAATCGCGTCCGCCACACGGTTAGAGGGCACCCAATGCCGTCCTCGACCCACCGGGAGTTCCCACAGATACGTGAGGTTAAGACGCTGCCGCTGGTCCATGTCTGATGGACCATACCATGCATTATGGTCCTTGGGATCTATGGTGTTGCTGAGGTTTTCGACCGACGCTATGTCCATGCTCTTCGACCAGGCATAGGTCGTCAGCGTCGAAAAGCCATGGGAAAAACGCTTTTCAAATCTGACTTGCAGTCCATGATAGGTGCTGAAGCCGAAATCGTCCCAGTAAGTGATTGTACCCCAATTAGGCAGAGGCCTCCTTGGCTGGATTACGCCGAGGGGGACGCAGCCCGGAATACGACCCGAGATCGGGCAAAGAATGCCGGGGTCCGAGGGGATATTCAGTGTTCTAGTATTTGCCAAGTGAACCCCCCGGTTCCCAACATATCCGATATCGAGCAGCATGTTGGTGCCGAAGCTATGCTGCAAGTCGAAGTTCCACGAGTAGATACGCGGCATCTTCATGTAGCTTGACCACGGGCTTGGGGCGACAACGCCACCGGCGAGAGCCTGGCCGATCGGAAAGGCATCCCTGGATGTCAATGGAGCGTTGGGAGCCGACGAAAAGCGATACGTGCTGACGAACGGCGGGTTGTTGCCTTTCAGAACCATAAAGAGCATGGCAGGATAACTATAGAAGGTACCAAATGAGGTACGGATCAGATCCTGGTTGGTGATCTGGTAGGTAAGCCCTATCCGCGGAGCCCAGTTCCCATAATTTGTCGACCACAGGGCCTGAGCGGGACTCAGGACGTTGAATTGACCAGGAGCAGTCAAGCTAAACGTAGACATGCGCCCATAGTGTTCATTTGCAGGTGGAATAAACTCATACCGGAGCCCCATGTCCAGAATCAGTCTGGGTGCAACCCTCCACTTGTCAGTAATGAAGAAGCTCAAGTTCGTGTGTCGCAAATCAACCGTTATGGGTTTGTCAGCGAGGACGGAGGAAGATGGCAACCCTAGTAGGAAGTCTGCCAGGGCATACCCCGATCCGTTGGGATTCGAGTTCGAATAGTTGAGCTCTCCGTTGGTTCGCTCGTTGACGAACCGTCCCACCCGATACCGAATGAGGTCAAACCCCATCTTCCATGAATGCTTTCCCTTCACTAGGGACAGATTGCTAGCAATTTCATAGTTCTCGTCCCACTGATAGTTAGGAGAGTTCCCAATTGTGCCAATCGGCGTAAACCCGGAAATAAGGAATTCCGGATGAGTGTTCATTACGTCGCCAGGCCCAATGTTGTTCGGAATATTCATTGAGAACAGCTTACGCGAATCGGCATCTTGCAGTTCTGGAGGGTAGAGGCTGCTGGATGCCATTCGATTATAGGATGCTCTCGTGACAAGTACGGCGGCGGGCGAAAGGGTATGAGTTTCAATGAGCGCAACGTTATAGGCGCGAGTCGGGTTCTTGGTGATGAATGGGCAACAGTCCCTCTGTATCCCATGACGCAGGATCCGCGAAATATAGAAATGGCCGCTCAGAGTGTCCTTATCGCTTATGACGTTGTCGATTTTGAGGTTATACTGATTGTTTGTTCGTGGGATGGCCACGTTGCCCTGCCAGTTAAAGGGACCCGGAGCATTGGTAGGGGGGACCAGCAAGTTCCACGCCGCGACAGCGGTCGGGCTAATCCTGCTGGCGGGAATTTGATTGGGCTTGCCATTTACCAAAGGAAACGGCTGCCCGCTGGTAGGATCTTTGAAGATGGGAACGGGCTTACCCAGAACGTCCAAGGAGAGATCGCCGTTACGTTGCGCTTCGTTAGGGATAGTTTGTTGGACGTACGAATAGGACTTGCTACGTAGGCCTTGGTAAGCACCGAAAAAGAAAAGCTTGTTTTTCCTGATCGGCCCGCCGAACACCCCCCCAAAGGTGTTAGTCCTTCCAGGAGGAACCACCGGTGAAAAGAAATTACGTGCGTTGAGTTCGGAATTGTCGTGAAACTCCCACGCGGCCCCGTGGAAAGAGTTAGTCCCAGATTTTAAGGCATAACTAATACGCCCTCCCCCTGTCTGGCCATACTCGGCTGAGTAGTTGGACGTTTGAACAGTAACCTCCTCAAGGCCCTCTACGATCGGGATGAAGCTCGGGTAGGAATATAGACCGTTAGTCATGTTTACGCCATCTACGCTGTAGCCGGCCATGGTATCCCGCAGACCGTTCGTTGCCATGGATACTCCGCCACCCTGACTTGATCCAACCACATTTCCAAAGTTGCTATTACTATATGTGACCCCCGGCATTAACGTGGCTGCCTGCATCACATTTCTGGAAAGAGGCAGCTCGCGCAGAACCTGACTGGAGATAGATCCTTGCATGGTAGCATCGCCGGTTTGCAACAAGAGCGCCTCCGAAGTCACTGTAACCTCCTGCTCCGTTGCGCCCACCTCGAGCCTAAAATCCGCGCGTTTTGTCTGCTGGTGCAATAGGACGAGTGAAGGGTTCACCGAGGTAGAAAAACCTGGTGCCTCAGCCGACACCCGGTAAGTGCCCGGCGGCAAATACGGTATGGTATAGTTCCCCGTACTCCCTGTTTTTGTTGTGTGAACAACCCCAGTGGCTTGGTTCGTTACAGTAATCGCAGCCCCAGGCACCGCTCCACCTTGCTGGTCTGTAACGATTCCTTCGATGCTCCCTCGAGTTTCCTGGGAAAAGAGTGGGGCGCTGAGTAACAACGTCGCACCCACGAATACCGATCCTGAGAGAATAGATCTCTTCATCATAACTCCCCCTTTTTGGAGCTGCTTTTTCCCGGCAGCCTTTGCAGGCTGCATTCGTATAGGGCTCAACAGCTAGGGCTCTACAAATAGAGCCCTGCGCTGTCTTAGCCTGAGAGTGTTCTTTTCCGAAGGTTGCGATACCCTAAGCTGAAGAGCCCTGTGCTTGCAAGTGAGTAACGGTGACACCTCGGTAACAGAGTATGCAAAGATTGGTCACTCACAGAAAAACAAAAAAGGCTCTATGCAGGAATTCGGCAAAGCCTCGACTCATGAGGCTTTCCTGAGTTGGCCCACTCAGCTGATAACACCGCTTGGTGCTGAGTAGTTGTCCACAGGCAGCGACACTGCTAATCGGAAGTACCAGTGGTCGGGGCGTGGTCGGAGTTTATGCAGTGTTTCGAGGCAAAGAAAGCCACACGGGCTGCGCTCTGAAACTCCCCTTCACCCCCAGCAACTGTTTCAATGCCAAGCCTGGAGCTAGGATAAAACTGAGTCTGTCGCTTCTGGTCGAACATCATGGCGTGGGGCTGCTGACCGGAGAAGTCAGCGCGGGCAAGTCCACTGCCGTCCGCCAGTTGGCAGGCTGCTTCAAGAGCCACTTCTACAAGCTCCTCTATCGACATTGGACCTCGGGCTCGGCCCTTGGGTTTGTTGCGCCAGTTGCGCTGGGCCTGGAACTGGAACTCGATCTCGAACCCCTCCACCGGTGGGGCGACTTGGTCCGACAGATCTCTGACACCCTTGGGCGCCTCAATAAGATGAAAAAGCAACATCCGCTGCTGGCTCGATGAAGCCCACTTCGTCCCGCATCTTGCTGGCGCGCCAGCCCCTGCTGTGTAAGCGGCCCAGGAAGCCCTGCTGTGATCTCCACCCCTCAACCCGCCTGCCTGTCTCCTGGAACCGGGATTGCTCCCCCACCAGGGCCTCCTGATTGTGGACGGTGAGCCCAAAGTCGGCAAATCCCCGCTGGTGGCCATTTTGGTGCTGGTCTGGCCGCGGGTCCCTTGCAGCGCCTTTGCGTTGCAAGACTCTGGTCGGTTTGGTTGGACGCGGGCCAGTATCGCCCGGGAATGAAGAGTATCAGGCACTATGAACTACACGAGCCAGAGAATCTGCGTTGGTGCTTCAGCCAAGTTGTGAGTGACCAACACCTTTGCATATTCTGTTACCGAGGTGTCACCGTTACTAACTTGACAAGTGTTCGATTTCCATGCCATAGCTTGGCACAAGCTCACGGAAGCTGGATTGCACCACATCAATTTGACTGACTTACGAGGTAGATTCTCGATGACTCATGAAAGCTGCTTTGGTTCCAGGATGGTTTCTCGCAGGGAATTGCTGAGAAACTCAGGACTCGGGTTCGGGAGTATCGCCTTAGCGTCGCTACTGGATTCAGATCGCCTTCTCGGTGCTGGAGAAGCGGGCCAGAAGAGTAAAGCCTTCAACGACCTTCGCCCACGTTCCGGCCATTTTCCCGGTCCCGCCAAGGCCGTGATCCAACTGGTGCAGAACGGCGGCCCCAGCCAGATGGATCTGTTCGACCCCAAACCAGAACTTGCTAAGCGGGGAGGCCAGCCTCACCCTGATGGCGTGGAGATCCATCAGCCTAACAACCACAACGTGCTGCTGCCGAGTCCGTTTGAGTTCCGTCGGCACGGCGAATGTGGCATGGAGATATCTGAAGCACTGCCGCAGTTAGGAACGATTGCTGACGAATTGTGTCTAATTCGCTCCATGCACACGGAGCATAACAACCATCCGGAAGGCCTGAACATGCTCCTGACCTGCCAAATCTTTCCCGGGCGGCCGGTCATCGGTTCCTGGATCACTTATGCCCTGGGCACGGAGAACCAAAACTTACCCGCGTACATCGTGCTTCGCGATCCGGAAGGCTACAGCGTAAGCGGCAAGATTTTGTGGTCCAGCGGCTGGTTGCCGGCGCTGTATCAAGGGGTGGAGTTCAGTTCGTCGGGAACACCGGTTCATCATCTGAAGCCCACGCACCCGTTGCCGCCCGGCGTGCAGAGAGTGGGCCTTGATCTTCTTGCCAAGTTGAATGCGGAACACCAGCGGGAGCATCCTGGAGAATCCGAACTGGAGTCGCGCATTCAGAATTATGAACTGGCGGCACGCATGCAGCTTGCAGCTACGGAAGTGATCGACCTGTCGAAAGAGTCCGAAGCAACGAAGAAGCTTTACGGACTGGACAGTCCGGTCACGGCAAGTTACGGTACTCGCTGTCTGATGGCGCGGCGCCTCGTTGAGGCAGGCGTTCGTTTTGTACAGGTGTTTGTGGGGGAGGGGCAACCGTGGGACCATCACGAACAAATCAAACAGCAGATGCCGAAGATTTGCGCCAAGAGTGACCAGCCCAGCGTGGCGCTGATCAAAGACCTTAAGAGCCGCGGTCTGCTGAACAGCACGATCGTCATGTGGGCGGGTGAATTCGGAAGGTTGCCGACCACACAGAATTCCGACGGTCGCGACCACAACCGCAATGCGTTCAGCCTGTGGCTGGCCGGTGGCGGGCTTAAGAGCGGCTTGGTATACGGACGAACGGATGATTTCGGCTATAAGGCGGTTGAGAATCGAGTGAGCGTCCCCAATTTGCAGGCCACGCTGTTCCACGCGTTGGGTCTCGATCATTCCAAGCTCACCTACTTGCACGGCGGTCGCGAAGAAACCCCCACTGATTTCAGCGTCACCGGAGCAACGGTTGTGGGCGACTTGCTCAAGAATCCGCCGCAGACAGCGTAAGTGTTTCTTGCCCGGTCACATGGCCCAAAAGGCGATGTAGACCGCGGGTGTTCACAAGGCTTGGTGGAGGTCCGCACTGTTGGAGCGCGGTTGCACAGCGAGGGACTGCGCAGCGCACCTCGCTGGCCTTTCGAGCTTTCAGCCACAGGAAACAGGAATAAGGTCTGGTCAATGTCTTTACCACCAGCCTGACATAACTACTGGAATGCTTATGGATACTCTGAAGCGACACCTGCACCAGGGTGCAGTGGCAAATCGGCTCACAGAGGTGTTGCGGAGCCCGACGGAGACGAAGGCATCTCTTGCCTGGAGTCTGGCCGTTGGCATCCTGTTCGCGGCCAGCCCGGCTCGTGCGCAAAGTGTTTCTTTCGAACGCGATGTTCTTCCCATCTTTACTGCCAACTGCCTGAGCTGCCATGGTGGGACTTCGATCTACACTCAGGCAGGCCTGGATCTACGCACGATCAATTCGGTGTTGCGCGGCAGTCTTAACGGGCCCGTGGTGGTGAAGGGCTCTCCGGATAAGAGCCCGCTCTATCAGAAAGTTTCGACTCGCGCGATGCCGCCGGCTGCCTTTAAGCTGACCCTGACCGATGCCCAGATTGAGGCCATCCGCGAATGGATCGAAGCCGGAGCACCGTCGGAAAAGCCCATCGACAGCGAAGAGGATGAAGAGCTGGTGCGGTTCGAAAACCAAGCGCTGCCGATTCTTTCGGCGAAGTGCATCTCCTGCCACGGCGAGGGAACTCCAATGGCTCACCTGGATCTGCGCACGCTCGATTCCGTGTTGAAAGGCGGTAGTTCGGGACCCGTGGTCATAGAAGCAGCCTCGGACAGGAGTATGCTGATTCGCAACATCGTCACCAATAAAATGCCGCCTCCGGGCACTAAGGATCCCATCACCCCCGGCGAACTGGAAACGCTGCGGCAGTGGATCGACAAAGCGCGGTTCACGACTCGCCCCAAAGTCACGCTGCTCCGTGAAACGTTCACGCCCGCCGAAGCTCGGGAAGTCACAGAGCAGGACCGCCAATACTGGGCGTTTCGCAAGCCTGTTGCCCAACAGCTACCCAAAGTGAAGAACCGGCAGCGCGTGCGCACACCCATTGACGCCTTTATTCTGGCCAAGCTTGAAGGCAAGGGGCTGGGCTTTTCTGCCGAGGCTCCAGCCCAGACCCTGATGCGTCGCGCCTTCCTGGCTTTGACCGGCTTGCCACCGACTCCAGATGAAATCAACGCCTTTGCCGCCGACACCAAGCCAGGAGCCTACGAACGTCTGATCGACAGGCTGCTGGCGTCTCCTCAGTACGGCGAGCGCTGGGCACGTCACTGGCTGGATGCAGTCGGCTACACCGACGTCACGCGTGGTGACATTTTCCCCGACAAAATCGAGGTGCACGAAGGCATGTGGCGCTACCGCGACTATGTGGTCCGCTCTTTAAATGAGGACAAGCCTTACGATCGGTTTGTTACTGAACAGCTGGCTGGAGATGAACTGGTCGACTGGCGCAACGCCAAGAAATTCACGCCTCAAATCCTCGATTCCTTAATAGCGACGGGCTATCTCCGCAACGTCTACGATAAGACGGATACCGACATCCTGAACCTGCCCCACGAGCGCTACGAAGTGCTGTTTCACGTGGCCGAAAAGGTTTCCTCCAGCCTGTTGGGATTGACGGTGCATTGCGCTCGCTGTCACAGTCACAAATACGATCCCATTCCTCAAAGAGATTATTACCGCTTCCTCTCGATCTTTGCTCCGGCCTACAACCCGTGGAATTGGATACAGCCGAAAAATCGTGTAATGGCCACCGTCTCTCCTGCAGACGAAGCAGAAATCAAACGCCACAATGCGGAACTCGACAAGCCGATTGCGCAGCTGCAGAAGGAACTCGACACCCTGCTGAAGCCTTACCAGGAACGGTTGCTCGACGAGAAGCTTCAAACCTTGCCGGTTGAGATTCGCTCGGAAACGAAGATGGCGCTGCAGACGGCGGAGGACAAACGCGACGACGTGCAGAAGCTTCTGGTCAAGAAATTTGGCCAGAGATTGATAGTGAAACCCGAAGAAGTCGAAAAGGCGCTCAAGCAAGCCGACGCGGAAGCCAAGGCCAAGATCGACCAGCAGATGAAGACGCTCAACAGCTACCGGCGGCCGTTGGAAAAGATTCAGGTGCTGCTGGACGCCGGTCCCCCGAGTACCATGCGGCTGCTGCAACGCGGCAACGTGGAAATGCCTGGACCGAAGGTTCAACCCGGAGCGTTGACGGTTCTCAGCGAACCAGGCAAATCCGACATTGTCCATCCTTCTGACGTCCAGGAAAAGACCAGTGGATACCGCCTGGCGTTTGCGCGCTGGGTAACGAGCCGGGATCATCCGCTGACAGCCCGTGTGTTTGTGAATCGTGTCTGGCAGCAGCACTTTGGCCGCGGTCTCGTCGAGACACCTGATAACTTTGGCAAGCTCGGGGCGGCACCGACTCATCCCGAACTCCTCGACTGGCTGGCGGTCGACTTCATGAAAAATGGCTGGACCCTGAAGCGGTTACACCGGCTCATTATGTCCTCCAGCGTCTACCGGCAGGCTTCGCGCCAGCCTCAAGAAGGAGAGACTTCATTGGCGAAGAATGTCGATCCGGAAAACCACCTGCTCTGGCGAATGAACTTGCTACGGCTCGAAGCGGAAGTGGTTCGCGACTCGGTGTTGGCTGCGAGTGGCAAGTTGGACCGGACGTCTGGCGGTCCAGCCATCATGCTGGCTCCACGCCCGGAGGGATTGCAGACGGTTTCTGACAAAGACCCAACTCCAAACGCCCCATATCGTCGAAGTCTTTATCTTCTGGCACGGCGAAACTACCCGCTCGAGTTTCTGCAGGTCTTTGATTTCCCGGTCATGCAGGTGAACTGCACGCGGCGCATCAATTCTGCCACACCGCTCCAATCGCTCACCATGCTGAACGATGAATTCATGGTGCAAGGAGGCAAGCACGTGGCAGAGCGAATCATCGCCATGGCGGGAGGGCGCAGTCCGATCGAATGGATTGAGATTGCGTACCGGTTGGCCCTGTCTCGGAAGCCAACACCCGCAGAGCTTAAGATCTGCACCGAGGGCCTTGAAAAACAGAAACAGCTCTACCTCGCGGCCAACACAGAACCGCAACAGGCGGAAAGAGCGGCCCTCGGCATCCTCTGCCAAATGCTGATGGGCACTAACGAGTTCCTGTTCGTGGATTAGCAACAAGCTTGCTGTGGATTGCCAGGAGGCCCAAGGAGGTCTTGCTCATGGCAAGGTGCAATGCATACCCTACACCGAAGGTCCTCTATCTTTCCTAACCGTTGGCGTCCTAACGATCTCGGCAATCTGCTGCGAGCGGAAATGCACCGTGAAAACGCCATCTTCCAAGCTAGGCCGCAACACCACCAGGTATCATCGAAAGGCTTTGCCCATCCGAAAGGCCTGGCTGTGAAACGAGATCTTCGCCTGATCCTGAACTTTACGCAACACTTCGGCGCCAAGAAGATGTGATCAATCGAACGACACTTTGACCTGCCCCCAAGATATGTACCAGTGGAAATGTTAGAAGTCCCGAGTTGAACAACAGGATACATCAAGGCAACTCCCGAGGTAAGATCAAGTCACCGGGGTGGGGGGATAGGGCAACGCTGGAGAGCGACCCGAGCGCCGACGCCGGTGGCCGTACCGAGGGGCAGAGCTGCTGGCTCTGCCTTTCGACTTTCTGCCCCTCGGGGGGCCCAGAAAGCGAAAAACTC
>JBFMEW010000052.1:0-36202 GCA_040753175.1 Acidobacteriota bacterium | reverse complement strand
GGGCGATTCGGCACTTTTTTTTCTGCCGTTGTCGTAAAAAGCCGTCCCCGATTGTCATAGTAGTGTAACTGGACAATCAGTGCGCTAGCTTGGCGAGCGCCCAGACTCGTCTCTAGGCGCGAATTAGTGTCAACGGAACCAAGTCATTTGGTAAGGAGAGAGATTATGAAATGGGTTCGCGCGTTTGCGGGATTGTGGCTCCTGGCGGTCGTAGCCAATAACGTCCCACTTCACGCCCAAACTTCGTTCGGCAAGATAACCGGTATCCTTCGGGATACCTCCGGTGCTGTCTTACCGGATGCAAACGTCACAGCCACGAATGAGAAAACCGGCATCACTCGCCAAGTGCGGACCGATTCCGGCGGAAACTATTTGATTCCATCGCTTCCCCCCTCGACCTACACCGTCGAAGCCGAACTGAAAGGCTTCAAGAAAGCGGTCAGCTCCAAGATTGTTCTGGAAGTGAACCAGACGCTTCGCGTGGATTTGACGCTGGAAGTCGGTGAGATCACGCAGACCGTTGAGGTGGAGGCCTCGGCCCCTTTGCTGCAGAGCGAGACGTCCACGGTCGGCACCGTTATCGAGAACAAGCAGGTGGTGGAATTACCGCTTAACGGTCGCAGCTTCACCGAACTCACCTACCTCATACCCGGAGCTGTCCGGCAAGGTGGCGCGATCTTTCAGACCAGCGGAAGTCGCGTTTCGGTGAGCGGAGCCCGTGCCGAGGACAACAACTACACTCTGGACGGCGTGAATAACAACGAGACCTTTTTCAAGGCCTTCGCGGTGCAGCCCTCCATCGACGCTATTCAGGAATTCAAGATTCAAACCAACGTGACTTCCGCGGAATTCGGTCAGGCCGCCGGCGCCAACGTAAACGTGGTCACCAAGTCCGGCACCAACGACATCCACGGCGGTGTGTTCGAGTTTCTGCGCAACGACGTGTTTGATGCGCGCGATTCTTTTGCTCCCAGGAAGCCCGTGTTTCGGCAGAATCAGTTCGGCGGTCAGGTTGGTGGTCCTGCCATCAAGAATAGGACCTTCTGGTTTTTCAACTACGAAGGCTACCGGTTCCGCAGAGCCGCAACCGCCCTGGGAACAATTCCCACTCCCGAGATGTTCAACGGCAACTTGGCCTTTGACCACACGGGCAAGGCGGCGGCTCCCATTTTTGATCCACTTACAACACGTCCTGATGGGAATGGCGGTTTCATCCGAGACCCTTTTCCCGGAAACATCATTCCGGCAGACCGGATCGACCCCATTATCAAATCGTATGTCCAAATCTTCTATCCAAGACCCAATCTTCCCGGACAGAACGCCAACGTCATCAACACCCAGTCCGGATCGCTGGACACCAACCAATACACGATTCGTGCGGATCACAAGATCAGCGACAACAACAACTTCTTCAGCCGCTTCTCCTATGTCCAGTCCGAGCAGTTGAACCCTCGCCCGCTGGGCACGCACATCAACTCGACCAGCAACGCGTTCCGCAACTTCATGATCAGCGACACGCACCTGTTCAACGCCACCACCATTCTGGATGTCAAGCTGGCCTATCATCGCAACAACCTGCAGATTGCGGAGATCGGTCCAAGCGATTTGGCGACAGTCCAATCGTGGTTGCAGACTACTGGAATCCAGGGCATCCCGATCAAGAACTCGAACGTCCCACTCTATCCCCAGTTCTTCATCGCTGGATACACCAATCCCAACCAGGACGGCTACCCCTTCCCGGATGATACCTACCAGATCCTGGCCAATTTGAGCAAGACCAAGGGAAAGCACTTCATCAAGTTCGGCATGGACTACCAGAATCGCCGGAATCTTGATGACGGACTGTTCTCGGCTAACATCGACTTTACGAAAACACCAACTGAAGATCCGCAGAACGCCACAGGCACAGGTCAGGCTCTGGCTTCCTATTTGTTGGGTTTACCCACTAACGCATTGCGAAACGTCGGGGACACGACGGCTCTTATGCGCTGGAGCGGTTACTACTTTTACTTCCAGGACGACATCAAGATCAGTCCGAAACTGACCATGAACTTAGGCTTGCGGTACGACTACACGCAGTGGCCCCGCCACCGTGACAACAAGCTGGGCTCGTTCGACCTGGAGACCGGCCAATACCTGTGGGCCACCACGAATCCCATTACCGGACAGCCGGCTAACACGTTCCCAACGGTCATCTATCCTGACCGAAATAACTTCGCTCCCCGAGTCGGGATGGCCTACCTACTGAACAACAAGACCACCATCCGGGCCGGTTACGGGTGGTTCTACAACACCAACTTCCTGTGGGAAGCCCAGGGAATCCGCGGCAACTGGCCCTTTGCCATCAGCGAGACGCTCACCAACCTGAACACGACGGTAATCGACTCTCCGCTCAAGACCACCTTCCAGCCTTACGTTGCGACGGGACCGGATACGAACGTGCCTGCCGACGCTCAGCACATCGCCGACCGAAACCGGCGAGTCAGTTACAACCAGCAATGGAACCTGCACCTGCAAAGAGAGGTGGCGGGCAACCTGCTTCTGGAAGTCGGATACGTGGGAACCAGAGGGTCGAAGGCGTCCATCTTCGCCAACGCCAACACAGCGCCGCCGGGACCCGGTCCGGTCCAGCCACGTCGGCCCTTTACCAATCTGGGCGCCACCAGTTTAATGACCGATATTGCCAGCTCGATTTACCATGGGGCCCAGTTCAAAGCCGAGAAGCGCTTTTCGGAGGGGCTGGCCTTCCTAGGCAGCTACACCTTCAGCCGGAATATCAACACCGGCGGCGATGGATTCTCTCTCAGTTCCTCTCCGCAGGATCCCAATTGCCTGGAATGCGACCGGGCACTGTCTGCCTTTCACAGAAAGCACATCTTCGCCATGAACTTCGTCTACGAACTCCCGTTTGGTGCCGGCAAGCCTTTTGGGACAGACCTGCGAGGAGTCGCCAACCACGTTTTGGGTGGCTGGCAGTTCAATGGGATCATCACGGCCAGCACCGGACAACCGATCGGTGTTGGGATTGGTCGGGACATCGCCAATATCGGAGCCCGGTCGATCGGACAAAGACCCAATATCAACGGGAATCCGAATTTGTCCAATCCCACAGCCAACCGCTGGTTCGACACCTCTGTCTTCTCCGAGCCGGCGCCGTTTACCTACGGCAATGCCGGACGGAACATCATTATCGGTCCCGGCAACCAGACCTGGACGCTCGGGCTCTACAAGAACTTCATGATCATGGAGTCGCACCGAATTCAGTTCCGCGTGGAGTTCTTCAACGCGTTTAACAACGTCAACCTGAACAACCCGACGACAGGATTTGACTCGCCCAATCTTGGGCGTATCTTCGGTTCTGCACCGGCACGTCAGATCCAGTTCGGGTTGAAATATAACTTCTGAGCTCAGGCTTCGGCTGGCCCATTTGCAGTCTGTTTTGAGGCGCCTTGGAGATTCCCTTCCAAGGCGCTTCTTTTTTTCTCCCTACCCCGAGTTGAGCCAAGCCTGCCGCGTCCGGCAGATGTGGTATCCTCATCTCATGCTCAAGGTTTTGCGTGTGCAGCTGGCTGCTTCATTCCTCGTCAGCCTGGGCTTGTCGCTGCCGGATTGGGAGACATCCTCTGCCGCTCAACCGGCTCCAACTCCCCCTGTATCGACAGCTCCCCGGTCGGACCGTGCTGGGCAGATCGAAAACCTGTTGCAGGCAGCCAGCCAAGCCGAGCGGGCTCAGGACTATGACAAGGCGGCATCCGTTTATCGCCAGATCCTCAAAATTCGCCCTCAGTGGGCCTTGATTCATCAGAGCCTCGGAATTGTCTACCATCTTCAGAGGCGCTATCAGGAGGCCATTACCACGCTGGAACAAGCCTTGAAACTGGACTCGAGTCTGTGGGGCTCCCACCTGTTCCTGGGCATGGACTACTACCGCACCAACCGGTTCCTTAAGGCCATCCCTTCACTGGAACAAGCCATCAAGCTGAATCCGAAACTGGCAGAGGCTGAGGCGCGCATGTGGCTGGGTTCCAGTTTTCTGGCATTGCAGCGCCACCACGAAGCGATCCAGCAGTTCGTCAGACTGGTTGAGTTAAAGCCAACGGACCTGGAGGCGCTGTTCAACCTGGCCCAAGCCTACAACCGATATTCTTCCAGACTCTTTGAAAGGGCTACTGACCTCGATCCGGAATCGGCCGAAGCGCACAGACTTCAAGGGGAGTGGTTCGAATGGCAGGGCAAGACGGACGAAGCCATCGCCGAGTATTTGAAGGTTTGCAAGCTTTATCCGGACTGGGAAGGAATGCGGTTGCTGATCGCAGGCCTGTACGTCAAGAAGGGTGAGGTTGACAAGGCGATTCAGCAGATCGAGGAGGGGTTGCGTTTGGCTCCCCTCGACGAGAAACTACTCCAACTGCGAGCTGCCCTCGAAAAAAGGGAGAGCAGCGACTCCCGCTCGCATGGCTCAACCGGAAGTCACCTCGGCGGCAGCCAAACCACGGCCGCTCCGGGTACGGCAACCAGCTTGACCGAGAAAGGCCTCGAACGGTTTCGCGCCCGGGACTTCGAAGCGGCTCGAGAGCAATTCGCTCAGGGCCTTCAGAAAGACCCGAGCAACACGCGGGCAGCCATCTACCTGGCTCGATCCTTGTTTGGCCTGGAAAGGTATGGGGAATCCATTGAGGTGCTGCGGTTGCACAACCAACTGGCTGGAGATGAGTCGGAGGCCCTCTTCTGGGCAGGCAAAGCGTATCAGGAACTGGCCGCCCTGACGCTGCAGAAAATGATCGTCATTGATCCGGAGTCGTATCGAGTCCATCAGCTGTCGGGGGAAACGTCGGAAGCAAAGGTCCAGTACGGTGAGGCCCTGAAGCAGTACCAATCCGCCTTGGAGCAATTTCCCGATCTCACCGGCATTCGATTTGCTATCGGTAATGTCTATTGGAAGATGCAGCAGCTCGAGGAGGCCTTGTCTTGGCTCAAGGATGAGCTGGCCAGAAACCCTTACCATGCACTCGCGAACTACAGAGTGGGCAGCATCTACGCCGCCCAAGGCCATTCTGAGTTGGCGATTCCATTCCTGGAAAAAGCTGTAGAAGCCAACCCCGAGATGTTCGTCGCCCAACAGGAACTGGCTAAAGCACTGCTGGGTCTGTCAAGGGAAACAGAAGCAATCAAGATACTGAAGTCATTGGTTAAGGCCGACCCGAAGGATGAATCCATTCGATACTTGCTGGCGGGAGCCTACAAGAAAATCGGAGAACTCGAAGCGGCCAGTGCCGAATTGAAGGTCTTTTCCCAACTCAAGGAAGAGAAAAGCCGGAGGAGGCGCGAGCAACTCCGCCAGCGAGTCACGCTTAGCGAGGAGGCTACGGTGCAGTGAGATCTCTCGTGGCCCCTTGCTTGCCGGGGTCCTGGTCCTCTTCAACTCTCTTTCTCGCTGGTCTCCGGCCCGGCTTGAACACTTTCCCCTCAGATGCAAGCGAGAATGCTGCGGGTCTTCTTTGGTGGCCCGGCAAGCAGGTTTTTCATCACACCATCCTGGCATAGGGTAGTTCGGTAGCCGGCATCATGTTCAGACTTCCATTTTCTTTCTCCGTTGCCGTCGGTCTTCTCGTTTTCCAGTACTCATCACTGGAGACAGTCGCTTCGCCCTGTCGCATTGCCTCGACTCATCTCCTTCGGGGACAGGCCAGCCTGGAGCAAGGGCAGAACGAAGAAGCGCGGCAGGAGTTCGAACAAGCCGTGCGACTGGACCCGGCCTGCGCAGACGCCCGTTATCTGCTGGGATTGTCCTTCTGGAATTTAGGGCGTTTCGAAGAAGCCTCCACCAGTTTGCAGAAGACGTTGGAACTGGACCGCAATTATGCCTTGGCCGAGTATTACCTGGGTCGGGTCTCGCTGCGGGCGGAACGCACAGAGAACGCCATCCAATCCTTCGAGAGGGTAGTGAGTCTCGGGCACGGCAGGCCCTTCCTCGACGAGTACTTTCAACTGGGCAAGGCCTATTTGTCTCTTAACCGGATGGCTGATGCGGTTCGCATCCTGGAAGCCGGCACCCAGATTCAACCGCGTGACGACCGTCTTTATTCACAGCTGGGACGAGCCTACCTTTCCTTGGGACGAAGAGAGGATGCGGAAAGGGCGCTGGCCAGGTCCCAGGAGCTTCGGGATTATCAGCGCGAAGCGACCAGCCGTTTGCTTCAGGGCTCCGAACTCTTGAAAGCCGGAGAACTGGACAAGGTCCTTCCCATATACCAGTGGTTTCTCCAATCCGAGGATGTCGACGATCTCATTTCCCTCGGTATCCAATTTAGCCAACACCAGCTGCCGGAGCAGGCTACTCAGCTATTGTCAAAAGCTCTTCGCCTTTCGCCCGATATCTTTGAAGCGCACTACAACCTGGGACTGATGATGTTCCGAATGAACCGGCTCGAAGAGGCGGCAATCCACCTGAAGAAGGCCATCTCCCTTCGCCCCCACTCTCTGCAGGCCGGTTCCGTATTGGGGGTCCTCTTCGCCCAGACCGGCAAGACCGACGAAGCCATCGAAGTGCTGCAGCGGGTTCGCATCCTGAAACCCGACGATCGGAAGGTGGTTACTTTGCTCGGACTGCAATTGACCGAGGGACGTTACTACACGGAAGCGATCAATCTTCTCGAGGAATCGATCAAACAATTTCCGGCCGATCTGGACCTGCGCCTGCTGTTGATTCAAAACTATCACCGCGACCGAAAGTACGAAAAGGCCGTTCAGACTGCCCAGCAGACTGTGCAGGCATTTCCGGATTCCGCTCGGGCCAACTTCGAATTGGGATACCAGTTGAGTGCCTTCGGACGATTCAAGGAATCGCGCACCTATCTGGAAAAGGCCATCCGTCTCGATCCCGATCCGCCGGAACCCTACGCCTCACTGGGAGACCTGCTTGTCAAGGAGGGCAGTCCCGAACGAGCCATCGGTTATTTTCGCCAGGCTTTGGAGAGAGAACCGAACCACGTGGATTCCTACCTCGGCCTGGCCAAATCGCTGCTGGCCCTGAAGCGATACCGCGAGGTCGTTGAAGAGATGTCCAAGGTCCTTCAAATCGATCCTGCCAATCCACAGCCGCACTTCCACCTCTCGCAGGCATTCCTGGGCATGGGTGACAAACAAAAGGCCGAAGAGGAAGCGGCAACGTTCAAGCGCCTGAACGAGCAGCGCATGCTGCAGCGAGATCAGGAGAGTGGACGGGAATTCCCGGGACGATGAATTCAGTGCTTTTCAAAATCGCATTTCGTTTCGTCCCGCTGGCTGTCGCCCTGAGCTGCACCGGATCGCCGGCCTTGGCAAGTCAACCGAAGGAATGGGAAGCTGAGGCAAGGAACGCCCTGCAGCAGGGACAACTGGATGTGGCGCGCCGGCAAGCTGAAAACGCTCTGCTCAGTCCTCGCACGGCCGCCGCGGCACACGAGCTGTTGGGTCACATCGCCTGCAAGGAAAACCACGACCGACAGGCCGTCCTGCATTTTGAAGCCGCCAAGGCTCTCCACCGCCTCACCCCTGAAATGGAGCGCAACTGGTCGGGCGCCTTGCTGAATTTGAAGCAGTATGGCGAGGCCCGGCGGATCCTCGAGCAGGCGTTGTCACGCGACCCTTCGCAAAAAGATCTCAGGTATCGGCTTGCCGGCGCCTACCTCGAAGAGGGCCATTGGAGAGAAGCCTGGCCTCATCTGGAGCAGGTCCATCGCGAGGGCCTGTCCCACGCTGCTGTGGTGATGCAGCTGGCGAGGGCCCGATTCGCGGTGGGACAAGACTACCAGGCCGTGGACCTCCTGCGAGACGTCGGCAGCTCCGGTTCCTCCGCAGATCTTTTGTTTCAAGCAGGCAAGCTCCTCTTCGAGAAGACACTGTACCGACAGGCCGTTCCGCTGCTGGAGAAGGTGTGGGGCCAAGCCCCGGGCTCATACGATATTGGAATGTATCTGGCTCTGTGCCACTACCTGATGGAGGAATACTCTGATAGCGAGCAGGTCCTGATTCAGATCCAGACAGGTTCCGAAAAACCGCTGGACTATCAAATCCTGCTGGGATCGGTCCATGCCCGCCTGGGACAATGGCAGAAAGCACGCGAGGAACTTGAACTGGCCGTCCACCTTTATCCTCAGCGGGCCGACGGCTATCTCAACCTGGGACTGTTTTGTCTGGAGCGGGAGGAGCACTCCCGTGCCATGGAGTTGCTGGAAAAAGCTTCCCGAATGATGACCAAGGGTACCAAACTGCTCTACACCATCCGCTCCCGAAAGAACTGCGAAGGCTTGCGTCTGCCTGACGCCGCGAGAGGCCGGCAGGCCGAGCGCGAGAAGTTCTACACCCAGCTGGCTGAAATGCTCCATTCCATGCAGCAGAAGGGCTCGGCGCTTGCCGTCTTTCTGCTGGCACTGGAGGTCGACCCCACATCGGCCAAGGCCCATGCCGGTATCGGTCGAGTCTGTTGGGAAATGGATAGCCTGCCGCAGAGCCGAGCGTTTTTGGAACGTGGTCGGGAACTTCACCCGCAATCCCCAGACCTGCTGTTTACAACAGGCTTGGTTGACCAGTCTCTGGGCGATTCCGTCGAGGCCATTCGGGCCTACGAAAGAGCCATTCAATCGCTGGGACCCGATGCCGGCGCGGAGCACTGGATCCAGCTCGGAACGGCGCAGGCCGATTCAGGCAAGTTTCAAGAGGCCGGGATTTCTTTTCGAAAGGGACTTAGTCTCGACCCAGCCTTTGCCCAAGGCCATTATGAGCTGGGCAAGCTGTGTTTCCGGGAAAAGCACTTCGAGTGCGCCGAAGAAGCCCTGGAGACGGCCACTCGCCTGGATCCGAAGCTGCTCGGAGCCTATTATCAATTTGGCATGACCTGCTTGCGCCTGGGCAAGACCGAGAAGGGGAAGGAACTCTTAGAGGCCTTCCACCGCAAGAAGGAACTCTATGGCCCCGACCAAACCGCGCTGGGTTCCATGGGCCCACCGTAGATGCGCTGAGTCGGTCGGCGGATCGATCAAAGAGTCTTTCTTTCCGAAAGGCGGCATGACCTCAGCAGCCCAGAGGCCGCGGCGGTATCTGGTCAGAGAAAAGCCGGGAGCTTTATGCCGAGCCGTCGGGTGAACCTAATCCTTCGCTTCATGCCGGCACGTCGATCCGCTCGTGTGGATCCACAAACCACCAGCACACCGAGCCCAACAAGTACAACACGCCCGTCAGGAACAAGGGCGCGGACCAGGTGCCAAAGCGCTCGAACACCAGCGCCACAATGATTGGGCTGAGTGTTCCTCCCACTTGTCCCGAAGTGTTCATGAATGCGCTGACCACGCCTGCATGGCGGCCTGCCACATCCAGGCAAACACCCCAACTGGCTCCCAGCAGAAAGTTTGCGCTGGCGCCTCCCACGGCAATCAACAAGGCCGACACCAGCGGATAGGGACAGGCTGCGCTGCCCAGAATCGCGATGCCCGCCAAAGCCAGCGCCCCACCTCCCACGCCGCAGCGACCCCAACGCAGCCCCCAGCGTTTGCTGACGGCGTCGGTGGTGAAACCGCCCAGCAGATCGGCCAGGATGCTTAATATCAGCGGCATGCCGCTCAGCAGGCTGAGGGCAGTGGAGGCGAATCCTTGGTTCTTCAGGTAGCTTGGAAACCAGGTGATGTAGAAGTAAAAACCGTAGGTCTGGGTAAAGTACATCAGGCAGAGCGCGATGACGCTCCGACTTTTCAGGACACGCCGCCAGGGAACATGCCCCTGATGCGGGGCTTCGGCGAGTCGATGGCGCCGGATGTACTCCAGTTCCCCCTGGTTGACCTCGGGGTGGTCCGAGGGATCGTCGCGAAACCAGCGATACCAGCTGAAGGCCCACACAAACCCGACCGCGCCGAAGATCAGGAAAATCGTTCGCCAATTCACATGGGCCAGCAAAGCGGTCACCAGAAGCGGTGTCAAGCCACCTCCCAAGTGCGCCCCCATGAAGAAGATGCCCTGGGCGGTTCCACGTTCCGTGAGTGGAAACCAACGCGAAAAAGTGCGCGCCGCATTGGGCCAGGCACCCGCTTCGCCCGCCCCGAAAAGGAAACGAATGACCAGCAGGGAGCCGTAGTTCACGGCGGCCGCGGTAGCCATCGTGAAAGCGGACCACCAAGTCACGATGCGAGTCAGCACGCGCCGCGTCCCAATGCGGTCTCCCCACCAGCCGGTTGGAATCTCGAAGATCCCGTAGGCGGCCGTGAAAGCGCTGAAGACGAAACTCATCTGCAAGGGGGATAGCGACAGATCGCGCATCATATCGGGCGCAGTGATGGAGATGCAAACGCGATCGAGGTAGGTGATAGCCGCCATGCAGACCGCTAAGGCAAGGACTTTGAAGCGGACCCCCGTGGCCGGGGCAACATCCAGGTCAGACAGGGATATGGGATCAGATTGAGTGGAGCTCACAAGGTTCCAGGATCGTTTAAGAGTCGGATCATTCGTTATGTTTTCCTTGGGTAAGCAAAAGTCAACGCCGGAAGCATGGACTCAAGGCGGCCTCTTCGCGTAGGCCCAGGATCAAGCTTCCTCTGCCAGTCGAGACTGAACTCCTCTCAGGGACCAGGCCACTGGGCCGGACCGCGCCGGTGGTTTCAACGAACCTTTCCCCGGCCCTCGACGATCCATGATCCCAGTACCTCGCCTTTGCGGTGATAAAAGATCTGGTCGTGCATATTAACGCAGGTGCAGACGTGGTTCGGGATGATATTCAGCTTCTCACCGACCTCCGGCTTCCAGGAGGAGTGCCGAAGGTCCAGGTAGCCGTGTTCTTCGTTCATAGACGTAAACAGAACTTCGGCATGCTGGGTAACGTACCCAAACCCCTGCTGGGATCCCGAGGATAGCCGGTCGCTCGAAAACGTCTTGGAACCGCCGTCCACCATGGCTCGCCCGGGGACCGCATTGCTGACGACGGTCACCACGACCTGCAGAGCGCAGTCGGTCAGCCGGCAGGCCCCGTGGTTGACGGTGTTCATATCGTTAAAGACGTAAGTCCCGGACCGGATCTCCGTCAGCCCCCGAATTTCATGGCTATGGTGCGCCATCGGGGTATTCCCGCCGCTGACCACCACACACTGCAATCCTTCTCTCTGCAAATCCTTCTGGATGGACTCGATCTTGCGGCTCAGGCCCTCCAAAACAGGCGTCGGATCGGACTCACCGGAACCCAGCAACCCCATGAAGAACAGGATCCCGCGAAAGCGCAATCCCGGAAGCGCTGTTGCAGCCTTGGCCAGGGACACCACCTCTGCGGGCGAGGCCACGCCGCAACGCCCGACTCCGGCGTCGAATTCGACCAGAACATCCACCGATCGTCCGGCCTCCTTGGCCGCCCACCCCACCCCCTCCAGGGCTGTCCGGGAATCCAGGGCCACGGCCAGCTGACATTCTCGGGCCAGGGCCGTCAGCCGCTCGAGTTTCGGCCGTCCCAGCACCGGATAGGCAATCAGGATGTCGTCCAGACCAGCCTCGGCCATCACCTCCGCCTCTCCCACCTTGGCCACCGTGATTCCTGGAGAGCCGGCCTCCAACTGCAATTTGGCAATGGCCGGGATCTTGTGCGTCTTGGTATGAGGACGCAGCTTCAATCCATGCTTGCGACAGTAGGAGGCCAGCGACCGGACATTGTTTTCCAACACATCTAAGTCCACAACGAGAGAGGGGGTATCCAGGTCGTCGATTCGCATAGTCATGGCCTCCCAAATGTCGGGTCGATACTCGACCCCAAAAAGCAACACTCCATTTCGGTGATGGGGAATGGAGGCGGAAGAGGACTGGCGCTCTGTCGTAAACCCGGCGCGCACCGGACTCCTGGCCAGGAGCGGCTAGCTCAACCCAGGCATCGCAACCGGCGGGGTGGACATCGATCCCCACTCGTACTTAGGCGGGCTGAGATCTTCCGTGGAATTCATGACCTCATCCCAGGTCACTAGCCGACCGGTGTATGTTGCCGTGCGACCCATGATCGCCAGCAGAGTCACCATCGACATGAACTGCCCGTCATTGACGGGTTTCCCGTTCCGGATGCTGGCGAACAACTCGTCGTGTTCGGTCTGATACATGTTGTTGTTCTGGCCTTTGTACTGCCACTGGCCGGAGGAGCCTGAAATGACCTGGCGCCGGGTGGAAACTTCAGCCCGTCCCTTGGCGCCCAGCGCGTAGGCCGCGGCATCGTTGGCGCACCCTGGCTGTTGGCGGCAGGTACCGAACAGTTTCGCGCCGTTGGCATATTCGTAAATCACGGAATGATGGTCGTAGATATGTCCATACTCCGGGCCGGTGCGAACCTGGCGGCCGCCGGTGCCGATGGCCTTCACAGGATACTCGCCCTTCATGATCCAGGAACAGACGTCAAGGTAGTGAACGTGTTGTTCCACGATGAAATCGCCGGAGAGCCACGTGAAGTAGTACCAATTTCGAATCTGCCATTCCATGTCGCTCATGCCGGGCTGGCGCTCCCGCATCCAGATGGGACCCCGGAAGTCGTTGGCTTGTACAGCCACCACCTCGCCGATCGCTCCGTCGTGAATTCGCTGGACGGCTTCGCGATTTCCATAGTGGTAGCGAAGACAGAGTCCGGAACCTACCGAAAGGTTCTTTTTTCGGGCCTCCTCACAGGTGGCCAAAACGGACCGTACCCCTGGGGAATCGACTGCGATGGGCTTTTCCGCAAAGACGTGTTTGCCGGCATCGATGGCCGCTTTGAGATGGCGCGGCCGAAAGTGGGGCGGTTCGGCCAACAGAACGACGTCCACGTTCTCGATCACGTATTGGTAGTTGTCGAATCCCGCAAAACGGCGTTCTGGAGGGACATCGATCTTGCCGGCAACCTTCTGGTCCTGCTGCAGCTCCTTCAGGCTTCGTTCGATGTGGTCTGCGAAAGCATCCCCCATGGCCACCAGTTTCACGTTTGGGTCGGCATTGAGGGCCTGTGCCGCGGCTCCCGTCCCCCTTCCGCCGCAACCAATCAACCCAACGCGCAGGAGGTCACTCCCAGCCACGTGAGCGCTACGAGCCATGAAGCGATTGGACTCGATCACGCCCGCGGTGGTCAGAGCGGCTGTTTTGAGAAATCGCCGTCGGGAAGTTCTCGTCGACGTTTGATCCTTTCGAGACATGTTCTTGGTCCTCCAATCCGGTGGGCTCCCGCAGAGGCAGGGTCTACGGAAGTTTAAAGGGCAATGGCGTGAAGCGGCAAGGAAGAAGTACTCCGGGGCGGCTGACTGTTCAGCCGTCGCTGATCATCGTTGTCCCCACAGGGCTTCTGAGAGCCCCGATTCGCGGCGCGTGCGACAGGCAACGGCTTCTTCGAATACCGAACGGCGGCCCCACACCTCTACCGTCTTCCGCGCCCGGGTCACCGCGGTGTAGATCAGTTCCCTCGTGAGAACCGGCGACATTCTGTCGGGTAACAGCAAGAGAATATCGTCAAACTCCGATCCCTGGCTCTTATGAACGGTCATGGCGAAGACTTGTTCGTGGTCCGGCACTTGAGCCGGCAGAATTCCCCGGAACCGGTCTTGAAAGGGAAAGAAGACGCGCAGCGGGCCTCCCGGCAAGGCCCCATCCGGAAACACCAATCCCACGTCGCCGTTGAACAGCTTCAGCTGGTAGTCGTTTTGCGTGACGAGGACCGGCTGGCCCTGAAACCATCGCGGGCGTCCCGGTGGAACCGCGCCGGCGTCTTCCAGCAACTGCAAGGCGATCTGATTCAGGCGGAGGGCGCCGTAAGGACCCTTGCGCAAGGCGCACAGCAGACGAAAGCGACCAAAACAGGCAAAGGCCTCTGCCAGCAGGTCCTGTCGAAGTCCGGGCAGGTAGCGGTCCAGAATGGTCCGACCCAGCGCCTCACCCAACCTGTCGAAAGAAGGCACATCACGCCACAAAACGTCGCCGTCACCGCCTTCCATCAATAACTGCAAAGCGTCGCCGGAGCGGCCCTCGTTGACCAGTCGGCTGAGTTCTCCAATGCCGCTTCGATGGCCGAAGCGATAGCTCCGCCGCAGAACGACGATCGAATCCTGCAGGCCCACGGTGTTGTCCGTATCGCTGAAGTCACGCAGCGAAACCCCGGCCTGAGCCTGAAGCGCTCCGAGGCAGGATTCGGAGAAGCGATCGTTGCCGCGAGGATCACAGATGTCGCCGAACACAGCGCCGGGATCCACGGAGGCAAGCTGGTCCTTGTCGCCCAGCAGGATCAAACGCGACTGGCGAGGAATCGCCTGCACCAGGCGGGCCATCAGCGAGAAGTCGATCATCGAGGCTTCGTCCACGACGACCACGTCGTACGGCAAGGGGTTCTCACGGTTGAATCGGGCCCGAGCCTGCCCCGGCATCATCCCCAAAAGCCGGTGAACTGTTGTGGTTTCCTCCGGAAGCCCTTGCCGGATGGGTTCGGAGCAATCCAGTTCCCGCCTGAGAGCTTTAACGGCCTCTTGAAGGCGAGCGGCGGCTTTTCCGGTCGGCGCCGCCAGCGCGGCTGTGAATCGGGAGCCGGCGGCCTGTTCCAGAAGCAGAGCCAGGATTTTCACGACGGTGGTTGTCTTTCCCGTACCCGGCCCACCGGCAATGACACAGAGCCGGCGTGTCACGGCCAGAAACGCGGCAACCCGCTGCCAGTCGAGCTCATCCTGCGTTTGGGGAAAAAGCCGTTGCAGGCCGGATTGCAGCAAGGGCAGGTTGATTGCGGCCATCTGCTGGCCCCCGCGCTCTTGCAAAAACTCAACCACAGTCCGTTCATAGTCCCAGTACCGGTGAAGGTAAAGCCGGCCCGAATCATCGAGCACCAGCGGCCGGAATTCACCGGGACGACCGACAACCGAGAAGCCGCCAAGCAAAGCCGCCCACTGTTCAGGATCCATCAGCGTTTGCGGGCTCTCCGGCCACGCGGCTCGCAGGCGCTCCCCGCACGCAGCCAGGTTCAGGCACACATGCCCGCTTTGCGTAACCTGGCTCGCCAAGGCCGCGGCCAGCCATAACTCAGACCGCCGGGTCCCTTCGAGTCCGACCAGGAGGTCGGCAAAATGACGATCAATCTCGCTCAGAGACAACGACTCCGGCAGCGGGTCCATCACGAAAGAACCTCGTTCAACGACTCCACCAGCTCTGCGGAAGGCCGGGCCCAATGTACCCCAAACTCCGAACCACGCTCCGGGTCGATGCCCCGAAGGAAGAGGTAGAACACCCCCCCAAAGTGCTCCTCGTACCGGTAGTGAGCCTGCCTCAACTTCAGGTACCGGTGCAGCGCGATGGCATACAGATGGTACTGAAGGAAATACCATTCCCTCGCCATGACAGACTGCAAAGACGACTGGTCATAGGCTGCCACGTCATTGCCGAGGTGATTCGACTTCCAATCGACCAGATAGAACCGCTGGTTGAACTCAAAGACCAGGTCGATAAAGCCTCTCATCGAACCGCGGACGGAAGTCATTTCCAACTGTTCCAGCCGCCGGAGGTAAAGCTCGGTCCCCCGCCCGCCGTGATTCCGAAAAACGCGCTGCAGCGCTGGGCCGCGCAGCTGCTGGACCGGAAACGCGAACTCCAGTTCGTGCACACGGCTCTCCGCCTTCACCTGCCTCAACTGGAGCGACTGTTCTCTTGCCGGCAAAGACACCGCCAAGGTGTTGCGAACCAATTGCACCACCGCCCGTTGCCAGGCCGGTTCGAATCCGTGGGCCGTCAGCTTGAGCCGCACCAGATCCTCGAGCTGCTGTGGCTCGGCGAGGGAGAAATCGAGCGATGGAAAGAGGTCGTGGAAGAAGAGGCCGGCCCGTACGCCTTTCGGGAAAGCGAAAATGCTCTCTGGTTGGGGAACATCCGGAAGCAAAGGAGGTCCCTCGAAGGAATCGGATGCTGCATCCCGATCCGGGAGTTCCATGCCCTGTTTGCCCGAAACCAACGACGTGAAACTGGCAATGTTCCAGTCTTGAACAATCTGTCCGTGGAACCGGCGGCAAGAGTATGACCGCCGACCGCCCTCGGCCGGTCGCAGGGAGCGATCTGCTGCCGGGGGAAGCGGCAACACCTCGATCGCACCCGCCGATTCGGTGCTCAAACGTTCGAGATCCTGTCGGAGTTCCACGTCGCTCAAGTTCTTGGCATTTGTCGCGACCTCGTCCGGCACAACCGAATTGGGGTGCAACAAACGAGCCAGCATCGTCTCATCCATTCCCGCCAGGGGCCCCCAAGCCAGAACACAGCGATACTTGGCCCGCGTGACCGCTACGTACAGCAGTCTGGCATTCTCGGCCAGGGCTTCGAAATGAGCCCGTTTTCGGTGCTCCTCCAGGGCATCGGACCCCAGATCCTGAATCAATTCGGTCGGCTGCTCTGGATCGTGAAAAACGATCGGCTCGTCCTTTTTCTTTTTGAAGCCGGCATCGGCCCAGCAGAAGGGGCAGAAGACGATCGGATACTCCAATCCCTTGCTTCGGTGAATGGTGGCCACACGGACGGCTTCTTCGTCCGTCTCCAGGCGCATCTGGTGCTCGTCCAGCGTCACGGCCTTTTCTGCCAGGCGGCGTTCGGCCAGCCATTTCAACACACCTTCCAACGCCAGGTCATGGGCAACAGCTGCCGCGTTGAGTAGTTCGAGACACTGAAGCAGGTTCGTCAAACGCCTTTCCCCGTCAGGAAGAGACATCACGCGAGGCCGCACCTCCTCTTGGTCCAGCAGGTAGCGGGCCATGACGTAGAATCCCTGTTCGAGCCATTGATCCCGGTAGGCGGCAAAGCGGTTCAAGGTTTCCGACCAGCGCAATTCGTCCTTGGCCAGCTCGGTGAGGTCATCGCCGTTCTTTCCGAAGAGGATGGTAGTCAATGCCCCCTTCACCAGGCCTTCATTCAGTGGTTCGGCAACGGCCCGGAGCACCCGGTCCACGTCGCGAGCTTCCTCCGTTTCAAAAACGCTGCCGGTGGTGTAGAGCACCGTCGGGACCTGGACGTCGTTCAGGTTTCGCTGGATCAGTTGAGCGTCGGCATTGGTGCGAACCAGGACGGCGATATCCTGCGGCCCAAGATTTCGATCCCCAATTCGAATTCGGCCCTCTCGGCCTGCCTCAATCATCCTGACGATTTCCCCTGCCAGCGCCCGCGCGATGAGCTGGCGAGCCTCCTCTTTGGGGCGGTGCTTGGCGCTGCCGCTTTCCCGCTCCACAAACCAGATTTTGAAGGGAGCGCGGTCGGGCTTTCCGTCTTGGACCAGCTGTTCTTCCCTGGCGGCCGCCACCGGTTGAAATCGGATGTCAGGCAACACAAATGGATCGGGGAATCGGCTGAACAGGGCATTCACTGCTTGCACCAGGCGAGGTGTGGATCGCCAATTCTGACCGAGGGTGGCCTTGTGGGCCACGTCGCGAGCCGCCTGTAGATAGGCAAAAACATCCGCTCCTCGAAAGCTGTAGATGGCCTGTTTGGGATCTCCAATTAAGAAGAGGGAAGCTTGATCATCGGGCCAGATCGCACGGAAGATGGCGTACTGAAGCGGGTCCGTGTCTTGAAACTCGTCGATCAGAACCGCTCCGTAGCGCTCGCGAATCGTCCGGGCCAGCTCGCTTCCTCCGGCACGGCCCAAGGCTTCGTATAAGTCCAGCAGCAGGTCGTCAAAAAAGCGTTGATTTTGCCGGCGCTTCCCTTCCCTAAGTTTGCTCCTTGCAAACTCGATGCATTCCGCCTTCCAGGCGGTCGTGCGGGCCGCATAGATAGCGGAAAGGGCCTCCCACACAGCAATCAGCTCCTCGCAACACCTGAAGAATTCCAGCTTTGGTGCGGTGGCGCCCCGCTTCATTCCGTTCCGGATGGCGCTCTCCGATACCCTCTCCAGTCCCAATAACTCACCGAAAGGATCGCCCGAGGCCACCCTTTCCGCGATCTTCCGCAGCAGGTCTTCCATCTTGGGCTCCGGATACCGCTGGCGGTTCAGCCCCGGGTCATGCAGCAAGAACCCGCGGAGTTTTGCCTCATTCCTGGGCCATGCCTCGCAAACCCTGGCAAAAGCACGCTCCACCTCGGCCTCCAGTCCTGCGACCTTAGCGGGGTCCTCGACAGCCGGTTTCGGAATGACGTTCAAAAACGGGTGGGTCATACTCCGGTTACTGAGTTTGAGCAGCAAAGCCGGGCCGACCCTGTGGTCGTGAAGAAACCGCAGAAACGGCGCAGAGGCGCCGGAGGTCCGGATTCTCCAAAAATCTTCAACTGCCTGTCGAATCAGCGATGACTGGTCCGAAATGAGTTCCGTATCCAGAAGCGAGCCACTCTCAAAGGCGCTGTCCCGCAGAACCCTCTGACAGAAACCATGGATGGTGAAGATGGCTGCTTCGTCAAAACTCTGAAGGGCCGCCTGCAAGCGATGGCGGGCCGCCGGCAGGTCAACCCTGGTTTTTAGGCGGTGCAGGAAATCGTCTTCGCAATCCTGACTCCCCAAGACCTCCAACGCCTGACCGATTCGCTCCCGGATGCGGTGTTTGAGGTCGGCGGTGGCGGCTTCGGTAAAGGTTACGACTACAATCCGGCGTACCTCGAGATCCCTCTCGATCAGCAAGCGAAGGTAGAGGGAAGCGATGGCATGGGTTTTTCCGGTTCCGGCGCTGGCCTCAATGAGACGTCGCCCGTGCAGAGGGGTGTGCAGCGCATCGAACGCGAGGAAAGACTGATTCATGGCCAGGGATTCTCGTGATTGAGCATGGGCTCAAAGATCTCCATCGACGCGGCTTCGAATTCTTCAGTGAGCGGATCCGGAGTCTCTCCGAAAACCTGATTCAGAGCAATGTCCTCCTTCTCTCCAGCACTATGACTCGATCCCGTCCACACCGATCTGGCCTTCCTCAGCGCCTCGTTGCGGTTCCTGGTCGTGGCCATTACGGCGGCGTACTGATAAGAGGACTTCGGAAAGAAGCGCATGGGCTGGTTCAGGCCCCGCCAATAGAATCGCAGCAGGTTCGCAAGAACCTCCTGGGCACGCGGCACCGAGGCGTACTGCCAGACGCCGTCGCTGCCGAACAAGACGCTCTGGGAGGGGTGCTGCTTGCTCCCGCAGCAGTTCAAGACCAGGTGCTCAATCCAAAGCGAGAGTCGGTCTTTGGCGTTCACCTCAGCAAACCGGTAGCGCAGCAGATGTCGTCGAAAGAGTCGGTCCAAGCGCCCCGAAAGGCGGAAGTCCTCGATTTCGAAATCGACATCGAGCGGCTCAAGCGGCTCGCCCGAGGACAGGCGATTCAAGCGGCCGGCCAGGTTCTTCGCTTCCGACCAGAGCTTCCGGTACAGAACCTTCCCCATTTCGCCGGGCGGCAACACCCCTGACCGGCTAATGGCGTCAAACGAGTAGCTGTCTGACTCCTGGTCGAGCAAATCCTGGAGCAGCACTTGACCGAGTTGATAGCGGTCCAGTCCGCTCAGGTCAAAGGGCTCGCTTTCTACCAGCGGCGCGGCATCACCGGGTAACCAAGCGCCGAGGGTGTTACGCAGGAAATAGTTGGCCGGGTTCCGGAAAAAACGCTTCAGTTCGGCAATCGTCAGGCGTCTTTGTTCCGGTCGCGCTTCTTCCAAGGCAGCCTTGACAAATGGCGCGCCCATCGGTTGAGCATCCCGGTGGGCTTCCGCAGCTCTCCGGTTTTCTTCTGAGTAACTGAACCAGGGGCCTTCCCCGGAAAAGTAGGCGGGACTGAAGGTCTGAAGACGATGCCGAGTCACCAAGACGGACTCCACACCAGACGTCGGGCCTGATCGGTGGGACAACGCGCGCTCCTCGGGCGGAAGGAAACTCTTGGTCACGTACTCGATCAGCTCGCTCACCACCACGGAAGGGGGAGTTTCGCTGTTGTCTCTCAGACTCTGTCCTACGTAGCTCAGATAAAACACATCCCGGCTGGATAGGAGAGACTCCAGAAAAAGGTAGCGATCCTCTTGACGACGGGAGCGGTCGCCGGGTTGCGGAACTCGGGCGATGAGATCGAAGCCCGGAGGATGGTGGGGACGGGGAAAACTGCCGTGGTTCAGCCCCAAGACAGCAATCACCCGAAACGGAAGGCTTCTCATCGGAAGGAGCGAGCAGAAGGTCACGGCTCCAGTGAGGAAGCGGTGCCCCAGCTCACGCTTCTCCAACCGTCGACTCAGCAGATGGATGACCGCATCGAGATTCAGGGGTCCGTCGAAGTCGGTCACCGCTTGCATCTCTCCCAGGTCAGCGAGGGTATTGTGCAGAAGCCGCCATTCCAGCTCCGAGTCTTCATCGGGAGCAAGGAAGTGTGAAGCAAAACGGGCAAGCTGCCGGCTCCATTCGGCGAGAGACCGATACGCCTGCAGCTCGGGCACGAAGGAAAAGAGTCGTTGCAGGCATTCGGCCAAGCGACCCAAGACAGGGCCTTCTCCACCCGTCAGGGAACTGTAAGGAAGAATCCCGGAAAAGCTGCGATCGTCGTCGCCCGGCATGGCATAGCCCAGGAGCAGCCGGCGCAGGCCGAACAGCCAGCTGTTTTCGTCAAATTCGGGCAACCCATGCCGAGTCCGGTCGTTGCCGTCAATGCCCCATCGAATGTGGGTTTCTTCCACCCACTTCACAATCCGCTTCAAATCAGAGGGCAGCCATTCAAATCGCCGGCAGACCGCCGGGGCTTCCAGCAGATCCAAAACCTCGACGGCACCCAATCGGCTCTTCGCCAGTCGAAGCAGTTTCAAAAAGGTCTGAATCAGGCGTCCTTCCTGACGGGCATTGCGGTCGGCAATGGAAAACGGAATGGCGGGCCGGCCGTCACTTCCACTAAAAACAGCAGTAACGAAAGGCGCGTAAGGCTCGATGTCGGTGGCCATCACGGCGACATCCGCCGGATTGAGTCCGGGCAACGTCTCAAATAGAGCCAGAAGCTGATCGTACAAGACCTCCAGCTCACGAACGGGACTGTGACAGCAATGGATCTGGATGGATCGGTCGGACAGCTCCAGGCGCCGCTTCGAGGGTTGGCGGCTGCGGTCGTGAAGCATCAAAATGTCGGTTTGGACGCAATGAAGCACCGTATCCTCACCGGGAGACTCGAACCGCTCGGGACTGGTTTGAGGGTCCAGGTCCGTCACTCTCCGGAAGAAATCCAGTCCCGCCTTCCCCAAAGACGCCAGCAGGGGATTGCCCACTTCGTGGTGGTCGAGACCATCGGCAAACAACTGCATCTGTCCGGCCTGGGCCCGCGCCATCGTCTTTTGCGAGACGATTTCCCCCCAGTACTCCTTGCTGGGATTCATGTAGAAGAGGTGGACTTCAATGCGACTGGAGAGAGCCTCGAAAACATTCAGATGGAAGGGCGGCAAGGACGGGATTCCGAAAACAGAGAGGCGACCTGGCAGGCCGTTCACCTCGAGGTGGCCGCTCCGAAGCTTGTTCAGGAGTTGCCGGTAAAGGGCGGCCCGGTGCGGCGTGGGAGTGTCGGCCGTCAACCGCCGCCACAACTCGGCCTGCCAGTGCGATTCACGTCCTGCCTCCCAGTCAAGCAGCATAGCCGGGCGGTAGATGGAGTATTGGTCGAAGACCTCGGCGATCTCTTCCGCCAACTGCACCCATCGTAGGGAATCGCTGGGATCGTTCAGGTAGTGGTTCAGGCTCTCGAATTGAGGCAGTTCGAGACAGGTCGGCAACAGCCGCAAGATGCGCCAGGTGAGCCGTTCCGGATCGAAGACACTGGCACCCGGTTGCAGCCCCAGTACCGGCCGTACGCTTTCGTCGAAAATAGCATTTGGAAAGGGGAAGCGGGCGTTGGCCCAAATGCCCAGCCGTTCGGCCAATCGCTGGGAGACCCAACGCTCCATGCCACGGCTTTGAACCACAATCACTTCAGGGCGGAGTGGGGAAGGCAAAGAGACAGACACCACTTCTGCCAATTGTTCGAGCAGATGTTCGAGGCGGTTGCTAACGTAGAGATGTAACCCCGGCATGGGTGGGTGTGGCAGGAATCCAGAGAAACCGCTGGTTTAAAATCCTGCGGCCAAGGCGCGAATCGTCTTCGTGTTGAAGAAAGCCTCCAACAGACTGAGGGTACGGCCTCTCAATCATCCCGGCAGGCTCTCGAAGGCACGGTCAAGAGCCTTGGCGGCTTCGTCTACGTCGTTTCGCGAGCAAGTCAAAGGTGGACCGATCCGGATGACATTTCCCCACAGTCCGCCCTTCCCGATCAACAATCCGAACTCCCGCGTCTTTTCGAAGACATAGGACACGGCCTGAGGATTTGGCGACTTGTCGGGATGAACCAGCTCCAACGCCTGCATCAGTCCCATTCCACGGACGTCGCCGATCACCGGGTATTTCTGCTGGAGGGCCATCAACTTCTCTTTCAGGTAGGCCCCTACCTGGCGGGCATTCGCGACGAGTTGATTCTTTTCAATGTAGCCGATGACGGCCAGCGCCGCGGCGCAGGTCACCGGATTGCCCCCAAACGTGGAGAAGGTGAGGGTTTTGAAACTGTCGGCCACTTCCGGAGCCGCAATGGTGGCGCCAATCGGCACGCCGTTAGCCATGCCTTTGGCAAAAGTCATCACGTCGGGCTCCACCTCCCAGTAGGAGATCCCGAACATGCCTTCTCCAGACCTTCCCCACGCCGTCTGGACTTCGTCAATCACCAGCAACCCCCCATACTTGCGAACGATGCGCTCAACTTCCTTGAAATACTCCTTGGGCGGCGTGATGAAACCGCCTACTCCCATGATTGGTTCGGCGACAAAGGCAGCAATGTGCCCGGTCGTCGTGGTCTGAATCAGCTCTTCAATATCCTTGGCACAGCGGAGTTCGCAGGATGGGTAGCTGAGACCGAAGGGACAGCGATAGCAGTAAGGGGCGGCGGCGTGCACCACGCCCGGCACGGCGGATGGAACCACACGCCAGGTGGAGTGACCACACATGGCCAGGGCCGTCTGGGATCGGCCGCTGTAGCTGTGACGCAGAACCACGATCTCGTGGGCCCCTGTGTGCTGCTTGGCCAGCATTACCGCGGTTTCATCGGCTTCCGTTCCGCTGTTTGTGAAGAAGCTCTTCTGAAGTCGGCCCGGGGTCAGCTCCGCCAGTTTCTCCGCCAAATCAATCGCCGGCTGGGTCACGTACAGGGTGGAGGTATGCTGCACCTTTTTCTGCTGGGCTTCCATGGCCGCCAGGACTTCGGTGTTGCAGTGTCCTACGCTTACCGTCAGCACGCCGCCGAAGAAGTCGAGGTAAGTCTTTCCCTGGTTGTCCCAAACCCTCATTCCTTCCGCCCGCTCGATGACCATCGGGTCTTTGTAGAAGGTGTTGATACAGGGCCAAAGATACTTCTCTTTCTTGGCAACGGCGTCGTTGGATTTAGCGATCATGGCAACCTCCCGGCACAATAACGATTACGAGGATGAAGATTCCTCATTCAGGTTCCTTTCCGGCCGGCTCTCCGAAGTAAGCCTCGGCAGCCTCCCGCAGGAATGCCCCACAGCGTCCGGCTCCGAAGTTCCTCTCCAGCTCCGCTGCCAGGTCAACAAGGACGGTTCGGCTGGATCGGCCCGGGCGTAGGGCTTCATAGATCTGGAGGATTTTCTCCTCCGGCACCGGAACCAGCTCAGCGGCCCGGCGGAGATTGTCGGCCAGCTGGTTTCTCCCTGCTGCCTCCGCAATCTGCGCCTGCCACTCCAGGGCTTCCCGTGTCACGCGGAGATCCTCGCCCGGAACCTTGCCTTTCAGAACCGTCTCCAGCGTGATCGCGGAGAAAGGCTGTCCGGAAGGCGTTTTCAGGTCCTGGGGGTGTTTCTCGGCCAGAGGATAATCTTCGACTCCAGCCCTTGGTTGTGGTTTGAGACGATCGCTGTTCACCAGCCGACACCCCTTATCCTACCAGCCTGACTGCCTGTGGAACCCGATCCTTCACCACTTGCCGAGTCTCCAACAAGTGGAGGATCGTAGTTTGAACAATGTATCTCAGACGGGCCATGTTATCAATTTGGATGGGAACAGGCAGAACAGGCTCGCCTCTGGCATACCTGGCGGCGTTCTGGCCGATGGCCTGATAAGAATCCAAAGTCAGGTTGGGCGCCTGCGGAAACAACTCCAGGTTGTTGAGCGGTTCCAGGTCTCGCCGATGGATGACCGTGGTTCCTTTCGATTGAATGCCGATGCTGACTCCAGATCCGCTTAGCTGGGCTCCGGCATGGCCAATGAATCCGCAGTCGGAAGTATGAAAGACCTTGACGAGCCTGGGGGTCATCCCGCCGCAGCGGATCCCCTGCATCAGCGCCGTCAGCACTTGACGGTGCGGCAAACCCAGCAGGGTTTCAGTCAAGGCCGAACCGAAGGCCGGTCCCACTGCGATCACCAAGTCGCTGGGATCCGGACTCTTGGGAGCCGCGCCGGTCTCCTCCAAGCAGGCGGCCCGATCCTTTGGAGACACCTGTCCCACCGTACGAGGATCGCCGGCCTGAGGCACCGCACTGATTTCGCGCCAGCGCGGTCCCTCCAACCGATGCCCTGTTCCCGGCCCCTGATAGTCGTTGGAATCGTTAATGGCACTCAGGACACGCGGTCCCGGCAGCACCACAGCGGAGGTTTGCAGATAATCGCCTGAGATCCGGAGCTTCTGAATATCCAGGATCTTGCCGGCAATCTCATGGAACCCTCGCCGCGCCAGGGCCGAAATGATATCAACGCTGTTTCTGCCCGACTTCAGAAACGATTCGGCCGCCGCCAGATCGGCCACCACGTCCCGCTCGGGAAGGTCGGCACTGCTACGCGCCGTGACCGCCGTTTCGACTTCTTCGTCGCTGATGTCCGGTAAACCGAGTTCTTGAAAAACCGCTTGCACGGCTCTGGCGGCCTGCCGCCGCACATTCACCAGTTTTTCCTCGCTGACCGGACGCAATCCTCCATCCACCTTCATATCGCGTTGCAGGATGTTGTAGTCGTCCAGATCCTCTGCATCGAAGTTCCCTCCGCCAAACAAGTTGTCCTCGCGCGGCATGGAACTGTAGCCGGAGAAAATGAAGTCGGTGCCAGGCAAAAACTGCAGCATGAGTTTGGAGGACTTGCGGATTTGGGAGTGCGAAGCCATGGCGTCGTTGCCGGACGCCAGCTCCAAGTCCAGTAAGGTGGCAATCAGGTTCTCGGCTAACACACCTCGGACGCCACCGGGAAGCGATTCGGGCAGGGCAATGCAGCTGATGGCGCCGTTTTGAACGCCCTGCGAGCCGGCTCCTTTGATGGCCAGCAAGCAACGGGTCTCCAGGTACAACATGGATTTCGATTGCGCATGTCCCATCAACGCCTCGGATCCAGTTCCTGAAGTGAACCGCACTTTGATGCCCCTGGAAGCGTAAGCGGAGGCCAGAAAGGCCTTGGACCAAGGCGTGTCGTCCCCATCACGAAAAGCCTGTTCCGTGCCGTAAACCGAAAGCGTCTCGGCATAGGTGGTGAGCCCCAGCAGGGCCAGTCGAAGGCTCAGGGCTTCTTCTACGGCGCATTGGGTCAAGGCCGTGCCCCGTCCCGCCTGAGAACCGATGAGGATGGCCAGGGCATTAAAGGGGGCGTAGCGGGAGACGCCCACGGTGGTCTCCAGTTCCGAGAAGCCTCGCTCCACCGCCTCCGCCGCGTCGGCAGCGAGCAGGGCGGGGTGCTCTTTCCGATTGGTGACGTGGGCCTGATTGGAGGGCGTCCGCCGGGCGCGCATCTTCTGCAGGGCCATCATCATCTCGACGACATTCAGACGATTCACGACCTGAACAATTTTGGCCGGCGTGAGCCCGCTGAAGAGACGCACCAGTTCGGCGCGCGAAATGTGAATATCCACCAGCCTTCGCGCCAGTTCCAACGAGTCCAGGGCCATGGCCTGTCCGCACATCTCCACGCTGAGGGCATAGCGGGCGATGAAGCGGTCGAGCAAATCGAACTCGCTTTCCGGCTTCCCATCCAACTCGACAACCCGGCCGCCGGCAATCTGAATGCCGGGAGCCGGGTCGAAGGGGCTCTCCCACAGAATCAGGCCGGTCTCAGGCCATTCCTGGATGAAGCTATCCTTATTGACTTCGCGCCGCGCGCGCGCTTCAGAACGTTTGGAGATCATGCTGGCGCCTTGACCCCAGTTTGCGATGGATCGGATTCAGTCACAATCGAGAGCGAGTCACGCTTTCTCGTCACGCCCCCTCGACTCCCTTGCGTATCAAACCGTTGCGGTCCCCGTGCGGGAAACAACTGGGCCTGGGAACAACGTCACTCAGTGAGGCAAGTCCAGTCGCTGACTCGCCAAAGCTCTACCGAGGCGGGCCACTCCTCCTGATGAGCCGGACCCGGTGGGCCTCACTGTCGCCCACGAAGATGGAACCGTCGGTGTCGACGAAGATACCGTGCGGCCGGGACATCCCGCAAGCCATTGGATCGCCATCCGGACCGTTCCCCCGGCGGCCGGTACCGGCAATCCATTCAAGCCGGCCGGTCTGAACATCGATCATCCGGATCGAGTGGCTCTCCGTGTCAGCCAAGTAGATGTTGCCGTCGGGGCCGACCGCGAGACCCTTGGGACCCGACAATCGGGCTTGCCGGGCCGGGCCTCCATTTCCTGTAAACCCTTCCTGTCCAGTGCCGGCAATGTGATGCCATCGGCTGGCCCTGCGGTCAAGGCGGTAGACGGCGTTGCCTTCCCGCAACGCCAGCCATAGGTTTCCCTCGCGATCGAAATCCAGCGCCCGAGGGCCGTTTAAGGGCGTTCCCTGGAGCGGGGATCCCTCGGGCGTGGCCCCGGCCTGGCCCGTCCCGGCGAATGTGCGGATGGAACCGCCCTTCTTCTCGATCCGTCGAATCCGGTGATTGCCGATGTCGCAAATGTAGAGGTTCCCTTCGGAATCGAATTGAAGACTGTGCGGCTGGCGCAGCCTGGCTCGATGGGCCGGTCCGCCGTCTCCGGAAAAACCGGGGGCTCCCGTTCCGGCGATGGTCGAGATCTTCCCGGATCGTCCATCCACCTTGCGCACGACGTGGTTGAGTCGCTCAACAAAGTACAGACTTCCCGACTCGTCGAAGCGAACTTCGTAAGGCTCATTGAGCTGAGCTTTCAAGGCCGGTCCGCCATCTCCCGAATACCCCGGAGTTCCGTCTCCCGCCACGGTCGAGACGATGCCGTCGGCAGCAATCCGTCGAATGACGTGATTGCCGGTGTCGCAAAAATAGATCGCGCCATCCGGTCCCCGCGTCACGCCAAACGGATTGTTCAACTGAGCCTGTACCGCGGGCTTCCCATCCCCGCTGTAACCCGGCGTCCCCCTGCCGGCGAACGAGCGACTCGTCCAACTTCCAGATTCCGAGAGAGGGCTGCCCGAGCTAAGCAGGCAACAGGGGACCACTGACAAGGCCAGCCAACCCAGAAAGGCACTTGGTTTGGCGACTTTTGACGTTCGCTTTTCCAATCTTGAACCACTGCTTCTGACCATGGCCGTCCAGGTCTGCCTTCAAGGTTTCAGGAGAGAGCGAACCCCCTGATCGAGCTGGTAGAGAGTCCGAACTTCCTCGGAGGTGAGAGCCCGATTGAACAGCGCCAGCTCATCATACAAGCCCACGTAGCTGAGCCCCAGGCGAATTGCGGCGCGCGAACGATCCCAGCTAAAGGATTCCCTTATGGTCTCGGAAGTCCCCTGCAGCTGCCCGTTCAGATAGAGACTCGCCTTCCCCCCACCCGGTTTACCCAACCCCTCGTACGTGACCACCACGTGAGTCCAACCACCGCGGGCGAAAGGTGTCTTCTGAACGACGACCAGCCTGTTCTTAAAGGCAGGATTCTCGTCGGGACCGATGTTTTTCGGATTCCAAACCTTAAGCTCTCCAAACACCCCCAAGCGGAAGTGTCGGGGTTTGTCGTCCTTGGTGAAGTCCACCCACACCGCGGAATCATTGTAGTCTTTGTCGGTCAACTGAATGGGATCGCAGTAGCCGGGTTCCAGGTCGGTTTCCGGATCGAGACTGAGCCAGAAGGAAACGGTTCCGTTCCAATCCTTCGGGTTGAACGCCACGTTTTTTTCAGCCGGATAATAGACGGCGTGCGCGTTCTTTTTCCGAAAACTCAAGGCATCCCCAAACCGCCCCTTGCCCTTAGCCGGCAGAACGTCCGGTGCGTGCAACCCGGGGCGCGCATCGTCGCGCTTCTGATATGAAGTGGCCGTGTGCAAACGCGAGTCCCCCAGGGCGAAATCCGCCTCCGTGCGACCATCGAAAGAAGCGTAGAACGTGAGGGCCTGCCTGAGCCCCGTCTCCGCAGCCCCCGACGCGGTCGTGATCACCCAGAAGAGTGGAAGCACCCCCAAACCACAAAGACGAGCTTTATTGAGCATGGCTTTGTTCCTTTCCTCTCTCATCAAGTTGCGGCCCACCGACACATCGACCGCACACTGCACAGGCCGGACCTGTTTTATACTACGCTCCAGTCCGGATTCCTATCGGAAAGCAGACCCTTGATCGCGCGCTGAGGGTTCCCCAATAGCAAGGAGGATTTTGACTGTGATCACCCACTCCTGCAACAGGCGACAGTTTCTGGGACAGGCCGGCTTGGCCTTGTTTAGTGCAAGCACCCATTCGCATGCCTTCAGTGCCGTAAAGCGACCTGGCATGAAGAAATCCCTGAAGATCGGCATGGTGCATGGGAATCAGCCCCTCCTTGAAAAGTTCCGAATGCTCAAAGAGATTGGATACGACGGGGTAGAACTCGACAGTCCCAGCGAACTCAATCCCAAGGAAGTGCTCCGGGCGCGAGATGCCGCGGGCTTGGTAATCCCTGGGGTGGTGGACTCAGTTCATTGGAAGCAGACTCTTTCGGACCCTGATCCAGCGGTGCGGGCACGGGGCCTGGAAGGCCTGAAGGTGGCTCTGCGTGAGTGCAAGCTGTATGGCGGCACAACCGTCCTTCTGGTTCCCGCGGTGGTCAACAAGGAAGTATCCTACCAGGAAGCCTATGACCGGTCGCAGGCCGAGATCCGCAAAGTTCTGCCGTTGGCAGAAGAACTGGGAATCAAGATCGCCATTGAAAACGTCTGGAACCATTTTCTGCTGAGCCCGATGGAAGCCGCCCGCTACGTGGATGAATTGGACAGCCCCTGGGTGGGGTGGTATTTCGATGTGGGTAACATTGTGAACTACGGCTGGCCGGAACACTGGATTCGAATTCTGAACAAGCGAATCCTCAAGCTGGACATCAAGGAATTCAGCCGGAAGAAGCGCGACGAAGCGGGGCCGCGCGCCGGGTTTGCTGTCAACCTGTGGGAGGGCGACTGCGACTGGCCGGCGGTGATGAAAGCCCTGGACGAAATCGGTTATCGTGGCTGGGGCTCAGCCGAAATGGAGGGCGGCGGCCGGGAACGCCTCAAGGACATCGCTGAACGGATGGATCGGATCTATGCCGGCTGACTCCTGAGCGGGCCGGCAGTCTGCACGCCGCGGGCCTCCGGGCCTTGTTCCGGTCCGACCGGGTCACACGCTATCCTGCGGCGTTACAGATTCACGTTCCGCTGCAAGCTGACATTAGGGACAGGGCCGGCGCTTCATGGGGAAATCCACGGCTCGCTCCACACCGTTGCGCTTCCCTTCGATCCGCCCCAACAACTCGCCTGTTGCTTTCTTGCGGTACAGGATCCGTTGCGGGAAGTCGTGGGCCGGGCTCTCAAAAACCACTTCGTTGCCGGTAAGCTGCTTGAGCCGAAAGCTGGCCTCCTTCTGCCCCGAAGGGAGCGCGATGAGCACCAAGCCCCGCGCTTCCTGAACAATTCGCAGAAACTCAAAATCCACCAGCTCTCCATTCTTGATCGTGCGGCCCATACCGAGCATGGAGTTTCCCGACGGACGCATCCAGTGCTCCTCGATCTCCCGGCTATCACTCATTTGCCCCCAGCAGCCCGACAGCCAGGCGAGTTGGCTCAGGGAAGGTTCTACCTCGGCAGCGACCGACATCTTTATCATTATCCCGGGCGCGAAAAGGCCCAGGAGTCCTGTCGTCCAAGCGATCCAGAAGCGACGAGTCACGTTATCCTCCTTCCCTAAGGCACGAAAGAAATCCCTGTTACGGCGCATCGCCGGTCGGCTGAAATATGACGCGCGCAACCGCAGCTCCCGCGATTCAAGTGAGGAGTCTCCCAATGGAAACGGAGCGCAGCGGGCTGGGAAGCTTCTCCGGACCGCACCCGGTTCCTCCGGCATTCAGTCTGGTACCGGGCTGCCAGGGATGCCGCTCTCCCTCAGAATCGGTTTGTTGCCCTTGCTCAGATCCGCTAGACTAGTTTCTGTTGTGAAACCGGCTTTACCTCTTGCTCCACAACGCGGCGCGAAGGTGCAACGCGCGCTCCGTCGCGCGTTCAAGAAGCGTGCGCGGGAGCGCCCGCTCCACCTGGAGCATTTTTGCGACAGAAACTAGACTAACACTAGCGGTGGCTCCTCAACAAACGCCGTAATCTCCAGCTAGATCGGCCCGCATGAATGTCGAACCGATCATCCTGAAAGGCCGCTACGTGAGGCTCGAACCTTTGAGCTTGCGTCACCTGCCGGATCTGTCCAAGGTGGGTCTCGACCCGGAATTGTGGCGTTGGACTCCTTCCCAGGTCAGTACCGTTCAAGAGATGGAAGCCTACATCCGGGCGGCTCTGGAAGGGCAGGCTGCCGGTTCCACCCTGCCGTTCGCCACGGTGGACAAGGATTCGGAGCGTACCATCGGCAGTACCCGATTCATGAACATTGACCGTGACAACCGGCGGGTGGAGATCGGTTCGACCTGGATCGCTCCGGCCTGGCAGCGAACGGCGGTTAACACGGAAGCCAAGCTACTCATGATGCAGCACGCTTTCGAGACCTGGCGTTGCATCCGCGTCGAGCTGAAAACAGACCTGCTGAACGAGCGCTCGCGCCAGGCGATTCTCCGCCTGGGTGCCCTGGAAGAAGGCACGCTGAGGAATCACATGATCACCTCTACCGGCAGGATTCGGCATACCGTCTACTACAGCGTGATCGAATCGGAATGGCCGGTCGTGAAAAGAAACTTGCAGAATAGACTGGAGCCGGCGGGCTCCCCGCCCTCGGTCAAGCCGGGCTAAAAAGGAGGTTTGTACTGATGCTTACTGAAATGAATCGTCGTCGATTCCTCGGCAGCACAGCTGCCGGTCTGGTGCTCAGTGGCAGCCGGATGGGTCTTGCCGACAACGGAACCTCGCCGGCAAATCGTGTCACGGTGGGGATGATCGGCGTGGGAGCTCGTGCCCACCAACTCATCAGGGCCATCCAAGACGTTCCCGGGACCGAGATCGTGGCTGTTTGTGACGCCTATAAGGGGCGGGTGGAGCGAGCCGTGGATCGAACGCAAGCACGAGCGAAGGCCGTTGCAGATTATCGAGCCATCCTGGCCGACCCCAGCATCGACGCGGTGGTCATCTCGACGCCCGATCACTGGCACAAGACGATGGTGATCGACGCGCTCAAAGCCGGGAAGGATGTTTACGTTGAGAAGCCCTTGACCTATGTAATCGAAGACGGGCTCGCGATGCTGGATCAGCTGAGAAAGACCGACCGTATTCTCCAGGTTGGGAGTCAAGGCATGAGTTCCCAGATTCAGCAAAAAGCCAAGGAGATCATCGCCTCCGGCAAGCTTGGACAGATCACGATGATTCGAGCCTCGTACAATCGCAATTCGGCCAGCGGCGCCTGGATTTACCCGATCCCGCCTGATGCTTCGCCTGAAACCGTCAACTGGGATCAGTTTTTGGGGCCCGCGCCGAAGCGTCCTTACGATCAGGCTCGATTCTTTCGCTGGCGCTGTTACTGGGATTATTCAGGCGGCATCGCCACAGACCTGTTTGTGCACCTCATGACGACCATCCACTACATCATGGGAGCCAGAGCCCCGCGGACCACCCTGGCCAATGCGGCTCTCTACCGCTGGAAAGAGAGTCGGGAGGTGCCCGATACCGTCAACGCCATCCTCGAGTATCCGGAGGGGTTCATGGTCAACTTAAGCGGCACCTTCAACAACGCCATGTCCACCGAAGGCGGCTTTCAGATTCTGGGGACGGAGGGCAGTCTCGTGCTCGGCGACAGCCGGATGACCTTTTATCCGGAGAGTGTTCACGATAGCAACAACTGGATTGTCGAGAGCTGGCCTAAGAAACTGGAGGAGGCCTACTACAACGACCCCGAGGTCCGCAAATCGGAACTGCCTGATACCTGGACTCCCAAGGTCTTTTTAGGGACGGAACAGTGGCGGGAGGAAGGCCGGGACGCCACTCTCGTCCATATGGAGAAGTTTTTCGACTCGGTCCGGAAACGCACGCCGCCGGTTCAGGATGCCTTGATGGGCCATCGGGCAGCAGCCGTGGCCCATCTGGTAAATCTGGCTTACAAGCAGAAGAAGATGATCCACTGGGACTCCGAGAAGGAATCTGTAAAGTCCTGAGTAGAAGCTCTCTGCCACAATCGAACAGGCCGGCTGCGGCCAGGGAGAGGTGAGGCCGCCTTTGCCATGTTGTTTCACTGGCTTGTCTTAACTCTGGCGATTTTGATCGTCTCGCACCTCTATTCCGGCATTCGAGTCGCTACCCTTCCTGCGGCCGTGGTGGCCGCAGCGGTGCTCGGCATCCTGAATGCCGTGGTGCGTCCGGTGCTGCAATTCTTTTCCTTGCCCATTACCTTCTTCACGCTCGGTCTTTTCTATTTCGTGATCAACGGCCTGATCCTTTACTGGACAGCCTGGCTGGTGGAAGGCTTTGCCGTTCGAGGTTTTGGCTCAGCTATTTTGGGATCGATTCTGATTAGTCTCATCAGTCTGGTATTGAATGCATTGCTCTCGAGCCGGGACTCCTAGCTGTGCGCAGCTGTCCCCTGGTTCTCGTCTTTGCCGCTCGGGGCACACCCGCTCCGGGTCGTCCGGCGCTTGTCCCGTTTCCAAGGCAAGCCGCGAGTAGAAGACTCAGATTTGGGAGGAAGCTTGGTTCTCAATGCGGCCCGCATGGCCAACTTGTTGCGGCGAGTAGGTCTGATCGGGATCAGTCTGACAGCCCTGATTCCGATTCCAGGTGAGACTCGGACGTTGGGCAAGGCCAAGAATTCGACCCACTTTGTTCACCATGTTCTGGATTCTGATCTGTCCAGTCTGGGTGCCGACATCGGTGATCTCGGCCAGGGAGGGCCCGCCGACATTATTGCTCTCGACGCGAAGGGTATTTACCTTTACTCGGGCCGTGCCAGAAGCACCATCGACGAATTTGCCACACCCACGCTGTTCATTCATCTTCGGACCGCAGACATCGACCGCGATGGAGACGTGGATGTGATTGCCGTGGATCATATGAATGGCAATCTCTTTTACTATGAAAACCCGGGCCCCGGTCCGGCCAAGAGGCAGTTTTGGCCGCGCCACGTGGTGGATGATCAGGTGCAAGGAGCGCATGCGGTGGCGGTGGCTGATCTGAACCGCGACGGACGCATTGACGTTGTGGCCTCCGGCGAGGACCGGGCCACTCCGCCCAACAGTCTTTTCTGGTTCGAGTGTCCCGCCGAACCGAACCGCGCGGACCGATGGGTAAAACACGTTTTAGGTCCGAGCCAAAGCGGCGGACTGGCACACTATCCCGCCATCGGCGACGCCAATGCTGATGGACGTCTGGACGTAGTTCATGCCGCCAAGGGCGGGGAATGGTACCGACTGTGGTTGCAGCCCCCAGACCCCACCGCACCATGGACCTTGAAAGAGATTGGAAGCGGATACACCCTGGCGACGAATATTCAACCGGGCGACGTAAACGGCGATGGAAAAGTGGACTTCGTCGCCACTCAAGGACATCACCAGGGCATCCTTTGGTTTGAGGCTCCGGATTTCAAGCCCCATTTTATCGATCAGTCGCTCAAGTCTCCCCATACCTTGGTGCTGGCCGACATTGACGATGATGGAGATTTGGACGTCGCCAGCTGTGCTTTCGAAAGCAGAATTCTGGCCTGGTTTGAAAACAACGGCCAAGGATCGTTTCAGCGCCATGATGTCTCTGAAAACCAGGAAGCGTACGACCTGGTTGCCCGCGACGTCGATGGAGACGGTGACCTGGATCTGATTGTCGCCGGGCGGGAATCTCGAACGGTCAGCTGGTATGAGCAGGTGCGTCCGGCCCGCCCCAATCGTCCGTAAGTAACCTTCCCTCTGCTCCCGCTCGAATCTCGCCGAGCCGTGGTTGGGCAGCGGCTTCCCGGTCCTTTCGCCTGCTTGCGAGGAGGACCGGGCATCGGGTCGGAAACAACCGATGCGCCGCTAGCGATTCTCGGCACCGAATTAAGCAGATGACAGACGGCGGTCTTGGGTGTACCATCAGGGCACTCGATAGGAACTTGGATTTGTGACCCTGCTCATTCAGGAAGGGCAAGGGAATTCCCTCGGGCTGGGTATTTTTTCGGGGTGGGTCTGAAAGACCTCGAAGCAGCCGCCCCAGGAGAAATGTGGATCCGGTTCTGAACTCAGGAGGGGAGCATGTCCCACAGACAGTTGAAGAACAAACCCTTGGTGGAGGCCACGCTGGAGATCCTCTGGTCCTTGCCCGACCAGTCGGCACCCGGAATCAAATCCGATCCACACTACAAGATGCTGCTCGGCCGCTTTTACGAACGGGTCATGCGAACGTACCCGCAGCACGACACCCTGCCGGCGGCTTCCCTGCCCGAAGCCATGGTCGCTCATAAAGAGCAGTACTCTTTTCGAGTGGCTCCGGGAAAGTACCCGTTGCTGCAAATCGGACCCGGCATCCTGTCCGTGCACGAAAGATCCGACTACACGTGGGATGACTTCCTGGTCCGCAGCAGCGATGCTTTGCTCAAACTGATCGAGGCCTACCCGCGGGGCGGGGACCTGGAGATTGAGTCCCTTCGGCTTCATTATCTCGACGCCGTGGCCTTCGACTACACTCGCGAGAACGTGTTCGACTTTTTGCGGGACAAGCTGAAGACTCGGGTCGAGCTACCCGAAGATCTCTTTGTGGGTACGCACGTCCGGAAACGGCCGACCCACTTCACCTGGGAGGCGTCGTTCGATGAGGACGTTCCCAAAGGCGACATCGTAGTCCGTTTCCAAACGGGTTACCGCAAGTCCAGCCCGGCGCTCTTGTGGGAAACGATTGTGGAATCGGACAAAAGACAGCTCCCTCCCCTTCCCGATCAGTTTGAGAGCTGGATGACTCAGGCTCACACGCTTTCAGAGGATTGGTTCTTCAAGCTGATTGCCGGAGATCTGGAAAGAAAATTTGCAGGCGAAGCCGGATGAACAGGAGGGAAATCCCGGGAAGGCAGGCGTGGAGTCGAGTTTTCAAATCGCCTCCAGGCGAATCGTACCGACGCCCGCTTCAATCCGAATGTTCAGGTTGATTTCAGACTTCCCGTAGGATTCGTTCGTAAACACGTTGTTGTCCTGTTTCAAACCGGTTGCTTTGATGCTTCCGATTCCCTTGCTGGCGTCGACCCGCACGCCGACGTCCGAAGGTAGTCTCACCGTCACCTCGCCCACGCCACCTTTGATCCGGGCGTGGAGGTCTTTCTTCCATGCCCCCACGAGATCCAGAACGGCTTCTCCGACGCCGGTTTGCACACTCAACTGCTGCAACTGAATCTCCCCTAGTTCAAGCCTGCTTTTGCCGACTCCGAGCTCCACATTGAGATCCGTAGGGACGTCTCCGTTCAGACTGAGATTCCACTCGTTCCGGGTGTTCCCCAGGGGTCCGAAGGCGTTCCCAGGCTGCTTGATGCTGACCCAACCTGCCGGCTTGTCAACCTCGTAGCGAACGTCGGGCCTCCATTCGGGAACGTTGTAAACGAAATCGGCATCAACCAGCCCCTTACCCCTTCCACTGAGGTTCAAGGTTCCAACGGCGAGCGTGAGGTCGATGCGAACTGACTTGGCCTGACCCAAGGGCACCGATTCGGACTCGATGCGCACTTCTCCAACCTTGAGGGGAGAACACCCGATTGCCACAGCCAAGGCCAGGCAGCCCGGCAACAGAAGTCCCCACTCGCATAGCCCGCCCCAGGGCAGAAAAATCAAGCTCAGCATGCCACGCATAGAACGTTTCTCCTATGATGTTTGTCTACTCCCCGTGTGAATTATGGTTATTTTGTCTTTCCCAGGAGGCAGAGGTGCCGGAGCCGGCAGGACGGGCGACTCTGCCGAGACAGCCTGTGGCCTCCTCAGCCAGG
>JBFMEW010000051.1:0-39615 GCA_040753175.1 Acidobacteriota bacterium | reverse complement strand
GCGAGGGTTCGAAGCATGCCTCGGCTTTAAAGAGGCTGTAAACACGGAGCAGGTTCTCAAGTAATAGCCAAAACCATAAACCCGGTTACAAGGGTGGGGCCAAATCAGATGATCAAAAGGGGCCAAACCAGATTGACGAAACCAGTCGGTGCCGGCACGGTGGACGGCAGTATTTTTCGACTTTACACGCAAGCTGAAAACCCCCAGTTGACTTTCTACCACGGCGTGGTGCTGAAGCAAGGGGCTGCCCACCTTGAGGCGATCGCATCCCGACAACTGGCCCAGGTATCGATGCCTTGGTTCAAGAAGGTCAAGGAAGAAGGAAATGGCGATCCTGATGCCAGCTTTCCGAAGTCCGAGGAAGCCAAGATGTTTCTTGATTTTGCCAGCCAGTGGATTGGAAGTCGCGTGCAGAAAGGTCTGAGCAAACTGCTGGGAAAGGCTTATGAGAAGGAGAAAGTTCCCGCCAGGTGGCACGACTTGACCTTACTAACTGGTGGAGGAGGCGCAGGGATACCGGTCTACTTGGAATCTTCCAGACAAGCCTTGTCGAGACTGGCAACGAACCTGACCGTGGAAAAGTTACAAAAGCCCAGAGACTTTGACATGTCGGAGCTACCCTCCACTCTCTTCCACCGATTCGCGGTAGCGTATGGGCTTTCCTTCAATACAGTGAACTTGCCCCAGATCAATCTGCCTCACGAGGTATCTCCGTTGTCTTTAGAAGAGGTTCATCCGTTTCGCGGTATACCCGCCTGCCCCACTCCCGACGTGGGTTAGAGCAGCGGGCAGCTGGTGACGACTGAAGTTGGTTCCGGACATTCCCGTCATTGGTGGGTCGAGAACGTTCGGTGCTCCGCCTGAGGCTGGGACGAGCGGTCTGGCGGGCCTGCCAAGGATTGCCCGTGCAAACCAAGGGATGCCTGAAGTCTCGGCACGAGACCTAGGTTTTGAATCGGGTCTCGCCAGAGCCTACCGCTCTCCTGCACAACGCGGCTGTGCAAAAAAGATCTTCCAGGGGCGGACCAACTGTGCTAATGTTCGCACCAGCCACCATTCTTCAGGCTTTTCGCGAATCCAAAAAAACCATGCTTCACAAGATCACATCGGTGGTGGTCTTGATTTCTTCGGGTCCTTTTCCGCCTCGGATGCAGGGTCGGCAATCAGGCCGGTAGGTCAGCGGAGTGGAGAGAACTTATGCGGACTTCAACAACGCCTCTCCCGGGGAACGAACCGGTGACGGGGCCTTCATCGCCAGTTCGCCCTAGATTTGAGGCGGTCGGAAGCGACCAGCTTGATCTCTCGAAGGAACGCCGACTCCAGAGCGCGGGCGTTTCTACGTAGCCGAGTTCAAAGAACACGTAGAGACTCCTGGTCCCCTGCGACCTCTCATTCTCAACAACGCGCTCCGGGGCAGTTCGTCAACTCCATTCTATCGCCGGGCTAAAGGAGAATAGTCTATGTTCGAGCGAGGACAGATAGTCAGGAATCCCAAGGAAGTTAGTTGGGGAAACGGAAAGGTCCTGGAGATGAGCGGCCCAGACAAGGTGCGTGTATCGTTCGATGACGGCAAAACCAGACTGATTCACTTAAGCGTCGTAAAACTGGACTTGGTAAAGGACGCCGTTTCCCGTTTCTCTTCCGGCTTTGAGCGACTTGCTCCCCTGCCCAACCTGGATTTGGTTAGAGTCAGGTCCGCGTGCGAGCTGTTTATCGCAGTCATGGCCGACAACCGCCCTAACTCGGATGACGCTGGAATGGCCCGCCGGGTACTGGAAGAGATGGAGACGAGGGGCAGGCTGACAAGTACGACGCTCAGAAGGCTTGTTCAGTGGTGTCACACCGATGGTTCTGTCTATCGACGAGGCGTCGACATTGCTCATGAGATCTGTCGGTCGATATTCGGACGAGTGATTACCAAGGATGAACTCTAACGAAACCTGTGGCCGCAGGAAGTTGGGATTACAGATTCCGTCGGCCATCAAGACCTCTAGGATCTCCACATCCTCCAATCGAAGCCACAGGTGAATCGGCTTTCCACCCTTAGGAGCTAGGCGAGATGCGCAAGGGGCTGGATGCGGGCGGGGCCGGTCGTGGTGGTGCTCGCGAGCGTATATCGAGCGGGCGAGACGCCCGCGGTCGACCACGGCACCCCTTCGGCGCGCGGTGCGGGCGGGACGCCCGCGCTCCCAGCAACGGCCTTGCTCCCAGGGAGGGCCGTACTCCCAGGAATAAGGAATGGTATTCGCGAGGGTATCTCCCGCACTTCGATCACGCCAACGTGGTGCAAATGATCACCTTCCGATTAGCCGATGCGCTGCCACGCCACCTGCTGGACCAACTGGACAAATTGGTCATCAAAGAAAACGACCCGATCCGACGAAAACGCATCGAGGCTTGTCTGGATGCCGGGCACGGCCGTTGTGCCCTGCATGACCCTCGCGTCGGTTCCCTGGTGGAGGAAACGTTGCTTCACTTCGACGGTCAACGCTACCGGCTCATCGAGTGGGTCGTTATGCCGAACCATGTTCACCTTTTAGCCGAGTTCTTGACGGGATTTCTTCTTCCCGAAGTCTTGCAGTCCTGGAAGTCGTTTTCGGCGCATGAGGCCAATCGCATTTTGGGATGCTCAGGCCGGTTCTGGCAGGAGGAATACTTCGATCGCTACATTCGCGACGGCGTACATTTCGAGAATGCGCGGCGGTACATTCGCGAAAACCCCGTCCACGCCGGCCTGGTGACGCAACCCGAAGACTGGCCCTATGGCAGTGCCTCCTGGGTTCGCCGCCACCCTGGGAGCGCGGACGTCCCCGTCCGCAGCGAGGGCCGCAGGCCCTCGGGAGAATAAAGGGTGTCGTGATCATATGGCTAGGGGCGGGCGAGAGGGTTGCGCTCCTAGCCAGCACGCCGTCGACACTCCTTGCGAGCAGGACGGTCTTGACTCACAATCCTGTATCAAGCGGGCGAGACCCTTACCTTTGGCCAGAACACGCCTGCGGCGCGTGGAGCGGGCGAGACGCCCGCGCTCCCAGCGAGGGGTGCGCTCCCGGGCGCGTTTCATCGGGAAGCGTCTCTGACTGAAGACCACGAATTTGAAAAAAGAGTGCTTGCGGCACTTTCACTGAAAGTCTATATTTCAACAGGAGCTGAAAATGGCCGTTACAGTGAAACCGAGCACCTTAGTGGGCCAGGCCAGGGAAGCCCTGCTGAAGTGCCTGGAGGACGTGCCGTTCCTGCGGGTCACCAAAGAGTCCAAGGGTGCAGGCGACGGAGCGGATTTGCTTCTCCAGGTGAAGACCCCCGGGGGTAAGACCACTCTGATGGTCGAAGTGAAGCGCGTGGGCCAACCTCGCATCGTCCGGGAGGCAACGAACCAGTTGCTGCGGCTCAAGAAGGACCTGCCCGGCGCCTATGGCGTCGTCATGGCTCCCTACATTTCGCCCCAGGCAGCCGGAATTTGCCTGAAGGAAGGCTGTGGCTTTGCCGACCTGGCCGGGAACTGCCTGCTCAGTTTTGACCAGGTATTCGTCTCGAGGGAGGGCAAGACGAACCCGTTCGCCCAGAAGCGCGATCTGCGGTCGCTTTATTCTCCGAAGGCTGAGCGTGTACTCCGGGTGCTCCTGTCTGCGCCACGACGGTGCTGGAAGGTGCAGCCGCTGGCCAAAGAGGCGGGCGTCAGCCTCGGCCAGTGCTTCAATGTCAAGAAGCTGCTGGTGGATCGGGAGTGGCTTGAGACCGGAGACGAAGGCTTCCGGCTCACGGCTCCCGCCCAGTTGTTGGCAGAGTGGGAGGAGAACTACGATTTCCGCCGTAACGCGGTCGGAGAGTTCTACACGCTCCGCCCAATTGGGGAGTTTGAGCGCCTACTGGCCGAGGCGTGTGCGAAGCAGAAGTCGGCCTATGCGCTGGCCGGATTCTCCAGCTCGGCCCGCTATGCGCCAATGGTGCGCTACCAGCGGGCGATGGCCTACGTGACGGAGGACTTCGACACGCTGGCTAAGCGGCTGGAGCTGAAGCCGGTCACGAGCGGGGCCAACGTCAACCTGATTACCCCTTACGACAGCGGTGTGCTCTACGACTCACGAACCCAGGGCGACGCCAAGGTCACCTCCCCGGTGCAAACCTACCTCGACCTTCGCCAGATCAGGGGCCGTGGCGAAGAGGCAGCGGAGTCCCTCAAACAGCAAGTGATTCAACCGTCATGGCCGGAGAACGCATAGACTACACCGCCGCAGCTGTGGAGGCGGCCCGGTCGGTACTCATCGAGTTGGTGCACATCCTCGGTGAGTATGGGGACGACATGGTACTGGTGGGGGGCTGGATTCCCGATTTGCTGATCCAGGAGAGCCAGGAACGGCATGTCGGCAGCATGGATGTGGATTTGGCCCTGAACCACAAGGAATTGAGCGAGGCCGGTTACCGGATGATCGGCGGGATTCTGCGGCAGCATGGCTATGTTCAGGACCGACAACAACCGTTCATCTTCCGCAAGACCGTGCGAGGCCAGGTGGTGCAGGTGGATTTTCTGGCGGGGGAGTATGGCGGCACCGGCAAGAGCCGTCGCACACAAAGAACTTTGGACCTCCAGCCGCGCAAGGCCCGGGGGTGCGATCTCGCTTTCCAGATTGAGCCGGCCAGGGTGGCAGTAAAGGGGACTCTTCCCGACGGCGCTCTGGACGAAGTTGAGGTGCAGGTCGCCTCAGTGGTGCCGTTTCTGGTGATGAAGGGCATGGCCCTGGAGGATCGCCGGAAAGCGAAGGACGCATACGACATCTATTTCGTCCTGCAAAATTACCCAGGCGGAGTGGAGGCAGTTGTGAAGTCATTCAAGTCCCATCTCAAGCGAGCGCTGGTCAAGGAGGGTCTGAGGAAGATTGCAGGCAAGTTCGCCACGCTGGATCACGTTGGGCCGAAGGATGTGGCGGAGTTTGACGACACGCTGGACGAGGAGGAGCGCAACATCCGGCAGCGGGACGCCTTCGAGAGAGTAGACTTTTTGCTCCATCAACTGGGCATCCGGTGAATTAGAGATCAAAGGCGCGTAACGGCAAGGTCGTCAACAAAGCCTAGATGATTGATACCAAGGTGGATGAGTTTCCGCGATACGTGGTGGAATACGCGATCGTCAGCAACTGCTGCGAGATGATGTTCCATGTCTGCACCGAGAAGGTCGTCCGCCGCCCTTCGCTTCACCCGCCTTCGCCATCCTGGCGAGCCGTCAATCCGTGAGCCGAATCGCTGGGAGCGCTGGACGTCCCCGTCCGCAGCGAGGGCCGCAGGCCCTCGGGAGAATAAAGGGTGTTGTTATCGCATCGCCAGGGGCGAGCGAGCGGGTTGCCCTCGGATGCAGCACCTAAGGTTTCTCCATTTTGCCCCCATTGGGCAAGATGCCCATGCCACCTGGCACGCCTGCGGCGTGCGTTGCGGGCGAGACGCCCGCGCTCCCAGGGATGGGTGGACGGCCTGCTGCCCTCCGAACTCGATCCAGGCGGGACGCCCGCGCTCCCAGGGATGGGTGCGCTCCCAGGCCGTGCTGGCCGCGCAACTCTGCCAACGCGAGCCGGAAGAGACCGCAGATGTATTCAAGTGATTGTTATAACATGACTTATTACAAGATTGGAGGTCAGGGCGAGTTTCCAGCCGTTCCGCTCTTGTTTTAGGAATTCAGCCAAATGTAAAATACAGACGCGAATTTGGCGACTTGTTCCATTTCGATGAAACAAGAAGCTTTCCCGGGCAATCTTGTGATGCGAACGGGTCAATACCTGAAACAAGCGGGCGGCTACAAAGCGTTTATTCCAGCAACGCTACCCCCAAATCCGCCGGTGAGGACGGACTCTGAACTGACTTCCCTGCTTTCAGAAGCTGATCGTTCTCTGGGCCGCCTGGACGGAGTCACATCGGTCTTGCCCAATCCCGACCTGTTTGTGGCCATGTATGTCAGGCAGGAAGCCGTGCTCAGTTCTCAGATTGAAGGCACGCAAAGCACGCTGGAAGACGTCCTCCAGTTTGAAATCGACTCACGAGGACAGAATCTGCCCAAAGATGTGGCCGAAGTGGTGAACTACGTCAAAGCCATGAGATTCGGCCTGGAACGATTGGACGCTCTGCCTTTGAGCCTGCGACTCATCCGAGAAATCCACGGTGTCCTCCTAGAAGATCGGCGAGGGAGTCGGCGAACTCCTGGAGAGTTCCGCAGAACTCAGAACTGGATTGGGCCGAGTGGTTGCAGTCTCACCACAGCCACGTTTGTGCCACCCCCTGTTCCAGAAATGAACCTCGCGCTGGACAATCTGGAAAGGTTTCTGCACGACCGGGATTCCTATCCTCTGCTCCTGCAGTGTGGCTTGGCGCACGCCCAGTTTGAGACGATCCATCCTTTTCTAGACGGAAACGGTAGAGTGGGACGCCTCCTGATCACCTTTCTCCTCTGCCAGCGTGGGGCACTGCATCGTCCGTTGCTCTATCTGAGTCACTACTTGAAACGACATCGCACCCAGTATTACGACCGTCTGATGGCCATTCGCAACGACGGTGACTGGGAAGGGTGGCTGAAGTTTTTCTTGCGGGGCGTGGGTGAGGTCAGCCAGGACGCCACCTCCACGGCCCGCGCAATCCTCGACCTTAGAAACCGGCACCAGCAAATGATCATGGAAAACATGGGCAGCAACAGCGGAAACGGGATCCGTCTGCTGGACTACCTGCTTGAGCAGCCGCTCATCAACGTGAGAATGATTGAACAAAGATTCCAGTGTGTCTACGTCACGGCAAAGAAGTTGGTCGATCAGCTGGTCGATCTTGGACTGGTGCGCGAGATCACGGGGTTTCGGCGCAATCGCCGCTATCGTTATGAGCCTTATCTCTCTCTGTTTGAGCCGGCAGCAGGCGGAGCTGCCAAGCAGCCTGGAACTCAGCCGAGCTGATTTCGATGGGCAGGGTCGCGCTCAGAAGCGGGACGGCCTCGAGACTCGCTGTGGGCGCGAGGGTCGTGGTCACGGCTGTGCGTCGAGCGGGCGAGAGGCTTACCTTTGGCCAAAACACGCCTGCGGCATGCGTTGCGGGCGGGACGCCCGCGCTCCCAGGGAGGGCCGCAGGCCCTCGGGAGAATAAAGGGTGTCGTGATCGTATGGCTAGGGGCGGGCGAGATGTTTGCGCTCCCAGGGAGGACCGCAGGCCCTCGGGAGAATAAAGGGTGTCGTGATCGTATGGCTAGGGGCGGGCGAGATGTTTGCGCTCCCAGCCAGCACGCCGTCGACACTCCTTGCGAGCAGGACGGTCTTGCTCACAATCGTGTATCGGGCGGGCGAGAGGCTTACCTTTGGCCAAAACACGCCTGCGGCATGCGTTGCGGGCGGGACGCCCGCGCTCCCAGGGATGGGTGCTCTGTGACGGGATAGAGCCTTCTCCCCGCTCTGGCGGGGAGTAGGGGGACCCGCCCTGCGGCGGGTGGATGAGGGGTCGCTAGGAGTTTTGCTTGGGCTCGTGCACATCATCCGGAAGTTGCGGTTCCCGTTATCCAGGGACTTCTGCCTGCGTCGGTGCGCCTAGTTTAAACCAAACGTTGTGCTGCCAACCACGATACCGCCTATTTTGATTTGCACCAGATAGGACCCGCTCCCCAAAGTGCTCGCTCCCAGGTTGTAGAGATACTGACAATTGCTGATTCGGAAGTTTGATCCATCATCAGCTGGAGTCTGGTACTCGCTTTCGTTGACCGGACCCGGGGAAGAGCCGGACGTGCGGATGACAGCGATCGTGGCTGGAGGCAAATCGCAGGTACCCGTTCCGTTCGAGCTCAAGACGAACTTCACCGGCACGACGCCGCGACGAGCGTTGAAGATGCTGGAGCCATTGGGGTTGATGGGCGGTTGAATCTGAGCCGAAAGGACTGGTGGGGTCGAGAGCCGGCTCACGAATCCATCAAAGCCTCCGCCGTAGCTCGCTTGCAACGGGGAAACCAGCGGAAAATCGGTGGAATCAGTGGCTCCCGTGACAATCAGATCGCCGGCACTCCCCAGAGCTAGCCCGTGCGCCTGATCGACACCCGTACCGCCCAAGTAGGAGGAAAACAACAGAGCGCTCCCTGAGGGATAGATCTTGGCCACAAAGGCATCTCTCGATCCGCCGAACGCGGCCTGTACAGGGCTGACCAAGGGAAAATTGGTGGAGAAAGTCCGGCCCGTCACATAAGCCGCACCAGAGGCGTCAACGGCCGCATCGAACCCGAGGTCAACGTCGCCACCTCCCAGGAAGGTCGAATACAGCAGCACATTACCGGTTGCCGCCAACTTCGAAACAAAGGCATCGAATCCGCCTCCCAGCGTCGACTGCAGCGGGTTGACCGACGGAAAGTCGGCCGAGCTGGCCTCGCCCGCTACATAGGCATTCCCGGAGGAATCGACCGCAATACCCCGGCCTGCATCAGCGAAGGACCCGCCCAGATAGGTTGAATAGAGAAGACCGCTTCCGGCCGCGTTCAGTTTCGTGATGAAGGCGTCCTCGCCGCCCCCAATTGCCGCCTGAAATGGATTAAGCGTGGGAAAGTTGACGGACAGAGTCTTCCCTGTCAGGTACACGCTGCCTGAAGAATCCAGAGCCACACCGTCAGCGCGGTCGTTGGAGGTGCCACCGAGGTAAGTGGAAAAGAGGAGCGGCGATCCGCCGGAGCCGATCTTGCTGACAAATGCATCGGTGCCTCCAGCCAGCGATGGCTGCAGAGCATTGGCAGTGGGAAAATTGGATGAATTGGTGAAGCCCACCAGGACGGCATTGGCCGAGCTATCCACTGCTACACGGCGACCTTCCTCCGTGCCGCTTCCTCCGAGGTAGGTGGAATAGAGCAGAGCACTGCCGGCCGAATTCAGTTCGGCCAGAAACGCATCGCTGGAACCGCCCAATGCACTCTGAATGGCATTCACGGTCGGAAAATTTGAGGAGAAGGTGGTGCCGCCCACATAAATGTTCCCTGCGCCGTCCAGCGCCACCGTGGCACCTTGATCAAAACCGCCTCCTCCCAGGTAAGTGGCCGAGAGCAATGTGCTTCCACTGGCGTCGAGTCGGACGACAAAGGCATCAACTGAGCCGCTGTTGGCGGCTTGAACCGGGTTGGAAGTAGGAAAATCGAGGGATGCCGTTTGGCCTGCCACGACGATCTCGCCCCCGGGACTCACGGCCACGGCCAACCCATCGTCCTCAGCACTGCCTCCGAGATAGCTGGAGTAGAGCAAAGAAGGATCGATGACCAGCGGTCGCCCAGGATCATACTCTCCGACTTCAAATCCCAGCACTCCGTTGGGACGAAACATGTAGCGGCCGGCAACTTCCCGCCTCACTCGGGACTCGAATTCCTGGTAGACCCAGGGCTTGGGTTGGCAAACCGGACCCGCTGTGGTTCTCACCACCAGCCGGCCTTCACCGTCGATTTCCACGGATTCAGCGCCCTTGAAACGGAGTCCTATTTGAGCCGGATCTGCTCCGGGAGAAACGACGAAATCATACTCGAGCCGGCCTTCGCGGCTGTAGGTGATCAGATCCACGCCGGGGTAGACTGCCTCGGATTTCACACTTTGGTACTGGTTGACTCCCGTTCTCCAGCCGCTGGGATGGCTGCCGGTAAAATAGTTAGCCTGTCCCTCCAGCTTGCCAAGGCCTGTCAGCCTGGCTTTGGGATTCCCATTGACGAGTTGCATCCGCAAGACGGCCGGTGTCGGAAGGTCAACTCCCCTTGCCTTTCTTTTCTGGCCCGGACGGACGGCCTCTCCTTGAGAAGTGGCAGCCTTTGGTCCTTTCAGCCTCAAGACGGTTTCCGTAGAAGTCAGAAAGAGCTGATACCCTTTACCCCGCGAGAGGAACTGAACTTCCGGATCGGTTTGTCCCTGGTTGGCCTCGAAAGGTGGGTTCGGTGAGTGCCAGGCAGGGGTCACAGAGGCGGGGGAAACGTGAGGCGATTCTTGTGCCGTCGGTGAAACTTTTCTTGGCTCGACGCCCAGGGATGTCCGGCGACTGGTGGGCTGGCTTGAAAGCGAAGACCATGCCAGAAGCAGGACCAATGCAGCCCAAGGCAGATCCGCGGCGAGGTTCCAGTACAGACGGGAACGATCTGGTCGGAGGTATTTCATGGCTTTGTTCTCCTTGTTTTCAAATGAAATTGTTTACTTCTGCCAACCGAGGGCGGAACGTTCTTGCCGTGATTTGTTCCCTGGCACGGTGGTTTCAGGTTCTACCTATGCTGCTTCCGATCTTGCGATCTGCGACGACGGGCCGCCCCAAAACGAAAAAGGCCGCTTCGCCGGGATTTGTGTGTTGGCAACCTCCCGACTCAGCGGCCTCCGAGTGCTTCGGTCAGCCGACTACAGTTTTCAGTTGTCAGTGGCGAGTCGTCAGCTACTAGCGCACTTTCGCGAGCCCTTTACTCAGAAGGGCCTTTGCAATTGTTCGGATCGGTTACTTTACTTTGCGCCATACTCTCCGTTGAGAATGGGCAGAGGCTCCATCTCTCCAATTAGTTTGTGCTGCGAGGCACCGAAAACTTCTGGATGTAGATAATGACCGCGCTCGGACGCAGGTTTTTCTTCCTCGACTTTGATTCTGTGAGCATTGGCGTAGGCGTCCTGGCGAATCCCAGTGACTTGCCATGACACTTTCACTGCGGGCTTATCAGTTTTGATGATAAACCGGTTGTTCTCAATCTCCTTTGCCACCATCGCTGCCGCAAACTCACCGATTACAGTCAGCTGATAACGGAAATCCCGATTCAAAGCCTCGAAATAGCTCGGCAGGACCACGCTAGCCAGACCCTGAGCGTCTGTGACGATATTGCCGTTGTAGATGTTCATCATTTCGGGTGATTCGACAAATGAATGAGACAGTTTCTTGGTGATCGGATCAAGGGGGTGGTCGATCGTAAAAGACCCACTGCCCTTCGTTAGATTGCCTGTGACGTTGAGGTCTCCAGCAAAGAACGCGGACCCACTCGAGTCCACCCTGAACTTTTCCACCCAACCGCCAGGTTGATTAGCAATACCCAAAAAGCCGTGCAAAAGGTTACCCCCACTCCCTGTTACAAACTGACCTGCATCGCCTGGGGTGAACGTGCATCCGTTGTTGTCACACACCAAGCTGTTTCCCCTCAGCCCAACATTGGGTGAGGCTCCTTCAACGCCAACTCCATTCGCGCCATTCGCTACTCCCTTGACGCCCCAGCCATCGAAGCTGGATGAGATTCCCTGTACTCCAACCGTTAGACCCGTATTCCCCATCTTGTGCCCAAGTATAGCGGCCGTATTGTCAGTGACTGTGTTCGAACCCGCGAACAAACCAGAATTGAAGAACACGATGCCGCCCGAGCTTTGGCTTACGGATGAGCTGCCGAGAGTCCTCGAATCCAGCCAGAGTGGAATCTGGCCGGGCATGCCTTCGCCCCCAACCGGGCCAGCGGGACGTTGGGCAGAAGTCGTCGAAATAAGCGCCACAAAAGCAATCAGGGTACGGACAGCAAACATCATTCTTTTCAGGCTTTTCATGTTGCATGCTCCTTTCATCTACTAGCACTTAAGCTGGTAGCCACGATTGACGCGTCTTGTGCGGCAATCGTGGGATTGGGTCGTCGTGCATCAACCCTTTGCAGTCGGATTTGCAGCCGACCGACAGCCCACGATTGGCGAAAAGCCCCGCCAATCGTGGCTACCAGTGATACCATCCCGCCATGTCGAACGTGCACCGGTTGCGGGCCTGCGACAAGATCTTCTTCATCACAACCAACCTTCGCTCTGGCGAGCGGCATTTTGAGGAGGTGGAATACCGGATCATTGCAGAGACGATCGTCAAGGAACGAGCACGCCTTGGTTTTCTCCTGTATGGCTACGTTTTGATGCCCGATCACTGGCATGCACTTGTTTTCCCCCGGTTCCCGGTTACCATCTCGGACGTGATCCAGAACGTGAAACGCATAACCTCACTCAAAATCAATCATCAGCGCGGCAGGCGTGGAACCCTCTGGCAGCACCAGTTTTGGGACCGGTTTGTGCGCCACAGAAAGGAGTTTGCCGAACGGCTCGACTACATGCACTACAACCCTGTCCGCAAAGGGCTCGTTGGAAAACCCGAACACTGGCGATGGTCCAGCTACAACAATTTTTCCCTGGACAAATCGGTTGTCGCCGCCTGTGCCGTTCAGATTGACTACGTCCATTTGCCTGAGTTCTACCGAGCCTGAGGACGGGCTGGTAGCCACGATTGACGGGTTTTGTGCGGCAATCGTGGGATTGGGTCGTCGTGCATCAACCCGGTGCGGTCGGATTTGCAGCCGACCGACAGCCCACGACTGGCGAAAAGCCCAGCCAATCGTGGCTACCCGCATGGACTATACCCACGCCTGCGGATGGACGTCTGATATCAATTGGGTCCCAATCACGGTGCCATCGCTTTTCCACACCTCTCGACCCTCCGCAAGATATGTGTGGTTTGCATCATAGGAGGAAGCAAAATAGAATACCTGGTCAACTCTTACAAACGAGGATGCATCTCCCCATGGCCCCCACCTGACGGTCCCTTGAGGTGTACCATTGGTTCTCCAAAGTTCGTCTCCGTGTACTTGGTCGTTCGAGTTGAAATACATGTACCCGTTGAAGACAAACATCGGAATCTCTTCACCTCCAGACTCCACACCACTACTGAGTGAATCTTGAATGCCTACGTTGATTTCTGTAAACAAGGCTGTTCCTGCAGGGGTGCCATCGCTCTGCCACAGTTCGTAAGCATGAACTCCGTCGTTGGCCACGAAGAACAATGTTCCGTTGAAATTGGTAAGATGGGTTGGGTTTGAGTTGCCCGTTCCCGGATAGATGTCCTTCACCATGATCGTTCCGGAAGGAGTGCCATCGCTCTTCCAGAGCTCTCTGCCGTGAATACCATCAAATGCAGAGAAATAGGTTACGCTACCGATCGTGAGGAAAGGGCGTGGGTCCGAGTTACCACTATTCAGTGTGGTGGGATTAATATCCTTGACGAAAAGTGGAGTCTATGGCCATGCTTCCGAAATCGTCATGAACAGTATTCCCATAGTCCACACTATCTGATTGACTCTTTGTGTGACCAGCGTTCTGTTTCTCATGTTAATCCTCCCTATTCTTGAAAGTAGGTGTCGTCGAACTTAAAGCTACCCGTGCAAGGAAACCTGTGAGCGTCCGAACACTTCTGATGCCTGCCCTGACCACCGCTACCGCCAAACCGAAAATCCTGGCCATTCAGACAGAGCACAGTGGGACCAGAAACGAAAAGGCCGCCTTGCCAGGATTGCCAGTTTGGCAACCTCCCGACTCAGCGGCCTCCGAGTGCTTCGGTCAGCCGAATACAGTTTTCAGTTGTCAGTGGCGAGTTGACAGAACTCAGTGATCCACGGGGCTACCGCTCGCCACAGCTCACGACTGATTCTTCAAATCTTCCAACAGCCTACTCCAGCCGTCAAAGCAGTTCTAAGTGGCGAGTGATCAGCAATCAGTGTTTTCAGACCGTGCCTCAACCTACTGTCTTCCCTTCCAAGTCGCCAAGCAGCCTGCTGCATGTGGCTACGCGGTTCGTCCCCACCTTGAGCTGACTCAGAGGAATGCTCGATCTCCCGGAAAACGCGCATTCCTCGTCGGGCTGAGGTCTATTTCTTTTTCTTCAGAATAATCATCACGTCCTCGCCCTCAATATCCGCGCCTCCAAACGCTGGCAATAACTTGCCAGTCAGTTTTAAGACCACCACATCGCCATCTGCCACGGTCCCTAAGGTAGCAACCACAGCTTGGGCGTCGAACTTAAGGGTGAGGTCTAGGAATCCGTCGGGGCCTTGGGTGGTGCAGTCAGAAATCGTCTTCTTTCCTGAGAATGGCAAGAAGGGAGTTCCCACATCTTCCAGGGCTGATCGTATCGGAGAGACGCCTTCGAGCTTAATGGTCGTGACATCAACACGGGTCACATCAAAAACACTTGTACTAAGGAGCGCGACGGGCAAGGTGCCTTGATCACTGGTATTCAAGGGATTCGGACACGATGTTGGCTTCACGTCGACGGGAACTTCGGCTTTAGAAATGGTGCAGCTGACCGATACTGGGACCGTTCCCAATGTCGCACTGCTACCAACATCAACAAAGTCGATATCGAAGTTCCCTGTGACGGAACCACTGCCGGATAAGGTCGCAGTGAAGGATGCTGTCCCTCCAGGTGGCACATCATCGACCTTCGATGGGGAGAACGAAAATGACAGCCCACTGGGTAGGACTGATGTGCCCAACGTAATATCCACAGGCAACGTCGTTGTGGTCGTGATTGCATTGACAATGGACGTGGTTAGCGTGGGGAGAGGTACTGAGGTGTCGAACACCAAAGCGTCGCCATTGCCATCAACTGCTCCAGTCAAGCGGGCGATTGCTGATAACCACACACTCGGCCCAAACGAAGGCCCTGGGGACGTCGTGGGCGCCGCGGAAGGGCCCATACCCAACACACGAATACCCAGGGCATTGAGGGCATTTACCGTTCCTTGGACGGTGGCACCCTCGGCCGGGACCACAGCGCCGAGAACCGTGTTCCCGGCGAGTGTCTTGGAATTGCTGACGAAGCCGAACCGGGAGGATCCTGGTGTAGTTGAGGAACAGGCAAAGGCCGTTACTGCTTGCGATGATCCCCCAGAACCTGTAATTGTTGCAGGAATAGGGAAACCAGCAGGAAAGGACGCGACCGAGCAAACGTCCGTCGCTAGAATTACCAGATGTAGCGCGCCAGACCGAAACCCCACACCGCCCAGTGCTCCAGATGTCGGGAGTACATTGGACGAAAACGACGGGACATCTCCGCTGTTTCCGGGTGTGGTCTGGGTGGCGAGGGCGCCCGCGGGACCACTGTCTAGCACAGAGCCGTTCCCATCACCGTCAAAACCGAGCCCCGTCGCGACTTGGAACAACCCTTCCCCGATGGCCGATTCAGGGCCATCGCCGCCAAACCCTGGGGCAGTGTTCGACAGGGCATTTGTGATGAGCGTATTTCGCGCGGCAGTACCGCCCGCAGTGGCGGCTGTTACGATGGGCTGATTCAAAACAAACGGGCGTCCCTGAGCAAGCTCGCCGGAGAACCCATTTCCGGGGCCTCCGTAATCTTCAAAGCGTCCAACCCCAAAGCCAAAGTCAACACCCGGGAGTGCCGTTTCCAACGCCGTTACCAAGCTACTGAACACGGACGACACGGTGGGCACAAACCCCGCAAAGCTACCCGTGTCATCAAAGAGCAAGAAGATATCTACTTTGTCCACAATCGCGGCCGGAGGCAGCGTAATCGATACCGGGAAGTTGCCGCTCCCACTGCAAACCGGTGAACCTGGTGTAATGGTGATGCTGGGTGGCGTAATCGTTTGGGCTACCAGAGACGCTGAACACAAAACGAATGCCATGAATGTCGCCACTCGACTTCCAACTACCCAACGAATCGCTTGCTTTGTCATAACCAGTCTCCTTGCGAAGGAAAATAGGAACTGAACTGCCTGTAGTCACTAACCCTCGTACCAACATCAAGGCTAAGCCTCTCTGCTGAGCGTTGAGGTATAAGGACGAACGACGTCATCACCTCCTCCTCAACTCCAACACCGTCGCCTGACCCAATGTTGACTTGCCGTTACTTTGACGTTCCGAGAAGTTGTTACCACGAAGAGATGCCACGTTCGGCTGGGTGGCGCAGACAGGGTGGTCTGCCATGTTTGGGCTCAAGTTACTCATCGAGGCTCTCCTAGTCCATGCTGGTTTCCTGATACTCAAACGCACTCATGCATGCGCGATATGGTCGGAGGTATTTATGGCTTTGTCCGCCTTGTCTTCGAATGGGGTACTTAATCTCCGCCAAACTGAATGCGAACGGGTTCTTGTCCTGACCTGTTCCCTGGTGCGGTGATTCCATGTGTTACTCTTGAGTCTTCCGACTATTCGATTTGCTATGAGGGGTCGTTCCAAAACGAAAGAGGCCGCCTTGTCAGGATTGCCGGTTTGGCAATCACCCGACTCAGCGGCCTCCGAGTGCTTCGGTCAGCCGACCAAAACCGTTGTCAGTGTGCAGTGACGAGTTCTCAGTGATCGATTGGGTTACAGCTCGCCACGGCTCACGACTGATTCTTCAAATCTTCCAGCAGCCCACTCCAGCCGTCAAAACAGTTGTCAGTGGCGAGTGATCTGCAATCAGTGTTTTCAGACCGTGCCTCAACCTACTGTCTTCCCTTCCAAGTCGCCAAGCAGCCTGCTCCAGCTGTGTCCAGGCGCGCTTGCAAACCTTGAGCGGAACCTAACTCCGCCTGTGTGCAATTCCTCACTCCCTAGTCTCGGATCGCAACCTCGGGCAACGCTCATCTCGGGAACCGGCACTTCTTGCGAACGGTTTCAGCCAACACGGGCAGGCCATCTTGGATGCTCAGACGTTCGATCTCGCCGTGGCCCAGTTCCCGGCAGAGTTTGATCAGTGCCAACCAGGAAGGATGAACTCCGTTGTCAGTCGAACCCCGGCTGGCAGAAGTACTGCCCGGTCGGGAGTTCCTGCTGATTGCCTTGGCAGACCCATTGCCAGGCCTCGACTCGTTTCGGCCTTTGAAATGGCGCTCCTCAGCGGCTTGTTCAACGACTTGCAAGGACGTGTCGAGCCGCTCTGTCGCCGGCCTGGGGGAACTCCCTCGAACGGTCAGATACTCGTCGGCCATATGGTATTTCCTCTCCCTTGGTTTGTCCTTCCAAGCCGTGTCTGCATGAACCGCGATGGCACGATGCCAGGGAAGACTGGCTCTTCGTGGGCAGGCGGAACAGGTCGCGTGCCTCAGTGTTCCGGTCCACTCCATCTTTTCTGGACCGCGTCTCAGCCTTTGCGAGTTCATTCATAGAGTGTCACCCAGCGGCGTTTTGTGACATCTGAGCCGACGAATTTTCGAACTTCAGTTCCTACGGTGCAAATCTCTGCAAAGCGGAGCCATCGATTGCGAGGCGTCAAAGACTCTTCTTCTTTAACCCTATAACGCGAGAAAACTCGGACGTTGGGGACATTTAATTGTGATCCTCTACTGCACATCCCTACTACACGGACTGAAGTTTCCGCCTGAGAATCTTGAGAGTCGTCCAAATTCGCCGGACTTGGTAGAGGGGATCCTTTGGTTTTCTGATCGTGAACTTTCTCTCCAGCCTCGCTTCAAACCGGCGATCTGTGGCAAAAGCCGCCTCACCGAGATGCTGACAACCGAGCTGTCACTTTGTCTGCAGGCCCGATGATCGAAATGCCCAGTCTTCCCAACTACCTCGAATCAGTTCGACCAGAAGGAGACTTCACCGCAAAGATCGCCAAGAACGCCAAGGTATCTTCGAACCTCCTCAACCTTGAGCATGAGTCTATGGCATGCCTGGCGCTGGCCCGCCAACCTGGTATCCCACTCCCTTTTCTCGCGATGTGAGCTTGAACCGGCGTCTCAGAGCTGACGCGCTGGCGGCGGTCCCTCCTGAAAGCAAACTCGTATGCGCAAATTCAGGTGTAATTTCAGGGTGACAGGGCCGAATGCGTTGTGCGAGAATCAACCCAAACTCAGACACAAAAACTCACAGTTACTTGGTGACAGCTGTGGTCACGTGGCGCAATGAGAGAAGAAGGCCGCCAGGGTCTCTCCGGCAGGCAACCGCCGCGTCGTCCCTCGGAGTCAACGTTGCCGGCTACAGCAGCGTGAGTCCGATCGCCCTCGCCCTCATGTTCAAAGCGAAACTGGGTACTCAAACCGTGCTCGGTGCACGGCAAATCTGGCGGAGAAGCGTTCGGAAAGTCCTTTAAGAATTCTCGATTTCTTCTGAATGAATTCTCAAACGGTTGGGACACAAAGGAATCAGGCAGTTGGGAGACAAACCCACCATTCGAGCTGAGCCGAACAGGCCGACCTACGCGTTTGGCCCTTTTCGGCTCGATGCCGGCAGACATCTGCTGACCCGCGAGGGGATCCCCGTCTCGCTGACTGTGAAGGCCTGCCAGGTGCTGACGGCTCTGGTGGAAGAGCGGGGTCATGTCATCGACAAGCACAAACTCATGGAGCTGGTCTGGCCCGACAGCTTCGTTGAAGAAGCTAACCTCTCCCATCACATCTATGCGCTGAGGAAAGCACTGGGCGATGACAAGAACGGCAATCGTTTCATTGAGACCGTTCCCAAACGAGGCTACCGCTTTGCGATGGAAGTCCGCGAATTGCCGGAGGTTGCGCCCGAAAGGGAACTGCGGATAGTCCAGGAATCCGACCGTCAGTCGCCTGGTGCGAAGGTCATTGGGAACAGAACCGCCGGAACCGAGGCCGAAGCGGTCAGTTCCTTGAAACCGTTGGACCAGGCGGAAGTTGAGGCTGTTTGGGCCAGTGTTGCCGCAGATTCTCCGGCGCAGATTCAGCGCCCGGGCTGGCTGGCAAGGCCGATTTGGTGGTCAACGGCAGGACTGCTGGGTCTGATGGCGGCAGGGGGATATTTGCTGTGGAATCGCCTGGCGCCCCCTCTGAGTCCGTCTCGTCGAGAGGTCATTGTTCCGCTTACGACTCTTCCTGGTCGGGAAAGCCAGCCGGTGTTGTCACCGGACGGCAGCCGAGTTGCTTTCACCTGGAGCGGGAGTCAGGAAGACAATCTGGACATCTACGTCAAGGTCGTGGACGCGGAATCACAGATCCGACTGACCAGCAATCCGGCTCAGGATACCAGCCCCGCCTGGTCAAATGACAGCCGTTACATTGGCTTTAACCGCAATACCGGTCCTGACAGCGGCTTCTATGTGGTTCCGGCGCTGGGAGGCAGCGAGAGGCAAGTGGCCAAGGCGCTGCCGACACGGGCCAATTTCAGAGGCCGAACGGTGGACTGGTTTCCAGACGGAAAGTCGATGGCCATCGTTGAAAGGGACTCGGTGGAGGAACCTTTCCATATTTGTGTGGTGTCAATCGAGACTGGCAAGAAGCAAAGGCTGATTTCTCCGGATCCGCCCTCCACCGGAGTCATGGCCCTGGCAGTTTCGCCGGATGGAAAGACAATCGCGTTTACAGGGTTCCTGGACGGCACGCCCGACCTCACCAGAAGACATATGGACCTCTATGTGATCTCCAGCAGTGGGGGAGCCCCACGCCGTCTCACCTCCAGCGATGGGGGGGTGGTGGGATTTACCTGGACACCTGATTCCAGCGAGATCATCTTCGCACGCTTCTCCTATAAGGCAGGGCCCACAGGTTTCGACATGCCCTTCAATCTGTGGAAAACGACTCCCTTGGGCCATAAACAGAAAGTGATTCCAGTCCAACCGTCCTACGCCTACCTTCCCAACAACCCTCATCTTTCCAGATCCAATGAGCGATTGGTATTCGAACAGCGGTGGCTCGGCAACACCGCAGACATCTGGCGAGCGGAAGGGCCACAGCCGACTTCAGGAAGGATTCTGCCTACCAAACTGATCGCCACGACTGCCGCGGAACAGGATCCACAGTTCTCTCCGGATGGGGACCGGATCGCCTTCACGTCATTCGCCTCAGGCACACTGGAGTTGTGGGTCAGCGACCGGGAAGGGCAAGCTCCGGTTCGGCTGACCTCACTGCGGTCCGGAAGACTGAACCATCCGCAATGGTCTCCCGACGGATCGTACATTACGTTCCAGGCTGCAGGAGATATTTGGACGGTTGCCTCCCAAGGGGGTTCCGTGCAGCGTCTCACGTCGGACTCCTCGGAAGAGATTCTTCCGAGTTGGTCGCGGGATGGAAAGTGGATCTACTTTGCCACAGACCGGAGTGGAAGCTGGCAGGTGCGAAAGGTTCCCTGGGAAGGGGGTTCCGAGATTCAAGTCACCTCCCACGGCGGCGCGGAGTCCTGTGAATCCTTTGACGGGAAATACCTGTATTTCACAAAGTACGAAGGCCTGCCCTGGACCTTCGCCCTTTCCAGCATCTGGAGGATGCCGGTGGAAGGAGGAGAGGAGACACGCATCATTGACAAGACAAGTGTCGGGTACTGGGGGCTGAGCAGGGAGGGGGTCTGCTTTCTCAATGCAGAGGGGGATCTGCCTTTTGCCTTTGAGTTTCTGAGCTTTAGAGATGGGAGTCGGAGGAAGTTTGGAAGCCTCGAGCGCGAACCCCTCTGGAACTCACCCAGTTTTACGGTCTCGCCCGACGGCAAGTGGATTCTCTACACGAAGCGCCCCAACGAAGAGAGCGATCTGATGCTCATCGAGAATTTCGAATATTGAGATAGGCAATCCTGATGACCCCGTGATTACGTTGGCCGAGGCCCGGCAGCCCGGGTCCGCGCGACGCATTCTGGAGTAGCCGCCGGGTAGCCCAGATCCCGCGCATTGTGCGGGTCTGCGAACGCCGCCAGCCTCGTGACGAACTACTACGACATAAGAAGTTGGTCGACCTAAAACTATATTTTTAGAATATGAGCGCAAATCGGCCAATCAAGTGAGTGCGCTGAGGGAGGGTCGCCACCCTCACTTCGCCGGTTTGGGGTCGAGATTGGCCTTCAGGTCGGCTTCGGAAAGCGGGCAGGCCACACCGTCTGGCGGGACTTCTTTCCTGGCTGTCCAGAGCAGGGCGTTAAGGACCAGTTTCCGGAAGTTTTGGTCGCCCCAGTTTTGGTGGAAGTGGGCACCGGTAAACCCGAACCCACGCCCTCCATCCGGCCGTTCCACAGCCCAGCTGAGAACCTCGTCCCGTCCGCTGTCGGCCACGATGTGAGGATAGGGCCCGCGCGGAGATGAGGTCTTGCCCTGTCGCGTTTCGTCGGATGGCTTGGCTTTTAGAATGGCCGTGACGCCCTTCATGCCCGGCCGGAAACGCATGTTGTAGTACCACTCGTCAAGCAGCGTGAAAGGTTTGACCCCGCGAGTGATGGGATGGTTGGGCAGGTTCTTGATTTCCGCTTCCCAATGCGGATTGGTCGAGAAGCGGGTCTCGTAGTAGCCGCCGATCCATTTCAGAAACTCCGGTCCTCCGTTCTCTTTGGGCACTTCCACAGCGTAGTGCACACAGGCCAGCCCCACCCCTTTTTTCATCAATTGGCCCACTGTCTGCAAACGGTCCTGCTGCACCACGGGATGGTTGGAGCCGCCGTCCATGAACAGCAGGATGGAATCGGCTTGATCGAAGGCCGATGGATCGCGGGGCCAGCCGTTGAGGTAGCGGACTGCCTGAAGGCCGTTCACGCCATCGAGGCATTTCTTGAGCAGGATCACTCCCGCATTGAACTCGTGAGCCCCGGGGCCATGGCTGGGTGTCCCGGCCACCATCACTATGCGCTTGATGCCAGGGGCCTTGAGCCGCTTCATCCGCACGTCCTTGAACTGAACCGTCATCGGTGGGCCGGCATGCAGCTGCAGGGCCAGGATGCCGGAAAAGGACCGCTTGTCCACCTGATCGTCGGTCAATTCAGCCATCACTCGGCCGTTGATTTTGTGGACCAGCCGATTGCCCAATGCCACGACTTCGTAGGTGTTCCAGTCTTCATTTCGGATCGCAGCCTGCAACTGTTGGGGGTCTCCCACGGAACCCACGGCATGGATCTTCCCATTGGCGTCGATGACTGCTCGCTGCCCGCGCTGCACCAGGATGCCGCGTCCCTTCTCTTCATAGACAATACCGGAGTAAGTCTGACCGGCCTCAATATCGGCCTGGTAGCCACCCGCTACCCAGTTTCCCAGGTCTTTACTGCGATATTGAATTCCCGAATTACCCCCGACAATTCGGTAAGAAAGACGCAGCTCAAAATCCTCGACGGTCCCATCCTGCCAGAACAGGAACGTGTTGTTCTCGGTTGGGTTCTCGGTGGTCGTCTGGCCGGTGATGGCCCCGTCCCGGACGGACCAGAACTTAGGATTCCCCTCCCATCCTGAAAGGTCGCCGCCGTTGAACAGAGTGCGGAACCCCTCCTCGCCGGCGCCAGCCGTGTAGGCGAACGGCGGAGTCAGGGTTGCAAGCAGCAGACCTCCGATACCAATGAACCAGAGAACGCGGAAACCTCGAATCCTCTTCGACATGAATGACTCCTCTTGAGACCTGACGACGTCAGCGACCCATTCTGGAATGATGGCGCAACGCTCCCCCTGTGACTGAGGAAGCAAGGCCTGCGTCTTTCCGGGTGGGGTGCGGTCTTTCCACGACTATTTCACTATCCGTCCGGCGGCACTCGGGCTTGTCCGGATCGGAATATCCTGCCCATGGGTCGCAGGCTTGATTTGATATCGCGCCGAAACTTTACAGACTCCTGGCGTGATCGGAATTCCGAGTCTTAGCGAAGCGCTCTCTTCAGGAATCGCACGCCCTGGATGGCGATGTCATTGCGGTGCGGCTCCATCATCCTCCAGATCGAGGCGGCCTTGGCAATCACCAACACATCGGGAGTAAAGGACTCAATGACCACATCGCTCTTGTAACCGATTCTCTTGAGGGCGCCGGAGATGCTTTTCCAATCGATGTGGTCGTTTCCCGGAGTGCCCCGATCGCTGCCGCAGGCGTGCAGGTGGCCCAACAGCTTGCCGGCCCGACGGATGGCCGCCGCCGGGTCCTTCTCCTCGATGTTCATGTGGAACGTGTCCAGATGCACCGCTAGAGCGGGGCTGCCCACGTCCTGGATCATCTGGAGAGCCTGGTCGCAGGTGTTGATGAAGTCGGTCTCAAAACGGTTCAACGGTTCCAGAGCAATCTTTTTTTTCTTCTTCTCCGCATATTTGCAGATCTTCTTCAAATGTTTGACCACCGTTTTCCACTGAGATTTCCGCTCTTTTTCAGCCACGAACTCGGCACGGCCGACGGCTGAATAAATGGGGCCGACCAGGGTGTGGGAACCCAGTGCCTCGGCTATGTCGAGCAGGCGCAGGGTGTAGTCGAGACTGGCCTGCTGTTCTTCGGGAGTCCCACGCAGGTCGCGACCTGGACCGTAGGCGCCGCAAAGCGTTCCACAGACGAGACCCTGTTTGTCGAGTTCTGCCCGGACCAGAGCCGGATCGATGTGGGATTCGTGCTCCACGGCAATTTCGACGGACTCGAAGCCCCAGGATCGGAAGGTCTTAAACCACTTGGTGCTGTCGTTGGTGAAAGGAGAGGTGAATAGAAATGTGTTGATGCCGAATCGCATGGTCGACCTCGCTGGATAGTCAGTTCAAGTTGCTGTCCGCAGAAGAGGCCACATCATACCCGAGAAGGGGCCGGCAAACAATTGCGACGGTCATTTAGCATTCTCGCCGGTGATGGCTGCTCCCACGCACCAAGGCCACTCGCGTCGGTTCCTGGGTATCGGGCGGCGTTGGCTCCTCACGGCCCTCAGGTTTTTGCGGGCTCAGCCGGCTCGGAGGGCGTAACCGGGATGCGGACCCTGGAGCTGATCCACGACAACAGGTTCTCCTTGCTGATGTAGAGAACCGGAATAAACACCAGCGTCACCAAAGTCGAGGCGGTCAGACCGCCAATCACGACGCGGGCCAAAGAAGCCTGGATCTCGCCTCCGGCGCCGAATCCGAAGGAAAGAGGTAACAGGCCGAGAACGGTGGTCAACGTCGTCATCAGGATTGGCCGCAGCCGTAAGCGGCCGGAAGTTACCACCGCCTCTCTGACGTTCATTCCATGCTCCCGGCGCATCAGATTGATGTAGTCGACGAGGACGATCGCATTGTTCACCACGATCCCGATCAGCATGATCATGCCCATCAGACTCTGCATATTGATGGTGGTCCCGGTAAGAAGGAGGGCCGGCACCACGCCAATGATGGCCAGAGGAACGGAGAACATGACGACCACCGGATCGAAGAAGCGCTCGAACTGGGCGGCCATGACCATGTAGATGAGAACCAAGGCCATGATGATCGATAAACGGAAGTCCGCCGTGGCCTTCTGTTGCTCCTCGTACTCGCCTCCAAAGAACACGCTGAAATCCTCTGGAAGCTGCAGTCCGGCCAGCCTAGTGCGGACCTTCTCCACCGCCAGGCCCAGTGGCACGCCGCTCTTCAGATTGGCTGAGATGTAGACCAGCCGCTGGCTGTTCACCCGATCGATGGTGGTCGGACCACGTCCGCGAGTGGGCCTGACCACGGCGGAGACCGGCAAGACCTCACCCGCAGGGGTGCGAATCGTGATGTTTTTGAGGTCCTGCGACGTAAGGCGGTCCTCCGGCCGCAGGCGCACGATGATGGGAAACTCTTCGCCCCCCACCCGAAAAGCGCCGGCGCGGCTCCCGCCCACGTTGGTTTGAACGACCCGAGCCACCTCGTTTACCGTCAACCCCAAATCCGCGATCTTCTGGCGATTGAACTCCAGATTTTGCTCTGGTCGCCCCTCTCGCCGGCCAACTCGCACCCCCGTGACCTCTGGAATTTGTTCCATGAGGGCTTTGATCTGGCCGGCAATCTGTTCGGCTTGGGCCAGGTGATAGCCGCGCAGCTGAATTTCGACTTCTTCGTTGCCGCCGGAGCCGAAAATGCGGCGCAAAATCCACAGTCCGGACTGAGCACTGACTCGGATGTCGCCACCTGGAACCCTTCCAACCACCCGCTCCCGGATTCGGTCGGCCAATTCAGACGTCTTTCCGGATCGCTTGGAGACCTCGACCATCGTGATCTCCACCTCGGCCCGTCCATCACGGACGTCGGTGGTCACGTGTTCGACGTCTTGCATGGGCAAGGCCTGCTTCACAATCTGCTCCAGCTCCGACAGGTACTCGTTCTGCACAGCGATGTTGGTCCCCTCGGCCATCAGGAAATCCACATCGATTTCATTGGCATCGGTTTGCGGAGCCAGTTCCATCGGGATGAGGGGAAGGGTCGCGAAGCAGCCCACCACCAGGACGGCTGTCGTCCCATAGACAGCAGGCTTCAGATCCAGCGCTCGGTCGATCAACTTCGAGTAGCCTCGTTCGACGCGGCTGAAGAAACGCTGAAACCAGCTTCTTTTCGGGGAATCCGAAGCGCCCGCTTTGACCGAGAGAAACCGGCTGCACAGCATGGGCACCAGCGTGAGGGCCACAAACAGCGAACAGACCAGGGCGAATACCACCACCAGAGCCAGTTGCTGGAACATCTGTCCGGACAGGGTCTGCATGAAGACAACCGGCAGGAAGATGACGCAGGTCGTCAACGTCGAGGCCACGATGGCGCCCGTGACTTCCCGTGTTCCCACCAAGGCGCTGGTTTCCAGGGCCTTGCCCCGTTCTTCTCTCTGGCGGACGATGTTCTCCAGGACTACAATCGCGCTGTCCACGATCAGTCCCACCCCCAAGGCCAGCCCGCCGAAACTCATCTGGTTCAAGGTGAGCCCGTTGAAATAAAGAAGCGCAAAGGAAGCGATGATCGAAATGGGGATGGAGATGGCAATAATCGTCGTCGAGGACCTGTTTCGCAGGAAGAGGTACAAGACCAGGATGGCCAACAGTCCTCCCCACAGGGCGGCGGTTCTGACGTTGTCGATGGAAGCTTGAATAAAGCTACTCTGATCGGTCGTCACAAAGAGTTGAAGATCGTCTCGCTGCGTGTTGATTCGGTCGATCTCACGACGGATGGCTTCGGCCACGGCCACCGTGTTGGCGCCCGTCTGCTTGCGAATGGCAAAGCGCACCATCGGCTTGCCGTTGATTTTCACCAGGCGCTCCAGGTCCTCGTATCCCCACTTGACCGCCGCGACGTCCTTGACCCTCAAGGGTCGGCCATCGACAACGGTCAGCACGGTGTCGGCAATCTGATCCAGAGACTTGTACTCTCCCAGGGTTCTCACATAGAGACGCTGGAGGCCGGCGTTCACGTTGCCGCCCGGAAGGGTCACGTTTTCGTTGGCGATCGCCTGTTGCACCTGGTCGGAGGAAAGCCCCGTGGCCATCAGGCGGTCCATTCTCAGATTGACGTGGACTTCCTTGTAGACTCCGCCCCAGATGTCGATCGAACCCACTCCGGGAATCTGTTCAAAGCGCCGCGTGATCTCGCGTTCCAGAATGCGCGTCAGCTCCGGCAGGCTCCGTGTGGAGTTTGCCCCGACAATCACGACTGGAAAGTTGTCCGGATCGAACTTCCAGATGCGAGGGGGCTCGGCTTCCGGCGGAAGGTCGTCCCGAACCCGGTCCAGGGCCGCTCTCACGTCATTGGCCGCTTCATCGATGTTCGTCCCCTGGGCGAACTCCAAAGTGATGCGGCTGTTGCCCTCGGCTGACCGGGAACGCACGCGGGAGACGCCCGGCACGCTGGCGATGCTGTTCTCAATTGGCTCCGTAATGATCGTTTCAATTTCTTCCGGACCCACGTTCGGGTATTCGGTGGACACGGTCAGCTGCGGAAATTCGATGGGTGGCAGTAGATCGACGGGAAGGAAACGAAGAGAGAGGCCTCCCAGCACGATGACGATGAGAAAGAACATCGTCGTGGCAATCGGACGTTTGACGGCTACTTGAGTCAACTTCATCGGCGCATGCCTCAATGCGGGATTGCCGGGCGCTCATCCGGCAACGGGCGCCGCCCGCGAGAGTCTTCACTCGGTTTCGAGGATCTCTCGTAGCAAGTCCTCCCGCTGCAATCCCTGCAGTCGCAGTACCCGCTCCCAGCTGCTGGCGCGAACGTGGGCTTGACCTTTCCCGGCGGCAATCAGATCCTGACCAACCGACACGACCCATTGACCCGGATCGATCCCGTCGACAGCGACTTCCATTCGTCCCTCAGCGATCACCTCGATCGAGACGAACTTCACCGGAGTGGGTTTTGATGTGGGCGGCAAGCTGTTCTCACCGGATGGCGTGCTCGCCTGACGGTCGCCATGGGGATCGGCACTGAAAGAGAGCAGAAGGTAAGTACCATCCCTGCCCGTACTGGGATTGGTGTAGAGAGCACTGGTTGGAATGAGGGTGGCCTGTCGGCTCCGACCGTGCAGGACTTCGACTGTGATGGACATGCCGGGCCTGAGGCTTCCCACATTCCGGATGTCCACTTCGCCTTTGGTCGTTCGGGTGACCGGATCCAAGAACGGCGAAATCCGTGTCAGGCGCGCCTCCACACCTTGCGAGCCGGCCTCGATGCGCACTGGTTGGCCCACCTCAACGGTGTCCAGCATCTCCTCCGTAAAAATGACCTCGACCCGCAGCCGATCCAAATCTCCAATGGTGAACAGTCGGGTCCCGGAACTGACCTGCATGCCCACTTCCGCGTTGCGCTCCCCAATGGTTCCCGTGATCGGAGCGCGGATCACCGTCCTCGACAGCACGGCTCGAGCCTCTTCGATGGCCGACTTCGATTCCTGAATCTGAGCTTCGGTCAGCTCGATTCTTGCCTTTGCCGAGGCGATCTGAGCGGCCAGGGTTTCGACTTCCAGCCGGCTGGAAAGGCCCTCCTCTGCCAGAACCTTGATCGCCCGGTATTGGGCTTCGAGTTCAGCCAGCTGCGCTTGGGCTTGTTTAAGGGCGGCCTGGTTGACCCGAAAATTGGCTTCGGCCTGCCCCAGCTGCTCTCTGTACTGAGCATCCTGCAAGTACACCAAAGGGTCGCCTTGCTGCACCAAGTCGCCATTGCGGGCCTGGACACGCATGATTCGGCCGCTGATTTCCGAATAGAGCACCACCTGGTTCTGCGCGATGACCGTCCCGTTGAGGCGCTCGGACAGAGGCACAGACCCGTAGCGGGCTTGTACCGCCTCGACGACGGGGATGTTGGTCGTATCGGCAGGTGCGGCAGCACTGGTGTCCTGCTGCGTCAGCGAGCGGGAGCAACCGACTACCCCAAAGCCCATGGCCGACAAGACAATACCGAAGGTGAGCAGGCTACGATGTCTGGCAGTGATCAACACTGTTCTCAGCTTCCTATGGATGATGATGCAACCGAATGCGAGAGGGGGGCCAGCTCTGGAATTCAGCCGCGCGGACGAGAAAATTATAGCAGCTGGGCCGCGGCCTCGCACCGCCAACCTGCCCAGACCGAAGAACCGACCGGGCTTTGCGCCCCACGCGAGTCACGATTCCTTGGAAGCTGTCGGCCCGGAAGCTGTAACAAGAAGCTGTAACAATAAGAGCAGCTGTGCCCGGCCGAGGCTCCGCCGTCACGAGTGGGAAGGGTTATGACGGATCGAACGATGTGATCCGCGAGGGCTCACTTGACGCCCGGAGCCGATCCTGGCAGCTTTAAGACAGGTGTTACGGAACCTTAGAAGGGAGGGAATCGACATGAGGAATAGATTATCGGGAAAGGTTGCCCTGGTTACCGGCGGATCTCGCGGCATTGGAGCGGCCATCGCCAAACGCCTGGCTGCTGACGGTGCAGACGTCGCCATCAGCTACGCCGTCTCGGCCGACAAGGCGGACTCGGTCGTGCGCGAGATTGAAGCCTTGGGCGTTCGCGGACTGGCTTTGCACGCTGACCAGGCGGACCCCAAGCAGGTCAGAGGGCTGGTCCAATCCGTCATCGAGAACTTCGGGCGTCTCGACATCCTGGTGAACAACGCCGGCGTGGCCGCATTGGGCTCAGTCCAGGATATGAGAGAGGACTTGTCGCAGTTTGACCGCCAGTTTGCCGTCAATGTCGGGGGGGTGGCAGCGGCGGTGCGAGAGGCGGCCCAACGGATGGGTGAAGGGAGTCGGATCATCTCGATTGGTTCCACCTTGGGCGAATGTGTGCCCTGGTCCGGATTTGCCGACTACGCGGCAACAAAGGCTGCCGTGGCCCTTTATACCCGGGGATGGGCAAGGGATCTGGGCCCCAAGCGAATCACCGTCAACGTTGTTCAGCCCGGCCCGATCGAGACCGATATGAATCCCACCAACACCGCTTTGTCCGCAGTCCAGAAAGCCGGAACCGCACTGGGACGCTATGGGCAGCCGGAAGAAGTTGCTGCCGCGGTGGCTTTCCTGGCGAGCCCTGAAGCCTCCTACATCACGGGAACGGTTTTGAATGTCGACGGGGGCCTTACCGCCTGAGTGTGAGCCTTTGGTGGTCAGGCACTTGTTGAGAGGAAGCTCGACGAGATTTGGCAACGTTTGCTGTTTTTCCCCGCCGGTCGCTCATGCCGGCAAGGCCCTACCACCTGTGTGCGCTGCTTCGGTCATCGTTGGGGAAACCGTTCTCGCGAGGCAGAAGAGTTCAGAAAATCCTGTGGCTCTGAAGAAGGCCCTGGAACTGGCGGATGGGGCGTACTATTCTTTCTGCGAGTGCGGTCCTGCGGTTGTCCTTGTCAGCGATCACTCCGGTCCAGGAGCCAAGTGAAAATGATCCAGAGAAGAATGAGTCGGCGTAATGTTCTAAAGACGGCGGGTGTTGTCTGGACGACTTCTCTCTTCACCGGCCGCCTGCGTGGGGCCAATGACCGCCCCACGGGCGGTTTCATCGGTGTGGGAACCATGGGTTCAGAGAACCTGAAAGTAGCACTGGAGCAGGGAGTCGAAGTGAAGGCGGTCTGCGACGTGTACCAGCCTCATCTGGAGCGAGCGGGAGCCATGGTGGCCAGGAGGGGACAGAAGGCCAAGGAGATTCGAGATTTTCGCGAGATTCTGGCGGACCCATCGATTGATTTCGTGTGCCTCTCAACCCCCGACCACTGGCACGCCTACATGTCTATCGAGGCCTGCAAGGCGGGTAAGGATGTGTATGTCGAGAAGCCGGTGTGTCTGACGATCGACGAGGGACTCAAGATGGTCGAAGCGGCTCGGAAGTATGATCGCGTGGTCCAAGCCGGCACCTGGCAACGCTCGGGCCAGCACTTCCAGCGCGCCTGCGAAATGGTCCGCAGCGGCCAGTTGGGACAGGTGACGTTCGCGCACACCTGGATCTACTCCAACGAAACACAAAAGGGGATCGGCAATCCGCCTGACTGCGCCGTGCCGGAGGGACTTGACTGGGACTTGTGGCTGGGGCCCTCCCCCGAACGCGCCTTTAATCCCAACCGCTTCGGCGTCTATCCCAACAGTTACTCCTACTTTCGGTGGTTTTGGGACTATGCCGGGGGCCACCTCACCGACTCCGGCGTGCACATGATCGACATCCTGCAGATGGCCTTCGATGAGGCCATGCCTAAAGCCGCCACAGCGCTTGGCGGCAAGCTCTGGTTCCAGGACAACCGTGAGACACCGGACACCCTGCAGGTGACGTACGAATATCCCGGGTTCGTTGGTTCCTGGGAACACCGCTGCAACAACTTCGATCGCACGCTCTCACGACCGATGGGAGTGACCTTCCACGGTACTCGCGGGACGTTGTATGTGGACCGGAGCCTGTACAAGGTTTACCCGGAGAGGGGATCCGACCTTCAGGCCGGCGAGATGAAGCGCGTGTCGGACCCCCACCCGTTACACTGGACGAATTTTTTGGAGTGCTTGAAGACTCGCCGGCAGCCCAACAGCGATCTCGAAAAATGCTTCCGCTCGTCAGTGACCTGTCTCCTGGGTAATATGGCCTATCGAAACCAGTCGCGGGTCGACTGGGACGATGAAAGGAAGACGGTGCTGCAGCCGCACCTGCAACAAGCCCTTTCCCGAGAGTATCGCCAACCATGGAAACTGGAGGTCTGATGCCCACTAACGTGCTGACCTCACGGCGCGCATTTCTTCTGGGAACGTGTGCTTGGCTCTGCGCCGGCGCCAAGCGGTCCTCGATTCAGTTCGGTCTGGAGATCTACAGCCTGCGCCGGGAGGCCGCCAAGGACCTCCCGGCCACACTGGACCTGATTCGCCGGTTCGGCATTACCGAGGTCGAAGTGCCGGAGCTTTATGGACGCAGCGCCGCTGAGTTGCGACGGCTGCTCGACAAAGCCGGGCTCAAGGCCACTGCCATGATGGCTCCCCATGCCAGGCTGGCCCGCCAGATCGATTCAGTGGCCGGCGATGCCCGTGCGTTGGGCGCGGAGTATGTGGTGTGCTCCACCATTCCGCACAAGCAGAAGCACTTGGTTTTGGGGGACTGTAACCAGGCGGCTGAAGACTTCAATCGTTGGGGGAAAACTCTGGCCGAGTCTGGATTGCGTTTGTGTTACCACACCCATGGCATTGAGTTTGATCCCTCTCCAGACGGGACGCTCTTCGACACGCTGCTCAAGCAGTGCGATCCAAGATGGATCAATTTCGAGATGGACATTTTTTGGATCGTGTATGCCTACCAGGATCCTGTGACATGGTTGAATCGATATCCTGACCGCTTTCCGCTCATGCACGTCAAGGATCTTCGTAAAGGCACGCCTTTGGGAGGGTCACCGGGAGACGTGCCGGAGGAGGCCAGCGTGATCCTGGGCCAGGGTCTTGTGGACATCCCGGCCACCTTGCGAGCTGCACAGTCCGGCGGGGTGCGCCACTACTACATCGAGGATGAAGCCGTGGATGCGGCCCGGCAGATACCGGAAAGTCTGCGCTATTTGCGAAGTATTGGCTGGTAGCCCCGACCTTTCCTCCTCTGCTTGCGTTCAAGAATCAAATTCAGCCGCCGGATCGATGCTGCTCTCCCATCAACGCAATGCCTTTGCCTGGTTTTGGAAGGTCGGCAAACACAGAAGCGCGAATGTGCGTTTGCCGGCACCCTCCCGGGGGCGGCAACGCCACCTTGTCCTTCCTACCGTTCTGGCTGCGGTGGTTTCGCTCCTCAACTCTCTGCTCGGTCAGGCCCAAGCCGATACGACCGAGACCATTTTCAACCGCGCTGTTTCGGATTTTCTAACCGGCCGGATTGCGGAGTCGGTAGATGGTTTCGATCGAGTCATCCAGCTTGTTCCCCATGCGGCGCCTCAGCTCTGGCAGCGGGGCATCGCGCTCTACTATGCCGGGCGCTACCAGGAGTGTCGTGCACAGTTCGAATCCCACCGCACCGTAAACCCCAACGACGTGGAAAATGCGGCCTGGCATTTTCTCTGTGTGGCACGAGCTGAATCGCCGGCAAGGGCGAAAGAGGCCCTCCTGCCTGTGGGGCCCGACTCACGGGTTCCCATGCGAGAGATCTACCGCATGTTTGCCGGTCAACTGCCTCCGGAAAGCGTGCTCCAGGCTGCCGGCCAGAGCCTGGAATCCCGATTCTACTCGGAGTTGTACGTGGGTCTGTACCTGGAAGCCCAGGGCGACGCGAAAGGAGCGCTGAAGCACATTGAGCGGGCCGCCGCCGACCGTTACTCGATCGGGGGATACATGCATGGTGTGGCTCGTGTCCACCGGGATCTTGCAAAGCAGCGCGGAGTGGAAGCCTCGGACTCTCCGGATCGCTAGAACTGCCAAGCCAGGAAGAACTGGCGACCACCAAACCCAACCTGCGGAACCAAGCGACTCGATCGGCCGACCGGACTGCCGGGCAAGTTGGGATCGTGATGAGTCTTGTAAACATAGCGTCCGATCAAAAAGCCCAACGAGCCGCCGACGAAGATGTCTGAAACCCAGTGTCTTTGGGCGCTCAAGCGCGACGCCGCCACGAGACTGGCCAGCGCGTAAGAGGCAATTGGGACGGCATGCTGGTCTCGGTATTCATACGCAAACACTGTTGCCACGGCAAACGACGTGGCAGCATGACCAGAAGGAAAGGAATTCCCACCTTTCCAAAAGCTGCCGTGTCCGTCGTGAACCAGAGGTCGCTCACGGTTAGTGATTTGCTTGATGGCAAAAACGACGACTTGGGTATGAGCAATCGCCTGCAACCCCAGCCGCCCCGTTTCCTCAAGATGGCTGCTTTCTTTGAGCTTTCCGAGGAGAAGCGTTGCACCCGAAATGCCGGCCAAAGTGTAAGAGGCCCCCAACTGAGACACTCGACCGCTCCATCTGGTCTGGTCCTGCGTGTTCGGAAGCAGATCCCCCGTCTTTCTGTCGGTCCCGATGGAAGCGGCTGAGAGCAGAAGGAAGGGAAGCCCATACTTTTTGACCGTGTGCGATCGGTAGGTACCTCCACGAGCCGGGCTGGTCCACAGTTGGCATTCATCCCGCCAGAAGCTCTTGAGGAAGTGATCCTGGCTGGAAGGGGCCGCTTGGGACGATTCGGAGGCAGTGCTGGATTCTCCCTGAGAGCCTTGATGCCAAGGCGGTACATTGGCCGGCTGGTCTGACTCTGAAAGAACGGTCGACGAGAAAAGGGTGATTGCTATCAAACCCAGAAAAAAGCACTTCAAAAATGGCACCGTCATCAGCCGAAGGTCCTCGTTCAGAAATGACCGCGTGGCCCTAAATGGGCGGTCCTGGATGGCAGATCGAGTTGGCTCAAGGGCGTGGCCGGCTCAAGCCAGCTTCTGGATAAGACCCTCGGCTCCGTCTCACACCATTTGAGTTGAGAGTAAGCCTTAGCGGCAAATCGGTGTCCCTCTGACACAGTCTTGTGATCACGCTGAATTGGATCAGGCCCCCTTGGCCTTCGCGCCTGCCCGGTCGCGATAGACGCGGGCAAAGCCATCGGCGAACTGCTCGAATGAAGTTGAAGTGGAATTCAGCTCGCTTCGGGTTTCCTGGGACCGGACTCGGCCTTCATTTATGGCACGGTACATCTCGCTCATTCCCCGCGCCACATCCTGCGACAATCCCATTCCAACCATGGCTTTCTCGGCTCGTTCATAGGGAAACTGAACGTAGGCCAGGTCGGGTTTGCCGATTGCTCCGCCGATGATGCGGGTGGCTTCCTGCATGGAGATGTCCCGTTGTCCCAGCAGCTCGCGGGTCGAGTGGCCGGAGAAGTCGAGCCCCAGCAGCAGTTCTGCAGCCGCTTCCCCGATGTCTCGGGCCGCGATCATGGGGATTGGCAGGTCGCCGCGCAGCGGTGTTCCGTTCAAGCCTTGATTGCTGATCAGATCAAGGTTCAGGTAGAAGTTTTCCATGAAGTAGGCGGCGCGAAGATGAACGATGTTGGCAGTCTGGACCTGACTCAGCTGTTTCTCCACGTCACCCAGCCCGCTGATGGGGCCGGCTCCTTCCGGAAGATAGGCACCCAAGCTGCTGAGGTTGACAACGAAGGGAACGCCGGCCTGGCGGATAGCGCCGGCATAAACCTGGCCTACTTCATTTTGATAGACACGAAAGTGCTCCACCCTAAGGTCGGGCGGTATCATCAGGTATGCCCCCTGGGCTCCCTGGAAGGCACGCAGCATCTCCGAGCTGTCGTTCACGGAGGAGACGAAGGCTTCAGCTCCTTTCTTGACCAGCGGCTGCAAGCGATCGGCCTGACGCCCAATAACTCTGACTTTCTTCCCATTGGCCAGTAGCCTTTCGGCCACGACGCGTCCGGTGTTCCCGGTTGCACCAACGATCACGTACATCCGATGCTCCTTTCTCCTGCTTTCTGTACCGAGCGGTCTGGGACAAAAGGCGGGACCATCGGTCAGTCGGCAGATGTCAATTCATCAGAAAACGGGGAGCCAGGTAATCGAGAGTTCTAGCTTCCCATTGGTTTGGCGGTGTGGCCCCCACTCCAGCACCGGCGGGCCTTGTGATTGGTCTAGTCCAGCCACTTGACCCGGGCGTTGCGGATCTGCACGTGCTCGCTTCCCCGGCTCAGTTCCTGAAAGCCCAGGTGGCCTTGGCGCGGTCGGTCCTTGATAGCCGGCGCCAAGGTCCCATCGTGTCGGCGGACCTCCTGGACTTGCTCGTCGAGATTCAGATCCTGAATCGTTTCTCCATTCAACACGACTTTCAGGTGACGGCCTATCAAGGTAACCTGGCAACGGTTCCACTGGGTGGGGCGGTACAGCTGTCGGGTAGGGGCCACAACCCTATAAAGTCCTCCGGTTAATTCGGAATCCTTTGCCTCAGTGTTGTAGCGGAAGTCGGCCATTTGAAGCTCCAGGCCGTCGAATGCCGGATCTCCTTTCATAGGCGCCCGCAGCGCGAGACCACTGTTGCCGGTTTCACCAAGCTTGAACTCGTACTCCAGGATCAAATCTGAAGAGAGCCTCTCCTGCATGAGCCAGGTTCCGCGTGGTTCTCCGCCATGCAGCACCCCGTTTTCCACTTTCCACACGGCCGGCTCGCCAGACGGTTGGCTCACATCGTTCCAGGCTCGCGCGACCCATCCCTCTGGTACACCGTCTTTTGGTAACAGGGGGACAAACCCCTCTGCCTCCGGCTGGGGTTGCGCCCAAAGGTTGGGGTTGAGAAACAGAACCATCACAAGGAAGGCAAAGGTGCTCATGAATACGAGTCTAGCAGGTGCCAACTCGTCATGAAGCAGCTTTTTTGACCACGAGAGAGCGAGTTGCTGGAAAGAGAACCAAAGCGGGAGCTGTTCTTCCACCCGATTGGACGAGGGCGCACGAAGATGCCGGTGAGACCATCAAGCCCAGAATTTGTCCAGGCTGACTTCAGACTGCGAGACCGGCATAATGGACTTATAATCAGCTCCTGAATCCGATACTTTAGCAGCCGAGTTCCCTGTTATGGGTCCACCTTCCACTTTTTGCCGGGGACAGAAGGTCGGGCTTATCCTCTGCCGACTGGCGTTTTTGTTCGAACTCCTGAAGGTCGTAACCTTGACACTAGTGCCCTCGCTCGGTTGGGCCGAACGTCTGCCCACGAAGCTCTATACCACGGCGGACGGGCTGCCCGGCAATCAGATCAACTGCATCGTGCCCGACTCGAAAGGGTATCTCTGGTTCTGCACGGAAGAAGGGTTGTCCCGCTTTGACGGGTACCAGTTTATCAACTATTCGAGGGATGAAGGGCTGACTTACCCGGAAGTCAGGGACTTCAGAGAGAATCGCCGGGGTAACTATTGGGTGGCCACTGGCGGTGGCGGATTGTACCGTTTCAATCCGGCCGCGGCTCGACGGCGGCAAACAGTCAAATTCGCGAGGCCGGACACGTCCAACGACCTTCTGTTCACCCCCATCAGGACGGCAGATGGGGCTAGGACCGGAAGTGCCAACGTGCTCTTGGAGGACAGCCGCGGCACCACGTGGTGCGGGACCGGCCACGGTCTCTTTAGAATTGTGGAATCGGGAGACCGCCCGCATCTTGAATTCGTCGATATCGGGCTGCCAAGAGAAGTTGAAGCTGGGCTCATCGTCCGATGTTTACTGGAAGATCCCCAAGGTGGGCTATGGGTTGGCACCGGAAGCGGCTTATATCGGCGCTTTCCGAACGGGCGAGTGGAACACTACACCACCGAGCATGGTTTGCCAGCGAACGAAGTTCGCTCCTTGCTCATGACGGCCGACCGGCGACTGTGGGCCGGGACCTTCAAGGGCCTTTGCCAGCTAGTCTCTAAGCCACAACCGGGACGGCCGGTCACGGCTCATCTCTATACAGAGCGAGACGGGTTGTACTCAGCAAACATCCGGTGTCTCTTTGAAACGTCAGATAGTCGGTTGCTCATCGGAACTACAGGGGCATTGAGCGAATGGAACGAAGGCGGTCGGGATCTGAGTAACTCTCCGGGCAGGTCCAGGGCGTTTTCCAATCTGCTGCGCGACGTTCATGTGGCCGCCACGGCTGAAGATTCGGACCGTAACTTATGGATCGGTGCTGCCAACGGAGTGATTAAACTCGTCAGAGGAGGTCTGACCACTTATACGCCTGAGGACGGCTTGGGCCACGCCATCATCGATTCGATTTTTGAGAGTCGAGATGGAGACCTCTTTGTGAGCAGCGCTGTCAAAGAACTGGTTATCAGCCGGTTTGACGGACACAGGTTTCTGCCGATTCATCCTCGTCTGCCCCACCGGTTGGGCTACCTTGGTTGGGGATGGAGCCAGTTGGCCTTGCAGGATTCTAAAGGAGACTGGTGGCTGCCGACAGGTGAAGGGCTGCTTCGTTACCCCAAAGTAAACCGGTTTGAGGATCTGGCGCAAACGCCGCCCAAGGCGGTCTACACCACACTCAACGGGATACCAGGCAATGATATCTTTCGGCTTTACGAGGATTCCCACGGAGACCTGTGGATCGTGACGTTTTCGACCGAGCGCAACATGATTACGCGCTGGCAACGAGCCCGCAACGTTTTTCATACTTTCTCAACCCAAGACGGATTGCCCGAGACCCTGCCCATTCCCCTGGTCATTCGTGAGGACAGGGAGGGAAATGTTTGGATTGGTTTCGAAGAGAGGTTACTGGCTCGCTTCAAGGGAGGTCGATTCCAGGTGTTTGGCGAACAAACCGGGCTTCCTGAGGGTGACACCACGGACATCCACTGCGACCGGAAGGGCCGACTGTGGTTGACCACGTCACGGGGAGGTTTGTCTCGGGTTGAGGCACCTGCAAGCGATCACCCACGTTTTGTGACCTACACGACCGCCGACGGCTTCTCCAGTAACCGCTTGTTGTGCATCACCGAGGACCTATTGGGTCGGCTTTACGTCGGCACCGGGAAGGGTGTTGACCGGTTCAGCCCGCAGGGAAATCAGGTCAGGCACTTCACCACTGCCGATGGCCTGGCGGGTGGTGACGTTCGGACCGCTTTCTGCGATGGGCGCGGTCACTTGTGGTTTGGGTCGATTCAAGGACTCTCACGGCTGATTCCAGAACCCGACACTCCCAGACGACCGCCCCCAATCCTGATCAGCGGGGTTCGCTTCGCGGGGTCCACCTACCCGTTATCGGCACTCGGAGCGGTTGAGGTGGGAACCATTGAGCTCGGCCCAGGCAAAAACCAGGTTCAAATTGACTTTGTTTCACCGAATTTTGTTCCGGGTGCCCAGCTGCACTACCAATACTTTCTGGAAGGCGCGGACAGAGAGTGGGGTCCATTGCATACGCTGCGGAGTGTGAACTACGCCAGTCTCCGACCGGGCTCCTACCGATTTCGGGTGCGAGCCGTCAATTCAGATGGAGCAGCCAGTCCCAGACCGGCCATCGTATCCTTCGTTATTCTCCGACCGATCTGGCAGCGCTGGTGGTTTCTGACCCTGGTGGGCTTCGGTTTCATGGCTCTGATTTATGCCGCACACCACTACCGTGTGGCCCGGCTGCGGGAACTTGACGCCGTAAGGATGCGCATTGCCACCGATCTTCATGACGACATTGGATCGAACCTGTCTCAGATTGCCATCCTCAGCGAAGTAGCCGCGCAACAAGTCGGTGGGGAAATTCCCGCTGTCCTACAGCCTCTTTCAACCATTGCCAACACTTCGCGCGAGTTGGTGGATTCCATGGGTGACATTGTTTGGGCCATTAATCCCAGCCGGGACCAGTTGCGAGACCTGACTCAGCGAATGCGGCAGTTTGCCAGTAACGTTTTCACAGCCCGAAACATTTCTTTTCGATTCACCACACCCAGTGAGGCGGAAAATTTGAAGGTGGGAGCCAACATGCGACGGCAGGTTTTTCTGATCTTCAAGGAAACCGTCCACAACATGGTGCGACATTCGGGTTGCAGTGAGGCCGAGGTTATGTTCGCTGTCCGCGACAATCATCTATCCCTGACTTTGCGGGACAACGGGAAGGGTTTTGTGCCTGACAACGCCGGCAGCGGGCATGGCCTGGCCAATATGCGTCTGCGTGCCGAGAGCCTGGGCGGCCACCTGAGCGTGGTTTCCAAAAGCGGCCAAGGGACACAGGTCCGTCTTGAAGTGCCCCTCCAGCGGCGCCATTCGTTCTTTTCAAAGAACCGATACCTACCCAAATAGGTGGTGACAGGGGTTTGCGGGGCCCCTATCCTTGTCGGAATGGCCCTGAACCCTGAGAGAAAACCTCAGAGAGAGGAACAGCTGAAGCCGCGATGCCCGGCCCATCCCTTCCCAGCGCGAGTTCAGGTGCAATTAAGGTGGCCCTGATCGAAGACCAACTCGAGATCCGGCAGGGATTGGCCCTGCTGATCAACGCCACTCAAGGTTACCGATGTGTAGGCACGTTCGGATCGATGGAAGAAGCCCTGCGGAACATCGCCTTGCGGGATGCGGACGTTGTGTTGGTGGACATCGGCCTGCCCGGCATGTCGGGCATCGAGGGGATTCGTGTGCTGAAGCAGAACTACCCCCGTCTCCCGATCCTGATGCTGACCGTGTATGATGACGATGACCGGATTTTCGAAGCCCTTTGCACAGGAGCCTCCGGTTACCTGCTGAAAAAAACACCCACGGTCCGCCTGCTGGAGAGCATTCGTGAAGTCGTGCAGGGCGGTGCTCCGATGTCAAGCGAGGTGGCAGCCCGGGTCATCACCCTCTTTCGTGAGATCCGCCCGCCTGCTCACGTCGATTACCAGCTGACACCCCATGAAATCCGCATTCTCAAACTTCTGGTCGAAGGGCACAACTACAAGACCGCGGCCGTGGAACTCGGTGTGAGTGTGAATACCATTTCCTTTCACATGCGACACATCTACGAGAAGTTGCATGTTCACTCCAAATCGGAAGCGGTCGGCAAAGCTTTGCGAGAGAGGCTGATCAAGTAAGCGTAGGCTGCGAGTGGCCCCGGAGTCTTTCTCTGTCATTGAAAGTAACGGGATTGATGGAATTCCTTGTTGGTGGCTGACCACAGCGAGCAGCAGCATCTCTCAGAGTCCAGAATAACTGGCTGAGACGCTTCCTTCCAAGACCCTATGAACCAAAACTATAGGGCGGCTCCGCCATACGGATTCACTAGATCATCACTGATCAGCATTCAGCCGTGACCTGCTCCCCAAAAACTGATCCAGGAAGGATGTTAGAATTCCTTCACTTCAGAAAGGAATTCGAGCATGAAGAAGAACCGGTTCAGTGAAGAGCAGATCATTCGCATTCTCAAAGAAGCCGAG
>JBFMEW010000050.1:0-43844 GCA_040753175.1 Acidobacteriota bacterium | reverse complement strand
GCTGTCCGATCGAATCCAGATCTCCGATGTCCAGTCTCATGCCGTGCGCCTGAAATCCCTTCGACCGCAGGTGCTCGGCAAACCGTTCGTTGCGTTCCAGAGAACGGGAGGCACAAATCACCGTGGCCCCGGCTTCGGCCAGCGCCTCAGAAATGCTGCTTCCAAACCGCGGCCCAGCGCCCCCCGTCACCAGACAGACTCGACCGCTTAAGGAGAACCGCTCTAAGATATTCACCACGTTCCTTTCCAGGCAGCATGCAACGACAGCGGATTTAGACTGCCGTTTAGCAGCGGAGGGATTGCGTTGACCTTTGGCGTCAATGGACCCTCTTCAACCTAGGAGGAGACCTTAATATCCTTGAACTCTTCAAGGGCCTCTCAAGCCCCTCGAACCAGCCGTAAGAATAGTCAGGCTTGGCGCAGAACCGGCTCGATCGGTGGCCCCTCCAAGCATGACTCCAGATCCCCTCTTCGCAGCGTATCTGCCACCAACTCCAGCAGCTGTCCATAAGCTTGGAGTGTTTCCTCGATGATTCCGTCATCGTGGGCCAGACTGAGTACATGGTTACCATGCGTGAGAATGGATCGCTTGACGGCTTCCTGCTGTAAGAGCGAGCGCAACAGCACATTCTGCCGCTGATCCCGGCAGAGGAAGCGGAAGCCGGTAAGGGGTGGGAGCCCCACACAAGCCAAAGTGTCTTGAAGTCCCAGCTCCCGGATCAGCTCATTTGTCCCATCCTGCAAGCACTTGCCAACGCGCCAAAGGTGAGGAATTCCACGGCGTTGGTGCAGTACTTCGATGGTAGCCTGGCAAGCTGCCAAGCTCACAGCTTCTCCGGCGAAAGTAAAGGAGAAGAAGACGTCTTCAAACAGATTCAAGACATCGGCTCGCCCTACAATGGCGGATAGCGGAAATCCATTGGCCATGGCTTTTCCAAAGCAGGCCAAGTCAGGCTGCACGCCGAAGTACTCCTGGGCTCCCCCGAGAGCCAACCTGAACCCGGTAATGATCTCGTCGAAAACCAGAAGCGCACCATTCTTGTCACACAGTTCCTTCACCCCTTCCAGAAAGGCCGGCAAGGGAGGATCGAAGGCGACCGGCTCCATGATGACGCAAGCGATTTGATCCTTGTGCTCGCGAAACAACTTATGCAGAGCTTGGAGGTCGTTATACGGAAACGGCAGAGTCAGTTGGCGTACGGCGTGAGGGACCCCAAAGTGTCGGTTAGTCGAACCTATGAACCAGTCTTGCCAACCGTGATATCCACAACAAGCCACCTTGTCGCGCTTTGTCCAGGCACGGGCCACGCGCACGGCGCCAGCCGTGGCATCAGAGCCGTTCTTCCCGAAGCGGACCCGCTCGGCGCAAGGGATGATCTGATTGAGAAGCTCGGCGACCTCAACCTCGATAGGATGAGGTAAGCTGAAGCTCATCCCCAGCTCCATTTGTCGCCGGACTGCCTCATTGACCATGGGATCGGCATGCCCGAGAATCACCGGTCCCAGCCCCATGATGTAGTCCAGGTAACGGTTCCCATCCACATCCCAAAAGCAGGCGCCTTGGGCTTTGGAAACGAAACTGGGGGTGACTCCCTGAACGAAACTGGTGGGGCCCTTGCTGAACGTCTGCGCGCAACCGGGAATCAGCCGCTCAGCCCGCAGACGCCAAGCCTGGGAGCTGGCCAGCAACCTCCCGCTCCCCTTCGATTCGTGGTGAAGCGATCTACTCATGGCACAGGAAGTCTCAGCAAAGGATCCCAGTAGTGATGCCCGGTAGCCACCCGAAACTCTCTTTCAGAAAAGAGGGTGGTCTGCGCTTTCATCCCAGACCCTGTAGCCACTAGTGGCCTGACGTGGTAGACGTTCTGTTTAAGCATCGGCTACCGTACTCGCTGGATACGGCCCGGAAGGAGAATTGAACAACAGCATCCACATCTTCGCTTCTGACGGCTGTTCGAAACACCGATGGGTTAAGCGATCTTCACACGGTGAGGTACCTGAAGCTTTGCGTTTCTTTTGGAAAGGGCCGCCTTTGTTGGCGTTCCGCCCAAAGGTGCGGTATGTTGGTGCACTCATTCTTGCGACCTGGAGCCTGGCGATGTTGGCTTCCCATTTGACAGAGCGTGTCCGCCACAAGCAACTGACCCTGCCCTTCCGACAAGTCCAGCAGCGGATGAGTTTTCATTTGCCGAACGGTTTTCCAGAGACCGGTTCTCCCCCAATATTTCCTCACGCAGCCCAGGCCAACACAGACGAACTCGGCACCCATCATGCCGAAGGCAATTTCTTTCAGCTTGAAGCAGCTATCTTGACAGACTGAATCCCTCGACCCGGGCACCTCACCGGCGGCCCTGGCGGGGCCCCGCAGCCTGAGCGGGATCGGGCGATGCAGCGGCTGGAGGTCCTCGCAGCAAGGGGCCTCCAAAGAAAAGCAAAGTGCATTCTCCCAAACCATGCTAAACAACCTCCGGATCAGCGAAGGCGACTTTCCATCGTCCCGATTTGAATCGGTCCACTCCTTCACCCATGGCTAGGTCCGGTTCCGCAGGTGGAATGGTCAGACCATGGGATCGGGCAAGAGATCCAGCAATTTCCGAGCCAGCAGGGGCAACTTAGCAAGCAAGGAGGGCCATGGATACAAAACTGAGTCGGCGCACATTCTTGACGGCACCCGCCGCACCGGTTGTCATAAGGTGGGCGCGAGCGTCGTCGAGTGGCTTGCTCGAGGGTGTTGAGCACGTGAAGCTACACGGCAACCATGGTACCTACTGCGGCCATCCGCGCCAGGGCGGACTATTCAATTTTGGGAGCGGGGAGATCGCCGTTCTTCACTATCACGCGCCTTGTGCGTATCAAAGGCCTGAGGACGTGAAGCACGACTTCGGCGGTTACCACAGTCGTTCAGTCGTATTGCTCCAGCGATCAACAGACGGAGGCCGGAACTGGCCTGAGGAAAACAACGTAGTTGTGTGGAACGAGGCCGCCACACTGGAGCACAGGTTGAAGATGGCGCTGTCGTGCTTCACGTCGCCGCGTGCGAAAATCGATCTCTTCAGTCCAAAGGCCGCTCTCTGGATGGGGCGCACGTTCCTGGGGCCCAACCGTTTTGGGGCCTTCCAGATGATTGCCTTTTCGCTTCGCTCTGGCGACAAGGGCGCGTCTTGGGAAGAAGTCCCGTCGCTGATATCGCCACCTCCGGGTTCCTTCGGTTCCAGTGCCGATAACGCACCGATGGTCTATCTCCCGGAGCAAACCTTGCTCTTTCCGATGCGATCGTTTGGAGGCCGAAGAGGAACAAGTCTGTACGGGTCGACCGACAACGGCCTGTCGTGGCACTTCCGAACGCATATCTCCGACACGCCCGACTACCCTGCTTTGGTGCTCTTGAAAAGTGGTCGACTGCAATGCTACACCTACCCGATGGGAATGCACTATTCCGACGATCTCGGTAAGACGTGGAGCGAACGCAGATCGATCCTGCCTTCCGGCCCTTCCCCTTGGGCGGCTAATGACCCGGTCTACAACGAACCACTAGCTCACCGCTCCCCGATGCCACTGCTACTGCGGGATGGCCGCATCTTGATACTTTTTGCCAGGAGAATCTCCCCCGGCCTAGGGATGGGACTCACCGTGAGTGAGGACGGAGGACGGACGTGGAGTCGCGATTGCGTCCTGCGCAACGACGCCAGTCCGTCGGAGAAAGTTCAAGTCTCGGGCACTTCGCACGACTATTCAGACATCGGATATCCAGTGGCCACCGAACTCGAAGATGGCCGCATCTTCACCGCCTACTACTTCATGACTCACGATGGGAACGGGTTTGGCGGTTCGCGCTTTCTAGCAGGGAGTTTTTTCAAGGTAACCTGAGGGTCGCCTGCTACTGAGACAATGTCTAGCTCTGATTACTTGGTGATCTTCGGTTACTTCGCTCTGGTCACTGCCACCGGAGTGCTCTGTGGTCGTGGCCAGAAGAGCGGTGTCGCCTACTTCCTGGGAAATCGCTCCATCCATTGGATTCCTGCCGGAATTACGATGGTGGCGGTGGGAGTCAGTACGGTAAGTTTCATCGGTATGCCTGGCCAGTCTTTCAAATCCAATTGGACCTTCCTACAAGTGTACCTAGCAATACCGATTGCCTCCTGGGTTGTGTGTCGAGTATTTCTTCCTGTGTATAACCGCATGGCGGTGACCACAGCTTACGAGTATCTGGAGCACCGGTTTGATGTCAGAACCCGATTGTTAGCCAGTGCCGTATTCCAGATCACCCTTTGCGGCTCCACTGGGGTCGTGATTTATGCCCCATCCATCATACTATCGGAAATAACAGGTCTTCCGGTAGCGGGAGCGATACTCTTAGTTGGGAGTCTAACAACCTTCTACACCATGGCAGGTGGAGTCAAGGGAGTCATATACACTGACATCCTGCAAGCTTTCGTCTTCATGGGTGGGTGGCTGTTTGCAGTCTGGTTTATAGTAAAGGCATTGCCAGGCGGCATCGGCTACGCTTGGTCAGTCGCCATAGCGGAACAGAAGCTCAGGGTGTTCGATTTCTCAACCGATCCCAGCGTACCCAGCACATTCTGGGCAGGGGTGGTGGGAATGTTGTTTACTCATCTGGCTCTCACCGGCATCAACCAAGCCCAAGTGCAGAAGTTTCTCACGGTTTCGGGCATGACCGCGGGTCGCCGTGCAATCATGTTCTATGCTTTCGGCATTGTGGCTGTGTACATCTGCTTCTTCGGACTCGGCACTCTGCTTTTCGTCCTGTATGGTAGCCGTCCCGGCGCTCTTCCCAGCCACATTGCAGCGGATCAGGTCTTTCCGTACTTCATCACAACCGAACTTCCAAACGGCATTCGGGGCTTCCTAATCGCTGGATCGTTTTCGGCCGCCATGTCCACGGTAAGCTCGGCGCTCAATTCCCTGGCAAGCGCAACAGTCGTGGATTTTCTCGATCGATGGCGCAGCGGGAACACTGTGGTGCGAGCACGGTTGTCTACTGTTCTTTGGGGAGCGGTGGTGACCTTGGCCGGCCTGCTGGCCTGGCGGCTGGGATCAATCCTGGAAACGATCGTCATGGTCAATTCCTATTTCTACGGTTGCTTGCTTGGAACGTTCTTGCTTGGAATGCTGACCAAGGGCGTTAGAGCCAAGGCTGCGATTGCGGGCCTGCTGGGTAGCATCGCGACGGTACTTCTGTTCGCGATCTTCCGACCCGAGTATTGGGTCTGGTTCGGAGCAATCGGCTGTCTGGCCTGCTTGACGATTGGGTACGCGGTGAGCGGTTGGATGCATGAAGCCGTACGATCGGGTTTTGTGGAGCCTGGAGTTGATCAATCCCTCCCAAGAGATCCGACCTGTGGCGGATGAGGCCATTCTTGACGGTCACATCGCCTTGGATTCGTCTCCGCAGACTCGTCCGACTGGCACAGAAGCAAGTACGCGGATCAATTCGCCTCGTGAGCGCCGGTGCCTGCCTGCTGGGGCGCAGGCTTATCGGTATCGAGAGTTCGCACCTTTTCGGCAACATACCTGGAGCAGCTGGGACTCCGAAAGTTCCCTGGGCATTGGTGCCTCCGGCGAAAGTCAGCACTCCATTTCGAAGCACAGGCTTCGCCACATTCAATCGAGGCCCTCGCGGCTTCTCAGAACGCATTCTCTCGCGGGTTGGGTTCTTGTTTAGCTCTGACGAGAGAGCTCAATTTGCCCAGCAAGAAGGGGGTGGGTTGGTATGGCGAGGGTCACAGCTTTCCCACACCGAATCGAGCTGAGGATGCCCTCGACAATCAATGCGGTCCTCAGCCCATCCAGTGCGCCAACTTCAGGCGGACGCTTATCCCGAATGGCAGCGATGAAATCTTGAAGTGCTCGATAGCTGCCAACTTCATGAGCAGCAATGTAGGCTTCGTCAACACTGCCTCCCACCGAGCCCTCAAATATCGCCGTTCGGCAATGGTTGTGGATGGTGGCGTTGCGATGGCCGTCTGTGATCTCATAAAACCATTTGGAGGGATAGGACCACTCCCCACAGTCCGAGATCAGGAAACTCGCCAGGCACCCGTTAGTGAACTCTAAGGTCCCAACGACCGCATCGTAGGAAGTCTTCACTCGGTCGGCCAGACGACTGCCTCGGGCTGTAACCTGAGCGGGTTCTGAGCCGGCCAAGAAACACGCCAAGTCCAGAGAGTGGGCACCCAGATTTTCTATGATGCCGCCCCCATGGTCGGGATCCATGTGGAAGTGATCGTCGGGCATCTTGTCCATCCCAACCTGGCAGTGAATCAACACCGGATTGGGGATTTCGCGCTTCACCCTCTGCGCAGCAAGTGAGAACCTGAACTTCAAGTCCAGTGAAAGCAGGACGCCAGTCTGTTGGCAGGCCTGGAGAATCCGCAGGCAGTCAGCGGAGGACGTGGCCATCGGCTTTTCCAAGAAGATGTGTTTGCCGGCCTGGGCACTTCTGATTGCCAGCTCTGCGTGGCTTGTCGAATACGTACATATCAGTACGGCATCGACTAATGGATCATCCAGAAGTCTTTGTGCATCCGTTGTCCAATACTCAGGGTGAAACTGCTCGTAAAAGGCGCGGGCGGCCATCTCGTTGACGTCCGCCACCGCCCGAATCGATAAGCCAGGCATTCCGGCGGCATTCCGTAGGTGAATCTCTCCGATGAAGCCACAACCTATGCATCCGATTCGCAAGTCCTGCATGGGATAGTTCCTAGATTGCCAGCATGTTCTTAGCGTTGTTGTAAAAGATGTCCTCTACTTGATGATCGGTGAGACGGAGGTGCCGAGCAGCCAACTTGAGGGAACGAAGGGATTCCAAACCAATCAGGAGGGGGCGAATCTTAGTGTGTTCCGCAAAGGTATCCCAGTCAAAAGTATCCTCGTACAACCAGACAAACTGGTCTCCGATGGCGACACACCGACCTCGTAAGTGGCAGATCGGATAATCGGATCCCCATAGCAATCGATCGCATCCGAGGACCTCCACAATGGCCTCAAAGGCACCACATTCCGTCACGGCTGAGACGTCACACCAGACGTTTCTCAGACCCTTGAGAACGTGGGCGCCCTCAATTGTGTGGAAGGGATTGAAGCCCCGCGCCGCATGGGCAAGAATCAATTTGATGTTTGGGTAACGCCGGCAGTTGGTGCGAATCCACTCTTGGTTCTCGGCATCAGCCAAGGCTCGGTCCCTGACCATGTGCAGAGTGATGGTCCAGCCCTCCTGGTTAGCAACGCGGACATGTTCATTGATTAAGAACTCCGAGATGGGCGCAGCCCAACTCGGTTGGCCTTTGAGGAATGTGTGGTAGACCTTAATGCCACACATGCCCAGTCGCTTCACTGCTTCTCGCATTTCTTCGGGATCCATGCCGGGAGAAACAAGCAGATGCCCGTAGCAGCTCGAATCCTTGGCGATCTCGCCGGCAACGAACTCATTGGAAGCACGAAAGCCCTCGTTGAATCCAACCCCGAAAAAGAGCCCACTGGTAGTTCTCCCAGGCATCAACCACTGGATTTGACTCCGAAACGTCTCCAGAGTAGCCACCTGGGGGCCGTGATGCACCGGAGTCGGATGCCCCCAGTGCGAGACGTGGTAAAGATGGGCGTGGGCATCAAAGACCTTCGGTGGTACAAAGCGGTCGAGCTCTTTCCGGAAGAATTCCTGGTCGTATTCTCTGAGTTCCCAAGTAATCGGCATAGTTGGAGTTTGGTGCAAACAGCTAAAAGGCGCTTGGAAGTTTTTTAGGGAAAGCTGGTATTTATTGCGGAGGAAGTTTCCAGATCACCGCTTCCACCAGCGTACTGCGGTAGTCCTTGGGGTCAGCGGCCCGGTAGTAAACAGAGATGATATCTCCGTCCTGCCGCTGGGCCGAGTAAGGGTGGCCGTTGGGATAGGGATGAAGGCCGGGGCTGTTCCAGAAGAAGGCACCGTGCCAAGCCAACATGTAGCTATCCTCCTTCTCCCAGGTTAGCCCTTCGTCGCGACTAAGCAGGGCTTGGGCCCCCATCGGGTAGTGGCGCACACCATAGGTCAGCAACAAGCGGCCATCGCGCAACTGCAGCAGATGCCCCGGGACCTCCATGTAGCCTGTCACCGGCCGTCGCACACTCCAAGACCGGCCTCCATCAGGGCTCTCTGTAGCCGCCAGGAAGTCGTGGCCTTCGTTACCATCATCCCACTCAGGAACATAGCCGTAAGGCAATTGGTCCCTTGGAATTGTCAATCCATCGATACGCCATATTGCTACCCACTTGCCGGATTCCAAGCGGACGAACGACTGATCGTGACAGTGCATGCCGATCAACCAGTGGTCCCTTAGAGTCCGCAAGTCAGGGTCGAGGTGAAACGCGAAGCAGCGCCAGTTCTGACGTTGGTCGCGAGCGTAATTGTTGCACATCAGCACGAGCGAACCATCAGGATTGACGATATTTTGCCGCGTTGGCCACCCATGCCCGTCGGGCCAGACTATGGAAAGGTCGAGCTTCCAGGGGGGACTCCAGTGGCGGCCATGATCGGTGGAAACGGAAAGGTAGGGGCCCGGCCGATTCCCATCCTTGACGGCAATGCTCGCAATCACCAGGCGACCATCAGGAAAGACGATCAGCCTTCCTTCATATGTCGGGCCCACTTGGTCTAAGGAGAAGGGCCGTACGGGTTCGGACCATGTCAAACCGCCGTCGGAACTCCAGCGGACCTCATTCATCAACGGGCGTTCCTTCTCCCGCGGACCAGCCCCGCCCCAATAGTTACGCGAATATGCAGCCAGGAGGTCGCCGTTCTTAAGAGCCTCGATGACTGGTTTGCCGCAGGGTGGTTCGCTGACCACCACACGCTTCGCTGGCTCGGCTTGAAACCGATAGACTTGGTCCGCGTGCAGTCCTCGCATTCCCAAGGTTCCCTGCCTGACCCCCAGAAGGCCGTCCCCAGGATCGTAGAGCCGATCATTCAGTCGGTCCCGCGGAGACTGCCGAGCGTTAGCCCGACCGGCCAGCACGGCTCCCCCTCCCACTGCGGCCAGACATTGGCGGCGGGTGATTCTGTGCGTCTTCATTGGCACCCGTTGACTAAGTTCTCACTTGATTCACGCTTATTCTGGAGCGGAAGAGTCCTCCACAATCGGAGCCTGCATCAGAAACGTTCGGAATGCCTCCAGTGTAAACCCTTTCCCAAAAACGTAAACCGGTTCACCCGGAGCGTAGTTCCATCCCGGTCTGCGCGCCAAGTTACGGGAAACCGCCACCCTGAGAACCTTCTCATTCCGCTCAACGAGAACGCTATTCTCACCCGGCCAGATCTTGTTTCCCGACTTGTCCTGCACTTCCAACCCCGGCAATTCCGTGCTCTCCAGCTCAGCGTACAAGTTCCGGTCGGCTACCGACTGCAGACCCACTTGGTAGAAGCCCACAAGGCGGTCATCTCGTGCCTTCCACAAGAACAGACGCACGTTCCTATGCAGCGGTATGCTCTCAAGGAAGGTGGCTTCCAGCAAGAAAGGAGCATCGGGAACCGACAATTCAAACCGCATCGCGACGGGGCTTTGGAGCCCCAAGTAGTGCGCCAAAAAGCTGCTCCACTTCCCCATGCAACCATCAAAAGACTCACCCCACGCCTCGCTTTGAACGGTTGCAGCATCAATCCTTAATCCTCTCTCGCGGAACGCACTTTGGATGTCCTTGACCCACGTCCGCGCGGTCATGGCCTGAGACATCTCATCTACGGGCCACTTCTCACCCCGAGCAAGCATGGCCTCCACAAGATCTTGGCCGATCCCCGCGAGAGTTTCCCGGTCAAGCTTTGCGGGAATGCCCCGTTTGCCACCTTCCTCGCAGCAGCCGTACCAATCCTTTGAACGAGGGATGGTTACACACCTGACGCCGAGTGTCGTTTGCGCATATCGTACTAGGTCATCCGCTCGCTTGGACTTCGTCATTGGCCAAAGGACTAAAGCCTCATCCGGCCCAATGGCTGAGATCGCCTGGTACCAGCGAACCTCGATGTCCTTTTCATATTCGAAATAGGTCTTGAACTTGCCGGTCGAATGGTTTACCCAGGTCAACGGATGAATTAGGAAGTAGATCTTCTTGATGACTTGTGGCTGCGCTTGAGCATTTAGTACCAAGACGTTACCGACCCACAGTGGGAAACTGAGAAGTAATCCCAAAAGACACCTCATCGCTTCATGAGGCCTCCCGGCAGAAATTGCACTTCTTGAGCTAGATTCCGAGCGACGCATGAGAAACTTCACTCACAAATTGTGCACAGTGGCTAGTATTCCGTTGATAGGCCGCAACTCGCCGCTCCGAGCGCCTGTACTGGCTCGGCGGAACTCCTGTAAACACCTTGAAAGTGCGATTGAAATGGGCAACGTCTCGGAATCCTACTCCATAGCAAATCTCAATGACCTTCAGGTTGCTCGACTTGAGCAGTTCTTGTGCGCGCTCGATTCTTCTTTGGGTGATGTACGTGCTCAACCCCTGCCCGTGAGTCTTGCTGAAGACGCTACTTAGGTAACAGGGCGAATAGCCTGAGCGGTCGGAGAGCTGCTTCAAGCTCAGCTGTTCGTGAAAATGCTTGTCGATATACTGGCGAATGACGCGAACCACATCCTCCGCGGCAGTGCTGATCCTGCTTGGGTCCTTTGTTTGGGTGGAAAGCCACTCTTGGTAGCATAACAACAGGAATTGGCCCATAGTCAGGCGGTTGGATGCCCATACCAGATCACCGAACCGATCATCCTGTTGCAGCAGTCTATAGAGGAGCCACTCCGCATCGGAGGCCCCTCGTTGGGAGAAATGCACGCAAAACGGAGAGGATGTCAGCCTTTGTAGAAACTCCCCCAAACAGGGAGGTAGCGGTTTCGGCAAGGAAGCGCAAACGAATTCCGGATCAACTTCCAGGTGATAGCCGATGACCGGCTCTTGAATTCTCACCTCCTGGCAACTCTTAGTCAGGGAGAACAAGTAGTGCGGCCCTAGCTGGGCCACCCGTTGCTGCAACTTCAGGCAAACCGTTCCCGAGCGAATCCACATAATATGCAGGCAGTTTTCGCACAAAACCTCTTCCGCAAGGGTACTGCTCGTCCAATGAAAAGGTCGCGCCCTGACTTGGAGTCCATTCATGAATGCTCCCCTAATGACAACTGATCGGCCGGCTGTCCCGGAATCCGGGCGGGCGGTGTGATAATCGACGGGGACTCACCAGCACTCAGCAGTTTTCCGTTCAACAAACTCAGCGTTCCATCTACATGGTCCCACATTGCCTGTACGGCAAGGTCCGGATCCCCGCCTCGCAGTATGTTGACCAGCCGTTCGTGGCATCCGATAAAGTCCGATTTCTGAAGTTGAACAACGTTCACCCTCAACTTCCAAAACATCGTTAACGGGATCTTTGACAACTCAATCAGTTGAGTGAGTCTCCGGAAACCGCTGGACCGGGCAATATGAATGTGGATCCTGGCGTCGGCTTCGAAACCCGCCACGAGATCGCGCTCTGTGGCTTGGTCATAAGCCTTGTTCAGGGCTACAAGTTCCCTCTTTTGCTCCTCGGTTGCACGCAGCACGAACAATCGGGCTGCTTCCCCTTCCAAAGCCCGCCTAATGTGAAAGGCCTCCAATTTCTCCGCGTCAGTCCATTCCTTGACGTAGGCACCCCATTTGGGGACTTGGGTCACAAGACCGTCATGCTCCAGACGGCGAACGGCCTCGATGATCGGCATGGTGCTTGTGCCAAGCTGACGAGCAAGACTCCGCAGCGCTAGCTTTGTGCCCGGGGCTAGTTCGCCCGTGACGATCATGGCTTTCATTCTTCGGTAAGCATCCTCATGCAGGGTTGTTGGCGGTTTCATTTTAAACACTCAAGTATCATTATTTACATACACTTAACATGAACGTCGAGAGATTCTGTCAGAACAGTGATTTCTGTTATAACAGCCATAGCAAGAGTCTGTCAAGAAGAATTTTCCCTCAACGTCTTAGTGTGTGGCATTGTTCCGCAGAGGGGTCAACGATTCTGAACAACGTCCTGACATAGGATCCGCGTGATCGGGCACAGCTGAGCCCGAAAGATTCGCAAAGCCAAGCGGTCCTCCACCATTGCATAGTAGCGTCACGGAAGTTGGTAATTTGCGCCCCCCCGCAGTGGTAGACGGCTCGGGGATGTTGCCTGGCGGCGCCGCCCATCATCGGGTGCGCTGGGGCCATACGATCTTCGCGTTTCCAATCACTTCCGGCCAAACATACGCAATAGAAAGAAAAGCGAGGTCATGGTGATAATGGGGCACAACCTGTGGTTAGGTTTGCTGGCTGTCGGACTGCTCCATGCTTCGGGAAGAGCTGAAGAAAAGCACTTGTCCTTACGTCCGGATTCCAGCTGGGTCCTGTTGGGGAGCAGGACCGACTGGACTGCTTCTGCACTCGATACTATCAGCGCGCCAAAGGGACTCGACCGCACGGAGGAATCTCTGGCCTTCCTTCCTGCCAATCAAGTCTCCAACGGTCGGATCCATATCAAATTTCGGATGACTGATTGGCCGCACTACATTCAAGCCAAGCTGATTTTTCGTTCTGAGGACAGTCGTCAGTTCTACATGGTGGTGGCGTTCTCCATGGCCACCGACATGTCGTTCACTAAGGAAGAAGGTCTGATGGGGCTGGCACTGCTGCGCGGCAACGCATCGGGACATCGGCAACTGCTGCAATACATACCTCATCTTCCCTGGAAGCCTGGATATTGGTACGAGTTGCGGGTGGATCTGGATGATGCTTTGATTCGAGTTTCTCTGTATTCCGAGCTAGAGAAACGGTTTAAGCCTCTCATGAGGGTGCGGGATGGGGCCTATTCATCTGGAAGTATTGGGATAGGGGCTAGTGGTCCAGTCGAATTCAAGGACCTCTTTGTCGTCTCGTCTGCCGCGAAACACAGCCGAGGGAATTGGCAGAACATTACAAGGAGACCTTACCGGTTAGCGTGGAACGACGTTTCTGTCAGAGGTTCAATGCCCAAACTGGCTCGTCGTAAGGACGGAGCTCTCTTAATGGCTGTCTCGGAGCTATTCTACAGAGCGGGTCCTCCCCCGCAGGTCTTTGTCTTTGAATCAAAGAACAACGGCAATACATGGAAAAGGATCTCCTCGGTGCCAGTCGGGTACGCGGGTTTACCGCTTTCTCGAGGTGAAACCGTGTACCTCTTCGACTCCTATGTAAAGGGTGATGGCGATTCCATCCTACGCATCAGCCAGGAAGACATTGCTGCGCACAAGCCGTATGAGTTCGTTCCCCATGCTCGAATCTCGTCGGATGGAGGCAAAACGTGGGGAAAACCCGAACCGCTCAAGATCACGGAAACGCTAATCTTCCCCACGAAGAGGCAGTCTCTCAACATGTTTGTTCCCCCGCGCATACTTGCCGACGGCCGCTGGTTGTTGCCAATCTTCACGGTGGCACGCGAGCCCTTCCCGATGACAGTGGAGTCCCTCTTGCTCCGTTCCTCCGATGGGGGAGATACCTGGCAGCTCGGTCCGATTGACCCAAACCACGAGGACGCCAGCGAGATGGACGTGGTCCAGCTGGAACCAAGCCACTTACTTGCCGTGATGCGAACCAACTTCAACACTGGATTCCACGGAGAAGCTCATTCGCATGATATGGGCAGGACGTGGAGTCCAGTGAAGTTGGGATCGATTCCGGGATGGAGCAGTGGCCCCAGACTGTTGAAGACCAAAAACGGAATTCTGCTGTGCATGCATCGGTTAATCGGCACGATGATCAGCCACAGTGCGGACTTGGGAAAGACTTGGACCACATATCAAATCGACCATCCAATCGAGGTCATGGGCGACCTTCTCGAGCTGGGAGACGGCCGTGTGCTGGCCGTTTATTCGGGAGGAGGCTGGGGTGGGATTCCGCGGCTCCAGCATCTGACCGTCACTGAGGACGGCATCCGGCCTGCCCCGTGATCAGAATCCAACGCAGCCTAGGAACGAGCCGAAGCCGATGGTCCCTCAAGTTGCGTGCGGTTCTGGAGGAGTTGTTCCGTTCGGCAGCCGCCGAATAAATTCCGTTTTCAAACGCCAACTCGCTTCTACTCGCTAATCGTGGATGAAGGGTTCAGCCCCGGCCTTCATCCCTATCCCAACGGCCACCCTTACTCGGCCCAGCGGCAGAACGGAGATATCATCTCTGTTTACTACCGGGCCGCTGACCCCAAGGACTACCGCAGAACGCTGGTGGAAGCGGTGATCTGGAAACTTCCTCCGCAATAAATACCAGCTTTCCCTAAAAAACTTCCAAGCGCCTTTTGGCTGTTTGCACCAAACTCCAACTATGCCGATTACTTGGGAACTCAGAGAATACGACCAGGAATTCTTCCGGAAAGAGCTCGACCGCTTTGTACCACCGAAGTCTTTGATGCCCACGCCCATCTTTACCACGTTTTGCAGTGGGGAGCCGAACCGAGGCAGACTGGGCAGAGCTCCAAGATCTAAATCGACGAGCACGTCTGCGTTGGCGAACAAGTGGACAAGACCATCACTCTGCACGTTACGAGGCTTGAATGCGGATCGCAAACATATTGCATAAGGATCAGCAAAAGCTGAGCATCTCCGCTGGGGACCAACCATTTATCGACTTTACAGCCGCACTTCAGGCGATGGAGGCGGCCACATCCGGCCTGGCTGGGCGTCCGATACGATCCATTCAGGACCTATTGGATTCTGGCCGTTTCGAACTTAGCCTGTTCAAGGAGGTGCTCGCTTTCGTCGCCGCGCACAAGTTAGAAGGGCACGTCGCCCTCGGTAGAAGCGACGTTCAGATTCTCGCCCCCTTTGATCGTCCTGGTCAGATCATCGCCTTGGCCAGGAATTACACCGTGCACGCCCAGGAGAGCACTCTCCCTCTTCCTCGCGAGCCAATCTTTTTCAGCAAGTCGAACACCTCGGTAATCGGACCCGGAGAGACAATCGTCCTTCCGCCCAACCTCGGACGTATAGAACCCGAAATCGAGCTTGCGGTGGTCGTCCGAAAGAAAGCCTCGCACGTTTCCGCTGCTGTCGCAGAGGACTACATTGCCGGGTACACAATTCTCAACGACGTTAGCGCCCAAGAGTTACAGGCTAGCGAAATCAAGGAATCCTATCCGCTCTTTCGGTGTAAGAGCCTGAAAACCTTTACGCCAATGGGGCCTTATCTTGTGACCGTGGACGAAGTCGGCCTAAGCCCTGCCCTGAACATGACGCTACGGGTTAATGGCGAGCTTCGGGTCGTCGCCAACACCAGCGGGCTCACTTTCGATGTCGCTCAATTGCTGGCGTTTATCAGTGGGTACTTGGTCCTCTACCCCGGAGACGTCATAACGACGGGATGTCCTAAGGCAGCAGGAGCCATTCGCCCCGGTGATGAGGTCACGCTCGAGATTGAAAAGATCGGAGTGCTGCAAAACCCGGTGGTGGTGGGTTTTGAAGCTTGTCCTGTCCAGGTGTGATTGAATGAATGCTGCCTGCCCTCTATCTCCGACCAGTCAGCGTGACTGGCCCAGCCAGAATGCAGAAGGCGGTAGAGCGAAGCTCGGAGGTTTTCCCCACCGAATCGAGGTGGGAATGCCTGTCGTCTCAACTCGGTTCGCAGCCCATCCAATCCGCGAACCCTCGGTGCAAGTGAGACTCTCAGGCGTCGACGTGGCTCGTTCTACTGAGGCCAAACTAGGCTTGAGTGAATTCAAGACGTTCCGCTTATCTGTCGACAAAACCGGTGCCGTCCGTGTTGATGCGGCCCCATCCGATCGTCCAACCCTTGAATCATTGCTCAGAAACCTTAATCCTCACTGATGTATCGCTTTCGGCAACGGAGCCTCATCCTCCCTAAGACTGTGGCAGCATCCATTACACACTGGAAGGAGCCTTCCTCGTTCGACCCGCTCCCTCCCGAGGGAACCTCAACAAGTTCCAGAGTAATCGTCAAAGATCGAAAAGGTTCAGAACCACACAAAAAACCGAGTCCAGAGTTCCTCATGCAAGGGGCAGCGGCGACAGGGCCTTCAGAAAGTAAGGGAGCCGGAATATGAAGTATCATGTTTGGGAATTCAATACTCTGATTCAGGTACTGCTTCTGGAATTGCTACTCTCGTTTTCGGTGGCGAGCGGTGCCTGCGCTGCTGAGACGTTGGCAGGTGTAAAGATCACCCGCTACAACCGCGTCACTCGCACGGGAAGGGTGGACCCGGCTGCGGTGACAGTCATGAGATTTCCTGGCTCTTATGGGGAGAGCGTCGCCTATCAGGACTGGATCTACTTTGCGCCGCTCCACGGGAGCGGCTTCGACATACCGAACAGTATTCTGGTGCGTCGCCATGCCGTCACAGGGGAAATTCAGACCTTGGATCTCTCGACCATCGATGGGCGGATTACCACTTGCATAGGCGTCGATGCGGACGGCCTGGGCAACGTTTACACCGTTACGCGGACGGGTGGCATCGCCATCAAACTGCACGTCGATGACGAGAAGTTTGAAGGTTCGAGCGCGACAGTTCTCGATCTTCCGATCCAAGGTAGTTACACGTCAGTTCGTTTCTTCAACGGATTCCTTTACATCGCTCCCATGGGACACGGTCTGTTCCTCCAAGTGAGTGGGGAGGAGTTTTCCAAGGCTTCCGTTAAAGCGATTGACGTATCAACAATAGACGCCGGGGCCACCGGTTATAACGGAATGTGGGTGGACCGCAAAGGTTTCCTCTGGGCTGCTCCAAACTGGAACGGCAAAGTGAGGACGGGAAAGGTTGTAAGGATCGACTCGAATCACTTTACACTTGCGAGTGCCTCGATTATTGATCTCGCCGTCATCAATCCCGAGGCCAAGGGGTACCACGGAGTGTGCGGAACCGAAGAGAAGGTTGTCTTTGTAAATCATGCCAACGAGACATCGGGTTCCCATCGGAATGTTGCGGTCATTGACATCAACAGACCTTCGCTGGACGGGGTGAAGATTGTCGACATCGGGAAACACAACGACAAAATCGGTGGAGGGATCAATTGCGAAAGCGTAGGCAACAGAATCTGGCTGTTTCCCTACATGCGGAATACGGGTGATGGGAGTGACGGAAGAATGGAAGGCTATGGGGTCATCACTGTTCTTGAACCGCGCACGCTTGAATTCGTCCACCTGGATCTGTCAGACGTGCTTCCAGGAATCAAAATCATTCCTTACGACGGGACTTATGCCAGAGGCCACATGTTCCTGTCGCCTTACAAGGTTTACGACAGCAAGATCAGCAAAGATGACATACTGGACGATCGGAGTATCAGCATCGAGGTGAGTGCACCCTGATTCGGCTGTGCCGATGAGGATCTAGAAAGGCCCAATCTGTTGCCGTCAATCGAGCGATCGCGGCACCTGCCTGGGATCAACAGCTTTGTGGCCCTGCTGGTCTCGATTCTCAATGAAAGCAGATTGGTGCGGGTGAGAAAATGCACGTGCGAGCCGCAGAAGAGATGCATAATTGGTCGAGGCACGCTGGAAGGGTGTGCCAAAGGAGTGCCCATTTCCTTCGACGATGATTTCGATTCGCTGACAAGAGCCAAACCCTCATTACTCGCGAGAGCTCCCCAGATATAGCGGATGAAAGGCCTGCAAACAGAAGACTGAACTGGCTCTTTTGGTCAACCAGCTTCAACAACATCGATCTTTCTCCAACCAAGGTCGCAGATGAGCCGGTACCGGTTATCGCCGTCCCCCAAGGCCCGACTAACACCGATTGCGCTCTTGACTCTGCTCGTTCTGAGGTACGCAAAGGAGTAGGTGGAAACCGCATTATTGCCGCCTATCATCGGAATCCTCGCTTGCATCTTTTCGCGCCACCCCTGTTCTCACTTTCTGGTACAGAAAGAAAGCTGGGACCTGTGCAGCCGGCGGCACCAGATCCCCAAGAACATCTTTTCGAATCCTTCGCAGAGAGTAGCGTTCGGGAACGAGAGCCTCCAGGTCCTCGGTAACGATGAGATATCCACCTTCCTTCAAGCAGCGAGCCATATTGGCCACTGCAAGGGTGGTCTCCTTCGCATCGAAGTACAGCAGAACATTCGTTGAGACCACCAAGTCATAGGTACTCCGATCTGCCACGCGATCCGTTACGATATCGCCAAGCTGGGCGGAAAAGAAGGAAAACGCCCGCCTGGAGACCAACAAATCTCTAAAGTAAATACCCTCGGTCCCGCTGCGTACGAACATCAAGCCCCTGCGCGGGTCTTTCCACAGAATTGCTTGTAGCGGCTGCCGGTTGGCGAAAAGCTCTCGCGCCACACCGGAGCAACGCGTTCCAAAACTTTCGAGATAACGTCGGGTGTGTGCTGACAAATCCTCGTACTCCTTGCTATAGGCCAAATAGCCCAACAATCGGTACTCGGATTTTTCTTTACTCCTTAGCCAATAATCGATGACGTGGGTGTTGATATCCAGGAGGTCAATTCGGATTCCCAGGTCAGCCAGCTGATATGCCCATAGGCTCTCCAGCAGACACAGCGGTTGAGGAGATGAGACCGGCACCTGTGTTCCGAGGAACTGATCTACAATGTTCAGGCCGGGCCCTACAATCAAAACCCGCCGCATTGGAGAGACATTCTTACTCAGTCTCAGCTCCCCAAGTAATCGGTCAACGCGAAACGCCGCGTCAAAGATGGACGTGATGTACAGCCCTGAGCCAGCCCGCAATCCAATGCGGTTTCGGGTCCCGTCGACACCAGCCAACTCTTCGCTTTCCGCTAGAAATTGCTGATCGTAGTCCTCCGCAACCTTCTCGACGTATTCGACCACAGAGCGAGGCTCTGCGGTATTTACTCCCCGGGATTCCAGGTATTGTTTCAAGATCCGAGCGGGCTCGGAATCCGGACATTCTGAGTTCGTCAGCGCTGCCCAAGTGGCCTTGAAGCGTAGTTCATAAGAGTCCTCATCTAGGGAGTGCAAGAGCTGGTCCAGAAAGGCTAGCAGCTCTTCCGCGCGGTCAATTCCCTTTTCTTTGGCGTCTTCCAGAAGTTGCCCATAGAAACAGTTCCCTGGGGCGAGTGGGTTCTTGAAGAGTTTGACGATCTCGTAGTCTAGGGATCGCTGCGAACGCTCCAAGTGAACGGCCCTCACCAAGTCGCTCCGAGGTTGGGCGAATAGTCCGACGCCGATGAACAGAAACGGAATAGCCCACCACACCAACATGGTATTCCTCATCAAAGCGAAAAGGCCAAGGCGCGGCCGCGCCTTGGCCTCCTGTCCGATATCAAAAGCCGCCAAGTTCAGAACTCGATTTGACCCTGCAGTTGCACCGCCCGAGAACCCAGACCCGTCAATGACCGTCCGGTCTGTTGGCCAAACAACCTGCCGAACGAAGCCGGGGTAGAGATGTTGCTCTCAACATTGGTCCGAATCACGTTGTTAAAGGCGTTTTGTGCCGAGATCGAGAAGCGCAGCTTCACATTCTCACGAATGAAACGCAGCGGGAAGAACTTGTATAGAGACGTACTGAAATCGTGGAAGCTTGGCTGGCGAAAGCCATTGCGGCTCAGGGTGCCGAAATCGCCCGGATCGGGAACCTTGAAACAATTGATGTTGAGGTAAGGGGACGACAAGCCGTTTCCAGCCCGTGCGTTACAACCCGAAGACACAAGAGTCGCACGTCCTCCAAAGGTGTTAGTGTTCGATGGATCCGCCCCGCTGAAGGTGACGGTAAAAGGCCTGCCATTACGGTACTCAACGAACCCTCCAATCTGCCAGCCACCCACCAAGCCACTGGCGAAGGATCCCTTCCGAAGACCCGCACCCAGCGGTTTGCCAGGGCCAAACGGAAGCTCATAAATGAAGTTAGCACGGAAATCGATCGGGTCCAGGATTTCTTTCGCCCGCTCTCTCCGCCGGTCATAGGGATTCTCGATGCCAGCGTACCCTCCCTGGTCAGACACGTCGGCAATTTCAGATTGCCACTGGAACAAGCTCTCGACGTAGAGTCCATCGACAAATTTCCGGTCGAACCCAATCTGGAAGGAGTGATAACTCGAGTTGCCCCCACTGTCCAGCCAGTTGACATTGCTGAAGTTTCGGTAGTTAAATCGCGACGCAGTGAAGGAAGTGAGACTTGGCGCTGGCTTGTTGATGTTACGGTAATACCAGAGTTGGGTGTTCTTCGCCCCGACGTAGGAAAACCGAACCACCCACTTGCTAAGCACCTCTTGCTCGATCGTCGCATTCCATTGCTGCATGTACGGAGTCTTGATCTTGGGGTTGGTCGCGGAGATGCTGAAGGTGGAAGCCGTTGCGCCAATGGCTGCCGGGAAGGGCCGATCCAAAGTTACGAGCGGCACACCGTTCGAGATTGAATTTGTGAAGGACTCGGTGAGCGCAAACGGCCCCCCAGTCTGCAGCGTTGCGAAGTTGTTAAAGATGATGCCTTCGTCGGCCGCAAAAAGTCCATATCCAACCCGCACTGCGGTCCTTGGAGCGCCAAAGGGCCGCCAAGCCAAACCAATCCGGGGAGCGAACGAACGAAGCGGATCGGTCAATTGCGCTGGATAGCCCGCTGCCGAGGCCAGTTGGATGGGTATGGCGTTCTTGGGAAAGGCCGGATGGACCAGATCCAGTGCCTTTTGGTCAGGTATCACCAGGTTTCCGTTCACGGGATTAAAGCTGAAGAACGCTCCAGCTTTGTCGATCCGCGGGCTGATTCGATCGAAGCGCAATCCGAGATTCAAAGTCAAACTCTTTGAAACTGCGAAGTCGTCTTGTGCGTAAAGCCCCAACTCATTGTACCGCGCCAGGACGACCGGCCTCGGTGTGAAACGCCCCGTGGACTCAGGCAGACCCAGAATGAAATCTGCGAAGGGATCCTGGGTCCAACGGCCGGAAAAACTCCACTGGCCGGCAACGGAGTTGGGGGCTGAATCAGTGTCTCGGTGCTTGAAACGGTGGTCGTATCCGAACTTCAGAGTGTGCCGACCTTTCTTCCAGCTCACGTTGTCGCGGAAGTGGTACCAGTTGTTAGTGACATCATCCTGGGAAAACACACCGCCGATGCGTGCAAACCCCGTGATGAAAATGTTGGGAATCGCATTGAAGGCGGACCTTCTGGCTTTGTCCGAGCCCAAGTCGATGCCTAAAGAATCGATCACGAGGGAAGCCTTCTCCGTTGCTCCAAGTATCTGACGAGCGTTGAACCAGCCTACTCGAAATTCGTTGACGACATTCGGACTGAAGACGTGGGTATCATGCCAGGCATACTCGTGCGTTCGGCGATCTACCATGTAGCGCCCCGTTGTTGGCACGAGGTTCCACCAGGGGGCATGCAGACCGGTTTCCGCAGAGGGCCGGGCAGCGTAGCTAAAGCCCACCGTATTCTTGGTCCCGAAATTGTGGTCCACCCGCCAAAACCACTGGCTGGCGATGCCGCCTTCGTCGTACAACACGTTGAGGTTCTGTTGCGGGATCTCCGAGTCATTAATCTGCGAAATATTTGGTTCCGGGTAGAATCTGTCCACAGCCTTAACGGCAGCGGGGCTCCAACGAGAACGCGGAATGATGTTTCCGGGAAATGGGGAGCCGCTGATGGGGTCCACTAATTGCAGGCCCGGCTTGACCTTGGCCAGATAGGCGGAAAAGTCCCCATTCCGCATGGCCATGGTGGGAACATTGGCCGCCTGTATGTACTGGGTGAGATAGTAGGCGACGGTGCTCTCAGGCCGTCGCTCCGCCGACAGAAAGAAAAACGTTCTGTTCTTCCCATTGTACAGCTTGGGGATCCATACCGGCCCGCCCACGGTCACGTTATGAAAGACGAGTGGCTTCTGGGGGCCACGCTTTGCCCCAGGAGGTCCAGCCTGGAGGGAGTTAAGTGCAGGATGGGTCAGAAACGCGGTATAGGAGCCGTGCAGTTGATTCGTGCCCTGCTTGGTGACCGCGTCAATCACCAGGGGAGAACGGAACTCTGAGGAGGCGTTGATGACAACGTTCTTTACTGCGGCAACAGCCTGAGACGGCGGTCCGATATAAGCCGCCTCAACGGCGTTGCCATCGATTGATGTTTCAGCCATAGTCGCGCGCGAGCCCATGGCTTTGTAGTTTCCTTCGGCTGAAGTACCGGATCGAACGTAAAGAGACCACTGTGCAGTGTTGCTTCCGAACCGAGCGATCAGTGGCGGAGTAGCCTGGGGACCTTCTGTGAGGAGCCTTGCTGAGCGGGTTTCCCCGATCTGGACACTATCGGTGTTCACCAGAGCCGCTTCCCCTGACACGGTGACCACCTCCGTGATCTCGCCAACTTCAAGCGAAAAATCAACGCGCTGGGTATCGCGAGGGGCCAGAACAATATCACTAGCAACACGCTTCTTGAACCCAGTGGACTCCGCTGCAATGGAATACCTGCCGGGATTTACGATGCGGAATTCGTAATTGCCGTACCCATCCGACTGCGTCTCTCTGGTGAAACCGGTTTCCTGATTCTTGAGAGTAACCTTTGCTCCTACGATAACCGCTCGCGCTGGGTCCGCAACGGTCCCAAGAATGGTTCCGGCCACCGATTGGGCCCGCAGTTGCCCTGCCATCAGGACAAAAGCCGTGACCAAAAAACATGCGCACATCACTTTCCTGGTTTCACAAATCATGACCTCTCCCTTCCTCTCTTGTGCCGAATCCAGGCCACAATCCTAAGGTTTTAGTTAAGAGCCCCGCTTTTGGAATTTGTCGCAGCTTTATGCTACGTCAGGACTACTGACGGCTCTTTGCGAATGTTTAGGAGGATTGTGCAGGTTTTTCGTACTGGATTGGACTGGTCTGAGATCTCGGCTTCGGCCATTCTGCCTGAGGTTCCGCTTGATCGATTTCATTTCACAATCCACTCTCTGCTTCAGCATCTCCGCACTCGTTGCACCCACGGCGGTCGCGAAGATCCATGCAGGGGCGTACGTGATTGGGGATGATCGTGGACTTGTTTACCGAAAAAGCGCTTCTGACCACCCTAAGAAGAGATGTGTTCACTAGAACATAAGCCGACACTGATCGCCGATGAGCCCTCTCTTCCACTTGTATCTCAGGCTGTCTCCTCGACATACCTGAGAAGTTCAAGGTCACAAGCTAGGAGCGGCCTAATGGTCGCTGTGCAACGACCGGGCTCAATCACCCGTCCAGCCCTCAGGATCAGAAAAGGCTTGATTCGTCGCGCTGCTCTTTCAACCTTGAGGTGGGTGTCCTCCAGCAGGAATTCGCCTTCCTCAAGAGAGAACACAAACACATCGGCGACCGTGCCAAGGCGAAGCGATCCAATATCCGTTTGCCGACGAATCGTTCTTGCCGGCGCCCAAGTTGTCTTCAGAATCACATCTTCCAGGGACATGCCGAGGTGGAGGAACTTCGACATCGTAGTGGGAAGATCAATTGCCCAACGTTCCAAGGAGAAGCGGTGGAGATCTGTACTGATCGTGTCTGGATAGTAGTGGTGCTCAAAGGCCCTTCTGGCGACGTCCCAACTGAAACTGCCACAACCGTGTCCAACATCAAAGAAGACCCCATTAGCGCGCGCTTCGACGGCCTCCGGCAAAAGTTCTCCGGCACGCAATAGCCCGTCTCCCCGGCCCTGAAAACAGTGGGTCAGAATATCGCCCGGCCGAAGTGTTTTCAGAATCTCAGCGGTGTTTGCCCCTTTGCTAATATGCACCATCAAGGGCAATCCGCATGCTGTCGCAGCCTCAAGTGCCGCACGCAGGGCCTCCATGCCGTGGCCGGCTGTGGCCGTTGAACCGATCCGGACCTTCACCCCCAGCAAAACGCTGGTGTAGGCTGCCAGAACCGCAGCCGTTTCCTTGGGCCTGGCATACCGGAGATCTTCCAATTCGCCGGCCAGAACAGACGGTATGCCGAGGCCAGCGATATTCAGGAAACCTAGTACTCGAACCGGCGATCGTTCCACCTGGTTTCTTTGAAACTCGGCAAAATTCACGAAGCCGGTGGTTCCAGCGTCCACTACCGTGGTAACACCATGGTTCAGACAAATTCGGGGATCGATGCCAAAAGCGCTCCCTTCATACCAGTGGCCATGGAGATCGATTAGACCTGGGCATAGGTACTTGCCTCGCAGGTCTATCTCTGCACAGCCGTACAAGTTGTTTAGCGACGGCTGCAAGGCAGCGATACGGCCATCAAGAATAGCCAGATCCGCCACCTGCCGGATCTCTTGGGAGGGATCAATGACCTCCGCGTTCCGCAGAATCAGATCATACCTATCACACATTCAACCACTCACCGCGTGTCCGTTCGCAAACAGGCAATAACCCATAGACCCAAACCAAGCTTCACCTGGCTCGCCAAAGAGCGAGAAGAAGTAGCGTCGCTGTGCTACCTGGCAAATCCACAATTGCGGTCCGGCTTCAACGCCCCCCTCAGCATTCGCCAAGCACCCATGAAAAAGAGAAGCTGAGCCTTGGCAACCCAAACCGACAGCGGACTGGAAATGCATACAGCCTCAGTTCTGGCTTGGGTTTGCCTCTTCGGATGGCCAGTCAACTCGCTAAGCACCGCAACGGTTTGACCTAGTAACTGACTTTATGGTCTGGCAGTCCCGGTTCTCGGGCTTCATACAGCAGGAACCTTAACCTCAGCAGGCTATTGGGTGCTTCTTGATAGTCGCTGCAGATCGGGACTAAGAAAACAACGGTAGCCCACCAGTAGTATGATTCCTGCCAGCAAGACGATCACAGACATGCTGCCTAGTATTGTTCCCATGCTGATCTCTCTCTTAAGGTATCCTGTCGCTAATACACCGAGACCTGCAGCGACGCACGTGAAGAGGTTCATCATGCCGACTGCAGCACTTCGATGCCCCTCGGCAACGATCTCACACAGGAGTGGGTTCGAATTCGACTGACCAATGGCCCGAACAGTCGAAAACATGAAAATGAACATGACCAGCGGCGGAATTCTTTCCACCCAGAGGAACGCCAACAGAAGAGGGGCTGCAAGGAAATAGCATATCGAATGTATCAACATTCGATTGCGCGAGCTACGCCGTGCGACTGAGTCTGATATATACCCGCCCAAGAGCAGGCCTGCCACATTTCCAGCTTGCATTGGAAACGTCCCGTGGAAACCCGACTCCGTGAGACTGACCCGGAACGTCTCGTTGAAGTAGAGTGGCAGCCATGTAATCAAGACATAGGTGGAAATTGCTATCAGGAATGCGTCTATCGTTAGAATGTAGTAAGAAGCTATGCGCAGCGGATAGAGAAGCGCCCCCCTGAGCGACTTGGAGGTTGTACCGGAGCTGGGCACGGTCGTTCGAAACGTAATCTGTGGCGGCTGGTCGACCAGTGTGATCTTGGCGAAGGCAGCCAGAGCAAGACCAGTCATGCCTAGTGCAAACAAGGGTGCTCGCCAACCGTACTTATCCCCGATGAAACCGGCGACGGTGCCCCCCACTACGACGCCAAGGTAAAAGCCGCAGAGATGGATCGCAAGCGCCTTGGCTCGCGTCGAGGTAGGGTGATGGTCGGCGATAAGAGCGATAGAAACCGGAACGTACAAGCACTCCGCGATGCCCAGCAATGCGCGCATAACCAAGATTTGGCTGCCATTCAGCGCTAGGCCGGTGAGGATGGTGATCAAGCTCCAGGCAGTCAAACTCCAAACGACTAATGAGCAGCGCGAAAGCTGGTCGCCCAAGTAGCCCGCCAGAGGTGAGAACAGAGCGTAGGTCCAGAGAAACACGCTTCCGGTGGCTGCCAGAGCCACCTCGGACATTCCCAATTCATCTTTCAGGATCGGGAACAAAGAGTTCACTGCCCCACGGTCAGCATAGTTGAGGCACGCCGCAAAGAACAGCACACCCACCAGAAACCACCTGTAGGTGGGAGTTTGCTTGATCATCTTGGACCTACCCATGGGTGAAGGAGTGGACCGATTCAAATCGGGACGATGGAAAGTCGCCTTCGCTGATCCGGAGGTTGTTTAGCATGGTTTGGGAGAATGCACTTTGCTTTTCTTTGGAGGCCCCTTGCTGCGAGGACCTCCAGCCACCGCATCGCCCGATCCCGCTCAGGCTGCGGGGCCCCACCAGGGCCGCCGGTGAGGTGCCCGGGTCGAGGGATTCAGTCTGTCAAGATAGCTGCTTCAAGCTGAAAGAAATGCCTTCGGCATGATGGGTGCCGAGTTCGTCTGTGTTGGCCTGGGCTGCGTGAGGAAATATTGGGGGAGAACCGGTCTCTGGAAAACCGTTCGGCAACTGAAAACTCATCCGCCGCTGGGCTTGTCGGAAAATCGTTGGCGAATCGTGGTCACCAGAAATCGGGCCTGTTGTCTCACCATGGCGGTCGCTTCTGAAACGATGAAGAAGTGAAAGCCGGAGGCAATCCAAAACTCGGCTTGATCCGGTGAACCCACGACCATTCCGCAAGGTTTACCGATCTGGGTAGACTGCTCATGAACCTGACGAATGGCCGAGACCACGTCGGGATGATCCAATTGGCCGCAGTGATCCAGCCAAAGGGACAAGTCGTAGGGGCCCAGCATCGTGGCATCGATCCAGTCCGGCTGTGCCAGTGAGGTGAGGTTGGCTAGGCCGGTCGGGCTTTCGATCTGCAAGACCAGAAACAGGCTCGCTTCGATTTCGTCCCACCCCGCCCGATCCAGGCTGCGATTGGCCAGAATCGAGGGCCCGCCCGGTCCTCTTCTGCCCCGGGGCGGAAGGAATGCCGCTTCACCCAAGGTGTCCACCTGATGCGGGTGTTCGATCCAGGGAATCATCAGACCCGACGGACCCATGTCGAGATATCGGCGCACAAGATGGTAGAGGCTGGCTTCCGGCCGGATCAGAAGCGGAAAATCAAGCAGTCGCGCCGTACGGCAAAGTTCTTCCGCCGCCTGGAGGGTTGCCGCACCGTGCTCCATATCCAGCACCGCAAAGTCCATTCCCTCTGCCTTAAAAATCTCGAGATAGCCGGGCCAGAAGTCAAACGTCAACATCGGACCCAGCGTCAGTTGCTTGTGACGGACACGCTCCTTCAAATGGGAAGCCAACATCGCCAGCCTCCAGGTCCTTAAGGATCAGTCCACCAACATACCGCACCTTTGGGCGGAACGCCAACAAAGGCGGCCCTTTCCAAAAGAAACGCAAAGCTTCAGGTACCTCACCGTGTGAAGATCGCTGTCCAAGAGGCGTCAGGAACTCTTCGCTCAGACAGCGAGGTTCTTGCATAGTTCTACTCATAATAACCTTCCAATAACTCGATCTTTGCTCAACGCGGCTCTTCAATCCTGACCGCGCTGGCGCCGCGACGGCAGTGGGAAAATTCGTTGAATTCCACCTGTAAATGGCCTTGGCTGAATCGCCATTCGCTGCCTGAAGGGAGACTGAAATGAAGGCGTTGGTCAAGAAAGAGGCCCACCCCGGGCTATGGCTCGAGGAAGTAGAAGAGCCCAACGTTGGCATTAATGATGTTCTCATCCAGGTTCGCAAGACCGGCATTTGTGGCACCGACTTGCATATTTACAATTGGGACGCTTGGGCACGAAGCACCATTGCAGTTCCCATGGTGATAGGCCATGAATTCGTCGGCGAAGTGGTAGAAGTCGGTTCCAACGTTTCCGACTTCTTTCCAGGAGAAATTGTGAGCGGCGAGGGGCATGTCGTCTGTGGCCGCTGCCGCAACTGCTTGGCTGGACGGCGGCACCTTTGCAACGACACGAAGGGAATTGGGGTGAACCGGGCGGGTGCTTTTGCAGAGTATATCTGCGTCCCAATGACCAATGTCTGGCATCATCGCCCCGGCGTTGATCTCGAGATCGCGGCAATTTTTGATCCGTTCGGCAACGCCGTTCACACTGCTCTTTCCTTTCACGTTCTTGGTGAAGACGTGCTGATTACCGGAGCCGGGCCAATTGGAATCATGGCCGTTGCCATCGTCAAGCATGCGGGCGCGCGTAATGTTGTCGTGACCGATCTGAACCAGTATCGCCTGGACCTGGCGAGGCAAGCAGGAGCCACCGTCTCGCTGAACGTTAACCTCGGCCCTCCCCTCAAAGACATCCAGAAGCAGCTTGGAATGAGAGAGGGATTCGACGTAGGACTTGAAATGTCCGGAAGTCCAGCGGCGCTCGGTGACATGATCGATAATATGTGCCACGGCGGCAAGATCGCGATGTTAGGTATCCCCTCAGAACCAATTGCGATTGATTGGCCAAAAGTCGTCTTCAACATGCTCACCATTAAAGGCATTTATGGCCGTGAGATGTACGAGACCTGGTACAAGATGACGGTGATGCTGGAAAGCGGACTGAATATCAAACCGGTCATCACCCACCGTCTTCACTACACAGAATTTGAACATGGTTTTGAGGTGATGAAGTCCGGAAAGGCAGGTAAGGTCGTACTCGACTGGAGCCCCTAACGGATTGCGTCCGGCCATCGGAAAATCCTTCACCGTCGTCAAAGCAATCTCGGGGCTGGAGTCGCTCTTGGCCAACGAGACGCGCAATGCATCGCTTGCGGGTTCACCACTGTGCCAGTCTCGCCGATTTCGAGGACCGGGCCGAGGGGCCTTCTCTCCTGAGCCTCCTATGCAGGGGAGGCTGAACTGCGTGCAGCAGACAGCGATTCTCGCCAAAGTTTCGAAACGGCGGGCAAGAGGTCGGCCACGAAGGAGATCAAGAGATTGACCAATGCCTTACTCAGCCCTCCCACTGCGTCCGGTGCGGCTTGGAGGATTCCTCAGTTGGGTCGAATCGATCGAGACGAAACAAGGGCTCGGGTGTTTCGCCTCGCAGGACCAGCCGCGCCACCCACTGTCCCAAGGCAGGTCCCATCTTGAAACCGTGACCCGAACCACCGCCGACGACCCAGGCATTCTCCAGACCTGGAAGTCGGTCGATCAGGTAGTGACCATCCGGACTATTCTCATATTGGCAGACGTGTGCTTCGAGCAAGGGAGCTCCTTTGAGAGCCGGGAATCGGCGCGACAGGTAGGCGCGAGCCGCAGACAGCTCTTTAGTCGAGGGCAGGCGGTCTGCGTGGGTCGGGTCGAAGTCCGGCCCACGGGTGTCATCGGCCACTTTGAACCCCCTCCATCGGTTGCCGGGGATGCCGTAGAGGAGAGACTCTCCGTGATCAATCCAGGCGGGCAGGTGCTCCTCGTCAAAACGGCGATCACCGGCAGGGGGACCAAAGTAAAAAACCTCCTGCCTCGTCGGTTGGACCCACGAACCCAGCCCGGAGGGGAGGAGTGTTCGCAGCCAAGGTCCGCCGGCGAAAATGAATTCGTCGGCGGAAAGAAGGGACCCCTCCGAAGTCACGACTCCGCTCACCCTGCTACCGCGGGTTTCGATTCTGACCATCGTCTGGCGGAATTCGCCGCCTTCGGCCAGGCAGTTCGGGGCAGTCACCACTTCTGGAGAAATGCCGATGCTGATTCGGTCGGCAAGTATGCGGTTACTGGGAAACGGCTGGAGGGTCCCATCCACAACATTAAGTCGGCGTCTTAAGACAGCTCAACAAATAGGTCGAAGTCAAACCGTGGGAGGCGTGTAATGAGGTATTTAAATTGGATGCCTGGCAAGTACTAAGCATGGAACCACCCAGCTAGCGAGATGGGAATGTAGATTGCAATGCGCGCATCCTGGTCTCGGGGCTCTAAGCTGGGAGTGTGACAGACAACGCAATCGGCACACCGGGTTGAGAGATTTGTGACTGAAGGCGTGCTTACACTGTCCTGAAAGTAATCTCCGGCTACTCAAACATGTGCTTAGCACATAGCTACAGAGGCATGCTTGGTCTCCAGAAACGCTTCCATACCCTCCATTCCTAGTTCACGTCCCCAACCGCTTTCTTTCACGCCGCCGAATGGACACTGACTGGTCGAAGGCATCGCATCGTTCACGCCGATCGTGCCAGCATGGAGTGACTCCATAAGTCGAAAGGCCCGCTGAAGGTTACTGGTAAATACGTACGCGCTCAACCCGTAAGCTGAACGGTTCGCCCGTTGGACAACTTCCTCTTCGCTCTCAAACTGACAGATCGGGGCTACAGGACCGAACGTCTCTTCACTCATGCAGCGAGCCTCGTCAGGAACATCCACTAGGACCGTAGGTTCCACGAAAGAACCACGCCTGCCGGGCAACCGCCGCCCACCACACGCCAAATGGGCTCCTAAAGACACTGCATCGGCCACGTGATTCAGCACCTTGTCCACCGCTGCCTCGTCAATGAGCGGGCCCACATCTGTTCCGGACTCCAATCCGTCGCCCACTCTTAGAGCCTTCACTCGCCCGACAAAGGCTTCTATGAAACGCATGTAAACGTTGCGCTGGATGTAGATCCGATTGGCTGCAATACAAGACTGTCCTGTGTTGCGAAACTTGGCGACCATGGCCCCTTCCACTGCACGGTCCAAATCGGCATCGTCGAAGACCAGCAGCGGAGCATGTCCACCGAGTTCAAGCGATAGCAGCTTGATTCTCTCTGCAGCACCACGGATCAAGCACCGGCCCACTTCGGTGGACCCAGTAAACGTCACCTTACGGCACACCGGATTTTGCAGGAACTCTTCGCCGATCTCCGCTGCAGGGCCGACGACCACCTGGAATACTCCTCTGGGCAATCCCGCCGCCTCGACGCATTCTGCCAGAGTGATTGCCGAAAGGGGTGTCTGGGAAGCTGGCTTTAACACAACAGGGCAGCCGGCTGCCAAGGCTGGGGCTACTTTCCGCACAGCTAGCACTAGTGGAAAATTCCAGGGGCTAATTGCTCCACAGACACCGACAGGAGTTTTGATGATCAAATGCCACTTGCCCTCCACTTGATGCGGTACCACACGCCCGTAACCACGCCGAGCTTCTTCCGCAAACCAGCGAAGATGATCCACCGACATCGCTACTTCACCTAGGCTCTGAGTCAGCGGTTTGCCATTTTCTAGGGTTATGATGCGAGCCGCTGCCTCGCGGCGCTGCTCCAGTACCGCAGCAATCTTGTACAGATACTCACCGCGTGCCTTGCCTGTCAAGGAGCGCCATCCTTCCGAAACGGCATCCGCATCGTTCAAGGCTTGCGCCACTCTTGTGCGGTTAATCAAGGATATCCGGGCGAAAGCCTCCCCGGTAGCAGGATTGAAAACGGGCTGGCTGTCGGTGCAAGTGATCCAATCGCCATTCAGGTAGAGTGGATGGGTCTTCATCTATTCGGAACCTTGGCCCAATCCTTCAGAAAAAGGTCGATGGCGACGTCGGTCAGCGGATGCTGGTAAAGCTGTTCCATCGTCTCATAGGACATCGTACAGATATGGGCGCCCGCCAAAGCCGCCTGAACCACATGAATCGGATGCCGAACGGCAGCAACAATGATCTCGGTTTCGAAGCCGTAGTTCGAGTAGATTGCCTTGATCTGCCTAACCAGTTCCATGCCATCCTGTGCCACCGCGTCAAGTCGTCCTACAAACGGACTCACATACGTGGCCCCACATTTGGCGGCCAACAACGCCTGTGCAGGTGAAAAGGTCACAGTCACATTGGTCTTGATGCCCTCGCCTGAGAGTGTTTTGACCGCTTTCATGCCCTCTTTCATGAGGGGCACCTTCACCACCACATTCCTGTGCAATGAAGCCAATCGGTGCCCCTCTGCTATGATCTCCGGAGCAGTCATGGAAACGGTCTCCAAGCTAACTGGCCCATCCACACTTTTCAGAATCTCTGCGTACACCTCTTCGGCTGGCTGACCGGTCTTTGAGACATGTGATGGATTCGTTGTGACTCCATCGACCACACCCCAGCTCACAGCTTCCTGGATCTGTCGAACATCTGCGGTATCAATGAACAGTCTCATAAATCCTTTCCCAGAGAACATCGCAACGACGTTGGTCCCGCTTTTCGCCGAACCTCACAGTCTGAGCGAAGGCGTCCTCGGTTTTTCAAAATTCGCAAAGTGCTTTGCGGCACCCCCGTCCAGTACCGCGCTCACGTCGCTACATAACGCCGCCAGAACTCGTTGCTGCCCTTCTCGTGTAAAAGCGCCAATATGAGGTGTAAGGATGACATTTGTGAGCCCGGCGAAGAGGTGACGGGTAGGCGGTTCCTCGCTCCGCACATCGACCGCGGCCCCAGCAATCTTTCCTTCACTGAGCGCCCGGGCCAAATCTTCTTCCTTCACCACGCTCCCGCGCGAACTGTTGATGAAATAAGCCTCTAGCTTCATCTGACAAAACCTCGAATAGCTGAAAAGGTTGGTGGTACTGGTGGTCTCCGGTACATGGCAGGAGACAAAGTCACTCAGGGGTAAGAGCTCATCCAGACCAAGCAGGCGAGCCCCCGATTCAGCCACTGCGAATCCCTTGGGATCAGCGTAAGGATCGCAGGCCACAATCTCCATACCCAGTGCGCGCGCCTTGAGAGCAGTGCAGAGTCCGATGCGTCCGAGCCCAACAAGCCCGAGAGTTTTCCCTTGAAGTTCAATTCCAGTAAGACGATGACGATTCCACCCTCCTCGTCGCGTGTCATGATCGGCCAGAGGAATTCTGCGGGCCAAGGCCAGCATCAAGCCCAACACGAGTTCGGCCACTGAATTGGAGTTCTGGTCAGGAGCGTATGCCACCACCACGCCGCTTTCCGATGCCGCCCGCACATCAACATTATCCAACCCTGCTCCCGCCCGACCAATCACTTGAAGGCGTGCACCGGCAGAGATCAGGGCACGATCCACCTGAGTTTGATTCCGCACGATCAGAGCTCTGAAGTCCGGGATCATCTCACGCAGTTGAGTAGGTGCCTTCCACAGCTCCGGATCGAAGACGATCTTGAATCGCTGCCGGAGTTCCTCCAGATCAGGGCCTGTCATCTGTTCGCTGATAAGAATGTCACTCATGGATTTCTTAACTGAGGATTTATCCTCCAGATTTAGAATCACTCGCTTCCATGGGGCAGACAAGGTCGAACGGGACCCCAAGCTCTTGACAAAGAATGGTGATCTCCCGGACGGTCTCGGAGCCCAGAGTGATCCCGTTTTGCCGGTTGAGCTGGGCTGTACGATGGGACCGCTCGCCCGGCACGAAAAGCTCGTCGATTCCACGTTGCCGGCGACAAGCCTTGATGGCATCGATTGTAGCGTCCATGCGCTGCTTGAAAAGGCACACATCAACGAAGGCGGAGATGTCCATCAAACAGAAGAAGTGTCCAACATCTTGCTTCCGATCAAGATCCTTGTACATCGAACCGATCTTGGATCCGACCGAAGCTCCGGAAAGGACCCCACTTAACACCTCGACCAGCACAGCCAGCGCGTAGCCCTTGTGACCGGCCATCGTGAGAATTGTGCCCAGCAGGGCTTGTTCGGGATCGGTGGTCGGGTTGCCTTCTGGATCAAGAGCCCAGCCCTGTGGAATAGCACGCCCAGCCTTGTGGGCAGCAATGACCCTGCCCCTAGCAACAACCGAGGCGGATAAGTCCACCTTCACTGGAAAGCCCTTGCCCGTAGGAAAGGATGCCGCAATCGGGTTGGTCCCGAGGAACGCTTGGCAACCTCCGTGCGGCGACATGGCCGGTTCGCAGTTCGTGGTTGCCAGCAGAATCATATCTTGAGCGGCCGCACGGTTGCAGTAGTACGAGAGAGCTCCAAAGTGTTGCGAATTCCGAACGGTGGCCGCCGCCACGCCACAATCCCGAGCTTTCGAAACCAGCAAATCCAGCACTTTGCATGCCTGCACTTGGCCCAAGCCGTTGCCTGCATCGACCGCCAAGCTCGCCGCGCGCGCTCGTTCGACTCGAAGCACGGCCCTTGGGTCGATCAGCCCGGACCGGAGGCGTCGAATGTAGATGGCCAATCGAGAAATACCATGTGTAGCCGTGCCGGAAACATCCGCCTCCACAAGCGAGTCGGCGAACACAACAGCGTCGCTCTCGGCCACACCAGCCGCCATGGCAATTCGAGCAGCCAGCCGCTTCACACCTGCCGGGTCGTATCGGCTCATTTTGGACCACTCCGCCGAGCGCAACGACCCTTCTAGGCGCTACGATACAGCTTCGTCAAAACAAACTCGCGATGGCCGAGCGCTTCCGCAGCTGTCAGACGTCCATTGCAAGTGCGCACCATCAGCTCGATCAGTTTGTCTCCGGCTTCATCCACCGTCATATCGCCGCGAAGTATCGCTGAAACATCTTGATCGATGTGTTCGCTCATCGTTGTGCACGTTACGGGATTTCCGGAAAGCTTGATGACCGGTTCGATCGGATTACCAATAACGTTTCCTTGCCCAGTAGGGAACAAGTGGAGCACCGCTCCGGAGGCTGCCCAAAGCGTGACCGCTTCAGCAGCCGCCGAGGAGGTGTCCATAAACCAAAGCCCCTTGCCGGAAGGCGCTTCGGCCGGCTTAAGGACACCTACAAACTTCGTTCGTTTGCCCAGCTTTTCAATATTGCCAAGGGCTTTCTCCTCAATAGTGGTTAAGCCACCCCGAATATTTCCCTTGGTTGGCTGTGACTCCGATAAGTCGTTGGTCTTTTCCTCGAGGATGAAATCGGTGTACTCGTTCCAGACCTTAATGAAGGCGTCAGCGACTTGGGGAGTTGCGGCTTTGCCCATAACGATGTGTTCACCGCCAGTAAGCTCAGAAGTTTCACCAAATGACGAGATGGCTCCCATATCGCTTATCTTGTCAATCACATTCCCCACGGTCGGGCAGGAAGAGAGCCCGGTAGTCGTATCCGATTCGCCGCATTTGACTGAAACGTAGAGCTCATCGAAAGAGCACTCGGTGCGTTGCAGCTCGGAAGCCCACTGTAGGTACTCCATCGCCTTGCGCGAAGCATCTGCAATGGTTTTCAGATCGCCGTTGCGTTCGATTGAGAACCCGCAAACCGGCTTGCCGGTCTTGGCAATGCCTGCAACAATCCGCTCAGTCCAACCCGGCTCAATTCCGATGACTATTGCAGCGGCGACATTCGGATTGGATCCTGTTCCAATCATGGTCCGAAAGAAGAGGTCCAGGTCTTCACCAAACTGAAGGCGGCCGTAGGCATGCGGAAGAGCCAGCGTGCCCCTGATGAGGCTGGCAACCGCTTCGCAGGCGGCATTGGAGATATCGTCAACCGGCAGGATGATGACGTGATTACGGATGCCGACGCGACCATTTTCGCGCCGGTATGCTCGAATCCTAGGAATATTCATGGTTACCACCTTTTCGTCTTCAGGTTATGGACGTGAACGTGTTCTCCCGTCTTTATTTTGGCTGCAACCCTGCCAATGTCCTGTCCGTATTTGACTGCCGTATCTCCGACAGCAAGATCCTTCAAGGCCAACTTGTGTCCCAGCGGAATATCCATTCGAACTGAAATCTCTAAAGGCGTTCGATCGTCTAGCGTCACCCCCTTCGCGAGGCTGCCCGCAGCGATGTCGACAACGGCTACCCCCACCGTGTCTTTTTTGCTATGCACCAGGAATTGGATCATGCGATCTCCTCCTCAAAATATCTCCACTTCAAAATAATAGAGGTGGGCACTGGACGTGACGCTTCCTCACTAGAGCTTGAGACCCATTACGGCACCCAGCATCAACAGACCGACCACAAGCCCGCCCAGAAGGCCGGCCACAAAAGGCCTGAATCCTGTCTGACGCATCGACGAGAATCGGGTTTCCAAGCCCACACCTGCCATGCTGAGTACGATCGAGATCTTGGACACGTCTTGCGCGAGATGAGCTAAGCTGAAACTGAAGTCAGACGAGCCAATGAGTGCTTCCTTCGGCAGGTGAATGGTCAAATCAGGAATGACGCCCAGTGTTCGCAGCAGCGCCATGCCGAGAAACCCAAGGACAAACTGTGGGAACATTGACAGGTATTTGACGCGCCCCGCTGCACTTTGCGTCCCGCATCGTCGCAGATTCCACACGCCGAGCAGGAACACGACAGGGGCCAACAAGCACACGCGGGCCAGCTTCACAATTGTGGCCGTTTCTCCCGCTTCGGCGCTGTATGCGAAGCCAGCTGCCACCACTTGGGGGGTCTGATGGATCGCCAGTCCCGCCCACACGCCAAAGGCCTTGGATGACAGATGAAGCACCCCTCCCACAACCGGAAGAGTCAGCATTGTCACCAAGCCCATCAGCGTCACGGTTGCGACGCTGAAAACAACGTCCTTCTCTTCAGCCTCGATCACAGGAGCTGCTGCCATAATAGCAGTCCCACCACAGATGGCGGTGCCTACGCCCAGCAGAGTACCCAGCTTACGAGGCAACCTCAGCCTCTTCGTAAGGTAGAGCAAAATGCCTAAAGCGCTCGCGATCTCAACGACGCTGAGCACCACACCGGTCATTCCCACGCGGACGATGTCATAAAAGTTGAGACGTGCCCCCAATAGGATGATGCCGAGCGGAAGCAGCTTCTTGATCGCGAACTTAATGCCGGGTAGGCAAGCCCTGGGAATGGGCCACAAATTGCTGACCAGCATGCCCAAAATGATCGCAAGCATTACCGGTTCAATCGGATGCTTCCCCCCACCGAGTGTAAAGGGCCAGACCGGCAGCTCGTTCAGACCAATAGCCAGCGCTGCCAGTACGCTCACAACGAGAAGTCCCCACATCGCAGAGTTCTTCTGGCATTGTGGGGTCGACGCCACCGACTGCTCGACGACCGGCACGCCCTCCATATAGTCCAGATACTGCGCCCACGAGTAGTCCGGCTCAACTGTGGTCTGGTCCATTTCGTATCGCATTATCCTGCTCCGGTCACTCAACTCCGCCCTTACGCAGCCGAGGCAAGACCCAGGTTCTGATCGACTCCTCAGAGAATTCAACCGGCACGTTTTTGTGTAACTCCCAGTACTCCACGTGGCTCAGTTCTTGGCCCGATCGCAGCAGTTGCAGTGGGCCGAGGGTCTCCAACTCCAGCATCTTCGAATTGGTAAAAACTTCGAGTGAACATCCGAGGTCCGGATAGTTCGCCCCTGGCACAAAACGGAAGTATTTCACGAACAGCAACGAAGCAAGGGAATAAGCCGCCCAACCCTCTTCAGAACTGAGGCCAACCTTGGTGCGAGCCAGATCGCCCATCGCTTTCTGCCTCACAAGAACGAAGTCCTTATTCCATTGATAGCGTTCATCGCGCATGTCGGTATAAGGCCAGAGCACGATTCCCCGGTTGGGAAGCAACAGATCAGGATCATGGCGACGGGTTAATGGTGCTATGGCAATCCCACCAGGTGCCATCACACTTAGAGCCCAGGGTGCCAGCTCTACTGGCCAGAGATTGTGGTTTCGAAGGCGGTGCAGTACTCTCACACTCGTGCCTCCTGGAGGAAGCACGATCTCAATGACCTTCTGAATGCCACTGCGCTTTTCAGTACCGGCCTTCAGCAGCAGGCCGTCCTCAACCTCCATGACTTCGACCGGACCATTGTCTGGCTCGTAAGTCCGCATCTTGTCCTCAGGAGCGTGCCACAAGCGATGACCTCCATAGTTCCGCCAGCCTTCAGCAGCTGTCTCCCCGGCGGTTTCCTCAAAGACGTGGAATAGGTTTCTTTCACCGCTGAAGCCGAAGAATATGATCCGCGGACCAATATCGGCTGTGGCAACAAGTTCGATGGTCCCATTGCTGACCCGGTAGCAGTTGGGCCAACCCTTGAACGCTATCTTTTGGACCCGAGTTGACGGCAGCATAGTGATCCCCTGAATCAGAGCTAGCAACACTGGAAACCAAGCTCGGCCCCCACGGAGCAATCCGCTGCTTAAGCCACTCCCCTTCAATCTCCATGAACGAGGTCGTCGAATTGCACGGCTTTCCGACGAGTTTCTGAAACTGTTGAGAGCACGTCGCATTCTGAAATCGTCCCACGCCCCTGACGGCGTTCCCTTTGTGATTGCAGCACCTAGTCCAGTTGAAATTAAGCTGAACCGGTGTCCGTCGCGACGTCAACTATCCTTTCTTCATTAGCGAGCTAGACGCAACGATGGTATGAGGCCAAGTTCAGCCCTCAACCCTAGTGATACGACCCAGCATCTTGAACAATACGAAAACACCTGCCGCCGGCATCAGGGCAGCCATTACAAAAACAGGAGCATAGGAGAAGCGGTCCACTACCCACCCAGTCACTAGGGGAAATGCGATGCCACTCAACCCGCCGGTTATGCCTGTCAGTGCCGTCACTCGCGCTGCGGCATTGCTCTGGAACACGTCCGAGATTGTGGCAAACATATTCGCCGAAAGACACGTGTGTCCAAGTAGCACCAAGCAGACCGCCGTCATCGCAACGGCAGCCGATGGCGCCACACTCACAACCAGACTGAGCAGACAGAGTCCGGCACCCAGCCACAAGGCAATGCCACGAGCAGCGTTTAGGCTGACTCCCCTGCGCATCAGATAACCCGCAAGCCAGCCCCCACCCACGCTGCCCAAATCGCCAAACAGAAAAGGGACCCAAGCGAAGGCGCCGATGGCTTTGAGGCTAAAACCTCTTTCGCGGTACAGGTACTCAGGTAACCAGAAGATATAAAACTGAACTACCGGTCCAACCAGCATCCGGCACAACATCAGAGCCCAAGTTTGACGAAGACGCAGCAGCTGCTGATTGGTTGGCCCACCTGCCTGGCTGGATCCGTTACCTCCCCGGATGTATTCGGCTTCGGCAGGAGAAAGTCTGGGATGGTCGGCTGGCGGGAAATAGACGGCCCGCCAGAGAAGAATCCAGAACACTCCAAGAACACTGGGAATGACGAAAGCCATGCGCCAACCTAGATGAAGCATCAAAGCCACGATCAAGGGCGGTGCGATGATTGATCCCACCATCGAACCACCGTTGAAGATTCCCATCGCCAGGGCTCGCTCGTGGGCTGGAAACCATTGGGCCACCACTTTGACACCCCCGGAGAAGTTGCCGCATTCCCCGGTGCCCAACCAGAAGCGCAGGACGCTGAAATGCACCATCGAATTAGCCGTGGCGTGCAGGGCATTGGCTGCTGACCACCACAGCACCGCCAAGGACAATCCCAGTCGCGCTCCTTTGCGGTCCATCAGCCAGCCCATGGGGAACTCGCCGATGACCATGCCGAACAGAAACGACGAGACGATGATGCCGTATTGGGTGTTGGATAGATGAAAGGTCTCTCGAATCACGGGTGCCACAACAGAAAGCACCTGGCGATCGACGAAATTGATAACCGTCACGCAGAATAGGAGTGCCAAGATCCACCAGCGGACTTGTAGATGAAGTGGCGGCATCTGTTCTGTGGTTTTCCGGTCTTGCACGGTGGTCTGGTACATGTTCTCGATCTGCGTGTCCAGTTCAATCAGAGACCTGCCACCACCTAACCTACGCTCCCATCGCAAATCGTCCTGACTCAGAGCCGTTCAGGTTGTGATGGCCTCAGAATTGCCGTTCATGAAATCTCGGTTCTTGTCTCCAATCCAGTAACGCTCTCCAGCAATACACCATATGAACTCAAGCGGATCCTTCTGAGAAAAGACGGGGTGATAGTTTAGGGACGGGATGGTGACCATGTCACCTTCCCGCACACTGTGTACGAAAGACAGCGTCTCCGGCGACGCGTAAACCTCCATCGCCCCCTGCCCTTTTATGAAAATGTAGACTTCTTCCTGGTCAGTGTGATTGTGGGGAGGCCAAGATCTCTGATGCGGTTGAAAAAAGGTATACCCGGCGAGCAGCTTGTCCGCGCCTTCACTAACATCGAACATCAGATAGACGTCCTTGCCCTTGAGACGACGAATTCGGTCTTGGCGCCGTGAAATCTCATCGAAGCGAGAATGCACGACAGGGTGCACATTCTCCGCTGGAGCCGAAGCCTGGAAGAGCTTCGCGGGAATGTTCTCATTGTTGATCAGTCGGAAAGGTACTCCTCTGGGAACATAAAGTGTGTCGTAGGGCATCAACTGGTGTGAGCTGTCCCATAGCTCAACCTGCACCGATCCTTGCCACAAGAAGAGCAAGCTTTCTTGCCAAGCCAGGCTAATCACTCCCGATCTTGCCGATCCAAGCAACTCATACTCACCGCCACTCAAGAATTGAAGGTTGGCGGTTTCTGGAACAAAGCGTTGTCTGAAGGTCACCCCCGCGTCTTCCTGGCGAAATAGGGCGCCGGGCTTTGCCGAATGCCGTAGCTCGTTGCTTGGCGAAATGGAAGCAGATGCGTCGATAATTGTGTTGGACATTGTCGAGTACCCAGCCTTTTCAGTCAGACACCAAAGACGCGGCGCAGTGTTTGCCGCGCCTGCCCTGCCGCAGTCTCTCCTGGTTTTGCGCCGCTAGCACGTTCCTCTTCGGCAATCAGCCATCCCTCCCATCGCATCTGCCGAATTGCGGCTGCCAGGCCATCGAACTTCACTTCACCCCTGCCCAACGGCACCTGTTCCTCGCCGTGGAAATCGCGCAAGTGAATCCCCGCTATCCGACTGTGCCGTCGTCTGAAGAACCGTTCCAGATCCACTCCAGCTCGGAATGCATGCCCTGCATCGAGGATGAGATCGAGCAATTCCGAATCGGTGTTCTCGCAAAGGCCCTCGATTTCCTCTCCATCTAGAGCAAACTCCGATTGGTGGTTGTGGTAAGCGAGACGAAGGCTACGCTCGGAGCAGTACCTCGCAGCCTTCTGGAGAGCCTCAGCCTTACGCTGCAAGGCCGATCGCTGAAGATGGCCGTTGAATGCGAGTCCTTTGCCACTCAGTATCAACCTCTGGCTGCCCAGGGCCGCCGCACCGTCGGCAATTCTCTGAATCAAATCAGCCGGCGGAATACTTGTTGTGGGGTCGTAGTGCTGCAGAAAAATATGCACCCCAACTAGCTGGACGCCGGTGGCTCGGATCGCAGCTTGTGCACTTGCTGACGCTTGAAATTGGCCTTCCAAATTCCTGAAGCTAGTTTCGAATCCCTCGAACTCCAGACTGTGCATTCGGCGGATCACTGCGAGTAACTGCCCAAAATCGCCTACCTCGATAGGCCAGGCATTGGTCTGACAAGCGGCGCGTGGTGCAGAAACGGTAACGTTGTTGACCGTTGCGAGCAGAGGTAACGTAGCAAGAAAGTAACGTCTAGTAACTATCATTTCATTCTACTCTTTCCAGTTTTCGCTCCATCCCGACGCTCAGACCCATCCCGCGTAAGCTGAGGCGGGACGGGCGAGCGGTCTTCCCCGAAGTTCTCGATCAGGTAAGCCAACAATCCCTCGCGGTCGGAGATCACCGCACCCCACCGTTCCATCTTGTCGAGCTCTCGCTGCCACGCCGACACGGACAGGCGCTGACTATGGATAATTCTCAGGCTATGGCAGGCAAGACAGGAAGTGGACTCGGCCGCCTCTCCGCTTGCCTGCACTCGCCTATCTCCGGCAAATGACACTGAGGTTGCGCAGCCAAGTAGAACGATCATGAGCAGGCTGGGCCACACGAGTTACTCCTCTAAATAGATTCCAACTTTGTCGATCGCGTTCCACAGGTACCCCGACGGATTCCAGGTTGCCTCGATCGGCTGACAACGGCCGGAACTGTCGGTGGCTCGTGATAGGATAGTGCAAAAACCTGGGCGTTCCGGCTTCCAGCGATACTCCCAGAGGACCCAGGCGAAACGAAGGCTGGGAGAGGTGATCTCGGCCGTCGACCACTGGCCACCACCATCCGTCGAGACCTCGACCTTCTCAACCTTTTCTTCTCCTGCCCAGGCAAAACCTCGAATAGAGAGGGGCCCGAACTTCGGTCGAGACCCTCTCTCCGGATTGGTGATCACTGACCTAACGGGCATTCCTTCGATAACTTCCAGCTCCTCTGGCTTGGCTGCCATGCCTGGGATCACGTTGCGGCGCGGAAATCGGTATGCCGGCTTCATGAAAAAACCGTCTGCGGGCTGCTCTTGAACAGTCAGCCGACTCAACCACTTGACCCAGCAGGCACCGTCCCAACCGGGCACAATCAGGCGGGCCGGATGGCCATGGAGGCGCGGAAGAGGCTCTCCATTCATCTCGAGAGCGATGAGAGTGGACGGGTGTAGCGCCTTCGACAAGGGAAGCGAGCGCACAAAATCCGGAGTATTCGCCACACCGCTATCTTCCCCGTCGAACTCGACGTACCCTGCCTGATGATCGAGGCCTGCGCGGCTGAGAACATCGGCCACCCGCACGCCACGCCACTCAGCGTTGCCGATGGCACCAGCCTTCCATTGGATTCCAGGCACGCGGGGCTTGAAGTTAGCCCTCCCATTGCCTGCGCATTCGAGGGTCGCTGTGACCGCCTGTTGGGGATATTGCCGGAGCTCCTCCAAACTCAGGCTACCTGGTCTGGAGACCCTCCCGGCGATCGTCAGTCGCCACGAGTCAGGGTCGACCCTGGGAACCGGCAGGTGCTGTCGGACGAAGAACAGATCGTTGGGAGTATGCCAGCTCGTAAACTCAGAAAGAGGCGTTTCTAGGTCTTCGGGATAGTCGTTATGGAGAATCAACGGCCTCTTACCAGGCACAGTCACCGGCTCACCTTCAGCCGCCGCACTCGACTCTTGCAACCCTCCCTGGCAAAGCATCGAACTGGCCATTCCAATCCCGACGGCGCCGAGCCACCGTCGCCGGCCCATCACAGCATTCCAGATTCTTGAGCGGTCTTCCTGGAGCATAGTCGTTGATCTTCGGTTCTGGTCGTGACGCTCATGCCGACTAACTTCTGGTCGATCTCAACCATGATTTACCGGTAAACTTAACCCGGATCGACGTGCGTGTCAAGGCATTTTTCAACGAACTGTCTGAGCCATTTAGCCTCAAACGATGCTAGCTAACATCGACGTTCTCCACTCACCAACGAGTGGCTTTCCGCAACATCAACCAGCAGGTGCAGCGGTCCTCGTTGCGGCACTGCCCGCACTGTTGGCGCGATGGAGGATTCCGCGAAAACTCAAACACAGCACTGCGCAAGACACTTCAAACACTTCCTCCTACCGGAAGCCTGACGCAGTCCCGGGGTCGAGTTAATCTGAGTTTCGTTGCAAGGCGTTCTCCACCTGTTCCTCTGGTTCCTTCGGCATTTGGGAGCACTAGCCGGACCAACCACGGGCCCCAAGCCAGGCCGCCAAGAGGTGGCACGCGTGGATCGATGGAGAGAGTCGAGCCGGTTGCTTTAAGTGCCGGTACAAATCAGAGGAACTGGTTGACAACCTCATGATGCCGACGAAGCGAGCCGTCTGGCTCAATGAAGGCCATGTAACCCGCAGCTGTGTGACTCCATTCTGAGCGGTGCCCATCCGCCACCAGCGTGTGGTGCAAAAGATGAGCGGTCCAACCGATTCCGCGTCTGTTGAGTTCAGCCAGTTCGAACTCGATTACCTCCGCCCGTTTTTTGTCGTCGGCTGCCCCCCAGCAACATTCGCTGGCAAACAAAGGCTTTCTCACACTTCGCGCGTACTGTAGAGACTCGTCCAGAAACTTGATGTAGTCCTCACGATTCTTTCGCCAGGTATTCCAGGCCCAGTACGGGTGCCATGTCAGTACATCGCTGATGGGCTCAGTGGCCTTCAGGATTTCGAGGCTCGGCATATTGCCCACACATATTGGGGCCTTGGCCCCCGCAGCCTTGCAGTTCTCGTATACCCAGGTTAGCCAAAGCAGGTAGGTTTCCTCGGCTGGCGGTTCGTTGCACAAATCCCAAAGCAAGATGCGAGCATCATCGGAGTGGTCCCCAACGACGGCCTTGATGTACCTAAGAAAGGGGCCGTCTATCGCGGGTCGAAACTTACGCCAGGTACCTAGCCTAACTTTCGCAGTTGGTGAGATTATTGATCCCCAAGTGGTTTATTTTCAATCACGGTGTTCCAAAAGTCTTCACTACAGTTTCAATCGTTTGAGGCCCTCCCAGCTTTGCTTGACTTCAGCG
>JBFMEW010000049.1:0-44849 GCA_040753175.1 Acidobacteriota bacterium | reverse complement strand
ATAGTGAGCAACCTTGCCAACCGGCGCGATCCAAAAGCCACTTGACGGAGACTCGCAGTACCGCAAAAGCTCCTCCAGAAAATCGACACGAGTGGTCTGGCGTCCCGCCGGGCCGATCTCGTGCCCTGCGAGGACCAGCCATTTACCGGACTGCTTGGCTTCCTCAAGCAGAGGAGCGATGTCGTCGAACCTCTTTCCGTCCATCTCCATGCCCGTCAACTGAGCCAGATCACAGAAGCCGGGATCGTTAGGTGCTTCATCCAGCCAACCTCTTCCGGCCAGAAAGAGACTTGCCACCAGCGGGACATAGCTTCGAGTATCGAGGCCGCGCCCGACAAACTTCTGGCCACACGGGTAGGCAAACGCTTCGGGAGTCACTCCCAGCAACGCCTGAACTTTCTGGTTAGTCTCGACCAGCTCCTCCCGCATGCGTTCCAATGTGTAGTCCTCCAAAGCCCGGGAGCGCGACCACTGGAAATTGCCGGTGCAGGGGTGAGTCAATGAATGGTTCCCGATTTCATGCCCTGCCGCAACAGCCTTCTTCCAACCATCCAAGCGCTTCTCAACATTTGAAGGTACCACAAAGAAAGTGGCTTTCACGCCATAGCGATCCAGCACAGCAGTGCCAACATCCACCTGGCTGAAGCGGGCATCGTCAAAAGTCAGGGTGATTGCGGCTTGCTTACCTTGAGGCCAGGTGTTGTGCCCACTGGCCGGCTCCTCGGCGCGGCCAGTATGGGTAAACCAGCCCCAAGCCATGAGCGAAACCAAAAGCCATTTCTGTACCATGCTATGCGTCCTCACTTTAGATCATGTTCCAGCAAACGGGTCTGTCTCAGGAGTTGCTTCGGCCGCCCTCAGTAGTGGCTCGATTTGTTCCTGGATCATCTCTACAGATCCAGTTTTCCGTCGGTGGTCATCTTGTTGAGCTTGAAAGAGGCTTTGATTCGGATCGTCCCGCCCTCAGCCACGAACTCTACCTCCTCATCTTCCGGACCGAACTCGGGTTGGCGCTCGAAGGCGAAGATGGCCATCCCATCTGGACGATCTTTGGGAGCGGAGTAGGCCTTCAGCGGAATCCTTTTCCCTTTGTTCTTCTTCGACCGCAGGTACGTTTTGGCCGCAAAGTCGCTTGTTGACAGGGCGTTGAAGGAGTTCATCACCGGAGCAACGACGGCAAACAGGTAATCTGTCTGAGGCTGTTCCACAAATCGTTTGACCTCACCCTCCGGAACATTCTGCTGCAACTGGCCCAGCCGTCCGAGGGCTTCACGTATTTTCGCTGAAGAATACCATCGGACGTAGACCGGTACGGAGGAATTTGCTTCGAAGGAAACTCCAGCATTGCTCAACGCAGCCCCGCTGCTGCGACCTCCGCTGGCGGTTGCCACATTGGGCAGGTCGGTGATGCGGCTGTCTGCGTCGGTTTGCCCCGCCCCCAGGGATCCAGCCAGTACGGTTTGACTTCGAGCCCATGGGGAATCCGTCAACATTCTGATGGTTTCCTGCTCGTTCCACTGGGTATAGGGTTTCTCTTCCCAGAAATCCTTTCCCGGGGCGATGAGAGTCGTGAGCAGGAAAAGGGACGTGATAAGTCCTCCCGCACGCGCAAGTTTGGAAAGCGGGTAACGCATATTTCCTCCTCTCGCAACACAATAGTGCAGCAGCAGGGAATTTCCTACTACCATCCTATGATCCCAATCATAGTGCACATCCGGATTTGACGATAGTGATGGGGTGTTGGCTCGCTGCCGGCCGGTTTCGCCGACGGTCAAGTTCGCTACTTTCCAGACTTGATTCCCGGAGCCGAGACCGGTACCATCGCGGCCGACCGCCAAGGCGGCAAAACAACGAAAGGTGCACGGCTTGAACCATCCAAGACTGATTATCGCGATCGACGGACCCTCCGGTGCGGGCAAAAGCACCGTTGCCAAGGAACTGGCTAGACGGCTGGGCTATCTCTACATTGACACCGGCGCCATGTATCGCGCTGTGGGACTACGCGCGCTCGAGTTGGACCCGGCGTTGTCGGATCCTGCTCAGATCATCGAAGTTGCGCGCCAGTCCCGAATTGAACTCAAAGCCTCGCCTACGGGACAGCTGGCGATATGGCTGGATGACCGTGACGTCTCGCAAGCCGTCCGAGCTGAAAAGGTCAGCCAGGCTGCATCGATCGTGTCGAGCATTCCCGAGGTGAGGCGCATCTTGGTGCGCGCGCAGCAGAAGATGGGCGCTTCCAGGGGCATCGTGATGGAAGGCCGGGACATTGGAACCAAGGTGTTTCCCGACGCCGAGATCAAAGTCTTCCTGGATGCCTCCGAAGAAACGCGAGCTCGGCGGCGCCTGGAGGACAACCGGGCCAAGGGCGTTCGGCTTAGCCTCCAGGAGATGATGGCGGAAATCCACTCCCGAGATCAACGTGATACCTTACGGGCTGACTCGCCTTTGGTTCAAGCCGGCGATGCCGTTTACCTGGATACCTCTAGCTTGAGCGTAGAAGAAGTTGTTCAACGAATCTTGAGGCTCGTAGAACAGCGCCTGAAGAGGCCTTCTCCTTGATCCGGGTCCGCCACCGGACTCCCGCGGCGAAGGCATTTGGGGAAAAGAGGCCCTGAATAGGGTTTCGGTGAAAGGGGGGTAAAACAAGAATGTGGCGGAGAGCCCTATCCCCCGTTGCTCATGGCCGACAGGAAATCAGCATTTGTTTTCTTCTTGGAAAGCTTGTCCAACAGCAATTCCATGGTTTCAACCGGCGACAACGGATTGAGCACCTTTCTCAGGACCCAGACCCGGTTGAGTTCATCCTTGCTCATCAGCAACTCTTCCTTACGGGTGCCTGACCGATTGATGTCGATAGCCGGGAACACTCGTTTTTCGACCAACTTCCGCTCCAAATGGACTTCCATATTGCCGGTGCCCTTGAACTCCTCAAAGATCACGTCGTCCATTCGGCTGCCGGTGTCGATCAGAGCCGTGGCAATGATGGTCAGACTGCCTCCTTCCTCCACATTTCTGGCCGCTCCGAAGAACCGCTTGGGACGCTGCAGGGCATTGGAATCCACGCCGCCCGAAAGGACCTTCCCTGACGGGGGCACAATTGTGTTGTAGGCACGGGCCAGGCGGGTGATGGAATCCAGCAGGATCACCACGTCCCTCTTGTGCTCCACCAAGCGCTTGGCCTTTTCGATCACCATTTCCGCGACCTGGACGTGCCGGGTAGCCGGCTCATCGAAGGTCGAACTGATGACCTCTCCGTTCACCGAACGCATCATGTCCGTTACTTCCTCGGGCCGCTCGTCAATCAGCAGAACGATCAAGATGATTTCAGGGTGGTTCTGCGTAATCGAGTTAGCGATCGTTTGGAGCAACATCGTCTTTCCGGTCCGTGGCGGTGAAACAATCAGCCCGCGCTGACCTTTTCCGATGGGACACATCAAGTCAAGAACGCGGGCCGAGAGATTGTCCGACGCGGTTTCCAGACGCACCCGCTCGCTCGGATAGAGCGGAGTCAGGTTGTCGAAAAAAATCTTGTTGCGCGCCACATCGGGGTGCTCGAAGTTGATGGCTTCAACTTTGATCAGCGCAAAATACCGTTCCCCGTCCTTGGGAGGGCGGATTTGCCCTGAGACCGTGTCACCCGTGTGAAGGTCGAACTTGCGGATCTGGGAGGGCGACACGTAGATGTCGTCCGGACCAGGTAGGTAGTTGTAATCCGGAGCGCGCAGGAAACCGAAGCCATCCGGCAACGTTTCCAGCACCCCCTCGGAGAAGATGAGACCGTTCTTCTCCGTTTGGGCTTGCAGAATCTTGAAGATCAGCTCCTGCTTCCGCATGCCCGTGGCGCCGGTGACGTTTAGATCCTTGGCGATCTGCGTCAAAGCGGCAATGTTCATTTCCTTTAGTTCTGCAATGTCCATACTAGCTCCTTAGGGTCAGCACCGGTCCAGTCCTTGGCTGCGATCCGGATAGTGTTGGTAAGAGAATGGTTCCGGAGAGGTTGTTGGCAGTGTGAGAAACCAGGCTGGCGATCTGCGGAGAGCGCCCCCAGCCGGGCCCGCCTGGCTTCAAATACGGGAGAGAAGGAGCGACCAGAGCTGGTCGCGTCCCAGTCCGCTCACTGCCGAAAACCCAATCACCGGGGCTCCTTTTGAAAAGGTTTGCGTATGCTCAAGCGATTTCCTGAGCTCACTCTTGGATAGCTTGTCTGCTTTGGTAGAAACGATGATGAAAGGCAGGTCGAGCGATTCAAGCCAATTAATCTTCCGAACGTCCTGTTGTGTTGGACCAATCCGGGAATCCACGATCAATACGGAACAACGTAACGACTCGCGACGGGTTAGGTAGGCCTCAATCAGGGCCTGCCAGGAATTCCGAATTGACTGGCCTACCCTGGCAAATCCATATCCCGGCAGATCGACAAAGTAGAAACGACTGTTAATGCTATAAAAATTAAGCTGCTGAGTTCGACCTGGGGTGGAACTCGTAAAGGCCAACCGCTTTTTCCCGACCAGGCAATTAATAAGACTGGATTTTCCAACGTTGGATCGGCCTAAAAAAGCAAACTCAGGCAGGCTTTCCTTGGGAAACTGGAGCGGTTTGGCGGCACAGCACGCCAGCTCCGCGGATACGATCTTCAATGGGTCATGGATTCCTGCGAGAAATCATCCTTAATCGGTTTGTTGAATTCCTCCAAGCTTTCGGGGGTCTCTTCGATCACCTTGATCGGCCCATCCAGGGCAATCTTTAGAACATCGTCCATGGTTTCAACGAAGTTGATCGACAGGTCATCCTGGATGTTTTTGGGAATCTCGGAAAGGTCTTTTTCGTTTTCCTTGGGCAGGATGATGGTCTTCATGCCTGCGCGGTGGGCGGCGAGCAGCTTTTCTTTTACGCCACCGATGGGCAGCACTTTGCCCCGAAGCGTGATCTCACCCGTCATGGCCACGTCGCTCCGGACTGGGATTCTGGCCAGTGCGGACACCAGAGCCGTGGCCATGGTAATGCCCGCCGAGGGACCGTCTTTGGGAATGGCGCCTTCCGGCACGTGAATATGAAGGTCGAGGCGTCGGTAGAAGTCGCGCGAAATGCCGAGCTGGTTGCAGCGGGAGCGGACATAACTCATCGCGGCCTGAGCCGACTCCTGCATCACGTCGCCCAACTTGCCGGTCAGTGTTAAGCGGCCCTTTCCGTCCATCAGCGACGCTTCCGTTGCCAACAACTCTCCGCCAACTTCGGTCCAGGCTAAGCCCGTGGCCAGTCCGATTTCGTTCTTTTCCTCAGAGCGTGTGTTCCGGAACTTGATGACGCCCAGGTAGTCCCTCAGATCGGACGGCTCCACCTTAGCCGACACCTGAGCTCCGCCCCTCACAACCTTAGTGGCCACCTTCCGGCAAATCGAGGCTATCTCCCGTTCCAGGTTGCGAACTCCTGCCTCCCGTGTGTAGTTTCGAATGATGGCGAGGATCGTTTCGTCCGACAACGTCAAGTTGTTCTCGGTGATGCCGGCATTGGTCATCTGCTTCTTGAGGAGATATCGCTTGGCGATCTCCAACTTCTCCGCTTCGGTATACCCCGAAATCCGGATGACCTCCATGCGATCCTGGAGCGGCTGGGGAATGGTGTGGGTCACATTGGCTGTAGCGATGAACATGACCTGGGAGAGGTCATATTCTACATCCAGATAGTGATCAACAAAGGAGTGGTTTTGCTCAGGGTCCAGGACCTCCAACAACGCAGCAGAAGGATCCCCACGGAAGTCCATGCTCATCTTGTCGACTTCGTCGAGCAGAAAGACGGGGTTCTTTGTTCCCGCTTTCTTCATCATCTGGATGATTTGTCCAGGCAGAGCGCCAATGTAAGTGCGGCGGTGACCTCGAATCTCAGCCTCATCTCGCACCCCGCCCAACGAAAGGCGCACAAACTTGCGACCGGTAGCCCGAGCGATCGAAGTGGCCAGCGAGGTCTTCCCGACCCCGGGCGGGCCGACCAGACACAAGATCGAGCCCTTGGGATTCTTGACCAGCTGTCGGACCGCCAAGAACTCGATGATGCGCTCCTTGATCTTCGACAATCCGTAATGGTCTTCCTCGAGTACCTTGGAGGCCCGGTCGATATTGTGGATCTCCTTCGATCTCTTCTTCCAGGGAACGGCGAGCAACCAGTCGATGTAGTTGCGTGACACGGTCGACTCGGCCGACATCGGCGGCATCATTTCCAGCCGCTTCAGTTCCTGCATGGCCTTTTCGAAGGTTTCTTTGGGCATCCCCGCCGCTTCGATCTTCTTCTTCAGCTCATCGCTTTCAGACTTCTCATTCCGGCCCAACTCCTTCTGAATAGCCTTCATCTTTTCGTTCAGATAATACTCTTTTTGGGCCTTCTCCATTTGGCGCTTGACCCGGGAGTTGATGGCGCGATCCATGTTGAGTTTTTCGATCTCAATATCCAGGATGTCGCACTGGCGGGACAAACGTTCGACAGGGTTGAAGATTTCCAGGAGTTCCTGCTTCTCTTCGATCCCAACTGAAAGGTTAGCGGCGATCGTATCCGATAGCCGGCCTACGTCTTCGACGCGAATCGCCGAGATCATGGCGTCGTAATTCAGATTCTGACTAAGCTTGACATATTGCTCGAAGAGAGAGGTGGCCTTGTTGAGGAGCGCTTCACTGGCAGTTGAGGGGCCGGAAAACGGGAACGAAGTCCTTAACTGAGCCCTGAGGTAGCGATCCTCTTCGCTGACATGGACCGCCTTGGCCCTTTCGACGCCTTCCACCAAGACTTTGATATTACCGTCCGGAAGCCGAAGGCTCTGAACGATGTTGGCAATGGTGCCAACACTGTAGATTTCGTTGGGCTGCGGATCGTCCACCGAGGCATCATGCTGCGTGGCCAGAAAAATCCGCTTGTCCCCGGCGAACGCAATCTCCAACGCCTTGACCGAAGCCGGCCGGCCGATCACAAAAGGAATCATCATGTAGGGGAACAAGACCACATCCCGGATCGGCACCATCGGGAGGGTCAGCAAATCGGACTTGTCTTTGCCCTTGCTAAACATCGTCGTAGGGTTGTTATCCCGCTTTCTCCAGTAATGAGAGGTCTATTCGATTGTTCAGCACCATGTCCTTGGTCACCGCAAACTCCTTGAGCTTGCGCTGGCCGGGAAGGATGTACATCAGATCGAGCATCAGGTCTTCGATGATGATCCTCAATCCGCGAGCTCCTACTTTTCGCTGCTGCGCCAACTCGGCGATGGCCTCAAGGGCATCATCGTCGAACCGCAGCTTCACGCCCTCGTAGTCGAACAGCTTCTGGTACTGCTTGATGATCGCATTCTTGGGGCGAATCAGGATTTCTACCAAGGCGGCCGTATCCAGGTCGCCAAGCGTACCTACCACCGGCAATCGGCCCACAAATTCTGGTATCAGGCCATACTTAATCAGATCCAAAGGCTCCACTTGTTCGAGCATGGCCAGGTTGCGCCGGTTTGAGAGGTTTTGCACTTCTCCGCGGAAGCCGAGGGTCTTCTTGCCAATCCGCCGCTCGATGATCTTCTCGAGTCCCACGAACGCACCGCCGCAAATGAACAGGATATTGGTGGTGTCCACCTGCGTGAACTCTTGATGCGGGTGCTTCCGGCCGCCCTGTGGTGGCACGTTGGCGATAGTGCCTTCCAGGATCTTAAGCAGAGCTTGCTGAACGCCCTCCCCTGAGACGTCGCGCGTGATCGAAGGGTTTTCATCCTTGCGGCAGATCTTATCGACCTCGTCGATGTAGATGATTCCCTGCTGACAGCGTTCCACGTCTCCACTGGCATTCTGAAGGAGCTTGAGGATGATGTTCTCCACGTCTTCCCCGACATAACCCGCCTCTGTCAACGTCGTGGCATCCACGATGGCAAAGGGCACACTCAAACGGCGTGCCAGCGTCTGCGCCAACAGTGTTTTACCCGTTCCGGTCGGGCCGATGAGCAGGATATTGCTTTTGTTCAGCTCCACATCTCCGCGCCGCTTGGACAACTCAATGCGCTTGTAGTGGTTATAGACGGCCACGGCCAGCTTCTTCTTGGTCTTGTCCTGTCCAATCACATACTCATCGAGGTAGGCCTTGACTTCATGCGGCTTCGGCAGCGGATGAGACTTGGTGTCTGTCTCAACGACTTGCTCGTCGTCGATGATGTCGTTACAGACACGAACACACTCGTCACAAATGAACACGGTAGGACCTGCGATCAGCTTGCGAACATCGTTCTGGCTCTTGTTGCAGAACGAGCAGCGCAGGGCTTCTTCGGCACTGTTCTTTTTCATGAGTGACCCTCCGAAAATCCCGGCCGACTGTCTGGTCGGCGCACTGGAGCTGGCAGGTCTGGAGCTGGAAAAAACTGGAGTCGGAGCATACTGCTGAACGGCTACTCGCGACGGGCAATCACCTGGTCAATGATCCCGTACTCCTTGGATTCGTCTGCCGTCATGATGTAATCCCGATCCACATCGTGTTCGATCTTTTCCAGAGGCTGGCGAGTGTGGTTCGCCAGAATCCGGTTGCAGATAGCCCGCAAGCGGAGGATCTCTCTGGCGTGGATGTCAATATCACTCGCCTGTCCAGACAGGCCGCCCATAGACGGCTGGTGAATCAGGATTCGAGAATTGGGCAACGCAAAGCGCTTCCCAGGGGTACCGGCGGTCAGTAAGAGGGCGCCCATGCTGGCTGCCTGACCGATGCAAATCGTGGTGACGTCGGGACGGATGAACTGCATCGTGTCGTAAATCGCCAGTCCCGCCGTAATGGAGCCCCCCGGACTATTGATGTAAAGCGAGATATCCCGCTCCGGGTCCTCCGCTTCCAGAAACAGCATCTGCGCCGTGACCAAGTTCGCGACGTTATCGTCGATCGGGGTCCCGATGAAGATGATGTTATCCTTGAGGAGACGCGAGTAGATGTCATAGGCGCGTTCGCCCCTACTCGTCTGCTCCACTACCATCGGCACTAACATGAGTTGGTACGCCCCGAGTCTTGATGAGATGCCTGGATTTTGGGATTAGGGCTGAACAATCGTTCCTTGAGGAGTCTTGAGAGTCGCGAGATTGAGAATTAGTCCTAAACTCTTGCGATTTCTAATTCTTGTTCGGATTCTATCGGCGCCCCCATCCTTTGTCAAGCGTGATTTGACCGCTTCCAGCGGCTGCTTCAGCTCTTCTGCACGACTCCGAATTTCGGCTTCGACTTCCTCATCCGTGACCTCGATGCCCTCTTTTTCCGCTATGTGCTCGAGCACTAAGGCGGCCTGCACATCCCTCACGGCGCGTTCTCGCTGCCGTTCCCGAAACTCGGCCCAGTCAATATTCAGTGTGCGAGGGTGAATCCCCTGTAACACCAAGGATCGGGCATACTCCTCAAGTCGGGTTTCCACTTGCTGGCTCACCATCACATCAGGAACGTCGAAGGGGTTCTTCTCGATCACGAGATTCAGCAGCTTTTGCTGCATTTCTGAACGAGCCGAGTCTTCCTTGTTCGCCAAAAGCTCCGCGGCAATCTTGCTGCGGAGTTCCTGGAAACTGCTGTAATCGCCCGCATCCTTGGCAAAGTCGTCATTCAGCTCCGGCAACTTCTTGGACTTGATCTCCTGAACGGTCACGGCGTACTCGATTTCCGCCCCAGCCAAGCTCTTATTCGGAAATTCAGCCCCGTACTTTACGGTGAAAGGTCGCGTTTCACCCACCTCCGCACCCTTGATGTTTTCGGAAAACTCCGGCACCGACTCCGGGCCGTCGACTTCGAAGAGCACATCCTTCGAATCGAAATCCGGACGTGAACCGTCAACAAACCTGCCGTGGTACGAAATAACGACGAAGTCCCCACTCTGGACGGGTCTGGGTTCGACGGGCAGAAATTCAGCAAACCGCTCTCTAATCCGGGCGATCGTGTGATCGACTTCCTCCTCGCTGACCTGCGCTTCAATCTTCTCAATCTCCAAACCCTTGTAGTCGGAAAGATCAAGGTCAGGAAGGACTTCGATCAACGCCTTAAACCGGAGCGGCTGACCTTCGTCGAACTGCAAATCCTGAATCTTCGGGGATCCCACCGGCGACAGCTTTTCCTCGGTCAGAGCCTGGCCAAAATACTTACGGACAGCCGCATCGAGGAAATCCTCCTTGATCGCTTCCTTGTACCGTTGCTTGACCAGCTGCAAGGGAGCCTTTCCTGGCCGGAATCCAGGGATCTTGGATCGTCGGGCATACTGATCGCAGACCCGCTGCCATTCACCCTGCAGATCCCCTGATTCGACTTGGATGTTCACTTCCCTTTTGCACGCGCCACTGTGAGTTACTTCAATTTTCAAAGCAGTCCCCTCGAAACTTTAAGTTGGCTGAGTTATGAACTGGGCAAGAATACCGTGTGAGGTCAGAAAGCAATCATGGTGCGAAAGAGGGGAGTTGAACCCCTACCCCTTGCGGGACTGGATCCTAAGTCCAGCGCGTCTGCCAATTCCGCCACTTTCGCGAGCTGAGAATATTTCGTTGCAGGGTCAATCGCCGCTTCTCGGACCACCAAAATGCTCTAACTCCCAACTTCAAAATGATTTATAGCATGGAAATTTCTAGAGTGTCAACGAACGTCCGGTTCACGGGGTTCACGGGGTTCACACTTGCGAGTCGGGTAAGCCGGACCGCCGGTTCACTCGCATTCCTCTTCGCGAGTCGTCCACGTGGGTCAATCCAGTGATTGAAACCAGCCGGCGAAACGCGCGATGCCTTCGGCAAAGGACACCTTTGGCTCGTAACCCAGCATGAGCCGAGCCTTCCGTAAGTCGGCGTGCGTGAAGGCCATGTCCCCAGGTTGGACGCGCTCGCGCCGGATTCGGGCCTTCTTACCAAAGGCCGATTCCAGACAGGAGATCATCTGATTCAACGAGACCGGATGGGAATTGCCGAGGTTGAGGATCTCAAACGGAGACTCGAGCTCAGAAGCCGCCAGAATCCCTGACACCACGTCGTCAATGTAGGTGTAATCCCGCATGGAATCACCCTCACCGAAGACTGGTATCTCCAGATCGTCCCGCATCAACCTTGAGAACTTGTGGATGGCAAGATCTGGGCGCTGTCGGGGCCCATAGACGGTAAAAAAACGCAGGCAAGCCACCTGGATTCCGTACAGATGCGCGTAGCAGTAGCAGTGTTTTTCACCAGCCAGCTTGGTCACACCGTAGGGAGAGAGTGGAAAGGGACTGGTCTCGTCCTCGGAAAAGGGTTGCAGGCCCGCGGACCCATAGACTGAGCTGGACGACGCAAAGATGAACCGCCTCACCTGGTGTTGTCGTGCTTGCTCCAGCAGAACCAGGGTTCCTTGGACATTGGTTCTCTCGTAAAGGAGCGGCTGCTCGAGGGAGGGACGGACGCCGGCCCTGGCAGCAAGGTGGAACACGAGTTGCGGCCGAAAGCGACTAAAGACTTCTGACATCTTCTCAGCGTCACAGATGTCTGCCTCGACGAACTCAAAGTTGCCGGCGCGCGAAACCTCGGCCAGATTGGCCCGTTTGATCTGAACTGGATAGAAGTCGTTGAGATCGTCCACCACGACGAGAGTGTGGCCTCGCCTGACCAACTCTTGCGCCAAATGGGAACCAATGAAGCCGGCACCGCCTGTGAGCAGGATCGAGGTCATCTCGTTGGAGGGGAAGGAACGCGCTTGTTCGAGGTTGATCGCCTAGCCAATGGCAATCATCCGGTCGACCGCTTTGCGAGCGCGAACCCGAATATCCTCGGGAACGTCAATGATGTAGCGGTTCTGGCGGAGAGACTCCAGGGTATCCTCGAGGCTAATCTCGTTCATGTGCGGGCACCGGACGCTGCACAAACGTACCATTTCTTTCTCGGGAGTCTCGGCAGCAATGTTGTCCGCCATGCTGCATTCGGTGAGCAGCAGATACCGCGCCGCCTTGGTGCTCTGGACATAGCGGATCATCGCCGTGGTGCTGCCGGAGAAATCCGAGGCTGCCACAACTTCCGGGCTGCACTCGGGATGCGCGAGCACAACGACATCGGGAAACTGCGCTCGTACGTTCCCTATATCCTCGACAGTGAACTTGTCATGAACCTCGCATCGGCCGTGCCACCCCACCATGACATAGTCCAGGTTGTTGTCCCCGGACTTGAGGCTCAACGGATCGACCACAGGGAACAGAATGTGCTTGCCCGTTTCACGCGCAACATTGCGGGCTAGATACTCGTCCGGCAGGAAGATCACCGAATCGGTATTGAGCGATTCAATCACGGCAACTGCGTTTCCGGAAGTGCAGCAAATATCACTTTCGGCCTTAACGTCCGCGTAGGTATTGATATAGGTCACGACGGGAACTCCAGGAAACTGCTCCTTGAGCAGACGGACATCGGCTGCCGTAATGCTGGCGGCCAGAGAGCAACCTGCGCGCATTGAGGGAATCAAAACCGTCTTGTCGGGATTCAGAATCTTGGCCGTTTCCGCCATGAAGCGCACGCCGCAGAAAACGATTGGATCCCGGTCGGTTTCTGCCGCCTTCCGGCTGAGTTCCAGCGAATCTCCCGTGAAATCCGGAACCGAATGGTAAAGAGCCGGTTCCATGTAGTTGTGACCCAGGATCACCGCTCCCCTGGCCCCTTTTAAGCGATTGATTTCGTGTGCCAGCTCCGCCTTGTATCGCAGCTCAAAGTCCGGAACGACATCTTTGAGTCGTTCCGTCATCAAACGGTACGTCTCTTCGACATCCGCAACGATTGGCATTTCGGTAAGAATCCCCTCACTGAGACTCACCGGGTTCAGCAACCCGGTTGCCATTAACAATAACACAAAGTGCCTCTAAACTCTTCTTTTAGGAGTTCCTTGCGAGTGGTCGCTTTAGTTCCAGATGTCGTCCCTGACTGCTGGAAGCGGGGCTTTCCGTCTCATGGCCCGATGCCATCGTGCATAGGCCATCACGTCCCGCCACCGAAGGTTCTTGAAGCTTTTATCTCCGTACGCGGTCTCCATTCGCCACTGCAAATACTCCTTGGGAGGAACCGGAAGGAAGGGGGGCTGTCGGTACCAGCGACGGTTGCGAAACGTCCAGCCAATTCGCACCAATTCAAGTAACTCGCAAAGCATCGGTCTCACGCTCTCGACACGGTTCAAAACCTGAAATCGCGGTAGGTCTGGTCGTTTCGAATCGCCCGTTCCAGATGTTTCACCTTTTCCAGGTCGTATTCCAGGTGTTCCGGGTTTAGACGGGCGGTATGGTATTTGGCGTAACAGTGATAGCAGATGGTCACTTTCGGGTAGCGGAAGAAGTGCCAATAGAATCCGTACAGACCCGCCAGCCCGGCCAGCCCATAGGTGAACGGGGCCAGGGCCAAGCCCATCAAAAGGTACCCCAGTCCCCAGATTTTGCGCACCTCATCCCGAACATAGAAATCAGACTGCCGGCAAACCGCGCACTGGTCCACTTCATTTCGAGTCCCCATCCGCTCCGATATACTCAAACCCTGCGGCTTGCCGCATTTGCTGCAGGAAACATCGGATTGGCGAGAGGGACGAACTCGACAGGGAGCAAAACAATGGCGGCACGGGAAGATGATGTGCACCCGTTTTCCTACCCTTTCATCACCGCAATCGGAACCAGCTTCGCAACCGGACTGGCCAGACCGGCCCGACGCATCACTTCTACAACCTGGCTCACATCCTTGTAAGCATCCGGCTTTTCCTCAGTGAGACCGGATCGGCTTTGACCTTTCACCAGGATCCCTTTGCCTTTCATCTGGGCCAGCAACTCCTCAGCCGATGTCTCCCGCTTGGCCTGGCTCCTGCTCTTGGCGCGGCCTGCGCCATGGCAGGAGGACCCAAAGGTTTCCTTCATCGTACTCTCGTTGCCAATCAGCACATAAGAGCAGGTCCCCATGCTGCCAGGAATCAAGACGGGCTGGCCTACATCGCGAAGTTCGGGCGGCAGCTCGGGATGTCCCTTGGGGAAAGCCCGGGTCGCGCCTTTGCGGTGCACAAGTACCTCCCGCTGGCTGCCGTCGATCTCGTGTCGCTCCCGCTTGGCGATGTTGTGGCAGACGTCGTAGACCACTTTCAGGTGGCCGTTGCCAAGAATCCGCTGGAAGGCTTGCCGCGTCCAGTGCGTGATCATCTGGCGATTGGCGAACGCAAAGTTGGCTGCGCCGGCCATGGCTGCCAGATAGTCCTGCCCTTCATTGGATCGCACCGGCACACACGCAAGTTGGCGGTCCACCACCGAGATGCCGTATCTTTTCATTGCGCCTTGCATGACATCCAGAAAGTCAGTACATACCTGGTGACCGAGTCCCCGCGAACCGCTGTGAACCAATACGACGATCTGCCCTGCGCTGAGACCCAGCCGCGAACCTACCTCAGGCAGAAACACCTCGCTGACCACCTGAATTTCCAGGAAATGATTCCCTGAGCCCAGCGTTCCCAGCTGGTCGTGGCCTCTCGTTTTGGCACGCGGGCTGACCAAGGCCGGATCCGCCCCGGCCAGCTGACCAAATTCCTCGATGTGAGCCAGATCTGCCTCGTGGCCGTACCCGCGGCTCACGGCCCAGCGAGCGCCTTCTCGCAGGACTCGATCCAATTCAGGTTTACCCATCTCCAGCAGACCCCGGCGGCCGGTACCGCACGGAATATCACGGAACAGCTGGTTGAGTAAGGGCTCCAGCTTGGGTCGAACTTCATCCTGTTGAAACGGTGAAGCCAACAATCGCACTCCGCAATTGATGTCGAACCCCACTCCCCCTGCTGAAACCACTCCCTCATTGAGGTCCGCCGCAGCCACGCCACCGATGCAGAAGCCGTATCCCTGGTGGGCATCAGGCATAGCCAACGAGCACCCGACCAAACCCGGAAGAGTCGCAACATTGGCTACCTGGTCCAGCGTCTGATCCTTTTGAATCTGCTCGATCAGTGCGTCATTGGCATAGATCAATCCGTCAATCCTCATCCCGCTTCGATAGGTCCGCGGAACCAGGAAACGGTGTTCGTCCAGCTTCTTTAGCATGATCCTCACCCAGGCGATGCTACCGCCGCTTGCACCTCACACCTTCAATTATATGTCCCGGTCGGGTTCAGGGGAATTCCGATCCAGGTTTCACACCCCAGCGCTGAGCGTCTTTGGCTGCAGTTGCGCAGTGGGAGAGGAAATCAGGAAGGCTAGATATCCAGAAAGACTTGCAGGGAACTGCGTTCCGGCGACTGGCTGATTTGAAGCTGATGATAGGTGATCGCTTTGACATCCAGGCGAGTCTCATGGCGGTCCGGATCGAACGCTTCTCCGCCGACCACCGCTTCGAGCCTTGGTCCTGAGAGAGAGGCGATCTTAAACTGGGTCGCCACAAATCGATCGCCATCATAGAGGTAGAGAATCTCGGTGAGCCACTTGACGAGGAGCTGGTGGTCATCCGCTGCCTCCAGCCGGATACTTCTTTGCTCGCGCGCGTTCACCATTTGCGGATTGAGGATCACGGAGATCAAACCCAAGGCGGCCTGTTCAAACGCCTGGTTCAGACTGGAGCCCCAGGCTTCGATCCCCAGATCAGCGGGATGGTCCAGAATCCGGAACCCCGATACGTCACGAGCTCGCTCCATGACCTGACTCCTCGAAGGTATGACACTTGTTCTGCTGCGGTCCCGGCTCAAAGCCCATGGAGCCGAGTCAGCCTACTTTCCGGTGTCACGTCCATAAATCACTGCGATGACAACTCCACCGAGGCCTTGTTCGATGAGCGCCCAAGCAGTATCCAGCAATAGAGCCATGCCGGGAAGATTATAGACTCCGTGGAGGACGAGGCTCATCGGAAGCATCCAGAGCAATCCAATAATCATTCCAAACAACAGACCACGCAGGAATACAGGATGATCGGCCCGGGCAATCCGGGGGTAGAGAGCCGTCATTAGCAAGGCTAATACCAGGTACCCCAGGCCAATCAGAAGTCGATTCTGCGGCGTTCGCAGCATGACCGGATTGACGTTCTGGCGCAGGAGATCGGCAATCAGAAACGTGTTGAAGATTCCAGCCAATCCGAACATGACGACAAAAGCCGCCAGCGTTCCCAAGATCGGCTTCATTACCTGATTCATAGTCTCTCCCAACTGGGGGCACTCTGCCCAAGGCCACCTGCTCCGCGTACACCGGAGTGCACGTCTCCTGGAGGTGTATCGGTTCCAAGGACCTCCAGCCGCCCGTTGTCAAACTCTTTATCGGGTGCGTATAATCTTTGGTCGCCCCCGCAAGGGTCAGACTTAATTCACATGATGATCGACAAAAGGAGCAGAGACAAAATGAAAAAATGGATTCTCCCGGTGATCGCCCTCAGCCTTCTGTGCTGGCCGGCCCAGGCTCAACCCATGGCGGGAGAGCGCGGAGAGGCCACGCTAGATCTTGGAGGGGCCAAAGTCACGGTTGAGTATGGCCGCCCCGAGTTGAAAGGCCGCGACCCCGAAAGCTTGATTTCTCCTGGAGACGAGTGGCGCATGGGGTCGAACGCGGCCACGACGCTGAGCACCGATGCTGACCTCAAGTTCGGCGACAAGCTGGTTCCCAAGGGCAAATACGTTTTGCGGGCCAAATTCGTGGAAAAAGGAACCTGGCATCTGAAAATTCTGAAGGAAGACAAGTCGGTCGTGGCAGAAATACCGTTGAAGTACCATCAAGCCTCGACCTCGGAAGAGCTGGTGACCGTCAAACTCGAGAAGCAGGGCAGCGGCGGAAAGTTCACCCTGCAGTGGGGCAAGCTCACGATCTCGGCGAATTTCCAGAAAGCTTGATCTCGTTTGATCATGGTGGGAGCCGACACTGAGGTGCGGCTTCCACCGCAGTTCAGACCCAAGCGCCACTCGTTCAGTTCTCCCACGGTGCCTCACCTTCGTCCCCGAAACTCCCGGGTCGGAGACACCTCAGAGAGATGCCCCCTTCACAGGTTATAGAACTTCAGGTCCATTCCCTTCTTGAGCTTGGCGATATAAACAATCTGGCCGGTGTGAAACGAGAAGTGCTCCACAACATGGAAGACTGCCTGGAGGGCGGTCTTGGAGTATCCCTGAATCCGGCGGACCTCCAGTAACCGATCCGGAGGAAAGTCGCGCAGCACTTGACCGGCGTCCTCTACCGTGGCCTTCAAGCCTCTCCAAAGGTCGATCTTTGCGGCGGGCCCTCTTTCCGAAAACTCGAGGGATCGCTCCCGGCGATCAGGCGCGCCTCCCAGACCGGAAATAATCCATTGCCTGACATTTCCGCTCAGGTGTAGCAGAAGGTTGCCGACGCTGTTGTTCGACTCGTGGGCCCGCCACCAGATCTCCTGCTCGTCCAGCATTTGAACGCACTTCTCGATCTTCGGCATGAAATCCGTTGAAAGATGGTCCTGCGCCTGCTGCAGAAAGGCTCTGCCCAACTCTTCCTGTCCCATGGTTCGATTCTCCTTGCCTACCTCGCCATCTGAATGAAATTGCGGTATTTTAGAGCAGCATCTCAAGAGATGCCAAGAGTGCTGGAGATCGAATGGCGACACGTACTGAGTTTTTGGTTCAAGGACTTCATTGTGCCGAAGAGGTATCGGCCTTGAAGGAGGAGCTGGGTTGCTGCGCGGGTGTCTTGGATCTGTCGTTTGACGTCATCCACTCCAAGATGACCGTCGAGTTCGATGATCGCCAGATCTCCCCCACTCAACTGGCCCAGCGGGTCTCTAAGACCGGCATGCGGGCCACTCCTTGGCCCCCTAGGTCGCTCCGCCGCCCCTCCCATCCCGAGCAGAAAACTCACTTGGGGTTGTCGATCCTGAGCGGGGTCTGTCTGCTGGCTGGGTTGGTGCTGCACGTCGCTTCGTCCGACGATCCCTGGCACGCGCTGTCGCATCACGGCACCGGCGAGCACGTGGATTCCTTGACGCTTGGGTTCTTCCTAACCGCGATTTTCTCGGGAGGTTGGTTTGCCCTGCGCAAGGCTATTCACGCCGCCAGGCGGCTGCGTCCGGATATGAATCTCCTCATGTGGATTTCCATCGCAGGTGCGTCGTTTCTGGGGGAGTGGTCCGAAGCCGCTTCGGTGGCGTTTCTGTTTTCCGTGGCCAGCCTGCTTGAAACGTGGAGCCTGGGACGAGCGCGGCAAGCCATTGGGGCGCTGATGCAGATGGCCCCCCAGGAGGCCACACTGCTAAACAACGGTGGTCAACAACGTCTCCCTGTTGGACAAGTTCCAGTGGGTTCCATGGTGCTGGTCAAGCCCGGGGAAAAGATCCCGCTCGACGGTCATGTCCGATCGGGTGCTTCCTCGGTGAACCAAGCTCCTATAACGGGAGAGTCCATACCGGTCGCCAAGACGACGGGAGACCTCATCTTCGCTGGAACCATCAATGGCGAAGGCGCTCTCGAAATCGAGACCACGCGTGACGCAGCCAATACCACATTTGCCAATATTGTGAAGCAAGTGCAGGAAGCCTCCTCGCGACGAGCCCCGGCAGAGCGGTGGGTGGAGACGTTTGCGCGCTACTACACGCCCATCATGATTCTGCTCACCTTGTCTATCTGGCTCGTGCCGCCCCTTGTCCTGGACGGCCAGTGGAACGCCTGGTTTTACCGCGGATTGATCGTCCTGGTCATCGCTTGCCCCTGCGCATTGGTCATTTCCACTCCGGTGAGTATTGTGGCCGGTCTGACTTCCGCAGCCCGGAGAGGTGTGCTGATCAAGGGTGGATCTTACCTGGAAGCGGCTTCCCGCCTGAGAGCCGCTGCCATTGACAAGACCGGGGTCTTGACCCGCGGTGAACCCGAGGTTCAGTGCGTCATCACACTCAATGGCCACAGCGAGATCGAGGTACTGGAGCGCGTGGCCGCCCTCGAGATGCGCAGCGAGCACCCTTTGGGCAAGGCCCTGGTTCGCTACACCGAATCCAAAGGTATCCGGCCCTTGGGAGCGCCGAACTTCAAGGCCCTGCTGGGCCAGGGGGCTGAGGCCCACATTGGAGGGAAACGCTTTTGGATTGGAAGCCACCGGCTACTGCACGAGAAAGGCATCGAGACGGCCGACGTCCACGATCGAGCCAGCCAGTTCGAGGAACTAGGGCAAACCGTCGTGGTCTTCGGCGACGATCATCACGTTTGGGCCCTCATTAGCATTGCGGACGGAATCCGATCCGAAGCGCGCACAGCACTCACTGGCATGAAGAGGCAGGGACTTCAGGCAGTGGTGATGCTGACAGGCGATAACCCTGTTTGCGCCCAGGCCGTCGCCGGCGAACTGGGCATCAACGAAGTTCGCTCCAACCTCTTGCCGCTGGAAAAAGCCACCGCCGTTCAGGAGTTGGCAGCCAGGCACGGCTCGGTAGCCATGATTGGTGACGGCGTCAATGATGCACCCGCCATGGCCAATGCCACGATCGGAATCGCGCTGGGAACAACCGGGACAGATGCTGCTCTCGAAACAGCCGGCGTGGTTATTATGTCCGGCGATCTCTCAAAGGTTCCCTTTCTCATTCAACACGCACGGCGCACGTTGGCCATCGTGAAGCAGAATGTGACGTTTGCGCTTGCAGCGAAAGCCGTCTTCCTGGTGCTGGCCTTTTTCGATCTGGCCACGCTGTGGATGGCCATCGCGGCCGATACCGGCGCCACCTTGCTGGTCACCCTCAACGGCCTCCGGTTACTGCGCGCAGGCCCTTCGCCGTTACCGCCGCCTCCCGTAGCCCGCTTTCCCATGAGCCAGAGCGTCAGGACTGGGGAACTTTAGGTTTCCCGCGCTTCAGCACCTTTAGGGCGCCGTGATCGTCGCAGTGACCATCATGGTAGCGGTGAAGATGGCCGTCAACCAAGTAATCGATGTGGTCGCCATGCGGCACAGCCTCGTGCCCGCATCCCTTGCCGTGACGGTGCCCCTTCTCATGGCCGCCGCAATCGTGGTCGGGGGTACAAGCGGACGGGTTGCGTTTTCCGACGGCGATGGTGTGATCGTCCACATGCTCTTCATGAAGGTGGTGCAAATGCCCATCGTGGAGATAGTCGGTATGATCCTCGTGCTCCACTAAAGTGTGTTCACAATCGTCATCGTGCTGGTGGGTGTGGGAAGTATGCGTGTGGCAGTTCGATTTCATGAATGGCGATTCCTGTTCAGTAGGATCTCTCGGTAGGGAGCGCCACGGCCGCAACGACTCCCCGAAACAACCCAAGCATAACCCAGGTACAAAGTAACCCGCCAGTGACTTCGGCCAGCCGGCGGTTTGACGCCTCTCTCAACTCGACACTTAGGCGGGTCTTAGAAGAAACGCATCGCATAGGTAACGCGCACTCCCCGCCCCATCTCCGGCGCCAGCTCCTTGATGAAGGACAGATGGTTTCGGTATAGCCTGTCCCCCAGATTAAAGGCACTCACGGAAAAGTTGTGTGCAAGATGCTGTTGCGCCAGCGTGTAGGAGGCATCCAGATTGACGACCGTGTAGCCGGCCGTACGGCTCTCCGTCGGAAACAGCTTTTCCTGGGCGCCGGCCAGGAGTAGACCGGGACGAATGCTGACCCCTTTCCAGAGGAAGTCGAGGCCTACTCGGCCACGCAGAGGCGGAATCCTTGGGAGAGGCGTGTCATCGGCCCGAAGCCTGGCTTTCACCGAGTCCATCCCCAACTTCAGCCAGAAGTTCGGCCGAACCTCGAAGTCCAGACCCGCTTCCATGCCCGAAAAACGACTATTCCCCTGGCGATACTCTGCCGTTGGCAAGCCGTCCTCTACGGCTCCGGTCGGAGCCAAATAGACGAAATCTCTGATGCCATAATAAAAGATGTCTACCTGCCCCCGGACCCGTTTAGCCGAGTGGCGTAGCGAGAAGTCGACACCATCTCCCAATTCCCTGCGTAGAGCAGCGGTGCCAATCTCAAAGGTCAGGTTTCCGATATGTGGTCCGTGGTTGTAAAGCTCTTCAAGGGCGGGCGCTCGGTAGGTGTGGGTGTAGTTGCTGACCAACGCACCTCCTTTCCAAAGCGGCACATGAACCCCAACCGCGCCGGACACACCAGTGAACGACCGCGCCTCGAGCCCGACCGGGTCATATCCGTTGTATTCAATGCGGCCGCCGAACTGAAAACGGATGGGCTCGAATGTCAGCCGCTGGAGAGCAAACAGAGCCAAGGCATTTTGCGTCACAGGGGGTGTTAGAGCTTCCTCCCCGCTACTCTCAAAGTCTCGATGGAGGCCCCAGAATCCGAAGGTGCCCGAAAGAGGTCCTGCTTTCTTCTGATCGAATTCACCTCGATAGATGAACTGCCTGTTGTCGAAGGTCGTCCCGATGCTCGAGCCTTCCAGCTCCTGGTGGTCATAGCGGGTGTAATTCAGTTTCAGCCGAAAGGCGTCGATGTGTTGAAGGGTCCGCAGCCCTCCGTTGAACTGAAGACTTTGCCGTCGCAGCTGCAAATCGACGAGGTCGTGCTTCGCCTCTCGGCCGGCAGAGCCATCGTCGTGAAGACCGAACTGGCTGGCGAACGGTACTCCGTAGCGACTGTCGTTGTAATCGTATCCGAGGCTGGCAGAGGCTTTGTCGCCGAACCAGCCGAAGCCGCCTGAACCGTTACTGACGCGGGTCTTGGAGTTTTCGATCGTTCCGATCGGCGTGCCATAATCTCCTGTTCGTTGTCCGCCCCCGCTTCCCCAGAGTAGCCAGTGCTGAATCCCATACTCGAAACCCGCGCTTCCACCGGCATGACCGTTGCTCGACCCGCCAATGCCGGTGAAGTAGCCCCGCATCCCTGCATGCGGGTGCTCGTGCAGCTGATGATGGCGGGTCACCGCATTGATCACCCCACCCATTGCATTGCTCCCATACAGCAGCGTCGCCGGGCCTTTCACCACTTCCAGTTTCTCGAGTGAGGACGCATCCATCAGTTCCCCATGGTCGCCGGAGGCCGAGGAGAGAGTTCCAGTCCGAATTCCATCCTGCAGCACCAGGACCCTGTCGCCATCAAAGCCCCGAATCACCGGTCGAGCCGACCCGGGACCAAAACTTCGCTTGGCAATCCCAGGTTGATTGTCCAGGACTTCGCCTAGCGAAGTTCTGCTCTTTTCCGCCAGCTCCAGTGACTCGATGCTGGTGACCGATTGAAACGACTCGAACGTCGTTTCCTGCTGCCCGGAAGCCGTAACAGTGATTTCTTCCTTAAACGGCGCCAGGCGAAGCTCGAAATTCAGTTTCGCGATCCTCCCAGCCTCGACCACAACCGTTTGTCGTTCATCGCTGAGCGAGTGAAGGTGCACCACGACGTCGTAGCGGCCGGGCGGAACGTTGCGAAACTCGTATCGGCCCTCGCTGTTGGTCTCAGCATCCCGACGGAGCTGAACCAGAAACACGGTGGCGTTGTGTGCCGGATATCCTCCCTGCTTAAACGTGACTTCCCCCTGCAGAACGCCGGTGGCAGGCTGACCAGCGGCAAGAGGCACCAAAGACACCGCAGCCAGAAGCAGGCTGGGAATGAAATGAAATCGACGATGCATCAAAGCGGCTCCTTATGAGACATGATTCCGATCGAAGGCGATACGCAGTCGGCAATGGCTTGCCGACTCGAATGACGAGTCTTAGCGACGCAGCGAGTCGAATCGAAAGTCAGTTAGAGATCTCACAGGGAGGAGCTCGGCCAGGGGGAGTACCGATCGAGGGGTCACAAGCGACATCGTTTTGATTGCTGGCAGACGCCCAGGCCACGAGAAGAAAGACCCCAAAAGCCACACTCTGAATGGCGGGTAGGGTTAGAGTCTTCCCCAGGTGACAAACCCCGCAGGATCTTCCTGCCAGGTTGTCGTGGAAGTGCGCGGCGCTGGCAGCCAGAGACAGGAGGAGGAGTGCTGCGAAACCCGTAACCAGGATCAGGCGAGCCAGCGAGAGTCTTGGAGTGCGCTTTCGCATGTCGCTTCACTATATTCACTCAACGAGCTTTGGAGCAAGTGTCTTTTCATTTGAAGGGCGGCCGCGCGTGACTCCTCACCTATCACCTCATGCTATACTTTGCCGTTTTCTTGAGAGTTTCTGGATCCTACAAAGACGAAGGAGGGAGCCATTTCCGAGTTCGGCTCCAACTCACTCTGGAGTTCAGGGAAAGCCTCAGACGGAGGAGCAGCGGCCTGGCTGGACAGAGTGTTCCGCTTCCACGCCAGAGGATCGAGCCTGGCCATCGAACTCAGAGCAGGATTGGCCACCTTCATGGTGATGGCCTATATCATCTTTGTAAACCCCAGCATTCTCGGCTCGGTGACCGACCGTGCCGGTGAGTCGCTGTCATTTCCAGCGGTTTTGACGGTTTCCTGCCTAACCGCCGGCACGTTGTCCATTCTGATGGGTATCCTCTCCAACTACCCTTTTGCCATGGCCCCCGGCATGGGATTGAACGCCGTGGTTGCGTATCAGCTGGTGGGGCAACTCGAGCTCACCTGGCCAGAAGCCATGGCAGTTGTGTTTCTGGAGGGAGCGATCATCACGGTATTGGTGTTGACGCGATTGCGGGAAGCAATCATGGAGGCCATTCCCGCAGCTCTAAAGCAAGCCATCGCTGTCGGCATAGGCCTGTTCATCGCCCTGATCGGTTTGGTCAACGGGGGCTTGGTGAGCCGGGGAAGAGGGACCGTTCTGACACTCGGCCCGGTTCAAAGCCTACCTTTCGCGGTGTTTATTCTCGGCCTGATCTTGACCGCGGCCCTCCTAGCCCGCCGCGTCCGGGGCGCCTTGCTCTGGGGTATCTTGTTTTCCACATTCTTGGCTGTTGGAGTCAATCACACTCTTGGCGAGGGGAGAGCCTTCGGAAATGCCGCCTTGATCCCGGAGCAATTCGTGGGTTTTCCCGAGGGCCTGTGGGGGCCCCACGCGGTTCTTGGCCGCCTTGATTTCGGCTTTCTATTTCGCCTTGGGGTGGCTTCTTCGCTCTTAGTGACCTTCTCACTGATGCTCTCTGACTTTTTCGATACTATGGGAACCGTCATGGGCTTGAGTAGTGAAGCGGGTCTGCTAAATCAAGAGGGCAAACTGCCCGCGATTCGTCGAGTCTTGTTGGTGGACTCGCTGGGTGCAGCTCTGGGTGGCTTGGCCAACAGCAGCAGCAACACCACCTTCATCGAAAGTGCAGCTGGAATCGCCGAGGGAGGGCGTACTGGCCTCACCGCGGTGGTTGTGGGATTGTTGTTTTACCTGGGCATGTTCCTCAATCCTCTTGCTGCCATGATTCCCAAGGAAGCCACCGCACCGGCTTTGGTTTTGGTGGGATTCCTCATGATGTCCGGCGTTCGGGAGATTTCGTGGAACCGACTGGACGAGGCTCTCCCAGCCTTTATGACGATGTTAGTGATGCCTTTTACCTACTCGATCAGTAACGGCATCGGGGCCGGGTTGATCACCTATGCAGCGTTGAAGGTGTTGGCTGGAGCCTTTCGCGACGTCTCCCCTCTACTCATCGTCGCCAGTCTCGCGTTCCTGGTGTACTTCCTGGCGCCAGCCTAGGTGATCACGGCGGAGTCGCTCCTTCCCTGCCATTCAGTCAGGATCTGCGCTACAAAACCCCAAGCCGGCCTGAACGGAACGGCGGTCGCAGACTCAAGTGCCGCTCCAAAACCGGTCCAAAACCTGAATGTTTTGCCAGCAACCTGCAACCGGTATGGCGATTCCACCTGAAACTCCGACCAATCCGACTCATCGTCTCGCTGACTTCCTGGGACTGCGAAGAAGCATCCTCGTCTTGCTGGCCATGGTTGTATTGGTCGGACTGGGAGAGAAGATGGCGGAGCGCTTTTTACCGCTCTATCTATTTGCATTGGGAGGTGGAGCCTTCTCGGTCGGACTTCTCAACGGCTTGGACAATTTGCTCAGTGCCCTCTATTCCTTCCCGGGCGGCTATCTGAGCGATCGCCTGGGCTACAAGCGAGCGCTGGTGCTATTCAACCTGCTGGCGATGTTCGGCTACTTGATCGTCATTCTCTTCCCTTTCTGGCAAGCAGTTATCCTTGGTTCGGTATTCTTTCTTTCCTGGTCCGCCATTTCGCTTCCTGCCACGATGGGGCTGATCGCCAGCGCCCTGCCTCGGGCCAAACGTACGATGGGCGTATCGATGCACTCCCTGGTGCGACGACTCCCAATGGCTTTGGGCCCGCTACTGGGGGGATTCATGATTGTTGGCTTTGGCGAGGAGACCGGCATTCGACTGGCCTTTGCCGTCGCCCTGGTTTTGGGCGTCCTGTCATTGGTGCTCCAGCAGCTGCTGCTGCCGGAAAATCCGAGCCGAAAAGGCGTGATCCTTCCCGCCTCGCCCCGCCTTCTCAATCCGGCGCTTCGAAACCTCTTGGTCGCGGATATCCTGGTGCGGTTCTGCGAACAAATTCCCTATGCCTTTGTCGTGATCTGGTGCGTCCAAATTCACGGTATCACGCCGGTGCAGTTCGGACTGCTCACCACCGTTGAGATGGTCACGGCCATGCTCATCTACGTACCTGTGGCCTACCTGGCAGACCAAGGCACCAAGAAGCCTTTCGTCCTCATCACCTTTGGCTTTTTTAGTGCGTTCCCTTTGCTTCTTTTGTTTTCGAAGACATTCTGGACGATGGTACTAGCGTTTGTGGTCCGCGGGTTGAAAGAGTTCGGCGAACCGACGCGGAAAGCTTTGATCATGGACTTGGCTGCAGAGGATCATAAAGCCAGTACCTTTGGTTTGTACTACCTGTTGAGAGACTTGGTGGTATCGGTCGCCGCTTTCGTTGGCGCTCTGTTGTGGGATGGTTCGGCTCTGCAGATGGTCGCTGAAGCGATGGGGGTAGACCCGAGCCATGTGGCCTGGGCGCCAACGGTCCTTTCCCCCACAACCAACCTGTTGACGGCCTTCGCCTTCGGTCTGCTGGGCACGATTTACTTCGCCATCGCCGGACGGAATTTGAAACCCCTCGTCTGATCCGAAGTTTGGTCGCCCCTGATACGCCCAAGCCCACTGAGTCAGGCCTCTTCCCTTTGCCAGGCGGCATGCGCTACGATGCCAGGGTGGCCCCGCAGTCATCTTCTCGCAACCCGGTCTCCTGGTTTGTGCCAGCCGCCTTGTTTGGCGTTCTGGTTCTCACCGGCTTATGCCTGCATTTCCTGAGCCGGCAGCTTCGTTTCGAAGAGCAAGTGCTGTTGGAGCAGGAACGCATTAGCCTGGATCAGACCCAAGAGTTGTTTCGCCGCAAACTCGATGAGACCTGGCAGTCCGCCCTCCAGAGTTTTCCCGCTCAGATGGGGGAACAGACTCTTCAGGCGCTGAGACTGTGGGATCGTGAGCTACCACCGTTCGTGGCGGGATTCGCACTCGACAGCTCAGGGATGTTTTTGTACCCGCCATTTCAGCTCTATCCGCAGGCTCCAGCCTTGCTCTCTCAGCCGAGAAACCAGGAGATTGCGAGGTCGCACACAGTCACCTCTAACGGTGATGTGGCCGGGACCGGGTTGAGTGATGCCGCTGCTCTGGATACGTACCGGAGACTCCTGGGCGCCGCCGCCCGCAACGATCGGGAACTGGCGTTGTCCCTGGCAAGAACTCTACTTGGCCTCTCGCCATCCAGCCGCTCTCCCGATGGTGTACCCACCTTTCTGCCCGCTCTGGTGCTTCTGCTGGAGTTTACTCCCGCGTCCGGATTGGAACTCCAGTTCCAGTCCGATGCTTCAGATCGATTGCTGAAGGCCTACGATCTCGGGCAACTCTTTCTGAATGCCGCTTCAGCACTGTGGTTGGAACGGCTTCGCGAACAGTGCCGACGGCGAAATGATTCCGAGGCCTGGCTGAACCGGCAGCATCGAACCGACCGGCTGCTGAGGCAGATCCACTTGGCCGAACGATACCTTCCACGCCTTAACTTGCTGCTGCGACGCCACCTCTATAACGTTGCCAAGACGAACCTTCCGGTCCAGTATCTGACCAGCGATCTCAGTGAAGATCCGGTGCTGGTAACCTGCAAGTTCGTGAGCGGCAGCGTGGTTGAAGTGGTGGGGTTGGCCATCGACCTCGACGCTTTCTCTCGTGAACTTGAGGATCTGGTCGCACGAGCCAGTTGGCGCGCCCCGGAATTGACCATCCGGATTCAAAGGGAGCCCTCGTCCATTCCATCTGAGTCGCTATCGGAGTCCCGGATCATTGACCCACGAGCTCCCCAGTATGTGGCGGTGGTTCGCCCACGGGACCCCACCGAAGTTGAGCGCCGGTCCTGGGTCAAGAACATCCTGTATCTCGCGATCGTGGTATTCTCCGCCGGATCGTGTGTTCTGATTCTCATTTTCGGACAAAGGGCGGTCCGAGAGCAGCACCGCTTGGCCAAGCTGCGCACCGATTTCATCACCAATGTGTCCCACGAGCTTCGAACACCCCTGACTGCTATCCGCCTCCACGCCGAGACACTTAGCCGGCTCGGTTCAACCGACCAACTCATTGCTTCCAGCGCCGGCACTATTCTGGAGGAGTCGGACCGGCTCAATCTGCTCATCGCCGACGTCTTGGAGTTTACACGGTTGGAAAACGACAAGAAGCGCTACAACTGGCAGAGAGTGGACCTGGTTCAGGTCATTCGGGAGAGCCTGAACCTCTTTTCCCACCAACTTGACGAGGCCGGTTTTGACCTCAACATCGATCTGCCGGACAATCTTGTTCTGCAGCGCGCGGACCGGGCTGCTCTCAAGCAAACAGCACTGAACCTTATCAGCAACAGTCTCAAGTTCTCTCCGGACAGCCGTCAGCTGATGATTCGCGTGACCCAAAACGGTCAGCGGGCAATTTGGGAGACGATGGACAAGGGAATCGGCATCAAACCCGAGGAGCAAGACAGGATTTTTGAAAAGTTCTTCCGGGGCTCTGAGCTTGACCCCGCGATGTCCGGCACCGGTTTGGGCTTGACCCTGTGTAAGGCATTTGTGGAAGCCCACGGCGGCACGATCCGAGTGGAAAGCACCGCAGGCGCCGGGACCCGATTTATCATTGAACTCCCCCTGGCAGGTATCCACTCCCTTCGAACCTAAATGGTCATGGACACCGCCACCTCTCGACTCCACAGGCCTTCGGTATTGGCCTAGCGCCAGCGCCTTCGGCCAGTGGTCGTGTCTAGGGCCTGGCAGCGATTCATTGACTTTCCTCTTTTCAGTTTTACCGCATACGCTTAGACTTCATTGTCTGGAACAACTCGCTGTGGGCGGATCGACATGTATAAAGTTCTTGTGATCGAAGACGACCGGGCCATTGCCAAGGCACTGGAGACCAATCTACGGGCGGAAGGTTACGAAGTCGAGACGGTCCAGGATGGACTGAGGGGGCTCGATCGAGCTCGGGATCCGACTCAGGACCTCATCCTTCTGGATTTGATGTTACCCAAGCTGGCGGGTGAAGAAATCTGCAAAACACTCCGCCACGAGGGAATCACCACTCCCATTCTCTTCCTTACCGCTAAGAATACTGAGGAAGAACGGGTCACAGGCTTTGAATTGGGTGCCGACGATTACGTTTCAAAGCCGTTCAGCATTCGAGAGCTGCTAGGCCGCGTTCAGGCCATTCTCAAGCGCTCGGCAGGTAAGAAGTATCTGGTGGCCCACTGCCGCATCGGTTCGACCACCGTCGATTTTGTGAAAATGGAAGTGCAACGCGGCGATGAATTGATACCGTTGACCACCAGGGAGCTCGCCATTCTGAGGCTGATGGTCAGCAATGAAGGAGTGGTGATCTCTCGGGATCGCCTGCTGAATGAGGTATGGGGATACGACGCTTATCCCACCACCCGAACCGTGGACAACCAGATCGTGAAGCTCCGCCAGAAAATTGAAGAAGATCCTGAAAACCCACGTCATATCCTGACCGTGCGAGGAACCGGGTACAAATTCGTGTCGTGAATTCAAGCGCGCTGCCTCGAGGTCCTTTCCAGGCCAAAGCATGACCCTTGAACAGATCGCCCACGCCCTAGGGACGTCGATCGCTGATCCGCAGCTGGGCAGCAACATTCCCTCGGGCTACAGCATCGATTCCAGAACGATCCAGCCGGGAGAACTTTTTGTCGCCATTTCCGGGGAAAAGTTCGATGGACACCACTTCGTGGATCAGGCCCTTGAAGCCGGTGCGCTGGCTGCGGTTGTGTCGCACAGGGTATCTATACCCGACGCCAAAGCAACCAGGCTGATTTGGGTGGGGGACACTCTAGCCGCGTTGCAGGAACTTGCCCGTCAGGTTCTGCTCGATTGGAACGGCCCGGTCATAGGGATTGCGGGCAGCGTGGGAAAGACCACCACCAAAGAGATGACCGCCTTGGTACTGGAGAGGGCCGGCAGAGTCCTGAAAACCATCGGAAACTTCAACAATGCCTATGGGCTTCCTCTCTCCATATTGCGAATGGTGAGCGATGGAAATCGAGCCAAAGACTTCCAGTTCTCGGTTTTGGAAATGGGTATGAATCACCCCGGTGAGCTGAAGGCACTCTGCCGGATTGCGCGCCCGACGGTGGGCGTGGTCGTATCCGTTCAAATTGAGCACATGGAGTTCTTTGAGAATTTAGACGCCATCGCGGCCGCGGAGGCAGAAATCGTCGACAGCTTGCCGCAAGATGGGGTTGCCGTGCTCAATGCCGATGACGAGCTCGTTAGAGCCATGCGAAAACGGCACACGGGCTCCACCCTGTTCTTCGGCTTGAGCGACGAGGCGGAGATTCGAGCACTGGATGTCCGGGATCGCGGTCTTTTGGGCACCGATTTTGTTCTCGCAACACCGGAGGGCGCGGAAGAGGGCCATTTGCCGCTTCCTGGGCGCCATTTTCTTTACAATGGACTGGCCGCGGCAGCCGTCGGCCACTATTTCGGTCTTCGGGTGCACGAGATCGTCGCCGCCCTGAAAAGGGCCCAACCCGCCAAGCATCGTGGAGAGCTGTTTCGTTTCAAAGTCGGATTCACCCTGATCGACGATTCCTACAATTCCAGCCCACACGCTCTGGCTGAGATGGTCAGGATGCTTGGTGCGGTGCCTGAAGCGAAGAGGCGAATCGTGGTGGCCGGAGAAATGCTGGAACTGGGCAGCCAGGCACCCCTCCTCCATCGCTCCAGCGGCGCTGGGATTGCAGAGGCGGCCGTGGATCGGCTGATCGGAGTCCGTGGCTGGGCCAAGGAACTCATCGAGGGGGCGATCGAGGCCGGCATGCCCGCCGACCACACTTCCTTCTGCGAGTCCTCTGAAGAGGCCGCCGATTTTCTGGTGAGGGAACTGCAACCTGGAGACGTAGTTCTGGTCAAAGGATCCCGTGGGGTGAGGACCGAACGGGTCGTCGAACGCGTCCTCCGCGACTACGAGCTGGCGTGACCGGCCTCGAGTCTCACCACGAGAAAGCTAGTCTCGCTGACGCAATGAGGATTCTTCCAGTTCACGAACTCGTTGCTGATAGTCCTTTGTCGCTTCGGCCAGGCTGAAGAAGTATCGTCCCAGAATGAATGAGCACTCCTGTTCGGGAGGAACGATTTTGAGGTGTGTGGCGTAGGTGCCGGGCTTGACCTCACGCAGTACGATCTGGCTGGGGTGGTGGCCCGGTCGCGTTCTCACCTCGCTGGCTTCCAGCAGGCTTGATTCAAACTCTGGACGCTCCATTTTCCTTACTCCGGTACAACCCTGCCTCTTGTCCTTCACCCGGCCTTGACGGATGAGCCAGGCAATCCCCTCACTGCAACGTGATCTCGGTTTCGCAGACCACGCTCTGCTGGGCCGATGCTTCTTGCGTTTCAATATGTACCTTGTACTTACCTGGGGCAAGACTCTTCATGGGCAGATTGAGTCCGATGGCGACCTCACCGGGGCCTGTCGGATAGGCCACGTCATCGAGGTCGAGGGCCGGTCCATCGATGGTCTGTCCTCCCGCATCGATGAACTGCAGCTTGGCAGCCAGATCCATGGACTGTTCGCTGGCCTTGAGATTGTAAATCTTGTAGTAGAGGGCCACAGGGTGGTCCTTCTCAACGACGGTCTCTACCGGAGGTGTGATCTGCAGTCCTTTGTAGATAAGTGGGTCAGCTTCGTCGAGAAGGCGCACCTGGATGTTCTGGATCAACTCGGGCAACTGGGACAGCTGTTGAGTCACAATTAGGCTGCTGGTGGCCGCCTGGCCCTCAGGTAATTGGGGAACGCTGAGGGTTTCTTCTGCGGTTCCCAGTTTGCCTTTCTGGTCGGACACCGCCAGTTTCACGCGATACTTACCGGGGCGCAGCTTGAAGTAGTTTTTATAGGGTATATCCTGGGTCTTGAGGGCCTCCTCCCGTTCCTTGTCCACCATGATCTCGAGCGATTCGGAGAAACGAGCGGCTACACTCCCGTCTTCGGCGTAGGCCACGCCCATCACCTCTCCTTCCAGCAAGTAGTTGGAACCTTTCTTCTTCACTTCCATCGTTCCCCCCTTAATCCGCGCAAAAATGGGAACTCGAGCCAGTTGAGGGGAGTCGTAAAAATAGCTTGACGAGAAGGCTAGAGGAACATGGCTCTGCGGTTGTGGCGAGTCAATAGCACTCATTAGTGTGCGCTCCCTCTTGGAGCCGGCCAGTTCATCCGGAGGCCGATGGTCGGAATATCCCTTTCGATACTTGAGCTTTACTCCCTTGGCTTTGGTCTTGACCTCCAATTTGCGGAACTTGCGGTCTCGTCCCGCGTTGGTGGGAGCAAAGCCGAGAAGATAGTAGTTGCTCAGCTCAAGATCCACCTTGTCCAAGCCCTCGTTGAGGTTATTGGTGTTGAAAATTGCAAAGCCCCCCGTTTCATGGGCGACCGAGCGGAGAACATTGTCCATCCGAACGTCGCGCTCGAAGCGCTGGAAATCGTCTCGACCAAACGGGTCATTGCGGTTGAAGGGATCGTTGCGGCGGGAATTCGGATCACTGGGAAACTGGCCTTGATTTCCCCCTTGCTGGCCACCGGTTTGTCCGCCCTGCCCGCCGGTTTGTCCGCCACCCCCCTGCCCTCCGCCGGTCTGTCCACCCCCGCCGGTTCCGCCTCCAGTCTGGCCACCGCCGGTTTGTCCGCCTCCTTGCTGGCCTCCACCTTGCTGCTGGAAGGCTGCCGGTCTCAACGACCCTGCGGCAGGATCGGCTAGCAGACCGGCCGCCGGCAGCACAGCTCTGGCCAGCCGATCCAGACCTAGCCACCCGCTTCGTGCAGGTCTGTCGGGTCGCTCAGCAGGACGTTCCAGAAAGCTTCGCGAGCCGGGCGCTCCCACGCTGCTGTCGAGTCCCTTGGCATCAATGCTGTAAAACGCCACATTGGCCCGCTGCGAAACGTCGATCGCGTTCCGAAGCTCAGAGTTCAAGTCCTGAGGCACCGAAAGGTCCTCAGAGAATAGGAGAATCGATTTTCTGCCCTTAACTCGGCCGAGTGAATTGGCCAGGTAGCCCAGCGAGCGCAGCATATTAGTCGCCCTAAACCTTTCTTCTTGACTGGCTGCTGGGTTGTTAAGACCGAATGGATCGGTGCGGTCTGTGGGCTGCTGCTGGGGCTGCCCCGGAAAGGGATTGGGTCCGCGATTGTCCTGGTCGATGCTCCGCCCAATCGTGTTCGCGAATGACTGGGCCGGCTGCCGGATGGCCTCCACCACTTTGCCGGCGTCATGAGTCAGATTCTGGATGATCTTGAGATTGAGTCCGAACGTCGCAACACCAAAAAAATCCCAGGGACGCATGTGCTCCCGAACGTATTTCTCGGCGGATTCTCGGGCAGTCGTGCTCTTGGCGGGAGTGATGGTGCTATCGTCAAACAGAATCAACACCACTTTTCCGCGACGGTCATCGGCTTCGACGTCCTGCAAGCTGGTCGGCAGCGGCTGGTCGGCTTCGCTCACGACGTCAAAGGAAACAATGGGCTGCTCCTTGCCATCGTCAAACAGGCGGAAATCCTCTTTCTTGAGGTTTAGAACCGGTTCGCCCTTCTTGTCCTGGGCAATGACCTCCACCGTCACCAGTTCGACCTCTACACGCAGAGATCCTCCTGAAGACTGCGCCTGAACCCCGGATCCCGGCTCGGCAAACAAGGCCGCACCCAGGCACAACAGGCCGGCCACCACCCGGCGACCCGAAAGCGGCATTCGGAGTTTCCTTTTCATGTTTCCTCCTTCCTGGCTTCAAGACTCAGCTCCGTGACAGCGGCTCGGCAAACGTCTCTGCTACGTCAGGGAACCTCTATGCTCTTGTTGAGAGAGCCCATTTTAGTGTGCACACTTTCCCGAACTACCGCCTTGATCTGGTAGCGACCGGGAGGCACCTGGATGTCCACTTTCGAGGTGAAACCATAGTGCAACATGGCTGCGTAACTGGGTTCCGTCAGGTTAAGCTCCATGGATTTTTCCAAGCCGTCAACATACTTCTGATTTTCGTCGAATGCCACCACGACCAACTGGATCACGTTCTTGTGGCGCGAGTCCTCCTCGAGGAACTTCATGCCGCGAATACTGACCCTGGTCAAAACGGCCAGCTGGTAGAGAGAATCATTCAGCTGATGGTAGTTGTAGGACAGCTGCATCGGGATTTCATTCAGGTTTCCGGGAGCGTGCAGGGCTTCCATGATGTCTTCCTTCTTGCGCCGCTCGAACGAAAGCTGCTCCTTAGGCGCATAGTAGCCCTTCCGGTGGGTCACGTGGACGCCGGGGCGATTCACCTGCAGCTTGATCTTGTGGTAGCGGCCATCGGGCTTCGCGTTGGGAGAACTGTAGGACAGAACATAGTAGAAAGACTGACTGTCGACGATTTTCTTCAGTCCAGCATGGAGGTCGTTGCTGTCTTCAAAAAGAATCCCCCCCGTGTCGTAAGCCATCTGCGCCAAGGGTTCCATCTGGCGCAGTTTGTCTTCGCTGAAGAGCGCAGGTTTCTGGGCCAGGACGACAAACTTTTCTTGCGTCTGTCCTACTGCTACGGTGTCTTGTGCCGAGAACATGGTGGTGAACAACCCCCGCAGATCGACGGCGTTCAAGATAACCCCGGAGCGAAGGGCCATGTCGACCACGTCCTGAAGCTGAAAGCGGTGCTCGTACGACAGGAATCCGTCAGAAAAGATGACGACCAATTTCTTAGCATCAAAGTGACGGAGCGATCGCACATGAGCTCGCAGTGAACTCAGCAAAACCTGATTACGGTACTGGCTTTCATGATGCTGTTGGGCCGCCTGCGACCGGGCGATGTTGAGGGCCTGTAACCGAACCTGTTCGGGAGGCAATGAGACCTCATCAATGGATGCACACTGAATGGTTTCGACAATGGCAACTTCTTCCGACCGGCCGTCGGACACCTGCGTGAAGATATTCTGGGCCTGCAGATCCGTCAGCACCGGACAGGTGGCTTTCCCGGCAAGAGCGGTGTTGAGTTTCTTGTGCAAGTTCCCGAGCTCGGACAGTAAAACCTCTCGATCGCTGGTAAACGGAACGCCCGCCCGGCCCGAGCCGGCGGTGATCGCAACCTGGTCCCCGGGGGCCATATCTTCGGTCACGAACTTCTTCATGGCCTCGATCGCCAAATAAAACTGAGAGGCCGACTCCATCGTGAGGTCATCCATGAAGAGGGAAATCAGCCTCGGCTGGGAAGATCCGATGTCTCCCTCGGCTTCAGTCGCCCGCGCTCCGGGCACACGGCCTGTCTCGTCGGTGATCTGGACCGCCTTGTAGGACTCCAAGGCAAAGGTGTGAATGGGCAATTCCCGGCCATCCTCGAAAACCTTGAAGTCTTCTCGCGTCAGGTCGGTCACCGGCTTCCCGTCTTTGTCCGTTACGATAGTGTTCACAACCACCACGTCAACGGGAACTCGAAAGGTGAAGGGCTCTTCATTCTCGCTTTCCTTGTCGTGATCACTCTTCTTGCCGGAGTGTTGGCCCGGTGAGGTTGGTTTCGACTGGCCTGAAAGACTAGCCGGCTGTGCGGCGGCAAGGCCCCACGTCACGATGGCGCTCAAAAAGAAAGACAACCAGCGTCTTCGGGAAGGCAAATAGAACACGGCCTGCTGCAATAGAACTCCTCCGCGGAATCACGGGATGGAATGATGATCACCTGTCATTATGGGGAGGGACTCGCTCAAAAAACAATAGCGAATTCGGACTTGGCAGGGATCTGGCAATCGGCACGGAGGCCCCGGCCGTCACGGCAACGGGATCTCTCCGGCCTCCGGCTCCATTCGAGGAATTCCAACGGAAAGCTGATCCAGCAGATCGTCGGGGTGGTTTGAAGTCATGACCAGGTCGCGGTGGTGCGGCGAGAGGAACCCTTCTCCGACAGCATGATCTAAGTAGCTGAGAAGCTGATCGAAAAAGCCGGCAACGTTGAGGAGTCCAACAGGCTTGCGGTGGATTCCCAATTGCGACCAAGCCAGTGCCTCGAACAGCTCGTCCAGAGTGCCGTAACCGCCAGGAAGAGCCACAAACGCGTCGGCTAACTCGGTCATGACCGCCTTCCGCTGGTGCATGCTCTCCACGCGGTACAGTTCCGTCAGTGACGGATGAGCGATCTCCACCAGGTCCAGCCTTCGAGGGAGCACTCCGTATACCCTGCCGCCCAGTGCCAGGACTTCATCCGCCAGCACACCCATTAATCCTCGGCTGGCTCCCCCATAGGCGATCGCGACACGCCTTTCCACGGCCGCCCGGGCCAAGGAAAGAACTGCGTGGCGATAGTCGGGACGATTGCCACTGTTGGATCCGCAGAAGACACAGATTCGTTGCAACATTCGGTTTCCTCCGAACCGCGCCGATCAAAGCGTTCTCAGCCGTCAGGTACAGGATGAACACAACTTTTATAAATCTTCCGGATACTCCCGCCGAAAGAAGCAGAGAGACGAATGGATGATGGGCTCTCGCTATCACCGGAAACGAGTCAGCGCTTCAATCGTGACCGCAGATTGGATGCCATGAATAAACGCAAGGTCATTGAATTTTTTCTGATCGCATTCCTACTGTTTGCCATCGACCTCACCTGCACTTACGTGACGTTTGCGGTCAAGGGCGTCCCCATAGCCTACGAAGTGAACGAACTTTTCCGGGAGTGGGTACGCGAACAGGGCTGGCTCGTTTCGATCGGAAAGTTCACCGTCTTAAAGGCGCTGCTCTTTACTGTGGCAGGCTGGCTGATCTTTCGGACGGAGAGCAGAATAACGGCTTTTCTTTTCGCGCAGTGCGCCGTCAGCAATCACCTGGTTGCCATTTCCTCACACCCAACCCTCTGGTGGATCAGAGACCACGACTTCCGAACGCTCTTGCTCTGGCTGATCGGAATTCTGTCAGTGGTCCTCACCTACTTCGGCATTCGCTACCTGCGTCATCGACCGCCGGTACCGGAACCCGCCGTTGTCTGCCCCTCATCTTGACACGATTTCCTGCCTCGTAGAGCCGGCTCTCGAAGGCTGCCGAACGGGGGAAACACGACGGCACCGATGCACATCCATAACGGAGCTTGAGCCGTCACGCACCTCAGTAACTGACTTAAGCAATTGGTTCCGGAGTCGCAACTGTGGCTACCCGCTTAGAGTGGGGGGCCGCTGCTGATCCCTTCAACCTCCAAGACCACCTGCATTCTCGTTGTACATCCGGCCTTTGCCCGCACCTTCTCAAAGACACAAGGCCGAAACAGATACGCCTCGACTTGGACTTCGTAGACGTCGGGGCGCAGTTCGGCTCGAAAGAATCCTCTTCTGTCAGACCGAACAATACACTTTTTGTTGCCTGTTCCGATGGTGATAAGCGCCCCCTTGATTCGCCCTTGCTTCCTATCCTGCACGGTCCCCACTATTCGTCCGAATGGTCTCTGGGTCCGCTCAGCTGCATCTTCTGTCCAAGCTTTTTGGAGCAGAAAGACAGCAATCAGCGCCGTCACGACAAGCTCTCGACTGCCGAAGATGCTCGGTGATAACGGCTTCCACGTTCGATTGTTGCGCCATCGCCACATTGTTCGTTACCGGGTGCCGGCGCTGTCTGTCAACGGCTGGCCTGATACCATTACGGAGCGCCCAGCCTCTTCCGCTCTGAGGCCCAACAACCGCTATTCTTCAGGCCAGCCCATCGGGTTGGGTCACGTAGCCCTCCCGAACCACAAGGCCCGAAGGGCCGTCGCCCACAACTGCACCTATGGGGCTCGACCCATCAAAACGGAGGTTCTCGCAAAGAGTCGTGCTAGTCAAGTTCTGCACACTGGGAATGGGCCAGCCGTCTTTTCGCACCCCCGGCCTTCTCCCCGCGTGGCGCGAGGAATGGGGACCCGCCTCAGCGGCGAGCGATGACAGCCACGACAGCATCTGGAGATTCACCGGGGAAAGTGTTAGAGTGTCGCGACTGCGGCAAACGGATCCTCCCAGCAGGCAAAGAAAGGCTGCTCGATGAAGCCCATTGTTCAAATCTCGCTTGACCTGACTTCCGTGCCGGAAGCTCTCGAAACAGCGCGCATGGCCATGCGCGCCGGCGTCGATTGGCTGGAAGCCGGTACCCCCTTGATCATCGCCGAGGGCATGAGGGGCGTTCGGGAGTTGCGGTCTGCGTTTCCCAAGACGCCTATCGTCGCGGACTTGAAAACGATGGATGGCGGGTGGCTGGAGGCGCAGATGATGGCCAAAGCCGGAGCCAACATGGTGGTGGTGATGGGGCAAGCTCACCCGGAAACCATCGAGCAGGTGGTGAAAGCAGGCAGGGACTTTGGCGTCAAGGTGATGGGGGACAATTTGGGCATGCCCGATATGGTGGCCGGCGCCAAACTGCTGGAAGATGCCGGTTGCGATTACGTGATCCATCACATTGCCTATGACCTGCGCACCGTTCGAACGGAAAAAGGGCTTCCCTACCCCAGTCCTCTGGACCAGCTGAAGGAAGTCGTGGCCGCCGTTCGCGTACCCGTGCAGGCGGTGGGCGGACTGACCATCGAACAGGCGATCGAAACACCCAAATACGGAGCTCCACTGGTCGTGATTGGCGCTCCCTTGGCTATTGATGCCAAAGCCTTCCGGACCGCCGAAGGAGATGTGGAGGCGGCCCTGCGTCAGATTTGTGAGCGAGTTCACTCCTACGGCGACATCACGGTCAAAAAGGAGACGAAGTCATGACGGCTCGAATGCCGGCTGTGGTCAACTATGCTTCTGAACCGCTGAGTGTGGAGTTCCGTGAAGTCCCGATTCCCGACATAGGAGAGAGCGATGTCTTGCTGAGGGTGGAAGCTGTGAGCGTTTGCGGCAGCGATCTGCATCAGTGGCACGGCACGCCCAGCTGGAAAGTGAATTACCCCTGCATCCTGGGTCATGAGTTCTGCGGGGTCGTGGCAAAGGCGGGAAGTCGGGTCGCCAAGTTTAAGGAGGGTGATCGGGCCGTCAGCGAGACGGCAGCCGTCATCGATGAGTTCTCGCCTTACAGCCGCCGGGGGTTGTACAACCTCGATCCCCATCGGCTTGGCTTCGGCTACGGTGTCAATGGAGCCATGACGCATTTCGTCAAAGTGCCCGAGCGCTGCCTGCATGCCATGCCCCCGCGTCTGGAGTTCGACAAGGCGGCCCTGACCGAACCCTGTTGTGTTGCCTACAACGCGGTATGCATGAATGCTCACATCCGTCCGGGCGACCACGTCCTGGTTATAGGTCCTGGCCCGATTGGATTGCTTTGCGCTCTGATGGCCAAACTGAGCGGCGCAGGGCACCTGATCGTCAGTGGCCTACCGGCCGATGCCGACCGGTTGGCGGTGGCGCGAGAACTGGGCGCTGATGCTGCGTTGGACGGCAACGTGATCGAGTACGTCAAGAGCCTGGGAGATGGGTATGGGGTCGACGTGGTGATCGACTCCGCGGGCGTATCGGCCACGCTGCAGCTGGCCATTCAGACCGTGCGACCGGCTGGAATCATTTCCAAAGTGGGATGGGGCCCGCAACCGCTCGGATTCAGTCTGGACCCCCTGGTCCAGAAAGCCGTCACCCTTCAAGGGAGCTTTTCCCACAACTGGCCTATCTGGGAGCGGGTCATCTCCATGATCGCCTCCGGCCAAATCAATCTCGACAAGATCATCAGCAAAGTGGCCGCCCTCCACGACTGGCAGGACTGTTTCGAGAAGATGCAGGCCGGCCGATACGTCAAAGCCGTTCTCAAGCCGCAACTGAGCTGAGGCGCAACCGGAGAAGCGTTCAAAACCGACCGATTTTCGGGGATTCAGCCGAGGACCCGTTTCACTTTCGCTAACGACGGGAATCCTGGAATGGCACCAAGTTGGGTGGTGCTCAGACCGGCCACCACGCTAGCAAACCGTCCGATTCGCCGAATGCCTTCGCCGTCGACGGTGGGATCACCATCTGCAAATCGCAAGACCCCGTAAAGCAGACCTGCGACATAAGCATCTCCCGCGCCTGTGGTATCCACCGCTCGGACCGGCAGGCTCTTGATTTGTTCGAGATTCCCCCCAGATGCAAGCAGCGAGCCCCGATCTCCCGAGGTGATCGCCACCAGTCGGACGCCGCGTCGTTGCAGCTCGGCCAGCCTTTTCCGATACGAATTTCGACCGAACAGAAATTCCCATTCGGCCTGGCTGACTTTGAGAATGTCGCAAAGTTCCAGCATGCGATCAATCTCGCGCCGAGCCCGGGTCAAACTGGGCCACAGTGCCGGACGCAGATTGGGATCGAATGACACCAGAATGCCGATTTTTCTGGCTCGGCGTACGGCCGCCAGCGTTGCGGTACGAGCCGGCTCCTGAATCATAGAAATCGATCCCACGTGGAGAACGCGGCAGCGCTGCAGGTAGGATGGGGGGACGTCTTGTCGTCGCAACAGACTGTCCGCCGGGGGGCTGCCGTAAAACAAGAATCGCTGACTCTCGTCCGGATCGTTGGTGACAAATGCCAGGCGCGTGGCGGCACGACCCGTCGAGGTGAAACAGGTGGTATCCACGCCGCTCCGCTCCAGCATCTCCCGCAGATATCGGCCAAAAGGATCGCTACCGGTTTTACCGATGAACCCGGTGCGCAACCCCAACCTTCGCCCGGCTACAGCCACGTTTGCCGGGGCGCCACCGGCGGCCATACGCAGGAATTTGCTCTCGCTCAACCGGTGCCCGGACTCGGCAGGAACAAAGTCCAGCAGGAACTCTCCCAGACACACAACATCAATGGACGGCACTTCGTTTCTGGACATGTCGGCTGTCGCTCCCGTGGAGTCTAGTCCATGAGCAGGCCACCATTGACTTCGATGGTCTCTCCGGTGAGGTAACGGGAGTCGTTGGAGGCGAGGAAGGCCACCACGGTGGCTGTTTCCTGAGGAGTCCCGGCATACCTGAGTGGAATCATGTCCACCATTTTCTTCATCTGCTCGGTGCTGGTGAATCGCTCGTGGAACGGGGTCAAAATCACGCCGGGAGCCACCCCATTGACGCGAATGCCGAAGGGAGCCAGCTCTTTGGCAAGCCCCTTGGTAAGAGTAAGGACCGCTCCTTTAGCCGCAGCATAGGCAATGGCGCCCGGACCTCCCCCGTGACGCGCCGCAATGGAGGAAACATTGATCACGATTCCCTGTTTTTGGGTGGTCATGATTCGGGCCACCTCCTGGGTGCACACAAAGACGGAGTGAACGTTCAGCTTAAAGACCTCGTCCCAGTAGTCATCGCTCATCTCCAGAAAGGGCGACCGGGCCACCAGGGAGCCCGCGTTGTTCACCAGGCAATCGATTCGTCCCAGCTTCGCAACGACCTCGCTCACCATGTTCCGGATCTTCGAAGACGATCGCATGTCCGCCTTGAAAGCGACCGCCTCACCGTTTTCGTCCGAAATGGAGCGAACGGTCTCGCCGGCTCCTTTCTCGTTGGCAAAATAGTGCACTGCCACCCGATACCCACGACGCGCCAGCTCGATGGCACTGGCCTGCCCGATGCCGCTGCTGGCCCCCGTCACCAGAGCCACTCTGGCCTCACCACTCATCGGCTCCTCCTTCTGAAGAATTGGCTCCCAACTATACTGAATGGAAGACAAGGATGACAACGCTTAAGAACGGTGTTAAAAAGACACCTGGATTGCCTGTCTGGGAGAACCGGTCAACACAGGTGCAACGCACTTCGGCTCGGAAACTCGGACCATCGTGGAATACGAGGAGACAAGTGGGATATGAGCGGGTATACCGAAGGTCACGCACGTTCCGGTATTGAGGCGGAATTACCGAAGATCGAAGTTTGGCCGAACCAGTACTCCGGCTACGAGATCACCATTCAAATCCCTGAGTTCACTTCGATTTGTCCGAAAACGCTCCTGCCGGATTTCGGATCGGTCACCATCCAGTACATTCCGGATAAAGTGTGTTTGGAACTCAAGGCGTTGAAATACTACGTTCTCGGATATCGCAATCTAGGAATCTTCTACGAAAATGCCATCAACCGGATGTTGGAGGATATTGTGGAAGCCTGCAAACCCATCAGGCTGAGTGTCAGAGGTGAGTTCAACGTGCGAGGCGGCATGAAGAGCATTATCGAAGCCCGCTATCCAAGGGTTGGAGTCTGAATGAAACGCCGGCCCAGTCTGGCTTCACCACCTGCTTAAGAAAATCTTCTTCCGGGACTGGACAACAACAACACATTTGGTAAACATTACCACTGAACCGGACGCTGGGTTCCCGGTTGATTGTCCGGGAAGGCTCATGTTAGCATCCGGCGTTCTTAGACTGCATTCCTAGAATTTAGAAGCACGCGGCCGAGCTTTGCAGACAAGCCGGCTGTAAAGCGGCCGAAAAGACTGGAAGTTGACAGTGATGTGCCTTACGGTGTCGTCCGGAACTTCAACCACACATTCCCCAAGGAGGAGCCTCTAATGGTTTACATCATCGCTGAACCCTGCATTGGCACGAAGGATACGGCCTGCGTGGACGTTTGCCCGGTGGACTGCATCCACCCGAAGAAGGACGAACCCGAGTTTGAGCCGGCCGAACAGCTGTATATCGATCCAGACGAGTGCATCGACTGTGGAGCTTGCGTGCCGGCGTGTCCGGTGTCTGCGATCTTCGCGCTTGAGGACTTGCCTGAGAAGTGGAACAACTTTATTGAGATCAATGCCAAGTGGTATAAGAAGTAACGCAGCCGCAGTCCTAGGCGTGGTTTCCAGCCGGTGGCTTCCTGAAAATAAAGCCCCGGCTGGACCCGGTGTCCATTTCTCGTTTCCATTCCAATTCACCCGCCCCTGGAGTTCCTATCTTCCCGCCCACCGGGGCAGACTTGTGGTCAAACCCGGCCAGTAGGTGATTAGTAGTACTCCCAGGAACAGGATCCCTAAAATCGGAAGAACGGAACGATAAACCTGCGGCAGGGGTTTGTTGAAGCGGTAGGACGCCAGGAAGAGATTGATGCCGACGGGAGGCGTCAAGTAGCCCAGCTCGAGGTTGGCCAGAAAAATGATCCCCAAGTGTATCGGATCAATCTGGTAGGCTTCGCCCAGCGGCACGATTAGGGGAGCCACGACGACGATAGCCGAGAAGATATCCATCAAACATCCCACGACCAGAAGGAAGAGATTCAGAAGAAGCAAAAACAGGTAGGGTGACTCGATGGCTCCTGTCACCCATTCCACCGCTTTGGCCGGTATTTCGGCATCGACCAGGTAATTGGTAAACCCCAAGGCTACTCCAAGGATTAGCAGGACGCCACCAACCAGCAGGCCACACTCCGTCATTACTCGCAGAAAGTCGCGACCGAGACTGAGGTCGCGGTAAACAAATACTTCCACCACGAAGGCATAGAGAGCCGTCAGGGCCGAGGCCTCGACCGGTGTGGCGAAACCACCGAACAATCCCGACAAGGCCACAACCGGTAAGAGCAGTTCCCACTTGGCTTCCCACACTGCGCGGCCGGCCTGCAACAGGTTAAAACCCTCTTTGGAGACCGCCCCCTTGGGGCCTTGTCGGATCCCCAGCCAAGCTGTTAGGGCCACCAGCACGATGCCCGGCAGAATGCCACCCAAAAAGATCTGTTCGATGGAAACTCTGGACACGATGGCATAGAGGATCAGCGGAAAGCAGGGTGGGAACAGCAATCCCAGTGACCCCGCTCCCGTTAGGATGCCGATGGCATTACGTTCCGAGTATTGGGCCGCCAGGAGCACCGGCATCAGTAATCCGCCAAGGGCCAGGATGGTCACTCCTGACGCCCCGGTAAAGGACGTGAAGAAGGCGCAAACCAAGGCGGCCAAAATGGCCGGACCGCCTCGGAGGTGGCCGACAAAGGCCTGAAACACGCGTACCAGCCGGCGCGAGGCACCCCCCTCAGCCAGAAAGTAGCCGGCCAGGGTGAAGAGTGGAATGGTCGGCAGGGAGGGATTGGTAACCTGCTGGTAGTGGTCGAGGGGAATGGAGGCAATAGGTATCCCTTCTCCCCAGAACAGGATCAGCGCGGCCCCTCCCAGCGTCGCAAAAACCGGGGCACCCAGGACGGTAGCCGCCAGCAAAAGGAACAAAGACGGCGACACCAGAGTCGCCGACGCGAGCAACGTCTGAAGGCCCAGCCATACCAGGCCTGTGATCCAGCACGCCGTCAGCAGCCGTGCCTTCCAGGAGTCACCGGAATGCCACCAAAGCCGCAACGCTACCAGCGCGAAACCCACCGGCAAGACCAGTTCAAAAGCCCAAATCGGAACGCCGTAGGCCAGGATCTTGCCCACGTCCTTCTCGATCACGAAAAACTGAACGCTGGCCAGGCAGAGAAAGATGCTGACCGTTGTGGCCACGCCAGCGCTGAATATCCGGGCGGCAGTCTTAAACGATCCGGTGGGCAGCGCTTGGGCCGTAGCCAGCGCCAGGAGTCGCGATTCCCGGGCAGCCAGGGCTCCCCCCATCATGCCAACGAACAGCGTCAGATGCTGGACGAACTGGGTCGAACCGGAAATGCCTACCCCAAAGGTACTGCGCAAGAAAATCTCCAGCAGCGGGAGCAGAACCATGGCACTCAGTGCCATGGCCAGGCCGGAATTTTCCATGAGGCGGAGCTTTCCGAACAGTTTGCCCTCTCGACCGGAGGAAGAACCGGAGATCGTGCTTTCTGCCGCAGTTGGCATCGTCACTGGGCTTTTCCGGATGAGTTGCGATAGGTGTTGAGCAGGCGTTGCACCTCGTCAAACAAGTCGGCCGGCACAATCGGTCCGCGAATTTTGGGGTAGTACTCTTCCACGCTCTTGCGCCACTCGGACTCCAACTCGGGACTGACTGTCTGGACTTTCAGACCCCTCTTTTTCATGGCTTCTACCGCCTCCTGGCTCTCCGTACGACCTCGTTCCTGGATCTGCATACCGGCATCACTGGCGGCCTTCTGCATGGCCTCCCGAACCGGAGAGGGTATGGAATCCCAGGTGGACTTCAGTAGAACGGTCCCACCCACCAAGGGCGCCCAGTTCAGTTCGAGCATGTGCGGGGCAGGAGTATAGCACTGGCTGGCTAAAGCGCTGTATGGAGTCAGAGGAACGGCATTAATCAAACCGGTCTGCAGCCCTGGGAGGATATCGTTCGTTTCGAGTGGAACGGGATGATACCCGGCCGACTTCATGAGATCGACTTGATAGGCATCGCCGGCCCAAACGAACATTTTCATTCTCTTGAAGTCGTCCGGCCGGAGTCCTGGCTCCTTTGAGAAGAAACGGACCCAGCCCAAATCCCCCCAAAACAAGGGTACGAAGCCCTGGGCTTGCAGGTTCTTCTCCAGCCTCGGGCGCAGTTTCTCCCGCACGTAGTCCACCTCGTCAAGCGTGCGAAACACCATTGGCATGTTTTGGAGCGCGGTCACCGAGTGGTCGATCTCCGAGAGGCCGACTACCGTCAGCATTCCAGCCTGAAGCTCGCCCGTTCGCATCCGCCGAACCATGGCCGCCTCGCCACCTTTCACTCCGTCCGGGTAAATCGTTAGCCCCGGTCCTCC
>JBFMEW010000048.1:0-45261 GCA_040753175.1 Acidobacteriota bacterium | reverse complement strand
GGGCTGGTGGCTGGCCCACCAGTTTTATCTGAAGCACCCGGAATGGCCTGAACGGCTGACCGAACGCTTCCGAGCCCTGTACCTGACCCTGCTCAACAAATACTGGGTCGATGAGCTCTATGACGCCCTGTTCGTCAACCGCGCTAAAGACCTTGGAAACTATCTGTCTCGCTTCGATTTAGGGGTGGTGGACGGCGGCGTGAACGGATCGGCTTGGCTCACCCGTCTAACCGCTTCGATTTCAGGATTTCTGGATTACTGGGTCGTCGATTTTGCCGTTCGCCGCTCCGATCTCATCTACTACCTCAGCTACCCGGTGCGGCGGATGCAGACTGGCGTGATCCAGAATTATGCCGCACTCACCATCGCGGGCATTCTATTGATGGTGACCTATTTCATGATGAAGTGAACGGGATGGCCTGGTTGGAGGCTACCTCTGCACCCGTCCGGGCGGCTTGTCTGCTGCGAGGCATGAGTCGCCGCATTCACAGGACCTACTTCGATTCAGGAGCGTAATCCGATGTTCCAAAACCATCTCCTGTCGGTTGTTGCCTACACTCCGCTGGTTGGCGCCCTCCTGCTGCTTTTCGTGAACAAGGAGAAAAAGAATTTCATTCGCGTTTTCGCCAACGTGGTCGGTGCCGCCGGCTTTCTGGTGTCGTTGCCGCTTATTACCGGCTTCGATGTGAATGCCGACGGGATGCAGTTCGTGGAAAGACACGCCTGGATTCCATCGATCGGGGTGGAATACCAGTTCGGCATTGACGGCATCAGCTTGCTGCTCATCGTCCTGACTACAGGTCTCGGCTTTCTTTCCATTCTCTCCTCATGGGACGCCATTCAGGAACGAGTCAAGGAATACTACATTTTCATGTTGCTGCTCCAGACCGGCATGTTGGGCGTTTTCATGGCTATGGATTTCTTCCTGTTCTACGTCTTCTGGGAAGTGATGCTGGTCCCGATGTATTTCTTGATCGGTGTTTGGGGTGGCCCGCGGAAACTATATGCCGCTATCAAATTCTTCCTCTACACCTTGGTGGGATCGGTACTGATGCTGCTTGGCATTCTGGCGGTGTATTTCTACAACTACAAGGTCACCGGCGTGCTGACGTTTAGTATTCCGGATCTCCAAAAGCTGACACTGCCTTGGGAGTACCAGTTCTGGTTGTTTTTGGCTTTCTTCGTCGGATTCGCGATCAAAGTTCCCATGTTTCCGTTTCACACCTGGCTGCCTGACGCTCACGTGGAAGCTCCCACAGCGGGTTCAGTGATCCTGGCGGGCGTGCTGCTAAAGATGGGTACCTACGGTTTTGTGCGCTTCAGCCTGCCCATGTTTCCGGATGCGGTAAAAGACACGTCCTCCCTGAACTTATCCGCGGTGACGCTGGGCCTCATCAACTATCAATTTGGCCTGTTGCACTTAATGGTTTTTCTTTCCATTGTCGGCATCATTTACGGGGCCCTGGTGGCCATGATGCAAAAGGATGCCAAGAAGCTGGTTGCCTATTCCTCGGTGAGCCACTTGGGATTCTGCATGCTGGGCCTCTTCGCGTTGAACCCCAACGGCATCAATGGGAGCATTCTGCAACAGATCAATCATGGGATATCGACCGGAGCCCTGTTCTTGTTGGTCGGTGTGATCTACGAGCGCCGTCATACGCGGGAAATCTCAGAGTTTGGAGGACTCTCGCACGTCATGCCGAACTACGCGATCGTATTTCTGATCATCACCCTCTCGTCGATCGGCCTGCCTCTCTTGAATGGGTTCATTGGTGAGTTCACCATTCTGGCGGGAGCCTTCCAGCGTCAGATCAGCTGGGGTGTCTATGGCTGCACGGGTATTGTTCTGGGAGCGGCCTACATGCTGTGGCTCTACCAGCGCATGATGTTCGGACAGGTCACCAACCCGAAGAACGAGAAGCTCTCGGACCTTAACTGGCGTGAAGCGGCCACTCTACTGCCTTTGGTGGCGATGGCGTTCTGGATAGGGATCTATCCGAAACCGTTCTTCAAGTACATCGAAAAACCTGTCAATCAAATTGTGGAAAAGGTCCAACCTGGTTTTTTCGCCAGGCCGACTCAACAGGCCTTGACGAAGCCTTGAGCGCGGTGGACAGCCGCCGTGGTTCCAATTTCCTCGCCTACCCCAGCCGGAAGGGGAGCCTTCGATAGGCTTACTCGGACGCCGCGTACGACACAGTGCGCACCTTTCGCCGGAATTTTCAACTTGCGATCCCGGAGCGATTTCGGTAAAAGCGGTTGGGCAGTTTGACCTGGGTTAACTCCAGGTCTCGTGCCTAGGGCGCTTTCGGCTCAGATCGAATCCAGCGAATCTCACCACCACGAGGAAGATTGAATGCCTGACATCAGTCTAGGACTTTGGATTGTTCTGCTCCTGATCTTGGGAGCGGAGTTTGTCAACGGCTGGACTGACGCTCCCAATGCCATTGCCACGGTCGTTGCCACGCGGTCGCTTTCCCCCTGGCAGGCCGTCGTGATGGCTTCCATCCTGAACCTGATCGGGGTCCTGTCCGGGACGGCTGTGGCAGAAACGATCGGTAAGGGGATCATTGATCCTTCGGTCATCGACCTCACCACTGTTGGCGGCGCCATGGTGGGAATTATTCTCTGGTCGACCGTGGCCGCCCAATGGGGCATCCCGACCAGCGAGTCCCACGCCCTTGTGGCCGGGCTGGCCGGTGCGGGCATGGCGACGGCTGGTTCGGATGTCCTGGTCTGGGAAGGATGGAAGAAGGTGATCCAGGGACTTTTGTTTTCCTCGTTGCTTGGATTTGCGGGTGGATTTTTCATCATCACCATCGTCTACTGGGTCTTTCGAAAGGCTGTTCCTGGGAAGACCAGAGGGATGTTCCGGAATCTCCAGATCATGTCGTCTGCCTTCATGGCCTTCGGACACGGCTCCAACGACGGCCAGAAATTCATGGGGACATTCACTCTGGCGCTTGTGTTAGGCAATGTACTTCCAAGCTTTGAGATCCCGAAGTGGGTGATCTTCCTGTGTGCCGGCGTCATGGCCTTGGGCACGATCACAGGGGGATGGAGGATCATGAAGACGATGGGCATGAAGATCAGCAAGCTCCAGACCTATCAGGGATTTGCTGCAGAGACGGCCGCGGCGGCGACCATCGAGCTGGCTTCACGCTTGGGAATTCCCCTGAGCACCACTCACACTATCTCGACGGCCATCATGGGAGTGGGGTCGGCCAGAGGCGTATCGGGCGTGCGTTGGGGGGTAACCACTCAATTGGTGACCGCCTGGGTCCTGACCTTTCCGATCTGCGCCCTCATCAGCTGGACGGTGGTTAAAGTGATGAGAATGCTGTTCTGATCGGCGCCCGCTGGTCGCTCGTTCTCGCTTGGGAGTGGGGTTCCCCCATTCGCCTTGTCGCTCCGGCAAGTTTTCTCGGGAAGGACGGCAGGATTTCAGCCTCCAAGGTCGATTGCCGACGATTGAAGCAACATAACCGCTACAATGGTTGAGCATGTACGACCTGATTGGGGATGTTCACGGCCATTGTGCCCAGCTCGTCGAGCTTTTGCTGAAGATGGGCTACCAAAACAAGGGGGGACACTACGCTCATCCTCTGCGTCAAGCGGTGTTCCTCGGAGACTTCGTGGACCGTGGACCTGAGATCCGCAGGACCTTAGAGCTCGTGCGCGGGATGGTCGAGGCTGGTTCTGCTTTGACCGTGCTGGGCAATCACGAATTCAACGCACTCTGTTATCAGACTCTTCATCCTGAAAGCGGACACTATCTTCGCTCTCACAGTGTCCACCATCTCCGGCAGCACCAGGCCACGCTCCACGAGTATCGCGAAAGTCTCGAGGACTGGGAAGACATGTTGGAATGGTTCCGCTGGCTACCCCTTTCATTGGACCTGGAGGACCTGCGAGTGGTGCATGCTTGCTGGGAGGGGACTTCTCTGGAGGTGGCCAACCGCCTGAGAGGGGGACGGAGAATCACGGATGAATTTCTGGTGGAGGCCTCACGAAGAGGGTCTGATCTATACAAGTCCATCGAAAGGTTGCTGAAAGGTCCTGAAGTCGAATTGCCCGCGGGGCTCCAGTTCTCGGACCGATGTGGGATTCCTCGCAGAAATGCGCGCACTCGCTGGTGGCTCAATCCGGACAGCTTGCCATACAGCGCGGCCGTGTTGGGTTGCGAACCCATCCTGGAAACGCTTTCCCAGTTCCCTTTAGAGGCGAAGGACCAAGACTCGTTTGTTCGCTATTCTACGCAGGACAAGCCTGTGTTTCTGGGACATTACTGGTTATCCGGTCAACCCGAGCGGTTGGCTCCTAACGTCGCCTGTCTGGATTACAGTGTGGCTTTAGACGGCCGGCTGGTAGCGTACCGTTGGTGCGGAGAAAGACAGGTGGACAACTCCCATTTCATTTGGGTCTGACCTCTGCCGGAGGGGCGAGTGGAACAGACGGATTTCCTCGCACGGTCTCCGAGCTCCAGAGAAAGCGGATGGCTACAGTCGCTCTCCAAGGATTTCGATGAGCTCTTCGTCCTGCAGTGCAAGCGGGTTGGTCTTCATGCTTCCGCCGCGCGAGTTTCTCACGATCTTCTCGAAATCATCCGCTCGAACGCCGTATTCTCTCAATCGGGGAAGGTCAAGCAGGCGGCTCCACTCTGACAGCTGGTCGATGAGAGCTTGACAGGAGACACTTGTGGCTGAGTGGCTGGTTCCGCTGAGAGCGTCTCCCAGCAGCGCATACCGGGCAAGCGCCGAATGCTCGGGTTCGCGTTGGCGGAGGGCTTGGATATTCATTCGAGTGGCGGTCGCCAAGAGCGTCCCGCAGACCACGCCGTGCGGGACGGAGTAGTAAGCCCCCAAGGGTGAGGCCAGCCCATGTACAGCGCCCAGCCCTGCCTGGGCCAAGGTGATTCCAGAAAGCCATGCTGCGAGAGCCATCTGGTGCCGGCAAGCGGGCAACTCACCCACCCCGGCATGCCAGGTGAGGAGGCTGTCCCTCACTGCTTTGACACCTTCAAGAGCGAGAGAATCACTGAAGGGACTGGCACGGGGAGAGACGTAGGATTCAATCAGCTGAGTGAGAGCGTCCATCCCATCGGCGGCTATCAGAGGGCGAGGACAGCTTTCCAGGAGGGAAGGATCGATCACTGCCCAGGCCGCCACCAAGCGCTCATCACGGAAAGATTTCTTGAAGCCGTCAGGCCCCCTCACGCTCAGTACCGCGTTTCGAGTCGCTTCGCTTCCGGTGCCTGCAGTTGTCGGGACGGCGATCCAAGGGATTGCGGGACCCCGATAGGGCAACTCCGGTCCCACGCCCTCCAGATGATCGACGACTGAGTTGCCGGTTTCGAGAAGACCTGCGGCCGCTTTCGCCACGTCCAGGACGCTGCCACCGCCAATGCCGAGCACTGCGTCGATGTCTGCTTGACCAAACCGGTCCACAATCCCATCAACCACCTCCGGTGAGGGCTCTCCACTCACCTGCACGTGTTCCCAAGAAAGGCCTTTTTCTTCGAGTCCCTGCTTCAATGCCGGCCAGCGGACCGACTCCACGAAGGATCGCTGGCCAGTCACCACCAGCAAACGGTTGCCCAGCGTAGCAGCCAGGTCCGGAACTTCGGCCAGAGCCTTGTCACCGAAGACAACTTGGGGAAGTCGGGAAACTGAAAAAGTCCTGATCATAACGTTGCATCGCTGGTCGATGGGCCGTCGCCCGTTAGTCTCTACTGTACTGATACCTGGACCATCCGTCAAACCCAGGCAACCGCGAACCTCGAAAGTTTTCGCCGAAAAGAGGCAAAGTCGGCTGCCGACTGGACTCGGTGTATAGTAGAGTGTGGACAGTTTGTACCGCGAGGGGATTCTCAGCTCGCTCTTGGCATTTCCACCCGAAGGAACCGCGATTCCTCACTCTACCGAATCTCACACATGGCATGCTGCCAAAGAAAGGCTCTACACCCATGAAAGGATGGATTCGCTGCGCCAGTCTATTGGCGCCATTTCTTGTCTGCCTGGCGATGCTCGTCACCATCGTCCGAGGGCAAGACGCCGGCTCGCCAACCCTGCCGGACATTGATATCCCATACCAGAAGTTCGTATTACCCAACGGCCTGACGCTCTTGGTCCACGAAGACCGAAAGGTCCCGATTGTTGCGGTGAACGTTTGGTACCACGTGGGCTCCAAGAACGAAAAGACCGGCAAAAGCGGGTTCGCTCACTTGTTTGAACACTTGATGTTCAATGGAAGCGAGAACTTCAATGATGACTACTTCCAGGCCATGGAACGCATTGGCGCGACCGATCTCAATGGGACGACCAACGAGGACCGCACCAACTATTTCCAGAACGTTCCCAGTTCAGCGCTGGACGTGGCGCTTTGGCTGGAATCAGATCGGATGGGCCATCTGCTGGGGGCCATCGACCAAAAGAAACTGGACGAACAACGGGGCGTTGTGCAGAACGAGAAACGTCAGTATGAAAACCAGCCCTACGGCGTGACTTACGAACTGATTGTTAAAAGCACCTATCCAGCCGGGCACCCTTATTCCTGGTCTGTGATTGGTTCCATGGAGGATTTGAATGCCGCGTCCCTCGACGACGTCAAGGAATGGTTCAGGAACTACTACGGCGCTGCCAATGCCACCATTGTGATTGCAGGTGACATCGATGCCGCCACGGCCAAGGCCAAGGTCGAGAAATATTTCGGGGATATTCCAGCGGGCCCGCCCGTTGCCCGCCACCAGGCATGGATCTCAAAGCGGTCCGGTGTGCACCGGCAGCAAGTCCAGGATCGCGTTCCTCAAGCACGAATCTACAAGATCTGGAACGTCCCGCCCTTTGGCTCGGCCGAGTCTGATTACCTGACCCTGGTGAGTGATGTCTTGGGATCCGGGAAGACCTCACGCTTATATAAGAGGCTCGTCTATCAGGACCAGATCGCTTCCAGCGTCTCAACCTATCTTGACATTCGTGAGATCGGCGGCTTGTTCTTCATGGATGCCACGGCCCGACCGGGCGGGGATCTTCACCAGATCGAGAAGGCCATGGACGAGGAATTGGCGCGGTTTCTGAAGGAGGGACCAACCGAAGTCGAGCTGAGGCGGGTGAAAACAGAGCACTATGCCAAGTTCATCCGGGGCGTTGAACGGATTGGTGGTTTTGGGGGTAAGTCGGACATCCTCGCTGAAAACCAGGTGTATACCGGTAACCCGGATCATTACAAGCTGGCTTTGAAGCGAATTCGCGAGGCAAGATCTGAGGACTTGCTCCGAGCGGCGAAAGACTGGCTTTCGGATGGAGTCTATGCACTGGAAGTGACGCCCTATCCCGAGTTCAGAACCTCCAGTGTCGATGTCAATCGCAAGGAATTGCCCAAGCCCGGAGAGCCTCCAGTGGCGAAGTTTCCTGAATTACAGCGCGCTACCGTTTCCAACGGGCTGAAGATCATTCTGGCAGAGCGTCATTCCATCCCGGTGGTGAACCTTGAACTGTTAGTCGATGCGGGCTATGCCTCTGATCAGTTCGCTGTACCAGGCACGGCCAAGTTGGCGATGAACATGTTGGACGAGGGAACCAAAACGCGCAGTGCTCTGCAGATCAGTGAAGAGCTGGCGCTGCTGGGGGCCACCCTGACGACGGGATCAAACGTGGACCAGTCGTCGGTTTCGTTGTCTGCCTTGAAGTCGAATCTGGATGCCGCGCTGAACATTTTTGCCGACGTGGTGCTGAACCCAGCTTTTCCGCAGGCGGATTTCGATCGCCTTCGGAAACTCCAGTTGGATGGAATCCAGAGGGAAAAGGCAGAACCCGTACAGATGGCTCTGCGCGTTTTCCCCGGATTGTTGTATGGAGGAGGTCATGCTTACGGAAGTCCACTCACCGGTTCGGGATTTGAATCTTCCGTTTCGAAGCTGACTCGTTCGGACGTCGAACAGTTTCACCGGAAGTGGTTCAAAAGTAACAACGCCACTCTGGTGGTTGTGGGCGACATCAACCTGGCCGAAATCAAGCCGAAGCTAGAGAAGTTGTTTTCCAGTTGGAGCCCAGGAGAAGTGCCCAAGAAAAACATCGGGACCGTTGCACTTCCCGAAAAGCCTTCGGTTTACTTGGTCGACCGTCCGGGGGCAATTCAGTCGATCATTTTTGCCGGTCATGTGGCTCCACCCAAGTCGAACCCGGACGAAATTGCCATCGAGACCATGAACCACATTCTGGGTGGGACGTTTACCTCGCGTATGAACATGAACCTGCGTGAGGACAAACATTGGGCCTACGGAGCTCACACCTTTGTTTTCGGGGCGCAAGGTCAGAGGCCGTTTGTGGCCTACGCTCCGGTACAGTCCGACAAGACAAAGGAGTCGGTTGTGGAAATACTCAAGGAGCTTACGCAAGTTGTGAGCGACAAGCCGATCAGCGATGAGGAGACGGCCCGCGCCAGGAGCAACCAGATTCTCGAACTGCCGGGAACTTGGGAAACTGCACGAGCCATCGGAAACTCGGTGGGCGAAATTGTTCGGTATGGTCTCCCTGATACGTATTTCCAAACGTACGCCGACCAAATCCGCGAACTCACGCCCGCTCAACTGTCGGCCGCAGCTCGGAAGGTGCTGCACCCTGAGAGGCTGGTCTGGGTGGTCGTTGGTGATCGATCCAAAATCGAGTCTGGGATCCGTGAATTGAAACTGGGCGAGGTCAAACTCATTGATAGCGACGGGAACCCTATCAGCTGACGGAAAGGAATGGGAATGGCGGATCCGCCAGCAGGATCGCCTCATCCCAAAAGGGCTTTTGAGCCGAGATGCCGCGGACCAATACGTTCGTGGAGGCCGCAGATCGAGTTCCCTGAGTCGCTCATAGTCATGCTCGTCCGGTAGGCGGGCCCGAGTTCCTTCGCGAGATCGCTTGACTAACGTCCACCGTAGCCGGCGATTGCGCGCGGTTCCGGCTCACGGGGAGCGCAAGCGAGCCTAGGTGATTCCTTCGTCGGCGGAGGGGCGGGAAGTAGCTTTTCACAGGCGAAAATCTGACGGATTCTCCGCCGGTTGGAAGAGAAGCCCAGGAGGGAAGCGGCGTAACCGTCGAAACCGACTACTGGAGCTTGCGCCGCCAGCGTTCGTGTGTAATGCCGTGGATTTTGACTTTGTAGTTGAGTACGCGCCGGCTTACACCCAGCAGTTCTGCGGCATCTTTCTGGACCCAGTTGGTCATCTTCAGGGCTTCAATGATGGTGTTGCGTTCCAGGTCATCCAACCGGATGCCGGACGGGGGGATTTTGATGGTGAAGCCCTCTGATGTGCTTGGTTCACCGGCGTGCGAATTCAGCGCCAGGTCTTCCACACCGATCAGGTTGGATTCAGCCATGAGTACGGCCCGCTCGATTGTGTTCTGCAGCTCGCGCACATTGCCTGGCCAGTTGTGACGGCTCAAGTACTTGGCCGCTTGAGGTGTAAAGCCCACAATGTTCTTCTTGAGTTCCTCGCTATACCTCTTGGCGAAAAAATTAGCCAAGGGGAGGACATCGTCCTTTCTTTCGCGCAGTGCGGGCATCTCGATGCCGACAGTGTTCAACCGGTAATAGAGATCTTCTCGAAACCGGTTTTGGGCGATGGCCTCCTTCAGATTCTTGTTGGTGGCGGCGACGATCCTGACGTCGACTTTGATCGTTTTCATTCCTCCCAGTCGTTCGAATTCCTGCTCCTGCAGCACACGCAGGACCTTTGCCTGGGTGCTGGCGCTCATGTCGCCTATCTCATCTAGAAAGAGGGTCCCGCCGTTGGCTTGTTCGAAGCGGCCGATGCGCTGACGGTCGGCACTGGTAAACGCGCCCTTTTCATGCCCGAAAAGCTCGCTCTCCAGGAGATTCTCCTGCAGAGCCGCGCAGTTGACCTTAACGAAACTCTGCTTGGCCCTGAGACTGTTGTAGTGAGCCACCGCGGCAATCAATTCCTTTCCCGTTCCGGTTTCACCGGTAATCAGAATCGAGGCGTTGCTCTTGGCAATTTTCTTGACGATCTCGAGAACCTTTCGGATCTGGGGGCTGTTGCCCACAATGTTATTGTGTTCCAAGGAAACGGGGCTCTGGCTGCGCAGAATCTGCAGCACTCCGCTATCGCGACGATGCTCCAGGGCCCGATTGATCTTGACTTCCAGCTCTTCGAGCTCGAACGGCTTCTGAATGTAGTCGTAGGCGCCATGCTTCATGGCTTCCACAGCGCTTTCGATCGTGCCGAAAGCCGTCATCATGATGACGACGGTGAGATCGTTGACGTTCTTGGCAAAACGCAGGACTTCCAGCCCACTTCGTTTGGGCATCCGCATATCGGTCAGCACAACGTCGAAGCTCTCTTCTTGCAGGCATTCAGTGGCTTCTTCGCCGTCGGCAACTTCGGTCACAGTGTGACTATTCTCGACCAGCGCTTGAACGACGCTTCGGCGCAGAACATCGTTGTCTTCCACCACAAGGATCTTTCCCATAGACTATTGGCAAAACCTCGGAATGAGATTCACTTGCATCCTTTTCAGTAGGGCAGCTTGATGGTGAAGACCGTTCCCTTTTGGGGTTCGCTCTCCACATCGATACTGCCCCGATGGCTGTCCACGATCTTCTGAGCGATGGCCAGCCCAATCCCGGAACCTTTCTCTTTGGTTGTGAAAAATGGGTAAAAGATCCGGCTCAGGACATCGTCTGGAATTCCATGACCGTTGTCACCGATTCTCACCCAGGCGTACGGCGCCAAGTTCACCTGTAGGCTGAGGTTTTTCTCAGTACGACTGGCGTGGGCATGACCAGAGTATTTTGAGCTGGCCAGGGAGGGACCGCAACTTACCTCCACGACCCCGGCCTCCTCATCCACCGCCTGAAGAGCGTTAACCAGAATGTTCACGAACACCTGCGTCATTTGATGGAGGTCAACCGACACCAAAGGCGTTTGGGCAAAATTCTTCCGGATCTCCACTCCCTTCTTGTTGACGGTCGAGAGGGAATTGGTAATGCACTCCTCCAGCAGAGCGATTAAATCGACTTTTTCAGTACTGACTTTAATGGGCCGCACGAACTCGAGGCAGTCGGTGATGATCTTGTTGAGCTTTCTGACCTCGGAATGGATGGAGTCGAGCTGAGCAATATATCCTGGTTGGTCGGCCAGCTTTCGCTTCACCAGGCTAGTAGTCAGCTCGATTGCGGCCAACGGATTGCGTATTTCATGGGCCAGACCGGCGGCCATCTGCCCTAGCGCAGCAAGGCGATCTTTGAGCTTCTCCTGCTCATTCATTTGCTCGACAAGCGTCAGATCTTTGAAAAACAGGGATAATCCCTGGGTCACTCCGTCGTCGCTTTTGATAAACGAAATGGTGTAGCCCACGGTCCGGTTTCCTCCGTCGCGGGTCGTCAGCTCCAGTTCTGCGCGACTGGGCAGCGTTCTCATCTGGTAGGCGTCGTTCAGTACCTGTAGCAACTGGCTTTGGGCGGCCAAGACCTCCTCCACCGAATGCCCGACGTAGTCACATTGATCGAGTTCAAGGATTCGGAGGGCGATCTCGTTGATAGCCGTGATGCGTTTATCGAGGCTCACCGAGATGATACCGGCCCGCAGGCTACTGAGAATCTTGAGCCCGAAGTCAGGCTCATCAACCGTGTAGAACATAGGCAGTCCCTTGATTACAATTGTGTCATTCTAGCACTACACTCCTGTTGAACTGAACTCTAACAAATGGGTTTTCAAGTCAGGTGGCGAGAGCGCCATTAAGATCCAACTCGGTGAAAACGGTCAGCAACTCGTTGCCAAGAACCGACCGGCCTTCCAAGGACTTATCGGCAGACTGTCGCAAGTCTTCAACCAGTTAACTACTGAATGGCCACGCTCTTGTTCGCTGCGGTTGCAGGCGCGCGTACTGCGGGGGAAGCGACCCTTCGCGACCCTCCGGTGGCTAACGCCTGGCAGCCTCGGGTACAACCTCGTCAGCTTGGCGATCGTAACTGAAAATCGTGAGATCAGGAAAAAAAGGGCTTCAGTTTTCGGTAGGAGTCTGAGAGCGATTCAGGCAGCACGCGGGTTTCTCCGATGGTCCCCATGAAATTGGAGTCACCCACCCAACGAGGAACAAGATGCAGATGAAGGTGGTGCTCAACTCCTGCCCCGGCGCATTTGCCAAGATTCATCCCGAGGTTGAAGCCATCGGGGTGATACGTTTCTGTTAGAGCCGATTGAGCCCGCTTGGCAATATCCATCATTTCCTGAGTTTGGCGGGGGGAGCAGTCAGAAAAATCAGCCAGATGCTCATAGGGAGCGATCAGAACGTGTCCGCTGGTATAGGGAAAAAGATTCAAAATCAGAAAATTCAGCTCTCCGCGGAACACGATCAGATTCTGTTCGTCGTCCTGCGGGGACTCATCAATGCAAAACACACACTTCCGAGCCGTTCTGATTCCGGCGATGTACTGATACCTCCATGGACTCCATAGATAATCCATGCTAGGTGGTGGGGGCTGGCGCGTTAATCAGATCCTTAAGCTCTTTACTGGGTTTGAAATAAGGAACCTTCTTTTCAGGGACGGCCACTTTCTCCCCGGTTTTGGGATTCCTTCCCTGGCGAGCCTTGCGCTCCCGAATCCGGAAACTTCCAAAGCCTCGAACTTCCAGTTTGTCGCCTGATTTCAATGCCTTGATGATACTATCGAACAAGGTCTCAACGATTACTTCAGAATCCTTCCGGCTCAGCTCAGTCACTTTGGCGACTTCATCCACGAGATCGGCTTTCGTCATGACGACTCCTTTGCAGAAAAGTTAAGGCGCTCCCAGATTGTAATTGCTTGATCCGAAAACAGCTAGGCAAATCACCACGGGCGAAAAACCACCTCGCCTGACCCACGTTCTCTGTGTGCCGGCTTACCTATGAACGGCTTGCGCGCAGCAAAAAAGGACGGGACCACTTGGCACGCCGACGGACTCCGGACCGATCAACAGTTCGCAGCAGTGGTCTCGCCGCCCGTGGACAGCGCCCGGCAACCTCCTTCGCCACCGGTCCAACTCCCTGACTGTACAAAGGTTCACTGCATTTTGGCAATACGTTTTTTAGCCGCTTGTTGGATGGAGGCGCCTATCACTGGGGTAGTCGTCCTCCCGCACGGCGGAAAGGTGCGCTTTGGCTATTGGCTCGGGCAGCAAACGCGCTGCTATTGTCAACCTCCCCCGGTTCGACGGCAAGTCGAAGGCTGAGTCCGATCTTCCGCTCCTGTGGCTGGAGTCGAATGATCTTGAAGTCGTAGGTTGCGCCGAGCTCGGGCATGGCGAGGTTACCACCGGGGGCTCTGAACTCAAGCTGGGAGTTATGACATAGGCCCTCAATGCCTCCCTCCAATTCGACGAAGGCTCCGAACGACGCAAAACGCGCAACGCGGCCGCTCACTCGGTCTCCCACTTCCTTGCTCTCGAAAAACTGCTCCCATGCATCGGGTTGAAGCTGTTTGATCCCAAGCGACAGCCTTCGCTTTTCGGCGTCCACGCTGAGCACCACAGCCTGCACTTGGTCGCCTCTGGTCAGCAATTCGGATGGGTGTTTGACTTTTTTGGTCCACGACAGGTCCGAGATGTGGACGAGTCCATCGATTCCGTCCTCGACCTCGATGAAGGCTCCAAAATCTGTCAAATTCCGAACTTTTCCAGTCAAGATACTCCCCGGTTGACACTTCTCTGCCAGGGCCTGCCACGGATCCGGAAAGATTTGCTTGATGCCAAGAGAAAGCTTGCGTTCTTCAGGGGAGATGCCCAATACGACGGCATCTATACGGTCCCCAACTGAGTAGAGCCTGGAGGGGGCCTTGGCCCTTTTACTCCAGGACATTTCGGAGACGTGTACCAAGCCTTCAATACCTTCCTCAATTTCCAAGAAGAGCCCGTAGTCGGTCACGCTCACCACGGTTCCTGTTACCCGGTCCCCGGGATGATATCGTTCCGTCGCCGTCAGCCAGGGGTCTGGATACAGTTGCTTGTAGCCCAAAGAGACACGCTCCCGCTCGCGATCGAACTTCAGAACGCGCACGCGAATCTCGGACCCAATCGAGAACAAACGCGACGGGTGAGAAATTCGGCCCCAAGAGATATCCGTGACATGCAACAGCCCGTCGAACCCGCCCAAGTCGATGAACACACCGTAGTCGGTAACGTTCTTTACCACTCCTGTCAGATCCGCCCCCTCCTGAAGGGTCTCCAGGGCTCTGCGTTTCTTCTCGGCAAGCTCTTCCTCAAGGATTGCCTTACGGGACAGAACGATGTTGCCACGCTTTTTGTTGATCTTAATCACACGGCACTGAATTGGGGTGCCCTTCAGCGCATCCAGATCCTTAACCGGCTTGAGGTCAATTTGAGATCCCGGAAGGAACGCCTTGACGCCGATGTCAACTGAGACGCCTCCTTTGACTCTTTCGGTGATGATGCCTTCGATGGTCTTCTGTTCCTGGTAGGCTCGTTCAATGTCAACCCAGGCTTTCTGGCGCTCGACCTTGACTCGCGACAGCAGCAGTCGCCCCTCGCTGTCCTCCGCCCGCTCGATCAAGACTTCTATGTGGTCGCCGGGGCGGACGGAAATTTTACCGTCCGGCTCGACAAATTCCTGCAGCGCGATGATTCCCTCTGACTTCAATCCGACGTCGATAACGACCTCGTTCGAGGTAACCTTCACCACCTGGCCCGTTACCACGTCGCCCTCAGAGAACGAGTCAAGCCCCCCGTATTGATCCAGCAACTGCTCATATTCCATGGAGGGACCTGCTTGTGCAGCCTGAATTGCTGTCGGCGGCTCCAGCCGGTCCTCCTGCAACCACTTCATGGCATCCGTTTGCTTAGGTTCGCCTTCCATCGAAGACATAATTCCTCCCCGCCCATCTTCAAACTGTCAGACGCACAACTGTCAAGCCCTTGCGGCCTCAAAGAAAAAGGCCTGTCTGGTCGAATCCTCGCCGGCCCGACTTGAAAATCTAAGCCTGCGCCTGGAGTCACGCCCCAGACTGATGTGTGACGTACTGAACTGGAGTCCGATTGGATCAGATGGGGACGTCTGACGAGGCGGTGACTGATGCTGAGCCACCCGCCTGTACACCACGGCCCGGTTCCGCGGGAGAGCAGGTTCACGCAGGCTCTATCTTCCTCTTAATCAGGAGATTCCGAAACGCAGCTACTATAGCCAAAGCAAAAAATGACTGTCAATAGTATTTTGGCCGGCACTTTTGCCATTGCCAATACTCCCTTCAAACCCTTATAATCCAGCGTTTTGTTAGGTAGTTGTTCAGCTCTAGAGGGGTATTGAAAATGAAAGCGGGGATTCATCCCAATTACGTCGAGGTCACCGTTTCTTGCGCCTGTGGTGAAACCTTCCGGACTCGTTCCACCAAGGGCGACATCCGTCTCGAGATTTGTTCCAAGTGTCATCCCTTCTTCACCGGCAAACAAAAGCTGGTCGATACCGCGGGCCGCGTTGAACGGTTCCAGCGGAAGTATGGCAAGATGGGCCAGCCGATGGAACAATGAAGGTTATCTGGCGGTGGGCCACAACCGCGGCCGGAGCCTTTCGGGGATTAGCGCAGATGGAGGTAGCCCGAGATCCGGGACGATTGTAGCAGCCTCCTGTGATCCGCCGAATGATCACTTTTGCCGGACCCCCGCCCTCGGTTTCCAGGTCGCTTCGATACACCCTTGATCGAGCTCAGTAGGACGCCGGTGTGGAGCGGGCAGAAGAGACGCTGGGAGCCAAACCATGGTTGAGCGAATGGGAGCCTGTGTCGGTCGGAGTGGTGGTGGCTCGAATGTTTGAAAAACTGGAACAGTTGCAGGCGCGATTCGAGGAACTGACTCGCCTCTTGGGTGATTCGGAGATTCTGGCTGACACCTCCAAATACCAGAAGTACGCCAAGGCGCATCGGGACCTGACTCCGGTCATCGAGAAGTTTCGCGACTATCAGCGGCTAAGAACGTCCCTGGCCGACACCAAGCAGATGCTGGCCGAGCCTGGACTCGAGGGAGACCTCAGGAAGTTGGCCCAGGAGGAGCTGGCTGAACTCGAAGTCCGACTGCAAGCGTGCGAAAACGAGTTGAAAATCCTCCTGCTGCCGAAGGACCCTAACGACGAGAAAAACGTCCTCTTGGAAATTCGGGCTGGGACGGGAGGGGATGAGGCCTCGCTTTTTGCACAAGAGATCTTCCGCATGTATTCCCGCTATGCAGAATCCCGAGCCTGGCGGGTTGAGGTGATCTCGTCGAGTCCCTCCGGCGTCGGTGGCCTGAAAGAAGTGATTGCGATTGTCGAGGGCAAGAACGTGTACAGCCGCTTGAAGTACGAGAGCGGCGTGCACCGGGTGCAGCGGGTGCCGGCCACGGAGGCCAGCGGGCGCATTCATACTTCGGCGGTGACGGTGGCGGTCTTGCCGGAAGCAGACGACGTCGAGGTAGAAATCAACGAAAAAGACCTGCGGGTGGACACGTTCTGCTCATCCGGTCCAGGTGGGCAGTCCGTCAACACCACTTACTCGGCCGTTCGAATCACCCATCTGCCGACGGGACTCGTGGTGTCCTGTCAGGACGAAAAGTCTCAAATCAAAAACCGAGCCAAGGCTCTTCGCGTGCTGCGCTCCCGACTCTACGATATGAAGTTGGAGGAACAGCGACGATCCATCTCGCAGGATCGGCGTTCCCAGGTAGGAACCGGAGATCGAAGTGAGAAGATCCGCACCTACAACTTTCGGGAGAACCGCGTCACCGACCACCGCATTGGGCTCACTGTTCACCAGCTGGACACCATTATCGACGGGGATATCGGCCGGATCATCGAGGCATTGGTAACCCACTACCAGGCCGAGAAACTCAGAAACGAAGTCGCCGTCGAGAGCGGCCGCTAACCGTCATCCGCAGATCGGCTTTCGACGAATGAAAGTCTTCGAAGCACTGGAACGAGCTGTCGCTCGACTCGAAGCTCAAGCCATTCCCCATGCCAGACTCGATGCGGAGTTGCTGCTGAGCGGGCCCCTCCGCCAGAACCGCAGCTATCTGTTGGCTCACCAACGGGACGAGCTTCCCGAAGAGATTGTCAGGAAATTCTTCGACTTGCTCCTGGAGCGCGAATCCGGAAAGCCGCTCCAGTATATTCTGGGCCGGCAGGAATTCTACGGACTGGACTTTGAGGTTTCACCGGCTGTCCTGATACCTCGGCCCGAAACGGAGTTGGTGGTGGAGGAGGCTCTTCGACGCTTTTCGGTTAAGCGCGCTCGGGTGGTGGACGTTGGGACAGGATCGGGCTGCATTGCGGTGGCTCTGGCAGTTCACGCCCCAGAAACTGAGGTCTTTGCCGTGGATCTCTCCGCGCCTGCCCTGGAGGTGGCCCGGCGTAACGCCGACAAGCACTGCGTCGCCGGCAGAGTGCATCTGGCACAAGCGGATTTGCTCACAGCCTTCAGATTGACTCCGGATTTTGATGGAGTAGTGTCAAATCCTCCCTATGTAGCGGACTCTGATGTTCAGAATCTGCAACGGGAAGTGCGGGACTGGGAGCCCCGATTGGCCCTGACAGCCGGTGCGCGTGGGCTCGCTGTCTATCAGGACTTGATCCCCCAAGCCTGGCAGCTGTTGAAACCCGGCGGCGTCCTGATCCTGGAGATCGGATATACGATGAGAGAGACCGTGTGCCGTCTGATGCGTCAACCCTGGGCTCGTGTCGACGTTCGAGAAGACCTGAGTGGCATCCCTCGAGTTGTGATCGCCGAAAAGAAAAGCTCGACGGCGGTTTTTGAATGAAGCGTCGCTGCGGCAAGCGTGTGTTTGGCGTCTCAGGGCAATCGCGCCTCAGACTCGATGCGATTGTTAAACGACAGACCTCTGCAATTCAGCAACCCGGTAGGGTGCTCGAAGGATCATGCTGAGGACAGGAACCCCAGACCGAGCGCTAAGGAGTAACCTGTGTCCGACTGTATTTTTTGCCGAATCATCCACAAGCAACTTCCTGCGCAAATCGTGCACGAGGACGACTTCTCGGTCGCCTTCGAGGATATTCACCCCAAGGCGCCCGTCCATGTTTTGGTTATTCCGCGTGTGCATATTGTGTCCCTCGATACGATGCGAGAGGGAGACAAACAAGTTCTCGGGCACTTGCTGCTGGTGGCGCAGAAACTGGCGCGAGAACGGGGCATCGCCGAGACAGGCTACCGAACCGTGATCAACACGGGACCCCAGGCCGGACAGTCGGTGTTTCACCTGCACCTCCACCTTCTTGGAGGACGCAGCCTGGGGTGGCCTCCGGGATAGAGCGTGGGTGGACAAGATTTCACTCTCGACGTCTCGCCGGCAAGGGAAGAGGCGCGGCGCGGTTCCGAGAAGAAGATCGCTGAGAGTGGCTTGCCGAGTGGTTCTAGCGTTTGGCCAGAGTGAGCTCGCGATCCAGGATCATACCGATTTCGGTGCCGGAAGCGACCTCGACTTCATTGCCTTCAGAGAGCAGCGTTCCCAGGGTACCCAGGCCGGCTCCGATAGCACCGCCTATAGCGGCACCCTTACCGCCGCCGGCGATGGCGCCGATGAGTGCTCCTGCGCCGGCTCCGCCGCCGATGAAGACGACGTCACGTTTGCGCGTGGACTTTCCGGCCACTTCACCCTCCTCTCCAACGCCTTGTTCCTTCCCCTTTTCGTCCGTCAGGGCCGTCAAGGACCCGTAGATCGGCAACGGCGGTTGTGAGGGCAGTTCCAATTCATAAAACGCTACGGCAATAGTCCCGTTTTGCCTGCGCTGGGCCTGCGTGACCTGTATCACGCGACCCCTCACGATGGAGCCTTTGGGAACGGCTACCGTTTCTCCGATCACCACAGGATCGATTGCTTGGGCGGTGAAGGTATCTCCTTGTTGCGACGTTCGTGAACTGAGTCCCTGCTCCAATCGAAGTCGAAAAAGGGAATCCACCGGGACCGTCACGCTCTTCTCCGACTTGTCCGATGCCGACAAAGGGCGTGACTCGCGAGTGACCAGTCGGGGTTGGCTGGAACTCGCAGAAGGTGTCGGGCCAGAGGAACCCCCTGACCACTGACGGACAGCGTCCACCTCGCTAACCTTAGAGAGTCGAAACATCAGCTGGGAACGCGATCCACTTCGGTCTCGGATGGACTCCTTAAGCCGGAGCGTGAGCACCTCGTCTTGCGCAGAAAGGTTCCCCACGTCGTCCTTGGGAATCACGAACGAAGCATCGGGTCGCTGTTCGTCGATGAAGACCAGATAGTCTCCGGAGATCAGAATGCGCCCCGTTACCGTCCCGAACGGAACGGATAGTTCTACTTTCTGAATGGTGGTCGGTAGCTGGGCCTCTGAAGGGAGGGGACACAGGAACAAGATGCCCAATACCACGCCCAAAACCAACGTTTTCATGGCTTGCTCTCCTTGCACGATCAATGTTTCCCCCCGCTGCAAGTGTAGCATGCCGGGAAAGGGAGGATGAGGGCCTCTCCGCTCTGGAGCAGGTCTGAACGGAACCTGCCCTAGCCCGGACGACAATCTCCATGACAAAGCCCAAATGACTGGCGCGAAGGAGAGCAAGGCAAGAGAACGCGTCAGCGCGTGAATCGATTACGCTCACCGATTGGACTTGAATGTGGGCAGAGGTTCGCGGAGGACGCACCATGCGAGAGGCTGAGACAGCAGGAGCCACCATCCGGGCACGACCGGGTGTGGTCAGCCTCCGCTGCGGGCTTCAGGACCTGCCTCTGCGTGTCTAGGCAAGCAAGCCCTTGGCCGGTGGAATTATGGTTCGCTTCAAGTACTCAGTCCAGCAGGGGATCACCCTTAGACGTGGAGAGGAGCGGAGCATTCAGAAAGTTAATCAACGGCGCCATAGCACGAAAGTGAGTCAACAACTCCGAAAAGAGCCGCGACGTCAGCGCGAATTCCGGCTCTTTGCTCACACTGACCAGGAACTGCTTGTATCGAAGGAGATCGCCGGCCGGGTGCTCGGCGCTGAAACCCTTGGGCACCCGCGACAGCTGTTCACCGTCCATCCCCCCAAACAACTTCTCCAACTGGCGATCGTGAAGGATGGATTGCAGTTTCCTGAAGTGGGTGGCCACATGGCCTCGCATGGCCAGCAACTCCCTAGGACCGGGCATATAGGCTCCCCCAGCGATCAAGAATTCCTCAGGAGACAGATGGAAATAGAAAGCAGCGCCCGCATGCTTCGCTACTTTTCTCGGACCAAAGATTCCCGCCAGCCAGGTCTTGTAGGGCGTTTTGTCTCGGCTGAATCGCGTGTCGCGATAGATCCGATAGATGACCCTTTTAGGGTCGACTTCCATCTCTGGAGCGATTCGGAGGACCTCCGGTGCGAGCGCCTCCACCAGCTGAACCATTGGGCCTTTTACCTTCTGGTCATAGAGCTCTTTTCGGGGCAAGAACCAATCGCGTCGATTGTTGCGCTTGAGCTGTCGCAGAAACTGCAGGGTTTCCGGAGGAAAACCGGAGAATGTCGCATTCATATGCTACCTTCACTTTCCTCTTGTGATGGGCAGGCCTCCAACTGTCACATTGATCGAGACGTGGCAGGAGCTCAAATTCCTGACTCAATCATTTTGTGTCGCATCTTTCGAAGGCCCTCCAGGCTCTCGACTTGACCATCAAGATAAACGACTAAGATCCCGATCGATTCGACCACCGCTCAGTGGCAGAGCAACTCCTACTTGGAGCGGGCGTACTTGTTCAGCCGCTGCCTCAGCTCCGCAACAACGGGTGCGTACTGACGGTTCGTCGAGAGGTTCGTGGCCTCCTGAGGATCCGCTTCCATGTCATACAACTGCTCCCCTGGTTTCCCGTCGCCCCACAGCGTATAGCGCCAGCGAGACGTTCGAATGCTGTATCCATCCAGCTTTCCGAGTCGAAGCTGGGTGAAGGCCGCATCCTTCACCTGAGCGGAGGGGTCCGCCAGCACGGCCCTAAGGCTGGTCCCGTCCAGGTACGCGGGCGGCGGCAGTCCGCACACATCGGCCAGCGTTGGATAAAGATCGACCAGCTCGGCCAGGGCTTTCGTCGACCGGCCGTTCCCGTTCGCCCCGGGAACCGAGACGATCAAGGGGACACGCGCCGAGTTCTCGAACAAGCTCCGTTTCTGCCACAAGCCATGATCACGCAGATGGTATCCGTGATCACTGGTCATCACCACAACGGTGTTTTCAGAGAGTGCCAGACGATCGAGTGCTTCCAACACACGACCGACCTGCGCGTCCACGAAGCTTGTGGAGGCCCAGTAGGCTTGAATCGCGAGGCGCCGTTGCTCGTCCGTCATGGCGTCCTCTTCCTTATGGGCGTGGGCGGTGGTATAGGCGGGAGCCGGTGTTCGAGCCTGGTCGTCGGGTGACAGGGCGGGCAGGGGGATCTGGCCGGGAGAGTAGAGGTCGAAGTACTTTTTCGGGGCGACGTAGGGTGTATGGGGCCGGTAGAACCCAACCGCCAGGAAAAACGGCTTGTCCCGCTTCTGCTTCAGAAGACTAATGGCTGCCGTGGCGCTGAGTCCATCGGTCTGCTCGTGGTCCGAGCCTTCAGCCGCCATCCAACTTAATATCGCGGCGAAACTTCCAGGAATGAGCGAGAAGATCTGCTCTTCCTCCGCTTTGTCGCGACCGGCCGGGTTCACAACGTAATCCCACGAAGCCGGGTCATCCAGCCCGCGGGTGCCAATTTGCGCCGGGACTCCATAGTGGTAGATTTTTCCAACCCGTGCCACGAAGTATCCGTGCTGGCGAAAAAGCTGGGGCAACGTGACCGTGTCGCGAATGAACTCCCGAAAGTGCGGTGTGTTTCTGTAATCGCCGGCAAACCGGGCGGGGAGGGGATTCGTAAGGATGCGTGTGGCGTTGGGCCGCCGGCCGGTAAGAAAGGAGCTCCGACTCGGGCTGCAAAGTGGGAATTGGCAGTAAGCTCGCTCAAAACGCACGCCGCGTTGCGCTAACCGATCAATGTTGGGTGACTGGACCTGAGCATGACCGTAGGACCTCAAATCGCAATTCAAGTCATCCGCCACGAGCAGGAGCACATTGTGGCGAGTTGCCGACAAAGTAGTCAGGGGTGACCAGAGTGAGAGCAAGAAGCAGAAGTAGACGAGCGGGAGCGCACAGCGACTGAGTCTCATCAGTTGTTCTCCTTCGCCTGAAGATCGGCACTGTCACGAAATGAGCGGCCAGAATAGCACATCCGATTCTTCCTAGGGTTGAAGAAGATCGTTCCCGCGCCGGTCATTTTCTCCAAAAAAGGGGGGTCACGATGACCAGCGCGCTGTAGAATTCCAGTCGTCCCGCCAGCATGCTGCCACACAACACCCATTTCGCCAGTTGAGGCAAGTGACCGTAGTGTTCCGCCGGACCCACATCCCCCAGGCCCGGACCTACACCAAACATGGTACTGGCTACGGCCGACAGACCCGTCAGCAGATCCACTCCAGCCGCGGACATCAGCGCCAGGCAAACGAGATTGACAATGAGCATCAGCTGAACCAGGCTCAGCAGGCTTTGTATCGTGTTTTCGGCGATGGGTTGTTGTCCAACGCGCACGGTGAATACACCCCGAGGACTGGCCAGCCGCCTCAACTCCCGCCCGATGACTCGCATCAGCAGAACCACGCGGTAGGTCTTGATTCCGCCGGCCGTGGAGCCGGTGTTTCCTCCAACATACATGAGAACCAGCAACAAAAGTTGAGGAAGGGGCTGCCACTTCTCGAAGTCGTCCGTGACGAAGCCGGTGCAGGTAATGATTGAAGCGACCTGGAAGAGCGCTGCCCGGAATGCAGTGGAGAAGGAATAATCAGTCGAGCGCAGCAGGCTCGTGACAATCACCGCCGTGCTCAGAAATACGATCCAGAGATGGGCCTTTACTTCGGCCGACAAGAAGGCCCTGGGGCGGCGCTCGACAAAGAGCCGATAGTGTTGTGTGAAATTGATACTCGCCGCGATCATGAAGAAGATGATGATGAACTCGATCAGCGGGCTCCGGAATCCAGCGATGCTTGCAGTTCGGGTCGAGAAACCGCCGGTTCCCATGGTAGAAAAGGTATGGCAGACCGCCTCGAAAGCATTCATGCCGGCGAAACGCAGGGCCACGTACTCGGCGAGCGAGATGGCCACATAGACCTTCCAGAGCGAACGAGCTGTTTCCAAGACTCGGGGCCGTAACTTGTCTGCCTGAGCGCCACCAAACTGGGCCTGATAGAGGTTCAACCCTCCGGTTGCCAGCAACGGCAAGATTGCGATTCCCAACAGCACCACCCCCATGCCGCCCAGCCAGTGGCTGAAGCAACGCCAGAATTGCAGGCTTGGGGGAAGGACTTCGACTTGGGCGAGGACAGAGGCGCCGGTGGTGGTGAAGCCTGAGGTCGATTCAAAGAAGGCATCCACAAAAGTCGGAAAGTAGGGCGAGAAGTAGAAAGGAAGGCAGCCCAACAGGCAGACCCCAACCCAGACGGCAACCACCAGCAGAAAGCCCTCCCGTCGCGTCAAATCACTCTGTGGGCGGTCAAAACCGAGGTAGAGAAGGGTTCCGAGCAGTGCCGCGAGGAAGCCTGCCCAGAGCGTCGGCCTTGGATCATCCGTCAATGAGAACACTCCCACGATTGTTGGGATGGCCAAGGATCCTGCCAAGAAGAGAAGAAACTGTCCCAAAAGATGCGCAACGATGCCGATTCGAATCAAGGCAGGTGAACCTCGCAATAGCGCGCCATCTTACCCCAAGCTTTTTCAGTCTGGAAGATAGTTGCCTTTTTGGTACGATGCCGGTGCCCCAGCGTGCATGAGTCGGAGGAAAGAGAATGTTGGCCTACGTTTTCTGGCATTGGAAGGAGGAACAAACCGACCCCCAGGACTATGAAGCCTCCCTGCGTGATTTCCACGCTGTCTTGACGGCTGACAAACCCCCTGGCCTCGTGCAGACAGTGGTGTTCAGAATTGCTGGCGCTCCCTGGATTCCAGCAAATGCCCCGGCCTATGAAGACTGGTACCTCCTGGATGGTTCCGCCGCTCTGGACTCGCTTAACGAGGCAGCGGTCTCGGGTCGACGAAAGCTGCCCCACGATGCCGTGGCCCGTCAGGCCAAAGGTGGCGCCGGGGGACTCTATCGGCTTCGGTCCGGGGCAGGTGGAATTGAGGGTGCCCCGTTTGCGGTGTGGCTCTCGAAGCCGGCTGGAGTGACGTATGAACGGTTCTATGAAAAGCTCTCGCCCTGGACCAGTTTGCCGGAGACCAGCCTTTGGCAGCGTCAGATGACTCTGGGTCCCGCGACCGAGTTTTGCCTGCATGCTCGCAAGGTTGCCGGCTTACCGGTTGAGTTCCAAGAAAGCAGCGTGTGCCTTGATCGAATCTGGCCGGAAAGCTGAAGGGCCACTGCCGGCATTCGGGCCTGCTTGCTCTTTCTCTGGAAGCATCTGCTGCCGGCATGGCATGGAGAAGGTCGGAAATCGGCGACGTCACCATTGATTGGACGAGTCCGAATGGCGCATACTGTTGGTTCTGCCGGCCAAGTAAATCCTGAGCGGAGGTCGTTTCTCGATGACCCGATTGAAAGTTGCTGGAGTGCAGATGAATCCGACCTTGATGGACAAAGAGCGAAATCTCAGCTCCATCCTGATCTGGTTAAGAGTGGCAGCCAAGGAAGGGGCCTCGCTGGTGGTGTTTCCCGAGTGTTCGTTGACAGGTTACTGCTTCGAGAGTCTTCAGGAAGCCATCCCCTATGCTGAGCCGGTGCCCGGTCCGAGCACCGAGAGGGTCGCGCGTGAATGCCAGGAATTGGATGTGCATGTCATTATGGGCCTGATCGAACAGATGGATGGTCATGTCTACAACGCGGCCGTACTCATTGGTCCAGGTCGTGTCATTGGAAGCTACCGCAAGGTCCACCTGCCCTCCCTAGGACTCGACAAATTTGTTTCACCCGGCAACAGCGGTTTTCGCGTTCATGACACCCCGTTAGGCCGGATCGGCATGAGCATTTGTTACGACTGCAATTTTCCTGAGAGCGCCCGAATCTTGGCTCTTCAGGGTGCCGACATTGTGGTTCTGCCAACCAACTGGCCCAGAGGTGCCGAGGAAACAGCCGAATATCTGATCAATGCTCGCGGCCTGGAAAACCGTATCTACTACGCGGCGGTGAACCGCGTCGGCGAAGAGCGAGGGTTCCGTTTCATCGGGCGCAGTCGGATTGCGGATATCGATGGCCGAACTCTGGCAGTGGCCAGTTCGGATCAGGAGGAAGTCCTTTACGCCGAAATCCAGCCGGAGCGGGCTCGGGAAAAGCACATCGTGCGTGTTCCCGGCAAGCACGAGATTGACCGGTTCAAGGATCGCCGGCCGGAGTTATACGGACTGATCAGTCAAGGGCAGGGGCGCGCCGCATCGGGCTCGGGACCGGTCAGCTGGTGAAAGCGTAGTCGGCGCCCCAGCAAACTTTGGAGATCAATACCTGATGAACCGACGCCGATTTCTGAAGCAATCTGCCGGCATTCTCGGCTCGAGCGCTCTGTTTGCTCCATCGGCTCGGGTTGTGGGTGCCAACGACCGAGTTCGAGTTGGCCTCGTCGGCTGCGGAGTGCGCGGGAGATACCTCGCCAAGCTCCTGGCGGGGTTGAGCGGCGCACAACTGGTAGCCCTGTGCGACGTCTATGATTCCCAGGTGGACGAGGCGGCGAGCACTTTGGCACCCCAGGCCGAGCGTTGCCGAGACTTCCGGCAGGTCTTGGATCGCAAAGATGTGGACGCAGTGCTGGTTGCCACGCCCGACCACTGGCACGCCATCCCCACGGTAATGGCCTGCCAGGCTGGAAAAGACGTGTATGTGGAGAAGCCCTTGGCCCACAACGTAAGGGAAGGGCGCGCCATGGTTGAAGCGGCTCGGCGTTACAATCGGGTCGTGCAAGCCGGAACCCAGCATCGCTCAGCGCCCCACTATCGCGAGGTCCAAGAAATCGTTCAGAGCGGACGGCTGGGCGAGGTTCGCTACGTCCGGGTGTGGAACTTCAATAACATGTACCCGAATGGAATTGGCCGGCCACCCGATTCTCCGGCGCCTTCCGGCCTGGACTGGGACTTGTACCTCGGTCCGGCGCCGAAGGTCCCTTTTAATCGGGCACGGTTCCTGGGGACCTTTCGCTGGTTTTGGGATTACGCGGGAGGCTGGATCACTGACTTTGGAACCCATCGCCTGGATACGGTTCAACAGATCATGGGCGTGGAGGCCCCTCAGAGCGTGGTCGCTACAGGAGGGCGCTACTCGTTGAAAGATGCTGGGGAAATGCCCGATCTGCTCCAGGTGACCTATGAATACCCCGGGTTCGTCCTTGGCTATGAGACCTGCAATCTGAATTCGCACGGCTTGGGAGGACGAACCCCCGGAATGGCCTATTACCGGGCCCGCACAGAGTTCGACCGCCCGCACGGAGAGGCTTTCTACGGTACCAATGGAGCGCTGTTCTGTGACCGGATCGGCTACGAGATTTATCCGGAACTGGAGCTGGGAAATCCCGGTGGTTCCCCCTCTTCGCGTCGCTATCGGATGGAGCGCAAAACTATGGTGGGTCGGGACACCACCGATTTGCATCTCCAAAACTTTCTCGATTGCGTGCGATCCAGAAAACCGCCTGCGGCTGATGTTGAAATCGGGCACCGTTCCACGACCGTACCCCATCTCGGGAACATCGCTTACAAATCCGGACGCCGGCTGTTTTGGGATGCCGCAAAAGAGGATTTTATTGACGCTCCGGACGCTTCTCGCCTGCTGGGTCGCCCCGGCCGTAAGCCGTGGGATTTGATCTGACCACTATTCCTCTTACCGCGCGTAAGACGGTTCATCCCCGGGCTTCCACTTGATGTTGCAACCGATGCTGGGCTTTTGGTTTGGAGACACGGGTTTGCCGGAGAGAACGGCATCGATTGCCGCCCGGAGATCGCGCCCGTCATTCGGATGGTCGTTGCCTGGGCGACTGTCGTCAAGTTGGCCTCGGTAGACGAGCCGTCGATTGCGATCGAAAAGAAAGAAGTCCGGCGTGCAAGCTGCCGTGTAGGCCTTAGCAACGCTCTGGTCTTCATCGAAACAGTAGGGGAATGTGAAATTCAGTCTTTGCGCCATGGACTTCAGCTCAGCCGGAGAATCTTCCGGATGCGTGACCGGATCGTTGGCACTGATGGCGACCATCCCGATGTCCTTTCCTTGATAGTCGCGACCCAGCCTGGCCAGTTCGTTCTGAACGTGTTTCACGTAGGGGCAATGAGTACAGATGAACATGATCAGGAGACCCTGTTTCCCGGAGAAGCTGTCCAGGCTGAGTCTGGTTCCCGACACCACGTCGCGGAGAGAGAACACAGGCGCCTGGGTTCCAAGGGGAAGCATGGTGGAAGGGGTTAAGACCATATTGACACTCCTTTCGCAAAGTCAGTCCGCCGGCGCTGTTCACGTAACCCGCTGGACTCCATTGTTCAGTGTGGCTCAGACCCGCTGCAGCGGCGGATTATGAGCCTTGGCTCGGCTCTCCATCCTCTTGAGGGCGAAGCGTCTTGTCAATCTCAGCTGGCGTATCGACTGCGGCCGAAAATCTCCAGCAGCCCGGTTAGAAAGGCTCGTTCGGTTTCCTCTCCCGACAGGCACCTTACCGGAAGACCTTGACGGTCCAGGAAGTAGCACCAGGCCCAGTGGAGCTGCGGAAGACCGCTCAGGACAATGTGCGTGAGAGACTGTCGGTCCAGCAGTTCTTCCAGGCACCGGAACTCTTCCGAGAGGATGGCTCCAGTCTGAAAAGCAATCAGGGACTCTTTGCTGACGGTGGCATGAAGGTGGTAAACACGAACCATATAGAGCGTCCGCGAGAGCCCCAGTCGCCGACAGGCTTGCCACCCCTCCTCCAGCCAAGGAGCATCCTCAGGTCGAGGGGGAGAGTCCGGCAAAGCATCGCGCAAGATCGTGTTTTGCTTGACGGCCAGCGTCAGTTCTCCTCCCAGCGTGCTGGCGCCTCCACAAATGCGGTCTTCGGCATCGACGTGAATCATTTTGGTGTGGGAGCCGAGATGAATGTAGAGCAGCGGCCCGTGGAGGCCCAACTGGATTGAGGAGCCAATCACCTCGGTCTCTTCCCCGCGAATGATATCGATCGAGCCGGCTCCGCCCAAGGCGCAGGACATGGGACCGGATCGGACCCCTGGAAGGAAGTAAAAAGGAATAGGCCCCACCTCCGGAAAGGATCGTGTCTCGATTTGAGCTGCCAGCTCGTCGATTCCGGCAGGAGCTTGGACATGCCGAACTTCATGGAGGCCCAGGCTGGAAGTGATCATACCCGCAGAAACCACCATGCGTGGAAAGGCCTTGTCCTCCGTCTGCAGCCGTTTGATCTCAGCTGCGATGGCTTCGACAAGAGCCCGGTTGTGCCCGTCGAAAGCCGTGTTTCGTACGCCCACGGAGATGAGCTTACGGACTTTGACTTCACTCCCTTGCATGAGCCAAAGCCGGCTGTTGGTTGTTCCCGAATCGAGGGCAAGATAGTTCATCGATAGCCAGGCGCGCTTCTCGTTTGGCAAGACCTCAACCGCACAGATCCCCGGACAACCTACTACGCGGACTGACAAAGTCAAGAGAATTTGTTATGTTACGCAAGCACTTGTACGACAACTTGACCACGCGCGACGAGGGGATCTCCGTGAAGAACTACAGCCAGACCAACGTGACCTTTGAAGCCATCCTTGACTCCGGTAATCCAGCGGTTTTTGATGTGACCACGAAGGCGCGCGGCCCTCAGGGCGGCATTCCGCTTACTGAGAAAATGCTTCTCAACTCGGCCAGCGGAGACCTCTTCGCATTAAGTCAGAACGTTGGCATGGGCTGGTCTCCTTCCAAGCTTGGCGGAAATCAGTTTCTGATTCTCAGTACCCAGGGAGGTGTCCGGGCCGCAGATGGAACACCCATTGCTCTGGGATACCACACTGGTCACTGGGAAGTGGGGCTGTTAGTGCAGGCGGCGGCTGAGGAATTGCAGAGCCGGGGCATGATTCCCTTTGCGGCCTTCTGCACCGATCCCTGCGATGGCCGCACTCAAGGCACGGTCGGCATGATGGATAGCCTGCCTTACCGGAACGATGCAGCCCAAGTGTTTCGCCGCCAGATTCGCTCGCTGCCGACTCGTCAGGGTGTGATGGGTGTGGCCACCTGCGACAAGGGACTTCCGGCAATGATGATGGCTCTGGCCGCCACCCAGGACCTTCCCGTCATCCTGGTTCCAGGGGGTGTCACGCTTCCTCCCATCGAGGGAGAGGATGCTGGAACCGTCCAGTCGGTGAGCGCACGATTCGCTCACGGAGAGATCTCGCTCGAGAAGGCCTCGGACGTTTTGTGTTCTGCTTGCGCCTCGCCCGGGGGCGGTTGCCAGTTCTTGGGAACGGCGGCCACGTCGCAAGTGGTTGGAGAAGCGCTGGGACTTTCCCTGACTCATTCGGCCCTGGCACCGTCCGGGCAGCTGATCTGGTTGGACATGGCTCGTCGCTCTGCCTTGGCACTGATCGCCCAACGGCAACAAGGCCTTCGCTTGCGCGACGTTCTGAGGCAGGAATCGGTAGAGAATGCCATGGCCATCCATGCCGCGTTCGGTGGATCCACCAATCTGCTGTTGCACCTGACGGCTATTGCTCACGCAGCCGGCCTGACTCGACCTCGGGTGGAGGACTGGACCCGAATCAATCGCAAAGTACCTAGAATTGTTGACGTCCTGCCAAACGGCCCAAAGTACCATCCCACCGTACGAGTTTTCCTGGCTGGAGGAGTACCTGAGGTCATGCTGCACCTGAGACGCCTGGGGGTGCTTCATACCGATGTGCTGACCGTTTCAGGGAAAAGTCTCGGCGAGATGTTGGACTGGTGGGAATCCAGCGAGCGGCGCCAAGCCCTTCGGGCCGTGTTGAAAGCCAAAGACGGAGTCGATCCGGACGACGTGATTATGAGCCCGGAAGTGGCTCAACGACGGGGCCTCACCAGCACTACGACTTTTCCTGTCGGAAACCTGGCGCCTGAGGGATCCGTCATCAAGAGCACCGCCATCGATCCCAGCGTGGTGGATGCGGATGGAGTTTATCGCAAAACCGGACCAGCCCGCGTCTTCGTGCGAGAACACGATGCCATCGCCGCGCTCAAGAGCCAGGGACCGGACCGCGTGAAGCCCGGCGAGATCATGGTTCTGATCTGTCGTGGACCGGCTGGAGCCGGAATGGAAGAGATCTACGAAGTTACTTCTGCCTTAAAGCACCTCTCTTTTGGTAAACAGATCGCGGTCTTGACTGATGCTCGCTTCTCAGGTGTTTCCACGGGAGCGTGCGTGGGCCACATTGGTCCGGAAGCGCTAGCCGGCGGGCCTATCGGCAAGGTTCGAGACGGCGACACCATCCGGATCCTGATTGACCGGAACAAGCTGGAGGGGAGCATCGATCTGGTAGGGGTGGAGGGAAGAAGCTTTAGTCCCGAAGAGGGGACTCGAGTGTTGGCTCAGCGTGGGCCTCGCCCTGATCTGTCTCCCGACCCCAGTCTTCCGGCCGACACAAGACTGTGGGCCGCGCTCCAGAACGCCTGTGGCGGTACTTGGGGTGGGAGCGTGTTTGACGTCGATACCATCGTGCAAACACTGGACGCCGGGAAAAAAGCTCTCGGCCGCACCTAGGGTCCATCGCCAGGAAACACGTTTGCTGGCTGTCGACTCGATCGCCCAGCCGGCACGAATCCTCAGGCCCTTGCTGTCCTGATTCAAAGCTTCTCTGCTGAAAGCGCGGAACTGCCCGATTGGACCTGGGCCTTGCTTCTTCGGATCGCCTCGATCGCCACTGGCCAAGTGAGCAAAATCGTTTCTGGCAAGACAGAGCGCGTGTCGAGCTTCTGCAGGGGCAGCTGCCCTCCATCGCTCATTTCTGACCGCTCGTCGCCGATTCGGTCAACTCAAATGTAGGGAGTTGAAAGTTTTGTTTGCACGTCGTATTTTTTTCGCGTAATATCCGATTCATAAGTTTCCGCAGGTCGCCCGTATCTGTCGTTGATTTTCAAGTTGGTTCAACTCTTCTAGTTACCCGTTCCCCGGTCGAATCGGGCGGATTTTGATTTCCGAAGGAGTGGTTCCCTATCGGAACCCCCCGGTTTTGGCCTAACCCGAACGCCGGGACGCTGAAGTGATTGCTGTATTTGCGAGTTCAAGAAGTCAGCCATCATGTGGAGGATACTGGGTAAGGAGACCTCAAGGGTTATGAGATTCGCAAAGCGTACAACCAGGTTTTTTTTGACAGTCGGCCTGTCCACAGTTCTGTGCTCAGGAGTGTGGGCTCAATCGTTCCGAGAGACACCCGCCGCCAAAACAGAGGATTCAGAAGCCTCTTCGGCAGCTGATGTATTGAAGCGCCCTCAGGACAGCCTCATCCTGGGCATGAATGTGGATGCCGTGTCCATGCTCGTGACGGCCCGCAACAAAAAGGGAGACTACATCAACAATCTCACCGCCAGTGACTTTGTGGTGCTGGAGGATGGAGACGAGCAACCCATCAGCTTCTTCAAGCAAGACACCGTGCCTGTGAATGTCGTCTTCCTGGTGGACGCCAGCTACAGCGTCAACGACGTTCTGCCCTCCATCATCGATGCGGCCGTGACCTTCGCTGGGCGCCTGCGCAAAGGCGATAAATACGCCTGTGTGATCTTCGCGCACAAGCCCATCAAGATCATGGACTGGACGGACGATTTGAGTTCGTTTCAAAACATCCTGAAGAACGTCAAGACCTTCGGGAAGACCGCGCTCTACGATTCGATGGAGTATGTGATCGACAACCTCTTCGACAAGGTGCAGGGGAAGAAGGCGGTTATCATCTTGACCGACGGCGTGGACAACTCCAGCGCGCGTTCCTTAGCTCGTGTGATGCGACTGGCGGCCGAGCGAGAAGTCACCGTCTACCCGATCATTCATTCCTTCCCCCAGTCGCAGCATTTCAGGGAGATGGCCAAGAACAACCGGGTCAAACTCCAGAACGTGAGCAAGTATTTCCTCGCCTACATTGATGCTCAGAACGAGTTCCTGGACCTAGTGGCTCGCAACGGTGGACGAATCATCTTTTCCACAGGGTACTCGGACCTCAGAGACATCTATGACGTCCTGGTTGAGGAACTGAAGAACCAGTACTCTCTGTCCTATGTGCCCCAGCTCAAACGAACCAGCGAGAAGGATTTCAAGGAAGTCACCATCCGCCTCCGTAACCGCCCGGGTGAAGTGTTTGTTCGCCTCGGCTATTTCCAAGAGCAGTGATTCGTCGGTGAGGTCCCCAAGCCAGCGCGTCTCCAACCCGGGACCATGGCTTGGTCCTCGATCTCTATAATTTCTTCCCCCTCCAGAGAAAGCCGCGTAAATTTTGCCTAGTCGCGGCGCCCCCCCCTGGTTGTGCCCTCTCTCTAACCTACTAAAAATAAATAGAATAAGCCGGTGCAACACTTCGCTCAAGGCTGGCAGCGTTCTTGCATGTCAGGGGTCAAAGCTATTGATGTGACTGAGATCGCAAGCTCCCAGGCTTTAGTGATCTTTCAGATTAAAAATTGGCTATCAACAGTTTCCCTGGCTCGGATCATCGGAATTACCTTCCTTCCCAAGCTTGCCTTCCTCTCTGTTGGTCCCGCCTCTATTGAGATTGGAAAAGAAACTAACTTCAAGGTAATTCAGATCTGATCCGGGTCAGGGGGAACCCTGACTCGGATTCTCAATACCCCTCTTACTCCACCCTAGTCAAATGAATTAATAGCAGTTAACTGGATCTAGCGTCCGAATCTTGCGTTTTCCGATCAACATAGTAAAATATTCGCGTCGCAAGGTGGATTTTGGGTTTCCGGGTTGTGCGAGCAGACTCGGCCGACAGGGTGTTCAGTCATGAAATGTTCGAATCCTTTGTGGAAAGAGCGGCTATCGGGTTACCAGGATGGCCTTTTTCGTGAAATCGACATCTTCGAGACAGAGATCGATCTCAGGAAGCAGGGTAGGGTGGACGAGAAGATCTTTGCCGAAACTCGATTGAGGAGAGGGGTTTACGGCCAGCGGTATGATAACGGCCAGCGCCATGATGGCAAGAGGGTCCAGCGGCTTCAGTATCCCTCCGGGGACAGCACCAAAGGGCCGAACACTTTATGGGACGCTCCGGGGATGCAGCGGATCAAGATCCCCTATGGTGGCTTGAATGCCGGCCAACTGGAGGTTTTGGGTGAGCTGGCTGAGGAGTATTCGGACGGCATTGCCCATATTACGACGCGGCAAGATTTCCAGCTCCACTATGTCCACATTGAGGACACGCCCACTATCATGCGCCGTCTCGCTGTTGTTGGAATCACAACACGAGAGGCCTGTGGCAACTCGGTCCGAAACGTTACAGCTTGTCCCTACTCGGGAGTCTGCCAGGATGAGGCCTTCGACGTTACTCCCTACTCGCGGGCCCTGTCTAAGTTCCTGATGGGCCATCCGGACTGCCAGGATTTTGGGCGAAAATTCAAGGTCGCTTTTAGCGGGTGCCAGCAACATGCTTGTGGTCTTACCGGCTTGCACGATGTGGGGGCGGTTGCCGTGACCAGAAAGGAGGGTGGGGAGACCAAGAGGGGGTTTGAGCTGTATGTGGGGGGAGGCCTGGGAACGGTGCCTTATCAGGCCAAGCTGTTTGATTCCTTCTTACCTCCCGAGGAGCTGCTACCCACGGCCCAGGCCATCGCCCGGATCTTCGCTCGTCACGGTGAGAAGCGGAATCGAAACCGGGCCCGCATGAAGTTCCTGGTGCAGGATTGGGGGATTGAGAAGTTTCGATCCGAGGTGTTAGAAGAACGAAAGAAGCTCCAAACTGACGCGCGCTGGACGAGCCTCATCGATGAGGCTCTAGGTGTCAGGGAGGAACCGCTCAAGGAAAAGGGGCCTAACGTTCTGGCGGAGGCAAGCGACCCGGAGTTCAAGCGATGGCTGGAGACCAATGTTCGCCAGCAGAGGCAGGAGGGTTATGTGGTGGTGACGGTGGCCTTGCCATTGGGCGACATCACAGCCAACCAGCTGCGGGCTCTCGCCGACATCGTCCGCCGCTTCACCCGTGAGACCATCCGTACGACCGTGGAGCAGAACTTCGCGATTCGTTGGGTCAGCACCAGCGATCTTCCGCCGCTGTACTCGGCTCTCAAGGAGGCGGGACTAGCCCAGCCTGGAGCGGGGACGATCATCGACGTGGTGGCTTGTCCAGGGACCGACACGTGTAAGCTGGGGATCTCTTCCTCGCGGGGGCTTGCGGCGGAACTGCGGAAGCGCCTGACCGAAACCAGCGTGCGTCTCGATTCGGCTATCGAGAACCTGCACATCAAGCTCAGCGGCTGTTTCAACAGCTGCGGCCAACACCATATTGCCGATCTCGGTTTCTACGGCGTCAGTCGTAAGGTGGGAGGGTATGCCGTTCCCCACTTCCAGGTGGTTCTCGGCGGAGAGTGGACCCACAACGCAGGCGCTTATGGTTTGCCCATCATGGCCATACCCTCCAAGAACGTCCCCGAGGCGGTATCCAGAATTTGTGGGATGTACCTCGATCGCCGGGATTCATCGGAGACCTTCCAGGCTTTCATCAAACGAGTGGGCAAAGCAGAGGTCAGGCGGCTCCTGGACGACCTGACCAGCGTGCCCCCTTACCAAAACGACCGGTCGTTCTTCAGTGATTGGGGAGATCCGCGAGAGTACACCATCGACGACATTGGCAAGGGGGAGTGTGCGGGAGAGGTCGTTTCTTCCGTGGAATTTGATCTGACGGCGGCGGAGCGGCAAGTGTTCGAGGCCCAGTTGCTGTTGGAAAAAGGCGAAGTCCAGAAGGCCGGCGAAACGGCTTATCAGTCCATGATCCAGGCAGCGAAAGGCCTGGTACGCAGTGAACTTCTGGACGTGCGGGATGATCGCGACCAGATCATTGCCGAATTCCGGTCCCGTTTCTACGACACCCAACGTTTCTTCGATCCTTTTGCGGGCGGAAAGTTCGCTCATTACCTGTTTGATGCCCATCAGCAGCGGGGAATCCCTTACACCTCCGACTCGGCGCCCCGACTCATCGAAGAGGCACAACTGTTCATCGAGGCATCACATAGTTGCTACAGCCGGATGAGCTCGGCTGCTCCAGTCGTTTAGTGCCAATCGTCCCGATTTGTTCTTGGGGGAGTTCCTGATTCATGGAAGTTCAACACGTCAACTTCAGGCTTTTCTTGCGCGACGGCGACAACATTGACTTCGATCCGATTGTTCCGGTCTTTCACGGCTGGATCCAAGATGGAGTCCTGAACGAGGTGTTGGTCGATGTGGCGGATTACCGCCACGTCCCCTCTGGTCCGGGAGTTGTCCTGATCGGACACGAAGCCAACTACAGCCTTGATCACACCGATGGGCGGTGGGGACTGCGCTATTACCGGAAGGCTCGATCCATGGGCACCAACTCTGACCGCATCAAGCAGGCGCTGCGCAGGGTGGTTGACGTCAGTCTTCGACTCGAAGCCGAACCGTCTCTGGAAGGGGCATTGGATTTTGATTCCGGTGAAATCGAGTTCGTGATTGCTGATCGCCTCCTGGCACCCAACGACGAAGCGACCTTCGATGCCGTTCGGCCGGATCTGGAGGATGCCCTCTCGGCCTTGATTCCCGGCAACGAGTTCGCTTTGACTCACCGAAAAGGTCCGAAGAGGTTGTTTTCGGTGGCCATCCGGTTTGCTCACCCACTCAATCGCAAGGGTATGCTGGCGCGCTGAATCGACGCTTCAGACCCTCCAAGAAAAAAGGGGTGCTCGCCGTGAAGCAAGCACCCCTTGTCTTTCTCTGCCTCAAAAAGGTTCTATTGAACCGGTTGCTCAAGCTGAGCTTTGGCCTGGGCAATGAAGTCCGGCAGCCCCTCTAGAGAATCATTTTTGTTCTTCCAGAGTTTCTCCAGCTCGGAGTTGGCTTGTTGTTCGGTCACACCCTTGAGCGCCACAGACTTGGCGTAAGCATCAATGGCTTTGTCGCGCAGTTCGTTAAAGACCTTCTCCTTCTCCTTGGCCGCGTCGGCCGCGGCTTGATCCGGATTCTGCTGGTTCTGCAGGGCCGCGATCATATCATTGAGTTCCTTACCCACGTTACGAGCTTCAATGGCGTAGATGTACCCCAGTCGGAAGAAATCAACCGGGTTGTTTCGGGCCAACGACGTTGCTTTCTCATAATATTCTTGCGCCGGTTGATACTCTTTCTTATTGAGGTGGACCAGTCCAATGGCCGAGTTGACTGAAGCCTGCAGCCTGTTCTTTTCATCGGCCCACTGCTGATCGGAGATGGCCGCCGGTTTGGGTCCGCTGATCAACTTGTTCACTTCCTCCATCGCGCGCTTGGCGATGTCCATCGCCTTATCCAGCTGGGTGCTTCGCTTGGCTTCGTCATCTGGAGGTAGGCGTTCAGGCAAGACGCTCGAGAGCGTCAGCAGGGCAGCCAGGTCGTTGGCATCAATGGCCAGAATCTGATCCCCCGTGTCCACCGTCTTTTCGAAGTTGTTCAGCCTCTGATAGGAGGACATCATCTTCAGCAACACGAATTTCTTGGTAGCCGGCTCTGCCTCCGGGTATTCCTGCATGAACTTCTCTCCGGACTCAACCACCTTCGCGGCTTGGTTCAAGTTGAAGTAGCTGTCCACCTGCATCTGGTAGGCGGCCGGCTTGAGTTCAGAAGCGGGATACTCCGCGATGAATTTCGCGGCCAGATCAACCTTCTTAGTCAGGTCTTGTTCGTTGAAGAGCGCCAAATAGGCGTCGTACTCTGCCTTGGTCTTAGCTTGCGGCTGTTTGGGCTGAGAGCCCTCCTGGGCTAGACCAGCAGGGGAGAGCAGCACTCCCGCACACGCCAGACACATCACGAATCCGAGCGCCCACTTTTTCGTGGAATTCATACAGTTCTTTCCTCCTTGATCCGACGCGGACCTGCTTCGCTCAGACTGTGCAGAATGTCCGGTCTCTCCGATTAATAGACTGGATAAAAAGGGCAAGGGTTGTAAAGACTGCCCTGCAAACATCAACTCTCGTGATGAACGGGCGACACTTAGATGATGCCTTAATTTTTGTAAACCAGTTAGATCAATTATGCAAGTCGGTTTTTGTGTTCCACTTGTTTGAGGGGAGGAGTGTAAACCAATGAATTGCCACGGCGCAATATGCTTTCTCGTGGCCACCCACGGTCACCGGCCATCCACTCGGCGGCTCTCGCCATCCGATGAGGGGTCGGCCACTTGAACTTTACTAAACCTGGAAGCCCATGGCGACGATTCTTCTGTTAAGAGTCGAAATCAATGGCTCAGTTTCAGGAGGAGTCCCGTGAATAGAAGACCGCTTGAATTCATCAACTTGAAATGGTTGAAGATACTTCAGGTCTGGCTGCTGGCCCTTTCCGTCGGCAATCTTGGTTCGGCAAAAAGCTCGGCGCCCGCGCTCCTGCCGGGAACGAGCGTGGAAGTTCGAATGATCGACTCTTTGGATACCGGCAAGAACAAAGCTGGAGAGGCATTTCGCGCCTCTTTAGCCACGGATCTTCAGCTGTCCGGTGGTCGGACCGTCCCTCGCGACAGCTTGGTGGAGGGCCGCATCACCGAGCTGGTCAGCTCGGGGCGGCTGAAAACACCGGCGTCACTCAGTCTTGTTCTGACCCGAGTGACTCCCAGAAACGGCCGGTCCATTGCGCTGTCCACCGAACCTCTAACCCTGGAGGCCAAATCTCACGGCCTGCGCAATGTTGTCTTGATTGGAGGAGGGGCCGGTGCCGGTGCAATCCTGGGAGGAGTAGCTGCCGGAAAGAAGGGGGCGGTCATCGGCGGTGCTGTGGGAGCCGGTGCCGGTGCGGCAACGGCTTACTTGACCGGAAAGCAAGAGATTGCCGTGCCCTCTGAAACCAACCTGAGCTTTGTTGCCGCCCAGCCCGCGTCATCCGTCACCGGTGTTGCCTCTGTCCCCAACTCGGCCCTTGCAAGTGCTGCTTTCGGATCGGATCATCCGTCTCGAGACAAGTGGGATGAGATCGTATTCAGTGATCGGGACCGTCGAGTGATCCGGGATTACTTCCGTGGCCGCTACAGCAATCTGCCGCCGGGGCTGGCCAAGCGGGGAGGGAATCTGCCTCCTGGCCTGGAGAAGCACCTTCGCAAGAACGGCCGGCTGCCACCGGGATTGCAGAAACGGGTTGAACCCTTCCCTATCGATTTGACTCGCCGGCTCCCCTCCTTACCCGAACGAATCATTCGGATCATCCTGGGTCGCAGAGCCATGATCGTTGACGATCAGAACAACATTCTCGACCTCATGGAAGACATCTATCGCTAAGAGCAGTCCAGTGCGGTGCGACTCGCAGCCGGCAGGGCTCGGGTCGCTCGCGGTCAAACTGTCCAAATTATCCGAGAACTCCGTTACGACCCAAGGCTGCGCATCCGTTGGTTACTCGAAGGCAGAGGACCCGGAGACCGGTTTGGCGGGTCCCCTTTTTCGCTCGGTCCCTGCCGACGTGAATTGATTTCTTCCAGCCACACCGCGGGCGCTGGGCTATACTGCCCTATCATCGGGAACGATCCGTTTAACGAATCCTTCGAATGAGTTACGTTTCTTCTCTCCAATGCAGTTCATGCCTTCGGCGTTACCCGCCGAACCGGCTGCTAAATCTCTGCACTTGCGGTAAACCGCTGCTCGTCCGGTACGATCTCGATCGGATTCAGAAGAGCGTTGCGCCGGGCTCGTTCCTCGGTCGGGTCCAGTCCATGTGGCGGTATCACGAGCTTCTGCCCGTACCACGGCTGGACCAGGCCGTCAGCTTGGGGGAAGGATTCACGCCCCTCATCGAGGCCGCCCGCCTAGCTCGTGCCATCGGTCTCGCAAAGTTGTGGATTAAAGACGAATCGGTCAATCCCACGGCCTCGTTCAAGGCCCGCGGCTTATCTGCAGCCGTGAGCATGGCGCGGCTGTTGCGTGCACAAATCCTGACCATTCCCTCGGCCGGCAATGCCGCCGGTGCTCTCGCAGCCTATGCGGCTCGAGCCGGGATGGAAGCACATATCTTCATGCCGCGCGACGTCCCTCCGTCCAATCGGATTGAATGCGAACAAAGCGGCGCGCACGTGACACTGGTCGATGGACTCATTACCGACTGCGGTGCAATCGTGGCGGAGAAGAGTCGAACAGAAGGGTGGTTCGACGTCTCCACGCTGAAAGAGCCCTACCGAATCGAGGGCAAGAAGACGCTGGGACTGGAACTGGCCGAGCAACTGGGATGGCGCCTCCCGGACGTGATCATCTACCCCACGGGCGGCGGAACCGGTCTGATCGGCATGTGGAAGGCCTTTGAAGAGATGGAAGCACTCGGCTGGATCGATAGCAGGCGACCCAGAATGGTCTCGGTACAGGCGGCGGGATGTGCTCCGATCGTGGAGGCTTTCCACGCCGGCAAACGAGAAGCCGATCCCTGGCCTGACGCCGGCACCATCGCCAGCGGACTCCGTGTTCCCAGAGCCATCGGCGACTTTCTCATGTTGGATATCCTGCGGAGCAGCCGTGGCGCCGCAATCGCCGTGAGTGACGATGAGATGAGACGAGATGTCGGGCTCATCGCGCGCAGCGAGGGGCTCTTCGTTTCACCGGAAGGAGCGGCCACCCTGAGTGGCGCCAGGAAGCTGCTGGAAAGCGGATTCCTGTCTCCTCAGGACGAGGTAGTTCTTTTCAATACGGGCTCCGGGTTGAAATACTTGCACCTCTTCAGCTGACGGCTTTGGGCCGGTGAAACAGGCCTGCTGAAGCTTTTCGGCTGTCTGCCGCGCTACACTCTCAAAAGAGACTGATCATCCGAACTGGAATGGTCCCAATCATGACCCAGCGGCTTTACTACTTCGACAGTTACCTTCGGCAGTTTACGGCTCGCGTTCAGCATTGGTCTGAATCCCCCCAAGGCGGTGCCGACCTCGTGCTCGATCAGACCGCTTTTTACCCGACTTCCGGCGGCCAACCCTTCGATCTGGGCAGAATCGAGGGAGGAGAAGTGATGGAAGTATACGAAAACGAGGAGGGGGCAATCGTACACCGCGTGGACCGGCCGCCCTCCGCCACGCAAGTCCGCTGCGAAATCGATTGGCCACGCCGGTTGGATCACATGCAGCAACACACAGGCCAGCACATCTTGTCACAAGCTTTCGTGCGGGAATGCCAACTGAACACGGTGGGGTTCCACATGGGGAAGGAGACGAGCACGATCGACTTGGAAGCGCCAAACGTGACGGCCCAACAGCTTCGTCAAGCCGAGGACCTCGCCAACGCCATTGTTTTCGAGAACCGGTCGGTCAAAACGAGGATTGTGCCCGCCCAGGACGTGCCGACCCTGAACCTGCGAAAAGAGAGCTTGCGCGAAGGGCCTCTGCGGATTGTGGAAGTGGAGGATTTCGACTTGTCTGCCTGTGGCGGAACTCATGTGAGGCAGACGGGCGAAATCGGAGCCATCGTGATCCGTCGCACCGAGCGAATCAATCGCCAGGCGCGAGTCGAGTTCCTTTGCGGCAGGCGCGCTGTGGCGGCACATCGGGCCGATCATGACTATTTGGACGCCATTGCCCAAAAGTTCTCCGTCGGCTGGTACGAGAGCCTGACAAGGGTTGAGAAGCAACTCGAGGAGACCAAGCAGCTCCGCAAGACACTCCAGGAAAAGAATCGGATATTGGCGCGACTCCTCGGACGGGAACTTTACGAAGCGGCGCCTGCGCATGAGGGTTGGAGGCTGGTGACGCGATGTTTCGAGGGCGAAGATGCCGACTTTCTGAAACTCCTGGTCCAGTCCGCCCTCAGTTTCGGGCCGGCGGTGATCCTTCTCGGCAACCGAGCCGAGCAGGCCCAGCTGGTCTTCGCCCAAACCGAATCCATTGGTTTTGACTTGCGCCAGATTCTCTCCGAGAGTTGTCAATTGCTCGGAGGCAAGGGAGGAGGGACCAAAACGCTGGTTCAAGGTGGCGGCAAAGAGGTGGGGCAGTTGGCCGCTGCGCTGGATTTGGCCGCGTCTAAGATCCTGAGTCGCCGGATCTGAATGTCCGTCGCACCTTTTCAGGATCAGGTGGGCCGGATTTCCTATCTCTGAACGGCTCGGGCCGGATCGCCTCAAAGAAAAGCTACGGTCTGGAGCGAGGTGATCTCGAAACGCTTTCGACAACGTGGATTCTTGCAACTGGCCATGTCGTCGACCCGCACCAGATAAGAGCGCGCTTTGGCGAACCGCATTCGATCTTCATCGCTGGCGTAAGGTGGCAAAGATTTCTTCTTGGTGCGCCGCCGCCAGCGAATTTCATAGGTCTCCGATTGCCGGCAGTAGGGACAATGCAGGTTGGCGGCTTTTAGCTCGTCTTTCTCTGTGAAATAGTCTCTTTCTTCCATAGGTCGTATTCTCTGGCCCTGTGGGCTCTAGTCCGGATCTAATCTGAGATCTCAACACCAGTGGCCACGAAACGCAGGACTTGCTGCGGCCCTTTCACATCTTCGGGAGACTCGATGCGGCCGGACTCCGCGGCCAAGTGCCGGGCCGTCTCCTCGGAAATCGTTTCCTTCTTCAAAATTCCCTCTGCGATGATCTTCTTGCCTCGACTGTCGCGAGGCACGAAGAAACGGTATCCTTCGAAGGTAATCCTCACCGGCGGCTCAACGCCCTGGAGCGTCATCCAACAGCCCTTGTTCTGGCAGACATCCCGGACGGTACCGGAGATCAAAATCCGCCGCCCCTTGTATTTCTCGAGCTGACGCGCCACATCCTGGATTGGGACCGGGTCCTTCAATTGAATGGGTTTCCCAAAGTGTCGAGTGGTTCTTTCCGCTCGGGCCAAGGCGGGGCTTGAAAGAAAAACGACTGCAGCAATGGCCCACCGAACGAATCCTGGCGAGCCGGTTAGTCGCGTCACCATTTCAGGCTCCTCTATTCGCCTTTTCCACACAAGGCTTAACGTATAATAGGGCTCGCAATCAAGTCAACGATGCTCGCGTGAACGGAGAGAACTCATGACGGTAAAACTGGCGTATGGACGGAGCGGACTGGAAGTTGACTTCGGGGACATCCCGGTGGATATCATCGAGCCGCGTTTCATCGAAGGCCTGTCTGACGAGCGCGCAGCGCTCCAAGAGGCCCTAGCCCATCCTGTGGCCGCGCGGCCGCTTAAGGAAACGGCTCGGCCGGACGACACCGTGGCCATCATCTTTTCCGACCGAACACGGGCTATGCCCAGCGACCGCGTGCTGCCGGTGATTCTGGACGAGCTCTCGCACGTAGCCCGCGAAAACATCACGCTCATCAATGCGCTGGGCACTCATCGAGAGAACACTCCCGAAGAACTGGAGTCCATGCTGGGCCGGAGCATCGTTGAAAATTTCCGGATTGTCCAGCACCGCCCTAAGGACAAGTCGAGCATGGTGCATTTGGGTAGGAGCCGGTTCGGCAACGAGGTCTGGGTCAACCGCGATTTCGTTGAGGCCAAGGTTAAGATCCTGACTGGATTCATCGAGCCTCATTTTTTCGCCGGTTATTCGGGCGGGCCGAAGGCGGTTCTGTTGGGCGTTGGCGCTTTCGAGAGCATCCTGCGGAATCACTCGGCACCGATGATTGACAGTCCCAACGCGACGTTCGGCATCACAGAAGGCAACCCCATCTACGAAGAAATGTCCGCCATCGCGGAGCTGGTGAAGCCGGACTTCATTGTCAACGTCACACTCAACAAGCACCGGGCCATCACCGGAGTCTTTGCCGGCAGCTGGAAAGAGGCCCATGCCCGGGGATGTGCCTTCGCAAAGGAGTGTGTGATGAGGCCGGTGCCTGACCCCTACAACATCGTTGTCACCACTAACTCCGGATTTCCACTGGATATGAATTTGTACCAGGCCGTGAAGGGAATGACGGCTGCCGAGCGGATCGTTCGCCAGGGCGGCACCATCGTCATCGCGGCCGAGTGTTCTGATGGCCTGCCGGCCCATGGAAACTTTAAGGAATTATTGCAGTCACGCCGTTCGGCGGCCGAACTGCTGGAGATGGTGCGCGGTTTCCAGGAACCGGTACAGGATCAATGGCAGGTCCAAATCCTGGCCAGGGTTCTCCTGAAGGCCGATGTGGCCCTTTATTCAAGTCTTCCGCAGGAGGACGTTCGAAAATCTCACCTCCGGCCTGTGAGCGACATCGCTGGATTCGTTCGAGAGCGACGGGCCCGACTGCTGGCCGAAAACAAGCCCTGCCGGGTCGCCGTCCTGCCCGAAGGCCCGCAGACGATTCCTTACCTGTCGGACTGAGGGAGGCCGGCTCGCATCCCAAGAAGATTCAGGGTGGGGCATTGTCAGGTCTGGCCCATCAGGAAATGGAACAGGACAGCGGCACAAGCCGAAACATCGGAGGCGACCACATACTCTTCGGTGGAATGCAGACCGGCTCCGCGGGAGCCGAAGACGACTGTGGGAATCCCAGCCTCAGCCATGAGGGCGGCATCCGTCCAGAAAGAACAGGAGCCCCAATCGACTAACTGGGGAAGGCGCCGGCGCGCGGCGTCGTAGAAGGCTCGGACCTGGGGATGGTCGCGGCTTATCTGAAAGGGTGAGCGGGCAAGCGGCAGTTGAGCGGTGGCCACAAAATGCGGGTCTTCGGCCCTCAGCTCGTTCAAAAGCTGCTCCAGTTCCGCCGAAACGACCTCATCTGTTTCACCAGGCAGCGTTCTTCTCTCATACTTGAGGCGGCAGAAATCGGGATAGCTGCTCCATTCCCGCCCACCTTCGATCAAGGAAGCGTGCAACGAGCCGGTTCCGAGCAAAGCGTGACCCGACTGCGACTGCAGGCGTCGGTCGAGCCTGTCCAGTTTCTCCAAAATCCGCCCCATCGAGCGAATGGCGTCCACCCCTTCTGCGGGGCGGCTTCCATGGGCTGCGATGCCACGGGTTTGCACTTCCAGCCAGGCAAAGCCTTTGTGGGCGGTGCACACCTTTAAATCCGTTGGTTCCAGCACTACTCCAAAGCTGAAGGGCCGGTCCTTCGGCCAGTGCTTCAGAAAATGCTGGGTGCCGAGGCTCTTGTCTTCTTCGTCGATGACTCCTGCCAGCACGACCTCTCCAGCCAAGTCGTGGCGGCGGCGTTGAAGCTCGAGGAGCGCCGCCACCGACGCGGCCAGCCCGCTTTTCATATCCTGTGAGCCCCGTCCAAAGATCCGCCCGTTTTGCTCGGCGGCACCAAAAGGATTCCTCATTCCAGCCACGCTGACGGTATCCAGATGACCGTTCAGTAGAATCCGCGCGCCGGGACGCAAGCCGCGAACGACGGCCACCACGTTGCACCGCTCAGCAATCACATGCTGAAGTGTGGCTTCAATATCGTTGCGCTGTAGGAAATCGCAGAGAAACTCCGCGATCTCGCGTTCACCCGTACCTTCCGCGACCAGGCTCGGATTGACAGAGGGAATCCGGATCAGTTGTTTCAGGATCTCAAGCGACTCGTGAAAGGTGGGGGTCTCGGAACTCATGACTCGGATTATACGCGAGCTGGCGGCGTCTTGAGCCGGATTTGCGGCAGCCGTCGCCGTTCCGGGAGATCGCTTCGCACTGGAGCCCTTTCGGCTGGAGTGCTACACTTGCGACTTTGAAAGCGACCAAGGTGAATGGAGGCCTGCGCACGTGAGGGAGACGTTTCGGGCTGCTGTTTTGAAGGATTATCACACTGCTTTCGAAATTCGCGAATATCCAAAGTCGCCGGATCTGGACCCTCTGGGAATCTGGGTCAAGGTTGAAATGGCGGGCGTCTGCGGCACCGACGTCCATCTTTGGAAAGGACAGCTTCCGATCCCCAGACCCAACATTTTGGGCCACGAGACCGTGGGCCGCGTCGAGAAGCTGGGCAGCGAGCTGAAATCGGATTGGACCGGTCAGCCCTTGCAGGTCGGGGACCGAATCACCTGGAGCTCTTCGCTGGCCTGCGGACAGTGCTTTTATTGCCGGGAGAAACGCACTCCCACCCGCTGCCTGAATCGAAAGGCTTACGGCATCTCCTACAACTGCGACGAAGCGCCCCACGCCCACGGCGGTTACTCCGAATACATCTACCTGCGGCCGGGCACCGCGGTTTTCAAGCTCGAGGAAACTCTGCCCACCGAGCGAGTGATTGGAGCCGGTTGCGCCCTGGTGACCGCGATTCACGGAGTCGAGCGAATGGGCATCGAGTGGGGAGATACGGTCGTTGTCC
>JBFMEW010000047.1:0-50610 GCA_040753175.1 Acidobacteriota bacterium | reverse complement strand
TCGGGTTCCTATTCCCTCGCTCGCGCTTCGGGCTTAAGGTGCTTCGGGTTCCTATTCCCTCGCTCGCGCTTCGGGCTTAAGGTGCTTCGGGTTCTTCCCTCGCTGGCGCTTCGGGCTTAAGGCGCTTCGAGGTTAAACGTTTCGGGGTTAAGGCCTGGTAAGAACGATCGCCGAAACGCACCGAATACGCTCGGCCGGTTCCAATCGTCGGCCTTTCATCCGCAGGAAGTGACCCAGAAAATGCACGCATGATCCTGGCAAAATTGAACAAGCGTGTCAAGAGCGGCGGGACAACTTATTCCGGAATGGCTCAGGACAGGCAGGGACCCCATGCTTGCGGCCCCCCCCTCACGCGGCTTAGGGCAGTTCCAAACGTTCTGCAGCAGACGAAGCAACGGGGCATGGTGACACGGACCGGCGACGATTGCTTGCTTCCCATGATCGAACCAGGCAACGCGCGAGCCGCCAGGCCATGGCACGGGTGGAGGAAGCTGCCTTTTGCACCCCCGCTCTTGATCTATGATTCGATCTGCCTCCAGCTCGGTGTGTTTCAATCCGGCACTGCCGGCCACGACTGCGATTCGTGCCGCAGCGGCCGGTTTTGGAGGGGTCCAGGCATCGCCATCCTGTCAAGTGTGGGCGGCGCTGACTCCTGCTTGACCGTCGCTCCGCTCCGAGGGCCCGGCGTGCCCTGTCTGCATCGCGTTCGACTGCTCGATGAGCTGCAAACACATGATCTCATCACTGCCCGCGACGCGGCAGCAAACGGAAGCAGCATTCGAACCATCCGGCAGAAAATTCTCAAGAAAGTCAGCTGCCTCCGGAACTTTCAGACTAATTTCAGATTACCCCTCTACCATTTGCGCCTTGCTGTCGTCAGCATCACGGCCTTCTTCCCAGGGCTGGATTGGTTTGACCGGTCAGCGACGCCATCCGGCTTGAGGCCCAAAGGCATCCGCCAGATGTTGACACGCGTTCCATCGTCGAGAATTGGACTGCCCATGGGCCCGGGAAAAGACTCGAAAAGAACGGTTCGGAACCTCGGCTTGCAGAGGTTCCCGACCTTAAGACCGGCTGGACCCACACGATGCCAACAGCACCGATCTGATTGGCAAACCCGATCCTGAGCCGCCCATGCGGCTCGGACGCAAAAGGAGAGGAGAGCGGCTCCATGACTCAATGGATCAAAAAGCTCCATCTGTACACAGGGCTTTTGAACCTGACGGTCCTCGCGATCTTCGCGATCATTGGGATCGCCAGCACGTTCCCGACCCGCAAGAACTCACAATCCCCATCCAGCGAGAGGTTCGTAGATTTCGATGTGCCTGGAGGACTCGATGATCGCCGACTCGCCGATTACATCCAGGAGGCCCTAGCGCTGCCGTTGACACGTCCGGCTCCGCCCTGGCAGCTGGGCCGCGACGACGACAACCGCTTGTGGTTTGGGCTGCCGACCCCCAGTTGCACTTACCACATTACGGTCTTCGACCAGGAGGATCGCCTTCGCATCGAAAAAGTTCAGTTTCCACTCTGGCAGTACCTCTTTCATCTTCACGAGATCACCCCTCGAGGTCAGCCGCACCTGGCAATCCGCATGTGGGCCTACTACATGGAGTTTGCCATCTGGTCGTTGATTTGGATGGCTCTGTCGGGTGTGTATCTGTGGCTGACGTCGCGGCGTAAGGTTCCCTGGGCGAGGGCCTCGTTTGCGGCCGGCATCCTGACGTTTGTGGCTTTTTACCTGGTCGTGAGGTGACAATGTATCGGTTGCTGAGAAATACTCATCTGTTGCTTGGGTTGTTCTTTTTCACCTTTGTGCTGATGTTCGGCGTGAGCAGTGTGCGCTTTTCCCACCGCGACTGGTTTCCCGCCAACGCCATTGAGTCGCAAACGGTTCTCGATGTCCCTTCCGCTACTCCCTGGGAACCGCGTACCCTTGCGGCTGATCTGATGCAGTCGAACGGACTGCGCGGGGGTCTTCAGCAGATCCGTGACACCGCCGATGGGTTTCGCTTCAACATCACGCGAATCGGGACTTCCCACCAGATCCATTACGATCGGGCCAAGGGGCAAGTGAGGATCGAGACCAAGGTTCAGCCGTTCATGGCCATGATGAACGCAATGCATCAGACGTTCGGAATGGATCATGGATACGGCTGGAACAACTTTTGGGGCTTCCTGATGTTGCTGACCACCATCGCGTTGCTGCTGCTGAGCCTGACGGGGATCTATCTTTGGTTCAAGATGTACAAGGAACGACTCGTCGGCGCGGTCTTGCTGCTGGTGGGCTTAAGTTACGGGGTAAGCCTCGTCGTGTTGATGAGAATGTAAGGCGGCCGGCGTTGGCCTCGGCTCCTCCGGACCAGATGGGCAACTCACTCCCACCCGCGATTTTGTCCGTCAAAAGGAGCGCACTGTGACGCCCCAAATGCCCGGAATGACCATGTCTCGGCAGATCACGGAAAGCCTCGGCACGGCGGAGAGGCGTCAGCCCTCGCGGGTCAGGGCGGGAGCCACCTTTTGTTTGACCCGCTCTTGATCTATGATGCAATCTGTCTCAAGGTGAGTGGGGTTCGATCGGAGCGTGCTATCCATGACTGAGATTCGTGCTGCTGTGGTCGGTTCTGGAATGATGGGTCCCGGCATCGCCGTCGTGTTAGCCGCGGGCGGAGCCGACACCTGCTTGATCAGTCGGTCCACTTTGGGGTCCCAGCGTGCCCTGTCCACATCTCATCGGCTGCTCGATCAGCTGCAAGCAAACGATCTCATCACTGCCGGCGACGCGGCGGCGACACGCCGGCGAATTCGCTCGACATCGGGCCTGAAAGACGGGTTGGATTCGGCCCAGCTGATTGTCGAATCCATTCCAGAGGACCTGCCTCTCAAACAGCAGTTCTTCGACCAGATGAGCAAGCTATCCTCGAGCGATGCGATTCTAGCCAGCAACACCTCAGGGCTGAGCATTACCGCCATCGCTGAGAGAACGGCCCACCCGGAGCGGGTCCTGACCGCCCATTTCTGGAATCCTCCCCATCTGATGCCTCTGGTTGAAGTGGTTATGGGAAAGAAGACGAGCGAATCCGTGGCCTTAAAGCTCGTCGAGTGGCTGAGACAGTGCGGGAAGACACCCGTGCTGGTCAAAAAAGACCGCCCGGGACAGCTCGGCAACCGGTTACAACACGCCCTGGTTCGGGAAGCGATCTATATCGTGCAGCAAGGGATTGCCAGTGCCGAGGATGTCGATCTTGCGGTGAAACGAGGTTTTGGCCTGCGGCTTCCCGCCTGGGGAGTTTTTGATCACGCGGACGCCGTGGGATTGAATCTGGTGAAGGCAATCCAGGACTACGTGCTGCCGGACCTCAGCCAGGAGCAGTCGGCTTCTCCGTTGCTGAACGACATGATTGCTCGCGGGCAGAGCGGCCACCAGGCCGGCCAGGGATTCCATGACTGGTCCCAGCACGACATGGGAGCCCGCCAGTCCGAGCGCGATCTGTTTCTGATCCAGTTTCTGAAGCATTTGAAGGAATCGGGAGGGTAGGTGGTTCATTGAGATCCCGTTGTGCGTTTCCGTCGGCATGCCTGTTTCTGTTGATGCTGGCCCCGCGACCTGTTGTCTCGGCTGAACTCACGATGACGGAGGCGATCCAGCAAGCCCAAGCGACCCACGCCTCGATTGACTCGGCCCGAGCCCAGATTCAGGGTGCCGAGGGCCTTCAAAAGCAAGCTGCGCTTCGGCCAAATCCAACGCTTAATTTTCAGTCGGAAAATTGGCGGGTGACGGCTCCCCCTTCTTTCGTGGGCGCGCGCGACCTCGACCTGTTCGCATTTGTGGCTCAACCGCTGGAAACCGCGGGTAAACGATCTCGGCGCATGGCGGTGGCGGCACAAACGCGGAGAATTGCTGACCTGAAAAGCGAAGCCGTCATGTGGAGCATTCGCCAGCGCGTGAAGCAGGATTTCCTGCGGGCTCTTCTGGCCCAACAGCAGGTTCAGCTTTTGGAGGAGAACAGCCGGACGTTCGATCAGATCGTGGAGTACCATCGCAACCGGGTAGAGCTGGGAGCCATGGCTGAAGCCGACCTGATTCGGGTTCAGTTGGAAGCCGACCGCTTCCATGTCGCCCTCCGCTCGGCCGCTATGGATTCCGAGCGGGCACTGGTTGAGTTGCTACGCTCGATGGGCAGGCCCGATCCCCCCAATCAGATCCGGCTGGCCGAGGTGCCTATGCAGCGCCCGAGCGACGGCGGCTTGGGATTGGACGACATACTGGAAATGGCCCATCGAATGCGTCTTGAGGTCCAGGTTCATCAAAGCCGGGTTGGGCAAGCGGAGTCTCAGCTGGATCTGCAGCGTGCACAAGCCAAGCCTGACTGGACGGCGATTTTCGGATACAAGCGGACCACCGGCCTGGATACCCTCATTGCCGGCCTCTCGGTCCCGCTGCCTTTGTTCAACCGGAACCAAGGCAACATCGCTTTCGAACAGTCCGAGGTACAACGGGCTCGGGCGGAACTAAGGCTGACACTGCGGGATGTCGACGCGGAAGTGAGGTCTGCCCTGGCTGGGTTGCGTCGACGCTACCAGATGCTGCGTGAGTTGCAGGATGGCATCTTGGCTCGGGCGGAAGAATCCTGGCGCATCGCTCAGGCTGCCTACCGGGTGGGAGGCAGCGACCTCTTGCGCCTGCTGGACGCCCAGCGAGCACGCAATGAAATTCAGCTGCTGCACGCTCGAACTCAAAGGGAATATCAGCTCAGTCTGGTGGAGCTGGAGAGCGCGGTCGGAGCCGAAAATCTCTCCCTAAGAGAGGAAACCTTACTTGAGCCGTAATCGACCGGATCACATTGGACGGGCATCCTGGAAAACTTTGTTGCCGCTGATTTTCCTGCTGCCGACAGGTTGTTCAAAACCACGCCCCGAGGCCTCTTCAGCCAGCGAACCAACAGCACCTCGTTCCAATCAGGTGGTCATCGATCGCTCGGCACTGGACTCCGGACGAATCCAGATTGATGAGGTCCGCAGGATCCAATTCTCCCAGCCCTTGGTGGTGACTGGACAAGTAGGCGTCAATGAACGCCGGACGGTGAGGATGGGGGCGCTGGCGGACGGACGCATCGTGAGGGTCCTCGCCGACGTTGGCGACCACGTGACAAGAGGCCAGAAGCTGGCGGAGTTGAGCAGTCACGAAGTGCATGACGCCCGAGCGGATTTTGCCAAGGCCCAGGCCGAGATGAGCAAGCGCCAGACCGAGCTTGAGTTTGCCCGCAATGCCCATGCCCGTACCGTTCGACTGCATGAACTGAAAGCCGCTTCCGTCGAGCAGTTGCAGCGTGCTGAAGCGGATCTTCGGGCAGCCGAACTGGCCGTCACTCAGGCCCAGGCCGACATCGGGAGAATCGAGGACCACCTGCATCACCTTGGATTGTCCTCAGAGGGCGCCGTCGAAGAATATGGGCGGCCGATCTCTCGCGTTCCGGGTCAGTATGATGAACAGGAGCTCATCCCCGTTCTGGCTCCTCTGCCCGGCACCGTCCTCAAGCGGCTGGTCAGCCAAGGCACGGTGGTAACCTCCTCTGACGATCTTTTTGTCGTCAGTGATCTCTCAAGCCTCTGGGTTAAAGCCGCGGTTCCCGAACGTTATCTGCCCAGGCTCAAGACTGGACAGGCTGTCAGAATCCAGGTTCAGGCCTACCCCTCAGAAGACTTTCCCGCTCGAGTTTCTCAGATTGGCGATACGCTGGACCCGGAAACCCGAACGATACAGGTGCGCTGTGAGACCAACAATGTTCGCGGCAAGCTCAAGCCGGAGATGTACGCCACGGTCCTATTCGAAATAGGTGAGTCCGCGGAAGTTCTGGCAGTCCCCCAAGCATCCTTAGAAGACATCAACGGTAAATCGACGGTGTTTGTGGCTAAGGAGGGAGGCCTCTTTGAGGCCCGTTCCGTCCGGACGGGGCGCCAGACCGACGGGAGCATCGAGATTCTGGAAGGCTTGAGAGCTGGCGAGAAAGTCGCCAGTGCCGGCAGTTTTCTTCTGAAGTCCGAGTTTCTGAAGGCTGAGATGTCCCCCGACTGATGCTCCTTCGAAAAATCATCGATTTCCATTTGGATCACCGGTTTTTTGTGGTCGTTGGGCTCCTCGGGCTGGTTCTCGTCGGGCTGTGGTCTCTTTCCCGGCTTCCCATCGACGCTTTCCCCGACCTCACCAACAACCAAGTGGTGGTCATCACCGAAGCGGCGGGCATGGCTCCGGCTGAGGTGGAACAGATGATCAGCTTTCCGATCGAGGCAGCCATGATGGGCTTGCCCCGAACCGAAAAAGTCCGTTCGATATCGAAGCTGGGCCTGTCCATCGTGACCATCGTTTTCGACGACTCGGTGCCGGTTTACCTGGCCCGCCAGCTGGTGGCTGAGCGTCTAAACGAGGCCCGCAGTCGAATTCCCAGCCAGTTAGACCCGACTCTAGGGCCCGTGGCTTCCGCATTCGGTGAGATTTTTCAGTACACCGTAGAAGGTTCCGGTTATTCGGCGATGGAGCTGAAGACCCTCCACGACTGGCAGATGAAATACCCCCTGCGGGCTGTTCCCGGAGTGAATGAAATCAACTCCTGGGGGGGGTTAACCCAACAGTACCACGTCGTAGTGAATCCCGAACGACTGCGTCATTTCTCGCTGACTCTCCGGGATATCTTCGAGCGGATTCGGGAGAACAACGAGAACTTCGGTGGGGGCTTCATCGAACATGCCTCGGAGCAGTATACGGTGCGCGGCCTGGGTCGGCTCCAGAGCCCCAAAGAAATCGAAGACATTGTTGTGGCCAGCCATCAAGGAACTCCTGTGTACTTGAGAGAGGTGGCACAAGTCCAGGTTGGCGCCATGCCGCGGCAGGGAGCCGTGACGCGTGACGGTCAGGGAGAGACGGTTTCGGGCATGGTGATCATGCTGAAAGGCGAAAACGGCAAAGAGGTCATTGAACGGGTTAAGGAGAAGTTGTCTGCCATTCGCAAGATTGTGCCTGAAGGAGTCCAGATCCGTCCCTTCTATGACCAGTCCGAAGTTATCAGCCGTACGATCCGCACGGTTCGCAACAATCTCCTGGAGGGGGGACTGTTGGTGATCGGTGTCCTCTTCCTGTTTTTGGGCAACGTTCGCGGCGCCCTGCTGGTCGCCGCTGTGATCCCTCTCTCGATGCTGATCGCTTTTGCTGGAATGCAGTTCTTTGGCATTTCGGCCAACCTGATGAGTTTGGGGGCCATTGACTTTGGGCTCATCGTAGACGGCTCCGTGGTCATGATGGAGAACTTCGTCAGGAGACTTCACGCCACTTCCGGGTCGACTCAGTTCCGGCCGAGGGAAGAGATTCGGACGGCGGCCCATGAAGTCGCCAGGCCGATCGTTTTTGGCATTGCCATCATCATCGCGGTCTACCTGCCGATTTTCACGCTCGAAGGCCTGGAAGGCAGGATGTTTCGCCCTATGGCCGTGACTGTCTGTTCCGCAATCCTGGGCTCGTTAATCCTGGCTCTGACTGTGGTCCCGGCGGCTTCAGCCCTGGTGTTTCGTTCGCCTTTGCCGGCCCACCGCGAGGCCTGGATGCTGGTTGCTCACAAGGTATACCGGAACACGCTGGAGTGGGTACTGGCCCATCGCTTTGTCACGATTGGTGTGTCTGCGGTGCTGGTGGTCGTGGCGCTTGGCTCGCTGGCCGTCATTGGCACCGAATTCATGCCACGTCTTGACGAAGGCGCCATCTTGATTGAAACCCGCAAACTGCCGAGTGTCTCCCTGTCGCAATCCGTGGAGATGAGCGGCGATATCGAGAGAATCTTGCGGGGTTTTCCCGAGGTGGAAAGCGTGGTGACCAAAATAGGGAGGCCCGATCTGGCCACGGAGGCCATGGGCATTTATCAGGGCGATGTCTACGTGATGCTCAAGCCCTCCTCCCAGTGGCCAACTCGAAGGAACAAAGAACAGCTCATCGAAGCCATGGCCAACGAGCTTCAAAAGTATCCCGGCGTTGCTTACAACTTCACACAACCCATGGCAATGCGATTGGACGAAGTGATCTCCGGCGTCAAAGCCGATGTCGCAGTCAAGATCTTTGGCGAGGACGACAGAGTGCTCGATGAAAGGGCGGACGAGGTGCTTCGGCTGCTGTCAGGCATCCCTGGGGCCGCCGATGTCCAAAAGGAGATTTTCTCAGGGGCAGCCGAATGGCAGATCGATCTCAATCGGGCTGAGCTGGCCCGGTTCGGCCTGAACGTTTCGGATGTTCGGGACCTTGTTGAAACCGCGGTCAGCGGAAAATTGGCTACCGAGATGATCGAGGGACAGCGACGATTCGGAGTCCTGCTGCGCCTGCCGGCCAGCTACCGGCAAGATCGAGCCAGCCTGTCAGCCCTTCAACTGAGAGGTGCGGGGGGAGAGTTGATTTCGCTCGACCAGGTGGCCAGCATCCACCAATCGACGGCCCCGGAGATCATCACCCGGGAAGACAGTCAGCGCCGCATCGTGGTGCAGGCCAATGTGCGGGGGCGAGATTTGGGGGGCTTTGTCAAGGAAGCGAGGCGAGTGGTTGAAGGACGTGTCACCCTGCCGTCCGGTTACTACTTCCAGTGGGGAGGCCAGTTCGAAAACCAGCAGCGAGCGATGAACCGCCTTACCATCGTCGTCCCGGCCGCGATCTTGCTGATCTTCTTGCTTCTGTTTTCGGCGTTCGACTCGGTGAGACAGGCGCTGCTCATCCTGCTCAATGTGCCCTTTGCCGCGGTGGGTGGAGTGGCAGCGTTGTGGCTACGAGGTTTGAACCTCAACCTTTCGGCCTCAGTGGGATTCATCGCACTCTTTGGGGTGGCCGTCCTCAACGGTGTCGTGATGGTTTCCTATTTCAACCGGCTCTTGCTGGAGGGCAAGTCGTTGCGGGAAGCCATTCTGGAGGGTGCGTTGGTACGCCTGCGACCGGTCCTGATGACCGCTCTGGTAGCCAGTCTCGGGTTCCTGCCGATGGCCGTTGCCACTTCAGCGGGCGCCGAGATTCAGCGGCCGCTCGCCACCGTCGTGATCGGAGGGTTGGTGACTTCGACGCTGTTGACTCTTATCGTGCTGCCCGCACTCTTTTCACTCGGGGGAGCCCGGTCCTCTTCGCGCTCCTAGCGGGAGTTCCCGCGTTCACAGACCGTACGACTTCAACTTTCGGTAGAGCGTCTTGGGAGTGATGCCTAGCACATTGGCCGCCTTGCCTCGATGCCAGTTCACCTTTTCAAGAGTCTTGAGGATCTGCTCCTTTTCGAGCTCTGCCAGGCTTCTGGGCTCGCTGGAAACGGACTTCTCCGCTTGAGGGGGCAACTCGGGAACAACTTGCGGCTTGCGTTTGTTATAGATCTCGGGGGGTAAGCAATCCGGGGTGATCACTCCGTTGGCAGTCAGAATGGTGGCCCGCTCGATCACGTTCTTGAGTTCCCGCACGTTTCCGGGCCACGCGTAGTGGGAGAGGACCTCCAGGGTCTCGGGAGAAATCTGAAAGCTGTTGGAGCCGGGATATTTCAAGAAATGCTCGACCAACAGCGGGATGTCGTCGACCCGATCTCGCAGCGGTGGGATCTCGATGGTCACGGTGTTGATGCGATAGAGCAGATCTTGTCGAAAGCGGCTCTCGGCCGTCTCGGCCGCCAGGTTCTTGTTGGTTGCCGCCACCAGCCTGACGTCTGCCCGGACCTGCTTGGTTCCACCTACCCTGAAAAACGATCGCGTTTCAAGGACCCGGAGCAGCTTGACCTGAAGGCGGAGACTGAGTTCTCCAATCTCATCCAGGAAGAGAGTTCCATGGTCTGCCAGCTCGAACAAGCCCGGCTTTGAGGTGTCTGCGTTGGTGAAGGCGCCCTTTTCATAGCCGAACATTTCGCTCTCGAGCAGCGTATCCTGGATGGCGCCACAGTTAATATCGATGAAGGGGCCGGCCTGTCGTGACGAGAGCCGATGCAGGGACTGTGCGATGAGTTCCTTGCCTACCCCACTTTCGCCGACGATCAACGCACTGGACTCCGTCTGGGCCACTCTCTCAACAAAGGCCAGAACTTCTCTCATCTTGCGGTTCTGCGTGATGAAGGTCGGTTTGGACTCTTTGCGATTCAAGCGAACCTGCATGTGGAGATTCTCCTTCTGCAGGTGACGTCGCTCATAGGCCTTGCGAATCAGGACATCGAGTTCCTCGATCTTGCAGGGCTTGGTCAGATAGTCATAGGCGCCCGACTTCATCGCATCGATGGCGGTTTCAACCGTGGCATTGCCCGTCAGGATGATGACCTCAGGCGACGGATCGGTCTCTTTGATGGCCTTCAAAGCCTCCAGCCCGGTGAGGTTGGGCATCATGATATCCATGACGACTACGTCATAGTCCACTTTGTTGCAAAACTCGAGGGCGCTTCGGCCGTCACTGGCCAACGAAACGTCATAGTTTCGACGGGAGAGCTCCTTTTGCAGGACCAAACCGAAGTTTTTTTCGTCCTCAGCAATCAGGAGTTTGACACGTTTTCCGTTCAGCATGGTCATTCACTCATCCTTCCGCGACCCAAAATCATCGAGGGCTCCAGGCCATTAGCATCGCTGTGATCCGAAGGGGCCGCAGGCGCCGACTCCCCGGCTCTGGGTATGAAGATCTCGAACAGACTGCCCTTGCCCACTTCAGAGGCAACTTTGATAAAGCCGTTATGGCTTCTCACAATCCCGTAGCAAATCGAAAGCCCAAGGCCCGTTCCCTTGCCGACCGGCTTCGTGGTGAAAAACGGGTCAAAGATCTTGTTGATGTCGCGGGGGGAAATGCCGCAGCCGGTGTCCTGAAACTGGATACAGACGTAGGTTAGATCGTTCCGTTCCTCCAGACTTGTGCGGATGGTCAACGTTCCGACCTCGGTCATGGCATCCATGGCATTGATGGCCATGGCCAGAAACACCTGCCTCAACTCGCCTTGATTCCCGACGACGCCCGGCTCAGAGGCGTCGTACTCCTTGATCAGGGAAATCTTCTTGAACTCCTTGTGATGACTGAGCAGTTGAAGCGTTTGATCGAGACTCTGATTGACGTTCACCTCTTGCTGGAGAATCTCACGGGTCCGGCTGAAATCCAGGAGGTTGTTGATGATCCCCTTGCACCTTACGATCTCATCGTCGATGATTTTGAGGTAATCCGGAAAGTCGTCAAACGCCGCCAGCTTCCGCAACTCCGGATCCTGGGAGCGGGCGATCAGGCCTTCCACACAGCCCGCAATCGCAGCCAGGGGATTGTTGATTTCGTGCGCAATGCCGGCGGAGAGCTTCCCGAGGCTAGCCAGTTTCTCGTTGGTGAGAAGCGACTCTTCCATCCGCTTGCGGTCTGTAATGTCTTCGCCCAGAGTGATGACGTGGGTGACCTCGGATCCATCCATCGACATCGGAATCTTGCGGAGGTGGAAGTGTCGTTTCTCTCCGGAAGTCCAGGAAATCGCTTCCGTCTCAAAAGGAATTCCCGACGTCAAGACCTGATCGAACTCGGACTTCAGCTTCTGGTGAGCCATGCGGGAGAAGACCGAGAAAATATCACGGCCAATGACCCGATCCCGCGAAATCCCCAGAATTCCGGTTTCCCGTTTCCGGTTCCAGGTAGCCACCGAGTAGTTGCGATCGATCACATAGAGACCGATCGGCAGAGAGTCGATAATGCACTCCATGAACCGCTTCTGGTCTTCGAGTTCCCGAGTCCGCTCCTCGACCATCGATCTGAGATTTTCTGAGCGGTCCTTGACCTCCGAATAGAGTTCTGCGTTCTTGATCGCCAGCGCCAGGTTCCCGGCCAAAGTGCTGAGCAGGGTCAGATCATTATGAGAATAGGCAGTGGGTCTCGGACTCTCGACGTTGACGACTCCCAGGATGTGGTCCACATGGAGGAGCGGAACGGTCATGAAGGAACGTGTGTCTGCAAACAACGGCTGAAGGTGTGGAACACTTCTGGTGTCCTCTACGATCAGCGGCCGCCGATGCTCAGCCACCCAGCCGATGACGTTTCCGCTGAGATCGGTTCCGAACTTCTCGGTATCGTGGTGCTCCGCACCGAGCTGGCAGGCTCGAATCTCAAGCCGGTTCTCAGTCCGCCCGTTCATCGCGATCACACAGCGGTAAAAGTCGAGCTCGGTGCTGATGACTTGGGCAGCATGATTGAGCAAGTCATCCAGTTCGAGAGACCGGTTGAACTCGGTAGTCAGCCGGTTGAGAATCGACAGCTCTCCTGCTTTCTGTTTTTCCTCCGAGTAGCGGGTCTTCAACTCGCGAGCGGATTCGCTCTCGCGCAAATGAGAGCGGATGCGGGCCAGAAGCTCCTTCTGCAGAAACGGCTTGACCAGGTAATCGCTGGCGCCAACATCGAGTCCCCGGACTTTGTTCTCGACTCCATCTAAGGCCGTCAGGAGAATGACCGGGATGTGCCGTGTTTCCTCGGCTTGTTTGATTTGGCTGCACAAGGAATAGCCATCACAGTCGGGGAGCATCACGTCAAGCACCACGAGATCCGTTTCCCCCGCCCCCAATATCCGGAGGGCTTCTTCCCCGCACTGAGCCGTGCTGACTGAATAGTCCTCCTCCTTCCGAAGGATGACTTCGATTATTCTTAGAATTTTGGGGTCGTCGTCTACGGCCAGGACTCGATGCGGCACGGGCTCTCCCTGGAACCGGTCGGGAGGTTAAAGAGGTTCCGACATGGTTATCGGTAAAATTGACCGGTGACTATAGGATGAAGCGAGACTAGGGAGCGGAATCCTGCGGCGACGCGGGGAATAGAGGGAGGTGGTGGAGCACCCTCAGGCACCAGGCTGCCCTTGAGCCTCCGTTCATGAGGTATGAACGGAACTCGCTCTCTCAAGAGCAGCGGGGAGGGGGCTCACACAATTCGGAAGGGTCGGCTCAAAGCATCACTGTTCCTCTTCAGAACCGACTCCAGCGGCCTTCGCCTGAGCCACGATCTTTTCGGCGATCTGAGCCGGCACGATATCGTAGTGGGAATACTCCATAGTGTAGTCACCGCGTCCCTGCGTCATCGACGTCAAGGCAGGAGCATAGGAAAGCATTTCTGCCATCGGCACCTGGGCCTTAATCACTTGCATGCCCCCTTTGACATCCATGCCCAGGACCCGGCCGCGGCGGCTGTTCAAATCCCCCATTAAATCTCCTGCATAGGCCTCTGGAGCGTAGACCTCAATCGACATCACCGGCTCGAGTAATACGGGATTGGCCTGTTCCATGGCCTTCTTGAAAGCCAACGAACCGGCTATCTTAAAAGCCAACTCCGAGGAATCGACGTCGTGGTAGGAACCGTCGTAGAGCGTCACCTTGAAATCCACGACAGGGTATCCCGCCAGAAATCCTCGGGCGGCAGCCTCCAGAATGCCCTTCTCGACCGCCGGAATGTAGTTCTTAGGAATGGCTCCCCCAAAAATCTCGTTGTCAAACTGAAAGCTGCCTCCCCGCGGTAAGGGCTCCATGCGAATCTTGCAGTCGCCGTACTGACCGTGGCCGCCGGACTGTTTCTTGTGCCTTCCCTGAACGTCTGCTCGGCCTCGGATGGTTTCCCGATACGGGACCTTCGGCGGTTTAAGCGTCACATCCACTCCAAAGCGCTTCTTAAGCCGCGCGACCATCGTCTCAATGTGCAACTGCCCCATTCCGGACACCAGCATTTCGTTGGTCTGCTGGTCCCGACCAAACCGCAGGGTGGGGTCTTCCTCAAGAATTTTGTGCAGGGCATTGCTGATCTTGTCTTCATCTCCCCGAGACTTGGGCTCGATCGCAAAGCTGATCATCGGTTCCGGAAACGTCAACGCTGGATAGACGATGGGATGATCCCTGTCGCCGAGCGTGTCTCCGGTCAGAGTATCCTTGAGTTTGGCGACCACCCCAAGATCCCCAGCACTCAACTCTGGAACTTCGACTGGGGATTTGCCTTGCGGGATCGACAGGTGCACGATGCGTTCCGAGCTTGCCCGCTTGAAATTGGCCAGGTTGGCGTCGTTCTTGAGGGTTCCCGATTCCACCCGAAAGAAAGACAGCCTGCCGGCAAAGGGGTCTGCCAATGTCTTGAATACCCTGATTGAGAGGGGCTGATCGCTGCTGACAGCCCTCTCGACTGTTTCATCGCCGGAAACGTTCGTGCCTTTGACAGTCCCTCGGTCGGAGGGAGCCGGAAGATATTGAACAATGTTTTCCATCAGGTTCTGCGCGCCGATATTCAGTGCACCGGAAAACACACACACTGGAAAGATTCGACGTTGCAGAATCGACTGCCGCAGTCCGGGGATCAGATGCTCGACAGGAAGCGTTCCCTTATCGAAGAATTCTTCCATCAACTCGTCGTTGCCCTCAGCAACCATCTCGACCAGCGTCTCATGCGCAGCGGCCGCTTTTTCGCTGAACTCAGCCGGTATGTCGATCGCCTTGGACGCGCCGTTCCCGCCGGTTTCATACTGATATGCCTTCATCTCGACCAAGTCGATCAGTCCCTGGAAGTCCTTTTCCACCCCGATCGGCATTTGGACAGCAACCGCGGTCCGCCCGAAGAATTGCTGTATTGAGCCCAAAGCGCGGTCCAAGCTCGCGTTTTCGCGGTCCAGCTTGTTGACGACAAAAAACAGTGGCAGATGAAATTGCTCGGCGAACTTAAATACCTTCTCCGTCTGGACTTCCACACCTGATACGGCGTCAATCACGATCAGCACGGCATCGGCCACAGACATGCTGTTACGGGCATCCTGGAGGAAAACCCCCTTGCCCGGCGTGTCCAGGAAGTTCACTTTGTGCTTGTTCCACTCCACAAAGGCGATACCGGTCGAGATGCTGATCTTTCGCTCGATTTCCTCGGGATCGAAATCCGTGACCGTCGTTCCCTCGTCGACCCGACCAAGCCGGTTCCCAACCCCTCCGAGATACAGACATCCCGCCACCACCGAAGTTTTCCCACATGAACCGTGCCCCGCCACCGCGACATTTCGAAGACTGGCGCTTTCGTAGACCGTCACCGCTCACTCCTTTCTCAACCCCCGTTCAGCAATGGGTGTGGAGGACAAAGACTCAATGTCATATGAACATCGCACGATGGTAACACACGGTTTTTTGGTGAATCAACTTCTCTCCCGTCTGAGGGTTGGGGATCTCGGCAGCAGATCACGGTTTCCGGGCAGGCCCCCTTTCCGGTCAGCCATGGAGCCTCGGAGGCCAAGAAAGCAGACGCTTGCCACAATGAGCAGCCGGTGATACAGTGAATCGCATTGGAAAGAGCTAAGCGATTGATAGGCTGAGTCTAATGGGGACAAGAAGGAAGGTCGGGATCCCAGGCGCCGAGCGAGGGAGAGGTTTGTCTGAAGAAGGCAGACAGGTCAGGCTTTGCTTCCAATTAAAGCCTAAAGTCCCAAACTGATTCTTGCCGAAGAGACTTGAGGTCGTACTTCCTTAGCTTTGCCTTGGAACCACGAAACGCATGAGCTGGAATCTCGTCCTTGCTTTTATTTCGCTGCTCTTAGCTGGAAGCCCCTACGCTACGAAGATTGCCCAGCTCAATGAGTATCTCGGGCTTCGCTCAGTTGGAAATATTCGTGGTAGTTTCGAGGTCTTCGTCGTGATCTCGGGCCTTGGGGGCTTCCTATGGGCCGTGTTCACCATGTTTCTCAGAAAGAAGAACGGTTCCCCTTATATTGTCCTCGGTGCGCTGGTTCTCGTGGTTGGCTTCTTCTACAATGAAGAGCATTTCCCTTTGCCGTTGAACAGCGCTCTGTTCGGGGGTGAGCTGTTCTTTTGTTTCGTGGTCAGTTTCGCCATGGCCGTCTTTGGGCTGATCGTTGAGTGGCTTGTCGAGCAGCCGCATTAGCGTTCGAGGCCATCGGTAGCCCTTAGGCAGGCCAACTCCCAGAGGAATTCGAGTTCATGCGCTCAACCGCGACAAAGAATTACTATGAGATCCTGCAGATCAGTCCGCGGGCCGAGCAGCTCGTGATCACCAAGGTCTATCGCCTGCTCGCCGCTTACTACCATCCGGACAACAGGCAGACCGGAAATGAGGAGCGCTTTAAGGATGTGATCGAGGCTTACGAAGTCCTTTCCGATCCGGCAAGGCGCTCCCAATACAACGCGGCTATCGGAGCGAAAGCTGACAACGCTCAAGGCCCCGGCTCCGAGGAGCAACGAAGTGCCCATTCCACCCACCGGGAAACGCTCCGCTCCCGGCTGGATCAGATGGACGTTCCGAGCAATGGAGATGGGCTCTCAGAACGGGATCTGAGAAAGCTCCTGTTACTGGCTCTCTATGATGTCCGCCGCAACAACCCCGGGAAGCCGGAGATTTCTCTGCTCGTCCTCTCTGAGCTGCTGGGCTGCCATGTAGATGATCTGGAGTTCACCAACTGGTATTTGAAGGAAAAGGGGTTGATCAGGATCAACGAGTCCGCCAACTTCTCGATTACGGTGGCTGGCGTGGATTATGTTGAGGGCGACCTCCTGAAAGGCAAGGGCGAAAAGACCATCTTGTCGCTGCCAGAATCCACACTCAGGGATACTCGAAACTAATTAAGAGCAGGAGCTAACCTCAATGGAAACGAGGCATGAAGTTGAGCAGGCGTTGAAGGACCTGGATGGCAAGATCTCACGCATCAAGGATAAGATTGTTGACCTCGACGCCCAGATCAAGAGAACTTCGCTGGATGATGTGGAAAGAATCGATGCAGAACTAGTGACATTGAAGAACCAGTACTATGAACTTCAGGCGAGAGAGTTGTTGGGCGAGTTCGACGCCAAACAGAAAAAAGAACTCGAAGACAAGATTCAGACTGCCGAGCGACAACTCAAGACTGAGGGAGGGAGGCTTCAGAACCTGCTGGGAATCCGCCATGCTCTCGAAGCCGAACTGAAAAAGAGCCAGGCCCTTCTTCCGCAGTATCAAGCCAATCTGGAGCGTTTCGAGTTTGAATCTCTCAGGCAGGAGCGCCAAAACCTGGTTCGATCGATTCACGAGGCCACCAGGAACTTGGAAACTCTGTTCGATCGTATTACGGAGTATAATCTGAGTTCGATGGCACTGGCATCGCGTCTTCTTGAGAGGGACTACGAGGCCCGCGGATTTGCGGCATCCTCTCCTGTAAACGGTAATCTCAAGGATAAGGCGCATCAGCTGGCGCAACCATTTGATCTGAACCAAATCAAAAACGCGTTGGCCCAGACCCTGTCCGAAATCATCTCGAAGAACCTCGGCGGCTGAGCGATGGAATCTAACCTGCTCTCTTGGGCTGGGTTCGAGCACCGTCACTGACAACGGCTTCCTGGAGTGATGTGTTTCTTCTGACTGGAATGAGAAGGTTTCCAACCTGGACGGCCCATTTGCTGGCGGGCTCGCTGGCATTTGTAGGGTTCGAGATACTTCTCTGGCTCGTCCTGGATTTCCTGGGCCAATTACGAAACCCCGCTTACCTGATATTTGACCTGCTTTTGTTTCTCTCCTGTGCTTCCATTCTGGCACTGGTTTCAAGTTTGCGGCTCGTTTCTGCTCAGGCGCGCCAGGATCCGTCCAACCGGCCCAACGACCAACCTGTTTATATTGAACCCCTTCCGGAAAGCCAGTCTGAGCTGCTGAGGCAGCTCACCACTCGGGCTCAGGACTCGCTTTCGGCGATTATGTTCTATGCTCGAGCTCGCTCACAGTCCCCTTCGGGCCCTCAGGATTTGGCAGACCTAAGAGAGGTGATGGAAAGGGTGGAGCAGGTGCATCTCTTGCTGGAGCGGATGACCCAGCTCGCCAGTGGGACCAGCTTTGAGAACATCCCAGACGCCCCAGATTGGATTCCCTTCCAGGCCCCCCCCTCCAAGCCTCCTCACTGCTTGCGAAAAACCGGCCGCAAGACGGTCATCCTTCCCGTTAAAGTTCAGTATTTCAACGGGGATGCGTCGCGGGAATTTCAGACCTACACCATCAATCTCAGCGCTGAGGGAGCTTGTCTGATCTTTTCAAGTTCTCCAATCGATCTCGGTGCCTCGATACGGGTTGAGATGGAAGGACAACTCGAGGCTGAGGCGCACATTTGTTGGATTCAGGCCAAACAGGATAGGTCGTTTCGACTTGCCGGAATCCAGTTCAAAAGCGCGCAGTCTCAGATGGAAAAGAATTTCTTCTTTTAGGTAGTTTTGGGACGCGTTTTCCCGGCTTCTCCCTCCAAATCTCCTCTTCGACAGCCCGCGGGGCGTCGATGCTGACGCTGGGGTAACGGTTCTTTTTTTCTTTTTGGATGCAAAGCCAAGCCTAGATAAGAGCTTCCGGGTTAACCCTGCGATTGGTAGTCCCTACCCTGCGATCAGGCATCGAAATTGCTTTCTCACAAAAGCTACCTTGTATTAAAGTGGCAAGAGGTCTTCTTGCTAAGCGCCGGGTATCTCTGAGTTCTGTCTGCTTACTCAAAAATGAACAACCAACTCAAAACTGTTGTCTTCTATTCCGACGAACAGTTCCATAAAGAAGCTCGCCATCTGCTGAGCAGGGTGGAAAGCGCTAAAGTCGTCTTAGAACAATCGATTCCAAAGAGCGCGCTCTCCTCCGATTCCCTTGACGATATCTCGGAAACCGAACCCGATCTCTTCCTTATCGATTTCGGCAGCGATCACAAAACGGCAGTAATGACTGTTTCCTGCCTACACACCCACTTTCCGGCTACTCCCATACTTGCTGTAGGAAACTACCGAGATTCCAGTTTGCTGATTGAAGTCATGCGTCTGGGAGTGTCGGAGTTCTTCACTCATCCTTTGACGGTCGAAAAGCTCAGGGAAAGCTATGCCCGCTTCGCCAAGAATGTCGACGTTAAGGCAGACCAGAAGGTACCGGCTAAGTTGTTCTCTTTCTTCAGTACCAAAGGGGGAAGCGGTTCAACCGCAATTGTCACAAACTTCTCGGTGTGCTTGAGCAAACTCAGCAAGAAAAAGGTGCTGGTTTTGGACTTGGACGTTCAACTCGGGGACGCGGCTGATTATTTCGGCATCAAAGACACTCGCTTTCTGCTGGAACCTGGATCAGAAGCAAACATCATGGACCCCTCAGCCATCACCCGAAGCATCGTCTCCGATTCCCGGACCGGTGTGGACATTCTGACTCTTGCAAATGGCTTTTCCCGAGAAAGCCGTTCGGTGGCGCTGGAAATCAAGCACCTCATCGACTACTTGCAGTACGAATACGACTATATCCTGGTCGACACCTCCAACCTGCTGGACGACAATACCGTTGCCGCCCTGGATGCCTCCGATCTGATCTTCCTTGTGTCCAAGTGTAACCTCCCTGCTTTGCGCAACTCCCAAAGAATGCTCCATGTCTTTGATCGTCTCGGATATTCTCCGAATCGGATTCGGGTTGTCATCAACCGTTATTCGAACGACGAGGGGATCAGTCTGAAGAACGTGGAAAAGGCTCTGAACTTCAAGGTTTTCTGGCATATTCCCAATGACTTCAAATCGCTCATCCAGTCGATTCAGATCGGGGAGCCCCTGACGTACAAAAATCAGAGCAGCTTCCTGGCGCGAAGCTTTTATGCCATGTCCGCCGAAATCCTGGGGATCCCGCTCGACCAAACGCCCAGGCGTGGCCCCGAAAGTCGAGCTCTTGTCCGGGCGCGTGACGCGTCCAAGTCTCTTCACTTCACGACCTTAAATCTCCTGAAGAGCTAGCCGGGTGCCAGGTCGGATTTCACTTGCCCCTCCCGGGCGCGCGGGCTGGTATCGCTCGGTATTCGAGCCACTCGTGTCGAGGCTTTCCTAAACTACACCTCCAAACCGGACGATCAGGAAACTGCACGACCGACGCTGGCTCGGTTCAGCTGACTTGAAGAGGAGGCATGGTATGGTCCTTAGCAGACCACTGTTGCTCGTGGCCGCGTATCTGCTCTGGGGAGGAACACCGCTCGAAGCCCAGTCGGACCGGCCCAGACCGGTTGACAGACAGTCCACAGGCGACATTTATCTTCCAGGCGGCTCAGAGCGGCTCAGTTCCCTCTCGACGGTTTCGAAGCAGCAGAGATTGGCCGACGAAAGAAACTACGAGCTCACCACGACCTTTCGGGTTCCCTCGATCAACGGGGGCGAGGTGATTGATCGCGAAGTGTCAGAGAAAAGCTGGGAAATCAACGGCCATACCTTCAAGCGGGAGCGTGTAGTCAGAAGTCAGGACAGCTCAGGTCGATTGACCACGTCCGAGGTTGTCAGCGAGGATCACACGCTGAAGGGAAATGTGGAGGAAATCCAGCGCTCGTTCTTTCGTCCGGACCTCAACGGGAAACTGGTTCCGCAATCCGTTGAAAACGAGACCATTACCAAGGTGTCTCCATCTGAAACACAAACCTCACACGCAATCTACCGGCCCAGTCCAGATGGAGAGTTTGCTTTGGCGGAACTGGTGGAATCGACCGAGCGAAGACTGAACAGCACGACCACCGTGATGGAAAGTCAGCGCCAAGCCCAAGAGCCCTCTTCCCGAATGGCACTTGTCGAAAAGGTCAGGGAAATAACCACAAAATCCGGTGAGGGAGCGTTTAAGAAGGAAAGGCAAGTTCACAGAGCCGATGACCACGGCCGGCTGATCCTGACGGATAAGGTTTTTGAAACGCAGTCCCAGTCTGCGGATGGCACCAGGAAGTATCAGCGGGTTCTCGAATCCCGAAACCTGACTCCCTTAACGCGAAACGCCGAAGGGGGGTTGGTCATTTCCGAGAGAGTTACGGGCGAGGAACGGAAGCTGGCCGACGGATCTATTGAGAGCGCGTTGCGTGTGGAGACTATCGATCCGGTCAACGCGGCCGATGGTCTGAAAACCACTCAAATCGTCACCGAAACGTCTCACCCGCTGCCCAACGGGCAGTTTCGGATCGAGAGAACCGTTAAGTCGCGAGATGTTAACGGTAACTATGTGGTTTCACAGCGAATCAGCGAAGTGGTGTCAGCGAAGACGAATTAACGGTGTGACCCGCTCGCATGCCTGGACCCTATGCTGAAACCCTCCCTGCCCACCGGCGCCCTAGTCGCTAAATGGCCTCTGACCTGCCTCCTCCTGGCTCTTGTCCCGACGAACCTGGCGGCCGACGTCATCTATTTCCGCAACGGAAGCGTCCTCGTGGTGGAACAAGCTTGGGAAGAGGGCGAGTCCGTCAGCTATCGCACGTCGTCTGGTGTCCGATCGGTCGCGAAGTCGTTGGTCTTGCGCATCCAAGCTCAGCAGGCGACTCCGGCTCCAGCAGGCCGCACCGGGAAGTATGGCATCGCCTCCGAATCCAGCTCCAGCGCTAAGGTGCCATTGCCTCTGGGGGGGAGATTCGAACGGGTGTCTTCCAAGCCCCCTTCGGAGGATACCGTCAGACGTCTCAGGGACAACATCAAGGCGGATCCCTCGGATCTCAGGTCCCGACGCGACCTTTTGGAAGCACTGAATGCCCAGGCTTCACTCCAAGTGCTGAGTGGTGATCTCAATGAAGCCCAAAAGAGCCTTCAAGAAGCCCTGAGCCTGGACAACCGGGATTCGACGATCCTCTTTAATTCGGCTTATGTCTACTATCGGCTGAGCGAATACCGGTTGGCCGAAGATCTCTTACTAAGAGCCGCTCAAATCCAGCCGAATAGTCACGAAACCTTTCATCTGCTGGGCGAGACCTATTACGCTCAAGACAAGCTAGCGGAAGCAATCTCTGCCTGGAAAACAGCTCTGCGAATCAAGCCGGATCCACAGATTCAGGAACGTCTGACCAAAGCACAAGAAGAAGCCGGAGCCCACAACGAGTTGGGAGTGTTGCAGAGCGCTCATTTCATCCTCCGCTACGATCGCAAGGTCTCCGACTACCGCCTGGGGCAAGACATTCTGGTAACCCTGGAGCAGAGTTATCGGCGTCTCAGCTACGAGCTCATGCCCGACCCGCCTGCCACGATCACCGTCATCCTTTACACGGACCAAGCATTTTTCGACATTACTGAGGCTCCAGCCTGGTCTGGTGCCCTCTACGATGGGAAGATTCGCGTGCCTGTGAAGGGTCTTTCGGCGGTGACGGAGGAACTCAATTCGGTGCTAATTCACGAGCTGACTCACTCCTTCATCTCTCCTTTGGGAAGGGGTCGGTGCCCGACGTGGCTGAATGAAGGCATTGCACAGCTGATGGCGGGAGAAACCTCAGAACCTTATCGGAAGTCGCTTCGGGAGCTTCGCCGCCAAAATGCCCTCATTCCTCTTTCCAGCTTGAGTCGCGGATTCGCCGGGCTTCCTGCGGAAGTCGCTCAGGTGGCCTACCTGGAAGGGCTCTCGTGTGTGGAGTTCCTCGTGGAGCGAAAAGGAAAAGAGTGCCTCAGGCGAATTCTGGAACTCCTGAGACAAAACGACAACCTCGAATCTGCCCTGCAGAAGTCTGTGGGTTTGAGCTCAAGCGAGCTGGAAAAACAGTGGCTGGAATCATTGCAGTAGTCGGATGGTCAGGAATCACTCGTCTCGCCCCCGCGATCGGTTCAGCTTCTGCTCTAAAAGGGCTACGTAGCTGTCGTAGTCGGCTTTGACTTGCGCCAGCTCCCTCTCCTTCTCCACATGGAGGATTCGGCGGAGTTCCTCCTCCCTATCTTTCCAAAAATCGTCCCGATGATCCCAGTTCTTACGGCACTCGTCCAGTTCAGCCTCAAGCGATCGGATTCTCAAGGACAGCGAGCTTTGGGCGAGGAAGTAAAGAAGCGCGAAGGCGATCAGATGGTAGACGACAGCCAGAGCCACCAAGACAAGCAGTTCCTCTGAAGTGAGGAGTGACAGCAAATAATGGAGCTTGTCCAGGGCTGCTTTCATCTTTCAGCCTCAGGAGCAACGACGCTACTTGACGAAGTAGCTATGACAGGCTCCGTCAATCAGTTCTTTGGTCAGGGCCGCCGGTACGTTCAAGTAGCTGGAAATATCACAAACCTGCTCGATGACGTCGCGGGGATGGCAACAACGCATCTCGATCCCGTACTTCTGGTAGAACTCAGTCTGAATGTAATCCACGATGATCGGGTTGTAGACGATGTTCTTTAGCCGGCAATAGTTCTTGAAGATTTCTTTGTACTCCTCGAGTGTGGGGTTCTCAAAGTGGATCTTGTATCGAATGCGCCGGAAGAAGGCCTCATCCACCAGTTCCTGAGGACGAAGATTGGTAGAGAAAATGATTAAAGCGTCGAATGGAATTTCGAACTTTTTGCCAGTGTGAAGTGTCAGGTAATCCACCCTCTTTTCCAAGGGTACGATCCACCGGTTCAGCAGATCCTTGGGGCGTACCAGCTGGCGTCCAAAGTCATCAATCAGGAACACTCCTCCATTCGCCTTGACCTGGAACGGGGCCTCATAGAACTTGGATATTTCGTTGTAGGACAGGTCGAGCATTTCGAGGGTGAGCTCGCCTCCCGTAAAGACAAAGGGACGCCGGCACCGCACCCAGCGCTGATCGAAGTCCTCAGCGTCGCTCAGAATCGGAGAACGATATCCGTTTGCGTCGGGGATTTTTTCCCCGCCGTAGGCCCGATGATTGATTGGATCGAAAACGGTGATAATCACCCCATCCACATCGATGGCATAGGGGATGAACACCTCTCCACCCAGCATTCCGCCGATCGTTTCCGAGACAGCCGACTTGCCATTACCCGGCCCGCCGTAAACGAACATGGACCGTCCCGAATTGATGGCGGGGCCTAGTGTATCGAGCATCCGCTTGCTCAAAACCAGGTGGGAGAAGTTTTTCGCGATGCCCTCTTGAGTGATGTAGGAGCGTGCCGCCGCCTGCTTCTTCAACATCTCCGTGTACTGGGCCAAGGGCACCGGCGCGGGCCCGGTATATTGGTTGATCTCCAAAAACTCCTTGGCCCGATCACGGCCGAGCGAAGTAATCGAGTAGCGATAGGCAGACTTTCCGATGCCGGCAATTCCCTTGACCTCCACCATTTTTTCGATCTTCACAAACTCGATCAGTTCATCAACGATCGTGTAAGGTAGCTTCAAGCGGCTAGCCAAGTAGGCGCCGGTGACCTCTCCGGCATAGTACAAGATCTTGACGATCAGGTGGATGAGACTGTCTCGGTTGATCCCCACTTCTTTCAGACTTGCGGGGGTGGGCGGAGTATAGCTGGCGGTCGGTTTTTGGGTGCTTTCATCAACGATCTTAACATCGGTCATGATGCTGTTGTTATCCATGTATGTTCCTGCCTTTCTGAATCCAGATGGGACGCCTCTTCACCGGGCTCAGGCTCGCGTGCGTTCAAGAGCAGCGATGAGTCCTACCCAGTCGGTCAAAACCGTCAGGGAAAGAGAACCCACTCCTGCGGGAACCGGCACTTCAAATCCCGATTCCCCCCTTTGGCTCCATATCCTCATCTGTTGTCGAATCTCCCGGACTCGAGCAAACTGCGCATTCCGAGCTTTCTGGTAAGCGCGAGAAGCCGCCAAATAGAAGGGTCTCAGCTTGGCCGCCTGCCGAAAATGCTCCATCGCCTTCAGGTAGGCCTGCCGGCTCATATGAACCAGACCCAAATTGTAGTGCGCAGCGGCCTCATCTCCCGATTCCCTGAACTCAGAGAATGCTTCTTGCAACCGGCCATCCAAGGCATAGGCTAATCCCAAGTTGTTGTGGGCCGAATTCATCTCTGGGTTTTCCTCCACAGCTCTTCTGCCGTGGGCAATGGCCCGGAGGGCATCCCCTCGGCGAAGCCAGTGGTAGCAAAGGTTATTGTGGACGAAACCCAAAGTATCATCGATCTTCAACGCCTCGGTATAACACCGCTCGGCATCATCCAGCCTCCCCAAACGATCGTAGACGGTTCCCAGGCTGTTCCAGGCGGCGGCAAAGTCCGGGCGCAGCTGTAGCGCCCTCATCAGGACCTCGACACCCGACTCGAATCTTCCCCATTCCCGATAGAGCCGGCCCAACGCCTCTAGACAGGCGGTGTTTTCGGAATCCTCCGCCAGAGTTTCTCGATAATAGCGCTCAGCCTTATCAAAGACGTGGTATCGATGGTAAGCGCTTCCCAGTTGAAAGAGGACCTCTGGACGACTGGTTCCTTCGCTCAGCTTCTGGATAAGCCTCTCAATCTCCGGGTCCTGGTTCTCCAGGACGCTGCTGTTGGTGGCCGCCTCTTTGGGCCTTGGTTCTCTGTCTTTCACACCATTCGCGGCCTGAGCCGACAGCACATCAGCGGTTGCCTGACCCAGATCCAACCCAGAGTCTAAGCGACGCTGCCCACGCCCCGGGTGACCACGATGGCCCGTGTTGACCAGACCGAGGCTTTCGTGACCAACGACCCGGCTGTTTCGGATACAACCCCACTCGGCACTCGCCAGCAAAATCAGAGCCCAACCCCAAAGCGTAACACTCGGGAAAGAAGGCCAGTGCTGCCGGCAGGGCTTGAGTTCAAGGTTGATTCTCATACCATCTCAATCTGGTCGCCCACTGTCGATTGTGTCGACTGGATGGTGGCCTCCGGTAACTCGATCACCCCTATTGCCCGGGAAACATGCCTGGAGACTCGAAACGGCTTCAAACATTGGATGGCATGGATGATCACGTTGCGTTCATCCAGGAAGATCACGTCGATCGGGAAGCGCATCCAGAACGTGTGGACACTCTGACAATGTGGAATCCACAATCCCTGTCCGGCTTTCAGGCTCTTGCGCCCCATCAGCCCCACCAGACTGGACCAGAAGGTGTCGGCCACCACCAGGTCGGTTGCGACCGTTTGCTGGCGGCTTGTGTTCACAACTCGCATCGGAGAAGAATTAAGCACCACCCTGCAATGACCGGGGAGTGGATTTCTGATCTGAACCGATCCTCGAGCTTTCCTACTTGGCCTTACTGGTCCGACGCTTGATCACAATCACTAACAACACCAGGAACACCACGAACAGAATCAGTTTGACCCAACCCATGAAATCCATATGGAACTCCTTTTCTCGTGAGAATGAACGGGACCGATGCTATCTCTGAAGCGCGGGAAACAACTCCTGAACAATCTTGATCACACCAGGACCAAGAATGATCACAAACATGGCCGGGAAAATCAGAAAGACCAAAGGAAACACCAATTTGACTGACACCTTGTGGGCTTTTTCTTCGGCCCGCTGGCGCCGCTTTGTTCTCAAGACGTCCGAATGGACGCGCAGAGACTGGGCGATGCTGGTGCCGAACTTGTCGGTCTGAATGAGCATGGTCACCAGGCTGCCGATGTCTTCAACGCCGGTTCTGTCGGCAAGATTCTTCAGTGCTTCCTTCCTGGGCTTTCCAGCTCTTAGCTCCAAGTTTACAAGGTTCAGTTCCTCACAGAGGTCAGGGTGAGTTACACGGAGCTCCTCGCTGGTCTTGAGGATGGCTTGATCCAAGCCCAAACCTGCCTCCACGCACACAACCAGAAGGTCCAGAGCATCGGGCAGCGCCAGCTGGATGCGCTCCTGACGGGCTGTGACTCGCGTGGAGAGGATGAAATCCGGCAGGATGTACCCGCCACCCAAACAGGCTACCACCGCGATGATGGCATTTTCGATGGGCATGGTTTGAAGGCGGAGAAAGAACACAAGAGCCAAGACCGCCGCGAGAATCAACACCACTTTGATCCCATAAAAGATCGTGACTGCCGACTTGCTCTTGTAACCAGCCCGCATCAGCTTCTTGGCTGTGGCACCCACCTCGTCTGGAGACTTGGGCAGAAGTTTGCTAAGGGGCTCAAAGACCTTTTCGACGCCCGAGTCCCGCACCTCGCCCACGAACGGCTGATCGAAGGCCCGGAACGGATTCGTCTTTTCCAGATCGCTGAGCCGATCCGCGAGAGGGTTCTTCCGCCGCAGCAGGGTATATTGGAGGTAAAACACCAGCGAGGTCGCCAACAGAAAGGTCAAGACGGTAATAAAAATCAGCATTGGACTTCCCCAAAAAAGCTAGACCTTGATTTTCACGATCTTTCGGATGATCACATACCCAAGGATCTGGCAGAAACCCGCGCCCGCAAGCATGTAGTGCCCAATTTCTTCCTTGAACAAGGCACTCATGTAATCCCAGTTCAGGGCAGACAGCACAAATCCCATGGCAATTGGGATGCACGTGAGGATATATCCCGTCAGACGCCCCTGGGCTGAGAAGGTTCGCACTTCGCCCATAATCTTGAAACGTTCTCGAATCAGGTGGGCCAAATTGGCCAGGATTTCAGCCAGGTTTCCGCCGGTTTCCTTCTGCATCATGATGGCCGTGACAAAGAATTTCAGGTCGATCAGCGGCACCCGTTCCAGCATGTTGAACAGAGCCTGCTTGAGAGGCAAACCGAAGTTCTGCTCGTCGAAGGTGATCCGAAACTCCTTACCGACCGGGTCCGGCATCTCATCCGCGATCATTTCCATTCCGGTGTTGAAGGTGTGACCTGCCCGCACAGCCCTCGTCAGCAGGTCAAGGGCTTCCGGAAACATCTCCTCGAACTTCCGGTAGCGTCGATTTCTTTTGAAGAGGATGAAAAAGAAGGGCAGCGCCCCGCAGAATGCGCCAATTACCAAGTTAACCGGCAAAATATTCAACAGCTGGTTCGAAACGATCACACCCACCACGAAAAGGATCAGGGATATGAGTATGAAGTTGCTGACCTTCAACTTCATGTCCGCCTGCTGAATCAGCTTTTTGAGGCGAGAGGTGTGGGTGAATTGAGCGAGGAACCGATTGATGGCGGGGACGTCGCTCAACAACTCCTTCTTGATCAGGTCCAGTTCCGGCGTGGGGGAGCGGCGACTGGCTTCGGTGATGGATTCGAGGCGGTCTTTGATGACCTTTCGTTTCTCCCTCTCCGGGACCTCCCAGATGAGGAAATAGACCACTCCCACGAAAACCACTGCCAAGATGAAGATGCCTAAAGCAATCAAAATCGGATCCATGTTTCAACCTCTTCTCCAACTTGTGGCCGGCATCCGTCCCCCTCAGCCCTCCATCCTCGGATTCTATCCAGAGGACCTAGCGTTTGTACTCCGGAACCAGATCGAACATGCCGGCCGGAAGGTGAATGCCGGCATACTTGAGCTGCTCGGCAAACTTCGGCCGAATGCCGGTTGGCCTGAACCGACCCAGTACCTTGCCCTTTTCGCCAATCCCCACTCGCTCGAAAACGAAAATGTCCTGCATCGTTACGACCTCCCCTTCCATACCGACGACTTCCGAAATGCTGGTCACTTTTCGGGTGCCATCGCTGAGACGGGCGGACTGAATGACGACGTCAATGGCTGACGCGATCTGCTGGCGCATCGCTTTGTCCGGCAGGTTCAAGTTGGCCATTGAAATCATGGTTTCCATACGCGACAAGGCGTCCCGGGGTGAATTGGCGTGGATGGTTGTCAACGAACCATCGTGGCCCGTGTTCATGGCTTGAAGCATATCCAGCGCTTCCTCACCGCGGACCTCGCCCACCACGATGCGATCAGGACGCATGCGCAAGGCGTTAATCACAAGCTGTCTCTGCCGGATAGCACCTTTTCCTTCGATATTGGGCGGACGCGTTTCCAGCCGCACCACGTGCTCTTGGTGCAGCTGTAACTCCGCTGCGTCCTCAATCGTCACAATTCGCTCATCTTCCGGAATGTACCCCGACAGGCAGTTGAGAAGGGTTGTTTTTCCGGAACCGGTGCCTCCAGAGATGACACAGTTCAATCTGGCTTTGACGATGCTCTTGAGCAGCTCGAGCATGGCTGGCGTCATGGTGTTATTGTTCAAAAGATCGTCTGCCGTGAGCGGTGTCGATCCAAACCGCCGGATGGAAACGATCGGACCGTCGATAGCCAGCGGAGGAATGATGGCATTGACGCGGGAGCCATCAGGCAAGCGCGCATCGACCATGGGCGAAGACTCATCCACACGCCGGCCAACGGCCGAGACGATCTTGTCGATGACCTGCATCAAATGGGCGTCATCCTTGAAAACAATGTCGGTGGGTTCCAGTTTGCCCTTGCGCTCAATGTAGACCCGTTTGTGAGTGTTGACGAGGATGTCTGAAATGGTCGGGTCCTTGAGTAGGGGCTCCAAGGGACCGAGTCCCAGAACCTCGTCAAGAACCTCGTTTACCAGCTTCTCTCGTTCGAGCAGACTCAGGGGAGTGGTTTCTTCAATGAGAAGGGATTCCACAATCTTGCGGATCTCATTGCTCAAAACAGGCTTGCTCAGCGTCGCAATGCTTTCCAGGTCCAACTTGTCCACCAACTTCCGGTGAATGTTGTGCTTCAATTCCTGGAAGTGGTTGATCGGGGGAGCGGTGCCTTTGTTCAGCCGATCGTTCCAGGAGGATCGGTCCGCTGCCGGGGCCCCTTCTTTGGTAAAGAATCTTGTTTCGCCCATGATTTGGTTACCTTGTATGTCCAGAATTTGCGATCTTGAATTCAGTCAGTCTTGAGACGACATCGCTTGATTCCGCTTGCCTGGATTTGATCAGAAGAAAAACTCAAATGTACCGATCGGGCTTGGGAATCAGGAAGCGTCGTCCCTGCTTCTTGTCGAACCTCCGCGCTTATCGGCCAAACAACCCAAACAGGCCCTTCTTCTTCTCCTTATCGGCTGGTTTAGCCGGCTGGATTTTCGCGACTCGCTGCACGAACTCGGTAAAAGAACCAGCGATCTCTGTGTGGTTAACCGTGGAGAGCGGCACACCACTGTTGACTGAATTGATGATGGTAGGCCAGTCGTTTGGGAAAAACCAGTAGACTGGAAAGTTCAGCGTCTCCTCAATGTCCTTGGCACGAATTTCCAGGCTCTTTTGATATCGGTTGATCAAGAGGTGAATCTTCTCCCGATTGTATCCCATCCTCTCAAAGATCGACAGACAGCGTTGGGCGTTCCTTAGAGAGGGAAGATCGGTGTTGGAGATTAGAAAGATGCTGGAAGACTGGTCCAGCGCCGCAACCGTATAGTCATCGAACGAGTTCGACGTGTCGACCACGATATATTCGTAACTGTTTCGTAAAAACTGAAGGATTTGCCCGATCTGAGAGGCGCTGACGGCATCGACTTTGTCGAGGGAATCGGGAGCGGCCAACACGTCCAACCCGGAGTTGTGTTTCTTGATGAAACCCTTGAGCAACGCGTCGTCCATCCGGTGGATGTTGTCGGCCACGTCGATGATGTTGAAGGACGGCTTGATTCCCAGAAACAGGGAGACTTCGCCCAGCTGCAGATCCAGGTCCACCAGGATGGTTGGCTTCTTGGTCTGCTCGACCAGGTTAACGGCGAAGTTGGTGGAGATGACCGTCGAACCCGTTCCTCCTTTGGCACTGAAGAAGGTGTAAAGTTTTCCGTAGCGCCGTTTCTCCTTGTTGACAATCGCGTGGACCTTGCTGACCCGCTCGATGGCCGCGAACAACGTCTGGGTTTCAACCGGCTTGGGCAAAAACTCCTTGGCTCCGGCCCGCATGGACCGAAGGATCATGTCGGCGTCGGTGCTGTCACCGGACACGAAGATGTGACTGTGTTTGGAAATCTCGGAAATCTTCTCGATCGTCAGGATCCCCTGCTCCTTGTCAGGCGACAGGTCGACGACGATAATGTCCGGCTCCATGGACTTGATTTCATCGAAAATCCAACTGTCGATGGCCGAATAAAAGTTGTTGAGTTCCGCTCGCACTTCGATCTGGTCGGAACTTTCCAAGATCTCCCGGATGTTTTCCCGAAACATTTCTTCGGGGCTGATGATGATGGTGGAAAGCATGAACCGTGGGTTCTCCAGATCAGGTCAACTGACTCCCATAATCTTACAATTCATCCCCATACCGCGAAACACAAAACCTACAGCCCGGTCTCACCCAAACTAGGGCTTAGACTCCGGACTGCTCGACCCAGAATCCATGACACCGACTCTTCCGTCAAACTTCTGCGTGTCCAGGAAAGGCTTGGGGTTTTCGGGCAAAGGTGGCAGCTGGTCGGGATTGAGCGGTTTGACGAACTTGGGCGTCACCAAAACCAGCAGTTCCGTCTTGGATTTCTGAAGTGACCGGCTCCGGAACAGGTAGCCCAGAATCGGGATGTCTCCCAATGCCGGGATTTTAGTGTAGACCTCGTTCAGACGGTTATCGATCAGACCCGCGATGGCAAAGCTTTGTCCATCGGCCAATTCTACTTCCGTTTCTGCACGCCGAGTGCTCAAGGCCGGAATGAAGAAACCGCCAATATTGACGGCATTGGCAAAGTCCAAGGCGCTGACTTCAGGACGGACCTTCAGGCGAATCTTTCCACTGGGCAAGATGTTGGGCGTGAAATTCAGGCGTACACCGAACTCTTTGAATTGAATCGTGACGGTGTTGATGTTCTGACTGCCTTGCACGATTGGAATTGGGAACTCACCGCCCGCCAGGAAGCTGGCTTCTTTCCCGTTGGAGGCCAGTAGATTCGGCTCCGCGAGGATTTGAAGTAGATTCTTCTGCTGGAGGGCTCGGATCGTGGCTCCAAAGTTCAAGTCGAAACGGAAGAAGAAGAGATTGAGGACATCCTGAAGATTCTGACTGCTGACAAAGCCAGGCCCCGTTGCTGGCGAGATAGTAGTGAGCTGAAGGTTGCTCAAGCCAACACCGTGCTGTTGAGTCGAGGTAGACCCGAGGGTGTTTCCGGCACCCGTACTAATCAAGTTGACCCCAAACTGCTGGAGTGCCGTCCGGTCCACGTCGGCAAACTTCACCTGAAGCAGAATCTGTTCGGTGTCCGGAGGCGGCGGCAGCTGGAGCAGGTTGATCACTTTGGGCGAGAATGAGCCTGCCAGTTCGATGGCTTTCTCCACCACTCTAGCTTCCGTGGCTGTGCCCGAAAGGACAATGGCTCCCTTCGCCGTGGACACTTGAAGGTTCTCGGTGGGGAATTGAAGCTCCAGCTGCTGCTGCAGCAACGTGACGTCTGCTTCCACCAGCAGATCGTAGCTCGTGCTTCTCCCACTCCGGTCCCACAGAATGAAACTGACGATGCCGGGAGACTTGCCATGAATCATGACCTGCTGAGGTGAAATCACGATGGCATCAGCAATTTCGGTGCTGGTCACCGACACCCGCTCGATCGGCTCCGCTGTATTGACGATAATTGACTTCGACACTACCACCGTCAACTGGGGCACATCGGAAACCTGCTGCCTCTGGCTTTGAGCGTAGGTGTCCGAAGACCGACCGATCAAAAGAAAGGTGGTCAGCAGTAGCAACTGGGCGACGCGAATCACGGTCTTTGTACAATTTGCGGCAACGGGCACCATGAACATTTCCTCCTGAAAAGTGCGGAACAGCTTCAGGTCAGCTTTTACGCGCGATGGTTGAGACCAGTTTTGGTTCCTGCGCGGGAGCGGGACTTCATTATCTTGATCCTGCATGTGCTCAGCCTCGAAAAAGGATGTCGAACGAAAACACGGTTAGCTTTATGAGAATCTGGAGCGCCGTTTAGAATTTGACTGTCGAGCGCTGATCGCCCTTGATCACTTCAATGTTGTTGACCGGAGCCACCGGGGAGGCGGGGGCGGCCACCACCTGAGGAACTCTCCGAGCCGGTCTCACCGCTGGGGGAGGGGCGGGAGGCCCACCACCGCGGATCAGTTGGCTCATTTGAATTCCCCGTGTCTTGACCTCGTCCATATCAAGCGGATTCCTCAATGCCAGTTGAAACGTGCCCTGAGAACTGGCTGTCGTCAGCTTCTCGGCATCCTCCGGTGAGACGTAAAGCGTCACCACGGTCACCGTTTGGGGCTTACCTTCCGGATCTTTCTGAATCACCTGGCCAGCTGAAGCCACTTCCACATTCTGTAAGACGATCTTGGTAATGGGCTCCTGGCTTCCGGGAGGATTTCCGGTAAGCACCACATCCACACGCGTTCCAGGAATCACATATCCGGCCACGCCAATAATCTCGTTAGCTCGGATGGAAAGTGCTCTCATGCCCTTTGGAATGACGGGCGGCAAACCAGCCCCGGCACCCTTTGGCGCGAGCTTCGACTCAAGAACCGGCTCGTTCTCGACCAGCGGTTGAATCAACCCTCTGTCGAGCAGGTCCTCTTTCTTCTCAAAGTACCCCGCCGGCAGATTGGTAGCCGGCCATGGAACAAACTTAAGGTTCTCGTCCTTTAGACTGGCGCCCAGCTGAAGGTTTCCGGCAGCTACAACAATGCTCTTTTCCGGCGTCCTGACCACGGTCACAGGACGAGTCTGGAGGTAATTGTAAACGGCATAGCTCAACAACCCTCCCACCAGCACTGCCACCAAAAGGACGATTAGAATTCTGGCTCTGTTCATTGGTCACTCCTCCTGACTTCCGCTTGTACGGGACGCTGCGAGCCTCGTTCGTTTCGTGCCATGGAGAACGCTGCCGGATGGCTCTCTCCAGAACCGACTGGTCCTGGCTTCATTGGTCTCTCGTTGGCATATTGGCTGATGGATAACATGACTTTGGCTCGCAGTTCTTATCGGTTCGAGTTTTGGATTCTTTATTCTCCAGTCCCACTCCTAACCCGCATTTTGTCTCAAAATCTGGGCATTCCCTGCCAGACGGCCAAAACCGTGCCCAAGGCGATCGCAATTCCGTATGGCAGCTTGATCAATGAATTGTTCTGAATGGTCAGGTTCAAGTCTCTTTGCGACGCTTTCAGCATCCATCCAAACAGCAGCTGCTGCAGGTTTCGCAGAGTCTGCACTGCTGCTCTCTTGTAGAGGATGGCCAGCATTGCCAGAGCCCCCCCCACCAGAGCCGTCCAGAGAAAGGAAGCAAAAACCAGAGAGGGTCCCAGGAAGGCTCCCACCGCCGAAAGCAGCTTCACATCGCCAGCCCCCATTCCTCCCGCCAGGTAAACGAGGAAGAGCAGCCCGAATCCGGTTGCCAGCCCCAGCAGACTGTGTGTTACCCCAGGCCAGCCATGCGCTGCTAGATGAAGCATGACGGCAGCGGCCATTCCCGGATAGGTGATCCAGTTGGGGATTCGCCTGGTTCGGAAATCCCACAGCGCCGCTAACCCAACACAAACAAACAAGGTCACTGCCAAATAAGGATTCAAAGCTCCCTGACCAATTACAAAGCTGTTCATTCGGTTGGCAATCGCCGGCTTAGCTATCGGCAGAGTATAGCAGAGAGATTACGCTTATGTAATTCTGCCCACAAAAAAAAAGTCCAGCTGAGATTCTCTCAACTGGACTTCAGACGTTGAACCAAGTTGGATTTAGGACCCAGACTGCAGAACGCTGGTGGCGTTGCTGAACACGTTGCACACGGTCTTGCCGAGGTTCGGCAGAGCCGCGATCACGATCAGCGCAATGAAAACCAGCAGCAGCGCATACTCCACCAAGTCCTGGCCTTCTTCTTCCCGCAGGAATCGCTTAAGCAGTTCCATCATTGTCTCATCTCCTCTTCAAATTGAATTTGGGTGTTTGACCCAGTTACTACTGCCACTCCAATTTCCCTCTTACTACTCAACCCATGAGGTCACCGGGACTGCTGCAACCCCACGACCAAACTGACCTCGAGCACCCCAGAGTCCCCCAAGCCTTTAGAAAAACCTTAGAGAATTCAAGTAAATGGGACCCGAAGCTCCTGCTGCCTGAGCCGAGTATTTCCCTCTGTGACGAAAGTGGAATTGAATACCCAGGATTGTACGTGTTTTGCTCAAATAAGGAAAGGGCACATTCCGTGATTGTGTGGTGTTGAATTGTCTTGGCGATCAGATCAGCGCTGGTCACTTTTCTTACCCCGGCTCAGGATTCAACGTTGCCATTATCCAAGCTACTCGCCAACACATCAATTGGTCGAAAGACCGATTTTTGCAGATAAAGTGGTGGGATGCGCGGGCCCGAGTGGCTCATACCAATGGGGGAGTTCAAACTCCCATCCCTTTCTGACTGGTTTCACGCTCGCCGTTTCCAGCCGCAACCTCACATCTGAAGTGAATGACCAGCCTCCGAAACCCGTGACATCATGCGCTCCAACTCACAGCTCAGCCAAGCCGCTCCGCATGGCAAAGAGGGCCAGCTCCAGCCGATCTGACACCTCGAGCTTCTGAAAAATGTTGCTTAAATGCGTTTTGACGGTCTGCTCACTGATGAACAGCTTGTCGGCAATTTCCTTGTTGCGGTGACCCGCTGCGACCAGGCGAACCACCTCCAGCTCTCGTTGAGACAGTTCCTTCCGTGATCGCTCCGATTGCCGATCGCCCCGAAACTTCATTGAGAGCGTCTCAACCACGCGAGTCATGGTGGTTGAATCCGCCCACAATTCGCCCTGGTAGACCTTGCGGATGCCTCGGATCAGAAACTCACTGGCGGCGTGTTTGAGGATGATGCCACGCGCTCCCTCTTTGATGGCCTGAACACTCTCGGCCTGACTGATTTGGGCCGTCAAAACAATCACTTTCAGGGCAGGATACTGCTCCACGATCCGAGGCAACACCTGCAGCCCGTTGATCTTCTCCATTTTGACGTCGAGCAGCAAAACATCGGGGCAACTTCGGGTCAGCAGACCAATGACCTCCTCTCCATCGGTGGCTTCCCCAACCACTTCGATATCCTTTTCCAGTTGAAGGATCTTCTTGATTCCTTCCCGGAAGAGGGTGTGGTCATCCACAATGGCTACCGTGATTGTCTGCTTCGCTTCCATCTGGTTCCTCGCTGCCGCTGTACGTCCCGTTCCCAGTGTCGAAACGACGATGTTCCCTTGCGCCCGTCGACGGCTCCAGCTACAGGTTCTCAAGTTCCGGCTCGAACGATCGCGTGGCGCGGTCCTCACTGACTCCGGTTCGCTGGAAGAGAGATCTGCAGGCGACTCCCCTTGCCCGGTTTTGACTGGATTTTCAGTGAACCGCTCAAGCCACGAGCGCGCTCCTGAATGGACCAGGGTAGCTGCAGGACTTCTCCATCCGAACATCGCTCCGGAGGGAATCCCCGGCCATCGTCATCGATGGTGACGTGAGTCTCTCGGGCATTTTGTTCGATGAGAATGCTCACCTTCCCAGCCCGGGCATGCTTCTTCACGTTGGTCAGGCTTTCGTGCACGATCTGATAGATTTCCCCGGCGGCCCTTCTTGGAAGGTCGATGTGTTTGGGTCGGAACGTCAATCGCACATCAATGCCTGTGTCTTCTTGGAAAGCCTTAGTGGAAGCCTCCAGGGCCTCCATCAATTCCTCGGCAACCAGAGGGGGCGTCTTGAGTCTTTTCATGTACTCCCGCAACTGGGAAGACTCGGTGCGAACAATTTTCTGGATTTCTTGAATTTCTTGCCACACATCCGCCGGCGAGTTCTGCGCGGTTTTACCGCAAGCCTGCAGTCGCAGGTCAAGACTGGCCAGGGATTGAACCAGGCCATCGTGAAGGTCACGAGCGATCCGTCCTTTCTCCTCCAGGACGGAGAGTGTCCGCATTCTCTTCAGCAGTCGGTAATTCTCGAGGAGCGGACCAATCTGGGACACGACCAGCTGAAAGTACAGAAGATCGGTCAATGAGAACGCCTGGTCCCGATGATTGACCAGATAGATGCGCCCGCGGAATTCCTCGTTCAGAATGACGGGCACGCTGAGGATCGAGGTGGCCTCCAGAAGCGCCACCAGCCTGTCAGCGGGGGAAAACTCCGATCCAGAAGGTCGACGTGCATCGAAGTCGAAGCTCAGTGCTGACTTCAATCCCAGAAGAGTCCGCAAACGGTGAGTCGGGTTCCAATAGTACCCTAGGTTGTGCCCAGGTTGGAGAAACAGCTCGGCTTGGCCGGCGGGCAACTCCAGCGGCCGGTTTTGAGGCGAGGACTCGGTACGGGGTCCGCTCCTCAGCATAAAGTGCCGTTCGATCTCTTTGGCGTGATAGACGAGGATACACTCCTCGGCTCGGAACAGTTCCTGAACCTTCTTCATTAGCTCTCGCAACACACCGGACATCTGCTCTTTGACTCGAATGGACGAAGAGAGCTGATTGAGCGCCACCAGCTGGCGCCTGGAACGTCGCTGGTGCTCGCCCAAGTATCCGATCAGGCAGGCAAGAACCGTCAGGTAGGTCGGTCGCGGAAGGTACTGGCCCAAGTCAAAGGAGGAACCCGCCACAGCTACTTCCACTACCGTAAAGAACGCGATGTTGGCAGCGTTCACCAGCAAGGTCTCGCGGAATCCCCATCGGAAGCTGGCTGAAACCAGCGAGAACACATAATACAGGAAGAAGGGACTGCTGCTGGTGGTGCTATAGACCAGCAGGAAGGGGAACCACAGGCTATCCAGCGCCTGGCTATAAAAGCCGATTCGGGAGATGGAAGCGGGGTACCGGTCAATCGTCCACAGCACTGCCACCGAGTAAAGAATGTAGGCCGTCGCCACGGCAAATCCCGATACGATCAGACTTTCGGCTTCGCCCGAGGTCAGAACGGCGGAGTTGATTCCGGCAACGGCCAGGATCAACCTGGCAAATCCAATGATTCTCTCGGTTCGGCGAGACCTGTCTTCCATAGCGTCACAACGGATGCACTGCCCGGCCGACCACCCCCACGGCTGGTCACGAGCAGCCTAGGGTGGGCAACTTTTGACCCAGCGGCGAAAAGCAAACAACAAGCCCCTAGGAATTTTAGAGGATAAGTGGGATGCATTCCGAGGTTCTTGGCACTTATTATCTTACTTCCTTCACTCCCTCGTCGCACGCTTTACGAAGACAATGGCCATTTGATCGTCGTACACCGGCCGCCACTCATCCGACTCCTTCAGCACGGTGGCCAGTGGGTTCTTCACCGGCAACATCATCCAAGTGATGTCGAACCTCTCAATGGAGTACTTCCAATCGGACTCCGCGTTCAGCACCCTGAGATACTCCTTGGTAAAGGCTTCACCATACATGTCGCTGCGACCATCCAGGAACGTCTTGTATTCCGGGAAGAAACGGTAGATCAAATATCCGCCCCACTGGTCCATGGTGAACGAGTGGCCTTTCAGTTGACGGGCTTGAATGAAGTTGGCCGCCTCTACGGGAAAGGCTGCTTTCGGGAAATGCAGATCCATCACCTTTTGGCCGAACAAATATCCCTGGTTGAGACAAACGAACGCCACGGCTCCCACAACCCCAATCGGGAGCAGATGACGGCGGAATCGGGCTTCAAACAGCTGAAACTGCCTCGAGTAGGCATCCAAGACTGAGGCGATCCGGGCGGCAAAGGAGGGCAGTTGTTTATCGGTCTCGACTCCTTTCAAAAACTCTGACAAATGACGTGCGATGATGGGCGCGACAATCAGGGTGTAGAGTGGAACGTGTCGAGCGGAAAAGAGCGAGAGGTGCGTCCAAAACACGATCAAGCCGATTTCAATGAAGCTGAGTTTCTTATAGGAAATGCTAGCCACCACAATCGATCCAATCAGGAGCGCCTCGTAGTACTTGACCGGTTCCATGTGAAAATTGACGGACATGAACTCAGTGACGGTGTTCACCAGGAAGTCGGAACCCACGTACGAGTGGAAAATGTGCACGTAGAGTTTGTATCCGTAAGGGTTGACCAGCGAGGTCAGCCCGCAAACCAGAACCAGCTTGGTGAAGAGGATGGCCTGGCTTCGGCGGCTCAATCGATCGGTGGCATCCGCGGACGTCAGAGCAGAGAGGTAATTCCCCAGAGCGTAAATCAGCAGCAAGACCAATCCCACCACAAAACCTCCGTGCAGATTGGTCCACACGAGGAAAAGCACCGGCAGGCTCCAAACCCATCGGCCAGAACCCTCGCACTGTACCTTCTCGAGAAGCATGTACCAAATCAACAAGATGAGCAGGGTGAACAGATGCGGTCTGGCCAACCAGTGGACAGAGGAAGCCAGGGCCGCCAGGCCGCAGCAAACGACCGCGACGAAGAGATTGCATCCCCGACGCAACATCCAGCCAAATAGCAACGAGAACGTGGTAGCGAAAGTAAGCTGGGCCCAGAAGGTAATGCCATTCAGCCCGGCCACTTGGTGCACCGCCCCCATGAAGACGTCGGCAAGCCATTCCCAGGCAAACCACTCTTTCCCGGAGACGGTAAAGGAAAAGTAATCGGAGCGAGGCAGCCTCCAGGTCTTCAGGATCTGTTCACCGTTCCGGATGTGCCATCCGCAATCGCTGTCTCCGAGTACCGAGGCCTGGGGACTCAGCAAAGGGCTGAAGAAAAGGGCTAAGAAAAGGATGTCTTTGGCTGAGGGGAAGAGCCACACAGCCAAAGCCGGAAGCTTGGGTTCAGTGCCTTGCGCAAGCTTGCCATCCACTATCCGATCACTGGTGGTTGTCATTTCAATCCGTTGATTCATAAAGGGCTGAGCGGCCTACTGGCGGTCCAACTATTCATCGGCATTCGCCCGATGCGTCTTAATCCGAAAGCGGTCGGCCGCGTCGGGTTGGGCAATTCTGTTCGACTCAGCCTCCAGAGTGCCCGCGTCGTCGACAAGCTCCACGTTCCGTATCTTCGCCTCCACTCTTTTTAGCCTTCTTCGAATCGCCAGGTAGAGCGTGAACCACGCGGGGTTCATCCATAGTAGCCAGAGATCGTTGGCCCTTGACTGGTTGATCAAGAAGGCGATGGCGTTGAAGCCAATAAAGACGAGGACGGCAACGATCCCCAGCCCAGCGCTCCCGGTTGCGGCCAGCATGGCCGCCGCTTGGGCCAGCACGGGCAACAGGACAACCTGTTCGTGAGACCATCCATAAGGAGACACCAGGACAGAAACCACCAGAATCAACGGCATCTGATCCTGCCAATTCCAACCCTCTCTGGATCGTTTCCAGTGGAGGCCTAGCCAGATGACTGCCACGAGAGCAGGCACGAAAACCAAGCCAGAAGGCTCCACTCCGAACTCCAGCCTTACCAACGTCCCCAAATTAGAAGTTTTGCCCAATACCGAGTGCGGGTTCGACGCAGCACGAAAGTACCACGAAAAAAGATGGCCATTGAAAATCAGCGGGACGATGGAAGTTCCCAACATCGCAGCACAGAAGCCCCTCATGAAAGGCCATCGCCTTTCCTTCCAGACCGAGAGCAGCAGAGCAGCCCAAACCAGAAGCACCAGATATGGCTGTATGGCCAGCAAGGCACAAGCGGCACCGGCCAGGGTATCCTGCCGCTGTTTCTCCCAGACCAGAAACAGGGTCACTCCCAAAAGGGTAAGCGAACCGATCTCGCCCGTCTTCAGCAAGACCAGAACCGGATAGAAAGCCAACATCAGTACCCACCCCACAACCAGAGATCCTGCGGAGCCGTAAAGTCGCCAAAGCGTCTGTAGGCAATACATGACCACGACTAGATTCAGGATGAGCCACAAAACGCGACCCACATTGTAGGGTAACGATCCGAATGGTAGTACCCAGGTCAAGGCCCAAGGAGGACTATCGAAGGCACTCGCTGCTGATCTTTCCCATCCCATCTCGCCCAGCAGCACCCGCACAGTCTCCGCTGAGTACGGGTTATTGCCGCTGAGGACCAGCCGGGCAGCGCACCAATATTCCGCAAACTGGTCCGGCTTCAAGGGTCGGGTCCAGTCGACCCCTGTCCATTCCCAGCATACTAACGCGCTCAGAAGTATGAATGCGAGAAGACGAACCAGCCGAGAATTCATTCCATCAGGCCTCACGAGAGTCTGGCACCTTCGAAGTCACGCCTCGCCCGGACAACCAGTAGATGGCACACCATGACGGGACCATCCAAAAATACCAGACTTCGTTGGTTTCTTTCCTGCCCAAGTAAAAAGCCAATCCGTTCGCACTGAGAAAAACCACCAACGCAAGAGATTGGGGTATAGACCAATGTGCCGCTCCCATTCTGCAGATGCCGTGGACCAGGACCGGAAGCAGCACAACTTGGTCGTAAGTCCACGATCCATAGCTCGCTGTGAGGAGCGAGATCAACAACAAAGACGGCATCTCGTTCTGCCAGTTCCAGTGCTGCAGCTTCTTGAGCAAGTGCCAGCCGAGCCAGATCACTCCTGCCAGTGCAGGGAGAAACTGAAGCCAACGTACTTCACTTCCAACCCACGCTCTCAAGATGCCACCCAAGGTTGGAGTGGCGAAGTCCAGGGGTGGATAGGTTACGACCGCCGAGTAGTATTCCTGGAGAACCGTCGGGTTGACCAGCCAGACCGCCACAGTGGTGCTGGTCAAGCACAGCAAAACGACGGCTGCGACCCGCCACATCCGACTCTTTGCCACCCAAACGAGGAAGGCTATCCAAAACAGGTAGAGCAGGTGCGGCTTCACCAGGGTTGCCGTGACGCAGACCGCTGCCCATTCGTGCCGTCCCTTCTTCTCGAAAAGCAGGAATCCGGCTACTCCCAGGGCAATTAATGGGCTGATCTGCCCCACCCGCAATACGAACAGGAAAGGAAAGAAGCTCAGAACAAAGATCCAAGTCCAGAGAAATCGGTCGACCTGAACACCATACGCTCTCAATAGAATGAGCACGGAGCAGACCAGCATACTCAGCTGAAGCAGGAGCCACAGTCGGCGAGCTTCGTAATAATCGAGCCATCCAAATGGCAGAACCAGCGACAGCGTGAACGGCGGGTTCCACATCATTACAGGTTGAGGTCCCAGCCAACCAGCCTGGCTCTGAACTTCCATCAGCTGCTCGGGAGAATAGGGATTGCCGCCATTTAACAGAAGCCTCGCAGCGGACCAGTACTCCACAAAATCATCCACCGGCCAAGAGGTTGCCTCCAGGATCTTCCCCGAGATTTGCAGGACCAGCGTCAAGAAACCTGCGGTTAGAATCAGCTTCAGAGCGATCAGGAGAACGCGACGTTCTTTCAACATGACGTGCCGGAACCGACCGCGGGAACTCTCTCGACCCTACAAGCGCGCGGGAACATCGCATACACCAAAAGCCAGGACGGAACGAACCAGAAGTACGCAAAATCGTCCACAAAACCGAGATTCATGCACAGAATCACTCCGTTCAGGACCACAAAAGCCACCCCGAGAGCGAGCTGGCAGCCCCGGGAAACTCTCAGGGCGCCCACAGCCAACTGGATGACCAACGGCAGGAGCATGACAAAGTCGTAGGACCAGGCGTAGAGTGTGGTCGGCAAGGAAAAGGCTACCAAAAGACCCGCCTCCTCTTTCCAACTCCAGCGGCTCCTCTTTCTCCAACAGTAAAGCAGCAGGCCAACCAGCGCGATCGCTGGAGGGAAAAACCGAAGCCAAATCCGATCTTGCCCAAAGAGTAGTCTCAGGCAGGAGCCGATGGTAGGACTCTTGTAATCGAACAAGGGCAATCGCAGAATCGTACTGGCCCCGACGAACTGTCGCAACAGCTCCGGATTGAATGCGACCCCGACGGCGAGTGCCAGCCCCACGAAACCACAAAAGCCCAGAATGATCGACATCTTTCTTCGCTCTACCGTCCACCAGAGAAGACTTGCCCAGAGGAGATACGATAGGTGCGGCTTCACTGCTGCAACGGCTAACAGTCCCCCGGCCAGCCAGTTCTTCCGTTCCACCAGGTACAAGAATCCTACTAGCCCGAAGAGGCACAGCAAAGTGATCTGCCCGGCACGCAAAGCAAACAAGCTGGGAACATACAGCACGGCCAACATGCTACCGAGGTACCACAGATGGGTGGGGCCGCCGTAGATTTTCCATAGTAGCAATCCGCTGAGGGTTAACAAAAAAAGGTTGAAGAGCAGCCACAAAACCCTTGCGCTGGCGTAGTCCGGCACGGAGAAAGGAAGCAGGAGGCTGAACATCCAAGGCGGATACCACATAGGAGCCAGCCGCCCGTCCCAGCCAGTGCGGCTCTGCATTTCGGAAAAGAGCTCGGGAGAATAGGGGTTCTGGCCGGCAAGCACCAGCCGCCCAGCAGACCAAAACGCCACGAAGTCGTCAAAACCCACGACTCGACGTGCCTGTTGTCCAGTCGATCCGCAGGTTGAGAGTGCTAAAACAGCCACAAGAACCAGCGAGAGGAGCGTGGAGCGAAAACTCAACATGTTCTGTCACTTTGCTGAAATGAGGTCCCTCAGTTCGTACCACGCTGGCAACCCGCTTTAAGAGCTGCACCCTTGCGATTGACCTCGCTCATTTGAGGATCGTGAAGTGAGCCGTCGCTGCTCCCGCTCCCACTTAGGCAGGATTAGATAGGTTCCAATCAGCAAGGGACAAATCCAAGTGAAGGCGAAGTCGTTCGCCCCTCGTTGGTTAAAAAAGAAACAGACAAAGTTCAGTCCCAGAAAAGAACCACCCCAGATGATTTGCTGTCTAGCTGGGCGAGTTAGAGTGAGCCTTGCTCCGTGGAGAATCATTGGCAAAAGAAGGATTAGGTCACCAACCCAACTGTACAGACTTGTCCACAAGGAGACTGCTATCAATACGGGCAATTCGCGGCGCCAGTCCCATTCCTCGCAGCCTCTCATCCAACCGATCCAAAATCCCAATCCACCCGCAATCATCGGCAAGAACTGGATCCAGCGTTGTTCCCTCCCTAGTAGCTTGCGAAGTACTGTTCCAATTGTAGGCGTGTCATACTCGAAGACCGGGATTCGTGCACTGTCGAAAATCGCACCCGACTGTTGAATAAAATGGGGGTTGAACACCAAGGGGATGGCAATGCAAAATAGCAACGATATGCACAGACCGCCTAACACAGTCCAACGCTTTTTCTTTAGGATCCACCAGCCCACCGCGATCCAAAATAGATACAAGAGGTGTGGCTTCAGGGCAGCCAACGGCAACACCAATCCGGCCAGCCAAAACCTCTGAGTTCGCACGTAGTTCAGAAACAGAACAACCCCAAGTAGGACCAGCGCGCCCACCTGTCCAATTCTGAGTAGGTAAAGCGTTGGATAGAAGGCAAAAGTCGTGAACCACGCCACCATGACTAAGTCTTCTTTCCCACCGTAAAGCTGCCAAAGATGAGAAGCCAGGACAACAACCAGTCCCAGACTAACACCCAACCAAACAAATCGCGCAACCGGATAGTCCGCCGCTCCAAAGGGTAGGAACAAAATCAGAGCCCAGGGGGGATACAACATCACGTGAGGCTTCTCGTTCCACCCAACAGACTGCTGAGTTCCGGACAGCAACTTGTAGTCATAGGGATTCTGACCTTCAAGAAGCAACCGTCCTGCAGACCAATAAGCCACGAAGTCATCGAGCAGCCAATCCGCAAACCCAAATGACCCAACATGCAACAGCCGAATCAGAATCGCTGCGCCAACGGCCAACGATGCAAAAACGAACCAGCGCCGAAAGCGCTGCGTAGAATCTGGATCACTAGCCTGAGTTTTTGAAGAGCAGGACATTCGATTCACCCCTGGACTGCGTCGGCCTGCAACGGTTTAGGCGCGCTGGACCGAACCTTCAACCGTCTGCCACACGGTTCTAACGATTAACTTGTTTTTTCCGGTTTTCGCTCATGTTCGGAACCCTTGAACCTGCCGTCATCATCACGGCCAGTATGGCAACGGCGGTACCGCCAACTATGTCAATGACGTAATGCCATTCCAGGAGCACGATTGAGAGCAACAGAAGGCTGTTGTACACGACCAGAACGGTTACTAGCCCCTGATAGGCTCGCAGATACCACATGACAATGAGAGGCTGTGCGATATGCATGCAAGGGAATGCGATAAAGTAGTCCATCCCCACTTGCATTCTCACGCCCCGATTCCAAAGGCCCTCCAAATTGATCAAAAGCTGATTCTGGATGGAATAGGCCTTGAGGTCGCGCGGGAAATGCTTGAAGTGATCGGCACACAACACGAAGGGCCCTAAACTTGGCCACAGATAGTACAACAACAGAGCCAGGTAGTAGGCAGTCACTATCGAACCTACCAAGCGCAGCGCTTCCGACCTCCCGGCTTTCAGCGCCAGCAGGATGATGGCTGCGCCGATTTCCGCAAACATCCCGAAGTAAATGAACTCAAGCCAATCGAAGATAAACGCGTCCAATGTGCCCAAAGCCAGATGCGAAATCTCCGAGACTGTCGCTCCACCAAGCAGAGCGGCGTCGATTCGATTGAACCAGCCGTCATACAAGGCATAAAAGCGGAGGGAAGCAATTACATTGTTATAGCCGAACACAAGAACAAAACCCAAGAACAGGTAACTTGCAGGCCAAAAGATCTCCGACGCTGATTTCCGAAGCCCTCCGGGTTGTGCCAGTGAGTGAGACACCACTTCGATTGTCGCAAGCGTGCAGATTAAGAAAAATAGGGTCAACACCCAGCCGTTTACCCAAACAGATTCGACCACCGCCAACACCAAGATGATGAGCAATGGCTTCTTGTCCCAGTACCGTCGCCAAAGCGTACGAACTCCGCCCAAGCTGCCGGGCAGCGTCAGGGACAGGAGCGATGAGGCAAAGATGGACTGCAGACCGAGACTCACCCAGTAGGTCACAAGGTAGTTACTCCAGTCGAACTTCGGAAAGAATCCAACCCACAATAGCAGCGGAATGAGTGCAATGCTCAGGAGGACCGTAAGAACCCCGTGAAACGGCAACTTTGGACGGTGGGCCAGCAGATCAATCTTCAACGGATCTCGAAAATGCTGGCGCTTGCTGTTCACAATCATGATTCCAACCTGCCGGCCTGTTAGGGGAAGCGAGGACTGGGTAGTTCACCCATGAATCCGCACTTTCTCAGGATTTTGGTTAGCTGCCGTGGATACTCCACGATCGGAAAGTCATCCCGGATCGTCGCGCAGGACCCTGCCAGGGGCAAATCCCAGACCTTGGTGTACTGCTGCCAGCCAGCGGGGCCCAAGCGCTCTCGGACCAAGCGTATCTCATTCCACAGTTCGCCGGAGCGCTCCAGCAAGAGGTTGATCCGATCTCTTGAGAAGTCAAGCGGTACCTTAGACAAGATCAGCTGGCAACCGCCGTGAAGCACAAGCATATGGGGGAACACCTCCGAGGCCGTCTGCCTGACGGCGAGCGCCTGTTCCGCAGTACCATTGGCATAAACGTTGAAGACCCCGTTCGGCGCCATCCGGCGTGACACCAGTTGGAAATACTCTTTTGACAACAGGATTGAAGAGCCGGCTTGCTTCAGGTAGAGCGGCTGCTGTGTGATCAAGTCGTAGTGTTCTGGACTCAAGGCCAGCCCGCTCCTACCATCCTGCCAGCGAATTCTGATTTTCGGATTCTCAGCCACCTGCAAAGTGCCTTCCGGGTATCGAGCCAGAACTCGCTTTAGCGTTTGATTGATATCGTAAACATCCAGACTCTCGAGCGATTCAAGCTTAGCCAGGGTACCCGCCGTAATCCCGCTTCCAAGACCCACTATCAGCGCCTCCCGGATAGAACCGGTTGGATGGGCAAGAATCGGGTCCACCGCCAAAGCCCAGTTGTAGGTGCCGACGTGATCGCCGTCAGCCGAGAGGCGAGAATGCCATAGCCCATCCCAGATAAGGTTTCGGGCTCCATCAATGGATATGACACCGTCTTTCCCCGAGAAGGTGACGGCACCGTTAGGGTCGACCTGCGGGCCCATCCGGTAGGCCGCGCCAAAGGCTGCCAGCGCGGACAGCCCAAAAACAACGGTCGCCACATTGCGAATCCAGAAAGACCAACCAAACCGCGATAGGCGAGATAGATCGTGTTTGAAACGCAACCGGGACATCTTCTCAACCACGCCTGCCAATGAGAGAAGACCTAGGCCTTGAATGAGCATCATCCAGAGGAGACCGACCTCGTACCCTCCGAACGTCGCCAAGAGGATGCCGCAGCAACAACCGAGCGTATTCCAGGCGTGAAACCATCCGACATCCCTGCCCCAAAGCGAAACCGTCTGTTTAAGCGTGAACCCAAACAACACTCCGAAGCAAAAGCATGGGACAAAATAGAGACCTTTCTGAGCAATCATCATCAGGATATCGGTGATTGTCGCCAGCTGCGTTGTCCGTACGTCGTTGGACCAGAAATACAGAGCAGCCACCTGGGATAAGATCGTAGCAAGAACTCCTACTTTAAGGTTTTGTCCTGAGCGTTTGAGTGAAGCCACATAGGCGCCCAGACTCCAAAAAAGCAGGTACCCGGCCAAGACCGTTGAGAAGACCAGGGGCAGTGGCTCGTGAGCCAGGCTGATGGCTCGATACAGGAACATCTCATACCACAGAGCCCAGCAGCCGAACCCAAAGGCAAGGAGGCCAAAGCCGGAGATTCTGAAAGAGGTGCAATCTGGGTTTGCGGGAAAATCTTGGACCCGATTGCGACGCGGGGCCATCTGGAGAATCAGTGCGGCGCTGACATTCAGGCTCGCGGCAAGAGCCAGTGCCCCGCCCTGACCGTATGTTGGAAGCAACAAGGCAACTCCGACAAGACAGCCAAAAACGGCCCCGACTGTATTAAAGAAGTACAGCGAATTGATGCGACGGCTTTCCCTTAACCCGAACTGCCTCTGGCCTGCCTCGCACGCGAGCGGGACGGTGGTTCCCATCAGGAAGCACGGCCCGAAGAGGACTGCCACGGCGATCAGGGCATAGACCGCTCTCAAGGAGAGGCCCAGGTCAATAGCAACGCGTTGAAAGTGATAGACCGAATCAGTCAGGTCCAAGCTCAAAACGTAACGAATCACCATCCCCATCACGCCCAGGCCGACTTCAACGACGCACAGCATGCGCAACGGAGATCTGATTCGAGACATGCGTTTGCTGATCCATATCGAGCCCACCCCGATCCCAGCCAAAAAGACAAGAACCACAACCATGGTGCTGGTTGTCTCGCTGCCCCCAAGGAAGACCTGCAAAGCCCGCTGCCAAATCACTTGATTGATAAGACTTGCCGCACCGGAGAAAGACAGAGCTGCCGAAAGTCTCACAAGGTCGGAGAACTCTGACACTCCCGATCTAGATGTCGATTCCTCGATCTCAGTGCTGGAACGGGGTCCCGAAACTGACCGGCTCAACATAGACGCTTGTTCCTCTCCGTGATCTGCCATGGTCCTTGTCTTCACGTATGTTGTATTGCAAAAAGACTTCCAGGATTGTCTCGTGAAGACAGCTTGCAAAGGACTCAAAGAGGGCTGCCATTAATCGGCAGCCGTGCTTCACGCAACAACCACCAACGCCGAAAAGTAACCTGAGCAAGGTCAGAAAGCCGACTCGTCTTCCCACCCTTGGACTTGGCCAAGGCAATTGTCAATACCCATTTTCGGCAAGGACCCACGCCACAATTAACCAACAGCAGATGGTTCGCAGTCAGATACCCGTTCCAAACCGAGTAGTCCAGCACTGCGGGACTGCTAAAGTGGTTTAAGAATCCTATATCACTTACAGGGAACAAAGGCGCCCTCAACAACTTGATCCGCGAGTACCTCAGCCGCTGGAAATCGGAAGGATGGTCTCCAGGGCAACTCTCATTCTGCGTCCCCTGCTACAACTTTGCCCTATTCCCGCACACGCTCTAACAGTCGAGCCAGGCAGGGTCCCCACAACCAGCGAGCAAAACCTCCGACTGGCCACAAAGAAGGCGGCAGCTGTAATTCGCCAACACAGATCCTTATTGTCCGGTCGGAGCGATCTTCCAATAAAGTCAGTACCGAGGAGACTCTGATAACGAGGTCAATTCCGGCTCAGAAAGTCGAAATCGAAAGGGAGTCCCTCATTTTGCATCAAAGTAGCAAGTCTACAAGCCTGGAGCTGTGTTAGCTTTACAATAGGCATCGCCCACTCTTAACGGAAGAACACAGAATCCTCTTGCTGAGTTTAAGGAACTGGGAGGGCTTTGACGAAACGGGAGTGGTGCAGCTCGACGGCGTTCTTCCGGAACCAAGTGCCAGATGCGAGACTTTGATCACATTGAAGATGACTGTCTGGTCGTTGTGGTGGGCGGCGGTCCTGCTGGTCTGACGGCTGCTGCCGAGTTAGTGGAAAACGGCCGGTCTGTCATTGTGCTTGAAAAGGACCCCTGGTACGTAGGTGGCTTGGCCCGAACTGTCCAGTACAAGGGCTACCGTTTCGACATCGGAGGTCACCGGTTCTTCAGCAAGAGTCCGGAAATCGTGGGGTGGTGGCGGCGACGCCTGCCCGATGATTTCGTCTGGGTCAAGCGCCTGTCTCGAATTTATTATCGGGGCAAGTTCTTCGACTATCCTCTACGCGCCGGCAACGCCTTGTTTGGCCTGGGGCTCTGGACCAGCGCCGCCTGCGCTGCCAGCTATCTGAAGGCCCGTCTGTCCCCCATTCGCCCGGAGAATTCCTTTGCCGACTGGGTGACCAACCGGTTTGGTGCGCGATTATTCGACATTTTCTTCAAGACCTACACCGAGAAAGTCTGGGGGATGCCTTGCACCGAAATCAGCGCCGACTGGGCCGCTCAGCGCATCAAGGGCCTTTCCCTGTCGAAGGCCGTCCTCAATGCTCTCCTGCCCGGCCGGAATGGCTCGGACGGTGCGGTCAAGACGCTCATTGAACGATTTCACTATCCTCGGCTGGGCCCAGGGATGATGTGGGAAAAAACGCGCGACGATCTTCTCCGTCGGGGAGCCCGAGTTCAGATGGGGGAAGAGGTGATCCGGATCGCTCACCGGTCGCAGCGAGTCCTTTCGATCCGCTCAAAGCGCGAAGACGGGGAAGAGACCGAATACTCAGGGCGCGCGTTTATTTCGTCGATGCCGTTGCGCGACTGCATCCTGGCTTTCGACCCACCGCTGCCGAATCACATCTGCGAGGCAGCGCTGCGCCTGCAATATCGCGATTTCCTGACGGTGGCCCTGGTGGTGGATCAGACCGATTTGTTTCCGGATAACTGGATCTACGTTCATGACCCGGGAGTCAAGCTCGGCCGGATTCAAAACTTTAACAACTGGAGCAGGCAGATGGTGCCGAACCAGTCGACGACCTGCCTTGGACTGGAATACTTCTGCTTTACGGGGGACGGGCTGTGGAGCACTCCCGATCCCAAACTGATCGATCTGGGAAAAAGCGAGCTGGCCAAACTGGGACTGGTTCAACCCGAAAAAGTCCTGGATGGTTGCGTGGTCCGGATGGACAAGGCTTATCCGGTTTATTATCCCGGCTATCAGGAGGACTTGAGAACGATTCGATCGGAGCTGCAGAAGTTTGAGAACTTCCAAGTGATCGGGCGTAACGGAATGCACAAATACAACAACCAGGACCACTCCATGATGACCGCGCTACTGGCGGCACGCAATCTAAGCGGAGATCGCTACGATCTGTGGAAGGTCAACACCGACGCCGAGTACCACGAGGAGGGTGAAGATGAAGTGCTTCCACGCGGCCGAGTTGTTCCAGAGAAAGCGGCTCGAACTGGGGAGGCTTCAGGTTCCCATAGGTGAGCAAGCGGAAAACAGTGCCGCTCACTCCTTACCAATCAACCTAGCAGCCGGTCGGACTTTGGTCCGACAGGCTGCCGTGAGATTGCAATTTTCTTGTGTGACTTAGACGCATCGGTAACTTGGGCCTTTGAAGATTTCCGCGATCGGATCGAGTTTGAAGCAGCGGTCGGCACAATCGCCTGGGTGAAGTCGGCCTGCAGACTTCATGCCAGCTGAGCCTGCAGTTTCTGCAAGCTCAGCGTGTGCATCCGTTTCAGATTCCAGGCAATGCTGACCAGCGTCCATTCGCCACTGACCGCTTTCAGCCCGCGCAGCCGGAACTGTCGAAAGCCCAGCACCGATTTGATAATGCCAAACACCGGCTCGAC
>JBFMEW010000046.1:0-50988 GCA_040753175.1 Acidobacteriota bacterium | reverse complement strand
GGGCGCCACCCCTGGCTTACGAGTCCTCTAGCCAATCCTCCCGACCCCGCAGGGGTCGCAGACCGTCCGCCACGACGCTTCATCCACGGCAGCCGGCACGCCTTCGGCGCGTGGGGCGGGCGAGACGCCCGCGCTCCCAGGGACCGCCAAACGGCAGCTCGTTGGTTCGCCGCGTACTCGCTTTTTCTGATTCGAAAACTCGCTCAGACCAGGATGTCCTTGATGACGTGGCCATGCACGTCGGTCAGGCGGCGATCGATGCCATTGTGGCGGTACCTCAGGCGTTCGTGATCGATGCCCAAAAGGTGAAGAATCGTGGCGTGTAAGTCGTAGGATGGCGTTGGGTTCTCAGCGGCTTTCCAGGCCCACTCATCGCTGCTGCCGTAAGTCACCCCGCTCTTGATGCCCGCCCCGGCCAGCGCCGTGACAAACGTTCCTCCATTGTGGTCGCGTCCCGAGCCTCCCTGGCTGAAAGGCATCCGGCCGAATTCCGTGGTCCAGATGAGCAGGGTATCTTCCAGCAGACCGCGTGACTTGAGGTCCTTCAACAATCCAGCTATTGGCTTGTCGGTTCGCCTGGCGATGAATCCAAGCTCTTCAACGATATTGCTGTGGTTGTCCCAATTCCCGCTGGCACCATTGGTGCCGCTCCAGACCTGAACGAAGCGGACTCCTTTCTCCAGCAGGCGGCGCGCGGTGAGACAGCTTCGCCCGAAGTCTTCTGTTTCCTTCTCATCCAGACCGTAGAGCTTGCGCGTTGCCTCAGCCTCTCCGGAAATATCGAAAACGCTGGGAATGCTCAGCTGCATTCGGGCAGCCAGTTCGTAGGAAGCAATGCGCGCCTCCAATCGGGAATCGCCGGGCCAGTTGGCCACGTTCTCCCGGTTGAGATTCGTCAGGAGGTCCAACCCTTCCTTTTCGCTGGCCGGAGTGATGTACCGCGACGATTCCGGTGCAAACAGATCGTTGATGGGCACGGCCGCTGTGGCCTTAACCAGCGTGCCCTGATGGGCGGCAGGCAGGAACCCCGAGGAAAAGCTTCCTTGCCCGTTGTAGGGCAGGCCTCGGGCATCCGGCAATACCACAAAAGCCGGAAGGTTCTGATTCAATCTTCCCAGTCCGTAGGAAATCCAGGCCCCCAGGCACGGAAAACCCGGGTTGGTGAAACCCGAGTTCTGCTGATACACCGCCGGACCGTGAACGTTGGTCTTGGTGGTCATCGCCATCAGAAAGGCCAGGTCGTCCACGCAAGTGGCCATGTGAGGCAGCACGCTGCTTACCCAGCGACCGCACTGTCCGTGTTGTTTCCACTCAAAAGGACTCTTCATCACCACGCCGGGTGTTCCAGTCACCGACTCGACCCGAAGCCCCGGCCCCGGATCGAATTTCTGACCGCTGAGTTTGATGAGCTGAGGCTTATAGTCGAAGGTATCGATCTGGCTCACACCGCCGTTCATGAAGAGCTGAATAATGCGGCGGACCTTAGCCGGATGATGCAGCCCGCCATTCAGCTCCGGACGCGGCGGGCTCCCCGGCTCCACAGCCAGCATCAGGTCCTCGAACAGCAGGTGGGAAAGGATCAACGATGCGAATCCCCCTCCAAAGGAGGAAAGAAACTGTCTTTTGGAGAGACTGACCGGGTTGAGTTGGGTCATGGCTCGCGGGGCTACCTTTCCTTAATTGACAAACATGAACGCATTGCTATTCAGGATCACCCGGCAGGCATTGGCCATTCCGTGCCGGCTCGCATAAGAAAAGAGGCCTGCCATTTCGGTCTCGGTCGGCCGTCGGCTCCAGGCCAGCAGGCAAGCTGTCTCGAGCTGGCCTCGAAGATCGGAATCGACCGACTCCAACCGGTCGGCAAAATGCTTCGCCTGCCTGACGACGAAACGATTGTTCCACATGGTCAGTGCCTGCAAAGCAGTGATCGAGGTGTTGCGCACAGGTGCAAGCTGAGAGGAGTCGGGGCAATCCAGCGAATCCATGAGCGGGTCGGTCACCGTACGAAACACGTAGCGATAAATGCTGCGCCGAAAACTCTCCGGGCTGTCGACATCAAAGCGGGCGTAGTCGATGATGGGCGTCACCCCAGGATTGGGATCGTCGAAGTAGAACTGCTTCACCGGGGGTCCGCCCATCTTGAGGTCGAGCTTCCCCGTTATTTGAAGTACAGAGTCCCGCACCGATTCGGCATCCAGGCGGAGCCGGTTCATTCGCCAGAAGTATTGGTTCTCAGCATCGGTCCTGGCCGACTCCGGCTGGTCAGCTGAAGACTGCTGATAGGTCTGGCTGGTAACGACGAGTCGATGCAGCTTTTTGAGCGAGCCACCATTCTGCAGGAACCAATTCGCCAGCCAGTCCAGCAGCTCGGGATGGCTGGGCAAGCCGCCCATTCGCCCAAAGTCATTGGGGGTGCTGACGATTCCCCGTCCAAAATGATAGTGCCAGACCCGATTCACGATGGAGCGCCAGGTGAGCGCGTTTTGGGAACTGGTGATCCAGCGAGCCAGCGCTGCCCGGCGAAGGCCTTCGTCTTGCAAGTTCGCCACCGTCAAGGTGGCCTCCAACCCCGGCATCAACGACAAGGCTCCCGGCAACACTTCCTCACCCGGCATCGTGATTTCCCCCCGCTTCAAGAAATGGATGGGACGGGGGATGCCTCGGCTTGGATGAAGATTGCCCACGGGAGCGAAATCGCTGGCTCCGGCATACACCAGTCCGGCGGGGGGCAGTTTGGCCAGACTGGCTTCCAGATCGGTCAACTTCCTCTCCAGCTGGGTCAGCTCGGATTGAAGCGTCGGTTCCAGAAGCGACGAGGCGAGACAGCGCTTTTCCTCTTTCAGTTTCTTGATTTCCAACTCCAACTGCAGCGGGCGGGTGGAGACTCGGACCGCCGCCATCACGCTCGCCAAATCGGACAAACCTGCGGGCCATTCCAGTTTCACCCGGCTGGCGTGGCCATCGGCAAGGTTGGCCTTGCTCCATTGCGGCAAATTCTCAACCGAGTCCAGAGCCGTGACTCTTGCCTTGGCCGCCCAGTTCTCGCCCTGTGAAACCACCAGCATCTCAGCCAGAGCAAAGAACCAATAATCCAGTCCACCCACGGGAGGGAAGGTCGTCACTCGCACATACCGGCCGGAGAGGCCGGAACCTGGGATCGTCCAAGGCGTGGGATGAGTCTCGACACCTCCACCCCGGCTTCGATCCAGGAGTGTCCGATAACTGACGAACTGTGGATCGTTGGAGAGATCCACTCGAAATCGCTCCGGAAAGCCGAAGGCCGCTGAATCGGAGTACTGAACCGGGACCAGAACAACGAACTCCACGGGCACCGGCTGCCCCAAGTCGAGTTGGACCCATTTCTCCTTAACCGAGGCAGGAGAGATCTGACTTTGATATCCCAGACTCTTGCTCTGGGTTTCCGCAGCCCCTGACTGTTCCTGTTCCCTTTGCAGTGCCTGGATCCGGGTCTCGATGGCCTCCAGTTGGGGACTCTTCAGCTCCATCGCCTGTCTGTCGATGGCACGACGCCGGTTCTCCAAAGCCAGCTTGTCACGAAGCAGAGACTGCCGGCGGCAATGCAGGTCAGGATCAGTGTCGAAGACTCGATCGGCCCGATCGATCCCTGCAAATACTGCCTGAAGCCGATAGTATTCGGTTTGGGTAATGGGATCGAACTTGTGATTGTGGCAACGAGCGCAGTGAATGGTGGTGCTCTGGAAAGTGGAGAAGACCGTGGTGACCATGTCGTCCCGGTCCAGCGTTTGAGCCTTCTTCTTGTCGAGCGTGTCGTCCACGATGGACACCATGGAACTCTCGTCGAAGGGCCCCGACGCGATGAATCCTGTGGCCACCACACCAGCCGGGTCATCGGGATAGAGAACGTCTCCAGCCAGCTGTTCTTCCACAAAGCGGGCGTAAGGTTTATCGTCGTTCAAGGATCGAATCACGTAGTCGCGATAAGGCCAGGCATTGTCGCGGGGGCGATCCTGGTCGTGGCCGTGACTGTCGGCGTAATGGACGACGTCCAGCCAGTGCCGAGCCCAACGCTCCCCATAGCGGGGACTGGCCAGCAGGCGATCGACAACCTTTGGATAGGCCTCAGGACTGGTATCGGCCAGGAAGGATTGCAGCTCTTCCACCGCAGGCGGCAAGCCGGTAAGATCGTAGCTGACGCGCCGCAACAACGTGGCTTTGTCGGCGGGAGCGGAGGGTTTCAGTCCCTTTTCCGAAAGCTTCTTCAGAATAAAGCGGTCGATGGGGGATCTCGACCACGAACGGTTCTTTACCTTCGGAAGGGCAGGGTTCTGCAATGGCCGATAGGCCCAATGTATCAGGCTGCCGGCGGCGCCCTCGGGATCGAGCCCGTCGGGCCAAGGCGCTCCCTGGTCAATCCAAGCCCGCAACAAGCCGATCTCTTCGGCGGTGAGTCGTTCGCCTCGCAAGGGCATGAACCGCCCAGGCTCCGCTTCGCTCACCAGACGGATCATCAAGCTTTCCCCGCTTCGTCCGGGTTCGAAGGCGCGCCCGGAGACCCCTCCCTTGAACGCCGCCGCCTTCACATCCCACCGTAGCTGATTACTCTGCTGAGTCGCACCGTGGCAGGTGTAACACTTCCTGGACAGAATCGGCCGGATGTCTCGGACAAAGTCCACGCGCCGCGAGGCAGGAGGCGGCAGTCTGTCCGGGCCTGTGGGGGAACTCGCGACGGCTTCGGCCTCCAAAGATCGAGGCTTTAGAATCAGTCCTTCCGGCCAGTTCACCCCTTGGTCGATCCAGGCCCTTAACAAGCTGATTTCCTCTCGGGTCAGTGCCTCTCCCTCGCCTTTAGGAGGCATCTCCAACTCGGGAACCAAACGCGCCACCAGGTGAATCATTCGGCTTTGACCGCTCTGTCCCGACACCACATCCGCTCCCAGGCTGCCTCCCTTCATGGCATCCACTCGATTGTCCAGCCGAAACCCGCTGAGGGAAACGGCCGAGCCGTGGCAACGCAGACAAGCGCGTTCCAAGATGGGCTGGATGTCCGAAACAAAGTCCACCACCCGGGCAGCCGGCGGCGGCAACTTGGAAACATCAACCGGTTGGGCCAGGGCTAAGGGAAAGAGTGCAAAGCCAAGGCAGCCTGCCAGGACGAGGCTCGTCGCTGCAAAAGTTGAACAAGATTGGTTCCTCATAGAGTATGGGCTGCGGTCAAGAAACAACGAGCACGACGCGACGACCTTCGAATCCGCCGCATCCTCTTCACCGTAAGAACAGCCTCCCTGCCTTCGGTTCACTGGCCGGCGAGCCCGGAGGTTTCCGTCGTCCCCATGCTTTCCTGGACCCTTATTTGGTCGAGCACCCAAGTCCGAATGATCTGGTACCCCCGCTCGGAGGGAAGGTATCGTCGGCCGCCCTGGTGGCCGTCCTCCTTGCCGGTCTGCACGTTGAGCGGCTTGCGCAGCAATTTGCTTTTCTCAATGTCGGTCAGGTTGACTCGTTGCTGCAGGGTGAGGTAGTTCTTGAGCAGTTTGGCCACCGGGAAAAAGCCGGCATCATCGGCCGCTTCCAACTCCATGGACGGCACTCGACCGGGCACCCCGTGGCAGCTGAGGCACGCCATCTCGTCCATGCGCTGCGGGCGATTGAGTTCCGGGGTCACGTAATCGCTGAAATATCGAAAGCTGGCCACAAATTCCGGCGTTAATCGGGGTTCCCCACCGCCGTCCCGCAGCGAAACTGCCAGCGGCTCGCTCTTAACGGCTTCGCGCAGCTCAGCCAGCATCGCAGCCGGCTCCATTCGCACCACATTTCGCGCAAGTTCAACCAGCCTTTCGTTCTTCTCGAACTCCGTGGCCTTCCGCAGTCCCTCCAGAACCAAATCCTGCTTCCGCAAGGCCGTGAGGTTGGACATTCCGATCGCCGCTCTTCGACTCAAAGGGTTGGCCGTACCCTGAAGCATCTGAAGATAGAGCTGCAAGGCACGGGCGCGGGCGATACGGACAACCTCTCGCGGAGCGGACGCGGCGTTGTCGGCGCCATCGATGGCTGGAACGGGCTCGCCGTACTCCAATACCCAAGTCACACTCGGCAACCAGAAGTGAGCTTCCAGCGGGTTTTGGACTCGATCAGGAATCCACTCGAGCAGGGTGTCGGTGTGAAGGTCCGGATTCAGGGCCAGCATCTTCCCCAGTCGGTCGGCCAGATACCAATCCGCATTCAGCTGTCCCATGGGCAGGACCGCCTTTTCGGCGGCTTCCTGGATCTTCGCCACCGTCTCCGCGGCCGGTTCTTTCTCATACTCCGGCACCAACAGCGAGTAGAGCGAATTTTGCTGCTCGACGGTCTTGGGGACATTCCACTTGGCGCGACTGAACAATTTCAGGACGGGTTGCGCCAGCGTCTGGCGGCGGTCGTAATCCTGAGCACCCCGCTGAACCTGTTCGATTAGAGGCTGCACCAACTCCGGAGTTCCCGGGAGGGTTACGGCACTGGGATCGGACACTGCGGCTGCCGCCAGGGTGCGCAGTTCTTCCGGACCGTGGGTGGAGTACTCGATGAGACGGTCTTGCAGCGGGGAATAGGGAATTCCGTTCGATCCTTCCAGAACCAGTCGCAGTCCGGCCATATCCTTGGCCGCTTCTACTTTCTTGAAGTAACGAAACGCCGCTTTTCCGAACAGATCGGCGCTGCCGGGAGTCACGTAACCCATTTGCCCCGGACCTCCATCGCCCCCGGAGGTGTTGTAGAAGGTGCCGCTGACCGCCACCAGCCTGCGGGCCAGCCGGTCTTTCACCTCAGCAGTCACCTTCGGATCATCCAGTCGATCCTCCAGTTCCTTGAAAAGCGCGGCCAGCTCCAGATACTGGTGCTCCTGGCTGGCGTTGGCCTTATGGCCGTTGGCGATGAAGAGAGCTTGGCTTTGATAGCGGAAGGTGTTCTCCACCAGGGCGTTGCTTTCCGGAGTCGTCAGCTTTCGGATCCAAGCCTGCTGGATGGGCGGGCGTAGCGGCGGGTTCCACACCCACCACTGCCAGGCCGCCTTGGCAGCCCAGGCACGAACACCGGGGTGGGCATCGTCGTTTAGGGCCCGATCGAGGAGATGCCCCAGCCGGCTCCATTCGAAGCGGGCCTGAGTCATGACGGCATCGGCCCGCATTCCCAGGGCCTTCAGCAGCGTTTCGCGAGTCCGGTCATCGCCGGTTTGATAGGCGGTGAAGACCTCCTCGAAACCCTGGTCGTCCAGCAGGGTTTGCTCCAGGGCCCACGCCGCCGCATCCCTCACCAGCTTGGTCCCATCGCCCGAGGCTTTCAGAAGCACGGACACGCCGCGCCCGTCGTGAATGCCACCCAATCCCATCACCCCCCAATACCGAACTAACGGACTGGCGTGGCTGGCAGCCTGAATCATCAAGCCGGCTAAGGTTGGGTCACTTTGATGGGACAGAGCCCTCACCCGCGCCAGAGTAGAGCGCAGAGACTCACCCGGCTTGGGCTCAAATACGCTCTGCGCCGGCTTGTCGTCCAAAACCGGATACAGTCGGGAGAGAGCATGCAAGACGTAGGCTGTGGTCACGAAGCCCGTCTGGGCGCTCTTGTTCCACCGGCCGTAGGGATCTTGAGTTCGTAACAGCGATTGGACACCCCGAGCAACGGCCGGATCGTCCTTCGAATGACCCAGTGCTTCCAGCGCGATGAGTGCCAGCGCGGTCGGCGCCGGGTCGGACTGACCATCGGCCTTCCAGCCCTTTCCGCCGTCAACCGGTTTCCCTGGGTCGAAGCCCCAGCTGCCATCTGCGTTCTGGATCGCCCGCAGTCGAACTTCATCCTGGCGCAGCTGAGGGGCGATGCGTTCCCACAGCTGTGCAGCGGATTGCGTGTCGCGCACCGCGTAGTCTGGGAAGCGCGCGGGCTTGGGAGCCGGATCCTGTCCGTTTTTCCCCTGCGCCGGAAGATCGGGCGGATCCGGAGGCTCGGGGGGCAACGCCTGTTGCGCCGCTTGCGCTCTTCGGTTCTGGCTCAGGTAGTCCTGGGGGAAAAAGCGTCGGAAAAACTCGATGCGGTGGGCCAGATCGTCGCTGTACTTGGGACTGACGGCCAGCATCTTCTCCGCTTTTTCCTCCAGAGCCGCGAAATAGCGGGGATGACCGGTGCGGTCCCAGGCGGTGCGCAGGATCTCGCCGGCATAGTTGTAGACGACTGCCTGGCCGACGTTGGAACCGGGTCCCGCCGCGTTGATACCGCTGGGATCGGCGGTCTGCAGGACTTGATTGGCTGCCCGCAGTGCTTGCATCGAGTGCAGCCTTCGAGCCGGCCAGACCCGTTCCGCTGTGCAGACGTTGTGTCCAGCCACTCGCGTTCCCGCCGGACCGTCGCCCACATCCAATGGAGCCAGGCTGGTATTGTTGGCGGCGTCTTTGAGGTAGTTGGTGGGTCGCATCGACTCATACATGATGTTGATGAGGCGGCGCAGGTTCTGGAGGTTCTCCGGACGGTAGCCATTCTCAACGGCAACCGCCGGCCCCCACACTCCTGACTGGGTATGGCAACTCATGCAGTGGGTGCCCATCAGGTTCCCGGTGTCGCGGATCCGCCGCTCGACGCTGGCTCCCCGCGGTCGGTTGGACAGCCAGGCATCCACCTGGGCCAAGTGATCGTAGAGCGCCTGGCGAACCGCCATCCGCGGATCTTGGTAGGGCGCAGGCGGCAGCACTCGCAATTCGATCTCGTACCCGGGCGCGTTGGCTTCGGCCCTTAAGAAATAGACCTGGCCGGGCTTGAGCAGGCGGTTGATTTCCGTCCGGTGACCTTCATTTTGCTGGTGCACCCGTTCATTCTCGTTGCGGCCTTCGGTGTATTCAACCAGCGGCAGAAGGGGTCCCGCAAGTCCGCCGGCCTGCGCCAGAATTTCTGCGGCGGAAGCCTGGGAACTCGTCTCCAGGGCGTACAGCCTCAATTGGGCCACGAGAGTTTGATCAGGAATGGCCAGGTTGGCCGTCAGAAGCCGTGGCTCCGTCCCCTCGAAGGTGAATCGAAACCAATCGTCTCCCGACCGCCCCACTTGCCCGTTGTCGAAATATTCGATGTCATCAGCCGTGGCGGTAATCAGCAGTCGTTGAAGGCCTTCTCCGGAAGGCAACGAAACGGGCTGAGCCATCTCAGGCGTGTCGTTGGGCTCGAGCTCCACCTCCATGGCCGAAGCGCCCGATTCGCCGAGTTCGAAGGGCTTGAGCGCGATGCTTACCGGCACAGAGGTTCCGCGGGGCCAAGGAGTCGACCGTGGAAACTCCACGGCCGCGGGCGCCACACCGCTCTCGCGCCAGCGCGCTCCTTCGAACGGCGCCGGCCCCTCGAGTTGTGCAGCGATCTCCAGACGATACGTTCCGGCCACCGGCGCCCGGTAAACGACATAGGTGTCAGGGTCGAGAGCGTGCAGAGTCTTCTGCCAGTTGGCTGTCGGGGAAGCATAAATCCCGAATGCATTCTCCCCACGCGGCGTGAACGACCCCTTTGCGGCCGCCTGCAAGCCTTGGGGTTGAAGGCCCCCTTTCCCATCCACGAGGGTCCAGCTGACGCTGATGCGTCCGTGTAGGGGAAGCTTGGAAGGCTGAGACACTCCCACCCTCAGTTCCACCGTCTCGCCTTTGGCAAGCGGCATAGCCTTGGACCAGGGCCTCTCAGGCGAGAGACGGATGTCCGTAGAGAGGCCGTCCGGACGTTGAGTCGCCGAGGTATCTCCCGGCGAACCGGAGACACACCCAATCAAGAGTACAGCCAGGAACCGGAGGGAACGGCCGGGCCAACCGCGTCGGGCACAAGTCATCGAAATCACCTCAACAATCTATTCAGGAGAAACCTGTCGATGGGCTCTGGAACAGCGGCGACGAGCAGCACCGCAGGTCTCCCTGGTCATAAGGCTCACCCAGAATCCGGGCTTGGCCTTGCAGCCGCTTGCCCAAATGTTTCAGACGAGTGGCATGTCGGTTCACAAACCATTCGGTGAAAAATCAGATTGGCCGAAAGTCCTATTCTAGCCGCATGACCCGTTCAACTCAACCGCGCTGTGGGCGGGCGAACAGGTTTACGAGGCAGTCACCTCGCGGCCCCCCAGGCATCCCATTGGCAAAGCCGGTTCTACCGATCAGAGCAGACCGGCTGGATTCTCCAAAATGGTGGTGAGAGCGATCATGGTCTCGTGGCGGGCCACTCCCGGAATGGAACCAACTCGATTTAACAGCTCCTGCAACTCCTCGTTGCTGCGTGCGCGAAGTTTGAGGAGAAAGTCGTATTTGCCGGTGACGGTATGGGCCTCTTCGATCTCCCCGATCTGCCGCAGGCGCTCAACGAGCTTGGGAAGCCCCTTGTTTTGCGCCGTGATCAACCCGACGAAGGCAGTGATGGGGCGCCCGACCTTTCGGGCATTGATGCGGGCGTAGAAGCCTTCCAGCACCCCTCTTTTCCTCAGCTTGGTGACCCGTTCGTGGATGGTGGCGTTGGACACCTCCAGCTCTCGGGCCATCTCCAGGTAGGACTTCCTGGCATCGTGGCTCAGGCGGCGCAGAATCTCGAGGTCCAACTGGTCCAGCTCTTTGGGTGTTTCCATGCGGCGGCCTCCTTCTCACTCAGCTTCAGCTCGTCACCTCAACGTTCAGCGAAGCCTGATGCTCCTCAAGCCCATCATCAGCGCCAGGCAGGTCCAACAAATTATCAGTACTTTCCTCAATAATCCAACATTTCATCATTTGCTTGACCGAAAAACTAATAATCTGTTGACAGGGTCCCTGGGCATTCACTAAAGTTCCCTCTCTGCCCCGGCTGCAGAACCAATAGATTCCCCTCGCGAAATGGACAGAGGTCTCTGGGATTCCAGACGGATCTCGCGGTTCAGTTCCTGACGGCTCCCAATCAAGGAAACAGCATCGTGCCCTATCGGTTGCTCAAGTTTGCTCTCAGCAGGGAATATCCCGGAAAGCGCATGTTCCGGGTTCCGGAAAAGCTCAAGCGCGCTTATGAGGTCGTGATCGTCGGTGCCGGGGGCCACGGCCTGGCGGCAGCCTACTATCTGGCACGGGACTACGGCATCACGGACGTGGCCGTGCTGGAGGCCGGCTACTTGGGCGGGGGAGGCACCGGACGGAACACGGCCATCGTCCGCTCGAACTACCTGACGTCGGAAGGAGTCAAGTTCTACGACGAAAGTGTGCGCTTGTTTCAGGATCTTTCTGACGACCTCGACTTGAACCTGTTCTACTCCGAGCGCGGGCACTTCACTCTGGCCCATACCGACGCCACGCTCCGCACCATGCGGTGGAGGGCCGAAGTCAACAAGCATTTGGGCGTCCGGAGCGAACTGGTTGGGCCTGCCGAGATCGCCGAGGCCTGCCCCGAGCTGGACTTGACCTGCGGTGGTCATCATCCGATCGTCGGAGCACTCTATCATCCGCCCGGCGCCATTGCCCGGCATGACGCGGTGGCTTGGGGCTACGGGCGGGCCGCCGACCAACGGGGTGTGGAAATCCATCAGCAAACCGCCGTCACCGGCATTCGGCAGGAGCACGGCCAGGTGGTGGGAGTGGAGACCACGCGCGGCGCGATTGAGACACGCAAGGTGCTTTCGGCGGTGGCCGGTTATACGCCTCGCATCACTCGGATGGTGGGCCTTCGCACGCCGCTGGTCATCCATCCGCTCCAGGCTTGCGTCACCGAACCGCTCAAGCCCTGGCTGAACGCCATCATTGTCTCGGCCAGCCTGCACCTCTACGTGAGCCAGTCGTCACGAGGCGAACTGGTGATGGGCGCCTCGCTGGATCCCTACGAGCTGCATTCCACCCGCTCCACGCTGGACTTTGCCGAAGGACTGGCCGGGCATCTGCTCGAACTGTTCCCTTGTCTCTCCGACGTCAAAGTCCTGCGGCAATGGGCCGGCTTGTCGGACATGACTCCGGACTTCTCGCCCATCATGGGCAAGACGGCGGTCAAGGGCTTCTACCTCGATGCGGGCTGGGGCACTTGGGGATTCAAAGCCACGCCGGTTTGCGGGAAAACCATGGCCTACACGCTGGCGCGTGATGAAGAGCATGAACTGATCCGACCGTTCACGCTGTCGCGATTCGAGCAATACGAACTGGTTGGAGAAAAGGGAGCGGCCTCGGTGGGGCACTGATCCAACAAGGTGTGGCCCGGTTGCGATTGGCCGGTCCGGGAGACCGGCGCCTTCAAACGTTGCAGGAGATCACAATCATGAAACTGATGCCCTGTCCGGTGAACGGCCTCCGGCCCATTCAGGAATTCGTTTACGGCGGGTCGTTTCGAGCCATGCCGGACCCCACGGCCCAATCGGATCGCGAGTGGGCCGACTACGTTTTCCATCGCTCGGGTGAGCCCGGAATCCAGCGCGAGTGGTGGTACCACGTGGCCAGCGGCACCTGGTTCATTGCCGAGCGGGACACGCTCAAAGATGAAATCATCCGAACCTATCTTTATTCCGCCTGACTCTGCACACGATGCCGTCGCTCTGGTCGCGGCAGAGCCTCGTAAACAAAGCACGAACCTCAGATGATGGACCGGCTGCCACCCCAACCAAACGAATGGATCGATCGATCGCAGCGCGTGCGATTCGAGTTTGAAGGCCGCGAGTACGAGGGCTTTTCCGGCGACACGATCAGCACGGCCCTGTGGGCCAATGGCCGGCGTGTGCTCGGACGCAGCTTTAAGTATCACCGACCTCGCGGGATTTGGAGCCTGGCCAATTTGGACAGCAACGTGATTCTGGAAAGCCAGGAGGAAACCAACATTCGAGGCGACGACCGGCTGATTACGCCGGGCCTGAGCGTAAAGGCCGTCAACACCTTTGGTGGAGTGGACAGCGACCTGGCCGCAATTTTGAATCGGCTCTCGCCTTTCCTCCCCGTGGGGTTCTACTACAAGGCGTTTCACACACCGCGCCGGCTCTTTCCGTTCTACGAACAACGAATGCGGCAGCTGGCGGGACTGGGCAGCATCAAGCCCGAGAGGCCGCTGCAGGCCACGCCCAAGCGCTACGATTTTTGCGACGTGCTGGTAGTGGGATCGGGCCCGGCAGGGCTTTCTGCGGCCATCGCCGCAGCCGAATGCGGAGTGCGGGTGCTGCTGGTGGACGAGCATCGCCGCCCGGGTGGGTCTCTTTGCCACCAGGGTGCGCGCCCACCTGGAGCGAGTCAACTCCACCGCCAATTGCTGGCCCAGGCACAGAGCTATGGCAATCTGGAAATCAGGACCTCCACGCTGGCGGCAGGATACTACGCAGACCATTGGGTGGCTCTCATCGATGCGACTCGCCTGACGAAGTTGCGGGCCCGTTCTGTGGTCCTGGCAACCGGTTGCTATGAACAGCCGGCGGTCTTCCGCAACAACGATCTGCCCGGAGTGATGCTGGCTTCGGCTGCCCAGCGCTTGATCCACCAATACGCGGTCCGGCCGTTCGAAAAGGTGGTCATCTTGACCGCCAACCCGGAGGGATATCGGGCGGCGCTGGATTATCGAGCGGCCGGAGCGCAGGTGGCGGTGGTGTCGGACCTGCGGCCTCAGGGGGAATCCTCGGCGCTGGCCGCCGAGGTCCGGCAGGCCGGCATTCCCATCGAAAACGGCATGACCGTTTACCAGGCGGTGTCGGGCCGCGGACTGCGATCTGTGGCCGCTGCCCTGCTGTGTCCTCTCGGCTCCGATGGTTCCGCTCAAACGGCCAAGGCCAGTCGAGTGGCTTGCGACGGCATCGCCATGAGCGTCGGTTGGACGCCGGCAGATGGGCTCTTGCGCCAGGCGCGCGGAAGGATGTGCTACCTGACCGAACTGGAACAGTACGTTCCCGCCGAGCTGCCGGCAGGGCTGTTTGCCGCGGGCCGGCTGAACGGCCTCTTCGAGCTGGAAGACCGACTGCAAGATGGGCGCCGGGCTGGACTGGAAGCGGCTCGAAGTTGTGGCGTCCAAACCCCTCAAATCCCCCTCCCTCCGGAACGCAGGGGACCGCCACGCAGTCATGCCTACCCGATCTTCGCGCATCCCAAGGGCAAGAATTTTGTGGATTTGGACGAAGACATTCAGCTGAAAGATCTCGAACACTCTGTCCAGGAAGGGTTCGATAACCTGGAGCTGTTGAAGCGCTATTCCACTTTCGGGATGGGGCCCTCCCAGGGAAAGCACGCTCACCTCAACACCGTACGGGTGCTGGCACGGTTGACGGGTCAACATTTGGAGGCGATGGATTTGACGACGGCCCGGCCCTTCGTCAACCCGGTCCCGCTCGCTCACCTGGCAGGCCGCATTTTCAGTCCCCACCGCCAAACGCCGTTGCATGACTGGCATCGGAACTTCGGCGCCCGCTTCATGCCGGCTGGAAACTGGCTGCGGCCGGAGTACTACGCCATCCGTGGGAAGAGCCGGCTGGAGGCCATTCAGGACGAAGTCGCCGGCGTCCGCCGAGGCCTGGGTTTGATCGACGTGGGAACGCTGGGGAAGCTCGAGATCAGCGGTGCTGACGCAGCGCTCTTCATCGAACGGATCTACACCGGCCGATTCGCCAGGCTTCAGGTCGGCATGACCCGCTACGTGCTGATGTGCGATGAATCCGGCGTCATCATCGACGATGGCGTGGCGGCGCGACTGGCCCCGGACCGATTTTATGTCACCACCACCACGAGCGGCTCGGACGCAGTGGCCCGCGAAATGAGGCGCTGGGCGCTGCTCTGGGGCATGCGCGTGTCCCTGGTCAACGCCACCGGAACCTACGCCGCCATGAACCTGGCCGGTCCCGATTCTCAGCGGGTACTCGCCTCGCTCACCTCGATCGACCTCGCTCCGGACGCCTTCCCCTACCTGGGGGTGAGAGAGGGTGAAGTGGCCGGGGTGCGGGTCCGTCTGCTGCGCGTGGGATTTGTGGGCGAGTGGGGCTATGAGATTCACGTTCCCGCCGACTCAGCCCGTTGGCTGTGGGAGCACTTGATGAAGGCTGGAGAGCCGCGGGGAATCCGGCCGTTTGGCGTAGAGGCTCAACGCATTCTGCGGTTGGAAAAGGGTCACGTGATCATTGGGCAGGATTCCGATGGCTTGACTCATCCCTTCGAAGCCGGAATGAAATGGGCCGTTAAAATGGACAAAGCGTTTTTCGTGGGGCAGCGAAGTTTGACCATCCTGGCTCGCCGGCCGCTCCGGCGCACGCTGGTGGGCTTTTCACTGCCCGCGACGCACCCCGGTCCCATTCCCAAGGAGTGTCACCTGGTCATTCACCGAGGCGAGATCGCCGGGAGGGTCACCAGTGTGGCCTTCAGTCCCACCTTGGAGCAGGTGATCGGCCTGGCCTATGTTCCACCGGAGCGATCGCAAACGGGAAGCACTTTCGACATTCGAGTGGAGCGGGGCGACATGGTTCGCGCCACAGTGGTGCCGACGCCCTTCTATGATCCTGAGAATCTCCGGCAATCGCCGGCGGCCGTGCTGCAGGAGACCACGTGAAGAGGACCGCGAGTACTCGAAGAAGCCCCATTCATGAAGCTTTGGAGCAACTCCAGCCGCGCTGGACACAAGTTAGCGGGATGGATGTGCCGCTTGGCTTCCAAAGTCTGGAAGCGGAACGAGCGCTTCAGAAGAGCCTGGCCCTTTGCGATCTCAGCTGTTTACCCAAGCTGGGGTTGAAGGGCCCTGGACTCCTGGCCGCAACGGAAGCGATGGGCATCGCCATGCCCGACTCTCTTTATGGCTGCCTGTCGCAAGACCATGGAGGATGGATTATCCGGGTGGACCAGCAGGAGGTCCTTATCGAGGACGGTCCTGACGACCGACTGGTGCCGTCCCTGGAGGAGCGCATGAGCGCGCCACTCCCCGGCGTTTATCCTGTCCGGCGGCAGGAGGCATCGTTCCTGCTCAGCGGCGAGAAAAGCAACCTGGTGTTGCGGGAAACCTGCGGCGTGGACTTCAGCCAACCTGTTCAGGCCGCGGTCATGACTCGGGTGGCCGGCGTGTCGGCCATGGTTTTGCCGGTTAAGCCAGACGGGATTGGCGGCTTCCGCTTCTGGCTGGATGCCAGCTACGCCGCTTATCTTTGGGAGGCGCTGATCGAGATCGTTCGAGATCACGGAGGCGAGGCCATTGGCCTGGCAGCCGTTTATTCCCTGTTGGAGCAATGAATCCAGTGGAGGGGGACACATACATGACCATGACGCGCGAGGAAGCCAAAGCCTTTCTGGATGCGAATGAGGTCAAGTTCGTGCTGGCTCAGTTTGTAGATATCCATGGCGTGGCCAAAACCAAGTCGGTCCCGGTCACCCATTTCGACGACATCCTCAACGATGGCGCCGGTTTTGCCGGATTTGCGGTGTGGGGCCTGGGACAAGAACCTCATGACCCCGACTTCATGGCGGTGGGGGACCTGTCGACTCTCACCCTGATTCCCTGGCAGCCCGGCTACGCCCGCATTGTCTGCAACGGAAGAGTCCGGGGAGAACCCTACCGTTACGACACGCGCTACGTTCTGCTGCAGCAGCTGGAACGGCTGAAGGACCGTGGTTGGAGTCTGAACACCGGATTGGAGCCCGAGTTCATGCTCCTGACCAGAAGAGCCGACGGCTCTCTGGCGCCTGCCGACGACTCGGACAATCTGGACAAACCCTGTTACGACTACAAGGGACTTTCCCGCAGCCGGAATTTCCTGGAAAAACTGGTGAGTTCTCTGCAAGCCACGGGATTCGATGTTTATCAAATCGACCACGAGGATGCCAACGGACAATTCGAGATCAATTTCACCTACACCCAGGCCCTGACCACCGCTGACCGTTACGTCCTGTTCCGCATGGCTGCGGGCGAGATTGCCCGGGAATTAGGCATGATTTGCAGCTTCATGCCCAAGCCCATGTCTAATCGGACTGGAACCGGCTGCCACATGCACCTCTCCATCGCGGACTCTCAAGGCGCCAACCTCTTCAAGGATGACTCCGACAGCAACCACCTGGGCCTCTCTCCCCTGGCTTACCACTTCCTGGGCGGCCTGATGGCCCACGCTCCGGCCCTGGCGGCTCTGGTGGCCCCCTCCGTCAACTCCTACAAGCGCCTGGTGGTGGGTCGGTCTCTGTCGGGTGCGACCTGGGCTCCGGCGTACATCTCCTACGGCGACAACAACCGCACCTCGATGGTGCGTGTTCCTTACGGGCGGCTGGAGCTGCGCCTGTGCGATTCCAGCTGCAATCCCTATCTGGCCACAGCGGCCGTCATTGCCGCGGGGCTGGACGGGATCGACAAGAAACTGGACCCTGGGCCACCACACAACATCAATCACTACAAGTTCACGGAGCAGGAACTGCTGGCGATGGGAATCCGGATTCTTCCGCAAAGCCTGCGAGCCGCGATCCTGGCGCTGGAGGAAGACCCCTTATTTCAGGATCAGCTCGGGACGGATTTCATGAAGGAATACATCGACCTGAAATACATGGAGTGGGTGGAATACCAGCGCCATGTCTCGGATTGGGAGATTCAACGCTATCTCGAGTTCTATTGATGAGGTGGACCGACTGTGACTGTAGGTCCAGGAGGGGAAAGATTATGTGCGGCATTGTGGGATTGCTGGCAAGGAATGAGGACATGCGGCAGCGGATGGGTCGCTTGCTGACTCCGATGCTGGTCTGCATGGGCGATCGCGGACCCGATTCCGCGGGACTGGCGCTTTTTACGCCGAAGATCGACTCGCCCCTTCGCCAGTTCAGTCTGTTCGCGCCGGTCAGAAACTTCGATTGGGCGAACCTGCGCGAGCGTTTTTCTCTGGAAACCGGTGCCGAAGCAGGGCTGGAGAGCCTGGAGAGCCACGGGAAGCTGACGACCGCCGAATCGCCGGACCGATTCAAATCCTGGCTGGCCCAGGCCTTTCCGGAGATCCACCTTCTGGCTGTCGGCCGGGCCATTGAGCTGTACAAAGATGAGGGCCATCCCCGCGACATCGTCCGCCGCTACCACCTTGACCGGGTAGCCGGTACTCATGCTGTGGGCCATACGCGCATGGCCACGGAGTCGGCCGTGACACCGGCTCACGCGCACCCCTACACCGCCGGTGAAGATTTTTGCCTCGTCCACAACGGCTCGCTCTCAAATCCCTGGAGCCTGCGCCGCATGCTCGAAAAGAAAGGCATCCACTTCGAAACCGACAACGACACCGAGGCGGCCTGCCGCTATCTGGAGTGGCGCATGAGCCAGGGCGATACGCTGGAAGGGGCCCTGCGCAAGGGATTTGTGGAACTCGACGGGTTCTACACCCTGCTGATGGCCACCGCCGACCAGATGGTGCTGGTTCGCGACGCCTTCGCCTGCAAACCGGCCATCGTGGCCGAGACAGAAGATTACGTGGCCGTCTCCTCTGAGTTTCGGTCTTTGGCTCATCTGCCCGGCATTCAGGAAGCCGATTTGTTCGAGCCTGCACCCGAGGAAATTTACTCATGGAACGTTTAGACCTCAGCCGCCTCAGCGTCCGCGAACTGAACCAGTATCTTCACCATGACCTTCTCAGGTCCGGCGTTGAGGAAATCGAGATTCTGAATCCCAACGGGCTCCACAGCATCGCCGTCGGTTTGACCGTTCCGGTCAAGATCGCGGTGCGAGGACATGCCGGATATTTTCTGGCCGGCATGAACCAGGAGGCCGAGATCGCGGTGCACGGCAACGTGGGCTGGAGCGTGGCCGAGAACATGATGTCGGGAAGCGTGCGGGTGAAAGGCTTTGCCTCGGAATGCGCGGGGGCCTCGGCGCATGGAGGTTTGCTGGTGGTGGAAGGCAGCACCTCCTCTCGCTGCGGGATTTCGTTGAAGGGGGCAGACATCGTGGTGGGCGGCAGCGTCGGCCATATGTCGGCCTTCATGGCGCAGGCCGGAAACCTGGTGATTTGCGGTGATGCAGGACCGGGCTTGGGCGACTCGCTCTACGAGGCAGTCATCTATGTGCGGGGCAAGATCCAATCGTTGGGAGCCGACGCCCGCGAAGAGCCCATGACCGAGAGCGACTTTGCCCGCTTGCAGGAACTTCTGAGAAAAGCCTCCATCGACTGTTCTCCCAAGGAGTTCAAGCGAGTGGCTTCGGCTCGAACGCTCTACCACTGGAATGCGGAAGCCAATCAGGAGTATTGATGGTTGCTACGCAGCGACAGCGACCGGCCTGCGGGCGCCAACCTCACAACGGACCTTCCCCATCGGCGAGATCCGGAAGAATTCCTGGGGGACCAAAAACATGAGCAAACCCATCCAACTCGAAGAAAGCGCGCTTTATGACCGCCACGTGCTTCACTACATTCATCAGGCCGCGGAGCATGGACTCTACGAGATCCGAGGGCTGGGAGCCAAGCGTCGAATACCCAGCTTCGACGACCTGGTCTTTCTGACCGCCTCCCTGTCCCGTTATCCGCTGGAAGGGTACCGTGAAAAGTGCCTGACCAAAACCGTCCTGGGAACTCGCTTTGCCAAGAAACCCATTGAACTGGAGATTCCTATCACCATAGCCGGCATGAGCTTTGGCTCGTTGTCGGCCAACGTCAAGGAAGCGATTGGAAGGGCAGCCTCCGAAATGGGTACCTCCACGACGACCGGCGATGGCGGCATGACGCCCGAGGAGAGACAGTCCTCCAAAACGCTGATCTATCAATGCCTCCCCTCCCGTTACGGATTCAATCCCGACGACCTGCGCAAGGCCGACGCCATCGAGGTGGTCGTCGGCCAAGGTGCCAAGCCGGGCGGCGGCGGCATGTTGCTGGGACTGAAGATCAGCGAGCGTGTGGCCGGAATGCGCACCCTGCCGGAAGGCATCGATCAGCGGTCCGCCTGCCGTCACCCCGACTGGGTCGGACCGGACGACCTGGCCATCAAGATCGGCGAGTTGCGGGAAATCACGGACTGGCAGGTTCCCATCTATGTCAAGTTCGGCGCCACCCGCGTGCGCGACGACGTGAAGCTGGCGGTCAAGGCGGGCGCCGACGTGATCGTGATCGACGGCATGCAAGGAGGCACGGCCGCCACTCAGCAAGTCTTTATCGAGCATGCCGGCATCCCGACTTTGCCGGCCCTCCGCCTGGCGGTGGAAGCGCTGGAAGAAATGAACGCGCGCGACCAGGTGCAGCTCATCATCTCGGGAGGCATCCGGACCGGCGCCGACGCGGCCAAGGCCCTGGCGATGGGTGCCGACGCCGTGTCCATCGGCCAGTCGGTTCTGATGGCCTTGGGCTGCAACAGCAGCAGCTACCGGCAAGACGGGCAGGAGATCGACGTGAGCGCCGAGTATGAACAGCTTGGGACCCGACCCGGCTATTGCCATCACTGCCACACCGGGCTTTGTCCGGTCGGGGTGACAACGCAGCTTCCCCACCTGGAAGAACGCCTGCAGCCGGAGTGGGGCGCCCGCCGTTTGAAAAATTACCTGAAGACCTTGAACCTGGAAGTGACCACTCTGGCTCGAGCCTGCGGAAAATCCAATGTCCATCACCTCGAGCGGGAGGACCTGGTGGCCCTCACCGTGGAAGCGGCCGCTATGGCCAAGCTCCCGCTGGCCGGAACGAGTTGGATTCCGGGAGAGAAAGCCACCCCTTGATCCGCCACCTGCAGCTGGGGTCGCAGCCGCAAGGTATGTTGTCTGCCAGCCGTTTGTCTCAATCCCGGGGATGACCGGCGATGACGGGTCGTGCTGAAATAGGTCGTGATTGGGGGGAACGGCGGACTAAAGAGTGGGTCGGTGAGGCACCAGAGTGGGCCGGTTCGCTGTGGTTGCGGTTCTTCTTCCTCCGCTTTGTCGGACTGTCTGCCGAAGGACACGACAGATCAGGGATGAGGAGTCTCGCCGCGACTGATTTAGCGTCTTGAAATACGGAGCGAGTCTGGCCGATACCGGCTTCGTTTGAGGCCCGGTTCGAATCCAAATCCAGGTGACGTTGTCGACTTACTGCTTTTGCCTAAAATCCTTGGGTGCAGGCAGCTTGCCATTAACCTTGAATGTCACCCCATTGCTCTGGATTCCGTTCACCGTCACCACCACCGGTCCGCTCCTAGCTCCATCTGGCACTGCGGTTGTGATTGAGGTATCACTCCAAGCTGAAATCGGAGCGACAGTTTCGCTGAAAGTTACTCGGCCGGTTCCTTGCGTGTTTCCGAATCCAGTTCCTGTAACGGTCACAACCGTGGCGATGGGTCCCCGAGTGGGTGACAGCGACAGAATTGCCGTACTTGACGGAGCGGCTTGCGCCTTCGCCACGACGCCAAAGTTCAGAGAGGTGTCGTACGAAAAGGCGGAATAGTAATAGGTGATGCCCCGGTTCAAGCCGGAGTGTATAAAGGAATCGGTCGCCCCGGGGAGTCCGGTCCGTTCAACGGCCAGCAAACCATCGTTCTGGCTTGTCGGGTACGTGCCATCTGTGCGATAGCGGATCAGCACGCCTTTGAAGTCGGAGTCGAGAGGGTTGGTCCATCTCAAACTGATCTGTCCATATTCCGGAATTGCCAGAAACGACGTCACGGGACCGGGTGGAGCAAGATCCGATGTGCCGGACTCGTTGATGGAGGTCGGATCCGATGCGGTGTTATTGCTGGTATTGGCGTCACTCCCGCCGCTTACGGTGGCGACGTTGGTGACGTTCGCGGCAGCGTTGGAGGCAACGTTCACAGTCAGAGTGATGGCTGGATAGCTGGCCGCGGCCGCCAGCGCATCCGACCGGCTACAACTCAGGGTCGCCAGCGTGCAGCTCCAGCCGGTGCCACCGATGGCGGTAGCGGTCAGACCGCCGGGTAAGGTATCGATCACGGTCACCGTGCCACTGGTGGCTCCAGCGCCGGTATTGGTGACGGTCAGGCTGTAGGCTGCCCCGGTCTGCCCCTGGGTGAAGTTGCCGGTGTGGCCTTTCGTAAGTGTCAGATCGGGAACCTCGGCTGGAGGAGCGCTGTCGCTGTTTGCCCAGCGCACTTCCAGCGTGGGACGGACCTCACCATTCCAGTCGTTTGAATCCGATGTCCAGAAGTACTTACCGCTGTGATAGTCCCCATCGGTCGAGTAGAAAACCAGTCGGAGCGGTTGGCCCCTGGCGTAAGCGTCGGCTAAAGCGGAGCTCACATCCCAGTCGTAGGGTCCGGCTGGATGGCCCTGATCAACCGGATACACCCATGTCACGGAAACGTTTTGGGCAGCATACGGCGCATTATTCCAGGTGATTACACCTTCACTCCAATCCTCAGAAACGGTGAGCACATCGATCGCCGACGGCTTGGCGTCGCCGGGATTGTAACCGGCGTTGCCAAAAAGATTGAGTGTCACTCGAGCTGAAACGATACTTTTTCCTGGCGGGAGGCTGGTAAGAGGAAAAGTCAGATAATACTTGGAGAAGCACATGAAATCCGCGACGTCCCACTGGTTCTGGATGTTGAATTGATTGTATCCTGCGTAGTTCGCATTTCCCCACTCAGTCCAGGCATTCATGGATCCGCCGCAAATAGTATGGCCGCCCACAGCGGCGTCGGGGACCACAGCCCCGTTGAGCCCCTGGCGGACCACAGTCGTCCCGGCAACAACGGATGTCGGAGGCGTGTAGACAGGCAATCCGAAATGAAGCTGGCCCCAGGTATCGGGGCGAAGCGGCTGCATGGTCTCAGGCCAGACCTGGTTCGGAATGGATGTCCCGGCCTGGTCATCTCGATCGTGGACCACGACCGCCAGTCCCCAAATTGTGCCCGGCGTCGGCGGCCCCGTCAGTCCCAGGCTGGAGAATGGAATCTCAAAGTCAGCCTGCCATCCCACATCCCAAACCGTATCGTTGGGATAGTTTCCCCGCCAGGTGGACGTAGCGGTAAAGGCGGCCGTGCTTGAAACCCATCCGCTTCCGTTTCCGCGGAATACCGCGCGGCTGGCGGAAGACCCGTTGTTCCCGAGCTGCTTGACTAGCCAGTAGCTCGTCGTGGTCGGCGCCTGACCTGTGCTGCCTGCAAGATCTATGTAAATGGACACAGCATCCCAGGCCGTCAACGTCGAGGCTGAAGGGGCAGAGTCGTGCCACAAGAGACGATCTGGTAGATGCAATGTAAACCGCAACGTCTGGTTGTAATGCCATACCCGCACGTCTGCGTAGTTGGTGGTCATTTCGACTTTCCCAAGCCAAAAGATAGCTGGAGCGAAACTGACGTTTGAATCCAGGTTCGGTACGTTAACCCGTCTCGCTGCACCATATGCAGGACCGCCGTCCGACCACAAACCAAGAACGAAAACAAACGCGGCGAGGGAGAGAATCCCCCGGGAAAGCCGGAAAGACATCCTGGCATCGGTGTCCCTTTGACCCTTTTTTGCCAAGACTGAGGAGCCGTCATACAAACAGAACATCACATTCATCTTGTCACCCCTAGCGGGATCGGACGGGCACGTCTCAGTCCAGACTGCCGAAACGTTTGCAGGCGATCTGAGGTCTGTCCGTGAGCGGCAGGTCCCTCCAAACGTCTGCGAATTGGTACTGAATCTGCCTCACCATCAGGTAGTGATCACTTCCGCTGACGTTCGCGTCTGTTCTGATCACTGTCTCCTTGTGACCATGTTCGAAACGTAGAACGGGCCGAGGTCTTGGGCCGTTGCCCATACTGGGAAAGTTGCACTTTTGTATTTCAGATCAAGAATCGGGCAAGCGTGATCATAAGGCTCCATGGAGGCGTTCAAAAATCCGATCGGGCAGAGCCCACCGGCTGGCATACACAGCTGTCATATCATCCGGCTCCGAGCTCTATTGACCAGCGCCGGCTGTGCTGCAGATTCCGGCTTCCACCGCGACAGGCAGCGCCAGCCGCGTTTCTGCGGGAAGGCGCTCTCCGCGATCGGAGAAATGGACGAACCATCCGAGTTACCTGATCGTTGATCACACCCTAGTAAGTTCGACGCGCTGCTTTTCTTGGCCTGGAGAACTAACCCGCCGACTCAGAGCATGGCCGTGATCCAGGTTTCAGTACCGCTCTACTGCTCAAATCCTCTGCTCTTTGAGCCCACATCGGAGAAATGGCTGGCTGAGACCGGATGGCTCTGCTTGGTCCAGGCGCATTTGCCCCCATCGACTTGAACCTGTGAAGATTGCCAGAGGATTTTCCAGAGAAGCCTGGTGGGAAGGGATCGAGAGATCCAGACGGTCCCGCCCAAATTCGGATAACGTCTGCCGTTTTAAGGCATTATATGACCCGCTTTGGTTTCAGTTCTGCCACGCAGCGGACAGAATCGTTCTTGAACCTTGTGCGGCGACTGGGGTGCCCCTCGGATTGGAAGTAGACGGATGGAGACACTTTTGATTAGAATTCGGGCGCGCAGGAAGCCGGAGAGATGGCCGAGTGGCTGAAGGCGCACGCTTGGAAAGCGTGTTTAGGGGAAACTCTAACGTGGGTTCGAATCCCACTCTCTCCGCCAGCTATTATCACCTTAATAATCAATCGTTTAGAGCATACTACTACGAAATAGGGCGACTCCGTGTACAAGATACGTACATGCTAGATCCATGCTAGCATGCCCATATCTTCAAAAACGGAGGCGGCCATGCTTGCGATTTACCGTAGACACACGAAACAATGCCCTTTCACTTCTGTCAGAGAATGGCGCTGTGGCTGCCCGATCTGGGTCTCAGGCACTCTCGGCGCTGCCACCATCCGTAGATCCCTAAACCTCGTCTCTAGGGGAGCAGCTCAAAAGATCATCGACCGTTGGGAGAATCAGGGCTTTATTGATGATGATCTTTCCATATCCTCTTCTTCACCGGATGAGCCCGCACAACCCTCCTTACATAATCCTTCCGAACTGACCAGAGTTGATGAAGCCATTCAAGAATTCTTGCTCGACATGGAGGATCGACACCTGGAAGAATCCACGATTCGCACTTACCGGCCTTTGTTCGATGAGCTAAGGCTTTTCTGCGAGAGAGCTGGAATTCAATATCTCTGTCAGATCAACCTTGACCAAGCTCGCAAATTCCGCCGCAGCTGGAACACCGCGGCGAACACCAGCGCCAAGAGGCTAGAACGATTAAGAGCTTTTTTCAAATTCTGTCAGGACAATCAATGGATCGATGATAACCCAGCCACAAAATTGAAGAGCCCCAAGACCGACACGCCTCCGACCCTCCCTTTTACTCAAGACGAAATGGCTGCGATACTTGCAGGCTGCGATAGCTTTTGGGGCAGCAACAAGAAACCTGGTGGACAAAATGCCAAGCGCCTTAAAGCTTTTGTTTTGCTCATGCGCTATTCCGGTCTCCGCATCAGTGACGCTATTCAACTGAACGACGAAAAGATTCAGGGCAACAGAATCTTCCTCTATACCCAGAAAACAAGCGTCCATGTTTACGTACCAATGCCGCCGATCTTTTTTGAAGCGCTTCACCAAGTCGAGAAATACCCATCTGGCTATTACTTTTGGAGCAAGAAGGGTAAGTTGCGAAGCCGCTGCGCCAATTTACAACTGACTCTGAAGACCCTGTTTGCCAACGTCGAAATCCAGCGCGGTCACGCCCACCGCTTCCGTGACACTTTTGCTGTGGAACTGCTCAAAAAGGGCGTCCCCATTGAGGAAGTATCAGTTTTGCTTGGACACCAATCAGAGAAAATCACCAGGAAGCATTACTCACCTTGGGTTAAAGATCGCCAAGACATCTTAGAGCAACATGTCATGAAGGGCTGGGACCTGCCGGACGAAAAGAAAGTCATTGCCTTTCTTAAGACCTCGTAACGACAAGCGATTTCAAATAGACTCTCTTGGCAACACTGTCTGGAATCCGGAGCGTCCGATAGATTCTCTTATTCGTTTTCGGCTGACTGAAGATGACGACGCCGGGTTCCTTCTCAAATAACTTGCGAACTACAAGTGGTGACAGGTGCCAGTTTTCCGCTAACTCTGGTACGGTATAATGCCGTTCTTCTAGTCTTTCAACCTGCTCTTCTCCAAGTAGCTTCATAGAACACCCTCAATTCCCCGCAAGCCGAAAAAAACGTCCTGCAATAGAACCGACAATTCCGGTTCGTCAAGTCCAGCGCGTCATTGCCATATTGGACAAGAACCCACCATCCACCAGCATCCGCAAAATGTCACCCACGTCGTTTTCGAGTCAGCGCTAGATCATCCTCCTTCAGCCGAAAAAATACTCTATGCTCGGTTTGCGATTCCTGCAAATTGGCCACAGCACACCAAATTGCTCCTTCATTTAGCTCGAACCCCTCAGCGAAGTTGGGCAGAAACGTGTTTGGTGTAGGTACAGCCAAGGGATAGGGAAGGGTTGCGATACTTCCGCCTCTCTGTTGTTAGACTCTTCTTCGGCCACCGGGAGAATCAAGCAAGCCTGCCAGTCATTCCGGCAGTAGAGCTTAACCTTGAAGGGCAGGAGGCTGCTGTCCAGGAGGTGGAGAAGTGGTCCATCAGAATTCCTGGTCCCGGGAACATTCTTTGCTCCTCGATCTGTTCCTTTCTTCAGCTTTTCAGTGTCCTTCTCTGGCCAATTTGCGCATAGATCAATTCTGGGGGATAAAGTCCCCGTTTTGGAGGAGGGGGAGAATCTGATGTTCGATTCCTTGGAATCGCTTTCACAGAGAGTCGAATCAACTGGTTATGTTACCGATCCGGTGACCCTTCAGATTCTGTATCTTGCAGCTCGCATGAACAAACCACTGCTGGTCGAGGGGCCGGCTGGCAGTGGCAAGACTGAACTTGCCTATGCCATTGCCAAGGCGGCCCAGGCGCCGGTGGAGCGACTGCAGTGCTATGCCGGCATCAACGAGGCGTCGGCCATCGGGACATTTGATGCAGCGCTCCAAGCACTGTTCCTGAATATCCAGTCAAAGACCTCGGATCCAGAATGGATTTCGCTCCGCAAGAAGCTGCATACACTGGAATTCTTCACCGAAGGTCCTTTGCTCCGAGCATTGCTCTATGAAGATCGCCCTTGCGTGCTGCTGATTGACGAGCTCGACAAGGTAGATCCTGCCTTTGAGGCCATGTTGCTGGAGCTGCTGAGCGTTTGGCAGCTGAGCATCCCCAAGCTGGGCACAGTCAAGGCCCGCACCATCCCGTTTGTGGTTCTCACTTCCAACGAGGAACGAAGAATTGGAGACCCTCTGCGGCGAAGGAGCTTTTATTTGAGATTTGAATTCCCGACACTCGAACGGGAGAGAGAAATTCTGTACCGGCGGAGCCCGGCCGACGAACCGGAGACCTATGCCCAAATCGCCGGCTTCGGAAAAGCCTTGCGGAGTCTTTGCCTGAGCAAACCACCATCGATCTCAGAAATACTGGACCTGGCAAGAGTTCTTGAGCTGTTGGGGGTTTCTGAAATCACGCCAGAAATCAGGGATGTCCTGTTACCGGTGCTGGTCAAGACAGAATCGGACCGCCGAGTCCTAATGATGAGCGATCAGTGGGAGAGCATCCTTTATGACGCGATGAAATATCGCGATGAAATCCTGAGTCTAGGAGAGACCGCGTGGGCGCCATAAAAGCATGGGGAATTCCGATCAGCTTTTGGCTGATGGCCTGTGGCATGACAGTGGAGGGAGAGCAAGCCCCGGATTTCGAAGTGCGGGTTCGGGCGGTCTCGACCTATTACGCTCAGCATTACGCCAGGCTGTACTGCGTACCCATCGAACTAGTGGAGGCAATCATCGAAGTGGAGTCAGGTTGGCGCGCGGAGGCAATGTCGTTCAAGGGAGCCGTTGGACTGATGCAGTTGATGCCAGCCACTGCCCAACGTTTCCAGGTACGGAACCGGTACAACATTGAGCAGAACATTCGTGGTGGGGTCAGCTATCTGGCTGTGCTCTATAAGCTGTTCAAGGGTGATCTGCGTTTGGTTACGGCTGCCTACCTGGCAGGTGAAGACAGAGTCAGGCAGAGAGAATTGGCTTATTCCAATCCTCAGGTGTTCAGCTACGTGAGCCAAGTCGCCCGCCTCTATCGGCAGAAGAGACAAATGAAGCAGGCGAGGAATTGAAAGGAGAAAGGCAATGCCCCGGAAATCCCTGAGTCCCATCATTGTTTTGCTGACCCTGTCGTGGACCTTCTTGCTTGGCGTCTCGCCGGTAGGAAGAACTTCCCATGCCCAAAGCCTGGAAGTCCAACCCCAAATCATTACTAAACCCATCGTCGATGGTAAAGTCGTTGTCCTTGATTTGGGACTCCACTTCGCCACCACGATCCGTATGCCAGAGCCAGTCAGCTCAGTCGTTGTGGGCGATCCAACCCTGTTCAAGGTGGAACACTCGGAAAAAGAACCCAGGCTCATCTTCGTAAAACCAGCGACCCCACAACCGGCGGAAAGCAATCTACTGATCTCGACCGTCGGAGGACATAACGTGAGCCTGCTCGTCCGGTGTAACGCAGAAAGCTCCACGCAGACATCGAGCTCTCCGCGCCCCGTTCACTTCGTGATGAATTACCATTCTGCCAGTGGATTCCTGATCGAGGAGACCGGTCAGAGCTCGCTGCTGATTCCAGAGACCGTTCCTCTTTCTCGGACAGACTCCATAGAGGTTCCGGAAAGAGCGGCGCCCATCGATCCTGCTCCCGAGCGCATGGACCGTTTGCTCGACGAACAGAAAAGGGCAAGATTGCCGTCCCTAGAAGGGAGTTACCTACGGGTTGGAATCAGCCGGGTTTACGAAGAAGGAACTCAGATTTATGTTCTTTTTTCTGTGGTCAACCAGAGTAGAGGCAACCTAGAGATACTACCACCCCAGGTGCAACTGGCCGGGAGCGCGCACAAGAAGAGATTCTCCGCTAGCTCCGAACAGATGCCGATCACCGAATTCCGTCTTAGCCGCAGAAAGCTGAGTGTTGGCGAACGGGCCGACGGGGTGGCACAGTTCGAAAAGCCTGCCTTCAAACAATCTCACGAATCCTATTTCTTGCAGATCGCTGAATCGGGCGCCGTCGATCTCCCCGTCCTGGTTCCCATTCGTCTTGGTATGAGCATCCCTTTGAAAGGAGAAGAGAGATGATGGAGGACAAGAATAAAGGCCAGCCTCAGGGAGAACAGATTGAAGTCTCCCCAGATTTGGAGGAAAACGAGCAAACACCTCCCCGCCCGATCGACCGCTGGATGGCCAATTTCAAGCAAGGGATGGAGAATAAGAAAGCCCAACAGAAAAGAATTCGCCAAAAGGCGACTCGGGACCGAATGAAGCCGGTTTTCCTGGGCTTGCTGGCCGTAGTTGTCGTGGTGGTGATACTGCTGGGAATGTTTTCAACGCCCATGTCGAGCAAGAAGCGGGCACAGATCTCGGAGCGCAAGACTCCGAATTTGGGAAGGCCGCAGGTGAATGATTCTTCGTTGCCACAACCAGAAAACCCGGACCGCTCGGTCACCCCACTGCTCGGTGCCGACGTGCGATCCCAACCGGATCCCAATCGGGGCCTGGTGAGTGAGAGTGACTTCCAAAAATATGGCACTAAGAGTTCGCCTTTAGCTCCAGGGGCCCCGCCTTCGCGATCTTCCAGCCCGAATGGTCCCGCTGCGCACAAGAACCCCTATGCTCTTGGGCAAATTGAATTCTCGGATACCGCGGGAGGAAAAAGGGAGACACTGGCTGAGGTGGAGTCCCGTATAGCTAAACTGCAATCCCCGCCTAATGGAGGGCAGATCCCTGCAACAACCAGCAGGCAGATAGGCGAGTCACTCGCCAAACCTTCCCTGGTTTTTGTTCATAACCCGAAGAGCGGACAATCCCCCTCGGTTCCCACACCAGAATCGAGAGAACCGGAGTCTCAAGAATCTCTTGCTTTCCTGGAGCTGCCCACGGGCATGCGGTTGATGGTGAGACTGCAGTCCGCCATAACTACGGCCGTTATCGCCCCTGTCGTGGCTATGGTGGAGTACAACTACGAGAAGAACGGAGAGATCGTGGTGCCAGCAGGATCGAGGGTTTTCGGCAAGCTGGACCAAGCTAATCGCTCGGGTCATATCAGCGTGAAGTTTGACGCCATCCAGACTCCCAGCGGGGTGACCTCTAAGATTGAGGGCGTCGCCCAGGCACTGGATTACGGGCCGCTGAAAGGGAGAGTGGAGGGCAAGAAGAACGTTACCCGCTTCATGACCCGTACGGTGACTGGTCTTGGCGTTGTCGCTTCCCAGATGGTTGGCCTGCGCGGAGGCTTGAGCGGTCCCCTTGACAACAGTCTCCTGATCCGCGAACGCCTGGCTAACAACGTCGCTCAAGCCGGGGACCAACAACTACAGCAAATGGCCCTGAGCACCAACGTTGTGGTCACCGTTCCCGGGAATATCCGTTTCTACGTGGTCTTGCAAAAGCCTGTCAGGAGCGAACTCAACGGGATCGTAACCCATCAAACTGGTGGCTTGCGGCAGATGCCGGAGGACGGCTTGAATAACTCTCCCAGTTTCACGCGCGCTGAACTGCAGGAGTTGCGCGATCTCAAGCAGGAGTTTAGGCGTCTCATGTTGATGGCCGGAGGCCAGGAGACAGTGAATGCCGGTGAGTCCCCGAAAGCATCAACTAACCCATAACTGGGGGAAACAGTTTCCTTGGCACACCGATCCGTGAATGCGATCCCCATTTCAATCTCTAACCATAGCCACAGGAATTGCCTCAGTTTGCCCGAAAAGACCTAGCCCCAGTTGCCTTCAGTGAATTCAAGAAACCCTAACATACACGAGGTTCATAAACTGGCTCGAAGCTGCGAGGATGAGATCCTGAAGCGGCAGCTTCCTGAAGGAGGCTGGGGATTTGGAACCTCAAGGCAATGGGTGACCGAAACGACCTCGCTGGCGTTGCTGGCTTTGAGGCTTCACCCCAGCGCGATTTATGCACGAGGACTGGAGTTCCTGCTCCGCTGCCAGAACCCGAATGGGAGCTGGCCTGCCTTTGCCGGAGACGACCATGAAGGATCCTGGGTGACGGCCCTGGCGGTAATCGCCCTGCTTCATTCGGACAGCAACTGGAAGGCAATTGAGAAGGGAGTCTCCTGGCTGCTGAAAACGCAAGGGCGCGAATCACACTGGTTGATGAAATGGAGATACCTCACCGTTGACCGGAAAGTACGCTTCGATCCAGAGAAGTACGGCTGGCCCTGGACGATAGGAGCCAGCAGTTGGGTGGTACCGACCTCATACACCCTGATCGCCCTTCGGCACTATTTCACGTGTTGCTTGCCTGAAGCTGCCGAACTCCGGCTCAAGAAAGGGACAGCAATGTTGTTCGACCGTGGCTGCCCTGGCGGGGGGTGGAATGCCGGCAATCGTGTTGTCTATGGCGTTCCCCTCAAGCCTCATGTGGATGTCACTTCCCTGGCCTTGCTTGCACTGCTGCCGCAGAAAGACCATGCCTTTGTCAAAACAAGTCTTCAATGGTTGCAGCTTCAATCGGAAGCAGTCTCTTCTATCTACAGTCTGTCCTGGATGGCGATGGCATTGGCGGCACATCAACAACCGGTCGAACCCATTTTGGAAAAACTCACTCAACTCTACAGTCAACGTGGAATGAATCAAGAGAGCCAGACATTGGCCTTGGCCCGGCTTGCCGCGCAGGTGGCTGACGGAGCCAATCCGTTCAGATGAATTTTCGATGAATAGAGAGTCGAGAATTGATCGGAGAAAGCTGTTGCGAGGATGCCTCGCGATGGGAGCTGGGGCATCGTGCGCCGCTGCACTGCTCCGACCAAAGAGTTTCAGTAAACACCAGCCACCTGCCATTTCGCGCGTAGCCATCCTGAAGGCAGATTCTTACTCTGCCAGGCTCGACGAGATTCTCATGCAAGGGTTGAATCTCTTCAAACTGGACGTGCGCGGAAAAGCCGTTTTGCTGAAGCCGAACCTGGTGGAATATCTGCCCGGCAAAGAGGTCAACACACACCCTATGTTGGTGGGGGCGGCTGCCGAATGTTTCTTAAGACTCGGAGCGAAAAGCGTTATCGTGGGAGAAGGACCTGGCCACCAACGGGACACGGAATTCTTACTGTCAGAGAGCGGATTGGCAGATCAGCTCAAGGCCAGAAAAGTAGCCTTCGTGGATCTGAACCGCGATGAACTGATCAAGATACCCCTCGAATCCGGCCATGCTGGACTCAACTATCTCTGGCTTCCCAGGGCGGTTGTAGAGGCGGATGTAGTGGTATCCATGCCGAAGATCAAGACTCACCACTGGGCCGGAGTCACTCTGAGCATGAAGAACATGTTCGGCATTGTGCCGGGTCTCAAGTATGGCTGGCCGAAGAATATTCTCCACTGGAACGGAATCCATGAAAGCATCCTGAATATATGTGGCAGCATTCCAATCGGACTGGTGATTGCCGATGGAGTTCTGTGCATGGAAGGCAATGGCCCGCTGCATGGCGAGGCGCGTAAGCTCGGTGTCATTGTGATCGGTGACGACCCGGTGGCGGCCGACGCCACTATGGTGCGGCTGATGGGACTGCGACCCGAAAGGATCCTGCATCTACAACAGGCGAACTGCTTCCTCGGAAACCTTGATCCAACTCGAATCCTTCAACTCGGGGAACGTGTGGAAGATTTGCGTCAGACCTTCCAAGTCCTTCCGGAATTTTCCCCTCTGCTACAGCATACGCTCCCTAACCAACGTGCTTAAGTTCTCGTTGAATGGGGCGCCCAGGAATCGTCATTGTAGTCCGTGCTGCTGGCCGCGGGGTTCAACAGCCTTTTTCGGGCTCCAGCGGTTCCAGTCATGAACACGGTTTTGGTCATTGTCGGAGTTACAGCGACCACCTGGGGGAATGCGCGCGGACTGCAAAGATGACTTTTATGCGGTTACAGTGCTTCGTTGGGGAAACGGATACAGGCTGTAAAGATGTTTTCTAGCTGACGCCCGATCCGAGGAGGTGCGGCGCGCAATACTTCCAGCGCGTAAAGGGATCGCACTCGGGCTCGGCCTTCCACAACGTCCAGTCGCGGGTAGGAGATGGCCAACCGCCCGCGAGCCGCGCTTGCCGCCGTGCGCAACAAAAGCCGTTCCTGTTCAGCCTGGTCCTGTCGCCGAGAGAGCTGTCCCGGCAGCTTCTGTCGGTAGTCGTCCAGTAGCAACGGATCCTCCAGCAGCTTTCTGGGGAGGATCCCTTCGGCCATGGCAGGCAGGAAAGCCAGCTCAAACGAACGCGCAGCAGTGGGTTAATTCCTTCTCATCCGGGGCCCTTTCTTGCTAGAATTCCGCTGCGATTTCCGCCTGTCTTTATCCAGAATGAACCATGGTCAGGCAGAGCAACAGGGAAAACCCAGTCGTGTGCCTTGTGCGCTGATGTGCGAGCATGCTACCTGAGGGTCCCGCGTGACTCACCCCTTTCCGGACCTCAAGGGCGACACTCTGTCCCATGAACGTATTCAGCTATCGCAATCAAATCATTGAAGACTACATCGGCTACGTCTCAAGCTTCATTTCAATAGCGCAACCGCGCCTGCGAAGCTTCGTCAATCAATGCTTCGCATCAGGTTCGCTTTGGCCCGATCCGCTGATCCAGCTAAACCCGACGTTTAAGCCAGGCAAGACGGTCGATGAACTGGTGAAGGAGGGTGTTCTGGAGCCTGGCTGTAGTCAGGTCTTCCGACGCGACAAGACAGCGAGTGTCGGAAGCGGGCAAGATCTCCTCTTTCATCAACATCAAGAGGATGCCATTCGGAAAGCGAAAGAAGGCCGGAACTATGTGCTGACAACCGGCACGGGTTCCGGCAAGAGCCTCTCCTACATCGTCCCGATCGTGGATCACGTCTTACGTGCGGGCTCAGGCCGGGGAATCCAGGCAATCATCATTTATCCGATGAATGCCCTCGCCAACAGCCAGTTCGGCGAACTGGAGAAGTTCCTCAAGCTGGGGTTTCCCGACCGCAAAGGCCCCGTCACTTTCGAGCGTTACACCGGGCAGGAAGACGAAGACACGCGCACTCGGATCATCGCCACCCCGCCCGATATCCTCCTGACGAACTACGTCATGCTCGAACTGATTCTCACACGGCCGCGCGAACAGAAGCTCATCACTTCGGCGAAGGGATTGAAGTTCCTCGTGCTGGACGAGCTTCACACCTACCGAGGGCGGCAAGGAGCCGATGTGGCACTTCTGTTGCGCCGCGTAAGGGAATTGCTCGACGCCGACGCGCTGCAGTGCGTTGGCACCTCCGCAACCTTGGCCGGCCGCGGCTCATGGGAGGAACAGTGCGCCGATGTTGCCCGGCTGGCGACCCGATTGTTTGGAGACAAGGTAGAAGCCAGTGACATCATCGGTGAGACCCTGGAGCGGGCAACACTTCCCATCGACGAGACAAATGCTGCCCATGTCGCTGCCCTGGCCACGGCTCTTGCACCTAACGCCCATCGAGCTCTCGATAGTTTCGATCAACTCGCTGCCGACCCAATTGCCCGTTGGGTCGAAGGAACCTTTGGGATCGTCCCGAAAGGAGATCGGCTCGTTCGTTCGCCATCTATTCCACTCACTGGAAAACATGGCGCCGCTGAACGCCTCGCCCAACTCGCCGGCGCACCTCTGCCAAGATGCAGAGAGATTGTCGCAGAGACGCTGCTTGCTGGCGCTTCACGCGTCCGACATCCGCGCACAGGGTTCCCCGTTTTTGCATTTCGATTGCATCAGTTCATCAGCCGCGGTGACACTCTTTATGCAACCGTTGAGGATCTAGACGAACGCTATCTCACCATTCACGGTCAAATTTACTCGCCGGAGGATCGCGACAAGATTCTTCTGCCGCTTTGCTTCTGCCGCGAGTGTGGGCAGGAATACTACTCGGTCTATCTCGCCAAAGATCCGGAAACTGGCGTGCAAAAGTTTCTGGCTCGTGAGGCCCACGATCGAACGGAGATAACAGGTCAAAAACAAGGCCTGCTTTACATCAATCCGCAGAAACCCTGGCCCAAAGATACCGACATGGAAGCCCAGCTTGCCTGGCTGCCAGTGGATTGGATAGAGGAACGAAAGGGCAAGAGACAGGTGATTGCATCGCGGCGGGAGCGGATTCCGCTACACTACGCCGTAAAGCCGGATGGCTCTATCGGGCCAGAAGGTCTTGATGCGGCGTTCATTCCTGTGCCGTTCATGTTCTGCCTTGGCTGCGGCGTCTCCCACACGGCGCGTCAGCGTTCTGATTTCTCCAAGCTGGGAACACTTGGTTCCGAAGGGCGAAGCACCGCCACAACAATCCTCACCACCTCAGCCGTGGCAGGGCTTCAGCGCGAGGTCTCCATAGAACCCGAGGCACGAAAGCTGCTCAGTTTCACTGACAATCGACAAGACGCCTCATTGCAATCCGGGCACCTCAACGATTTCATTGAGGTCGGTCTATTGCGCGGTGCCATCTACAAAGCCGCTGTTTCCGCAGGGGCCGACGGCTTAAGGGACGATACCATCAGCCAGAAAGTGACCGCGGCTCTGGCCCTCCGTTTCCAGGATTACGCGAAAGACCCCACGATCAAGTATGGCCGAGACAAGGTGGAGAAAGCCCTGCGCGACGTGGTGGGCTACCGGGTCTATCGTGACCTTCGACGCGGCTGGCGCATCAACGCCCCCAATTTGGAACAGTGTGGTCTCATTGAGATTGACTACGCGGAACTCGACGCCGTCTCCGCCGACGAAGAGTTATGGAAGGTGCTGCATCCTGTGCTCGGCTTAGCGAGCCCCGAGACACGCAAGGGCATTTGTCAAACTCTGCTCGATTTCATCCGGCGTGAGTTCTGCATCGAGGTGGATTACCTCGAATGGGACTTCCAGGAAAAGATCAAGCGCAACAGCTTCAATGAACTCTGCGACCCCTGGGCATTCGATCCAGTCGAAAAACTCGATCAACGGAAAATCGCATTTCCTTGCTCTGAAAGTGCTGCTTCCAACGGTATGGAGGCCGCCTTCATCTCTCCCCTTGGGGGCTTCGGCCTGTTCTTGCGGTCGGCAAATGCGTTTCCCGGCCAACCCAAAGCCGATGTATCCACCACCCAGGAAATCATAGCCGCGCTCTTTGAGGGACTACGGCAGGCTAACATCGTCCGCGAGTGCGTGCCCAAAGGTGACCGCGCCCCAGTTCCGGGGTATCGCATCAATTCCGGTTCGCTCATCTGGCGCGCCGGGGACGGGACCAAGGCCTATCACGACCGCATCCGCATGCCCACGGCTTCGGCTGCCGGCAATGCCCCGAACCGGTTCTTTGTCGATTTGTTCCGCTCACGGATTCAGGAACTCGGAGGCGTTTCCTCGCGCGAGCATACCGCGCAGGTGCCAGGTGATCTTCGTCAGCAACGCGAGAAGGACTTCCGCATTGCCAAGCTGCCCATTCTCTTTTGCTCGCCCACAATGGAGCTGGGCATCGACATCAAAGACCTGAACGCGGTCAATCTCCGCAACGTCCCCCCCACGCCGGCGAACTATGCCCAGCGCAGCGGCCGTGCCGGTCGCAGCGGGCAGCCAGCTCTCGTGTTTACCTATTGCTCGTTCGGCAGTCCGCACGACCAGTACTTCTTTAAACATCCCGAACTGATGGTTTCTGGGCAGGTGCAAACCCCGCGAGTCGATGTGGCCAACGAAGACCTCATCCGTTCTCATATCCACGCCGTTTGGCTGCGCGAAGCCGGCCTCGACCTTGGCAACACCCCTGGCGATCTCATCGCTTTAGGTGGCGACCCACCCTCGCTGGAGCTCCTGCCAGACGTTAGAGACAAGGTCCGCAGCCAGACTGCTGCACAACAGGCCCGTGTTCGAGCCAAGGATCTCCTCGATGCTCTCAGTCCCCATCTCAGCGGGGCGCCTTGGTATTCCGAGGGCTGGCTTGACGAGGTTCTCCGTGGCATCCCACTCGCGTTCGAGGGCGCCCTTGAGCGGTGGCGCTTCTTGTACCGCACGGCGCGTAATCAAGCGGATGCACAAAACCGAATCATCCTCGACCACTCGCGACCGCAAGACCACGAAAACGCCAAGCGTTTGCGCCAGGAAGCTGAAGCCCAGCTCAAGCTTCTTACTGACAAGCAAAGCGTCATGCAGTCGGATTTCTATAGCTACCGCTACTTCGCTAGTGAAGGCTTCCTGCCGGGCTATAACTTCCCACGTCTGCCGCTCTCGGCCTTTATTCCCGGGCGCCGTACTGCTCAGGAAGCCGAAGAATTCATTTCTCGTCCACGTTTCCTTGCCATCTCAGAGTTCGGCCCCGGAGCGCTCATCTACCATGAAGGCGCACGCTACCAGGTCACTCGGGTCATGATGCCGATGCAGGAAGGTGCTCAGGGTGACCTGCCGACATCAAAGCTCATCGTGTGCAGCGTTTGCGGCTATCTGCATCCCGTACAGCAGGAACCCGGCCCTTCGAATTGTGAACGTTGCAACCAGGTGTTTGAAGCGAAAGACATCTGGTCAAACATGTTCCGCCAGCAGAACGTCGTCACGCGACGACGCGAACGCATCAACTGCGACGAGGAGGAACGCCTGCGGCTCGGCTATGACATCAAAACCGGTGTACGCTTCGCCGAACGAGACGGACGTCCCCTATTTCGCACGGCACGCCTGCTCATCGGCGGCGAGCTCTTTGCGGAGCTGCAGTATGGTGACGCCGCTGAGTTGTGGCGGGTGAATCTGGGCTGGTCGCGCCGCGAAAACAAAGACGACCGAGGTTTCTGGCTCGACGTCGAACAGCGTCGCTGGACCAAGCGCGCCATTGACCCAGACGACGAGGACGAGAACAACGGCAGGCCACCCGGCAGGGTCCAAAAGGTCATTCCCTACGTCAAAGACCGCCGCAACAGTCTGGTCATCGCGCTGGCCGCTGAATGGGACACCAACATTATGGCCTCGCTGGAAGCCTCGCTCAAGCGGGCCATCCAACTGGAATATCAGCTTGAGGATTCCGAGTTGGCTACTGAGGCATTGCCGACCCGGCAGAAGCGACGGCATCTATTGCTGTATGAAGCGGCAGAAGGCGGAGCCGGTGTTTTGCGGCAATTGGTCGAAAACCCAACCTCCTGGGCTCGGGTTGCCCGCACTGCCCTGACGCTTTGCCACTTCGATCCTGATACCGGCGCTGACCTCGGGAAAGCGGAGCATGCTGAAGAAAAGTGCCAGGCCGCTTGTTACGATTGTCTGCTTAGCTACTTTAATCAGCCCGATCACGAGCTGCTCGACCGGCACGGCATAAAGGACCTGCTCCAGCAGATCATGGTCGGGACGATGGAGCCATCGCCCGTCGAGGTGCCACGTGCGGAACATCTCTTGCAACTTAAGAGCCTGTGCGACTCAAACCTCGAACGTCAGTTCCTCGATTTCCTTGATCAACACAACCTTCGTCTACCGGAGCGCGGGCAACACTATTACCAGCAATTCGGCACACGCCCGGATTTCAGCTATACGGGTGAAAACCCAGCGTTCATCTATGTGGACGGTCCACCGCACGATAACCCGGAGAGGCAGAATCGCGACACCGCACAGACCGCAACTCTGAGGGCGGAAGGCATCACCGTCATCCGTTTCCACCACGCAGCAGACTGGTCGTCGGTCGTTTCGCGGTATCCGAGTGTATTCGGCAGGCCCGGCGTGGCGGGGGGTAACTCATGACTTTCGCGCCTGGAACTCTCATCAGAGCGCGTGGCCGTGAGTGGGTTGTGCTGCCAGAATCGGAGGACGAATTCCTCGTCGTCCGTCCGCTTGGCGGCACCATTCAGGAGACAGCAGGCATTCATTCCGGGCTGGAGACTGTTGTCCCGGCCAGATTCAACCCGCCGGGGAAAGAGGATCTCGGGGACTTCGTTTCCTGCCGACTCTTGCGCGATGCGGTGCGATTTGGCTTCCGCTCCAGCGCCGGGCCTTTTCGTTCGTTTGGGCGGCTGGCGGTGCAGCCGCGGCCCTACCAACTCGTTCCGCTGCTCATGGCGCTGAAGCTCGATCCGGTGCGCCTGCTCATCGCTGACGATGTGGGCATCGGCAAGACCGTTGAGGCCTGTCTGGTCGCGCGTGAACTGCTCGATCGCGGCGAGATCACCCGGCTTTGCGTCCTCTGCCCGCCCCATTTGGCGGAACAGTGGCAGCGCGAGCTGGCCCTGAAATTCAACATTGCAGCCGAACTGGTTCTTTCCAGCACCACGCGGCGGCTGGAGAAGAATCTCCGCTACGACCAATCCATCTTCGACGCCAATCCATTTGTCGTTGTTTCAATGGACTTCATCAAGTCCGACCGGCGACGCCATGACTTCCTCCGCACCTGCCCCGATTTTGTGATCGTTGACGAAGCTCACACGTGCGCGTCCGCGGCCGAAGGGCGCGGCGCATCCCATCAGCGGCACGAACTGCTGGGGAGGCTGTCAGAGAAAGCCGATCGCCATATCGTACTGGTCACCGCCACTCCACATAGCGGCAATGAAGGCGCCTTTCGCTCCCTGCTCACCTTGTTGACTCCAGAGTTCGGCAATCTTCCCGACGACTTGAGCGGCCCCGACAAAGTGTCCCATCGTCGTCGTCTCGCTGCGCATCTCGTGCAGCGCCGCCGGGTCGATCTGCGGCATTTCCTGCAACGGGATACGCCGTTCCCGGATCGTAAGGATATGGAGGCGCATTACGAACTCAGCCTTGCCTACAAGGCGCTGTTCGACGAGGTGCTTCATTACGCCCGCGAAACCGTGGCCGATGCTTCGGGAGGTGTGCTTCGTCAGCGCGTTCGCTGGTGGTCTGCGCTTTCTCTCTTGCGCGCCATGTCCAGCAGTCCGGCCGCGGCGGCTGCAACGCTGACAGAGCGTTCCAATGTACTCGAAGCCAGCGACGAGGCATCCGCTGATGAACTCGGGCGCAAGTCGGTTCTTGATGTCACCGAGGACTTGGGGGAAGGAACCTCCGACGTCATGCCAGGCGCCGATCCGGAAATCGAGGGAGACCATCCCGTGCGTCGCCGCCTGCTCGCTTTCGCGCGCGAGGCGAAGAAGCTCTGCGGAGATGAAGACCACAAGCTCACCGAACTGCTCCCCCGCCTTCAAGGGCTTCTGAAGGACGGCTACAATCCCATCATTTTCTGTCGCTTCATCCAGACTGCCGAATACGTCGCCGCCGAGTTGCGGGGCCGCCTTCGGAAAGTGGAAGTCACCTGCATCACCAGCCAGCTTGCGCCGGAGGAACGTACCGCACGCATCGAGACGCTGGGCAGTGACTCCAGCGAGGCTCGCATCCTCGTCTGCACCGATTGCCTCAGCGAAGGCATCAACCTTCAGGACAAATTTGATGCTGTGGTCCACTACGACCTGTCTTGGAACCCCACGCGCCATGAGCAGCGCGACGGTCGCGTAGACCGCTTCGGCCAGAAGCGAAAGGAAGTCCGCGTCCTCACCTACTACGGCATCGACAATCAGATCGACGGCATCGTGCTCGATGTGCTGCTGCGCAAGCATCAAACCATCCGCAACGCTCTGGGTGTCTCTGTTCCCATGCCGGTAGACAGCGAGCAAATCGTCAAAGCTGTCTTCGAGGGTCTCCTCCTGCGCGGCAAGGCTGGAACCCACCCGGGTCAACTGCTGCTTGGGTTTGACAACTACTTCCGGCCGCAGAAACAGCAGCTCCACGACCAGTGGGAAGCCGTCGCCGACCGCGAGAAACGGTCCCGCACCATGTTCGCCCAGGAGACTATTAAGTTCGACGAAGTTGGCACCGAACTTGCCGAAGCCGAGCGTGCCATCGGCTCTTCCGCCGAACTCGCTACTTTCTTCCGCTCCACGCTCACGCTCGCGGGAGCCGTAGTGAACAACGATGTCGTGCTCAAAGCCGATCTTGCTGGCATCAAGCCCGCCGTTCGCGAAGCTCTCAGCGGTGCGACGAGCCTCCAGGTCGCCTTCGAACCGGTATCGGCCCAGGGAGTCACGCTGCTGCATCGCACGCACCCTCTGGTCGAGGGACTTGCTACCTACGTGCTCAATTCCGCCCTCGACCCGCTACTCGGCGGCATCGCCAGGCGGGCAGGTGTCCTCCGGTCCAAGGCAGTTTCAACCCGCACTGTGTTGATGCTCCTGCGCCTTCGCTTCCACATCCTAACGACAACCCGCGAGGGCGAACGCCATCTGCTCGCCGAAGACGCCCTGCTCATAGCCTTCACCGGCAACCCAGCCTCACCGCAATGGCTGGTCGAGGCCGACGCGGAAAAACTGGTTACAGTGAAGCCGGACGCCAACGTTCCAGCCGACATTGCTGCTCAGCAAATTGAGGCCGTCACGTCTCACCTTGCTGGCCTCGCATCAGCGCTGGACGGGTTTGCTCAAGTCCGAGGCCAACAACTTCTCGAAGCCCACCGCCGCGTTCGCAGCGCAGCTGGTGCCCGGGGCAGTTATCGCATCGACCACAGCCCGCCTGACGTGCTCGGAGTGTACGTGTTTCTGCCGGTGGTCAAGTTGTAAGAGTGTGGGAATGTTGGCGTATGGGAGTGTGGGAGTGTGGGAGTTTGGGAGTGTGGGAGTGTGGGAGTTTGGAAGCGGGAGACTACCGTGGCACTCGTCAGACAATTTCGGGAGTTGAGGATCTATTGCCAGGCGTTGGATGCGGCGAGCCGTATCTTCGAGTTATCGAAAGCTTGGCCGAAGGAGGAGCGCTATTCCCTGACGGACCAGATCCGCCGTTCCTCCCGGTCAGTATGCGCAAACGTCGCTGAAGCATGGCGAAAGCGCCGTTATCCGGCACACTTCGTAAGCAAACTCAGCGACGCAGACGGTGAGGCAGCAGAGACTCAGTCGTGGCTCGATCACTCCCTCACTTGCGGATATCTGTCCCAGTCGGATTTCGCCGCACTGGATGGACTTTACGAAAACCTCAGCGGCGGGCTAGTCAAGATGATGGAAAAGTCCGAACAGTGGTGCGGTCCTGCCAATCTGGTAAGAGAAGACTCTGAGCCCTACAATACTCCCGAATCCCCAGACTCCCAAACTCCCCGACTCCCCCACCCCCAGACTCCCATACTCCCACACTCAGATACTCCCGAGGAGTGCAAAGCATGAGCACGCCAGCTCACTCCTTCACTGCAATCACCTCCGAAGGTGGCCTGCTGCCGGCGGACTTCCTCACGGAACTGCTTGCTCCCAACGCAGCTATCGAAGGGCTTGCCCCTGTCTCCTACAACCTCGCCGAGGGCGAGCGGATCAGCGAGCAGGTCAACCGAAGCTGGAACCGGCTCAAAGGCCGTTGGGCTGACTTCAAGAAGGCCATTGCAGGCAAACCCGAGGGCGCCCCCACCACCACCGAGACGCGCGATCGCTGGTTGCAGCCCTTCTTCCAGGAACTTGGCTTTGGCCAGCGTTTGCCGCTCACCCAGCCCATCGAAGTGGATGGCCGCAGCTACTCCATCTCGCATGGCTGGAGCCACGTGCCCATTCATCTTGTCGGCTCGCATCTGGATGTCGACAGCCGCACGCCGGGCGCGGTTGGGGCCGCCAAGGCCAGCCCCCACTCGCTAGTCCAGCAGGTGTTGAATGCCAGCGAGCGGCATCTCTGGGGCATCGTCAGCAATGGCCTCATCTTCCGCCTGATCCGCGACAACATTGCCCTCACGCGCTTGTCCTACGTTGAGTGGGATCTCAAGGCTATTTTTGATGGTGACCTATACTCCGAATTCTTCGTCCTATGGCTCGTTGCTCACCAGTCGCGCTTCGAGGGCGAGCGTGCCGATCAATGCTGGTTAGAAAAATGGAAACAAGTTGCTGCCGACAAGGGACTCCGCGCGCTGGAAAACCTCCGTCCCGGTGTGGCCCGGGCCATCGAGGCGCTCGGGGCCGGCCTTGTCTCCCATCCAGCTAATCAAGCCCTGCGCGCCAAGTTGAGCCGGGGCGAACTCACCACCCAGGAGTTCTACCGCCAGGTTTTGCGAGTTATCTACCGCATGCTTTTCCTCTTTGTCGCTGAAGACCGCGGCTTGCTCCACTCGCCACTGCCCAAGGAAGACGCCCCCAAGGAAGTGCTAGAGAAGGCCCAACGGACGCGCACCCGTTATCGCGAGTTCTACGCCATCACCCGCCTGCGGGAACTCACCCTGCACCGTGCCGGCACGCCTCACCCGGACCTTTGGGAGGTCTTCCAGTTCGTTACTCAAAAGCTGGGTTCCGACACTGGCTGTCCAGAACTCGCCCTTCCGGCTCTCGGCACCTTCCTATGGGATGCCGCCCGTTCTACGCCCGATCTGGCGGAGGCACTCGTTTCCAATCGCTACTTCCTCACAGCCATTCATGCCCTTGGTTTTGTGCAGGAGGGCTCGGTTCGCCGGGCCATCGACTACAAGAATCTCGGCTCCGAAGAACTCGGGAGCGTATACGAAGGCTTGCTGGAACTGCATCCGCTGATCAATGCAGACACGGGTGCCTTTGGGCTAAACACTGCTTCCGGCAATGAGCGCAAAACCTCCGGCAGCTATTACACGCCGGATTCTCTAGTGCAATGCCTGCTCGATTCCGCGCTCGAACCGGTCATGGTTGAAGCTGTGCAAGGCAAGCAGGGTCAGTCGGCTGCCGACGCGCTTTTGAAACTGAAAATCTGTGACCCGGCTGTGGGAAGTGGCCACTTCCTCATAGCTGCCGCCCATCGCCTCGCCAAGGGCGTCGCAGCGGCTCGATCGGAGGAGGACGAACCCAGTCCCAAGGATACCCGCACCGCCCTCCGAGATGTGATCGGCCGCTGCCTTTACGGCGTCGACCTGAACCCCATGGCCGCCGAGCTATGCCGCGTGAGCCTGTGGCTCGAAGCGCTGGAACCTGGTAAGCCGCTTTCCTTCCTTGATCACCACATCCGCGTGGGCAACAGCCTTCTCGGTGCCACGCCGGAGCTTGTTGCAAACGGGATCCCCGACGATGCCTTCGTCGCGATCGAGGGCGACGATAAGAAGGCCTGTGCGGTACTGAGGACGCGCAACAAGGCCGAGCGAAAAGGCTGGGGTCCTCTCTTCGCCGTGGAGGACGCTAGGACGCAAGCAGCCTTACAGCAAGCTGCCGCCGCGCTTGAGGATTTGCCAGACGACCGGCCCGAGGACATCCGTGCCAAGGAGTTGGCCTTCCGCCGCCACGAGGAGACCGAGGAGTACCGTCACAAGACGAGGCTGGCTGACGCTTGGTGCGCAGCCTTCGTCATCAGGAAGCATTTCCGCGAGCCGGGCCGTGAGGCGAGTGCCAGCGGCATAACGCAAGGTCACCTGATCGACTTGGCCGCGGCTCGAGCTCTAGTCGCCGACCTCGCGTGCGAAGTCGAGCGGGTCGCTGGTCACTACAAGTTCTTCCATTGGCACCTTGCCTTTCCGGAGGTCTTTGCGAAAGGTGGCTTCGACTGTGTGCTCGGCAATCCACCGTGGGATACGCTGAGCCCTGACCGTCGCGAGTTCTTCGCAAAATGGGTGAATGGTCTTCGATCTATGGCTCCCGAGGAACAGGAGGCGGAAATCGATCGGCTTCTGGGGAGGATTGACATTGCTGCCCAATGGGCTCAGCACTGTCGCGATCTCTTTGCATTAGTCCACTTTCTGAAAAACAGCGGTGTTTATACGCTTTACGCGCCTGGCAATCTCGGGAAAGGGGACTTCAATATCTACCGGATGTTTGTCGAGACTGCCCTTCGACGGATCCGACCTGGCGGAGTTGCCTCGCAAGTTGTGCCGGCCGGGCTCTACGGGGGAGCAAATGCGTCGGCGATTCGTAAGTTTGTGCTCGATGAAAACCGCCTCGTGTTTCTGGCCGGATGTGAGAACAAAGGCGCAGTGTTTTTTCCGGGCGTTCACCCCCAGACATGGTTTTCAATCTACGCGATAGAGCGCGGCGGGAGCACCAGCGCGTTCAGGGCGATCTTCGGCGTGGACTCTGTCGAGAAAGCAACCAGGGCGTTGCTGGATGCAATGGAGTTTGACGCTGGGCTGATTCGCCAGCTTGCACCGGATACCTACGCGATCCCCGATTTGCGAAACCTTGCGGAACTCACAACCAGTCAGAAGATGTACGACCGCTATCCTCCGTTCGGAAGAGATATCACGGGATTACCCTCCCGGCACTATCAGCGCGAGATTGAAATGGATTGTGGGCTTTTCACTATAGACCCCGACGGATTGCCCGTATACGAGGGTCGGATGATCGATCACTTCGATCACCGTACGAAGACCTACGTATCCGGCCACGGGAATAGTGCTCTGTGGATCGCGCGTGCATTTGGTGATCCCGAGAAGGCCATAGCCCCACAGTGGCGGATTCGGCGACAGGATATACCTTCGAAACTAGGTAACCGTGTCAATCGTTACCGCATCGGCTTTGGCGATGTGGCCAATCCTCGCAACGAACGCAGCTTCGTAGCCACACTGATCCCGCCCAATGTGATATGCGGTAACACTGTCCCAACCATTGATTTTGGCTGGGTAGACGAGTGGGCATACCTACCCTGGCTGGCGATCGCCAACTCGTTTGTCATGGACAATTTGGTGCGTAAGAAGCTGACTTCACAGCACCTGAAGCCGTACATTCTTGACAGCCTGCCATTCCCGCGTCCGGCGCTAACCGATCCTTGGGTGCAACGAGTTGCGCCCTTAGTGCTGCGACTCGTTTGCACTGCGCCAGAGATGGTCGAGTTCTGGAATTCCATGGCCCAACACGAGGTGTGCGCTGCGGTCCCATCGGGTACGGTTCCACTAGACGCGTTCACTGACGAGCCCGCTCGGGCGCTGGCTCGTGCTGAGTTGGACGCCATCGTGGCCCATGAGGTCTTTGGCTTGACGAGGGACGAGCTGAACGATGTTCTTGAATCGTTCCCGGTGCTGAGGAATCGAGACGAGAAGACTTACGGCGTGTACCGAACTAAGCAGCTGATTCTTGACGCCCTGGAGCGCCTTGGCTGATGATCATGAGAAAATCCGAGTCACAACCCACCTCACCGACGAGTTTGCGGCGGAAATTCTGAGACAAACCGGAACAGGGTCGCTCGCTCAAGCACTCAACACGGCCAAGCAGCTGCAATGAGGCTCAGCATACCCATGGTGGCAAATTCAGTGACTCGCGTTTCACTGACATTAACAGATGAGTGATCTACTGAAATCGCTTGTCCCATACGTCGCTTACATCGGGGCTCTAATCTCGATTATCAACCTAGTGGTCAACTTGCGCGACAGGAGACCGATGCTGAAGTTTCGGCAGAAACGTGGAGCTTGGTTTGTAAAGAAGGACAGAATGTTGTTGGCATATTACGAGGTCTACAATCCAAGTTCCCGACCGAATGCAATTAGAGATTATCTGCTGTCGTACCGCACTGCAGAAGGCTTGGAAATAGATCTCAACACAGAAGAGTGCACTCTCGATGAGCAAAAGGGTAACTTGCGTCCGCTTTGCATTCCTCCATATTCTGGCTCCCAGTTCATAGTCGCAGGTCTATCTGATTTGTCATTATCCAGCGTTGCTAAGTTTCAAGTTACGATCATCGATCTCTTCGAGAAAAAGTATGAATTCAAACTGGATCTGACGAGGGGTGGCAGCTAGCTTACGATCGGCTGGGTTGTGAGGACTCCCGGTGAGCGTCGCGAGCCCGATGCCAAGCGCTATCCTGCCTGCCGTAGGACGCCGATTGGTCACCGGTTGAAGGCGGAGACGGTGGGAGAGACGGTGTAGGTTTTCTTGCTTTGACGAAGCTGGCAACCTCAGATAATCGAAAAAATCTGACGGAAAATTCGCACCATGAGCTGGACAGCATAGCGCTACTTACAGGAGAAAGGGACGCATGGTCAAAGGACCAATAGACTCGTTTATCGAAACCTACGTCCAGGCGCTGAACGATGAAAATGGAGCCGTGTTTGCCGGTGCAGGGCTGTCGATTCCAGCAGGCTTGGTGGACTGGAAAGGGTTGTTGAGGCATATCGCGAGTGATGTTGGACTCGACATCAAGAAAGAGGATGACCTTGTGTCAGTCGCACAGTTCCACGTGAACGAGCAACGTGGTCGCCATAAGATCAATCAGGCCTTGATTCACGAGTTCTCCAAGCGCGCAAAACTAACCGAGAATCACACTATTCTCGCCTCATTACCAATCCGGACATACTGGACCACAAACTACGACACGTTGCTCGAAGAGGCGCTGAGACAGGCAGGAAAGACACCCGATGTTAAGGTGACGGTCGAGAACCTCGCATTGACGGTGCCCCGCCGGGATGCCGTCGTTTACAAGATGCACGGAGATGTGTCCCAGCCGGATAAAGCAGTTGTCACGAAGGATGACTATGAATCCTACTCAACCACTCGACATCTCTTTTCCATGACGCTTCAGGGTGACTTGGTGTCGAAGACGTTTCTGTTCATCGGATTCAGCTTTAATGACCCGAACCTGAGCTACATCCTAAGCAGAATCCGCCTTCTGCTAGGAGAAAACAGGCGAGACCACTACTGCCTGCTGCGCAAGGTGAGGCAGGGCGATTTCGGGAAAAAGTCCGATTTTGACTATGCCGTTGCCCGGCAGCAGTTGCAAGTCAATGATCTCAAACGCTACGGCATCATCGGGCTCCTTCTGGACGACTACGCGCACTACACCGACACGCTGCGACGGATTTCACGCCGGTACAAAATGAGTCGTATCTTTGTCTCCGGCAGTGCTGACGATTACGCACCCTGGAAAGAATCGCAAGCTCAAGAGCTTATCCAGGAGCTGTCCCGCCGTCTCATGGCCGCAGGGTTTGGCATCGTGTCTGGCTTTGGCCAGGGTGTCGGTCCCTACGTCGTAAATGGCATTCTTGAGCAGCTTGAGCGCGAGGGAACGAAGATCCTTAACGACAGGATAATCCTGCGCCCTTTTCCCATAGGCATATCCGACCCGACTGAACGTAAGCAGCGGTGGAAAGCCTATCGAGAGGACATGCTGGGTCACGCCGGTGTCGCAGTATTCCTGTTCGGCAATAAAAAGACTTCAGCCGGTGGGCTGGTCCCCGCAGACGGTATGGAAGAAGAGTTCGAGATAGCAGCTGCCCAGCATCTGGCGGTCGTGCCCGTTGGATGTACTGGTAGCAAAGCTGCGGAACTTCACAAACGGGTTTTGGATAGCTTTCCTGACTACTACCCGGCGGCCGGTTACAAGCGCCTCTTTCAGGACCTTGGCAAGAAAGGCACAGTGCAACAGGTCGCAGCACGGGTTGTCTCGTTGATCCAAAAGCTCAGAGACGACCGCGCTTTTCAAAGTTCATGAATGCGAAGAAATGGAAGAAACCCTATGGCCCGAAGAGTTTTTTACAGTTTCCACTACAAACCAGACTGTGTGCGTGCTGCTCAAGTTAGAAACATGGGTGTAGTCGAGGGCAACAAACCTGCTAGCGATAATGAATGGGAGTCCATCGTCGCTGGAGGTGCTAAGGCCATTCAGAAGTGGATTGACAATCAGCTCTACGGCAAATCCTGCAACGTGGTGCTGATCGGCGCGAACACAGCAGGGCGTAAATGGATCAAATATGAGATTAAGACTGCGTGGAACGACGGCAGAGGCGTCGTGGGAGTCTATATTCACAGGCTCAAGGATTTCGAAGGCTATCCATCATCGAAGGGCCGCAACCCTTTTGACGATTTCACGATGGACGGTAGCGATAAGAAACTTTCGTCAATCGTGAAGGCGTACAAGCCGCCCTACAGCGAAAGCAAGGACGTTTACGCCTACATCCGCGACAACCTCGAAGATTGGATCGAAGAGGCCATAGACATCAGGAACAACCATTAGGGCAGGGCGCACCATCGCGAAAGAAAAGGAGCGAGAAGCATGGCAAGAAGAGTTTTCTTCAGCTTCCATTATGAGCGAGACGCGTGGCGAGCGGGCCAGGTCCGGAACAGTTGGGTGACCAAAGATCGGGAGAGCGCCGGCTTCTGGGATTCTGCTGCTTGGGAGGAGGTAAAGAAGAAAGGCAGCGCAGCGATTGAAACTTGGATTGATGACCAACTAAAAGGTACCTCTGTCACCGTTGTCCTAATCGGTGCCGAAACTGCCAGTCGCTATTACGTTGGTTACGAAATCAAACAAAGCCACATTAGAGGCAACGGCATGCTTGGCATCTACATTCACAACCTGAAGGATGTGAATGGCAGAATCGATTCAAGAGGAACCAATCCTTTTGACAATTGGCACGTGGAAAAAGACGGTAGGAAAGTACTGTTCTCCAGCATTTATCCGACCTATGACTGGGTTCACGACAACGGGTATAGCAAACTGAGTGACTGGATAGAAGCGGCAGCGAAAAAGGCCGGGCGCTGATTTGTTGGACCAGTCTCGGGTGCCGAGGACATACTCCGCAGACTTGGCTCCGGGGCTGGGCCTCTCTTCTTCCAAAGGACGTCAAGTGCCGTGACGGGAATCTCATTATGGATGACGTGGGTCTTTCCAAAGAGCAGCTCGATTTGATCCAGCATTTCGAGGCCGATTACAACACCGTCGATGATTTCCTCCGCAAAGCCCTCGGCACTGAGCACCATGTGCCGTTCACACGACTCGTGAAAGAATATTCGAGCAAGCACCCGGGCTGGCGAGACGCCGACCTATTGAGAAAGGTTGCCCAGGTGCGGAACTCGATCGTTCACGGGAAGACAGAGGCTTATTCCTACGTGGCGGTGCCCGCCCCCGGAACATGCCAGAAGCTGAGAGCCTGTCTAGATCGGTTGCTCAATCCCGCTCAAGTCATCCCGGCATTCGAACGCAAAGTAGAAACAGCATCAGTAGGAGATTCACTGGCGCGGGTGTTGAAGATCATCAGGCAGCGTGATTATTCACAATTTCCAGTATACGAGGGTGATTCCTTTTGTGGCCTGCTTACAGAAAATGGCATCACACGCTGGCTGGCCCACCATGTTGCCACACTTTCTTTGGTTAAGTTGGATGATATCCCCATCAAGCAAGTGCTCGAGAATGAGGAAAAGCGAAAGAACTATCACTTTGTGGCGCAGGATTCGCGCGTCGACGACGTGAGCCATTTGTTCGTATCTCAGGAATTCATGGAAGCTGTGCTGATCACACAAAGTGGAAAGGAATCCGAACCGCTGCTTGGCATTGCCACCCGGTGGGACATGATTCACCTGCCGTGACAAACAAACCTTCTGTATGCATTTCGAAGATGCTTGGTTTGTGGGAAGTGGACTGAGTATGAACGAACCTGTTCCCATCTCATCAGCACCACCAGTTTCAACGTGGGAATTGCTCCGAAATCTTGGCTTCACCGAAGACCGAACCGTGTTCTCGGATCTGCGGCCAGGTCTTAGCTTCGATTTCGGGAACTTCAAATTGTCCGCAAGTGCTGTAACCAACCTGCGTGCCGCACGCATCGTGCTGCTCAGCGGCGTCCTGGTGACAGCACGAACTATCACTCAGGTAGGCGATGAGTTGCCCATGGAGGTCGAGTCGGTCGAGCAAGGCAAGGCTTATCTGGCTTCGTGTCTGGACAACGCTGCTGGAGGAACGTTTGAGCCACAAATCGCACCGCCATGGCTTGAAGAAGCCGGCATCGTGACCTTCTTCCCTAGGAACGAGAGCGCAAGGCCTTCGCGGCCTATTTAACACGGCCATTTTGTCAAGTTGAACGAGACTGGCTGACTGGCTAAGCGTTGCGTTAAAGAAGCTAGGACAGCACTTAGAGAGCGTAGACGAAGAGACCGCTCTCACGCTGACCTTCGACGGCACGCTGTTTAGAATTTGTCGTGCCTGCAAAACAATTGCGGCCATGCCTGCCGAAGGACTCCGATGGACACAGGAGTACTCGATCAGAGCAGGAAGCCTACGGGAGAAACTGCCCAAGCGATTGATGACTGAGACCATTGAGGTGTCGGTTTGGAAGACGGAACTTACAATTGGCACTTGCACCTACTACCCTTTGATTGCATTGGACGTTGGGAAACCGACAATAGAGAACAAAGCTCACAAAGAGTGACTCTCTGCCCTGTTTCTCGATCTCTTTATTTGGAAGTCAAACTCGACTAGCTAATTCTCGGTGCAAAAATCCCGGCTGAAAACCGCATGGAATGGCCTCTCGCGGTGGCGGTCTGTGGCCGATCGTATTGTCTTCTGGGCGAAACTGCAAAAAGTTCTTGAGTAAAAGATGTA
>JBFMEW010000045.1:0-51275 GCA_040753175.1 Acidobacteriota bacterium | reverse complement strand
TTTCGCTCCGGCGGCATCGCATTCTTTAACGCCTGACGCACCAGGCGACGATGCACTCCAAACTGTTCCGCGGTCCCTCGGATGGTTCCCACCCCAAACTCGTACTCCCGCCTCATCTGCTCGAACAATTCCACTTTGGCTCTCCTTTCCATCCGGCTCATCCATCCTCCTGATCTCAGACTCGGAGAACAGATTAGCCGTTGTCGAGTTACAAAGGTGGGGCCAATTCAGAGTATCGAAATCACCTGGACGCAAGACCGACGTGAAGGATTGCGAGTGGATTGCGCAGCTGTTGCAATGCGGGCTGCTGCAAGGCAGCTGCATCCCCCCGAAGCCTCAACGGGAGCTTCGTGATCTGACACGGATGCGTACCCAGTTGACTCGGGAGTTGTCAGCTGTGGCCAACCGCATTCACAAGGTTCTGGAAGACACAAACGTTAAACTGGGGCTGGTCGCCACCGACATTCTCGGAGTTTCGGGGCGAAAGATGATCGGCGCCCTGATCGACGGAGAAACCGATACGGCCAGGCTGGCTGACATGGCCAGCGGCCGGCTGCGGGAGCAGATTCCGTTACTGCAACAGGCTTTGCTGGGAAAGGTTACCGACCATCATCGCTTCCTGCTGAGCGCGCTGATGGGTCACCTCCTCTACCTGGAGAGTCAGATTGAGCGGATTAACCAACTTATTGAGGAGGCTGCGCGCCCTTTCGAGAAAGCGATCAGGCTTTGATTCCGATGCCGGGCTATGACCGTGCGTCGGCGCAAAGTGTGATCGCGGAAATCGGGCAGGATATGAATCAGTTTCCGACCGATGCCCACCTGTGCTCTTGGGCCAGAGTCTGCCCCGGCAACAACGAAAGTGCTGGGAAGCGGAGGAGTGGTGCGACCGGCCAATGCAACCGCTGGCTTGAGACGACTTTGGTTCAAGTGGCATGGGCTGCCTCCCGTAAGAAGAAGTCTTACTTTCAAGCTCAGTATCGCAGGCTCTCTGGACGCCGAGGCAAGAAACGGGCGATTGTGGCGGTGGCTTATTCCATACTCACCGACACCGATCACATCCTTAAAGAAGGCTTGCCCTATCATGAGCTCGGAGCAGACTACTTCGATCGTCTGCATCATGACCAGATTCGGCGTTACCATGTAAAACGACTCCAGGCCCTCGGCTACACGGTTGCGCTCGCCGAACAGCAGGTCGCCTAGTCTAGCCGAACTCTATTTTCGGAACAGACTAGTGGCCTGTAACAGATAAATCGGTCCTAACTTGGATTCGGTTTGAGACATCGCGATACATCCATTTGATGGGTTTGGGAGCTTTGTTGTAATGACGAATGTAGCGCATCAGCTTGCGGGCCAGATCGCGGACAGAGGTGAAAATGCCCCGGGCAATCAAGTCCCGCTCAATCTTGGCAAACCACAGTTCCACTTGGTTTAACCAAGACGAGTATGTCGGAGTGAAGTGGAGGTGCACTTGAGGATCCAGAAAGGCTTGCACTCGTTGGGTCTTGTGAGCCGACAGGTTGTCCAGGATCACGTGGATATCGCGCTTTGGGGGTTGACTGGCCACTAGGTCGGCCAGGAAAGCCACAAACTCTTGGCTGGTGTAGCGGTCAGCGGTTTTCCCCAGCACCTCACCGGTTCGAGTGTGTAAGGCGGCATACAGCGATAAGGTGCCATGTCGGTAGTCCGCAAAGCCGTGACGTTCGGCCCGGCCGGGCGACAGCGGCAAGACCGGATCCAAGCGGTCCAGAGCTTGGATGGCCGATTTCTCATCCACACAAAACACGGCCGCATGCTGCGGGGTGTGGACGTAGAGACCAATAATATCAGCCGCTTGGGGTTCAAACGCCGGATCCTTCGAGGCCATGTAACGTTCCAAGCGGTGGGGTCGGAGGTTGGCCCGTTTCCAGACCCGGGCCACCATCATGTGATGGATCCCCAACTGTTGGGCCAGCTTGCGGGTGCTCCAGTGGGTTGATCCGTCCGGCGGGCCTTGCGGGTCCAAGCCAGGAACCGAGCTTCTAACTTTGGGGTGGTTTGCGACACCGCCCGACCTGGGTGTCGGGGATAGAGCCCGGCGAGCCGCTGTTGGACAAAGCGCTGCCTCCAGCAGCTGATATAGCTGCGATTGCACGCCAGCCTTTCTTGGATCCGAGAGTACGATTGGCCTTGAGCCAGCATCAGGATCAAACGGGCGCGTCGCACGTCTTCGGCTGGTAGGGTTCGAGAGCGTAGCCGTTTTTTCAATTCGCGTCGTTCAGGGGGTGTCAAAGTCAGGACATGTCTCAGCCTACTACAACGTAGTCCTACTTTCAATGTTACAGTCCACTAGTTCCACTAGTCTGGAGACCTACTGGATTCGAACCTTCCGTCTCGATATTGTCGGCTTTGGACGTGCCAACTCATCCGCAGCTGTGGCGGTGGCATTCAAAATGTAGCGTCCCGCATGGCGGGGCACTTGCAGTACGAAGGCATATGTGTGCGCCCCGAGTGCCGGGATCGCAAATGGCCTTTCCACCCTGGACGCCTCCTCACCATCCTCACCAACGAACGCGAGACTCAGATTGCCCGCCACGTCATTGGCGTAATCATTAACCATCATCACGGCGACGTCGCGGTGCGTTCCGCGCTTGAGGGTGTCCTGCCAAAAGTTGATGTAAACTCCCAGCGGCTTGAAGGCTTCGCCTACCCACTCCTCAAATGCTGGCTGAAGCTCCAGCTTCTCGACATCACGGAAGTGATCGCTGGTATACCCGCTCTTATAGCTAGATGTTAGATAAACGAAGTGAAGGACGCCCGCGGCGTTGCGGTGCGCGCGCCAGTACTCTGTGAGTCCGGCCAGGAGGTAGGCGTTCAACTCGAATCGCTGGTCACTAGTCGCGTTAGGGCCCAGAAGCTTGTCATAAATCTTAGTCGTCAATTGTGTTGGCGAACCGTCTCGATTCAGCCACAACCAGCCGTACTCATTGATGATGACTGGATGCGCCGTCGGGTGCGGTAGATACGGACTCTTCGCGCCGGTTGTGGTTTCAAGTTCGGTCATGTTGAACTCACCACCGTTATAGACACGAAAGAACAAGTAGGGATGGTCCTCAACGGGATCGTGGGGACCCGAGGGAAGGTTGTACCCGTTGTCCCAGGGACGGTTCGACAGGTCCAGTGTCCGCACTTCAGGGATGATACGGTCGCGCAGGACATCGGAGTGAGTCTCGTTGGACGCATCCCAGATGGCCTGGCTGGGGTGATTCCAGTGATCGCGCAGGTACTCCTTGAAGTCGGTGAGGAGTTGCTCAATAGTCCACTCATTCCAACGGTCGCTCCTGATTTCTCTCGGTTCACCCGTCCAGATGAAGTACTCGTTCTGAATAAGCAGTCCCGCTTCGTCCGTGATATCAAACCAAAACTCGGGTACAGGGCCGATTGCAAACCGCAATGTGTTCCAGTGCATCCTTTTAGGAACATCAATGAGCAGCTTGCGAACCCAAGCCTCCTCCCAAGGCTGATGTCGGCATAGGGGGTCTTCAAAGAAGCGGTGTAGGCTGATGTTGGATCCGCGCAGAAAATACGGTTTGCCGTTCAGGTATGCGCGCTTGGTTGGCGTATCGAAGCGGAACTCGCGGATACCGAACCGGGTCTCAATAGAGTCTCCACCAGTCGCGGTCTTAAGCACATAAAGAAATGGATCCTCGGGCGACCAAAGCCTTGCGTCGGGCATTTTAATGTAATCAGTTATCACCTTGGTTTCTTCGGATTCGAGAACAACGTTCCTGGTCGTCTTTGATTCCTGTGCTGTGCCGCTACGCCATTCGGTAATTGTGTGAGCCAACTCTGTGATAACGGCCTTACCATAGTTCCGAAGTACAGTGTGGACGGTGATGCTTGTCGGATCGATCGCTGGCGCGATCTGAACGGTTTCGATGACCGGGTTATCCGAAAGAAGTAGGGCGACACGGTCATAAATGCCCGGAGTCCACTTGAGCTTCTCAAGATCGGTGCCAGTAGGAACGGAAAGCGGTAGAACTTTCGGATGCGCACCAACACGCACGATCAGATCGTTATCATTCTCCCAGTTCATCGCGCCGGTTACATTGAAATACCCAGCGGTGAAACAGCCGAAGTGTTCGCCAACTTGACGCCCGTTCAGCCAGACGCTGGTGCCAAATTGTGCTTTGGATATCTTGAGGATCGCAACTTGGTTTCGGGCGGGAGGGCCGAAAGCTCGGCGATACCAGAAGTAGTTTCGCTTCTGTCGGGGTTTTCCGACCTCACTGATGCGGGCGGACTCGGGTCGTGTTTTGGCCCGAATCTGGTTGTCTATCAACTCCCGGCTGTCGAACAGATCAACGTCGGCAAAGGTAGGCTGTGCCAGGTTGGCCAATCCCGGAACCGGGACCTTGTGCCGCCAGACGTTGGGAATTTCGTCTGCAGCGACCGAGTCCTCAATCTGCCAGGTTCCATCGAGCGGCACGGTGACTCGCTGGCCCGCTTCGGCGGTTGTGAGCTCGAGCAGAAGAATGGACAACGTCAGCAATCTCATCGCTGAGTGATCCTCAGAGTGAATCCACGGTTGCTGGGAGGTCCTTGGTTGAGAGCAGCACGCGGAACAGGCGCGTGCCCCAATCCTCGTTCAGGTATGTGTCATCGATCTGGATCTCTTGAACCAGAGGGTTGAGTGGTCAGCTCATAAAGGACATTCCGGCGATCTGCGAGCTGAATTCTGCCAGAACCTATCTATCCAGCGCATGACGTAATCAGGGTGAGTCCGCTGGCGCCAGCAGTGCGGTGTGGCGCATAACGCTCGCGGAGTTCGATCTCGTTCGTTTTACGATTCAGGAGAAGCGTCCGGTTCCAGGTCGCCCATCCTGCTTCCACTGGATAGGCGCCCGCAATATCAAGTGACAATTCGGGTAAGCCCGGCGTTAGCTATGAAGTGCCGCCTCGAGACTATCCCACCTGTTATGACGATCCAGTCTCACTGCGCACCTGTGCCAGGTACCATCGAAGGAACTTGTCGACTTCCGCTTCGACCAGGGAGTACCTGCCTGGCCGATAATGGCGTGAATTGACACCCGCCTGGTTGTCTTCGCAGATGGCCCGATCCTGCTCCGCAGTTGCCCTCCAGAATGCGGTGACGCGGTCAACATCATAGTCAACGCCCTCTGTTGCCGCCTCGTCGACTAACCAGTTGATCTCCACTGTGGTCAGTTCTGGTGCGACCGGGAGAAAGCGCTGGATCATGGCGTAGTCAGCACTTGCCTCAAACCAAAAGGTGGGGTAGAGGATGACCGCAAGCGCCCCCACGTCACGCTCGGTCAACGTGCCCATCAACGGCGCAACGGCCTTGCCGTCGAGGCTTTGGCAGAAATGCCCCTTACGGAAGGGCATACGGATCGCATGGTGCCAAGTACTTTCAGTGAAATCGATGACCCGAGTCTCCAATCCGATGGTGTTCCAGTGTGCCATTCGCTCGCGAGTGATCACTTCATCCTCCGCAGCGATCCGCGGCGAATCAATACCGGCAGCGAAGCCCATGATCCGGCAGTACTCAGGATGAGCTGGTGGGCAATGGTAGCACTCGCGCGAGTTCTCGACTACCAACTTCCAGTTGGCGCGGATGTCGTAACGACTCGTGTGACAGATCTTTGCCTTCGCCAAACCATGTGGCCGCAGATGTGGTAGCACGTCCCGCTTGACGGGCTCGAAGTCCGGCGGATCGACACCAAGACTGAGAAAAATCATCCCTTCGAGAGTTTGTGTGTGAACCGTTTCCAGGCTGTTATTCTCAGCGCTGAAATCTTCCGGCATGGATCTTGCCGAGACAAGTCGGCCATCAAGTCGGTAGGTCCAGTGATGATATGGGCATACAAAACCACGGACGTTACCCGATTTCTCTCTGCATAGTCGCGATCCACGGTGACGGCAGACGTTAAAAAAAGCGTGTATCTCCAAGTCAGGCCCCCGCACCACAATGATCGACTCCCCCGCGAACTCGAAGAGAAAGTAATCCCCTGGCTTTGGGATCCGGCTTGAATGGCCTGCAAACAACCATTGCCGTAAATGAATGCTTTCGAGATCCAGCTCGAATATGTCCGGATCACGGTAGAAGCGCTGCTCCAGAGAGAAGCCGGACGTTCGGTCCGGCAGCAGCCGCGTTGCTGTCCTCTCCATTCTTTTCCCTCCATGTTCCGAAGTACCGCCTACCATTGGCGTGCATGCTTGTGCTTGCGCCAATTGTGTTATCAGAGCAGAATCTGTACCCACATCCTGAAGAACAGGATTATGGCTGGATACCAGCTATTTCAATGCTTGATTTGCGTCGACAAGCCCCTTGTAAGTGTGCGGCTGACGCTCCTTGATATAAAGGCTCTTGGCCTCGCCCTCTGCACCAACAGAAAGCCAGAGAAGCCGATATTCCCGATTCAGGTCGATTTCACCAACAGCAACTCCAAACTCATCGTTAGTCTCAGCCAGAACATTCCCGGTTGGGCTGATGATGCGGCTCGAAGATTCAGCCACGGTACTCGACGTGACGAAGTACACACCATTGTCGATGGCGCGGGCTCTCGAAATCACATCCCAGTGCAATCGGTCCCCTTCCCCAGCGATAGGCAGAAGGAGCAATTCGGCACCATTCAGGCGCAGCAGTCGGGCAGGTTCTGAAAACCAATAATCCCAGCAGATCAAGATCCCCACTTTCCCAAAATCGGTTTCAAAAACCGGATACTCCCCGCCCGGGGTAACCCCCATCTCCCCCTCCTCCAAAGCGAGATGGACCTTCCGATATTTCCCGACTATTTCTCCTCTGCGACCGATGAGAATACCGGTATTGTAAATGGTGGCCCCGGCCCTTTCATGAAGACTCGTGGCAACGTACATTCCATACTGACGTGCCTTCTCGCTGAGCATCGCGGTCAGCGGCCCCGGGATCGTCTCTGCTGTTTTCTCGAGGGGAAGTTCGACCCACCGATCGCTGACGTTTTCTGAAAGGAGTACGATATCGGGCCGCTGCTTTCCCGCCTTATCCAAGATTTCCCTGATCAGCTTAATGTTGGTTTCCGGGGTCGATGTGGGCTCCGGGATTGCGATCCGGGTTGTGGCCACTCTCACGATGCGACGTGGCGTCGGATCGACCTCCACCATTCTTACGTTCTTCCAAAGTACCGAGCCCTGGTTGCTCCACCGAAGGACCAGTTCGACTCTGACGGCCTGGGTTCCTTTTGGTGCTTTGATCGTGCGTGCCACACGGCTCCACCCTTCCGCCTCGGGAACTCGAGCAGCGTAATCCCTCTGGATCGGACGGTTGCCAGCAGAATCGGCACACCAAGAGAGGATCGCCGCTACCGAAACGTCCTCCTGGTCGATGTTAGTGGGACGATAAGAGGCCTCGAAGTTGTACGTTTTTTCTCCCTCAACATCGGGAACAACGGTTATCCACTTGCCAAAATTCGATGCGTCGCGGGCACCCAAGAACAGTGCGTTACCGTTGCCGACGTTGACAACTCGGGCATCTGGCGCCAGGCCCTCGCGAGGCGACCAAGTCTTCCACCCGGCGGGAGTAGTGCCACCCCCGACACCGAAGTCTGGGTTTGGAATCAGATTATGTCTCGCCAGGTCGCCAGAAGTCGCAGCGCAGATCATGGCAGCACCTGTCACACAGAGATGGACTGCCATTCGAATCACGCTCATTGGTCCTCCGGAGTTGAACGGGTCCGTGACAAAACAGGACTGAACACAGGACGGTGTCTGAGCTTTCAACGGACATAGGAACGTGCCACCGTTCTTTGGCTCTCAATGACAACGACACCAGACCTTAGGCCTCTTGAGGCCGCAACCAAACGGATTTCTCCCGCGGTCTTCGTTGATTGAACGATCGCCAGGCACAATCCGTTGAAGGCGCGCCGAGCTTGGGCTTTGTCGGCCTCATGGCTGCTCGGGTTACCGTTGCCGACGCCTATCAGCCGTCCGGGCCCCTCTATCTGAAACGTGATGTTGTTATCGGCCAACGGTGCAATTCGGCCTTCAGCATCCACGACGCGTACCTCGATCATTGAGACATCCTCTTGATCGGCAAAGATCTCTTCGCGGTCGGGTACGAGTACGATCTTTGAAGGGGTGCCACAAGTCTCGCGGCGGGCCGCGAGGATTAGCGCACCGTCTTTGAAACCTCTGGCTTCCAACACGCCTGGAGCATACGTCACCTTCCACTCGATGTGCGACAAGCGCGGCATCGCCTTGACGCCGAGACTCCTACCATTGAGGACTAGCTCGACTCGGTCGACGTTACCGTGACACCAAACGGGAATTTCCTGCCCTTCGTGTCCAGTCCAGTTCCAGTGTGGAAACAAGTGCAGCACTGGTCTGTCGCTCCACCACGCCTGGTAGTAATAGAAATTGTCTTTCGGAAACCCGCAAGTGTCGAAGATGCCAAATGCCGAGTGGATGCAAGGCCAGCCATAAGTGATCGGCTCTCCACGGTAGTCGAAGCCGGTCCAAACGAAACCGCCCGCAAGATAGGATCGCTCTGCGAAGACCTTCCACCACTCCTCTGCGGTGGCTCCCCACTCAGGCACGTTCACGTCATAGGCGCTGAAGTAACCGTTTTCCTTGTCGATAACGTAGACGCCCCGTGTTGAGAGTGTACTGGCTACTTCGGTCCCCAAGGTTGGTTGCTGCGGGAACTGATGATGGTACGTGTCCATTTCAGGTCCGGCGCTGAGGTAGTTGAATCCCTGCACGTCCACAACCGCCGAAGCGCCTTTTCCCCAGTGCTTGTCCATGCCAAGAGTCACAGGTCTTGTTGGATCGAGGTTCCTTGCCAGCCGCTTCATCGAAGAGACAATCCGAGCGCCCACCTCATCACCCTGATCCTTCTCTTCGTTGCCCAGTGACCACAGAATGATGCTGGGGCGGTTTCGATCACGGCGGATCATGCGCTCGAGTTGACTTAGGCCCTCAGTGTTTGAGGAGTTTACACGAGTCTCCGCGACAACCAACATGCCGAGTCGGTCCGCGGCATCCAGTAGTTCCGGAGTGGCCGGGTGATGAGATGTTCGATAGGCGTTCGAACCCATTTGCTTCAGCTTTTGAATGCGGAAATAGTTGATTCGGTCCGGCAAGGCAATGCCCACTCCTGCATGGTCCTGATGATTGCAGGTTCCCTTAATTTTGACAGGCCTGCTATTCAGAAAGAAGCCGTTCTCGGGGTCAAAGCGGATCGAGCGAATCCCAAAAGGCGTCTCATAGCGATCCAATTCAATACCGTCAGACACAATGGTGGTCTGAAGGCGGTAAAGATACGGCGTCTCGAGCGACCACAAGGTTGGATCAGTGACCCGTACCTGCTGTCTGCAAGAGTAGCACCCGACTGGTACCTGTATTGGAGCAGATGTTTCGACTGCAACGACGGCACCATCCTGGTCCCGAATCGTTGTCATCAGGCGACACCTTATGCTCGACTCGCTTTCGTTCTCAATCTCGGTTGAAATCGTGACTTCGGCTGAGTTACCGGTTAATTCGTAGGTGACAAACGTTCCCCATTGCGCGACGTGCACGGCGTGAGTCTTGACCAGCCACACGTGGCGATAAATGCCTGCACCTTCATACCACCAGCCCTCGAATTGGGTTGCGTCGGCACGAACGGCAATGGCGTTCTTTCCGCCATAGTTCAGAAAGTCGGTGACATCATGCCGAAACGGAGCGTAACCACTCTTGTTTCGCCCAAGGTTGTAGCCGTTGATGGCAACTTCACAATCGCGGTAGACGCCGTCGAATTCGACGGATATACGCCGGCCACCGTCGGTCTCAGGAATCTCGAAGACGCGTCTATACCATCCGATGCTGTTCGCTGGATACCCTGGCCCGACCGGCTTGAAACCGCTGAGCACGAGCGCAGGATCATTCACGAATCCAAGTTCCACAATCCAATCGTGGGGCAGGTCGACCTTGTGCCAAGCGCTGTCATCGAATTCCAACTCCGATGGAGTCAACTTTCCGCGTTTAGCTGGCGCCGTCGCTTGGCCAAAACCGAAATCTTTGGTTGGATCGAACGGATGTCCTAGGTGGAACCGCCATCCAAAGTCGAACAGTAAACGTTCCCGATTGAATCTCGGGACTCCGGAATTGCCCGCCAGTTCTTGCCCGTGTGCTGCTCTCAGGGTGATTCTAGAGACCGCCAACAGACCGCCCTTAAGGACATCTCGTCTCTTGAGCCTACTCACAAATCCCTCCACAGCAGATTCCCCGATCCTGAAGCCAAACGGAGCTGAATGATTGCGGTTCACGGATGTGTTCACGAGGCAATTGCTACACGTCTGACGGATGTCCTCCTACTGGGTCCCGCATCGTATAGCGGCCCGCATGATCTTCCGCAGCTCGCGTTCTTCCTCCTGTGTGATTCCGGTTGTCGAACTAAACTCCTTGGTGAACTGGCGCACCAAATCTCTCGCCAAATCGATATCAATCTTCGGCACACCGTTCCGCCACGATGACAATGACTGGGTGGACCAGGTCCTGGGCAGAAAGAATTCCTCTCGGCAACGGGAGGCCGTCAACTCGCTGTCAAGGAAATGACGAGTACTGCCGATTCTTCTAATCTCCTCAACCAAACAGTCGGCATCACTCACCACAGGTTCTTTCAGCAGCGCTGAAAGTGCACCCGCCAAATCGTGGTCTAAGACCATCTGAAGTGGAGAACAAATCTCATCCGTGGCCAAAAGTCCGGCCTCGATAGTACCCGTGCCAGTCGCGAGTGCAGTCATGAGCGCGCCCATCGCTTTCTGAGCGCCCGCTTCAACCGACGGAGCTAAAGCGTCTGAGAGCCCGGTGTGGCCTGTGCACCCACACTGGTAAAATCTAGCCAGGTCCGCGAAAGCGGCGTTAATCCGCTGTTGCTCCGGTCGCCCATATCTCGATACCCCAGTCCTGGGATCCATTGTCATGACTTCACCCGACAGACTGAGCTGGGTGTCAGGCCAAATAGCTCGATTCACTAAATGCAGAAAGAGCTGCTCTGCCAACGCCAGAGTAATTGCACCAGCAAAGGTGACGGGCGCCGTCCCGCCCTGACTAGGGAGATGTCCCAATCGCATGCGCAGGCCACGATCCGCAAAAAACAAGAACTGCTCACACTCAGGGCGCGCAAGTTTTAAGGGCGTGATCAGGTATCCTTCTGCACGGAATATCTTCTCAAGGGGCTGACCACTCATCTCTGCATGGCAGTGGAACATTTGGATTAACGGTTCAGCCAGGGAGGTGTGCTGTACTGATCCTCCAGGCCGAGCGCCATGCTTCCACGCATACAACTTCTCGGCGAGAGGAAGAAACTCCACTGGCAGGTCATTAGGCACGAACGGAAGCCCGAGCACGTGCGTGTGGCTGATCAGGGGCAGTCTTGCTGCGAGGCCGATGTACCTCGCGAGGCGGTCCTCAGTGAACGGCTCACACCGGCCGGTTTCAGGATCGAGGTACCATGACTGATAGACTCCGACAAAGACCTGCATTGGGTCGAGCTCCGCCGCCTGCGTGCTACCCTCGAAGACATTACGCTCGATTTGGCAAGAGGTGAACTGAACGTGGCCCGCGCTATTCACGGTCCCCCCAACCGACCGAAGGCGCTTTACCAATTCTTCGTGTTCCACACGCACTCCGATTTCCGTCAGCACCCGCAGGGCATTCCGGTGAAGCGTCTCGACCTGTGCACGACTGAGAAAGGTAAAACGTCCCAGCATCAGCTTCCTTCGATACTACGGTTGTTGCTCGATGGGATGCCCAGTCCCCCCTCCTGCTCGACGATGTACTGGCAAAGACGGAAAGCTCCGCAATCTACCCCACGCAGTCGAGCCAGGCGCTCCGCCGCAAGCTGTGCGGGAATGATGTCTACCAGGCATTGCCAACCCTCGGGTATCACCGGCAGGTTGATTACGACGTTTCCGTTACTGGCCGGCAATTGCTGCCCAATCAGAAGCACGAGCGCGCCTGCCGAGTGGAGGTCCGCTGCAAGCCTTAGGTCTTCGTCGCGCTGACGACTAGGATCGATCCACATGGCGGCACGTGAACCCGGCCAGACCATCTCCTGAGATCCGTGCCGAAATCCGCCGGTGCTGAGGCTGGAAGCGGGCATCTTTGCCGCCTCCTCCCAGAGAAGACGGGCCTGGTGTGCACTGGCCAGACTCGGACCCCGTGCCAGGAAGTAAGTCGGCGCGTCACTCTTCAGCCAACCACAATGGTCGATCTGTTCGCGCCAGGCGCTCAAATACCCATCTGTGCGCTCCAAGACAAGGGCCAAAACGTCAATCAGTTGTTCCGACAACTCAGCCCGGATTCGAGCCGCAATGAGAGAGCCGGCCAGAACCAAACCTGAATACATTACGACGGACACGAGGTGGTCAAAAGTAGCCTTCAGATCGATGCAGACATCCGCTGCCAGAGCGAGAGGACTATCGGGCGTGTTCGTGATCGCAATGATGGCAGAGTTACTCGAACGGACCTTGTCAATCAGCCGGACGATTTCGACGCTGCGTCCGCTCCGTGATAGCACAAGCACTGTGGTGTCCTTTGGAAAGGGACCAAAATGCAGAAGCTCAGACGCATCAAATAGACAAGACGACAGGCCCGCACGCTGGAGGGCTGAGTTTACCGCGAGGCCCGCGTTCCAACTGCTACCTATTCCCACCACATGCACGCGGGGGGCGTCCACCAAGAGCGTAGCCGCTCGCTCCAGCAAAGTCTTTGAGGTACCGCCCAAGTGGTGTAGACAGCCATTGAGTGCATTCGGCTGCCGCAGGATGTCTTCCAGTAATCTGGTTAGCATAACTGCCTTTCGTGGTCCTTTACGATTGACATCTTCGAAGGTGTCAGCCGATTACCTCCCGCTTGCTTAAAGTCTCGCCATACGACATCAACATAACGGCTGCTACGGCCAGCACCATACCGAGGCCATTCCAATACTCTGGACGCCTGGTGTAAAGCACTAGCGAAAGCACGATCGTAATGACCGGGTAAAGACCATTAACCGTGGGAGCGACGAGTAACGCTTTCCCCGAGCGTAGAGCGAAAACAAAAACCAGGGCGCCCACGGAGTTCGCCATCTGGATCAGCGCCGTCAGGTATGGTCCGGACAGCCCCCAATTCACTAACAGTGACCAGTCTGTCATGGACCAAGCCACCGGGGCTAGGACTAGAGCAGAGACGGTCATATAACAGAAGAGGCTCTCGGAGCTGACTGATCCGGCAGAAGCCTTGACAAAGTAGCTCTGCATACCCCACATCACAAGGGCCCCTGCCGCACCGAAGAGCCAACGATGCCCGTCAAGTGGTGTTCTTGTATCAGATGGTCTGAGAGACAAGAGAAAAATGGCGACTAAAGAGAGCAACACGCCCAAAGAGGCCAGCGCGTGCGCACGCTCCCGGAGTATCAAAACAGACATAACAATGGTCACTGTTGGGACGAGTGAAATAACCGGAAACACTAGATAGGCCGGGCCATCCATCAGGGCCTTGAAAAGCGCCAGCTGACCTGCTGCTCCCAGCAGGCCAACCACTGCGCCATACCAGATTGCTTTTGGACTTCGGTCCATACGCCACCCAATCCGTCGTAACACTAGCAGGGCACATGGCAACATGGTTAAGGACCAGACGACGTAGCCTAGAGTCGCCGGAAAGCCGGGCTGGAAATGTTTCTCCGGGAGTTCGATCAATGCCCCCCATACTCCAAACAACGCCGCTGCCAAAATCGAAAGCCACAGCCAACGTGCCATTCTCATGCGCTCTCCTCATTCTTTCGGAACCATTGCACCTGAAGCGAAACAGGATTTTCGGAGCTGGCCTTCGATTCCGCCTGCTGCTGCCAGACTGGCGGCAGCACAGCGATGAGCGAGCGCTAGGCAGTCTTCGATTTTGCTACCAGAGAGCCAACCGCAGACGAAACCAGCATCAAAGTTGTCACCTGCTCCAATCGTATCGGCAACGGCGACAGGTCTCTCGGGAAGAGACTCCCAATGCCGGTCACCACGGATGGCGATGGCTCCCTTCTCTCCCCGTTTGACAACAACGAGAGGGCCTAACTTAGATAGTGCACGACCGGCAGCAATCGGATTCGGTTCACCGCTGATCGCAAGTGCTTCCTGCTCGTTGGGCAAAAACACATCCACAGAGGGAAGCAGATCATGCACACCCTCCCAGCGCATCTGAGGATCCCAGTTCGAATCGAATGACACCGTCACTCCCGCACTTCGGCACTGAGTCAAAAACGTTTTCCACACGGGACGCAGTCTTTCCATAAGAAAGAAGCTGGCCACATGCCAATGTCGCGTCAAGGCTTTCGGGGAAGAAGGAAGGTCGGCTGGTCCTACGGCTGCAATCCCACCCAGAAACGTCAAAATAGCGCGATCATTCTGTTCTGTGAGGCTGACTCCCAAACCGGTCCTGACAGCAGGATCACACCGTACCAGACCGGTACCAACGCTTGTTTCTCGGAGACGATGCAGAAGGAAGTCTCCGAACAGGTCAAGGCCCACGTAGCCGATCACGCAAACTCGAGCGCCTAGTTTGGCCATTTGGGAGGCGAAGATATTGGCGGACCCACCAATTTCCAGCGAGTACTCCTTGACAAGCTGTTCCACTTGTTGGAATTGCGGTCGGACGTTACCTTTAAGAACGAGGTCTACACACATATCGGCTGCAAGGGCAATGTCGAATTGGGGGATGATCGTATGGTTCAAGGTTCCAAGACTCCATACCGCCTGAGGGAGATCAAGGATTGAGACAAGCTGCCTTTCGCTTTGCTACGGCGAATGGATCGAAGTCGGACTGCAATCGGCCGCGTGAGACACACGCACGATCTGAAGGCTTAAACCATTGAACTCAGCCTCGTCTGCTTGATCATCTGTAACGAGCACATCCAATGAATCAAGGTCTCCCACCCGACAGAATGCGACTTTTCCTACCTTGCTGCTGTCTGCCAGGCCGATCACGGTCTCACCAGCCTCTATCATGGCCCGCTTCAGGACAGCATCGGCCTCAGAAAGGTCCGTAATGCCCTCTCGTCGGCTCAGCGCCGTCATGCCAATGAAGACCTTGTCCAAGTGATATTGACTGATCTGTTGCACTGCCATGGGGCCAACGATCTCTTGGTGGGTGTTATCCCAGCGGCCACCGAGGATGATGAGCTCGTAGTGGGGCTTTTCGGCAACGGCACGAGCAATCTCAAAGCTGTTTGTGACCACGCGTAGTCGCGACACTGTCAGCGCTTTGGCCATGCTGAGCGTCGTGCTTCCGTGATCGATAATCACAGAATCTCCTTCGTTCACCATTTCAGCTGCTCGGCGGCCAATCCGATCCTTTACGTCGAAGTCCTGAACCTTCCGAACTTCGTAGGGAACCACGGAAGCCAAGCGATGTAATGCCCCGCCGTGCACCTTACGCGCTAGCCCACGCTCTTCGAGTGCCCGGAGGTCGCGGCGAATTGTGTCCTCACTCACGTTCAGCACGCGACACAGGCCCGTCACAACGACGCGTCCCTCCCGTTCCAGCATCCGGAGGATGTGCATTTGCCGCTCTTCACGCAGCAGATTCTCTTCTTTGACATTCTGGAGAGTACGTTTTCTCATAATCATTATCGGCCAACATAGCACGAGTTACGCAATCTATTCAAGGGAATTGCGATATTTTTCTCACTTTAGCGTAATGAGCGTCAAGTTATCTGCGTTTTTTTGCTTGACTTTCAAGGAATCGCTTCTATACTCGACAGTAAATCATGGTCCCACGCATTTGAGGAGACACTACGATGAGGTCATCAGAAGAATCGAGGCATCTCCGCCCTGATCGCGGTAAGCGGTGCCTCTCGGCCTTTTTTCTTCCCTACGTGTTAATGATCTGCGTGTATTTGAATGTTGCAGGTGTCGGGTTGGGGCAGGACACCAGCACGATTCAGGGACATGTGGCCGACCCGGCTGGAGCAAGCGTTCCTCGTGCCCTGGTGACAGCAACCAATCAGGAAACCGGGGTTGCCAAGCGCACTGAGTCATCAACCGAGGGCTATTACCGCATCAGTGACTTGCTGCCCGGAACTTATGAGGTACGGGTGGAAGCCCAAGGATTCAAGGTTTCGGTCCGGCGGGGTCTGAATGTTTTCGCCCAAGCCAGCCTCAACGTGGAATTCACCTTGGAACTCGGGGAAGTCACGGAATCCGTGGAGGTGCTGGCCGAGGAGTCCCAGGTCGAGACTGAAGTGGCCCGTATCTCTGAGGTGATCCCCCAGCGCGAGCTGGAGGCGCTCCCAATCCAGGGCCGCGGCATCTTGAATATGGCGGTTATGAGTCCGGGCATCGTTGGCAAGGCTGAACAGGGAGCTTATTGCTGCGACGCCTTCTCTGTGTACGCGGCCCCCGGTATTTCAAGCGGTGGAGCCGAGAACAAGTCCCAATATTCCTTGGACGGGCTCTCGCTCCGCTATACGGAGGGAAGCGATTGGGCCGCCGTCTTCTCACCCAACGCAGATGCGATTTCCGAGATCCGTGTTTCGACACATCCGTATTCGGCGGAATATGGCCGGGTCAGCGGACCGCAAGTCCAGATGACCACCAAGTCGGGGACGAATGAATGGCACGGTACCGCTCACTTTACCTTTCAAGACAAGAACTTGAATGCCAGGCCGTTTTTCTCCACGGAGGAACTGCCCGACACCTACAGCCGCTACTTCGGCGGGACTCTTGGCGGTTCGCTCGTCAAGGACCGTCTGTTCGTTTTTGGAGCCTACGAGGGCCTGCGCCAAAGAACGTTCAGCAGCGGCACAGCTCTGACCGAGACGCCGGAGTTTGCCGCTCTGGTTCAACAGACCCGGCCCAACTCAGTCTCCGCAAACCTGCTGAAGAGCTACCAGCCGTTCCGGGCACCCAGCAGGAATTTTGTGGATCTGGTATCACCTGGTCCCAATGGTCTGTGGATAACCGATCCAGACGGCATTCCCGACTTGGGGGAGGTGATCGACGACCGTTCACGTCCTCGAACGGGAGACCAGATCAATACCCGTGTCGATTATCACTCGCCGAACGGGAATGACCGAGTCTTCGCGAGCTATTGGTACACCACGCCAAGGTTGGTTTCTCCCGGACTTCGGCTGGCTTTCGAATCACCGGATTCTACGAAAACACACTCAGGAGCTGTTGTCTACACGCGTGCCTTCTCGCCCCACGCCTTGAACGAACTCCGGTTCGCCATGATGCGCTTGCGTAATGACGTTGGAAACAGCAATCTCCACGTGCCGGGCATCTGGACTGACGATGGATTTTCACTGGGTAACTTTGGCTGGTTGGCGTGGCAGTTTGTACCCAGGACTGTGGAAATCTCGGACACCTTCTCGCTTAACCGAGGGCGGCATGCCTACAAGTTTGGTTTCAGCGTTCGATCCGGCAAAACGTTTGTGAGCTATCAGACCGTGCCAGAGTATGGATTTGCCAGTTTGGCAGCCTTTGCCAACGACCAGCCGTACTACGAAGCCAGGAGCATGGAAATTGGAACGGGGGCTCCTGCGAGAACTCAGTTTCCATTTCTCCAAAAGGAGCTGGCGTTTTTCTTCCAAGACAACTGGCAAGTCAGTCCGAGGCTCACGATCAACTACGGCATTCGGTGGGAGGACTTCTTCAGCGTATGGATGGGTGAAGGCCGGGAGAACTGGCAGCCGATCCTGAATTCCAGCCAGCTCACACCGACCGCGCTGGCCACCGTGACCAACCAGAGGGTGGATCGCTACTATAATACTGACTTCAATAATTTCGGACCGCGGGTCGGATTTGCATGGGACCCGACCGGCAAACAACAAGTAGCGGTGCGCGGGGGGTTTGGAGTTCTGTACGACGAAATTCACACCCAGCCCCTGTTTGACGTGGGTAACAACCCGCCGGCCATCGGCTACGGCGTCGCCGGACCTGACTATGGGGTTCCGGTTGTGTATGGCTTGGCGCCTGTTGGAACCCTTGACTATCCCGCTAATCCCGCCCTCACTCCGGGACTCGACCCCAACACGGGGGCGGTCGTGGGGTCGCAGTATGGACTGGCTGGATTCGTCAGCGATATGAAGGTTCCGATGGTGCTAGACGGGTTTGTCGGTGCGCAATATCAGATTGCAGGCGATCTCATGATCCAGATGGATTATAAGCATCGCCGCACTACTAACGATTTCTACGCAGTCGACTTCAACCGGATCCAAGGGGATTTGCTCGACGGATTGGTGGACCGAATCAATCCAAAGTTCGGGGGTATCCAGATGCTCACCAACGCCGGACGGAGAACCTATCACGGCCTCATCTTGGCCGGATCGAAGCGATTCAGCCAGGGATGGTCGCTGAACGCGTCCTACACCTACAGCTACGGCAAGACTAATGCTCCCGGGTTCGCGACTTGGCCTAGCAGGCGGTTCCAAACTGACCCCTACAACCCTGATCTAGAGTGGGCACGCGACGACATTCCACACGCCTTTACGCTACACGGCATGTGGGATCTTCCGATCTTGCGGGGGAAGTCCGGGTGGTTGGCTAGTACCCTCGGAGGCTGGCAACTAAGCACCATATGGAATCTCCAAGCCGGGAACACCTTTATTCCGTATTCGGGTAATCGTTATGGTGACGGTGGTGATTTCAATGCCGATGGGTTTAGAAAGGATCGGCCGGACCGACCGAACGCGAGCCTACCATCCTCCTTCAGCAAACAGCAGTGGCTGGACGGTGCCCTGCTTGCTTCGGTGTTTCCATTGCCGGATCCGGCTACACCTCGTGTGGGTACCTTGCCCAACGATCTCTTTCGTGGACCGGGCTATGCACGTGTTGATCTCGCCCTAAGCAAGTCCTTCCCCGTAACAGAGAATCGTCGTGTGCAATTCCGGGTTGAGAGCTTCAACTTGCCAAATCGGTTGAATATCAGTTCGGTCGTGAACCGACTGGAATCACCGAGTTTTGCGAGGGCGACAGGCGCATATCAGAACCGAGTGATCCAGATGGCGGTGAAGTTCCTGTTCTAACGATCGGGTTGGTTGCACCGTTCTCGGTTTTCCTCACGATCAAAACTGCAGGCTCGGTCTCCCATTCTGCATGTTGCTGACGGCCAGAACAGTCTCGTGCGCATTCCTCGCGGCAGGACTGGGCCTTGCGTTCCCGCCGCAGAGGGATCACACCGAAAAGGAGGCGGTCCCACCGCCGGTTCCGCCTGTCTATTCCCACCTAAAAGATCTGCACCTGACCACGGCGCTGGTGACCAGCGGGGAGCCGCGTGTCACCATCATCGTGCCTGCCTCGGGCGTCTACGAACAACTGGCCACCGACATCCAGCGGACTATTAGAGAGATCACTGGGATTACGGTTCCCGTTGCCTATGACGATTCTCCCGAAGGCGAGGTGCCCATTCAGGGAAACGTAATCGCTCTGGGCAATCGCTCCACAAACTCAACCATTGGCCGACTCTACGATCTCTACTACTGCATCCTGGATCAGAAGTATCCGGGCGCCGGAGGATACAACGTTCGTACCCTCCACAGTCCTTTCGGCGACGGGCGCAACGTGGTTCTCATCGGGGCCAGTGACACCTCCGGAGTGGAGGCAGCAACCGAGTTGTTCCTTTCAATCCTGAGAAAGAGTGGGGGCAAGGCCGGGGAACTCCGCGTCGGACACCTGATGGAGATCCGGTTGGCCAAAGGCACCAGGATCGAGCAGGTGCAGCAGTGGGATGTATCGAAGCACAAGGTTGCTGGCCAGGGACTGTACGGCTGGAACAAGGTCAGCGAAGACATGGCCATGTACTACATGACCGGGGACCAGCGATATGCTCGCGAGATGTTACTCGATGCTTTCCCTGATGAGCAGCGCCGACAAGAACTGCACAAGAAGGACCTCCACGAGTATCTCGAGAACCCATTGGCCGAGACCTGGGAATACCGGGCGCACCTCATGAACTTGTTCTGGGACCTGATCGAGGAGAGCCCGGTGTTCAGCGATAATGAACGCCTCGAGGTCACCAACGCCATTGCCCGCCAACTCCTCCGCCGCAAGAACGAGGTCGTGTATTGGCTGACGCCGCAACGCCGAGAGATCGGCAAGGAGGAGGCGTGGCAGGATATGCACAGCTCCTATTCCGCACTGTGCCTCTATACTCTGGGCCGGTACTTCCAGAAGGATTACCCCGACGTGGTCTGGGAGCAGTGTCTGAGGGCCGCGTCTCTCTATTACACCAGCGTGCACGAGGACACCCAGTTCGCCAGGGGTGCCGACAACCTGCAGTGGTATAACACCGAGATCGAGCCCGTTCTCACGTACATGATCCTAACGGGTTGGCGTGACCCGCTGCGGAGCGGTGCGATCCAGAAGCTGTTGAACGCTCAGGAGGCCCTGATCTCGGGGCTGTCAGACGACTGGGCACTTGAGTGGGCCTCTCCTGCTTACCTCAACAAGGCGGCCTACCTGACCCAGGACGGGCGATGGGGCATCTATCGAGATCGCATCGGCTTGAACATGCAAGTGTTCCGGGTCGGACAGTCTTTCTGGCCTGAGGAACACCTAAAGCCGCACCCTCCGACAGACCTGGTGGGGAAATGGAATATCTACCAGATGCCGGATCGACACCGGCGCGAGAGGAAGACAGGGTTTGCGGCCGCAGAGGCCTTTTATTTCGGGAGTTTCCGAAGTGCAACCGATGCGACCGGCGATTTCATCCTCATCGACGGCTACAACGGCGAAGGGCGCAATCCCTATCATGCGCTTGCGATCAGCGAGCTGCGGATGGATGGCCACACCGTGCTGCGAGGTTATCGGAACCAAGTGCTGGTCTCGAAAGATGGGCTGATGGAGCCGCGTCTGGCAATGGACGGGGCGCTCAAATACTCGGACGTGGTAGGTGACGTGGCCGCGGTGGTTGCAGAAGTGCCGCAGATGTCCTGGGCCGCATGGCGGCGAACCCTCGCTCAACGAGTGGGCCGGTATGCGATCGTAATTGACGATGTGACGTTCCGCGCCTCCAGCGACAATATGGCTGTGGAAACGTTGTGGGAGACAACTGGGGACACTTGGCGCTCGGAAGAGGACTACCTGGAGAACGCAGTCGACGGTCATGGCTCGGTCGGCTCAAATGCATTCCAAGTGCATATGTCCGATCTGCTTGAGTACCGCCGCGATCCGATCTCGAGGTTAGGTTGGCACGGCCCTGCGGCGGGCGATCCCCTCGAGTTTCGTCGCGATCCGGTTTCGAGGTTGGGGTGGTACGGCTCGGCGGCGACGGGCGACCGCCAGGTCCGCTTCTCGTTAATCGCCAGGCGAGTGGAGGGTGGTCGTCCGCTAGCATGTCTCCGCGTGGGGCGAAATGCCGCTGCGCTTGCCTTGCCGGGTCCCGCACTGGCGGTCGCTGGAGTATACGACGTGATGGTTGGTGAGACAGTGCTCTTGGCCGAGGATCACCTTTTCGGGCATCGCCTGACGAGTGCCGGGCTGGTCGAGCCGATGGTTACCGCAAGCAGGCCCGTGGACCTCATGTGGGACTTTACCAGCGGATCGCTGGCGGTGGTCACAACCGATGCCACCGAGATCACCCTAAGAGTCGATCGCCGGCGCGAACTCGTCTTCGAGGAAGAGCCGCTGCTCCTCCATCCTACCGAATCCGGGGCAGTCCGGTTCGTGCTCCCGATGGGCCGGCATCGGATCGGTGGCGCCCTGCCCACCCGCGGAAGTGCCGCTCAGCTTTCCAACCGACTGCTGCGGAAGCTCGAGCAGGGAAAGGCAGAGCGTGCCAGGCTGAAGGCGGCGGGGGGCTCGGGAGAGCGAGCCGAGCCGGCGGTTCCCACTCTGCGGACTGTGTTCACCTCCGCGGTAGGAAGCCAGGTCGCGGACCTGAAGGTGACGCCCTCCGACAACGGCCTCGTGGTCCATGCCGCTGCCGGCAAGGCAGTGCACCGGGTGCTGCCGGACGGAACTGAGCTGGCGCCACTCCTGGCCGACGGCGACATTCGAGTGCTGGCCTGGTGGCCCGAGCGCAGGCTGGTGCTGACCGGTTCCACGGATGACCGAGTGATCGCCTTCGACGATGCCGGGCATCGCAAGTGGGTCTTCGTCTCGGAGAAGGACCCGAGATCTTACGGTCCAGGCGACGAGAGCCCGTTCACGTGGCTGACGTACTGGCCGAAGCTGACGGGCATCCATGGTCTGCACACGGGCACCTTCCTCAATGGACAGAGCCAGGCGTTCGTAGGCAGCACCAACACGCTGGATATTATCGATGAGTACGGAAAGTTGGTAAAGCGGCTGCCGGCGCTGCGCGGGATGGTACACCAATTCGCCTTAGTCAATGGTAAAGATGGTCGCAATACACTGCTGCTGGCACGACAACCTTCGGACTGGGACACTCTGACCGTGATCGACAACTTGAGTCTGAGGCCGGAGCCAGAGGGATTCCACGATCTGCCGCCGGGGCACCGCGTACTCTGGGCCTGGATGCAGAACCGGCCCGTGTACCTCAACACTACCGACATCGATGGCGATGGCAATCTGGAGGTCGTGGCAGCGATTGATGGCGTCTATAACCGAATTAGCGTGTGGGATATGAATGGCGCGCCGCTCAGCAGCGTTACCTTCCCTCCCGGAGAAGGCCCGCTCTATCGAAACCTTCCGGGAGTGGAGGTTAGTGATTTGGATGGGGACGGGAGAAGCGAGATCGTAGTGGCGACAGCCGGACGCATGCTGGTCGCACTGAATCACCATTGTGCGCTCCTCTGGTCCCAGCCGTTGCCAGCGACTCCCTCAGTGCTCAGAGTCGTGCCGGCCTTGAGTGACGTTCCAGCCGCGATCGTGGTGGGAGACGAGAACGGATCGGTAGTGGTGTTCGACAGCCGGGGCCGGTTGGTGCGTCAGGCAGTGGTCAAAGGGCGGCCGACGCATACCGCATTAGTTCCGATGGGTGAGGCCGCTTCTGTGTTGGTCATCGGAACGGATAGTGGGCAGCTCGCTGCGTTCTCGCTCGGTTTTGTGGAAACCGACCGGAAGGGGGAGACAAAGGAAAGAAAGCCGACTCCAGCTCCAGGTGATCAAAATAAGCGAGGTGAATCGCCAGCACCTGTCAAGTAGGTCGGTGGGTGGAAGCTTTTGGAACGTGCTAAGAAAGCAACTCCAGCATAACGGTTTTAGTGGCTGAAATTCCTGGAGCCGAGCGGCAACCGGCCGGTTCTGATCGAAATCCAGCAGAGGTGGCTTTTCTCCGCGAGGCAATGGGCCAAGAATTCGAATTGTGTGGAAACTGAACCGACGCGGAGAGGACTGAGGTGTTCTTCTCCATATTCAGTGGTCGGATCGGAGTAGACCCCAACGTTGGCGTGCTTGCTGCTGTAGGGAAACGCCTTCAAATCGCTAATTCTCTGATCTCCTCGAGACCCGCAAATTTATTCTCCACGACTTCATAAAATGGCCTCCAGGAAACGTCCTAATGGATATAGAGCAGCATTTGGATCGGGCTTTCCAGCTAGCAAGCTTTAGCTCCGGCGGTAAGTAAGTCTGAACTGCGGATTGGCGAGTTCAAGCCGCTGAGTGCATTCTGCCGATTCTCGGACCTCCAAATAGATTCGATGGAAAATCTCAGGAGTTGGGCTCTTTGGGTTTACTTGTGGAAATGAAGTACAGCTCAAGCGGGACCATCTGCCTAGAGAGCGAACTCTTGCGCACAATGCGGAGTGCCTCTCAAGCGAGGAAGAAGGTCAGTGACATTTTCCAGCTGCTCCAAGACTCCTTGTTTCGCTATCTGGTGAGAATCCTGGATGACCGGGCCGAAGCGGAAGACGTCTTGCAGGAGGCCTTCCTGCGACTTTACCAGTGTCTTCAGCGAGGGCGGCTGATCGAGGACGTCCGGCCCTGGCTGTTTCGCGTCGCTCATAATCTCGCCGTTGACCGTTTCAGGAAGAAAAATCCGACAGATCTGGTCGATGATGACACCTGGAGGCTTATCCGAGATCGAGAGTCTGATCCATCGCCAAATGCCGAGCAAAAACTGTTGGAACAAGAGAAACGACAAAGGATCGAAATTGCCTTCACTCGACTCGCTCCCAGGGAGAGGTATTGCCTGGAGCTTCGCGCGGAGGGCTTGTGCTACCGGGAGATTGCTGAAGTGCTGGGCATTCGAACACCTACCCTGGTGAGTTTGCTTGGTCGGGTCACTACCAAGATGGCGAGCGAGATTTATGACGAGAATATGGCATAAGTCCCTACTGAAGCAGACGTGGCACCCCTCCGAGGAAGAGCTGGTTCTGTACCTGGACGGAGAGATGAACGCCGCCGCGAACCATCGGATGGAGACGCACCTAAGAAGGTGCTGGGGATGCCGCGTGAAGCGGACAAGAATGGATCGCTTCGTCTCTGATTTCATGGAAGTGCGAAGGTTCTCGCTGGGGTCTTCTGGGAATTCTCCTAGCGGGGCCTTGCTGAGACTCGATGCGAGGCTTGATCGACTGGATTCAGAGGACGGCGTACTTCCTTTTAGACGCCGCTTAATCGACTCATTGGGGCTGACCCACGGCCTCCGTCGCCTTTCTGTAAGGTGGGTGGCCTTTGTGGTGGCCTCATTTTTCATGCTGCTCATCTTGTTGCGGTTAAGTTCAGCACCTCCCGTTTCAGCCGAAGAAGTGTTGTTCCGCGTGGGACAGGCTGAGGCCCAGCGAATGCATGCCGTACCTGCTCCAGTGATCTATGAAAAACTCGAAGTGAGACGGCGCTCCGCCTCGGGTCATCTGGATACGGTAACTTGGGAAGTTTGGAACGACACGACGAAGAAACGTCTTCGTCATCGCGTGAAGGACTCCGGGGGTCTCCGCTTTCTTCCGGAAAAGGGCAATACTTCGTCGACTGCACTGAGGTCCTCGGGGGGAAAAGAGAGAGCTGTGGGGTTGCCTGTAAGTTCTAGGCACCCAAAGACCCCGATCCCTCCGATCTTGGATGAATTGGAGCACGTATTTAGGACCTATCGGGCGGATTTCGGGCAACCGCTTTCTCCTCGCAATTACGAAGCTTGGCGGGACTCAATTGGGGACAAGTTTGAGGAGGTGCACCGGGGTGACCTCCCCAACGGTGACAGATCCATCATCCTTCGGGCTTCCGGACGAGGACCGTTCTTGCCGGACTCCGTGGTCAGGGCAGAGTTCACGGTACGTCAAAAAGACTGGCGCCCGGTGGCGCAACGTCTTCAGGTTCAGAAGGAAGATGGGATTGTTGACTATGAATTGGGAGAGATTGCGTTCGATCTGATTACCTTGGGCCGACTGCCTCCATCGATTTTCGCCGATTCTAGTGTACGGACCATAGCGAGGGTTCCGGTGCCCCTTCTTGAAACGTTCCAGGCCGACGCCCGGTCGTCGAGTTCAGAAGCGGATCTGCTAGCTGCGGAAGTCGAAGCATGGTATGGGCTGCACAGTGTTCGGGCATGTATTGGAAGGCCGATATTAGTCACTCGGGTCGGTCTGAATCAGATCGAAGTCGAGGGGGTGGTTGAAACGGACGGGCGCAAAGCCGAAATCCTGGCCGCCTTGGAGGGGATCCAACACGTCACGCCCAAGGTTCGAACAACCGAGGAAGATCTGGTGGTGTCTTCTTCATTAGCTAATACTCTTCCTCCGGATGAAAAGACGCAGACAGACGCCGAGGTTGTCTCCAGTTCTCCGCAGCTCGGTTTGACTGGTGTTCCCACTGAGAGACTAGTCATCGAAGACTTGCTGGAACAGTACTTCGTTGCGTCCGGCACGACCGCACCAGGGCAAGAGAACAACGCCGGTTCCGTTCAGAGCCAGATTGCCGAGTTCGCCCGGGAGACCATCTCCACCTCAGTGTATGCGTTAGAAGAAGCTTGGGCCCTTCGCCGGCTGGTTGAGAGCCAACCCGCGCTGGATGGAAATGAACTGCCGGCTGCCAGCCGCCGCCTCCTGGCAGTCATGGCGCAGGACCACCTGACTGCCTTGGAGGAAGAGTTGAACCAGTTGCGTGTGCGGCTGGAGCCGGTCCTTTGCGCGCTGGTGACCGATAAAGGCGCCTCCTCTGAAACTGGAAGGGCGAACCCGGTGGTAACCCCTATCGTCGGGAACTCAAGATGGACTACCGACTTTGCTCGTTTCTTTGCCAGCGTGGAAGAATCCGCCGGTGTGGCACTGGAGTTGTTTGCGGAAGGCGACATGCCGGCAAATCAGAGAGACGCGGCGATAAGGGCTCTCCTGTCCACGTTCTCCGCCTTCCCCGGAGAGATTCAGAGGCTTCAAGCCCAGGTTCGGAGAGGATTTGGCGAGGACGCAAGTGACATCACGGTAGTTAACTCCAACGTCGAATAACAACTCAAGAGAAGTCGATTGGGAGTGGTCGCCGCGACTGATTTTTCTGGGTTGACCAACCGAGGAACAACAAAAGAGGAGGTCGAAATGTCGGCGAGACAGATCAGCGTGTGGTTGTTGCTCATCCTTATGCTTGTATTGGTTCGCATCACTGCCTGGGCTCAGGTGTACAGCGGCTCATTGACGGGTGTAATCAGGGATCCATCGGGTGCGGTGGTGCCGGGAGCCAAGATCAAGCTGTTGGATGTCGGTAAGGGTTACTCCTTCAGCGGAGAGACCAACAGTGAGGGCAGATATCTTCTGCGTTCTCTCCCGCCGGGCCGCTACAAGCTTTTCGTGGCACTCTCCGGTTTCAAGACTCACGTCCAAGATGGGATACAGTTAGATGTCAATCAGAATGCCACGATCGACATAACCTTGCAGTTAGGGGAGCAGACGGATCAGGTCGAAGTGATCGGAGAACCTCCACTATTGGCCGCCCAGGATGCGGTGACCGGACAACAAATAAACAGAACCTTCATCAACGACCTACCCTTGCTCGGCCGCTCGGTTTTGGATCTGGCCTACCTGGCTCCTGGAGTCACTCCTCCCACTGCCTGCGCGACCTGTCTTGCCAACAACTTCATCTCGAACGGAGGGCGCAACGCGACAGCCGATGTTTTGTTGGACGGGGTGAGCAGTGTTGCCTACGAGACGAATGGTGCTCTAGAACCACTCTACACTCCCTCGGTAGACAGCGTGCAGGAATTCAAGGTGCAGCAATCCAACTTCAGTGCTGAAGTTGGATTCAGCGGCTCGACAGTCGTCAACGTCGTGACCCGCTCTGGAAACAACCAGCTCCACGGCAGCGCCTATGAATTCCTGCGCAACAACGTCTTGACTGCCAATGATTGGTTTGCAAATGCCAATGACACAAAGCTGGCGCCCCGCCGGTACAACTTGTTCGGGGCCACAGTAGGCGGCCCAGTTCGGAAGGACCGGACGTTTTTCTTTTTTGACTACGAAGGCGTGCGCGACGTATTTGCTCGAACTTTCCAAGCCGGGGTTCCCAGCGCTGCCATGCGCCAGGGGGACTTCAGCGAGATCTGCGGCGCGGGCTTCGACGCCTCCGGGGAATGCTTAGACTCCGAGGGGCAACTGTGGGACCCCTATTCCGGGGTGTATGACCCGAACGAAGGTGGACCGGTGCGTTCTCGATTCATTCCGTTCAACAATCTGGCCACTTATCAGAGCCCGGGAAATCCCAAGCTGGAGGGCACCGGTTTTCAACTACCGGCACGTCCAGGAAACCTCATTGATCCTGTGGCTCAGAAACTGATGCAGTTCTACCCGCTGCCGAACCGCGGGGTCGGCACTGCCGGATACAACCGCTTTAACAATTGGTTTAGTAGCGGATCCGATAGGAGCAGCAACAATCGGTTTGACCTCAAGATTGACCATAGCTTCAGCGAGAAAGATCGGGTGAGTGCCAGGTTTTCTCGCTTGGGCTTCAGCAGCCGACAGGCCAACTGCTTTGGCAACGCTGCAGATTCTTGTGCCATAGGACCCTATACGGACGAGCCCAATCTATTCGCCTTGAATTACGTCCACACCTTCAATCCCAATACGTTACTGAACGTCTCTTATGGAACATCTCGCAAATTCTTTACTCAAGCTGGGCTGTCGGAGGAGTTTCCCGATGTGGACTCGATCGAGACCCTGGGAATGCCCTCTTACATGCTTACCACTTCCGGAAGCAGAGCTTTGCCGGCAATTGAGCTCAGCAACTATGCCTATGCAGGAAAACACTCCATCGGCTCTAGTGCTTGGAATGGGGGAACTCGAAGGGGCCAGGAAACCCACCATCTCTTAGGTAGCTTGAGTCGAGTGCAGGGTCGTCATGACCTGAAGTTTGGTGGGGAAGGACGCATGCATCGAACCAACGAAGTCCTGCCCGGCGTTCCAGCAGGACTGTTCGCTTTCGATTTCAACAGTACCTCACAGTACCCCTGGTCAGGCGGCGGCGATTCCATGGCCAGTTTCTTGACCGGTGTAGGAACGGGGGGCGGAGGCTGGGGACTCTATCAGGTACCGGCGTGGGTGAGTACCCAGAATTTCCAGTTCGGCGGATTCGTCCAAGACAACTGGCGAGTGACCGATAAGCTCACGCTCAACCTGGGTCTGCGCTATGACTTGGAAACGCCTCGTACTGAGCGTTTCAACCGCATGAGCTATCTCGACCCCGAAGCCGCTTCACCGCTGCAAGTTCCAGGCTTTTCAAACCTGCGGGGAGGGTTGGCGTTTGTGAATTCTAATCTGCGTAGCAATTACATTACCGACCGTAACAACCTGGGGCCTCGCTTCGGACTGGCCTACCGTCTGAGAGACAAGCTTGTGCTCCGTGGTGGCTATGGCATCTATTACCAGGGTTCCCTGAGCGGTGCATTGGGAATCGGGGGCGGCGATACGCAGGGCTTCGCCCAAGACACCGATTGGATCACCAGTTTTCAGGGTGATGGCGCAACGCCTTGGGGACGACTGAGCGATCCCTTCCCTATCACCGGTCCAGCACGGCCCTCCGCCGGCTCCAAGGGGCTGCTGACGGATGTCGGTCTAAGCGTTTATGGTCCTCTTCGCACACGCGACTATAACACTACGCCCTACGAACAAGCCTGGAGCTTGGGCCTTCAGCGGGAGTTACCAGGGAGCGTTCTCGTCGACACCACTTACGTAGGCAAAAAGGGGACACGACTCCATTTCGGCGGCGCAGGCAGCCTGAATTCCCTGGGGCCCGAACTAGCGAGTTATTCGCGAGACCAGATTGCGATGCTGTTTAACTTTGTGCCGAATCCTTTCTCGGGGATCATTACGTCCGGTGGCCTATCGGGACCCGAAATTCAGGCTTGGCAACTCCAGCGCCCCTTCCCTCACTTCCAGGGTTTCGAGGCTGCTCAACTACCGGTGGCCAACTCGATCTATCACGCCTTCCAATTGCGTGTGGAGAAGCGTTTCTCGCGCGGTCTCCAATTCCTGTTGACTTACACCAACGCGAAGTCTATTGACGACTCGTCGATAAACACCGGAGGCGCCTCATGGTTGGGTCAAGGGGTAAGTCTTCAGGATCCCAACCGACGCTACCTGGAGCGCTCACTATCCCAGTTTGACATTTCTCAGGTGTTGCAGTTCAGCTATGTCTATGAACTCCCAGTGGGACGCGGGAAGGCTTTTGGGACTAACTGGAACCCTTGGCTGAACGGGATCATTGGGGGTTGGAAGACCAATGGCATCTGGCGATTCTCCAGCGGTCAGCCAATCGCTTTAGGTCTCCAAGGGGGACAGTCGCTTCCCACATATGGCCCTCAGCGGCCTGACCTTACGGGCACGCTTAGGAGAAACGATGGCTCGAACTTCCGCGAGCAGTACTTTGTTAATCCCGAGACGGCCGTGAGGCCGCAACCCTACGCTATCGGAACTTCCCCGCGCGTGCTGCCCAACCTTCGGAGTCCCGGAATCACTGTGGCCAACCTTTCGCTTTTCAAAGAGGTTCCCTTGGACAAGTTCCGCGAGGGGATGCGAATCGAATATCGAGTCGAGGCTTTCAACGCGTTCAACCACCCGATGTTCTGCGGACCCGTTGCGACAGTTGGAAGTCCAAACTTTGGCCGAATCTTCAGTCAGTGCCAAGCTTCCCGGGAAATTCAGATGGCCATGAAGTTCTATTGGTAGGGTTCGGAGTTCTTTTATTTGGAAGCGAGATAGACTGTGGCGGGTGAAGCTGTGGGTAATAACCACCGCCTATCCACTCCACAGTTCTACTCCCTCAACAGAGTGGCGAAGGAGGATGACGTCGGAGGGAGTCTGCTCGCCGGATGTTTGACTCCTCCGCCCCATGATTCATTCGCTCTGCCCGGTTCGATGCCGCAGCAAAACGAATCACCCATCGTGAGAGTCTTCACCCTCGGCTCTGTCTTCCTTGTCCCGGCTGCCCCGCATTCGCCTCAGGGCAGGAAGCTCGATCTGCCGAAGGGGTCGGGCTGAGTACACACGGCTGCTGATTCATCTCGATGGGAGGACACGACTCGAAACCGCATCGCACGGTGAGAGGCCGTGAGGCTCGTTCTTCTTGATGGAGGTCGACTGATCGTCCGACCAAGAGCCCCGATGTTCGTACCATCAGCGCAAGACCAGGTAGATTTGGAGGCTGAAGCATGAAGAGAGGATGCGCCATGGAGATCGCGTCGATGTTGCTGCTGGCAGCCTGCACCTACCCTGCCAGTAGTTATGGGAAGAACGGTCAACAGCGTAACCTAGTCGAGAATCCAGGCTTCGAGATTTTGAATGAAGATCAAACGACGGCCGCGGGATGGCGCCAGGAATCTCCTCGAAAGGAGATTGCACCCGTGTTTGGTCTGGATTCCCGGGTGGTGCACTCAGGTAAGTACGCGGCCAAGTTGTCCTCGAGGGGAAGTCCGGGGACGTTTGGCTTCTGGGCTACTACCGTAGACGGAATTGAGAGCCCTGATCGATCGCCCCTGAATGTGTCTCCCACTGCCATTACGGTGGAAGGTTCAAAGTTTCTAGGAATCAAAGCATATCTTATAGAGTGCTTCTTCAAGAGCCAGGATGTGGACTCCGTGGAGAAGAATGTCTGGATACGAGTCAAGTGGAACGACAGCGAAGGGCAGGAGTTGTTTAAGGAGTACGTCTATCCTTCACACATGGACGGAGATTGGCACCGAGCGACGAAAGTTCTCGTCGCACCCAAGGAAGCTGCCAGCCTGGATCTGGAGTTAGTGCTGCAATGGACCAAGACAGGATCGGTATGGTGGGACGATGTCACTGTCCGGGAGGTCGGGCCACCTCGGACCGGAAGAAAGGTCAGAATTGCCACACTGCATTACATTCCTCCCGATGGGTCAACACCTGAGAAAAATCGTCAGTTCTACGCCGAAAAGGTCGAGCAAGCCGGGAAAGCTGGAGCGGACATTGTGTGTCTGGGTGAGTCGATCACAGTCGTTTCAACGGACAAGAAATACGTGGACGTTGCCGAAGTGGTTCCCGGGCCGACGAGCGAACTGCTGGGGCAAGTGGCCAGGAAACATAACCTGTACGTGGTGGTGGGTATATACGAACGGGAAGGAGCGCTGGTTTATAACACGGCCCTGCTGATTGACCGCAATGGCAGAGTAGCGGGCAGATATCGCAAAACACACCTGCCCGAGACCGAGATCAGCGGCGGGATTACCCCGAGCGACGAGTATCCGGTATTCAAAACGGATTTTGGTGTGATCGGCCTGCAGATTTGTTATGACAACTTCTTCCCAGAGGTGGCGCGGTCCTTGGCGCTGAATGGGGCTGAGATCATCTTCACCCCGATCTACGGGGATCCCCGGCAAGAGAACTACGCTTGGGACATTGTGGCCCGGGCGCGCGCCATCGACAACGCTGTTTACTTCGTAGCATCCACCTACACACCGACAAGACGCAGCCTGATCGTTGATCCCGGCGGTCAGATTCTCGCCGATACGAAGGGAAAGGAGGGAATCGTGATGGCCGAAATCGATTTGGATCACCGTACCTTCGAGAGATGGCTCTCCGTAAGCGGATTCGGCGAGTGGAGGAATCTGTTCCCCAAAGAGAGGCGACGAGATACCTATACTCCTCTGGTTACAGACGTACCGGGAGAAGCGGGCGGAGTTCGTTACAGAGGCAACGCTAGCCAATAAGAAAGCGGTATGCCCCAAAATGCGGCGCACTGAGCGCGGGGCGCATGATCGATCGGTGCGGTGACCGAAGCGGGGGCGTGAGAATGCGCTTCTTTCGCATGACTGCACGAGAGGGTGTTGAAACAGATACCAGAGCCTTAAGTCCTGGCCGGCTGAAGGCGTGGCTTGCAGGGGGCCAGAGCACCATCCTGGCAAGATAACTGCAATTCGAACGGGAGGTTCCCATCTAGCATGAAATTCCTAGCCCCCACGACAGCAGCTCTGATGCTTCTATTGATGTCGCAGGCGCTTCCGGCAGAAAGCACTCTCGGCAAAGGTTCGTTGCGGGTGCACCCCACAAATCCCCGGTATTTCACGGACGGCACGGGGAAGGCCATCTACCTGACAGGATCGCACAATTGGAGCAACTTCAAGGACGTGAAGCTGCCCTTGGTATTCGACAATGACGCCTACTTGGATATGTTGGAGAAGCATCACCACAACTTCATCCGCCTCTGGACGTGGGAACAATTCAAGTACACGTACGGCGCATCGGAGGCAACACCACCCCCTGAAGGCAGCTTTTCTCATTCCGACCTCTTCCCCTGGCCCCGTCTCGGACCTGGATGCGCCCTCGATGGAAAGCCAAAGTTCCAATTGAAGCAGTTCGACCAGAAGTACTTCGACCAGTTGCGAGATCGAGTAGTCGCCGCAGGGAAGCGGGGTTTCTATGTCTCGGTCATGCTCTTCGAGGGACATGGCGCCCTCTTTTCTCAACCCCCATGGTGCTGGCAGGGCCATCCCTTCCACGTCAAGAACAATGTGAACGGGATCGATGGCGACCCGGATGGCGACGGCCGAGGGCTGGAGTTCTACACCCTGCGCGTGCCGGCCATCACCGCGCTGCAGGAATCCTATGTCCGAAAGGTCATTGATACGGTCAACGACCTGGACAACGTGCTGTATGAGATCGCGAATGAGACCACTACGTACTCGACCGAATGGCAGTACCACATGATTGACTTCGTCCACAACTACGAAAAGCGAAAACCTAAGCAGCACCCTGTCGGAATCTCTTTCATCGCATTTCGGGAGTGCGATCCTCCCTTCACCAATGAGATGCTCTTCCGGAGCCGCGCGGAGTGGCTCTCGCCATACGATGCTTGTTTCCTCAAATTGCCTGGAGACGACACGTGCAACGGATACGGGTACGACCCGCCGCCCGCGGACGGCTCCAAGGTGATCATCAGCGACACGGATCACATCTTCGGCATCGGAGGTGACCGCAAGTGGGTTTGGAAGAGCTTTACCAGGGGATTGAACACAGCCTACATGGACCCCATGGGGCCGGCATTTGCCTGGGAGGGCGAAAGCAAAGTCTGGGACTTGGAGGACGCTCGCCGAGCTATGGGATACACCTTGCGCTTTGCCGAGCGCATGGACTTGGTGCCCATGGTCCCGCGAGGCGATCTAGCCTCGACCAAGTATTGCCTAGCCAACCCCGCAGCCGAGTATCTGGTCTATGCGCCGGAGGGTGGTGAGATCAGCCTGAATTTGTCGGCCACGTCGGGAATGCTGAGCGTCGAGTGGTTCAACCCTGTAACAGGCAAGTCCATAGCCGCCGGATCCGCGGTCGGCGGCGCCCAGAGCACCTTCCGGGCACCCTTTGAGGGAGATGCCGTCTTGTATCTGCGCAAGTGAAGGGGCACCTTGGGGCGGGCCGGAGCCGTAGGAAAAAGGTGAGGAGGATTCTTGGCGTGAGATTCAGATGCGCATCACTTCTGTTGTCTGTTCTGATGCCTAATCTGTTTGCCGGCCCGGCAACCTGCCAGACCGATCCGGACAGAATCGCTCCGCCCCTCGCGCCCCAGATCCAGGCGGGGGACGTTACTTCGTACGAATTGCGCCGCTACATCGCCGCGAGGATTCCAGGGCTTCCGGTTGCCAGGACTGCGGAGGAGTGGGCGAGAGAGGCAAATAGATTGCGCCAGTATTTGCTCAGTGAGGTCGTGTTTCGCGGCTGGCCGCGCGAGTGGGTGAGTGGACCTCTCAAGGTCGAGGATCTCGGCGAGATGCCGTCCGGCCCGGGATACAAGGTGCGAAAGTTGCGGTTCGAGATAGTCCCGGGATTTCAGACTGTCGGCATCCTGTATGAGCCGGAGCGGATCCAAGGGAAGATACCGGCCATCTTAAACGTGAATGGCCACTACGGCGCCCTCGGAAAAGCGGACGAAGCCAAGCAAAAGCAGTGCATCAACCAAGCCCGGCAGGGCATCGTCGCGTTGAATTTGGAGTGGTTGAACTGTGGCGAGCTGTTTACCCCAGAAAACAGCCACTGGTTTGGAGCGCATCTCGACCTGGTAGGCTCCAATGCTGTCGGGCTGTTCTACCTCGCCATGCGGAAGGGCCTGGACTTCCTGTACGAACACCCCGCCGTGGATCGAGAGCGCATTGGCGTGACCGGCGTATCCGGCGGGGGGTGGCAGACCATTGTTCTGGGCGCGCTGGATGAAAGGGTTGGCATGGCGGTTCCGGTAGCTGGTTACTCCGCGTTCTACCCCAAGCTGGAAGGAATGCCTACGCCCGTTCCCGGAACGTTGGATATCGGCGACATCGAGCAGAACGCCTCCGACATGTTTACCTCCATCGACTACCCCCACCTAACCGCCATGCGCGCGCCGCGTCCGACGCTCCTCATCTACAACGTCGAAGATGACTGCTGCTTTCGCGCCCCTTTGGTCAAACCTCAAGTATTCGACGCCGTGGCGCCGGTTTTCGGTCTATACGGCAAGGAGCAAAACCTGGCTTGGTACGAGAACATTGATCCGGGTGACCATAATTACTACCTCGACAACCGGGTACAGTCCTACCGGTTTTTCACGCGGCATTTCGGCCTTCCGGAAGCGAATACGGAGATTCCGGTCGGCAGTGAAATCAAGAGCCGAGAGGAATTGACGGTGGGCTTGGCCAAGGAGAACCTGACGATTCTCGAACTGGCTCGAAAGCTGGCGGAACGAATCGAGAGAAAACCAGCACCGCCCGCCGGTGCCCAACGGCTGGCCTGGGCGGCACGGGAAAAGGGTCGGCTGGGCAAGACCGTCCGTTACCGCGCGGCGGAGGTCCGCAATGCCTGGCCGGTGGGAAACACAAAGAGAAAGGGTGTGGAAACGCGGTCGTACCGCTTCGAATTGGACAACGGCCTGAGCGTAGCCGCGGTGTGGCTGAAGGGGACCGCAGTCCCGGAGAAGGCCAACGCTACGATCGTGTTACACGACAAGGGAAAGAAAGCTGCCCAAGAGGAGGTCGCCGACCGAGTGAACCGCGAGGAGCAGGTCTTGGCTGTTGAGTTGCTCTTCATAGGAAACATGACCCCCTCCTATCCGGAGAGCCATGGCTACACCCAGTTGCTGTCGACCATGGGCGAGCGCCCGTTGGGGATTGTGGCAGCGCAGCTGATCGGAGTTGCTCGCTGGCTGCGCAACACTTCCAGTCCGCCCAGAATTCGATTGCACGCTACGGGGATCCGCAGCCAAGTGACGGCATTTGTGGCGGCGGCCCTCGAACCTGAACTCTTTTCAGAAGTGGTGGTGCGCGAGGGCAAGCCATCTTTGCGCTATCTGCTCGACAAGCCCGTCGAGTACCAAGCCGCTCCCGAGCTTTTTTGTCTCGACCTCTACAAGGACTTCGACCTGGATCGGCTGGCGGAATTAGGCGCGCCCACACGCTTCCTTCAATAGCTAGCGCCGGTGACCCGCGCGGCGGCGGCATCGGCGCCCGAACCAAGGAGCGCGATCGCAAACACGTGGGTGTAGACGATGCCGGCGGCGTTCGTCCGGACCGCCGAGGCTTGGCGCGGGGCTGGAATTCGGTTTGGCCACGTTGATGAATCACGCCATGACCACTGTAATTTATCGAAAGAGGCACCATAGCGACTATACGAGGCGCGAACAAAGCGGCGATGATGAAACCGCAGTCCGAAGCTCGCAAGTGAGAAATCTCGCTTTGGAAGGGACCACAGCGTGTAGCGAAGCCTGCGCGGCATGCTCCCCGTCAGCGGCAGTCTGTTGCTACGGTCTGATAAGTCTCTGAAGGCGTCGATAATAAGAACTAGTCCGCGAAAGGAGACGACGGATATAAGAAACGAACTGATTCGGAGCATGACAACGGTAAGCATTGGTGTAGCGACATTGGGACTGTTGGGCGTGGGGACATTTTCCCACCACCCGGTGAACGGTCAGGACGCACGAGGCTTCATTGAAGAGGCGGGTGAACAGAAGAACGGAGACATAACCACCGGGCTTGTGAGCCATTGGCCCATGGATGAGGGATCCGACAGAATGGCCAAGGATGTCGTCAGCGGCAATCATTGCGTCTTTGAACGAGGCGAACCCCAATGGGTGAAAGGGAGAATCGGCAAAGGCGCGCTCAGCTTCTCTGAATCGTGTTATCTCAATTGCGGCAAGGGCGAGAGCCTGAACATGACCAAGGCCATGACCTTTGCCGCATGGATCAAGAAGCCGCAGGATGGCAGAAAATCAAGAATTGCGTCCAAGCATGGGTTCATTGACGAAACGAACGCCGGCTGGCTGGTCTTGTGCGGTGGAGTTGATAAGGACAATATTGAATGGCGGATCTCAGTCACCGGTAGAGACTGGCACGGGGGGTTCACCACCCCGAAGTCTTTTCCCTACGACCAATGGAATCATCTTGCCGTGACCTATGACGGTGCGGTCATGCGCGCGTACATCAATGGAGTCGAGGACACGGGCGGAGATTTTCCACACAAGGTAGGCGGCCCGATTCACGTTTCAAATGCCGAGACCCTTCTCGGGCAAGACCGGGCCCACGGGCAAGTATTTGGCGGTCCCCAAACGTGGTCATTTACAGGCGGGATGGATGATGCGCGGATTTATAACCGGGCGCTGAGCGCTAAGGACATCAAAGCCTTGTTTACACACAGGGGGGCCTCTTGGAGCACGGTCAACAAACGAGGGCCCTGCCCGAAGAGTGGAAGGTCGGTCTCAAGCACGAGGAGATCGAGGGGGTGGCACACAATCCGCCTCTGGCCTTCAAGGGCCAAGGCCTGCAGACCCTCCGGTTCCATTCCGCCACTTCCAGCAATGTCGATAACGACCCGACCTCCCACCATCCCAAACTCGACGATTTGAATCGGAGAAGAGCCATGACTATGTACTACCTGTCCATCCTCGCCTTGGCCTTGTGGGCCGTCCCAAGCGTCCCAACCCACGCCGAACAGGCCGCGCCCCCCATCGTGGTGGACAATACGAACCGGATTCAGCCTTGGCCGAAGAACCCGCGTTACTGGCAGTATAAAGGCCGGCCCGTGATGCTGCTGGGCGGAAGCAAGACGGACCATCTCTTCTTGCTCGATGACCTCAAACCGCATTTGGACGAGATGCAGGCGGTCGGGGCCAACTATGGCCGCAACACAATGAGCCAGCGTGAGCGCAAGGAACTTAAGCCGCACAAGTTGCTGCCGGACGGGAAGTTCGACCTGAGCCAGTGGAACGAGGAGTACTGGCAGCGCTTCCAGAACATGCTGAAGTGGACCGCCGAGCGGGACATCATTGTGCAGATCGAAGTCTGGGACCGCTTTGATTATGGGGAATTGAACTGGGACACGAGTCCGTGGAACCCCAAAAACAACGTCAACTATGACTCCGTCCAATCGGGCTTCGCACAGAAGTACGCCTACGAAAACCTTTATTCGGATACACATCCATTCTTCCATACCATCCCAGGCACAAGCCACTACGTAAAGAACTACGACGTGATACGGCAATATCAGGAGGATTTCGTCTACAAGATGCTTTCCTACAGCCTGGCCTACGGCCATGTCCTTTATTGCATGAACAATGAAACATCGTCGGAAGCAGGGTGGGGAAGATTCTGGATTGACTATATCAAGTCCAAGGCCACCGAAAAGGGCGCGATCGTTTGCACCACCGACATGTTTGACGATGGGTATGAGGGCGAACAGGCGAAATCAACGCCGATCATTTTCGAGGACCCCCAGCACTATATGTTTGCTGACATCTCGCAGGTGAATAGCCGTAACTTCGACGCGAGGCACTGGGAAACGCTGCAGTGGCTCCTTCAACAGATCAACAAGCATCCGCGGCCCAGCAACCACACCAAGATTTACGGTAGCGGCTACAAGCCCTTCGGGACGGGCGGCCCGGAGGACGGTATCGAGCGGTTCTGGCGCAACATCCTCGGTGGCTCCGCCAGCTCCCGGTTCCACCGTCCAGACTCTGGAAACGGGCTGAACGACTTGGCCAAGAGCGCCATCAAGGCCGCGCGCATTCTGGAAAGCCAGATCAAGTTCTGGGAAGTCGCGCCACACATGGAATTGCTTTCTGACTGCGCGCCCAACGAAGCCTACCTGGCGGCGAAGCCGGGAGAACGCTACGCGCTCTATTTCACCAATGGAGGGTCCGTAGGGCTCGATGTGACTCGCGCTCCCGGCACGTTCAACATCACATGGATCAGTGTCTCCATGGGAATCCCGGTTCAGACATCGGCCAAGGGGGGCTTTGATTTGATGGATACGACGATCGAGGGAGGCCGTGTCGTCACGCTTTCCGCACCGTACAAGGGCGGCTGGGTCGCGGCGATCGCTAAGAAGTAACGGAGTCGAGTGCTGAAACGCCACTTATTCCGTGTCAAGCAAGCGATCGGTAAACCTGCAGAGGATCACCTGACGGAAATGGGTTGCAGCACTAGTCGGCAACCTTCGAACTGGCTCTGACTAAGGTTGGAGGCCAGCAGCCGTATCTATAGAGGCTCGTCATGCCACTAGATCGCAGGGGATTCTTTCGGAGCGCTGGGCTCACCGGAGGATTAGTCGCTCTGCTCGAGACGCGGGCCGGTTTGGCTACCACTCAAAGTGACTGGTCGAACCGCGACGCTGCCAAACGTCGGCGGCACCTCTACCAACTGCTGGGCGATTTGCCGGACAGACAACGCCCTCTCTCAGCGCAGAAACTTTCAGAACGAGAGCAGTCGAAGTATCTCTTGGAGGAGCTGATCCTCGACTTGAACGGAGTTGAGGCGGTTCCTGCCTACTTCGCGCGACCGAAGCGACTCCGGGGCCGAGTCCCGGCGATTCTCTATAACCACTCCCACGGTTCCGGTAAGCACGAACTGATCCATGGCATGGATGTGCTTCAGAAGCCGCCTTATGCCGAGGTGCTCACCCGCTTGGGGTACTGTGTCCTCTGCCTGGACACCTGGTTCCTCGGGGAGCGTGCCGCGCGAGCCGAGATGGACCTCTTTAAGGAAATGCTTTGGAAGGGACAAGTGCTCTGGGGCATGATGGTCTACGACAGCATCCGCGCGCTGGATTACCTCATCTCTCGCCCGGAAGTGGATTCCGAGCGAGTTGGGACCCTGGGCCTCTCCATGGGAAGTACGATGGCTTGGTGGCTGGCTGCGCTGGACACTCGAGTGACGGTCTGTGTCGACCTGTGCTGTCTCACCGACTTTGATGCGCTCCTTGCTGCCGGAGGGCTCGGCGGCCACGGCATCTATTACTATGTTCCCTCTCTTCTCAAGTACTTCAACACCTCCCAGATCAACGCCCTCATCGCGCCTAGAGCTCACCTCAGCCTAGCGGGGACCCTGGACGAACTCACTCCTCCTCAGGGGTTGGATCAAGTGGACAGGGACCTCAAACAGGTGTATGCGGAGACGGGCCATCCCGAAGCATGGCGGCTCCTGCGGTATGAAGTTGGGCATGAAGAGACTGCCCAGATGCGTCGCGAGGTGATTCATTTTTTGCATGAGTTTCTCTGACCGACACCCCCGGAAGACGAGGACGCAGCTTAGCGAAGTCTACGCTGCGCCATGGCAGCAACGTACCTGAGGTTTCGCGGCTGTGCTGATTCGAAGAAGTCCGTTCACATGTGACTGTATCGTGGTTGGCTCCGGAGCGTCCGGGGGATGGGCTGCCCAGGAATTAGCGGCCGCGGGACTGAGGGTGCTTATGCTTGAGGCAGGTCCGCCAGTCGATCCCTCAAGGGACTTTAGATCTCATGAGTGGCCTTATCAATCTAAGTATCGCGGCCGGCTTTCGCCCAGAGAGCAGGAGTACCATAGCTACGTGGCCGATGAGTACACTAGGCCGTTTTTTGTCGATAAGCGCCAACATCCCTACACAACCCCCCAGGGCAAACCCTATGAGTGGGTCCGCGCCAGAGTGGTGGGAGGAAGGACACTGGTATGGGGACGAGGAGTTCCGCGCTGTAGTGATCTGAACTTCAAGGCCCGATCGCGCGACGGATATGGAGAGGATTGGCCTCTCAGCTACAAAGATTTGGAGCCCCACTATGACAAGGTGGAGCGGCTAATCGGTGTTTCCGGAGAAGACAGTGGCCTCTGGCATGCGCCGTCCGGGAAGTTCATGAAAGCGTTTAAATTCACCTGTGCGGAACACCTGCTAAGACGGGGAGCCAGGCAATTAGGTCGTCCGGTCGTGCAATACCCAACGGCCGTGATCACCCAGGATCATTATGGTCGCCCCCGCTGCCACCACTGCAGCATTCACAACTGCGGACGTGGTTGCGACAGTGGTGCCATGTTCAACTCAGTTTATGTCACTCTGCCCAACGCAGCCCAAAGCCGCTATTTCACCTTACGCCCGAATGCAGTTGTCCAGCAAATCACCATCGATGGAGACGGCAAAGCGAAAGGCGTCATCTTCATCGATCGGCTCACTCACGAAACACACGAAGTGCTCGCCAAGATTGTGGTTCTGGGAGCTTCCTCTTTGGAGTCCACTCGGATCCTGCTCAACTCCAAATCCCGTGTTTACCCGAATGGCCTGGCCAACTCTAGCGGGCTTCTCGGCCATTATCTCCACGATCACACCATGACGGGATCGATCATTGGATTTGCGCCCGAACTCTATGGAGCCGAGGTGGTAAATGACGATGCCAAACCTTGCGGTTTCTATATGCCCCGCTTTCGGAACGTTGACACCCGTGAGCCGCATTACATCCGAGGGTTTCACTTCTCGGGGAGCGCCGGCGCTACCTTGTTCCCATGGTACGCCAGGGAACTGAATGATCTGTTCGGAACCTCCCTAAAGCGAGAAATTCGCAAACTCTTTCCAGCGGTCATCTCGATGGGAGGTTTTGGGGAGGCACTACCTCGCAAAGAGTGTTCTGTGAGTATCGATCGGGACGTCGTGGATGCCTGGGGAATCCCTGTTCTGAGCATCAATGCAACTTGGGGTGACAATGAACTTCGTATGGCTAAGGACATCGCTGAAACGGCGGAGGAAACCTTTCGTGCCGCTGGGTTTGAAATACTGTCGGTAACCCGATCCCTGTGGCATCCGGGCGCCAGCATTCACGAGGTAGGCACGGCGCGCATGGGCCACGATCCACGAACGTCAGTATTGAACCCTTTTTGCCAATCCCACGACATCAAGAATCTGTTCGTTGTTGACGGGAGTTGTTTTGTGTCCTCCGGGAATCAAAATGTGACGCTCACAATCCTGGCTCTTTGCGATCGAGCTTGCGAATATCTGGTGGATGAGTTTAGGAGAGGAAACCTCTAAACTGGTCAAAGCTCTTCTCTAATGCAGGCTGCGACCCAGCAGACCTGAACTGTAGATGGCGCAATGGAGAACAGAAAGTCGGGGGGGGGCAGGTTGGCTAGCTGTTCATTAGAAAGGTTAAGAAGGCTAAGAGCTCGATTACTCCGTTCGGTCGGCCGGACTCGGTGGCATCGATTGGACCCGATCCTGGCGGTGTCCGTTTTACCCTTTGCTCGAGCCGCAGTCTTCGGTTTGCTTGCCGGCTCGGTTATCCACGCGCAAGACAGCGTCGCACCTTCGGTATATGAGCAGGTGAGTACTTTGATCCAACAAGCAAAGATCCAGGAGGCGGAGCAGACGTTACGTTTAGCTCTTCGTAAGCGGCCCAACGACCTTCGTGCGTTGAGTCTTCTGGGAGTTACACTCGATGCTCAAGAACGATATCGAGAGGCTGAGCGGTGCTACATTAGCGCTCTTAGACTGATGCCAGGTTCGATGACCCTGCAAAATAATCTGGGTAATCATTACCTGGCTCGAGGAATGAGAGATCGCGCTGAAGTGGCCTTTCTTCAGGTTGTGGCCGCCAACTCCCGGCATCCTAATGCAAACTTGCAACTGGCGCAGATAAGCCTGGCCAAAAAGCAAGGTGCAAGGGCGTTACGGTATCTGGACAACCTGCCTAGTGCCGAGGAGCGCACTCCGGCTGTAAAGCTCTTGCGGGCTCGAGCACTGTACCAGGCAGAAAAGAAGTCGTCTGCCGAGGAGTTGCTCGCTCAACTAGAACAACAATCTGTTGGTGACTCGCGCCTCGCGTTCTCGGTCGGGATGGTTCTAGTGGATTGGGAGCGTTTTGAGGATGCCGAAAGGTCTTTCAACCGTGCTTTGGCTGCGGCACCCGCCAGTTTTGACATCCTCTACAACCTGGGCTTGGCGGCAAATCGTGCCGGTCACTTTGATCGTGCCGAAGAGGTCTTCGACATCGCCTTGCGACAACGACCTAACGATGTCGATTGCCTTCTCGGCTTGGCCCGTGTCTACGCGCAGCGCGGAAGAGATCGAGACTATGATGCGGCAGCGTTATTGGTCCAAGCTCAACGCATGGCGCCAGAACGGTCTGACATTCCCCTGTTCCTGGCTCAACTCGCCGAAAGACTGGGGTTCTTCGAAGATGCGGCGCGGGCTTACGACCGGTACCTCAAGCTGCAGCCCGACAACGATATAGCACGGCGAGAACGTGGCTTCGCTCTGGCGCGCAGCGGTAAGTTAAGGGATGGACTGCGAGATCTTCAGTGGTATGTTAGCAAGCATCCGAGGGAAGCGCGCGGCCTATATGTCCTGGCTTTAGCCGTGGGTCTGGAAGATCGTGAGAAGTCACTCCAGTATCTCAACCAAGTCCTGATCATCGATCCCGATCTCGTTACAGCACGCTATGCTCGCGCCGTCCTCAATGTGCAGGGTGGCGACCCCGCAAGCGCTATCGAGGACCTAAAGGTGTTTCTCCAGCATGACCCCGCTAATGTCCGTGCATGGGACCAACTGGGACAAGCCTACCTGCTGTTAGAGGACCCTCAGCAGGCTGTTCGTGCTTTCAGTCATGCCCTAGACCTGTCACCTGAAGATCGCACAGTCCTAATCCATCACAGTCGAGCACTTCGGAAACTCGGACGCACAGACGAACTTAAAGATGTATTAGCTAGGTTCAAACAAGTGGTGTCTGACGAACCCGCACGACCCCCTCAGTCGGGTCTTTTCGATTACCTCAGTCTTTCTCGGGCCGAGCAGCATAGTCAATACCTTGCCTACCTCAAGAAAAGTGTCAATGCGAGTCCGAAGGACTACCGATTGAAGCTGCAGCTGGGGAAGATGCTGATCAGTCAAGGGAACAGAGCGGCTGGTGTGGAAGGGATTAGAGAAATCCGCACGCTCACTGCGGACGTCGAACTTCTTGCGGAGTGTGGCAAGGTACTGCTTAAGTACGGGGAATACGAAGCAGCGAGGGAATTTCTGGAGGCAGTGGTGGCTGCCAACCCTGCTGCGAGCGAAGCTCGCCTCGACCTGACAATTGCCATTTTTCATTCCCGGGGGCCCAAACCAGCGCTGATAGTGCTCGACACAACCTCGATTCAGCAGCGTCAGGGGAACTACTATCTGCTTCGTGCTCAACTATTGGATGCCTTGGGAAGGTTCGAAGAAGCTGTTGAAACATTGAATCGAGGGTTTCGCACCGCACCGACTCGACTTGACCTCTACTTTCAGGCCTCTCTCTTTTTGATTAAGCATGAAAAGTACAGTGAGAGTCTGGCACTGTTGCAGCAAGCGGTGAAGTTCCTATCCGATGCTCCACAACTTGTACTCGCTCAGGCCTTCACCTTACAGCTACTGAAACAGCCGGAGGAGGCTAAGCTACTGCTGGCCAAAATCGAGTCCAGGTGGCCGGAATGGGACGTTCCTTACTTGCTCCACGGAATTATCCTGGAAAGCCAGTTCTATTCCGAAGAGGCCAAATCGTTCCTAGAGACTGCCATTGCACTGGGTGCCAATGATCCAGCCGCCTACTACTATCTAGCCTTGGCAACTATGAATGCCACACCAGAAGACAGAGAGAGCATTCAAGAGGCGATCGCACAGGCTGTTAGGTTGGATCCAGAGGATCCATACATTCGGTGGCTGGCTGGAAGAGATGCGCTCACCAACAAAGACTATCCGACGGCACTTGGTCATCTTACCGCGGCGGTTGGCTTGAAGTCGGACCTGGTAGAGGCTCACTATGCGCTAAGCGCTGTCTATCGGGCCATGGGTAACAAGGACGACGCTGCCGCGGAATTGAAGAAGGCAGAACGGTTGGAAAAAGAGGACATCCTCTCTGGAGCGGTGATGTCCTCGGTACGTGACCTGCTATTTACTGTTCAACGAAGTCAGATTCCCGTCTCAACTGACTAAGTCCGAAGCAGCGGCATCGCCCCACCAACTGCCCCAGCTCCTCCAGCTGCCACTGCCTCGGGTGACTTTTTTGCTTCACCAATACCGCAAATGAAACAGCTTCGGTGCAGCGGGAGTCCATGCGCTCGGTCTCGCCCTTCACCAGGTCGAGCATCGCCTCGACCAGCCAGGGTGGGGTGAACACCTCCCCGTGGTCGGCGATGCGCTGCTTGGACTTGCCGAAGTTCACGGGTGTATTCGCTCCGGGCGATGCTTCCATGTGCTCACTGCGGGCTAACGCCGCCAATAACCCGCCGGCCAACAGCAAGCGGAGCGCCGCTGTTGGACTGCGCGGCGCGTCGGCTCCGTTTGGGTGTTCGACGGCATTCCCACCCTGCGCGACAACTGCCCACTCACGACAGCAGCGATGGTGGAGGTGCCGCTGACAGCCTCACAATCAAATAGACGGAGATCCCGAGCAGGAGCGGGGCAGTGGCAGCTCCGGGAAAGTAACCTCCACGTGCGAGCGCGAAGGCAGTATGACCAACCCCATTTCCGAGCTCAAGTAGCGCCCAGAACCATGCCAGGCCCCGAGCCGACGGAAGCCCACGATGCACACGAGCCACATAGCACCAGGCACCGAAGAGCACCAAGCCGATGTTCGCGATCGCGAACCCTCGCGCCAAGTCGCTACTCAAGAGGCCACTGATGAACCGCGCAGGCGCGAGGACGTCGAAAAGGCGGAAGACATACTCTTCGATCGAGTGTGCGGCCTGAGCCACGATCAACGCCAAAAAGGCCGCCCGGCTTCGTAAGTCCATCTCATTCGTCCGTCGAACGCCCAAGCTCAGCCGCGGCTCTGGAGGTGCGGAGCGCCGACAGAGACGTCGGCTGGAGCGCCATGTTGGGCAGCCTTGATTTCACGGTCGTGCGTTGTGTGCTGTGGCTCGTGCGTTCGGATGGTAAAGCAGCAATCCCATTGCTGCGAGGGCTGCAAAGGATGCTCCAGCAATAAACGTAGCCGAGGCGCCGAGCACGCTCCACAACGACCCCGCAATGACGCTCGCCAGCAAGAGCGCACCGCCACTCGCCAGATTGAAGATTCCGAAGCCCGTGCCGCGAAGCTCGGCCGGCGCGGTATCGGCCACGAGTTTCGATAGCAACCCTTGGGTGAACGCCATGTGCAGGCCCCAGAACGCCGCACCGAGGAATACGATCCAGGGCGACGCGGCAGCCGCCAGCACGATGTCAGCGACGACGAGCACCCCGAGCCCGAAGACCAAAAGCGTTCGCGCCGAAAGCCGGTCGGCTGCGGCACCCGCTGGGTAGGCAAAGGTCGCATAGACAATATTCATCACGATCATGATCGCGGGCACGTAGGCGACCGCAAGCCCAACGTCCTGGGCACGGAGAATCAGAAACGCCTCGCTGAAGCGCGCGAGGGTAAAGACCGCCCCGAGTGCAACGATAAGCCAATAGCGCCGGGACAGACGTTTGACGTCGGTCAACGTCAGACGGTTTCTCGGACCCGAGGCGGGTTCCGACGATTCGGGCTCGCGCACAGCAACGATCAGCAGCAGCATGGCGATAAACGCCGGCACGACCGCCACCCACAGAACGGCCTTGATATCGTTCGCGAGCCAGATCATGAAGGCCACCGCGAGCAACGGCCCGACAAAGGCCCCGACGGTATCAAGGGACTGGCGCAGGCCATAGGCGGCGCCACGCAATTCCGGCGGTGTGATGTCCGCTACTAGCGCGTCGCGCGGCGCACCTCGGATGCCTTTCCCGATGCGATCAACAAAGCGTGCACCGAACACCCACAAGATCGTGGTAGCGAGTGGAAATACCAGTTTGGTAACGGCGCCCAACCCGTACCCCAGCACGACGAGAAACTTGCGTTTCCTAAAGTAATCGCTGATGGCGCCCGAGAATACCTTCGTGATCGCCGCCGTCGCTTCGGCAACGCCTTCGATGATGCCAATCGTAACCATGGAGGCGCCAAGCACCGCGGCCATGAATGTCGGTAAGAGGCTATGGACCAGCTCGGACGATATGTCCATGAACATTGAGCCGAATCCAAGCACCCAGATACCTTTCGGTAAGGCACGATAGATGCCTTTGGTCGAAACTGGCGACTCAGCGATATTTGGTTGTGGTGAGGTCACAAGAGTAGTTCTTCTTGGTTGCCCAACGACTCCAGCGTAACCCGCCGCCCGTTTTGTGGGCGGTCGGGTTCACGCTGGGGTTAGGCCACGCGGGGTCGATGTGGCTTTGAGTAAGCCGAACGGCCGGTACCGGATGCAGACACCGGTCCGACGCTGCCGGCCCCGAAAGCCACGCGAAGTAGTCCGACCCCACGGACAGGCGTAGCCAATCAAGCCCTCAGTCATAGCCATCTCCCTGCCTGTGGATTCTGGTACGCTAGTGCCTCCCGCGCGTAGGCGTGATGTACTCGGGTGATCAGGAACTTCTGGTTGACCGAAGCGCGCTGGAGTACTTCAATCACGAGGTCATCGATGTCCGCAATGATGACCTCGTACTTTGGCGGCACCTTCGCCGAGCCGGTCCCCGTGACAGCATGATGTGGTTGCCAAGCGATGCTTGCGAGCATCCCCTTGTCGACGATCTCATCCGGGTAACGGATCGATTCGAACTTGTGGAGTGCCTGGATCGCTGGGTCAAAGCGACTCAGCACCGGATCGGCCTCCTTCGTCTTGAACTGATCCCAAAGTGCGGTCAGGTCGTGCCTGTACTTCTTTTTCATCTGCCCCACAGGTAACGTCGCGACCAGAGCGGCCTTCAAGTACATCTCGACGGCGTGGTGGAAGAGATTACCGTGTACCGGAAGAAGCCCTGCTTGGGCTCCGAAGCGAGCGGCCACGTAATACTGTGTTGCGAGGTCGCAGAAAGTCTCCTTTAAGCGCTCATCCTTCTTGACTATCATGGTGTCATCATGTCCCAGTCACGGCTTGTCCTACCACGCACGAGCGCCCTCGCCCTGCATGGGTGGAGGGCTAACGACCCGGCTCAGCGGCGCGGGCCGCGGAACCTGAAGAAAACCGACGCGCTTTCACCGCGTCCGCCTGGAGCCGGTGGTTATGTTGCCCTTCATTCCATTGTTTCATAGGCGCCCCTCCTCGATGCTATCCAGGCCGCCATCTTTTCCATTGCGGCACTCGGCGTGCCGGCAAGATCCTTGTAGTTAGTCATCGCCCGCATGATCATCTGCACCGCTTCCCATCTCTGCATTTCGACTTCGTCTTCGTTGGGCTCGTTGGCATGCTTTAGGGTATTCCTCGCCAAGCTCGCCTTTCGGGCAAATTCTCGAAAGTCTATCTTCGCCCCCGTGGTGTCCTGATACCACGCATGCAGGTTTTGCAGCATGTTCTTCTTTCCCTTTCGCTCCAGTAGTTTGCCAGCAACTTCCTCCGCAGCACCGGCAAGCGTAAGAGCCGATACGAAATCCTTGTCACTGAGGAATAGGTCCAATCGCGGTATCGATCTGTCGCCGCGTAATCTCAAGCTTGTGAAGCTTCATCTGGTTTCCAGCTCGGGGGCAACATAACGCTCCGGTTCAGCGGCGGACCGCGCAGCGGACCGTCCGCTGCAACCGGTTGTAAGCCGGCGGAATCACTGATCCCAACTCACTGGACCGAGCCGAGGATCATTGTTGACAAGCAACGTAGCTGTAGTTTTCGGATTGTCTCGTTGGAAGTGCAACTCTTGAGCGGGGAAATAAATCGTGCGGTATGCGCGAATCGTGTCTTCTGGCGGAAGCCCTTCCTGGGATCGAGCAATGGCGCGCTCCAACGCGGTGTCGAAGCTACACTCGATCCAGATGGACAGGTCGTAATATGTCGAGAATGCACGCTTCAGAAGATAGATTCCTTCCAATGCAATGACTTCGATGTCTTCGAACTCGTAAGTGTGCGGCCGGTACTCCGTCGCGGTTTCTTCGGCGTAGTCCGCTACGATGCGCACGGAACGTTGATCGCGCAGCGGGAGAATCAGTTCGGCGAACATCGCGTCGAAGCGAATCGCATGCGAATAGAAGTGCTCGGCGGGATTGGACGGATCAAAGCGTTTATTGGGAAGGTTGAGCCACCCGTCGATGTTGATGGCCGCGGCGCGTACGCCTCGTGCTTCTAGCGCGCCGATGATGCGCGCTGTGACATAGCCTTTGCCGCATCCGTCGATGCCGCTGATCGCTACCAGCATGCTCCGCTCCGTGGGAATCGATCTGCGGGCGTTCAAGATGTGGTCAACAGCTGTTTCAAGATCTGTCATGACGATAATCCTCTGCATGGCTGACGACTTGCGTTAGACCGCGCGCCTTTGATCCAAGCGACTGTCACGAAAGCCTCTTGCGGAAGAACTGTAGCTGCAATGTAGGCTCGAAGCCGAGCGCACCATGGGCTTGGATGCTCACCGCATTTGCGGTTTCCGCGTCAGACCCCACCTCGGTATAGCCCTGCTCTCGGCACCAGAGCTCAATTGCGGCAACGAGTTCTCGACCAACGCCCTGTTGTCGTAGATCCGGAGCTACCCACCAGCCCTCGATGTATGGAACAGGTGCGGAGTCGCACCCTTCAGCCCACGGTCGCAGAGAAAACGAAGCGAAACCGCCCAGCGATCCGTCTGGACGCTGCCACAGGTACACCGTCTCACAGTTAAAGTCGTAGTCGCGAACGTCCGGCCATAGGACGCGCATCATCTTGACGACTTCAGAAGTTTCGCCTGGTCGCATCAGTCTGACCGACATAGCCATTCTATTGACACCTCATTTCGTTACGCGGGCTAACGACTCACGGCTAAGCTGCCCGGCTTCCCACTGCGGTGGAGCCGGAGAAGACTTTGGAAAGTTCCTTCGCGATTTCCAAAAAGAACGCGTGGGCCGGGTCAGCTTCAGCCGCGTAGGCCCTAGCATGCGGCTCCATCCGCCGATGACCCTGCTTGTTCGACGATCCGATGAAGTTCCTGCAAACTTGTGGCCACCCTTGGCATCGCTAGATCATTAGCACCAGTGCCACCTATCTGTCGACGGTCGTTAGTGCCGATTTCGATCTGCCCCCGTGTTACTACGCAGATGTGCAAGTGTCGACTAATGCCCGCGGTTGGCGCATCCTCAATGGTCCGGGTTATGTAGTGCATCAGCCCACGCGCCATGCCACCAGATCTGCCGGTCTCTAGCTGCTCAAGGGCTTCCTCATGGTGGATGCTCCGTAGCCGTTCCCTGTACACCTTTGTGTCTGTGCCCGAGCCAATGGAGACCGCTTCGTGCAACTGACCTTCAAGAACAGCAAAAGTAGGAGAGGAGAACTTGTAGACGTAGCACCGTGGCCAGGGGATGTCACCCGCGTTCCGGGTCGGATGGGCACCAAGAAGCAAGATCTGGGAGCGATGACTGCGTTCGGAATCAGGAAACCGACTAGACACACTCTGTGCATCCTGAGGCCACCATTTTGCCACTTCAGTTGGGTCCCAAGCCGAGTTTCTGTCAGCTCCGTGCAACAACTCAATTAGACGCTGGACCATCGCGAAGCCGATCGCAACGGAGCCAGCAAAACCTGCCGCCAGATAGGGGCCCACCGGATAGATCTTTTGCAGGCAATCCCTCTCAGTGCCGTCTTGGAAGGTGACTCGAATGGCCGAGAGGGCCACTGCGTAGCCAAATAGCACGGGAACGCCAACTATCCATGTCATGGCAGAAAGTCCATCACTGGGTCTAACGGCGCGCGAGATAAGGTGCACCCCGAGTTTCGGCAGGGACAGTGCTTTTTCTGTCCCTGCCGAAAGGAAGGGGCGGAGCGAAGCGGAGTCGCGACCGCAGGGAGCGATGTCATCATTGAGCAGATAGGCGGCGCTGGCACCGAACCAAACTGTAACGTCGGAGCGATGGCTGCCTTCAGCGCTCGCTGTGACTCCTGTCCAGCGCCGCCTGGCGGCTCAATTTATCTCGCGCGGGTTATGCCTCCGGGATTCCCATTCTTCAAGTGATGAGTACCACCACAGAACGCACAGTCGGTGGCTTCAACTAGACGGATTGACCGTGCCACTCCACGCTGACGCATGATAAAGCCATGTAGCTCGAGTGCCTGCATCATCTGATTGACTGAGGACGCGGAGACGAGAAAATGCCGCTGGATGTCGGATTCTGCCGGTGAGACGCCAAAGCGGGCCATGTACTTCTTGATGAATTCGAGATACTCCTGTTGGCGTGACGTGGGCTGAACGGCGACAGCACACTTGCTGGAACGATTGTCAGATGCGAAGTCGATGACCAGACCTTCTGGGCGCCGCTCGATGAGGAGCGCCGAGCCATCTACGAAGTAAATCATGAGCTGTCCATTCTCGGTCATTGTCAGATGAGATGTGCACTTTCCGGAAACGCGGCTCGATATTTTATTGATGTCCACGGGTTCCTCCTCCATCATCAACAGTCGAATGGGCTCGTCGGTCAGCTGGCCTAACGCTCAGCATCAGCGGCGGCGCGCAGCGACGTCCGCTGCATGCTGTTGTTCTATGAAAGGGCATGTCAAGAACAAACTTCAACCTGGGCGGCTGGCCAAGGTTTCTGCCCCGGACAGCTTGCCCCTTCTCCGTCGGGAGTTGCCTCCAGTTCTCTCAGGTCTCTCAGCTTCTGCCTCTCCGCGCTATGCGCGGCCACTGTGGTTCCCTCGAGAGTCCTGGTTTACAGCTTCAGATTCCTGCCGCGGATGTCCTGCCTGAAACGGCGTCACTGCTTCGGGTTGCTTGGCTAGCCGATTGGGTGGCAGTTTGCCAA